>NZ_JFYV01000019.1 GCF_000632225.1 Sphingomonas sp. RIT328
CATCGCAAGGGTCCTGGACGAGGGGGGGGGCGGGCAATCATGCCGCTGAAGACTGTTGTATGTGGGCAACATGTCCCCGGAATTTCGCGGGCATGTCCGCGACCACATCCGAATCCTGTTGCAATTTTCCTAATTCGCCAGCGCCGTCTCGCCCGGGCGGCGATAATGGACGATCGGTACGAACAGATAGCCGCCGTTGCGCACCGTGCGGATCAGCTCGTCGCGGGCATGCAGCGCGAGCTTGCGACGCAGGCGGCTGAGGTTGACGTCGATCGAGCGATCATGCGGATTGCCCCATTCGCGGCCATAGGCGCGCACCAGCTCCTCGCGGCTGTGCACCGTCTGCGGCGCGGTGACGAAGGTGGCGAGCATGCCGAATTCGCCGTTGGTCAGCGGCACCGGCTCGCCGGCGGGCGACACCAGCCGGCGCGACCGCACGTCGAACGCCCAGCCGGCGAAGCAGGCGACCTCGACCGGCGGCAGCGCGGTCGACGCGATCGGGCGGACGCCGTCGCGCGACAGCCGGTTGCGCCGCCGCAGCACCGCGCGCACCCGCGCCAGCATCTCGCGCGGGCTGATCGGCCGCGCGACGCAATCGTCGGCGCCCATTTCGAGCGCGACGATCCGGTCGACCTCGGTGGCGAGCCTGGTCATCACGATGATCGCCGGGCTGCGCTGTCCGTCGGTGAGCGAGCGCATCACCGACAGTCCGCCGTCGCCGCAGGCCGCCATGTCGAGGATGACGACGTCGCAGCGGTGCAGCCGGTGATGATCGAGCAGGGCATGCGTGCTCGCCACCGCCGTCGCGCCGATGCCGTTGTCGAGTAGCATCTCCGCCAGCGCGGCGGTCACGCCGGCGTCCTGGTCGACGATCACCACCGCCGGCGCGTCGGGCGGCACCGCGCCGGGCGGCGGGGTGGCGGCGCGGCCGAGCGGGGGCGTGTCATTCGTCATGGTTCATGTCCTGATCAGCGATGGCCCGGCCGGAGCCGTTACGTTGCGATGATCTGGCAAGCTGGCTTGTCAGCGAAATGTCAGGATGTTGCAGTGCCGCATCATCGCATCGGGGACGTGCCGATTCGTGACGCGCGACGGGTCGTTCCGCCTAGAACGACCCGCCGACGTTGAACGTCACCAGCTTGGTGTCGTCCCCCGGTGACTTGACCAGCGCCTTGGCGAGATCGATGCGCAATGGCCCGAACGGCGAGGTCCAGTTGACGCCGACGCCGAGCGACACACGCGGCCGCGCGGTATTGCCGCTATAGGTCTCACGATAGCTGCCGAGCGTATAGGTATAAGCGGTGCCGGTGTTGGTCGTCGTCGTCGCGCCGCTGCTGTCGAGATAGAGCAACTCGCCGGCGCTGTTGGTATATTGCCGCGTGCCCGCGACGCAGGCGGTCGCGGCGGCATTGGCGACCGCGCAGGTATCGACCAGCGTCGGCTTGGTCCCGCCGAACACAGCGCCGACATCGAGATAGATCGACGGCCGCAGGCCGAGCTCGCGCGCGCCGGCGCCGAGCGGCAGTTCGAGTTCGAACCGCGTCTGGTAATAAGCGGTGCCGCCGAGCGCGGTGCGTGTCGTCGTGCTGCTGTCGGTGACCGTCGCCGGCACCGTCGACGTATCGTAATAGCTGCGCGTCACGCTCGGCCCGACGCCGCGGATGTCGAAGCCACGCATCTGCGGATCGCCGAGGTAGAAACGGTCGGTCAGCCGCACGTCCTGCCCCAGCCCCTTGATATAGCCGCCCTCGGCATGGGCGGTGAAGACGAAGTTCGATCCCAGGTCGACATATTGGGAGGCGTTGGCGGTGGTGCGGATATAGCGCGTGTCGCCGCCCAGGCCGGCGAAATCCTGGCTGAAGGTGACGCGGCGGCCGCGGGTCGGGCGCAGCCGGCTGTTGGTGCTGTCGAAGAGCAAGGAATAACCGACCGACGAGGTCCAGCGGCTGCCGACCGCATCGCACAGATAGGTGCCGGCGATCGCCGTATCGCACACCCCGTTGGTATAATACGTGTCGGCGTCGAGCGTGACCTGATCGTAGGACAGGCCGTAGCGCGCCGACAGCGACCAATATTCGTTGAGCGGCATGCCGGCGCGGATCTGGAAGCCGGTGATCACCTGTTCATAGGCGGAGCTGCTCGAACTGGTCGACGTGCTGTACGAGCTGTAGTCGCGGCGGAAGATGTCGCCGCCGAGCGCGATGTTGGTGTCGAACAGATAGGGTTCGGTGAAGCCGGCATTGACCGACTTGGCATAGGAGGAGACGCTCGCGCTTAGCCGCAATTCCTGGCCCTTGCCGCGGAAATTGCGCTGCGTGACGCTCGCCTGGGCGATGAAGCTTTCCAGGCTGGAATAGCCGACCGACAATTGCAGCTCGCCGCTGCTCTTCTCCTCGACGTTGGTCTGGAGGACGACGCGATCGGCGGCGGAGCCGGGGACCTGTTTGATCTCCATCTTGTCCTGGAAGAAGCCGAGGCTGTTGATGCGATCCTGCGAGCGCTTGACCTGGAAGCTGTTGAACGCGTCGCCTTCCGCCAGGCGGATCTCGCGGCGGACCACCTTGTCCTGGGTCTGCGTGTTGCCGTTGATGTCGATCCGCTCGACATAGGTGCGCTGCGCCTGCGCGATGTGGAAGTTCATCCCCATCGTCAGCGTGTCGGGATCGCGCTGAAAATCGGGCGACACGTCGGTGAAGGCATAGCCGAACAGCCCGGCCGCCTCGCTCAGCTGGTCGACCGAATTTTCGACGAGCTTGGCATTGTACCAGTCGCCCTTCTTGATCGGCAGCGACGCGGCGAGTTTCGTGCTGTCGAAGTCGCGGATCTCGCTGTCGACGGTGACGTCGCCGAACGTGTAGCGCTTCCCTTCCTCGACCACGTAGGTGATGATGAAGTCGCGTTTGTCGGGGGTGAGTTCCGCCACCGCGCTGGTGACGCGGAAATCGGCATAGCCTTCGGTCAGGTAGAATTGGCGCAGCTTCTGCTGGTCGTAGTTGAGCCGGTCCTGATCGTAGCTGGTGTTCGACGACAGCAAGCGGAACCAGCGCGATTCCTTGGTCACCATGGCGCTGCGCAATTTGGCGTCGCTGAACACCGTATTGCCGATGATGTTGATCTGGCGGACCTTGGACTTGGGGCCCTCGGTGATCTCGAACACCACGTCGACGCGATTCTGGTCGAGGCTGACCATCTTCGGGCTGATCACCGCGGCGAAGCGGCCCTGGCGGCGGTAGAGTTCGATGATCCGCGACACATCCTGGCGGACCGCGGTGCGGGTGAAGATCTGCCGCGGGGCGAGCTTGATCTCCTTGGTGATCTTGTCGCTTTTCAGCGCTTTATTGCCCTCGATGATGACCCGGTTGATGATCGGGTTCTCGCGCACGCGCAGCACGATGTCGCCGGTTTCGACGCCGGCGATCGAGAAGTCGACGAACAGGTCGGAGGCCTGCAGGTCCTTGAGCGCCTGGTCGAGCGTCTCGGCGGTGTAGGGGATGCCGACGCGCAGCTTGGTGTAGGAGACCACCGTCTCCGGCTCGATGCGCTGCGCCCCTTCGACGCGCAACGTCTTGATCAGCCGTACCGGCGCGGGCACGACGGTCTGTGCGGCGGCAATCGTCGGGGTCATCAGCGCGCTCGCGCAGATCAGCGCGGCAAGGGTCGAATGTCGGATCGGCGGCATACACGGCTTTCGCAAGGAGCCGGAGCCTTTGACGGCCTGCCATGTCGCCAGAATGTCCCGTGAGGTCCGGGCGTTGCAGGATCGGACCGGGATATGTCCGATGCATCCGCGCTGAAGTGTTGCAGGAGGGAGCGCTGTACTTTGTAACAGCGGCGCTACATGGCCGCATCCTGTGCCGTCTTAATCGGGCAGCAGCGCTGCTCGCGTCGGCAGCATATCGTTTTCGCCGCGGGCTCGCTATGGGAGGGAGATGCCGATCGACGCTGTGCAGATCCTCGATGCCGCCGGATGGCGCCTGCCTCCGGTATGCCGGGTGCAGTCGTGATCCGCAGCCCCTTCGCCCTCGCCGGCGCGGCGCTGCTGGCCGCCTGTTCGCCGCTCGGGCTGTTCGATACTCTGGTGCCGAAGGACGGCGGCACGCGGCGGGTCGCGGCGGGCGTCGCTTATGGGGCGGCGGCGCGGCAGCGGCTCGATGTCTATGCGCCGCGGATCCGCGACGGCGCGCGCCGACCGGTCGTCGTCTTCTTCTACGGCGGCAGCTGGAACAGCGGCACGCGCAGCGGCTATGCCTTCGTCGGCAAGGCGCTGGCGGCGCAGGGGTTCGTCGTCGTCATCCCCGATTACCGGCTGGTGCCGCAGGTCCGCTATCCCGCCTTCGTCGAAGATGGCGCGGCGGCGGTGCGGTGGAGCGTCGCGCATGCCGCGGCCTATGGCGGCGATCCTGCGCGGATCGTCGTCATGGGACATTCGGCGGGCGCCTATATCGCGGCGATGCTCGCGGTCGACGCGCGCTGGCTGGGGGCGGAGCGCGGCGCGATCAAGGGGCTGGTCGGGCTCGCCGGTCCCTATGATTTCGCGCCGTTCGACGTCGAGGCGAGCCGTGCCGCGTTCGGCGACTGGCCGCGCCCGGCCGAGACACAGCCGGTGACATGGGCCGGGGCGGGCGATCCGCCCGCGCTGCTGCTCGTCGGCGACGACGATACGGTCGTGCGGCCGCGCAACAGCGAGGCGCTCGCCGCCAGGCTGCGCGCCGGCGGCGTGCCGGTCATGCTGCAGCGGTATGCCGGCATCGGCCATGTCGGCCTGCTGCTTGCCATCGCGCCGCCGCTGCGCGGACGCGCCGCGGTGCTGCGCGATGCCGCGGCGTTCATCCGGGCACGGTGAGCGACGCGGTCTTAACGCCATATTGGGTTTATCTAGGTTAGCACGTGCTCGCATATGGCGAGCGAGATGAACGACTTACAGCATTCCCACTTCAACGAGGACGGTGTCGAGGTGCTGCGCCGCGCCTTCGATCCGGAGGGCACGCTCGACGCCGAGCTGCGCGAGATCTGGCCGTTGATCCGCGCCGACATCGCCGACGACGTCACGCGCTTCTGGGCGCCGTTCGGCGGCGCGACGACGCCCTATCGGATCGGTGCGGAGCAACTGGCGACGCTGATCGCGCGCGACATCCGCTATACCGAGCGCAAGTTCACCGAGGGGCTCACCCCGGCGCTGATCGCCAAGATGATCCGGCGCGGGCGGGCGAGCAGCCAGGATCGCGCCACCGAGATCGCCTTCACCGCCGGGCTGCTGCGCAGCTATCACGCGCGGCACCATCGGCTGTGCCGGGCGCTGGCCGGTGATCCGATGCGGCTGGCGCGCCTGACCCATGCGCTCTACAGCCTGTACGCGCTGGAAAACTCCGTCCTGCTCAACGGCGCGGCGCTGGCCCGCGCCGATCGCGAGGTGGGTGACGGGATCGAGCATCGCGCCAAGCTCGAGGCGATCGACCGGTCGCAATGCTGGCTGGAGATGACGCCGGACGGGCTGATCACCGCCGCCAACGCCAATCTGCTCACCGTGATGGGCTATCCGCTCGCCGAGATCGTCGGGCGGCATCATTCGCTGTTCTGCTTCGACGAGGATCGCGACTCCGCCGCTTATGCCGCCTTCTGGGAAGCGTTGCGTTCGGGCAATTTCGCCCAGGAGGAATTCCGTCGCCGCACGCGCGACGGCCGCGCGGTCTATCTTCAGGCGACCTATAGTCCGATTCGCGACGCCGACGGGCGGATCGTCAAGATCATCAAGGCGGCGACCGACGTCACCGCGATGCGCGTCGCGGAACGCAGCGAGGCGGAGCGCGCGCAGCGCTTCCGCGTCGAGGCGGAGGCGCGTCGGGCCGCGCATGAAAGCACGCTCGCCGAGCTGTCGACGATCGTCGACGACATCAATGCGGTGACCAAGCAGACCTCGATGCTCGCGCTCAACGCGGCGATCGAGGCGGCGCGGGCCGGTAATCACGGCAATACGTTCGCGGTCGTCGCCAATGAGGTGAAATCGCTGTCCGGCCGGATCAAGGAAGCGACCGTCCATGCCGCGCAGGTGCTCAATTCCGGGCAGCGATCGGTGATCGGCTGACTATCGATTGACAGTCGCGCGGCGATGCGGAACCCATCGGCGACAGGCCGCGACGGGCGCGCCGTGACGAGGGGATGCAGATGCGCGGATGGGGGCTGATCGCAGCCGTGGCGGCGATGCTGACGACGGGCGCGACGCCGCCCCCCGCGCCGGCGCGTGCGCCGCAGATCGCGCTGACCTTCGACGATCTGCCCGCGCACGGACCGCTGCCGGTCGGCGGCGACCGGCTCGTCATCGCGCAGCGGATCATCGCCGCGCTCGCCGCGCAGCACGCCCCGGCGACCGGCTTCGTCAACGGCGGCTTCGGCGCGGGCGATGCGCAAGCGGGCAAGGTGATCGCGGCGTGGCGCCGGGCGGGGCTGCCGATCGGCAATCATACCTTCGGCCACGTCAATCTCGATCAGGTCGGCGCCCCCGCCTTCCTCGCCGACGCCGACCGCAACGAGGCAGGGATCAAGGCGGCGGCGGGGACGGGCGACTGGCATTGGTTCCGCTATCCCTTCCTCGCGGAGGGGCAGGCGGCGGCGACCCGCGATGCGGTGCGCAGCGGACTCAAGGCGCGCGGCTATCGCATCGCCGCGGTGACGATGAGCTTCGGCGATTATGCGTGGAACGATGCTTTCGCGCGCTGCACCGCCAAGCAGGACGCAGGCGCGGTGCAGGCGCTCGAGGCGAGCTATCTCGCTGCGGCGCGGGCACAGGCGCAACGCTCGCGCGATCTCGCCAAGGCGGCGATGGGACATGACATCCCCTACGTCCTGCTGCTCCACCTCGGCGCGTTCGATGCGCGGATGGCACCGCGGCTGCTCGCGCTCTATCGCAGCATGGGGTTCGGCTTCACCACGCTCGCCGCGGCGGAGGCGGACCCCTTCTACGCCGCCGCGGTCGATCCGGCGAAGCCGGGACCGACCGCGACGCTGGAGGCGGCGGCGCGCGCCGCGGGCAAGCCGGTGCCCGCCGACGCACCGCTGCCGCCCGCGACGCTGTGCACCTGATCAGCGGGGCGGGTGCCAGCCGGCGGGGAGGGTGCGCGCGGCGAGCGTCACCTGCACCGTCTGCGCCGGCGCGTCCGACGACCCGCCGAGCATCACCTGATAGCGACCGGCGGCGATCCGCCACTGGCGTGCGCCTTCGTCGAAGGTCGCGAACAGCCGCGGGTCGAGCGGCACGCTGAGCGTCGTCGCGGCGGCGGGGGCGAGCATGGCGATGGCGAAGCCGCCGAGCCGCTTCGGCGCTTCCCATCCCGCGCCGGCGACATAGACCTGCGCCACCGCCTTGCCGGCCCGCGCACCGGTGTTGCGGACCCTGAATCGTGCCGTCACGCCGGCGGCGTCGTTCGCCACGCTGAGCCCGTCATAGGCGAAGCTCGTGTAGGACAGGCCGTGGCCGAAGGCATAGGCGGGCGTCTGACGCTGGCGATCGAACCATTTGTAGCCGATCGCCGCGCCTTCCGAATAGGTGACGTCGCCGGCCTTGGGCTCGCCGGGCCGGGGCAGCTGGTCGAGCCGGTCGGGGAAGGTGATCGGCAGATGGCCCGAGGGATTGGTCCGCCCGAACAGGACGTCGGCGATCGCCGCGCCGCCCGCGGTGCCGGGATACCAGGCGGCGAGCAAGGCGCCGACCTGGTCACGCCACGGGGTGAGCACCGCGCCGCCGCTTTCGAGCACGACGACGGTCTTGGGATTGGCGGCGGCGACGCTGCGGATCAGCGCGTCCTGATTGTCCGGCAGGGTGAGCGACACGTCCATGCCTTCGCCCGCCCATTGCGTCGCGAAGACGATCGCGACATCGGCGCCGCGCGCCTGCTCCGCCGCGGCCTCGGCGTCGGTACCGTCGACGAAGGTGACGCGCGCGCCCGGCGCCTGCCGCCGGATCGCCTCCAGCGGGGACGACGGATAATACATCACCGGCCCCGGCCAGGCGGTCGGCGCGATCCCCGGGACCGCATTGCCGCCCTTGGGATAGACGAGCGACGAGCCGCCGCCGGCGAGCACGCCCTTGTCGGTATGGCCGCCGATGACGGCGATCGATCGCGTCGCCGGCGACAGCGGCAGGAGCGCCTGCTCATTGCGCAGCAGCACCATCGTCTGCGCCGCGGTGTCGGCGGTGACGCGGGCATGCGCGGCGAGCATCGCATCGGGCAGGTCGAGCGGCGCGGCGGTGATCGGATGATCGAACAGGCCGTGGTCGAACATCGCATAGAGGATATGCCCGACCATCCGGTCGAGCTGGCCTTCGTCGACCGAGCCGTCGGCGAGCGCCGCTTGCAGCTTCGCGCCGTAATACGGCGCATCGTCGAACGGATAGCCCGATTCCTGGTCGAGCCCCGCATCGACCGCCGGCTTGGTCGAATGCGTCGCGCCCCAGTCGGACATGACATAGCCCGGCCATTGCCAGTCGCGGCGCAGCACCTCGCCGAGCAGCCACGGATTCTCGCAGGCGAAGGGGCCGTTGACGCGGTTGTAGGCGCACATCACCGATCCCGGATTGGCGCGCTCGATCGCGAACTGGAAGGCGAGCAGGTCGGACATCCGCGCCGCGGCGCGGTCGATCACCGCATTGCCGGCGTTGCGGTCGGTCTCCTGATCGTTGACCGCATAATGTTTGATCGTCGAGACGATATGGTTGGACTGGATGCCGGCGATCTGGCCGGCGACGATCGATCCGGCGAGCAGCGGGTCCTCGCCGCCATATTCGAAGTTGCGGCCGTTGCGCGGCTCGCGGGTCAGGTTGACGCCGCCGGCGAGCAGCACGTTGAAGCCGGAGGCGCGCGCCTCCGCGCCGATCATCGCGCCGCCGGTGCGGGCGAGCGCAATGTCCCAGCTCGCCGCGATCGCGAGGTTGGAGGGCAGAGCGGTGCGTTCGCGCTTGCGCGGCGCGGCGCCCTGGCTGGCGACGCCGATCCCCGCATCGCTCTGCCATTGCGGCGGAATGCCGAGCCGCGGGATGCCGGGGACGTAGCCCGCCGAGCCGAGCCGCGCCTCGGCCGGCGCCTTGAACTGCTTGGGCGGGAAGTCGGTGGCGAAATAGCCGAAGACGAGCCGGAGTTTCTCGGCGCGCGTCATCTGCGGCAGCAGCAGCGCGACGCGTCGCGCCGGCGCGAGCGCGGCATCGCCCCACGGCTGCGCGGCGGGGGCCGCCGGGGCGGCGAGCGCAGGGGCGGTCAGCGTCGCCATCACGGCGAACGCGGTGCGGGTCATGGTCATCGCGGCATCCTCTCCAAGCCCGGTGACCATGCGGATATGACGGCCGGCGTCTACGGAAAAATCACGTCTTTCTGTCGATGTCAGAGGTAGCGCAGCCACCGGGCGGGATGCGCGCGCTTGTAGGCGGCAAAGGCGCGGGCGGCGAACCAGCACGGCAGCGCGACCGACGCGGCGACCAGCCAGATGCCGGCGACCGATCCGACGCTGACCGCCCCGGCGCTCCCCGTCAGCACGGCGGCGAGGCGATTGGCGCCATGCAGCAGATAGAGGTGGAGGATATAGACGAACAGCGGCACCGATCCGAAGCCGACCAGCACGCTGGCGACCCGCCGGGGCAGATGCTCGAACGCGGCGAGCAGTCCCGCGCCGAGGCCGAGCGTGAGCAACAGGAAATCGGCCGAGGGCGGATATTTGGTCACGTTGAGGATGCCGATCATCGTGGTGAGCGCATCCGGCTGGGTCTGCCACGCCGTCGGGTCGCCGTAGCGATTGACGAGCCGCAAGAGCAGAAAGGCGGCCAGTGCCGCGACGCCGATGCCGACGAGCAGGCGGCGACGGTCGCGCGGCGGCGTATCGCGTGCGAAGACGGGGCCGAGGGCATAGCCGAGCGCGATCACGCCGATCCACGGCAGCACCGGATACGAGGTGCGCGCCTGCCCGCCCCAGGGCAGGTCGATCATCCCGCGATCGTGCAGGATCGCCCACAGGCCATGCCCCGGCGCGCCCGGGGGAAAGCTGATCGGGTCGAGCAGATTGTGCCCGAGCGTGAGAGCGAGGCCGATGGCGAGCAGTGCGGCGCGCGGCAGATGGACGAGCGCGGCGAGCGCGAGCATCGCCAGGCCGATCGCCCAGATCACCTGCAGATAGACGAGCGACGGGGTCGGATCGAACGTCCAGGCGAAGTTGATCACCGTCCATTCGAGCGCGATCAGGAACAGGCCGCGCTTGGCGAGGAAGCCGGCGGCCGCGCGCGCGCCGCCGCGCGGCGCGGCGTAGAGCCAGGCAGCGACCCCGGTCAGCGCGACGAAGATCGGCGCGCACAGATGTGCGGCGAGCCGGGTGACGGCGAGCGCCGGCGGTACGGTGCGAAGATCGATCGGATCGCCGACCGGCACCTGCGCGAAGAAGAATTCGCGGCTGTGGTCGACCAGCATCAGCAGGATGACGAGGCCGCGCAGGGCATCGATCGAGGCGATGCGGGGAAGGCGCGCGGCGGTGGCGGCAGGTAGCGTCATCCGCGCGGTATGATATTATGTCACACGCAATGCAAGGCGGTCAGCCGGCGAACGTCTCGCGCATCCACGCCACCGCGGCGTCGTAATCGAGGAAGGTGCGGCAATTGGGGGCGCTGAGATAGCGTTCGGTCTGCAATTTGGCGAGGCTGGAGCCGACCACCGCGGCGATCGGCGCGCTGGTGAGCTTGAGCGCCTTGGGCATCATCGCGGCGAGCGCGTCGATCACCTGCGTCGGCTGGATCGCCGCCTGCCGCAGGTCGGCGAGCGTGCAGAAGCTGCCGTGGCGCAGCCGGAGCGCCGCGCCGCGCGCGAGCAGGTCGGCACTGAACATCGTGGTCACGGGCAGCGACCAGAAGCCGTTGGTGACGATATGCAGCGTGCGCGTCGGCGCATCGAAGGCGATGGTATAATGATCGCTGAGAGACATGACGGTCCTTTGCCGGTCGGCGTCAGGCGAGGGCGCGCAGCGCGGGGAGCAGGACGTGCCGTTCGCGCCGCAGCCGTTCGTCGAGGCGCGCCAGAAACCGTGCCGACGCCTCGCGATAGCCCTGCCAGTCGTCGCGAATCGCGGCGACCGACCAGCGCGCGATATGCGCGCTCATCGCCGATCGCAGGTGCGAGAGATCGCGATCGAGTTCGTCACGCAGCGCGGCGAGCGCGGGCGTTGCGGCGATCAGCCGCGGCAGGACGCTGGTCTGGATATAGCGCGAGCGGGTCAGGCTGGCGGCGATCAGCCCGTGGCGCGCGCGGCAGAGCGCGTCGATGTCCGGCACCGGCGCGGTGCACGCCTGCCGCAGCGTCGCCAGGCGCGCGCCGGTGGTGGTGAAATGGTCTTCGAGGGTATCGATCATCGGTCTGGACGCGCTGTTAGGAAAGGCACGCCCTAGCAAGCGATTGTCTAACAAAGGTTAAGTTCATCGTGGACGCGTCGGCGAAGCGGCGTGCCGGGTCGCTTGCCATTGATCCGGCCGCGCACCGGTGCGAGAGAGGCGGTCTATCCGGAGATGGGACATTCGATGCGTCTTTTTGCCGCCACTGCCACGTTGATGCTGCTGTCGAGCAGCGCGCTCGCGCAAACCGCGCCGGCTGCCGCCACCGCCAGGGCGACGCTGCCCGCGAGCAACCCGTTCGCCCAGCCGAGCAGCCTGCCGCTCCAGGCGCCGCCGTTCGACCGGATCAAGAGCAGCGACTATGCCCCGGCGCTGCTCGCCGGCATGGCGGCGCAGCGGGCCGAGATCACCGCGATCACCCGGGCGCGCAGCGCGCCGACATTCGAGAATACGATCGCCGCGCTGGAACGCTCGGGCCGGCTGCTCGAGCGCGCCAGCATGGCCTTCTACGGCGTCGTCGGCGCGAACACCGACGATACGTTGCAGAAGACGCAGGCCGACCTCGCCCCCGCCTTCGCCGCGCATCAGGATGCGATCAACCTCGACCCCGCCTTGTTCGCGCGGGTCAAGACGTTGTACGACGCGCGCAGCACGCTGGGCCTCGACCCCGAGCAATTGCAGGTGCTGACGCTGACCTATCAGAACATGGTCCGCGCCGGCGCGTTGCTGTCGCCCGCCGACAAGATCACGCTGAGCAAATACAACGCCGACCTGTCGACGCTGGAGACCGCCTTCCAGCAGAAGCTGCTCGCCGCGGCCAAGGCCGGCGCGCTGGTGATCGACGACAAGGCGAAGCTCGCCGGCCTGTCCGATGCCGAGATCGCCGCCGCCGCCGATGCCGCCAAGGCACGCGGTATGGCGGGCAAATACGTGCTGACGCTGCAGAACACGACGCAGCAGCCCGAACTGGCGACGCTCAAGGATCGCGCGACGCGGGAAGCCTTGTTCAACGCGAGCTGGACGCGCGCGGTGAAGGGCGACGCCAACGATACGCGCGACACGATCGCGCAGATCGCGCTGCTGCGCGCGCAGAAGGCGAAGCTGCTCGGCTTCGCGACCTGGGCCGACTACGTGCTCCAGGATCAGATGGCCAAGACGCCCAAGACCGCGCTCGGCTTCATGCAGCAGCTCGGCACGCCGGTGGCGGCGGAGCAGCGCCGCGAGGCGGCCGAACTCCAGGCGCAGATCAAGGCGACCGGCGGCAATTTCCAACTCAAGCCGTGGGACTGGGACTTCTATTCGGAACAGGTGCGCAAGAGCCGCTACGACCTCAACCAGGACGAGCTGAAGCCCTATTTCGAGATCAACAAGGTGCTGACCGACGGCGTCTTCTACGCCGCCAACCAGCTCTATGGCCTGACCTTCAAGCGGCGCACCGACCTGCCGGTCTATCAGCCCGACGTGATGGTCTATGAAGTCGACGAGGCGGACGGCACGCTCGTCGGGCTGATGTACTTCGACTATTGGAAGCGCGACAACAAGAACGGCGGCGCGTGGATGTCGAACTTCGTCAACCAGTCGAAGCTGCTCGGCACCAAGCCGGTGATCTACAACGTCGCCAATTTCACCAAGCCCGCCGCCGGCCAGCCCGCGCTGATCAGCTTCGACGACGTGACGACGATGTTCCACGAATTCGGCCATGCGCTGCACGGCCTGTTCGCCAACCAGACCTATCCGAGCGTGTCGGGCACCAATACGGCGCGCGACTTCGTCGAATTCCCGTCGCAGTTCAACGAACATTGGGCCTTGGACGCCAAGGTGCTGCCGCATTATGCGGTCAATTACCGCACCGGCGCGGTGATTCCGCAGGCCCTGGTCGACAAGATCAAGCGCGCCGGCACGTTCAACTCGGGCTATTCTTTCGGCGAGGCGCTCGCCGCCGCCGAGATGGACATGAGCTGGCATTCGCTCACCGCCGCGCAGGGCAAGCAGAATGCCGATGCGTTCGAGACGCAGGCGCTCGCCGCCACCGGGCTCGACGTCGCCGACGTGCCGCCGCGTTACCGGTCGAGCTATTTCCTGCACATCTGGGGCAACGGCTATTCGGCCGGCTATTATGCCTACAGCTGGACCAAGATGCTGAGCGCGAACGCGTTCAACTGGTTCGAACAGCATGGCGGCATGACCCGCGCCAACGGCCAGCGCTTCCGCGACATGATCCTGTCCAAGGGCCATACCGAGGATTACGCGCCGATGTTCCGCGCCTTCAACGGTGCCGATCCGCAGGTCGCGCCGCTGCTCAGCGACCTCGGCCTCAACGCCGACGGATCGCGCATCGCCCCCGCGGGCGGGGCGATGCCGGTCAGCGACGGCCCGGTGACGACCGCGCCGACGGCGAAGGCCGGCAAGACGGGGAAGTAAGGCTCAGGCCGCGATACCCTCGTCGACGTCGGCGTCCTCGTCGGCGTCGGCGCCGTCTTCGAGCCGCGCCTCGTCTTCGGCGAGCGCGTCGGCATCATCGACGGTGATGCCGAAGCGCGCGGCGACGTCGGGGGCGTAGCGCAGCAGGTCGGGGCGCAGCCGCAGCAGGCTGAGGTCCTTCGACTTGCCCTCCATCATCACGTCGAACACCAATCCTTCGGCCATGCGCATGAAGGTGGCGAATTCGAACGGGTTGGTGAAATCGGCATGGCCGGTCCAGATCGGCGGGCGCAGCACCGTCTTGATCCGCGCGGTCGCCTTGACCGGCGCCTTGAGCAATTCGCCCTTCTTCGCCGTGGCGCGGCCGGTCTTGGCTGCGGCGCGCTGCTTGGGCGTGATCTTCTGCTTGATCTCGCGCAGCTCGGTGCGCGGGCTGGAGAAATGGATCTTCGGCCGCACGCCGGCGGGCCAGGTCGCGAGGAACCGCTCCAGCGTCTCGCGCATGTCGAGCCGTTCGGGGTTGAGGCACCAGAAATGCTGATAGTCGAAGATCAGCCGCACGCCGGTGCGCTCGTGGATCCATAAGACGTCGGCGGCGGAGAAGCGGATGTCGTCATTCTCCAGCACCAGCCGGCGGCGGACATGCTCGGGGCATTGCTCCCAGCCGGCGATCCAGCGTTCGCGGCTGGCGTCATGATCGTCGTAGACGCCGCCGACATGGGTGATCATCACCGCCTCGTCGTCAAGCTCCATCCGGTCGAGCATCTCGGCTTGGCTCGACAGGTCCCAGATGCTCTTGGCGGTGAGATCGGGATTGGGCGCGTTGAGCAGGACATATTGCGACGGGTGGAAGGACAGGCGGATGTCATAGGCGCGCGCCTTGGCCCCGAAGGCGCGCAATTCCGCGTCGCTGTCGGCGACCATGGTGTGGAATTGCGGCATGTCGGGATGCGTCGCATAGGGCGCGATGTCCGACGACAAGCGGTACATGTCGAGCCGTTCCGACTTGAGATAGTCGAGCACGTCGTCGAGCAGTTCGAGCGAGCATTTGAGATGCGGGTTCTTCTGCCAGCGCCGCGTGTCCTGCGACTTGAGGCCGGGCCGCCCCATCACCTTGACCGGGAAGCCGAGGCGGAGCGGGCGTTCGGGGTCGGTCATGCGTCTACCTGTGCCTGGGGCAGGCCGAGGCCCGCGATGAACGTGTTCCACGCCGCGATCGGCAGCGCGCCGCCGGTCGCCTGCGCATGGCCGTTGCCGTAGCGGCCGTCCGCCTCGGGCGGGCGGTGTTCGGCGAGGAAGGCGATGAGATCGCGGCCGGTGGCGGAGCGCGCCGCGAAATGCACCCAGCCGGGCCGGTAGCCGCGGTTGGCGGCGATGACGATCTTGTCCTTGAGCCGCCCGCGCCATTGCTGCGCGATCAGCGGATGGATCTGGCAGGCGGTGTCGAGCCGGAGCAGCGCGACATCGCCGGCGACGAGCGGCGCGCTGCGCTTGGCGACGTCCATCGCCGCGCGCACCTCGGCCTTGGCGGCGTGCAGCGCGCGCGTGTCGTCGTCGTCGCCCTTGGTGATCGTCTTGGGGCCGTCGCCGCGCAGCAGCAGGCGCAGCGCCGGACCGGCATCGGCGGCGGCGGTGCGTCGCGGCGCGTTGATCAGCGCGGTGGCATCGCGCAGCGCGGTCTTGCCCCAGCGTGCCTGCGCCTCGGCCAGTTCGGGAAAGCCGGCGTCGTCCGCCATGTCGCCGATCAGCCCGATCGCGGCGAGCCAGAGCAGATCGCCCTGGTCACCGAGCGCGCCCGCCGCCCACCAGGCGAGCAGCGCGCTGGTCGGTTCGGGATCGAGGCCGTTGCCGCTGATCGTGACCGCATCCTGCGGCGTGCCGGTCGGGCGGTGATGATCGATGACCAGGGTCGGCGTGCCGGCGAGGACGGGGTCGGGACGCGTGCCGAGATCGGCGACGATCAGCAGCGCCGGGGCGAGCGCGGCGAGCCGCGCGGCGACCGCCTCGTCCCACGGGCTTTCGGTCTTGCCGATCACCAGCGGTTCGACGGTCCGGCCCCCCCGGCGCAGCGCGCGGACGAGGATCGCGACCGCGGTCAGGCCGTCCGCATCGAAATGGCCGAGCACGACGACCGGACCGTCGCCCCCGGCGCGATCGAGCGCCGTCGCCATCGCCGCCCGCGCCGCGGCGCGTGGGTCATCTGTTTGGAAAAGCTCGCCGATCATCGCTCGGGTAACGAAGCGGGGCGATGTCGGGTCCGCCGCGCCTCACCTATGTTGCCCGCCCCCGGCGAGGGCCATCTCTTATCGCAAATCACTGTAAGACCGATTGCATCATGATCGGCATGACAGCATGGTCCGGTACGGCATACCAATCGGGCGTCCGCAGGCCGTTTCGGCGTGATGCGACGATCAAGGGAGAGGATCGATGATCGACACCGCAGTCTCGCGGCGGACGTTACTGGCGGGAAGCGCGCTCGGCGCGCTCGCCGCGCTGCCCGTGCCAGCGGTCGCGCGGGTCCTCGCCGGCCAGACGGGGTCGCAGCCGGCCTTTCCGCTGATCGTCGCGGGCGCGCCGGCGACGGTGTTCGTCGATGCCGGCGCGGACAGCGCGGTGCGGCGCGTCGCGGCGAGCTTCGCCGAGGATCTCGGGCGGGTCGGCGGCACGCCCGCGCGGGTGGTCGATACGCCGGCGGCGCTGACCGGCACGGTGGTGATGATCGGCGTGCTCGGCGCCAGCCCGACGATCGACGCGCTGGTCGCGGCGGGCCGGTTCGACGTCGCCGACCTGCGCGGCAGCTGGGAAGCCTATCGCCGCGTCGTCGTCGATCATCCGATGCCCGGCGTCGCGCGCGCGCTGGTCATCGTCGGCGCCGACCGGCGCGGGGCGGTGTTCGGCACCTATGATCTGTCGGAGACGATCGGCGTATCGCCCTGGTATTGGTTCGCCGATGTCGCGGTGACGCGGCAGCGCAACGTGACGGTGCCGGCCGATCCGGTCGCCGACCGCCCCCGCGTCCGCTACCGCGGCTTCTTCATCAACGACGAGGATCCCTGCCTGTCGGGCTGGGCGAAGAAGCATTTCGGCGGGGTCAATGCGGCGATGTACGCGCATGTCTTCGAGTTGCTGCTGCGCATGAAGGGCAATTACCTGTGGCCCGCGATGTGGGGCAAGGCGTTCGCCGACGACGATCCGAACAGCATGGTGCTGGCGGATGCGATGGGCGTGGTGATGGGCAATTCGCATCACGAACCGATGCTGCGCGCGCAGGCGGAATGGCATCGCCACCACGACGAGGACCCGACGCGCGGCGGCGCCTGGGACTATAGCCGCAACCGCGACAATCTGCGCCGCTTCTGGCGCGGCGGAATCGAGCGGATGATGTCCAAGCCGGGCGGGCGCTATGAGTCGGTGGTCACCGTCGGCATGCGCGGCGACGGCGACGAGGCGATGGCGGAGGGCACCGCGACCGACCTGCTCGAGCGGATCGTCACCGATCAGCGCGCGATCATCGCCGACGTCACCCACCGTCCCGCCGCCGAGACGCCGCAGGTCTGGGCGCTCTACAAGGAGGTGCAGGATTATTACGACCACGGCATGAAGGTGCCCGACGACGTCACCTTGCTGTTCGCGGACGACAATTGGGGCGATATCCGGCGCCTGCCCGATCCGGCGGCGGCGCCGCGGCCGGGTGGCTACGGCATCTATTATCACTTCGATTACGTCGGCGTGCCGCGCAACTACAAATGGCTCAACACCAACCAGATCGAGAAGGTCTGGCAGCAGATGGACCTCGCCTATGCGCGCGGTGCGCGGGCGATGTGGATCGTCAACGTCGGCGACATCAAGCCGATGGAATATCCGCTGGGCTTCTTCCTCCAACAGGCGTGGAACCCGGAGGCGATGACGCCGGCGACGCTCGCCGCCTATCCGCGCGACTGGGCGGCGGCGACGTTCGGGCCCGCCCAGGCGGCGGCGATCGGCGAGATCGTCACCCTCTACAGCCGCTATGCCTCGCGCCGGAAGCCCGAGCTGATCGACGAGACCAGCTTCCCGCTCGGCGGCGTGACCGCGGACGGGCTCGACGGCGGCGTGTTCGGCGCGATGATCGTCGCCTGGGACGCGCTCGAGGCGAAGATGACCGCGGTGCGCGCGACGCTGCGGCCCGACCAGCTCGACGGCTGGTTCCAGCTGATCGAGTTTCCGATCCTCGCGGTGGCGAACCTCTACCGCATGTATTACGCCACCGCCTGGAACCGGCTGCTCGCGCGCAGCAACGACGCGCGCGCCAATTACTTCGCCGATGCGGTCGAGGCGGCCTATCGCCGCGACGGCGAGCTCACCCGCCAATATCACACGATCCACCACGGCAAGTGGGACGGGATGATGGCGCAGGTGCACATGAACTACGTCATCTGGAACGACCCGACTCAGCAGACCATGCCCTCGATCGTCCGGGTCGGCGGCGATACGCCGCGCGATCGCCAGCAGCCGCGGCCGCGCTTCGTCGCAAAGCCTGCGCCGGCGCGGGATCTGGTGGTGATCGCCGCGACCGACTTCGCCCGCACCGAGGATCGCGATGGGCTGCGCTGGACCAAGGTGGCGAACCTCGGCCATGGCGCCGGCACCGGCGCGATGGTCGCGCTGCCGCAGGGGCGGCCGTCGAGCGCGGCGGGCGAGGGCGCCTGGCTCGACTATGACGTCACGCTGCCGCGCGCCGGTGCGACGACGCTGACGCTCTACCTCGCGCCGACGCTCGACACGCTCAACCGGGGCGGGGTGCGGATCGGCGTGTCGGTCGACGGCGGCGCGATGCGGCCGGTGCAGGCGGCGTTGCAGGCGACCGGCGGATCGGCGGACAAGCCCGATCAGGCGCGCTGGGCGACGGCGGTCTGCGACAACACTGTCCGCCTCGCGCTCGATCTCGGCGCGCTTGCCGCGGGGCGGCACCGGCTGCGCCTGTCGCGGATCGACGACAATGTCGTGGTCGAGACTTTGGTGCTGAGCCAGGGCGCGGCGGCACCGGCCTATCTGGGCGCGTGAGCGATGCTGCTATAATCTAGCGGTCGTCCTCATGGCGGGAGATGCGGTGTGTCACGGATCGGGTTGCTGGCGTCTGCTCTCGTCGGGCTCGGCCTTGCCGGCGCGGCTGTGGCACAGTCCGGCAGCCTCGCGCCGTCGCCCGCCAGGATCGCCGTCCCCAAGGTCGAGCGGGCCGGCGTGTGGCAGCCGACGCCGGGCGGAACGCAGGTGCCGCTGTGGCCGGCGGGCGTCGCTTTGGCCAAGCCGGACAGCGGCGATCATCCCGAGGCGACCGGCAACGGGTCGCCGCTGGTCGGCGGGCGGATGTGGCATTGGGCGAGCTATGTCACCCGGCCGACGATGACGCTCTACAGGCCGAAGGGGCGGAATACCGGCGCGGCGATGATGGTCCTGCCGGGCGGCGGCTTTTACGCGGTCGCGACCGACCTCGAGGGCACCGAGATCTGCGACTGGGTGGTGCGGCAGGGCATGACCTGCGCGATGGTCAAATACCGGACGCCGCAGGTCTGGGAACGGGCGGCGGGACAGCCGCAGCAGCGGCCCAAGGTGCTGCTCGGGCTGGAGGATGCGCAGCGCGCGATGGGCCTGCTGCGGCAGCGCGCCGCCACCTACGGCATCGATCCGCACCGGATCGGCGTGATCGGCTTTTCCGCGGGCGCCTATCTGGTCGCCGACATGAGCAACACGGTCGAGCGCAGCTATCCGCTGACCGATGCTGCCGACCGCCAGTCGCCGCGGCCGGACTTCGCGATCCTCGCCTACGGGGCGCGGATGCTTGACGCCGGCAAGGGCCGCAACAGCCTCGACCTCAAGCCCTGGGTGAGGATCAGCCCGAAGGCGCCGCCGACGCTGATCCTCCACGCGATGAACGATCCGACCGACAATGTCCGCCAGGGCATGGCCTATGCGCTGGCGCTCACCGACGCCGGCGTGCCGGTCGACATGCGCCTGTATGCCAGGGGCGGCCACGCCTTCGGCCTCCGCCCCACCGCCGACCCGATCACCCGCGAATGGCCGGGGCAGGTGCGGCAGTGGTTGGAGGATCTGGGGGTGCTGCCGCGATGAGGGCGCTGCACGATAGACTTTGTCTTCCGCTTGGACGGGAGGGGGGACTCTGCGATGACGCTGACGCGAGTCCCCGCCCGAATTTTAGAAGTCGAAAGACAATTGTAGGCGTGCGCTCCGTGCATTCTGATATTGGGTCACGATGCGGTAGTAAGGCGACGCCTTGCCTTCGCCGTCGGTGCCAACCTCACTCAAGTTGAGCTTTGGCTGGCGATTGAAGAGGTTGAACACGGTAGCTCGCAGGGTCATCGCCGCCGAGCCGACGTCGAACTTATAGCTCACGTCGAAGTCGTTGACGATGAGCCAGTCACTCTTGAAGACGGAGCCACGGGGAATAAGCTGGACCGGGCGTGACACCGTCGGGTCTGTATTGATCGAGCCATCTGCATTCACCTGACAGAATAGCCCCGCCGCACCATAGGCCGCTGCATACGGATCGATGCTCTCGGGCACCCGGCCGATGCAGCCATAGCGGCGCGGCGAGAAGGCTTGCAGCTTCCCGCCGATATTCAGCCGGTCGAAGAGAAGATAGCTACCGGCCAACTTGATGACGTGGCGTTTGTCGTTAGGCGAATACCCATAGGTCCCTAGCGTCAGTCCCGGCTGATCGAAATCCGTGGTCAGGCCGGTGTCGCTCTGCCCATTGTCGGTCTTTACGCCGCCTTCGTAATTACCGATCGTCTTGGAATAGGTATAGGATGCATCAAGGCTCCATATGCCGTCAAATTCGCGATGCGCCTCAAAGGTCATGCCTTTGTAGGTACGCCGCGCCTTCGGATAACCTAGATCGGCGGCAGAAAAATCGACGGTGCGAAGCGCCGCTTCTCCATTGATCGGATTTGCCAGGGTAACTCGCGCCGTGCTGCCCGGGTTGATGAGCACGTATTGATGAAAGCCGTTCCAGATTGCGTTGCAGCCGCTGATCTTCTGTTTGCCGCAATAGGCGTTGACCGCCTGATCGATCGATGAATCTTCGAGGACGTCATTGAGTTTCGTGTAGGTGAAATATGCGCCGACCTTCCAGCGCGCGCCGAGCCGCTTTTCATAGCCGAGGATGTATTCGTCGGCGGATTGCGGTTTCAGTCCCTGGGCCACCGTGGTTTCCGCAGACTTCGGCGTGCCGTTGCCGGTGACGCTGCACGCCAGCGCGCCGTCATCAAGGCACGCGGCCGCATTGGTATAAAGGATCGGGCTGCCGAGGATCGGGATGTTGGCGTTGGTAAGTCCGTTGAACAGTGCTGTCCGAGTATAATAGGTCTCACCTCCGGTCAGACGGATGTTGGTATTGGAGGCAACGGGCACGAACAGACGACCGAAGCTGCCGTAGATCTTGTCGCGACGATTGCCCACCGGATCGAAGGTAAAGCCGAGGCGTGGGCCCCATTGGTTGCCGGACTTGTAGAAGGTCTGGCTGAGAGCATTGTTGTTTGTGAAGCGATCATTGCGGATGCCGAGGCTCAGGTTGAGCCGGTCGCCGAACATCGCCCAGCTATCCTGCAGATAATAGGCTTCATTGAGCGACGCGAACGTGCCTTCATTAAAGTAGGTCGTGCGGCGGACATAGTCTGTGCCAGCCGCAAGATTATAGGGGTTCCCTGCCTGAGCGGTGTAGATGGTGTAGGAAAGGCCATCGCCGCCACCGCTTGATGCGGTGGTGGACGTCAGTTCCTCACGATCATAGCCGCCCTTGACGTGGTGCGATCCGAGAAGCTTGAAATAGAGGTCGGCATCACCACGATAGAACTTGCGAATGTCATGATCGTCGCTGCGACCACCGCTCGATCGGGTCAGCGGGACGACGGCAAGCGGATTGCGTGCGTCGGTTACGGGCGGCACATTGCCGTTGGTGTCGTTGAAGGATTGCGACACATAGCTGTTCTCATTGCGGCCATAGGCAGCCGACAGGGTCAGCCACTTGCTAAACACGCCCGTGTACCGGCCGACGTAGTTTTCGCCGCCGTACGAGGCAAGCGTTCGGCCGGCGTAGCTTCCGTCTGTGTTGGTGAGATAGTTATAGCGTGTGTAGCCGCGGGCGGCGCTGCCGAAGGTGTTGAAGAACTGGTTGCCCTTGGTGCTCCAATAGGTGGCTTCGAGCCGCTGACCGCTGACAATCACCGCGTCGATCTTGCCGCCATAAAAAGGTGACGACGTGCCGAAATACGTGCGCGATGTGCCGAGATATTTGTTCGGATTGTCGATGTCCGCCGTGCGGGGATCGCCGAGGAACTGACGACCGGCGCTGACCGAGCTGTCATTGCGCGCTTGGTACAGGCCGTAGAAGAACAGGTGATCCTTGATGATCGGGCCGGAGAGCTGGAACGTGGTCGAGCGCGAGTCTGCACGGCTTCCGTCATTGTCTGAAAAGAAAGTATCGCGCGTGCGCGTCCGCAACTCGTGAGGATTCCACGAGAACAAGATGCCGCCATGAAATTCGTTGGATCCGGATTTGGTCGTCGCGCTGGTAAAGCCACCGGTTGAGCGGCCGAACTCTGCCGCATAGCCGCCGGATTTGACCTCGATGGTCTGGTAGAAATCAAACGGAACGCCCGCAGGGCTCAATCCTTTGCGGAAGTCGGTGATGTTAAGGCCGTTCACGAAGAATGCATTCTCCGAGACAGCGCCGCCGTTGACCGATGCGAGCCCGCCGAAGGCGCCCGAGCCGCTTGCCGTACCAGGCGCCAGCAGGAGAACCGAGGTCAGGTCCCGGGCCACGGGCAGGCGGGCCGCCACATCCGCGACGTTGATGACCTGGCCTGTCGTCGTCAGGTCGAAATCCGTAGTGGCAATACGTTTGCTGGTTACGACGATGTCCGTTCCGCCGGTTTCGCTACTGCCCGCTTTGGCAAGGCGAAATTGGTTCGATGCCGACCCCGGCGCAAGCGTCACGTCCGTTTCCACATAGGTGTCATAGCCGTCTGCGTCGACGGTGAATTGGTATCTGCCCTGCCGCAGCTCCGGAATGCTGTAGACGCCGCTTGTGTTGGTCGTGACGGTTCGGGTGAAACCCTGATCGATGGACCGGATAGTGACATGTGCATTGCTGATAGGGTGGCCGGCGGCATCGAGCACTGTTCCGCTCGCGCTGAAACTGGAGAAACCTTGCGCCTTTGCGGTCGGTATCATTGCGCTGCCAGCGATGGTGAGGGCCATGAGGCCCATCGCCACCGAAGCCAATAATTGGGACCGCAGTTTTTGATCTTGCTTTTCCATATGATCCACCTCTTATCCCTGTGCCTTTTTGTCCGGTTATCGTATCCGGTATACGAAGACTGACCATTGCGGACATGAACACAATGGCGTTTTCGGAGAGACGGGCAAAATCTCCCGACCTGTCGTAAATTTGTCACGATCGCGACCGGGCCTTGAGGGAGCTCCTCGGTCGAAGCCGCTACGGACGCAGCTCATCGATTCACCCCTTGATACAATATAACATGGCGCTATGGGGCGACGCCTTGGTTCAGGGGAAAGCGATCATGACCTCCTATCTCGTCGGCGTCAGCCTGTTGTCGATCCTCGCCGCGCCGGCGCTGGCGCAGACCGGGGCCGATCCTGCCGCGCCGCCCGCGGCCTCCACGCGCGCGGCCGCGTCGAACGACATCATCATCACCGCGCCGGTGCAGCAGAGCGAGCGCGACGTGCTCCAGGGAACGTCGGTGCTCGCCGGCGAGGCGCTGACGCGCAACCTGCGGCCGACGATCGGTGAGACGCTGGCGCGGTTGCCGGGCGTGTCGGCGACGTCGTTCGGGCCGTCGGCGTCACGGCCGATCCTGCGCGGCTTCCAGGGCGAGCGCATCCGCGTGCTCACCGACGGGATCGGCTCGATCGACGTGTCCAACACCAGCGTCGATCATGCGGTGATCATCGATCCGCTGCTCGCCGAGCGGATCGAGGTGCTGCGCGGCCCGTCGGCGCTGCTGTTCGGATCGTCGGCGGTCGGCGGCGTCGTCAACGTCATCGACACGCGCATCCCGCGCTCCGTGCCCGACAAGGGCTATCGCCTCGCCGGCATCGCCAATTACGGCAGCGCCGCCAGCGAGCGATCAATCGAGGGCGCGGGCGATGTCGCGGTCGGCCAGCATCTCGTGCTGCATGCCGACGGATCGTACCTCAAGTCCGACGATCTGCGCATCGGCGGCTATGCCTTGTCGCGCGCGGCGCGGGCGGCGGCGGCGAGCCAGATCGGCCTGCCGCAGGACAGCGAGGAGCCGATCGACTTCGCCGCCTCGACCCGCATCCGCGGCCGCCTGCCCAATTCGGCCGCGGAGACGTGGACCGCGGGCGTCGGTGCGGCGATCATCACCGACACCGGCAACCTCGGCGTGTCGTACAGCCATTACGACAGCCTCTACGGCGTGCCGATCCGCTATGCGACCGCGGTCGGGCAGGAGCAGGAGGCGCCGCGCCTCTCCGTGGTGCAGAACCGCTACGATCTGCGTGGCGAGGTGCAGACCGGCGGCGGCGTGCTCGATCGCATCCGCATCCGCCTCGGCCATGCCGATTACCGCCATTTCGAGCTGGAGGAGGACGGCAGCGTCGGCACCGCCTTCTACAACAACGGCACCGAAGGGCGGCTCGAACTGGTCCAGGCGAACCATGGCGGCTGGAGCGGCGCGTCGGGCGTGCAATATTTCAACCGGCTGTTCAACGTCGTCGGCGACGAGGCCTTTCTGCCGCGCAACGCCACCGACCAGACCGGGCTGTTCACGCTGCAACAATTCGCCAGCGGGCCGTTCCGCGCCGAAGGCGGGCTGCGCTACGAATGGAGCACGCTCGCCGCCCGCGCCGATCAGGACAATCGCTTCTTCAGCGGGCAGCGCAGCTTCCAGGCGCTGTCGGGGTCGCTCGGCGCCTCTTATGCGCTGAGCGATGCGGTGCGGATCGGCATCAACGGTTCGCGCACCGAACGCGCGCCCTCGGCGGAGGAGTTGTTCGCCAATGGCGGCCATGCGGGGACGCAGGCCTATGAGCTCGGCAGCCCCGACTTCCGGCTGGAAAAGTCATGGGGCCTCGAAGCGACGCTGCACGCGCATACCGCCGGGGTGAATTTCGACGCCTCGGCCTATTATAACTGGTTCAGCAACTATATCTCGGAGAACCAGGTCGATCCGTCGGTCTGCGTCGCCGCCGCCTCGCCGTCCGGCCGCGTCGTCGACCTGCCCTGCTTCCAGTATCAGCAGGCGGATGCGCGCTATTACGGGTTCGAGGCGGACGTGTCGGCGACGCTGTTCCGGCTGGGGCAGGTGCGCGTCAACGGCGACCTGCTCGGCGATTACGTCCATGCCTCGATCGTCGATCTGGGGCCGGTGCCGCGCATCCCGCCGGCGCGCGTGCTCGGCGGACTCGAGGCGCAGGGCGACCGCTTCACGCTGCGCGGCGAGGTCGAGCATCTGTTCGAGCAGAACCGCATCACCGCGTTCGAGACGCCGACGCAAAGCTATACGATCGCCAATGCGAGCCTCAGCCTGTCGCCGTTCGGGCGCGACAGCAAGACGACGCTGCTGCTCTCGGCGAACAATCTGTTCGACGTCAACGTCCGCCGCCACGCGAGCTTCCTCAAGGATTTCGCGCCGCTCGCCGGACGCGACCTGCGCGCCACATTGCGCTTCGCGCTATAGGCGCCGCCGCCGCGGCGTGCCGCTCAGCCCTTCGCGGGCGGCACGCTGCGCGTCGCATCGAGGAAGGCGGTGACCCAGACGAGCGGGGCGTTCCAGTTGATCGCCACCTCGTTCACCGTGAACGCCTGCCAGTCGTCGCGCCAGCAGGTCTGGCCGATACAGCCCTTGAGCTGCGCGTCGGCGGTGCCCGCGCCGTCATTGGGGCCGCCCGACAGCACGCCCGGCGGCGGCGCGGGGAAACGCGGATCGGCTGCCTGCGCCCAGAAGCGGTGGTGCGGATGGCGCATCGGCCGGCTGCCGAAGCCGGTGACGTAGGAGCGATCGAGCGCGTTGCGGCCGAAGACGTAGTCGGCGACGTCGATCATCGCGGCGCGATAGGCGGGGCGATGGCTGATCTGCCATGCGACGCCGAGCAGCATCGCGCGGTTGAGCAAGGTCGCGTTGGAGCCCCAGACGTATTTCCGGCCTGCCAGCGGCAATTGGTAGCCGCTGCGCGCGCGCTCGGCGAGCAGCCGGTCGGCGAGGCGCAGCAGCTGCGCGCGGATCGCGGCTTCGGTCGCCGCGGGCAGGCGGTTGGGCGTCGTCGCCAGCGTCATCATCCCGGCGAGCGCGGTGCTGCCCCAGCTGAGATCGACGCCGTCGTCGACCAGATAGGGCGAGGTGGTGATGACCTGGGCATAGGCCGGATCGCCGGTGGTGACGAACAATTGCGCCGCCGCCCAGAAGCGTTCGTCGCTCACCGTCCTGTCGCCATAGCCGCCGCTGCCGGTGAAGTCGGAGCTGGCATAGAGATCGGGCACGCGCGTGGCCGCCGCCCAGCCGCGTGTCGCGGCGGCGAGGGCGGCGGCGGCGAAGGCGGGGTCGCGCTCGCGCCAGATCCGCGCCGCCTGCGCCGCGACCGCGACCATGTTGAGCGTCGCCGCGGTGGTCGGCGGATAGAGGAAGCGCGGCATCGGATCGGCGGCGGGCGCGGTCGGCAGCGGCGTCCAGGCGACGTCGGCGACCTTGCTGTGGACGAGGCCGCCCGCATCGATGGTGCGGAAATCGCGCGCCGGCGCCCCGCGATCGGTGGTGAAGGCGACGGTGAGCGAGCGACCGGCGGGGATTTGCATCGCGAGCAGGAAGCGCACCTCGACCTTCGCCTCGTCGAGCAGATCGTCGGTGCCGTTGCCGTTCTCGGGCAAGGCGAGCCGTCCGTCGGCGAAGGCGTTCGCATCGCCGAGCGCGGCGAGCCGTTCGTGCAGATCGAGCAAGGTCCAGGCGGATAGGCCGCCGTTGACGACATATTTGCCCTGGTCGCCGGCATCATACCAGCCGCCGGTGGTGTCGAGCGTATAGTCGCAGCCCGGCCAGGTGACGCCGCGCTGGTCGCGGCCGTGGAAACAGGTGACGCGCTCGTGCGGATGACCGGCGGCGCGGGCGAGGTCGGGACGCGGCACATAGCGCGCGAGGATCGGTACGCCGCTGCGCTGCTGGTAGAAGAAGCTCATCGCCGCGGTGGCGGCATCGGCATAGGGGCGATCGAGGATCGCGAACGGCTGGCTGCGCGCGCTGCCGACGGCGAGCCGATAGCGGCCGGGGCGCGTCACGCTATCGAAGCGGATGCGCGCGACGCGCTCGCCCGAGCCGGGATCGACGCCGAACGGCTCGGTCGTGCCGTGCGCCACCGTGCGCCCGGCGGTGTCGAGCAATTGCCAGTCCTGCGGCGCCTCCGTCGGCGTGGCGAGGATCGCGGTCTTGGGGCCGTGCGTCTCGTAACCGATCTGGTCGACGCGGATCGGACTGGCCGCGGGTTCCGGCGCGGGCGCCGCGGCGGCGAGGATCAGCGCGAGCGGAATCGTCCACAGGCCTCGGTTGCGTCGCATCGCTCGTCTCCCCCCAATCAGCTGCGCCTTCATAGCGACTGAAAATGCAATTGAAGCAGCTATTTAGTCTATAACTCAGGGCAGGGCCGATCGTCTCGGCCGGTGCCGCTGCCGGGGAAGGTGACGGCGCCGGTGGTGGCGCCGTCACGATCGGTCAGAACGAATATTTCAGGCTGGCGAGCGCGGTCGTCCCCGAATTGACGATGTCGGAGATCGCCAGCGAGCGGCGGCCGATATGCGCCCAATAGGTATAGCTGTTGAACAGATTGGCGATCGAGACGTCGCCCTTCACGCCATGGCCGAAATCGGCACCGACGTGCAGGTCGACGCGCCGGATCGGCCGCACCCAGCGCTGATCCCAGCCGGTCGGCTGACCCAGATAGCTGTACGATTCGAGATAGGCGCCGGTGTAGCTGTAGAGGGCGTCGATCGAGAGTCCGTGCAGCGCATAGAAGACGCGGCCCTGTGCGATCACGTCGGGGGCGTTCTGGATCGGCGCTTCGTTGCCGCCACCGATATCGACCTTGGTCCACTGGCGGGTCAGGTTGGCGCCGATCCCGAAGCCGCGCAGCGCGCCGGGCAGCTCGACGAAGGTCTTCTGCGTCTGGAATTCGAGCCCGTAGATATTGCCGCCGCCGCCGTTGCGCGGCTGGTTGACGAAGGTCTGGTTGGTGCCGTCGCTGGTCGCGGTGTTGAGCAGCATCGTGCCGCTGTCGTACATGTAGTTGCGCAGCCGCTTGTAATAGCCGCCGAGCATCGCATAGCCCGAGGGCGCGAAATTCCATTCGACCGACGTGTCGACGTTGGTCGCACGGATCGCCTTGAGATCGGGATTGCCCTGCACGATCGTGGTCTTGCCGTCGTCGCCGGTCCGGCTCGTCGCGCTGCCACCCAATTGGAAGAAGGGCGGGCGCGTGTAGGATTGCCAGATGTCGCCGCGGGCGACGATGCCGGACGTCGGCCGCCAGTTGACGAACAGGCTGGGCAGCAGCGCGTCGTAATGCGAGCGATTGCCGGCGAAGGCGCCGGGCTGCTCGACCTTGCCGACGTAACGGATCTGCCAATAGGTGTTGCGGATGTCGGTATGTTCGAAGCGGATGCCGGGGATGATCTCCACGTCGCCCGTCTTCAGCGTCGTGGTCGCATAGCCGGCGCTGACCGTCTCGCTGCCCTTGAGCGTGCCGCAATTGCGGTTGTTGACGTACAGATCGCCGCAGGTGTCGAAGCTGTTGTACGGCGTCCCGTCGAAATTGGCGGCGAATTGATATTTGTTGAAGAGGTCGAACAGCGCCTGCTTGTCGAAGCGCGGCAGCGACCATTCGTACAGGCCGGGATAGGTGTGCGCATAACGGCCGCCGGTCAGGCCCAAGGCGGCCCAGGTCGCGGTCTTGCCAAGGTAATTGGCGACATAGTCGGTCGTCCAGTCGCGGCTGGTGACGGTGCGGCGGCTGGTCTGCACCTTGGCGCCGAACGCGACCGACTGCACGATCCCGGCCTGATCCGACAGATCGCGGCTGAAGTCGATCCGGCTGCCCCATTTGCGCTGGCCGCTGAACTGTTCGGTGAGCTGGCCGGCGCGGCGGGCGGGCAGCACATCGGCCGCATGGTCGAAGGCGTCGAAGATCGCCGGATTGAGCAGGGCGACCGGATATTCGTCGCGATAGCCGATCGACTGGCCGCCGAGCGGATATTTCGCGCCGTTAGTATATTTGTCCGACTGGTTGCTGCGCGCCGAGGCCTCGATATGATTGGGCCGGTTGTTGTGGCCTTCGCTGAAGAACAGTTCCGGGGCGATCTTCCAGCCGCCGAGCTGCGCCGCGCCGCCGAACGCCGCGGTGGCGAGGATCGACGTTTCGGGATTGGTCTCGAAATAATTGCGCACCGAAACCGCCGGCACGACGAGCTGGTAGCGATCCGTACCTGCCGTCTGCACCCATGACTTGGTGCCGCCGTTGAACTGCGCGAGGGTCGAATCCTGCGTCGTCATCGCCTTGGCATAGCTGCCGCGCAGATAGAGCTGCGTGCCGTCCGCGCCGCGCCAGTCGAGCGAGCCGTTGCCGCCGAAGCGGTTGGTCGCGCCGCTCGACACGCCCGCGTCGAAGCCGGTCAGCGCCGCGTTGCGTTCGGGATCGAGGCCGGGATAGGCGTGGCCCTTGGCATCGGCGGCATTGGCATAGCCCCAGCTGCCGTCGTCATGCGCCGATTGCGCGCCGCGGATCTCGCTGTTGGTATAGGTGCGCCGCTCGAAATAGCCGCTGACGTAGACGCCCATCTGATGATCGGGGCCGAAACGCGTCGACAGCGCCGCCGCGGCGCCGCCGCCCAGCCCGTCGTCGTGATATTTGCGCGCGCGCGTCTCGATCCGGCCGAGCGCGGTCAGGCTGCCGTGCGGCGCGTCGCCATAGTCGAAGGCGGTCGGCGTGCGGAAATCGACGGTGCCGCCGATCGCATCGCCGTCCATGTCGGCGCGCGACGCCTTGTTGAGCACGATCGTGTTGAGGCCGGTCGGCGGCAGCAGGCTGAGCTGCACGCCGCGGCTGTACGGCTGGCCCTGCGCGACGTTGACGCCGTTGATTAGGTTGACGTTATATTCGGAATTGAGACCGCGGATCGCGACATACATACCCTCGCCGCGCGACGCGCCGTCGACTCCGCCGATGAACGACGAGCCGGTGTTGACGACGTTGACGCCGGGCAGCAGGCCGAGCGCCTCGGCGACGTTGTGCACGGCGGTGTGGCGCAGATCCTCCTCGGAGAGCACGGCGATCGGCTGCGCCGCGGCGAACTGGATGGCGGCGGCCTGTTTGCGCGTGCCGATGACGACGATGTCGCCGGCGCGATCGTCCCGGCCCGAGGCGCCGGCAGCCGTGGCGTCCGCGGCGGCGGCCTGCGCCGGCTCCTGCTGCGCGAGCGCCGGTGCGGCGCAGATGGTCATCGTGCCGGCCAGCAGCACGCTCTTGAATGGCAATCGCAACATGTCAGTCCCCCAAAATGAGTCCACCCGCCCTTCGCGGACGAAGGACGGGTGCAGCCGGAAGGACGCAGCGCCGGTGGAGATTCCCCATCGGCAAAAAGGATCGTTTTGGTCATATCCCTGTCACCGATCGGCCCTAACGTGTCGCGAGGCGATGATTGCAAGGACGGGTGGAGTGACGCTGGCGCCAATCGACGCTGCCGAAATCAACGCGCTGCGCCAGTATCTTCGCCGCCGGCTGCGCGATCCCGCCGATGTCGACGACCTGATGCAGGACGTCTATCTGCGGCTGCTCACCACTCAGGCGTCAGCGGTCGACCATGCCGCGGGCTATCTCCGGCGGATCGCCGCCAATCTGATGATCGACCGGCATCGCCGGCAGGTGACGCGGTTGTTTGACCGGCATCTGCCGCTTGACGACAGCATCGCCGCCGCCGGCGCGCTCGGTCCGGATCGCGCCGTCGCGGCGCGCCAGCAGCTGCGCCGCCTCGACGCCGCGCTCGATGCGCTGCAACCGATCGCGCGTGACACGTTCCTGCTCGTGCGCGTCGAGGGGCTGAGCCACAAGGAGGCGGCGCGGCGGATCGGCGTCACCCCCAAAGCGGTGTCGCATCACGTCGAGCGGACGCTGGCGCGGCTCGCCGACCGGTTGGAGATGGTCGAGTGAGCGGCCGGCGCTCCCGCGCGCTGCGGCTGTTCGCCGCCGCGACGATCGGGCTCGGCCTCGTCGGCGCGGCACCGGCGGCGCGTCCCGACCTGCGCGTGATGACCTTCAACGTCCGCTATCCCAATCCGGACGACGGCGCCAATCGCTGGGCCGACCGGCGCGCGCTGTTCGTCGCCACCGTCCGCGCGGCGGATCCGGACGTGATCGGCACGCAGGAGCTGTTCCAGGCGCAGGGCGACGACATCGTGCGGGCGCTGCCGCGCTTCCGCTGGTTCGGGTGCGACCGGTTCGGCGGCCATGCCGACGAGCATATGGGGATCGTCTATCGGCGCGACCGGCTGCGGCTGCTGCGTCACGGTCGCTTCTGGCTGTCGCCGACGCCGTCGCGGCCGGGCAGCCTCGGCTGGGGCGCGACGCTGCCGCGGATGGCGAATTGGGGCGTGTTCGAGACGCGCGCGACGCCGCGCTGGCGGTTCCTGCTGCTCGATACGCATCTCGCCAATCGCGACAGCGAGGATGCGGTGGCGCGGCAGCGTTCGGCGGCGCTGATCGCGCGCCGCCTGCCGGCGCTGGCGCACGGGCTGCCGATCGTGCTGACCGCCGATCTCAACGCGGTGCCGGACAGCGCGGCGCATCGACGGCTGACGGCGCTGCTCACCGACGTCTGGGAGCAAGCGGAGCTGCGCGCAGGGCCGGCGGGGACCTTTCACGACTTCACCGGCGTGCCGGGCGACCGGATCGACTATATCCTGGTGCGCGGCTTCCGGCCGGTGTCGGCGCGGGTGCTGACCGATCATGACGGCAAGCGCTATCCGTCGGACCATTTCCCGGTCGTCGCCGATCTCGATCGGACCGCGCGCTGATCGCTCAGCCGCGGTGCGGGCTGAGTGCGATCACCGCCGCGCCGATCAGGCACAGGCCGGTGCCGGCGCAATCGTAGCGATCGGGCCGGACGCCTTCGACACGCCACAGCCAGAGCAAGGCGGCGGTGATGTAGATGCCGCCATAGGTCGCATAGGCCCGCCCGGCCGCCGCCGCCTCGACCCGGGTGAGCAGCCATGCGAAGGCGACCAGCGCGAGGCATCCCGGGATCAGCCACAGCGGCGAACGCGCCATCCGCAGCCACGCCCAGAAGGCGAAGCAGCCGGCGATCTCGGCAAGCGCGGCGGCGGCGTAGAGGACGAGCGTCATCGCCAGCCCATAACAGGTCGCGGCCGGATTGGGGACGCGCGGGCGTCCGTCGACGGCACCGCGACGGCGAGGCGTGATGGTGCGCGCGCCGCTGTCGCCTCGCGTCGCGCCCGTGTCGCGGAAGTGCAAGCAACGCGCGCTAGGCTCGCCGCGCCATGGCCAGCGCCCCACTCCTATCGCCCGGGCGGCCCGCCGTTTCGATGCAGCTCGGCTATAGCCTCGGCAATCTCGGCAAGAGCGTCGTGCTCACCGTGTTCGATACCTTCCTGCTCTATTATCTGGTGCGGATCGCCGGGGTGGCGCCGCTCGCGGCGGGCGGGCTGCTGGGCGCGGTGATGCTGTGGGACGGCGCGGCGGATGTCGGTGTCGCCTTCCTGACCGATCGCTCCGGCCATGTCGGCGCGTTGCGCCGGCTGGTGCTGATCGGCAGTCCGCTGTGCGCGATCAGCTTCTGGCTGATCTTCACGCTGCCGCCGGCCGACGGGTCGTGGCCGATCGCGCTTGCGGTGATGCTGTGCCGCGCCGGCTTCGCGCTCTGCGACATCGGGCACAATACGCTGATCGTCCGCTTTGCCGCCGATCCGCGCATCGCGGCGGGCGTGTCGGGGATGCGGCTGATCTGCAGTGCCGGCGGGGTCGGGCTGGTCGGGCTGGCGACCGCCGCGATCCTGACCGCGCCGCCGGCCGCGCGCGCGGCGACGATCGCCGCGGCGGCGATGATCGGCGGCGCGCTCTATGCCGGTACGCTGCTGGTCGCCGTGGTCGCGACGCGACGGCTGCCGGTGCCGCCGACGCCCGGCGGCGAGCGGCGCAGCGCTGCGGCGGTGATCGGCGACCTGTGGCGCAACCCGCCGTTCCGGCGGCTGCTCTGCCTGCTGCCGCTGCAATCGGGGCTGGTGCCGCTGTTCGTGCGGGCGCTCGCCTTCACCGGCGAGGCGACGCGCGGCGGCGCGCAATGGGCGGGACCGGCGCTGGCGACGATCGCGCTCGCGCAGGCGCTGTCGCTGCCGGTGTGGATGGTCGCCGCACGCTGGCGGCGTCCGCAGGCGCTGCTGGTGCTGGCGCATGGTGCGATGCTCGTCGCGCTCGCGATGCTCGCCGCCACGCTGGGTGCGGGCGTCGACGTCATCGGGCTGACGCTGATCGGCATCGCGCAGGCGGGGATGAACATGGCGATCTGGGCGATGCTGGCGATCGCGGTGCATCGCGGCGCGGGCGAGGGGGTGATGGACGAGGCGCTGCCGGTCGGCGTCTTCCTCGCCGTCATCAAGGCAAGCGGCGGTCTGGGCCATGCGCTGCTCGCGCTCGTCGTCGCCGCGGCGGCCTGCCCGCGGTGCGGCGCGACGCCGGGAATGGTCGCGACGATCGCCTGGCTGCTGCCGGCGCTGGGCTGCGGCGGCGTGCTCTGGCTGGTCCGGGGCAGCCGGCGATCGCCCGCCCCGCTTAGGGTTCCGGAGACCGTCGCATCCGCCCCGTCATGAAAGTTCATTTTATATTTGACGACAGCTGATGAATAGGTCAGACCAATCATGCCGTTAGGCATCCTCCCCAACAGGATTCTCGGGGCCGCTTCGGCGGCCCTCTTTTTTTGCCCGCCGCCTAGAGGTCGTGCAGCACCCCCTTCAGGGCATCGTCCTCGAGCGCCCGGCCGGCACCCAGCGCGACGCAGAGCAGCGGCGATTCGGCGACCGTCACCGGCAGGCCGGTGGCGCGACTCAGCGTCTCGTCGAGCCGCCGCAGCAGCGCGCCGCCGCCGGTCAGCACGATCCCCTGTTCCACGATATCGGCGGCGAGCTCGGGCTCGATCTGTTCGAGCGTCTTCATCACCACCTCGACGATCTGCGCGACGAGGTCGGCGATCGCATCGGCGATCTCGCTCTGGCCGATGCCGATCTCCTTGGGGATGCCGTTGGTGAGATCGCGGCCGCGGACGCGCATCTGCAGGTCGTTGCCGTCCGCCGGGCGGCAGGCGGCGCCGATCTGCTGCTTGATCCGCTCGGCGGTCGCCTCGCCGATCATCAGATTGTGCTTGCGGCGGATGTGCGAGGCGATCGCCTCGTCGAGCTTGTCGCCGCCGACGCGCACCGAATTGCTGTAGGCGAGCCCGCCAAGCGACAGCACCGCCGCCTCGGTGGTGCCGCCGCCGATGTCTACGACGAGGAAGCCGACCGGGGCGGTAATCGGCAGCCCGGCGCCGATCGCCGCGGCGAGCGATTCCTCGATCAGCGACACCTTGGCGGCGCCGGCGCTGGTCGCCGCCTGACGGATCGCGCGCCGCTCGACCTGCGTCGAATTGGCGGGGACGCAGATCACCAGCCGCGGGCTGCGCATCCGCCGGCCGCTGTCGCCGTGCACCTTGCGGATGAAATGCTTGATCATCTGCTCGGCGACGTCGATGTCGGCGATGACGCCGTCGCGCAAGGGGCGGATCGTCTCGACGCCCTGCGGCGTCTTGCCCATCATCAATTTGGCGTCGGCGCCGACCGCGAGCACCTTGGGCACGCCGTTTCGCGTCTCGATCGCCACCACCGAGGGTTCGTCGAGCACCATGCCGCGGCCGGCGACGAACACCAACGTGTTCACGGTGCCAAGGTCGATCGCCATGTCGTGGGAGGCGAAGCCGAAGGGCAGGGACAGGCGCAGGGGAATACCTCGTCAGCAGGAGAGACCCGCCGCATTGGGCCTGCACCGGGCAGCGTCAACCAGTGTTGCGCCCATCGGCCTGCCGCGACGGACGGATGGTTTCAGAAGGACATAGCCGCAGCTTGCCGCGCTCGTGCCGGGGGCGTAGATCGCCGGGGATCGTGGCTGCCCCTCTCCCTCCCGCCGGCAACGACGCGGCCGCATGCGACTTCGTCGTCATCGACGTCGAGACCGCCTGCGCGCGGGTGAGCAGCATCTGCCAGATCGGCATCGTCGGCTTCGGCGACGGCGGCGAGCTGTTCAGCTACGAGACGTTGCTCGACCCGTGCGACGACTTCCACCCGATCAACACGCGCATCCACGGCATCGCCGCGCATCACGTCATCGGCCGGCCGACCTTCGCGCATGTCCATGCCGCGATCGGCCGCCATCTGGCCGGGCGCGTCACCGTCGCGCATTCGTCGTTCGACAAGGGCGCGCTCGCCGCGGCGTGCCGGGTGCATGCGCTGCCGGAGATCGCGACGACCTGGCTCGACAGCGTGCGGGTGGCGCGACGCGCCTGGCCCGATCTGCCCAATCACAAGCTTGGCGGGCTGGCGCGGTTCCTCGGCATCCCGCACCGCCACCATGATGCGCTGAGCGATGCGCGCGCCGCCGGCTGGGTTATGCTGCACGCGATCGAGCAGACCGGCCTGTCGCTCGCCGACTGGCTCGCGCCGCCGGTCAGGCGGGCGCGTGCCGCCCGCGCCGCGCCCCCCGCCGCCACTGGCGATAGCCGAGAACCGCCAGCAGCGTGATCGCCGCATAGAGGCCGGCGGTCAGCCACAGGGCCTTGACGATGAACATGCCGACATAGGTGACGTCGACGATGATCCACAGCAGCCAGCTTTCTGCATGGCGGCGCGCGGTCCAATATTGCGCGACGAGACTGAAGCTGCTCAGCGTCGCGTCCATCCACGGCAGCGCGGCATCGGTGTAGCGACTGGTCAGCCAGCCGAACGACGCGGCGGCGATCGCGCCGATGGCGAGGCCGGCGACCGCCTGCCGCGCGGGCAGCGGCGCCACCGCCACCACGCCGCTGTCGCGCACGCCGCGCAGCCAGGCGAGCCAGCCGTAGAGGATCGCGATGCCGAACGCGCCCTGCAACACCATGTCGGCATAGAGCCGCACGTCGAGGAACAGCTTGGCGTAGAGCGCGCAGGCGAGCAGGTTGACCGGCCAGCACAGCATCCGCCGCCGCGCGGTCAGCCAGATGCCCGCGAAGCTGACGACGACTGCGACGATCTCGAGCGGGCTCATCCGCCCGTCCCGTGGATCGTCGCGAGCAGGGCGCGTCCCGGCGGCGTCGCGAACCAGCCGACATGGCCGATCGCATATCCGTCCCACGCCAGCGCGGCGGCGGCGGGATCGTCGACCACCGCGGTGAAATAATCGGCTTCCGACAGCGCGAATTCGAGGTGACTGAGCGGCAGCAGCCGCGCGATCGTCGCGCGATCCGCCGCGCCGAGCGGCCGCACCGCGGCATAGCCGGCGAGCAGCGCGGTGACCGCGGCGGGATCGGCGATGGCATCGGTCTGCGGCAGGTCGAGCCAGTTCAGCATCCGCTCGATCGCGGTGGCGATATCCTGCACCGCGCAGCTGCGGTCGGCGAGGCCGAAGTCGATCACCGTCCGCACCGTGCCCTGCGGCGTCCACAGCAGGTTGGACGGATGCCAGTCGTTGTGCGTCCACAGCGACGGCTGGTCCGCTAGCCCGGCCAGCCCCCCGGCATGCTGCGCGAGAACGGCGGCGAGCTGCTCCTGCCACGGCCGCGTCGCCAGAAAGGCGGCGAGCCGCGGTCGTGCCGCGACATAGGCCCGCGCCGCGGCGAGCGGATCGGGTGCCGGGAGGATGGTATAGCTGGCGATCAGCGGCGCGGCCGCGCGCGGCGGTGCCGCATAGTCGCGCGCCGCCTCGTGCAGCCGGGCGAGCATCACGCCCGCGGCATAAGCATGGTCGTGCGACAGATAGGGCGTCCACGACTGGCGCTCGCGATACAGATCGATGCCCGGTGCGGCGACGTGCAGCTCGTAGCAAGAGGAGCCGATCGCGACCGCGCGCGCGCCGTCGTCGCTCGCCAGACCCTGCGGCACCGGCAGGCCGGCGTCGGCGAGATGCGCGATGAAGCGATGCTCTTCGGCAAGTGCGGCGACGCTGCGGATGCTGCGGTGATGCCGCTTGAGCAGCAGTGCGCCGCGATCCGTATTGATCAGCGCTGCCGCCGAGAAGGGCCGCGGCGAATGCCAGCGCAGCGCCGCGAACCGCCCCGCGGCGGGAAAGCGCGCGATCACCGCCGCCGCCTCCGCCGCAGTGATCGGCGGCCAGACCGGCGCTTCGAGCGCCTCGCCCATGCCGTGAACGCGATGCGCGTCGGGATCGGCGGCGCGCGCCACGGTCAGAAGGCGCGCGCGATCGTCGCGATCACCGCCGCGCCGCTGCCGATGTAATAGGCCGGCGCCGCGCCGGCGATGACGCTGCCGTTGCGGCCGATCGTGTCGCGCGCATTGGTCGTCACCGCCTGCACCCCCGACAGGACGTGCGGATCGGTGACGTTGATCGCATTGACGCGCAGATCGGTGCGCTTGCCGTCGAGCCAGTCGGCGAGATGCACGCCGATCGACAGGTCGAGCGTCGCATAGCCCGGAATGCTCTCGTCGTTCAGGAAGGTGGCATATTGGCGGGCGAGATATTTGCCGGCGATGCTGCCGAACAGACGGCCGTCGTCATAGATGCCGCCCGCGCCGACCTGTACCGTCGGGCTCGACACCGCATGCTTGCCGCGCGTCGGCAGCAGGTCGCCGTCGACCGGCAGGTCGTCGTCGATCCGGGCGTGGAGATATTCGCCCGAGACGTACAGGCTGACCCCGGCGGCGGGGCGGTAATCGACCTCGGCATCGACGCCATAAGAGGTCTGGCCGCCGGCGTTGAGCGTCGTATTGACCTGCGCACCGCCCGATTGGACGATCGTCGCGAGCTGGCGGTTGCGGAACGAGTAGTGGAAGCCGGTGACCGACGCCGACAGGTTCGCGCCGATGAAGCGATAGCCGAGCTCCTCGGACACGGCATATTCGTTCTTGAGCGCGTCCGTCCCCTGCGCCGCCAGCACGCCGCCCGCATAGCTGTCGTAGAGCGTGAATTCATTCGGCGTCCGGAAATTGGTGGTGACGTTGGCGAACAGCTGCTGCCGGTCGTCGAGATCGAAGTGGAGCGCGGCGCGCGGCAGCGCGGCGAAGCTGTCGAGCCGCACGCTCGATTGCGGGCCGGGCAGATAGTTGCGGCCGTTGCGCAGCACGTCGACACCCTTGATGCCGAGCTCGAGCGTCAGCCGCGGCGTCAGCGCGATCCGGTCGGCGACGAAGGCGCTCTTGGTGACGGTGACGGTGCGCTGGTTCTCGTAGGCGAGCAGCCGGCCGTCGGCGGTGCGGACCGCCTTGGCGCGATAGCCCCAGCGGTCGGTCGGCGTACCGTCGGGGTTGAGGCTGGTATAGGATTGCGTGACGCGATCGGTGCCATAGTCGAACCACAAACCGGCGGTGAGGCGATGCCGCCCCGCCTCCAGCACCAATTTGGCGACGCTGCCGCCGCGGAACTGGTCACCGGTGTAATTGCCGAGCACGGTGGCGACGCCGTCGACCGCGCCGGGCAGCGTGATCGCGCCGAGCGCCTCGTCGCCGAGGAAATTGCCCTCGCTGGTCAGCTGCGTCCCATAAGGCGAGTTGCCATAGCCCCATTGCGCGTAGCTGGTGCTGTCGAAGCTCAGCGCCTCGCCGAGCCTGAGGTGGATCGGCGCGGAGGCGTAGAGGTTGCGGAACGGCGCGCGATAGAGCTTCCAATAATCGGTCGCGCCCGGCGTGTAGCGGCTCGCATAATTGAAGCCGCGTCCCTGCGCCTGCCAGTCGGCGAGCGTCGGGCTCGGATAGGTCGAGCTGTTGGCGTCATTGTACGACAGTGCGAGGCTGGCGCGATTGTCGCCCCATTCGTTGAGCAGCTTGGCGTCGACATGCTGGCGGACGTCATAGCCGGCGCCGCGCCAATTGTCGGCGCGGGTGTAGGAATAGGACAGGAAGGCCTTGAGCCCGGTGCCGGCGATCGCGCCGCTGTCGACGCGGGCGAAGGCGCGCCGTGCCGCATAGCTGCCGAGCGACAGGTCGACGAGCGCCTGCGGCCGCGCCTTGGGATCGTCGAGCGCCAGCGACAGCAGCCCACCCGCGCCGCCGAGCGTCGGCGAGTCGATATCGACCGATCCTTGCGCGAGTCCGATCCGCCGCAGGTTGCCGGGATCGGCGAATTGCGCCGGATAGGCGTAATAATAACCGATGTCGTTCTGCGGCGCGCCTTCCATCAGCACGCCGATCTCGTCCTGGCCAAGTCCGCGCAGCGTCAGGCTCGAACTGGTCGACAGGCCATAGGGATCGCTCGACGCGAGGGTCGCGCCGGGGAGCAGCGCGACGAGCTGGAAGGCGTTGAGCGTCGGGGCCTGTTTGACGATGTAATCGGCGGAGATCGCGCTTTCGGCGCGCGGCGTCTCCTGATCCGGCAGCAGCCCGGCGGGATCGGCGCGGCCGATCACGCGGATGTCGGTGGTCTCGCCCGTCTGCGCGGCGGCGGGGGCGGCAACCGCGGCGAGCGCCAGCGTCAGCGGCGGCAGCGCACGCCGCAGCGCGAAGGGAGCATAAGGCAGATCAGCCGACATCGTTCGCATCCACGTCATCCGGAGGAACGACGGCGGACCGCGCACCCTCCCTACGCCGGTATCACCCGGATCAGGTTCAGCGGGTCGTGGGCTGCTGCCCACCTCTCAGCCACACGTCAGCGGCCCCCCGGGGAGGGCGTGGCTTAGCGGCTTTGGCGGGAGGGCGATAGGGGGTTGAGCGGTGGGTTTGGTGCGTGGTTGGGTAAAGTTCTGTATTACAGAATAATAAGTCGGACTTGTAACAATATCGAAGCAAAGAAAATAACGATCGATCATATTCCGGTGCGGCGCGGCAAATCAAAAAAGTCGGATATTGTAAGCAGTAAGCATATAGCAGATTCTATATCGCCTACCTTGGGTAATTCGGACAGCCGCGCTTCTATAAATGAGTTAGGGTGAGCGATGGGCGCGCCCGATCTGATGGAGTGCGTAATGAAGCGGCGTTTGATGACGGCGATGGTGCTGGTCCTGGCGACGAGCGGATGCGGCTCGGATGGCAAGGGCGGTTCGGCGCCGGTACCGGTGACAACAGGCAGCACGCCCGCGCCGACCCCGGCGCCCACTCCCGCCCCGACGCCGGCGCCTACTCCGGCCCCGACGCCCACTCCGGCGCCGACGCCTACTCCTGCGCCGACAGCTCGCGTATACACCTACGAAAAGGCGGCCGATTTTACGAAGGATCGAAGCTTCACCGGCTATGACCGAATGGATATCAATCTTTCTGCTGGGAAATTTGTCGCGATTGCTTTGTCTTCGTCGGAAACGGGGGTGACGACCTATACCACGCAGGGCGGGACGGTCACCTTGGCTGACAGCACCGACCTGCCGGGGAAAGGTACCTACTCGGCGGGTAACGGCACGTTTTCCGTACGGCGCAAGTTGGAGTTTAACGCTTCGGGCGGTTACGTGCTGCTCGGTTTGCCGGACGGTCTCTCCAAGTACGAAAGTTTCGCCGAAGCGCAGTTCAACGATGACAAGGTCGCGCGCCTGCTCATCATTGGTTCGCCGACCAATCCAATCGAAATTCCAACCACCGGAACGTTGACGTATTCCGCGCTGATAGCGGAACAAAACAACGCAAAGGATCAGGTGGCTGCCCAAGCGCTGACAGTTGATTGCGCTACAGGGGCTGTATCGGGAACTATTCCTCTCGTCGTGAAAGACGGTTCGGGTTCGGTGCCATTTACGATAACCGGAACGAAGGATGGCAGCGCCCGTATATCGGGGACGCTTAAAAGCCAGGATGGCAAAATTACGGGCACCTTTATCGGTCGCCTCTACGGCCAGGGTGCCAAGGAGATCGCGCTCTTGGTCAGCTTCAAGCTGGCCGACGGTGGCTTCGACGCAGCTCTGCTCACCGGCCGCCTGCAATAACATACAACGTGCCGGGGCCAGCGCCCCGGCACGCCACCCCTTACAGTCCGTAGGACAGGCGCAGATAGCCGAAGCGGCCGGGGATGTCGTAGGTGGTCGGGTCGTAATTGTTGAGGCTGCAGCTGAAGCAGGCCGGCGGGTCCTTGTCGAAGACGTTGTTGACGCCGAAGGTGAAGGCGAAGCGCGAGTCCAGCCAGCGCGGGCGGAACTGGAGCTGCGCGTCGCCGTAGAGGCGGCTCTTCAGCTCGTTGTCGGCTGAAATCTCCTGGACATTGTCGATATAGCGGGCGGTGATGCTCGCGGTGACCGGGCCCATCGACCAGTCGATCGTGCCGAGGCCCTTGAAGTGCGGATAGGTCTGGTCGGGGGAGCCGCGTTCGGTGCCGACATAGTCGGTGGTGGTGAAGCCGCCGGTCGCCGGCGTGCTCTCGGCATATTTGAGCAGGTAATTGCCCGAGACATAGAGGCCGAAGCGACCCGCGCCGGTCTCGCCCGAACGGATCGTCAGCGTCGCGTCGATGCCGCGGGTGCGGACGCCGCCGGTATTGAGCAGCAGGCCGTTGATCGCGGTGACGATGCCGCTCGGCGCGCGCCGGATCGCCGCGCAGCTCAGCGCATCGCCGGTCTCGGCGCAGCGGCTGAGCAGCACCTGCGCCGGGATCGAGGCGATCGCGCCCTCCACCTTGATGTCGTAATAATTGACCTCGAGGCTGAGCGCCGAAAGCGTGCCGCCGCGCGCCCAGCGCGGGCTGTAGACGCCGCCGAACAGCAGGGTCCGCGCGGTCTCCGGACGCAGGTCGGGATTGCCGCCGGTCAGCACCGGCAACTGGCCGCCCTGCGGCTCGGCATAGCTGCCGCCGGCGGGGACGCCGTTGGCGATGCAATTGGTCCGCACCGTCGCGTTCGAGGCGAACTGGCCGCCGCTCGCGCTGGTGCACGGATCGTCGATCGACGCATCGAACCGCGACTGCGCGCCGTACAACTCGCCGATCGACGGAGCGCGCAAGGATTCGGCATATTGGCCGCGCAGCAGCAGGTCACTGACCGGCTTCCACAAGGCGCCGCCGCTGAACGTCGTGTTGCTGCCGAAGGTCGAGTAATTGGAGTGGCGTACCGCGCCGTTGAGTTCGAGCGAGGCGATCGCGGGCAGGTCGCGGAGCAGCGGCAGGCGGATCTCGCCATAGACTTCGTCGACGTTGAACTTGCCGCTCGCCGCCTGTGCCGGGATGTCGGCGCCGAGCCCGGCCTGGATCACCGGATCGGGGGTGAAGCTGCCGAACTGGTAGCGATGCTCATAACCGATCGCGATGCCGACCGGGCCGCCGGGCAGGTCGAACAGCTCGCCCGACAGATTGGCGGTATAATCGTTGAGCGTCTGGCTGCTGCGGTCACGCTCGTCGAAGCCGATATAGCCGAGCATCGCCGGGGTGATCGAGCCGACGCCGCCGAAGAAGTTGAACGGCACGCAATCGTCGGTGCACTGGCTGACCGGGCCGATCGCCCGGGCGAGCTTGGCGGCGTTGATGTTGCCGGTGAACAGCTGCTTGGCGTCGTTGTAACCGATCACCGCATTGGCATCCCAATACCAATTATGGCCGAACATGCGGAACTTGCCGTCGAGCGTGCCGGTCAGCGACATGGTGTCGACCCGCTGACTGTAGGTACGCTGGCCGGCCTCGACCAGGCGGCGGAAGATCGCGGTGTAATTCTGCCCCGGCGTCAGCGTCACGCCGAACGGATTATAGGGGTTGGTCGCGTCGACCGACAGCGTGTCGAGCAGATTGCCGTTGCCGACGTCCGGGCCGATGCCGAGCGGCAGATAGGCGGCCTGATTCTGCGAGTTGCGGCGATTGTACACCGCCTTGACGCGCAGGTTGAGCGCATCGGAGAAACTGGCGCGCGCGTTGACGAAACCGCCGTAGCGTTCGACCGGGGTGAGGAAATAGTTGAACGGCGCGAAATTATAGCGGTCCGCCGCGGTGAAGGCCTTGAAGTCGCCGGTCGCCAGTGTCGGGTCGTATACCGGGCGGCCGCTCGCCACCGGTCCGCGCAGCGTCAGGTTCTGGCCGTTGACGAGGAAGCGGCCGAGCGGGGTGAAGCTGGAACAGCCGCCGATCGGGTCCGAACAGCTCGTCTGGCCGGGATTGGGATATTGCGAGATGCTGCGGTCGGCGGCGCTGACCGCTTCCTGCTTGGTGTAATAGCCGCCCGCGACGACATGGACATGATCGTCGCCGAGCCCGTAGCTGAGCTGGTAATCCTGCGTCTTGCCGTCATTGTCGCCGAGGAACTGGCCGTATTGCGCCGACGCCTTGAGCCCCTTCTGATTCTGTTTGGTGATGATGTTGACGACGCCGGCGATCGCGTCCGAGCCATATTGCGGCGAGGCGCCCGATTGCAGCACCTCGATCCGCTCGATCATCGACGAGGGGATCGAGTTGAGATCGACGGTGGCGGGGATGCCGCTCGCCGAGGCGCCGTTGACGTAGCGCAGGCCGTCGACCAGCACGAGCGTGCGCTTGGGGCCGAGATAGCGCAGGTCGAGCACCGCCGAGCCCGCGCCGACGCCGCCGCCGTCGGGCGGATTGCCGAAATTGCCCGAGCTGTTGAACTTCGAGTTGAGACCGCCCGACGAGGCGGGCAGCCGCTGCAGCACGTCGGCGACCGACGACAGGCCGGTGCGCGCGATCGCCGCATCGTCGACGGTGACCACCGGCGAGGGCTGGTCGAGCGGATCGCGGCGGATGCGCGAGCCGGTGACGACGATGTCCTCCGCCGGCGCCTCGGTGGCGGCGGGCGCGGTCGGCGTCTGCGGATCGGTGGCGAGCTGCGCCGACGCGACCTGCGCGGACAGCGCCAGCCCGGCGACCATCGCCAGACGGGAAGATCGGATCATCCAGGTCGTTGCACGCATTGCTGTTCCCCTTGTCTGCGCCCTTTGCGGTGTCGCACGATCATTATGCAGCAAAGGCGCCCGACGACCATATGATGCGACGCGATCGGGCATTTCGGTACGGATATTTTGCATAATGTTGCAATGCGGTAACAGTCGTTGCCGTCCCGACATTCGCGGGAGGCCCGAACCATCACCGGATCAGGGACTTGGCCTTGCCGCGCAGCCTCATCGCGTCGATAGCCGCGCGATGACCGACACCCCATCGTCCGCCGGCATGGCGCCGCGCGAATTCGTCGCCTTCATCGCCGCGGTGATGGCGGTCAATGCCTTGGGCGTCGACCTGATGCTGCCTGCCCTCGCCGACATCGGCCGCGATCTGATGGTGACGGAGGCCAATCACCGGCAATGGGTGGTGACGGTCTATATGGTCGGCTTTGGCATCGGCCAGTTGGTCTACGGGCCGCTCGCCGATCGCTACGGCCGGCGGCCGGTGCTGGTGGCGACGCTGGCGGGGTTCATCGCGGCGAGCGTGTTCGCCGCCGGCTCGGCGAGCTTCGCGGCGCTGCTCGGCGCGCGGCTGTTGCAGGGGCTGATGTCGGCGTCGACGCGTGTGCTGGCGGTGGCGATCGTCCGCGACCGGGAATCCGGGCGGCAGATGGCGCGGACGATGTCGGTGGCGCAGATGATCTTCTTCATCGTGCCGATCATGGCGCCGACTTTGGGGCAGGGGCTGCTCGCCTTCGGGCCGTGGCGGGTGATCTTCTACGGCCTCGCGGTGTTCGCCGCGGTGGTGCTCGCCTGGTCGTCGCTGCGGCTCGGCGAGACGCTGCCGGTGGCGCGGCGCCGGCCGCTGTCGCTCGCCAATCTCGCCGGCAGCTACCGGCTGACGCTGACCAACCGCTATTCGGTCGGCTATGCGCTCGCCGCGTCGCTGACCTTCGGCGGGATCATCGCCTTCGTCTCGTCGGCGCAGCAGATCTTCGTCGAGGAATTCGGCGCAGGACGGCGTTTCACCCTGCTGTTCGCGGCCTGCGCCTTTTCGATGGGGCTCGCCTCCTTCGCCAACAGCCGGCTGGTCGAGCGGCTCGGCACGCGGCTGATCTCGCAATCGGCGGTGCTCGCGCTGATCGCGCTGTCGGTGATCCACGTCGCGATCATCCTCAGCGGGCACGAGACGCTGGTCAGCTTCATGATCCTGCAGGCGTCGAGCATGACCTGCATCGGCCTGTGCGGTTCGAATTTCGGCGCGATGGCGATGGAGCCGGTCGGCCATATCGCCGGCAGCGCCTCGTCGGTGCAGGGCTTCATCACCAGCATCGGCGCGGTGCTGGTCGGCAGCGCGATCGGCCAGTCCTATGCGGGAACGACGCTGCCGCTGGCGATCGGCTATCTCGGCATCGGCGTCGCGGTGCTGGCGCTGGTCTGGGTGGTAGAGAAGGGCGAGCTGTTCCGGCCGCGGATGGCGGAGGGCGCCTGACCGGGCGCCCTCCGCGGCGCGGCGCTAGAGCAATTTGTCGAGCGTGATCGGCAGGTCGCGGATGCGCTTGCCGGTGGCGTTGAACACCGCATTGGCGACCGCCGCGCCGACGCCGGTGATGCCGATCTCGCCGACGCCGCGCGCACCCATCGGCGTGTGGGGATCGGGCACGTCGGTCCACATCACCTCGATCGCCGGCACGTCCATGTGCACGGGGACGTGATATTCGGCGAGGCTGGGGTTCATGATCCGGCCGCTGCGCTCGTCATATTGCGTCTCCTCCATCAGTGCGAGGCCGAGCCCCATGATGATGCCGCCGCGGAACTGGCTCGCCGCGGTCTTGGGGTTGAGGATGCGGCCGCAGTCGAACGATCCGAGGAAGCGGCTGACCCGCACCTCGCCGGTGACCGCATTGACGCGCACCTCGCAGAACATCGCGCCGTGCGAGTGCATCGACCAATGCATCGTCTCGAGCGGCATCGGCGCGCTCGCCTCGACCACCACCGTGTCGCGCTGCGCACGTGCGAGGATCGAGGCATAGCTTTCGTGCCGCGCCGGATCGTCGAGCCGGGCGAGGCCGCCGTCCCGCCCGCCGACCGCATCGCCATCGAGCCCGGCGAGCGGGGAATCGTTGCCGGCGAGCTTGAGCAATTCGGTGACGAGCGCGCGATGCGCCGCGACCACCGCCGCACCGATCGCCGCGGTCTGCTGCGATCCGCCCGCCATCACCGTGCCGGGCAGGCTGCTGTCGCCGTAGCGGAAGGTGACCTGCTCCATCGAAACGCCGAGCCGGTCGGCGATCACCTGCGACTGGGCGGTGGCGGTGCCCATGCCCATGTCATGCGCGGCGATGTCGACGGTGACGTGGCCGTGGCGGGTCAGCGTGATCCGCGCCGCGCCGCCGGGCATGCGATAATAAGGATAGGTGGCGGTGGCGACGCCGGTGCCGATCAGCCATTCGCCCTCGCGGCGGCTGCCCGGCGTGCCGCGCTGCGCCCAGCCGAAGCGCGCCGCGCCGTCACGATAGGCCTTCTCGACCTCGCGCGACGAGAAGGGCGCACCGGTGGTCGGGTCCGTATCGGGCTCGTTGCGCATCCGCAGCTCGATCGGGTCCATGTCCATCGCCACGGCGAGTTCGTCGATCGCGCTTTCGAGCGCGAAGGTGCCGACCGCCTCGCCGGGCGCGCGCATGAAGGTGTTGGCGACCATGTCGAGATACGCGACCTCGACATCGAGCTTCATCGTCTTGCTCGCATAGGCGCTGCGCGTCGGCAGGATGAACGGTTCGGGGAGCACGTTGTGGTGGCTCATCGCCACCGTGCCGGTGTGGACGAGCGCGTCGAAGCCGCCATCCGCCTGCGCGCCGATCGCGACGCGCTGTTCGGTGACGGTGCGCCCGCCGACGATCCGGTAGACGCCCTCGCGCGACAGCATCAGCCGCACCGGCCGCCCGGCGAGCTTGGCGGCGGCGGCGGCGAGCACCTGATGCTGCCACAGCCCCTTGCCGCCGAAGCCGCCGCCGACGAACGGCGAGGTGACGTGGACCTGATCCTCGGCGAGGCCGAAGACATGGCCGAGCGACCAGGCCATGTGCGCGACCATCTGCGACGCGTCATGGACGCGCAGCGTCTCGCCCTGCCAGGCGACGGTGACCGCGTGCAGCTCGATCGCATTGTGGCTGTGGCGCGGCGTCGTATAGCGCGCATCGACCCGATGCGGCGCGGCGGCGAGCGCCGCCTCGGCATCGCCGCTGTCGTATCGGAGCGGCTGGCCCATGAACTGGCCGGGTTCGGTGCCGTGCGCCTTGGCCTCGCCGAAATCGGTGACCGACGCTTCGGCGACATAGGCGACGCGGATCAGCGAGGCGGCGTGATCGGCCTGCGCCTGCGTCTCGGCGAGGACGAGCGCGACCGGCTCGCCGTTCCAATAGATACGGTCGTCCTGCATGATCGGCAGGTCGTTGCCGCCGCACGCCTTTTCCGAGGTCATGAACAGGGGCATCGGCTGCATGCGCGGCGCGTTGCGATGCGTCATCACCAGTACGACGCCGGGCGCGGCCTCCGCCGCCGCGGTGTCGAGCGTCGCGATCCGACCCTTGGCGACGGTGCTGAACACCAAAGCGGCATAGGTCATCCGGTCGAGCGGGAATTCCGCCGCATAGGGCGCGACGCCGCGCACCTTGACGGCGCCGTCGACGCGCGACACCGGCCGGCCGGTATAGCCGTGGCGTTCGCGGATCAGCGGATCGGGACGGCCACCGGGCATCCAGCTGTCCGGCGCCATCTGCACCGCGCTCTGCAGCGCCGCCTGCGCGGCGCCCTTGACCGCCTGTTTGGCGTCTTCGAGGATGCTCATGCGTCCACTCCTGAAAGCTCGGCGAGCACGGCGGTGATCGTCCGCCGCGCGAGTTCGATCTTGAAGCCATTGTCGCGCAGCGGCACCGCGGCGGCCAGTTCGGCGGCGGCGGCGGCCTCGAAGCTGGCGCGCGTCGCGGGCAGGCCGCGCAGCGCCGCCTCCGCCTGCGTCGCCCGCCACGGCCGGTGCGCGACGCCGCCGAGCGCGAGGCGCACGTCGGCGATGCGGCCGTCCTCGACGCGCAGCGCCGCACCGACCGAAACGAGCGCAAAGGCATAGCTCGCACGGTCGCGCACCTTGCGATAGGTCGATCGCGTCCCGTCCGGCAGCGCCGGCAGCGTGACGTGGGTGATGAGCTCGCCCGGTTCGAGCACCGTTTCGATCTCGGGATGGTCGCCGGGCAGGCGATGCAGGTCGACCAGCGGCAGCGTGCGCGTGCCCTGCGCCGTCGTGCAATGGACGGTGGCGTCGAGCGCGGCGAGCGCCACCGCCATGTCGGACGGATGCGTCGCGACACAGGCCTGCGACGCGCCGAGGATCGCGTGGATGCGGTTGAAGCCGTCGCGTGCGTCGCAGCCGGCGCCCGGCACGCGCTTGTTGCAGCGCGAGCCTTCGACATCGTAGAAATAGGTGCAGCGGGTACGCTGGAGCAGATTGCCGCCGACCGTCGCCATGTTGCGGATCTGCGCGCTCGCGCCGGCGAGGAGCGCGCGCGCCAGGACCGGATAGTCGCGGCGGACCGCGGGATGCGCGGCGAGCGCCGCATTGCGCACGCCCGCTCCGATGCGCAGGCCACCGTCCTCCGGCTCGATCGCCGTCGACAGGGCGGTGACGTCGACCAAGGTCGCGGGCCGTTCGACCGTCTCGCGCATCAGGTCGACGAGGTTCGTGCCGCCGCCGAGATAACGCGCGGCCGGCGCGGCGGCGAGGCGCAGCGCCTCGTCGGTGGCGGCGGCGCGGGTGAAGGCAAAGGGGGTCATGCCGCAACCTCCTGATCGACCTTGGCGGGGCCATAGACGTCGAGGATCGCGGCGACGATGCCGTTATGCGCGCCGCAGCGACACAGATTGCCGCTCATCCGCTCGCGCAGTTCGTCGGCGTCGAGGACGACCGTCGCGGCGAGGTCGCCGGTGACGTGGCTGGGCATGCCGCGTCCGAGCTCGGCGGCCATGCCGATCGCCGAGCAGATCTGGCCCGGCGTGCAATAGCCGCACTGGAAACCGTCATGCTCGATGAACGCCGCCTGCAACGGGTGCAGCGTCTCGCCGTCGGCGATACCCTCGATCGTCGTCACCGCGCGGCCGTCATATTGCACCGCCAGCGCGAGGCAGGAGACGATGCGCTCGCCGTCGACCAGCACGGTGCAGGCGCCGCACGCGCCCTGGTTGCAGCCGATCTTGGTGCCCGACAGATGCAGCGTATCGCGCAGCAGATCGAGCAGGGAGACGCGCGGATCGTCGGGCAGCGGCACCGTGGCTCCGTTGACGGTCAGGGGCATCGCGCGTTCTCCCAATATTTCATTTAACTTAGCTCAGGCAATCGGCCTGTGCCACGGGGAAAGCGACGGGCCGTGAGGCGTTGGAGGCGGCGAACAGCAAGGATGACGTGATGCAAGCGATGACAGTTTCCGCGCCCGGCGGCCTCGACCGACTGACGCCCGCCGACCGGCCCGATCCGGGTGCGCCCGGGGCCGGTGCGATCCGCGTCGCGCTGCACGGCAGTTCGCTCAATTATCACGATCTCGGCATCGTCCTCGGCCGCATGCCGAGCGACGACGGGCGCATCCCGCTCGCCGATGGCGCCGGCACGGTCGAGGCAGTCGGCGAGGGCGTCGACGAATTCGCGGTCGGCGACAGCGTGGTGTCGTGCTTCTTCCCGGACTGGCAGGACGGCACGCCGACGATCGGCGACTTCAGCCGCACGCCCGGCGACGGCATCGACGGCTTCGCGCAATCGCATGTCGTGCTGCCCGCCACCGCCTTCACGCATGCGCCCAAGGGCTATGACGCGGTCGAGGCGGCGACGATCACCACCGCCGGGCTGACCGCGTGGCGTGCGCTGGTGGTCGATGCGCAGATCAAGGCGGGCGACCGGCTGCTGCTGCTCGGCACCGGCGGCGTATCGATCTGGGCGTTGCAGATCGCCAAGGCGATGGGCGCGTGCGTCGCGATCACCTCGTCATCGGACGACAAGCTCGAACGCGCCAAGGCGCTGGGGGCGGACTTCACGGTCAACTACCGTACCGACGAGGATTGGGGGCAGACGGTGTTCGACTGGGCGGAGGGCGGCGTCGACCATGTCGTCGAGGTCGGCGGGCCGGGCACGCTCGCCCAGTCGATCACGGCGGTGCGGGTCGGCGGGCATATCTCGCTGATCGGGGTGCTCACCGGCGTGTCGGGCGAGGTGCCGACCGCGGCGCTGATGGGCAAGCAGGCGCGGCTGCAGGGGCTGATCGTCGGCAGCCGCCGCGAGCAGCAGGAATTCGTCCGCGCGCTCGACGCGACCGGCATCCGCCCGGTGATCGATCGCCGCTTCCCGCTCGACCGGCTCGCCGACGCCTTCCAATATGAGATGGACGGCAGCCACTTCGGCAAGATCGGGGTGGAATGGTAACGGTCAGAAGCTGGCGATCGCCTTGAGTACCTGATCGGCGCGCTCGATCAGCCCCGGCATCGCCGTGGGCAGGTCGATCGCGGCGACGCTGTGGGTGTGAAGCGCGGCGGTGTCGATCGCACCGCTGCGGATCGCGGCGATGACGCGGGCGAAGTCGGCGGCGAGCGCGTTGCGGCTGGCGAGCAGGGTCGTCTCGCGCTTGTGGAATTCCGGGTCGGCGAAGACGAGGTCGCCCTTGGCGACGCCGACCAGCACGTAACTGCCGCCATGCGCCACGCAGGCGAGCCCGGCGTTCATCGCGGCGATGCTGCCGGTCGCGTCGAACACGCAGTCGAAGCCGTTGCCGCCGCTCGCCGCGTCGAGCCGCGCGTCGGCCTGTGCGTCGGCGAGGATGGCATCGAAGCCGAAGCGGCTGCGCGCCTGGTCGAGCCGTGCCGCGCGCGTATCGAACAGCAGGACGCGCGCGCCGTCGAGCCGCGCGAACAGCGCGGTGGCAAGGCCGATCGGCCCGGCGCCGCGGACCAGCACGGTCTCGTTGCCGCGCAGCCGCGCGCGCGCCACCGCATGCGCGCCGATCGCGAGGAATTCGACCATCGCCGCCTGATCGAGCGTCAGGCCGGTGGCGTCGATCGCGGCGCGTTCGGGAAGGGCGATCACCTCCGCCATGCCGCCGTCGACATGGACGCCGAGCACCGCGACCCGGGTGCAGCAATTGGGCTTGCCGGCGCGGCAGGCGATGCAGGTGCCGCAGGCGAGATAGGGGTTGATCGTGATCACCTGCCCCACGGCGAAGGCGGAGCCGGGCGGCGCGGCGATCACCTCACCGGCGAGCTCGTGGCCCATGACGCGCGGATAGGAGAGGAACGGCTGGCGACCGGCGTAGATATGATAATCGGTGCCGCACAGGCCGACGCGGCGGATGCGGACGAGCAGCGAGTCAGGGCCGGCGACCGGCGCGTCGCGCTCGACCGCCTCCAGCGCAAAAGGTTGCTGGCACACGATCGTCAGCACGGTAGGTCCATTCTGCAAGAGAGGTTGCATATATGAAAGATGCAGCGCCGTCGTGCAAGAGCGAAACCGCGTCAGCCGGCGTGGAAGCCGAGCGTCGTCGATATGTCGGCCGCGGCGCTGCGGAGCAGCGTGCGCGCGGTCGTGATATCGACGGTCTGCGAGCCGTCGATCAGCTCGAGGAACGGAATGGTCAGCGCCGCGGCGATCTGACCGTCGAACCCGAACACCGGCACGCTGAGATCGGTGACGCCGCGGGTGATCGGGCTCTGGCGCTGGTCATGACCACGCATCCGCACCTGATCGAGCTTGCGGTCGAGCGCCTCCCGATCGACCGGCTTGGCGCTGGCGGCGATCGCCTGCGCCATCTCCGCCGCCTGCGTCTCGTCGGAGGCGAAGGCCAGCAGGACGTTGCCCGAACAGCTCGACAGCAGGTCGATCCCCGCGCCGAGCCGCAGCGAGAAACCGCGCGTCCCCGGGCTCTGCTCGCGCGTGATGACGAGGCCGCTGCCGCCGTTGAGCACGACGAGATGGCACGATTGCCCGGTCTCGATCGCCAGCCGGCGCATCGCCGGGCGCGCCGCGGCGACGAGATCCTGCGCCGGCGTGGCGCGATAGGCGAGGTCGAGCAATTTGTAGGCGACCGAATAGCGGTCGTCGCGCGGCGATTTCTGGAGATAGCCGAGCTGCTCCATCACCACGACGATGCGGAACAGCTCGCCGACCGACCGGCCGAGTCGGACCGCCATCTCGCTGATCAGGATCCCGCTCGGCTGCGTTTCGAGCAGTTCGAGGATCTCGAACGCCTTTTCCACCGCCGGCGCCGCGTAGGTGGTCTTCGAACCCGACGCCATCGCGCCCTCCCTCTTGCTCCGCTGCCATGCGAAAGCCGGCGGGGCGTGTCAAATCGCTGGCCGTGGCGCGGGGGTTGCGCGATGACGCGCGACCCGACCCATGCCGAGGCCCGTGCCATGACCCGTCACCTGCTGCTGCTCGACATCGATCCGTCGTCCGACTCGATCGCCGCCTATCGCGACTGGCATCGCGCCGGCGGACCGCCCGCCGCGATCAACCGGTCGATCCGCGCGAGCGGGATCGAATCGCTGGAGATCTGGCATGTCGGCGACCGGCTGGCGATGGTCATGGAGACCGGACCGGCCTTCTCCGCGACGGCCAAGGCGGCGGCCGATGCCGCCGACCCCGACGTGCAGGCGTGGGAGACGCTGATGGAGCAATTCCAGCGCCGCCTGCCCTTCGCCGCGCCGGGCGAGAAATGGGTCGCGGCGGAGCGGATCTATTCGCTCGACGAACAGCCGTGAGCGCGCCGCGCCCGCCGGTCAGCGGCGTGATCGATGCGCATCAGCATGTCTGGCGGCTCGACACGCCGGGGCATCAATGGCCCGACGCCGACCTGCCGGTGATCCACCGTGATTTCGCCATCGCCGATCTGCGCGCGGCGAGCGCGGGGATCGATCTCGCCGCGACGGTGCTCGTCCAGTCGCAGCCGACCGATGCGGACACCGACTGGCTGTGCTCGCTCGCCGCCGACGAGCCGCTGGTCGGGGCGGTGGTCGGCTGGGCCGACCTGCTCGCCGAGGATGCGGCGGCGCGGATCGCGACGCTCGCCGGGCGGCGCAAGCTGCGGGGGCTGCGGCCGATGCTCCAGGCGATTCCGCAGGACGACTGGCTGCTGCAACCCGCGCTCGACCCGGCGATCCACGCGATGATCGCGCACGGCCTGCGCTTCGATGCGCTCGTCCAGCCGCGGCATCTGATGCCGCTCCATGCGTTCGCGACGCGCTGGCCCGACCTGCCGATCGTCATCGATCATGCCGCCAAGCCGGGCGCGGCGGCGGGCGGACTCGATCCGTGGCGCGAGCGGATCGCGGCGCTGGCCGGGCTGGACAATGTCTGGTGCAAGATGTCCGGGCTGCGCACCGAACAGGCCGCAGGCGAGCCGGCGGCGGCGCTGGCGCCTTATGTCACCCATCTCGTCGCCTGTTTCGGCGAGCGGCTGATGTGGGGGAGCGACTGGCCGGTGCTGCTGGTCAGCGGCGACGATTATGCCGACTGGTTCGCGACCGCGCGCGCGCTCGCCGGATTGGATGCGGCGGGAGAGCGCCGCCTGTTCGCCGCCAGCGCGCGGCGATTTTACGGGATAAGCGACTGACGCGACGGGACTGGCGGACACCAAGCGCAGACAGCGCGGCGGGCCGGCCAACGCTCAACCAGTCGCGACCACGCCGGGGATGACCGGCGGTTCGGCCGGGCCGCCGGTCAATGGTTCGCGACGCCGCTGCCGGGCCGGCGGACTGACGACGCTCGCCGGCTCTGACGCCGCGCCGGTCGGGTGAAGGCTAGAGCCGCAGGCCGCGGCGCGTCATCTCCGAGGCCGCGATCAGGGCAAGCGGTGTTTCTGCGCGCGCGCGGAAGATGTCGGCGAGGTCGAGCAGATCCTCGTCATCGAGCGCGACGATCGACGCCTCGATCGCGGTCAACCGCTCCGCCGTCGAGTCGCGCTGATGGGAAAGCCGCCTGATCCGTGTCTTGAGCATGGCGCCGTCGTAGCAGAGATGGTCGCGGTGCGAAGCGTCTCTCTACCGGCCTGCCGTCACGGAACGGTACGGTGGGATCAGTGCGGCGGCCCGGCGCGCAGCCGCGTCTCGATATCGTCGAGGATGCTCGCCGGCAGCGGATGGCTGAACTCGACGCCGACCTCATGGCCGCGGTTCCAGGCGATCCAGCCCTCCAGTTTGGTCAGCTGCGGCATCGCGATCGTCACATAGGTCCCGACCGTGACGCGGCGATCGAGCAGGACGCGGCAGCCGAGATGGGTGACGTCGCAGATCGTGCACGGCTCCTCGTCGAACTTGAGCGACGAGATCGTCGACGGCCAGCTGACCGGCAGGCGATCGGCCTGGCGTTCTTCCTGGGCGAGCCAGGCGGGATAGGGGGTGGGATCGACGGATGGCATGATCATCGTCTATCATCGGATAGGTTAAGATGTGCTTCCCGTCGCGCGCGCAAAGTTTTGCCGCGCCTCGGGGGCTGTGAACCGAAGATAAACGACCGGTTCAGCATAATGGCATCGCGTCGGGCGCAAGAGCGCGGTTTTTTCCAGGAGCAAATCATGCCCGCTTTCCGCTGCCGGCTGGGACTGCACCGTTGGTCGATCAAGCCCGCGACGCTGCGTCCGGGGACGATGATTCATCGCTGCCCGTTGTGCGGGCTGATCCGCGTCCGCCACGGCAAGCGCGATCCGCAGGCGTGACCGTCACGGCACCGCCACCGCCGCGACGCTGTCGGGCATGTCGCGCAGCCGGATGAACAGCTGCGCCGGCTTCTGTCCGCCGGGTGCGGGCAGGTCGACCGCCGTCGCGGTGAAGCCGTCGGGGATCGGCTGCGCCGTGGTGAACGTCGCATCGGTGGCGATCGCCTGGGCGAGGAACAGCCGGTCGCCGCTCACCGTGCAGCGCGTGCCGCTACAGGCGATGCCGCGCACCTCGGGCAGGCGGACGACGCTGCCGAGCGGCGCCCAGCGCGTCGCGCTGCCGTCGCGCAGGATGCGGACGCGCAGCGGCCCGTGCGCGACGCCGCCGAGCGCCTCGCCCGGCACGAAGGAGACGATCCCGGTCGCGGCGTCCTGCAGGTCATAGCCCTTGCCGATGGTGAGCCGCGCGGTGGCACCATTTTCGCCCGCCGCGATCTCGATCGTCTCCTGACCGGTCAGCGGCGTCGCCGGGTCGAGGCGGAAGGCGAAGGTGAAGCGCGCGTCCTGCGCGATGCGATCATCGGGGCTGAGCGTGACCGGCAGCACCCCGGCATGGACCGCCGGTGCGACGCTCTTGTGCAGGATCACCGGCAGCGGCCGCGCCGGCGCCACCGTGACCGCGATCGTCTTGCGGCGGTCCCCGACGAAGCGCACCTCGGCGGTGAGGCGCTCGCCGGCGGGGAGCGCGCGCAGCGCCGCGGGATCGGCCGGCGCCAGCACGAGCTGATCGGCGCGGTCGGAGCGGGTCAGCGCGCCGGGACGGAGGAGCACGCTGCCGAGCCGGACTTCGCGCACCTGATCGAGCCGCGAGCCGCTGAGCAGCGCATTGTCGTCGCCGGCCGACAGCGTCAGCGCGTCGAGCCGGCCGATCTCCTGCAACGCCGGCAGCGACAGCGTCGCGGGCGCGGCACCGGCGGCGCCCTGGACCGTCAGCGTCACCGTCCCCGGCGCGGCCTTGTCGAGCGGCACGTCGACGAGGAGGCCGCGCTCGCCGTCCTGCTTCCACGTCAGCGGTTGCGGCGCGCCGTCGCCGCGCCGCATCGTCACGCCGGTGACGCAGCCGCCGCCCTCGCCGGCGAGCGCGAGCGTGTTGGTGCGGCCGACGACGAGCGAGGCGTCGGACGGCGCGCTCCACTGGTTCGCCATGGGACGCGACAGGCGGAAGCGCGGCCCGTCGAAGGCGGTGAACCCCCAATTGCCGCGCAACTGCCCGGCGACGGCGCCGGTGAAGCCGGCGGCCGGCAGCGACTGGTCGAGGACATAGCCGCCGCGACGCGGATCGGCATGCGCGGGCAGATCGAACGTCGTGCCGCCGCTGCCGGTGGCGCGAATCCGCACGTCGCGCGCGTAACGCGTCGCATAGACGAGCGGCGCGCCCTCGACCGGCAGCACCGAGCCCGCGCTCGCGCAGACCAGCCCGACGTCTTCGCCCTTGCGCAACGGCGGCGGCTTGGCCGCCTCGATCGCCGGCAGGCCGACGACCATCACCGACGCCGGCTTGGCGAAGGACAAAGGCGTGTTGAGCAGCAAGGTCAGCCGGCTGTCGTCCATCCGCGCCAGCGCCGGCACGAATTGCAGCTGCGTCGACTGGAAGGCGCCGAACAGCCGGAAGATATCGCGGACGACGCCGATATACGAGCTGTAGGAGCCATAGCCCGCCTGCGGCGTCGCGCTGAGCTGGAAGGCGAGATCGGTCGGCGCGCCGGCGAGCGTATCGGCGAGCGCCGAACTGTGCGTGTCGGCGAACAGCAACGTCTCGCGATCGCCGGTCAGGCAGGCGGCCTGCAATTCGACCGGCTGTTGCAGGCATTCCGCCTTGAGCTTGATCGACAGGCTGCGGGTGAGAATCTGGGAGGTGGCGCTGACGCTCGACGGGTCCTGCCGCTCGGCCTCGAGCAGCACGTTGAGGAAGGTGTCGAGCCGGGCGCGGTCGAGCGTCGCCTGGTTCAGGTCCTGCACCGCGCGGACGAAGGCGCCGGGCTGTTTGCGCACCGCGCTCGCCACCGCGTCGCTGCTGCCGCCCTTGGCGGGGAGGATGAACAAGGCGAGCTGCTGCGCACCCTTGGGGACGATCAGCGACAGCGTGCCGCCGTCCTGCTTGTCGTGGCGCTTGCCGGCGAGCGTGTCGAAGAACCAGTCGTGCGGCGGCCGCTCGACCGCGCCGCGCAGGAAGCTGGCGACGATGCGGAACTTCTCGGTGCCGGCGGGCGGCGAATCGAGCTTGATCGAAATGCGGTCGCCCTCGCTGAGATTGGGCACCCAGGCGAGCGGCAGCGTCGCGCCGTTATGCGTCACCGCGACGTCGAGCCGCGGCCCGACCAGATCAAATTGCGCCGGCGCCGCCTCCACCCGCCATGCGGCGGCGGCGAGGAGGGCGACGAGAGACAGGGAAGGAAGATAGCGCGGCATGGGTTAGGCGGCGATCCGGGTCCGATACGACAGGGCCGCGCTTGTGCCGCGCGCTTGTGTTCCAATTGAGGCTGTTGGCGTGATTTCGTCCGGCTTGATGTCTGTGCGGGTGCGGCGTGACCGGGTTCGCGCAGAGGCGCGGAGGACGCAGAGGGGCAGTCCCCCGGTCAGCGCGGCCCTGTCATCGTCAGGCCTGAGCGGATCGGCGACACCAGCCGCAAACGCTACACCTCCGCGTCCTCTGCGCCTCTGCGCGAAATCCGATTCCCAGCGCAACGGCCATCGCGCCAACCGAATCTAGAACGCCGGCAGCACCGCCCCCTTGTAGCGCCGTTCGATGAAGGTCTTGATCGCCGGGCTGCGCAAGGCCGCGATCAGCTTGACGACGCGCGGGTCGTTCTGTTCGCCGGCGCGGCCGACGACGAAATTGACATAGGGCGATTTGGCATCCTCGATCACCAAGGCGTCACGGATCGGGTTGAGCTTGGCGTCGAGCGCGTAATTGGTGTTGATCATCGCCAGATCGACCTCGCCGAGCACGCGCGGCAGCGTCGCCGCCTCGAGCTCGCGGAATTGGAGGTGCTTGGGATTGGCGGCGATGTCGCGCAGCGTCGACAGGGCGTTGGTCGGATCCTTGAGGCGGATCAGCCCGGCGCGCTGGAGCAGGAGCAGCGCGCGGCCGCCGTTGCTCGGCTCGTTGGGCAGGGCGACGGTGGCGCCATCGGGCAAGGCGGCGAGCGTCTTCCAGCGGCGCGAATAGCCGCCGAGCGGCTCGACATGGATGCCGGCATAAGGCGTCAGATGCGTGTCGCGCGCGGCGTTGAACTGGTCGAGATAGGGCTTGGTCTGGAAGTAGTTGACGTCGATCTGACGCTGGTCGACCTGCAGGTTGGGCTGCACATAGTCGTTGAACACGCGGATATCGAGCGTGATGCCCTGTCTGGCGAGCACCGGCTTGACCTGTTCCAGGATCTCGGCGTGCGGCACCGCGGTGGCGGCGACGGTGAGCGTATTGGCATCGGGCTTCGCGCCGCCCGAACAGGCGGCGAGCGCGGACAGCGTCAGGGTGGCGAGCAGCAGACGGCGGTGCATGGGCAGGACCTTCAACGGCGGGTGACGTGGCGGGCGAGACGGTCGCCGCCATATTGGATGAGCTGGACGAGCGCGACGAGCAGCACGACGGTGACGATCATCACGTCGGTCTGGAACCGCTGATAGCCGAAGCGGATGGCGAGATCGCCGAGCCCGCCGGCACCGACGACGCCGGCCATCGCGGTGAAGGAGACGAGCGCGACCGCGGTCACCGTCGCACCGGCGATCAGCCCGGGCAGCGCCTCGGGGATCAGCGCGCCGGTGACGATCTGCCGCGTCGTCGCGCCCATCGCCTGCGTCGCCTCGATCGTCGTCCGGTCGACCTCGCGCAACGCGCTCTCGACCAGCCGCGCATAAAACGGCGCGGCGCCGACGACGAGCGGCGGGATCGCCCCGGCGACGCCGAGCGATGTGCCGACCAGCGCCATGGTCAGCGGGATCATCACGATCAGCAGGATGATGAACGGTACCGAGCGCAGCACGTTGACGATCGCACCGAGCACCGCATTGCCGGCCCGGCTGGCGAGCAGCCCGCGCTCGCCGGTGAGATAGAGCAGCACGCCGAGCGGCAGGCCGAACAGGATGGTGAGCAGCAGCGAACCGCCGAGCATCGCGAGCGTGTCGAGACAGGCCCGACCGATCTCCGCCCAGTCGACGTTGGCGAACAGCCCGGTCATGCCGCCACCGCCGCCAGCATCCGCTGCGTCGCCGGATGGCGTGCATCGGCGAAGATCGCGTCGACCGCGCCGGTCTCGACGATCCGCCCGGCCTCGATCACCGCGACGCGGTCGCACAGGCCGCGCACCACCTCCATCTCGTGGGTGATGAGGACGATGGTCAGGCCGAGCTCGCGGTTGAGGTCGCGCAGCAGGGCGAGCACGTCGCGCGTCGTCTCGGGATCGAGCGCGCTGGTCGCCTCGTCGCAGAGCAGCACGTCGGGATCGGTGGCGAGCGCGCGGGCGATGCCGACGCGCTGGCGCTGGCCGCCCGACAGCTGCGCCGGATAGCGATCGCGCAGTTCGGCGAGGCCGACGCGGCCGAGCAGGGCCTCTACCTTGGCGCCGCGCTCGTGGCGCGACACGCCGGCGAGGCGCAGCGGAAAGCCGACGTTGTCGGCGACGGTGCGCGAGGCGAGCAGGCCGAAGTTCTGGAAGATCATCCCCATCCGCCGGCGCAGCGCGCGCAGTTCGGCGGCGGAGAGACGCTCGATCGACGTGCCGTCGACCTCGACATGGCCGGCGCTCGGGCGTTCGAGGCCGTTGAGCAGGCGGATCAGCGTCGACTTGCCGGCGCCCGAGCGGCCGATGATGCCGAACACCTCGCCTCTGGCGATCGACAGCGACACGCCGTCGAGCGCCGGCGCGGTGCCGCCGGGATAGAGTTTCTGGACATCGGTCAGCCGGATCATGATCGCTGCGTCATCGCCTTCGCACACAAAGCCCGAGCCTGTGGCGGATCGCCGGACGGCGCGCCAGCCCGGGCGGGCTTGGGGGCGCTAAAGGCTGGTTTGCCGATCCCGAGCGGCGATCATTGCCGGCGCAGCGCGCGCATCGCGTCGATGCTGTCCCGGCGCGCGCGCGCTTCGCTCGCGGACATGGCCGGCTGTGCGGGGGCGGCGGACGGCGTCGGTGAGGGC
>NZ_JFYV01000020.1 GCF_000632225.1 Sphingomonas sp. RIT328
GTCCGGCGGCGGGGGAGGCGGCTCCTCCACGTCGAACGTGTTAAGTTTTTCTTGGGCCTTCTTCACGTATTGGTACGCGAGCCCGGTGACGAAGGCGTAGCCCAGCGCCGCATGGATGAGCACGACGATGACGATCGCGACCACCCTGCCACCGGACATCTTCTGGTCAGCATAGGCCATTCAGCAACGACACTCCCTAATCTCACGGTCCTCGCAGCGCCCGGGGGAAGAGCGCGCGTAGGCCCCTGCCCCGGCTTACGCCGCGTGTGACAGTGCGCAAACCCTATCGTCCCGTTTCTCGCCACGCAAACGCTTTGTCGGACGCAACAAACGTACAATCGTTTAGCGACACTTTTATTTCTGTATCGTTCAGGAGCATTCGGCTAGCGAATTCGGCATGGTTATGCGCTTTCGCCCCATTCTGGCCGTCGTTGCCGCCGTCGCCGCCGCGCCGATTTACGCCGCTTTTCCGCCACAAAGCGCGACTGCGATGCCGAATCAGCCCGGCTCTGATAGCGCTATCGGCTATGCCGATCTGACCGATCTGGTGATCGCCGCGCCGGTGATCGCCGATGCGACGATCCGCTCCGCGATCCGCCTGAAAGGTGACGAAGCGGCAGGCGTAGCGCCCGGATTCACACGATATTATGTCGAGGCCGACATTGGCGCGCTGGTCCGCGGCGCCGGCGGACTGCCGCCGCGAATCGGCTATCTCGTGGATATTGCACCTGATTCTTCGGGCCGATTGGCCAAGTTGAAGAAGACGCGGGCAATCCTGTTCGGCCGTCCGGTCGCCAACCGTCCCGATCAGATACAGTTGGTCGCACCCGACGCGCAAATTTCCTGGACGCCCGCGGAGGACGCCCGCGTCCGTGCCGTCGCCCGCGCTCTGGTCGCCACCGATGCGCCGCCGGTGATCACCGGGGTCGGCAATGCCTTCCACGTTCCGGGTGCGCTACCAGGCGAGGGCGAGACGCAGGTGTTCCTCACCACCGCCAATGGCGCGCCGGTATCGCTCACCGTGCTGCGCCGCCCCGGCGAGCAGCCGCGCTGGGCGGTCGCCTTGTCGGAGATCGTCGACGAGGCGGCGGCGCCGCCGGCGCGCGACACGCTGCTCTGGTATCGCCTCGCCTGCGCGCTGCCCGCCGATCTGCCCGAGCGCAGCACCGCCTCGCTGGCCGAGGCGGACGCCGGCATCGCGCGCGACGATTATCACTTTATCCTCAGCCAGCTCGGCCCATGCGGCCGGACGCGGACGATCCGCTGACGGATCAGCCCGCGTCGGCCGGGCGGTGCCGCACCAGCGTGATGCCGATCGACTCCCCCGCCTCGGCGATCGCCAGCTTGACGATCTTGACGCGGACCTTGCGCACGCGCCGGTCGCCGAGGAACAGCGTTTCGCAGATATGGTCGGCGACCGCCTCGATCAGCGTGAAATGCTGCCCTTCCGGCAACGCCGTCGTTGCGGCATGCTTGAGGTCGAGATAGTTCTTCGATGCCGACAGCGGCGTGTCGGGGGCGAAATGCGCCGGGCAGTCCAGATCGACGGTGAGGTCGATGCGCAGCGGCTGCGGCAGGTGCGTCTCCTCCGAATAGATACCGGTGAGCACCTGAACCTCGAGGTCGTGGACCTCCAGCTGAAGACTGTCTTGCATGGCGCCCGCCTCTAGCAAGCCCTGCGCCCGACTGCCAATCGCATTGCAGCTTGCCTTCCGCGCGGCGCCGCCGCATGCGCCGCGCGCTTCCGCTCTCCGTTGCCGAGGACCCCGTGACCGAGTCCGCGTCCCTTTCGCCTGCCCTGCCCTCGCTCGCCTTCGTTCCGCTCGCCGACGTGCCCGGCGCAGCGATCGAGGCGCTGCTCGATGCCGCCTTCGGCCCGGACCGTCATCGCCGCACCGCGTACAAGGTGCGCGGCGCGGGGCAGCCGATCGCCGCGCTCAGCCTCGCCGCCGTTGCCGGAGACGGGCTGATCGGCTCGATCCAATGCTGGCCGGTGGCGCTGCACGGCGACGACGGCGTCGCCCATCCGCTGGTGATGATCGGGCCGGTCGCGGTCGCGCCGGCGCACCAGCGCGACGGCATCGGCCGGCTGCTGATGACGCACGCGCTCGATGCGGCGGCGGCGGCGGGGCTCGACGACCGGCTGATGCTGATCGGCGATCCCGAATATTACGGCCGCTTCTTCGGCTTCGACGCCAGCCGCACCGCCGACTGGCGCCTGCCCGGCCCTGTCGAACGCCACCGCCTGCTCTCGCGCGGCACCGGCGTGCCGGCGGTGGCGGGGGTGCTCGGGCCGCGATAGCGGCGCAGAATAAGGTCACGCGGAGGCGCGGAGGCGCGGAGATGACGCGCATGGGCAGGCGTGGCCCTGTCATCCGCCGACGCCGGAGAGGCGGTGCAGCGTTGCGTCAGAATGCCCCCTCTCCGCGCCTCCGCGTGAACACTCCTTTTCGACGGAGCTGCACCGGCGCTCGCCCGGTGGGCCGTTCACGCGAAGACGCAAAGGCGCCAAGGGGTCTTGCCTGCGGACGGGCGCCGCGCCCTGATTCGACTCGACATGAAGAGCCGCTACCGCGGCGGACGCACCCTCTTCGCGGCTTCGCGCGCCATCGTCCCGGCGACCGCCAGCCTTTACGCACGCCGCCCGAGTCCCTACCTCGCCGCGATGCCGATGGAGGAGCTTCCCGATCTCGCCGGTCTCAGCCTTGCCGAGATCGCGACCCTGGCCGAACAGCGCCGCCTGCCGCCGGTCGAGCAATGGCAGCCCGCGCATTGCGGCGACAGCGAGATGCGCATCGCGCGCGACGGAAGCTGGTATCATCAGGGTGCGCCGATCGGCCGCAGCGCGATGGTCCGCCTGTTCTCGACCATCCTGCGCCGCGAGCCCGACGGCGGCTATGTCCTCGTCACACCCGCCGAGAAGCTCAGCATCGCGGTCGAGGACGCGCCGTTCGTCGCGGTCGAGATGAAGGCGGAGGGCGACGGACGCGACGCGCGGCTCGCCTTCCGGCTCAACACCGGCGATCTCGTCACCGCCGATGCCGCGCACCCGCTGCGCTTCGTCGAGGGCGAGGACGGCCCCCGCCCCTATCTCCACGTCCGCGGCGGTCTTGAGGCGCTGGTCGCGCGGCCAGTCTATTATGAGCTGGCCGAGCGCGCGCTCGCCGGTGACGACGCACAGCCCGGCGTGTGGAGCACCGGCGCCTTCTTCCCGCTGGCCGCCGCATGACGCTCGCCGAGCGGCTGGCGCGCGCCTGGCAGGCCGGGCGCGGTGGCGACGCGTCGCTGCTCACCGGCGACGACCGCGAACTCGACGCCCGTGCGCCCGCCGATCTCACCCCCGCCGCGGTGCTGATCGCGGTGACCGATCGCGATCGGCCGGGCGTGCTGCTGACCCAGCGTACCGAGACGCTGCGCCATCATGCCGGTCAGATCGCCTTTCCCGGCGGGCGGCTCGACCCCGGCGAGGATGCGGTCGCCGCAGCGCTGCGCGAGGCGGAGGAGGAGATCGCGCTGCCCCGCGCCGCGGTCGCCGTGATCGGTCCGGTCGCCGCCTATCGCACCATCACCGGCTATGCCGTCACGCCGGTGCTCGCCGCCGTGCCCGCCGATCTGCCGCTGGTGCCGAGCGAGGCGGAGGTCGCCAGCGTGTTCGAGGTACCGCTCGACCATCTGCTCGATCCCGCCAACCAGCTCGCGGCGAGCGCACAATGGCGTGGGCAGACACGGCATTACTATGAGATTCACTGGCAGGACCGGCGCATCTGGGGCGCGACCGCCGCGATGATCGTCAATCTGTCGCGGCAGCTCGCATGGTGACGCTGGCGCTCGACGCCATCGCGGCGCGCGAGGGCTTCGCCGATCTGATCGCCGCGCTCGGCGGGCCGGAGCGGACGCGGCTGGTCGGCGGCGTCGTGCGCGATACGTTGCTCGGGCTCGACCCGGCGGACATCGATCTGGCGACGCAGCTGCTCCCCGAAGCGGTGCTGGCGCGGCTCAAGGCGGCGGCGATCCGCGCGGTGCCGACCGGCCTTGCCCACGGCACCGTCACCGCGGTGCTGCCGGGCGGGCCGATCGAGGTGACGACGCTGCGCCACGACGTCGCCACCGATGGCCGCCACGCCGTCGTCGCCTTCACCGAAGTCTGGCAGGACGATGCGGCGCGGCGCGACTTCACGATCAACGCGCTCTATGCCGATCCGGCGACCGGCGCGGTGGTCGATTATTTCGACGGGCTTGCCGATCTCGCCGCCGGGCGGGTCCGGTTCATCGGCGATCCCTATCGCCGCATCGCCGAGGATCACCTGCGCATCCTGCGCTTCTTCCGCTTTCACGCGCGTTTCGGCGACGCCGATCAGACGCGGATCGACGCCGCCGGGCTCGACGCCTGCACCGCCCGCGCCAACGACCTGATGGCGCTGTCGCGCGAGCGGATCGCCGCCGAATTGCTCAAGCTGCTCGTCGCCCGCCATGCGGTGGCGGTGATCGCGCTGATGATCGAGCGCGGCATCTGGCGCGCGGTGTTGCCCGAGATCACCGACGCGCGCGCCCTGGCCGACCTCGCCGGGCGCGAGGCGGCGGCGGGTGTCGCGCCCGATCCGATCCGTCGGCTCGCGACGCTGATCCCGCCGGCTGCGGCGGAGGCGGTCGGCGCGCGGCTCAAGCTGTCGAATGCCGATCGCAAGCGGCTGATCGCGGCGACGCAAGGTCCGGGCGACGAGGGCGCGCGCGCGCTCGCCTATCGCGTCGGTTTCGCGAGCGCCGAGGACCGGCTGCTGATCGCCGGCGCCGACGTCGCGCCGCTGCGCGACTGGACGCCGCCGGCCCTGCCGATCGGCGGCGGCGCGCTGGTCGAGCGCGGCCTACGCAAGGGGCCGGAGGTCGCGGCGGTGCTGCGTCAGATCGAGACGCGCTGGATCGCCGAGGGCTTCCCCGACGCCGCGCGCGTCGCTCAGCTCGCCGACGAGGCGGTGCGCGCCGCGACGATCATGCGCAGCGCGTCGGACGCCTCGAGCGGTCGCGCATAAAGATAGCCCTGGCCGAAGGTGCAGCCGAGCGCGGCGAGCGTCTGCGCCAGTTCGTTGCTCTCGACGCCTTCCGCCGTGGTGCGCATGCCGAGCGCCTGCGCGAGGCTGAGCACCGCGCGCACGATCGCGATCTTGTCGCGGTCGGCGAGCATGCCGGAGACGAAGCTGCGGTCGATCTTGAGGATGTCGATCGGCAGCTTCTGGAGATAGGCGAGGTTGGAATAGCCGGTGCCGAAATCGTCCATCGCCAGCGTCGTGCCGAGCGCCTTCAGCCCGTGCATGATGCCGGCGATACGATCGGGATCGGTGACGATCGCGCTTTCGGTCAGTTCGAGCACGAAGCGGTCGCCGCTCAGCGCATGGCGGATCAGCGCCGCCTCGACCACCGGGGTGATGTCGTCGCGCTGGAGCTGGATCGCCGACAGATTGACCGCGACGCGCATCCCGCAATTGCCGCCGCATTCCTCGTCCCACCAGCGCAGCGTCCGCGCCGCCTCGTCCATCGCCCAGCGGCCGAGCGGGACGATCAGCCCCGATTCCTCCGCGACCGGGATGAAGTCGCTCGGCTGATGCTCGACACCCTGCGGATCGCGCCAGCGCGCCAGCGCCTCGAACGAGACGATCGCACCGGTGGCGAGATCGCAGATCGGCTGAAAGGCGAGCCGCAGCTGGCGGTCGTCGATCGCGCGGCGCAGCGCCGTCTCCATCGCGAACCGCTCGCGCGCCAGCGTGAAGGCCTGCGTCTGATAGCTTTCGACCTGCCGCCCGGTCTTGGCGCCCTTGACCGCGAATTGCGCGTTGCGGATCAGCTCCTCGACATCGTCGATCGCATCGTCGCCATAAGCGATGCCGATCGAACATTCGACGCCGATCTCATAGTCGCTCAGCCGGAACGGCGCCGCCAGCGCGCGGCGGATGCGCTCGGCGAGGCGGTTGGCCTCGTCCCGGTCGTTGTCGACCGCCATCAGGATGCCGAATTCGTCGCCGCCGATCCGGGCGAGCGAATCGCAAGCGCGCAGCGCGCCCTTGATCCGCCGCGCGACGGTGATCAGCAATTCGTCGCCGGCGAGCCCGCCGAGACAGGCGTTGAGCTGGCCGAAGCGATCGAGGTCGATGACCAGCACCGCATGGCCGCTGCGCTCCGCCTGCACCGCCTCGATCATGTCGCTGAAGCCTTCCCGGTTGGGCAGGCCGGTCAGGCTGTCGGTGGTCATCTCGCGGCGCAGCGAGCGTTCGGTATGGACCTGCGCGGTCAGGTCGATGAAGGCGATCTGACAGCGGTCGCGCAGCGCGGCGGTCGGACGCGCGAGCGTGACGCGATAATAACGCGAATCGATCACCTGCCCGATCGACCAGTCGAAATCGCTGCGCAGGTCGCTCGACCGCAGGAAGGCATCGATGCGGCTGCCGAGCAGCGCGAGCATCGGCGACCGGTCGGCGATCACCCCCAGCCCGGCGAGCCGATAGGCGCGATTGATCGCCAGAAAGGTGAAGCCGCCCCCCTCGCGCCCGACCTGCACCGTCGGGATCGGGATCAGCTCGAGATCGCGCTCGAACAGCTCCGCCGCATCGCGCGGTATGGCTGACAGGTCTGGCGAAGCGGTGGCCATGCCTTCTTTGTAGACGCCGTTCGTTAAAGCCGCCTGAAAGTATACGTTCATCTTGGGTGGAATCGCGGCCACGCGCACCGGCGAGCGATAAATTACCCCCCGAAGCGGTTGTCCCGCGGGAAGCCGGTCGGCGGCGTGCGCCCCGCCGCGCCGCGCGCGGTGCGCCACAGCGACAGGTCGGTCTCGGTGCGCGTGCGGCCCGAGCCGCCGCCCATCGGCCAGCTCAGTCCCTCGGCGAAGACGAAGGTGGTCGCGTCCGACAGATGGCCTTCGCGGAAGCGTTGCAGCTGCACGCCGGTGCCGCGCGTCATCACCGGCAGCTCGGCGATCGGGAAGACGAGCAATTTGCGGTTGTCGCCGATCGCCGCGACATAATCGGCCTCCGGCGCGACCGGACGGACGACGAGCAGTTTGGCGCCGGGGCGCGGCGTCATCACCGTCTTGCCCTTGCGCGTCTCGGCGATCACCTCGGACACCGCGACGCGGAAGCCGCGGCCGTCGGTGGCGGCGATCAGCAATTGCTCCTGCGCACGCGCGTTGAGGAAGGCGACGATGCCGATCGCGCCGTCGAGGTCGATCATCGCGCGTACCGGCTCACCGAAGCCGCGCCCGCCCGGCAATTTGTCCGCCGCCAGCGTGAAGAAACGCCCGTTCTCCGCGGCGAGCAGCAATTTGTCGGTGGTCTGCGCGTGGAAGGCGAAGGCGGGGCCGTCGCCTTCCTTGAACTTGAGCGTCTCCGCCCCCCCTGCTTCTTTTGGGGACAGGTCACCATGCCCCTTCATCGCGCGGATCCAGCCGCGCTGCGACAGGATCACGGTGATCGGCTCGCGCTCGATCATCGCTTCCAGCGGGATGTCGCGGGTCGGCGCGGCTTCCTCGATCGTCGTGCGGCGCGCGCCGAGCGGCGTCTCCGCGCCATAACGGTCGCGCACCTTCTTCATGTCGCGCTTCATCCGCCGCTTCTGCTTGGCGGGATCGGCGAGCAGCGCCTGCAATTCGGCCTGTTCCTTGTCGAGCTTGTCGCGTTCGCCGCGGATCTCGAACTCCTCGAGCCGGCGCAACGAGCGCAGCCGCATGTTGAGGATCGCCTCCGCCTGCCGGTCGGTGAGGCGGAATTCCGCCATCATCACCGCCTTGGGCTCATCCTCGGTGCGGATGATCTCGATCACCCGGTCGAGGTTGAGATAGGCGATCAGATAGCCGTCGAGCAGCTCGATCCGGTCGGCGATCTTGCCGAGCCGGTGGCGGGTGCGCCGCTCCAGCACGACGAATTGATGCTCGACCCACGCCTTGAGCGCGCCGCCGAGCGACATCACCCGCGGCGTGCGGTCCTTGTCGAGCACGTTGAGGTTGAGGCTGATCCGCGTTTCGAGATCGGAGAAGCGGAACAGCCCGTCCATCAGCACCTGCGCATCGACGGTGCGGCTGCGCGGTTCGAGGACGATGCGGATCTCGGCATCCGATTCGTCGCGCACGTCGGCGAGGATCGGGAATTTCTTGTCGTTGATCAGGCCGGCGATCTGCTCGATCAGCTTGCCCTTCTGCACGCCATAGGGGATTTCGGTGACGACGGCATGCCAGCCGCCGCCCTTCTCGCGCTCGATCTCCCAGCGCGCGCGGACGCGGAACGCGCCACGCCCCGTCGCATAGCTTTCCGCGATCACCGCGGCGGGATCGACGATCAGCCCGCCGGTCGGCAGGTCGGGTCCCTTGACGAAGTCGAGCACCGCGGCGTCGGGCGCATCCGGCTTGTCGACCAGCATCATCGCCGCGTCGAGCAGCTCGGCGGCATTGTGCGGCGGGATGCTCGTCGCCATGCCGACCGCGATCCCCGCCGCGCCGTTGGCGAGCAGATTGGGGAACAGGCCCGGGAACAGCTCGGGCTCCTGCTCCTCGCCGTTATAGGTCGGGCGATAGGCGACGGCATCCTCGTCGAGCCCGTCCATCACGTCGATCGCGACCTGCGTCAGCCGCGCCTCGGTATAGCGATAGGCGGCGGCGTTATCGCCGTCGATATTGCCGAAATTGCCCTGACCGTCGACCAGCGGGTAGCGCAGCGAGAAGGTCTGCGCGAGCCGGACCATCGCGTCGTAGACCGACTGGTCGCCGTGCGGATGATATTTGCCGATGACGTCGCCGACGACGCGCGCGCACTTCTTATAGCCCTGATTGGGATCGAGCTTGAGCAGCCGCATCGCCCACAGCAGCCGCCGGTGCACCGGCTTCAGCCCGTCGCGCACGTCGGGCAGCGAGCGCGCGGTGATCGTCGACAGCGCATAGACGAGATAGCGATCGGATAGCGCGGTATCGAACGGCGCGTCGAGGATGCCGATCGGGGGTTCCTGAAAGTCGGTGGCCATATCGGGAACGTTCTACTGGGCGGGGGCGCAAACGGCAACGGGCGCGCCGGGTCGGCGCGATCGGCGCAATCGGCGGTGCCGGCGGCGTAGCGATGGCGTCGGCCTTTCCCCTCGGCTAGCGTCGCATCATGCTGACCTGGCCCGATCTTACCAGCCGCGCGCGCGGGACGCCCGATGCGACGGTCGCTTATGGCGACGACCCCTTGCAGGTCGCCGACCTGTGGCGGCCGGCGGGGGACGGGCCGCATCCGGTGGTGGTGATGGTGCATGGCGGCTGCTGGCAGACGAGCATCGCCGATCGCCGGTTGATGGACTGGGCGGCGGCGGACCTGCGCGCCGCCGGCATCGCGGTGTGGAACATCGACTATCGCGGCGTCGATCGTGCCGGCGGCGGCTATCCCGGCACCTTCCGCGACGTCGCCGCCGCCGCCGACCGGCTGCGCGACGCGGCCGCCGCCTTCGCGCTCGACCTCCGCGGCGGCGTCGCCATCGGCCATTCCGCGGGCGGGCATCTCGCCTTGTGGCTCGCCGCGCGCCACCGGCTGAGCCCCGACAGCCCGCTGCACCGCCCGGCCCCGCTCGCGATCGGCACGGTGATCTGCCTCGGCGGCCTGCCCGATCTCGCCGCGGTCGCCGCCAGCCCCGACAATGGCTGCGGCACCGAGGTGATCGCCCGCCTCGTCGACCCGAGCCGGCCCTCGCCTTATGCCGATACCTCGCTGCCGCCGCTGCTGCCGATCGACGCGGTGCAGCATCTGGTCAACGGCCGCGAGGACCGGATCGTCCCCCTCCGGCTCGGCGAGGCCTATGTCGCGCAGGCGCAGGCGGCCGGCGACGACGCCCGGCTCCACACTGTCGCCGACACCGGCCATGTCGAACTGATCACCCCCGGCACCGCCGCCTGGACGCACGCGCGTGCGCTGGTCGTCGCCGCCGTCGAACGAGACCGCTGATGACCCGCGACGATGCCCGTGCCCTCGACCGCAGCGATCCCCTCGCCGCCTTCCGCGACCGGTTCGCTTTGCCCGAGGGGGTGATCTACCTCGACGGCAACTCGCTCGGCGTGCTGCCGCGCGCGGTCACGCCCGCGCTTGCCGATACGGTGACGCGGCAATGGGGCGAGCGGCTGATCCGCAGCTGGAACGAGGGCTGGATCGAGGCGCCGCAGCGGCTCGGCGCCAAGATCGCGCCGCTGATCGGCGCAGCGGCGGACGAGGTGATCGTCGGCGACACCACCTCGACGCATCTGTTCAAGGCGCTCGTCGCCGCGCTCCGCCACGATCCGGCGCGGCGCACCATCGTCAGCGAAGCGGGCAATTTCCCCACCGACCTGCATATCGCCGAGGGCGCGGTCGGCTGCGTCCCGGGCGCGACGCTCAAGGTGGTGGCGCGCGACCGGCTCGCCGCGGCATTGGGCGAGGACACCGCCGTGCTGCTGCTCACCCACGTCCATTACAAGACCGCCGAGCGCTTCGACCTCGCCGACTGGAGCGCGTGCGCGCATGCCGCCGGTGCGCTGATGCTGTGGGACCTCAGCCACAGCGTCGGCGCGGTGCCGATCGACCTCGCCGCGGCGGGGGCGGATCTCGCGGTCGGCTGCACCTATAAATATCTCAACGGCGGCCCCGGTGCGCCGGCCTTCCTCTACGTCGCGCGCCAGTGGCAGGCGGCGCTCGCCAATCCGGTGAGCGGCTGGATGGGCCATGCCGAGCCCTTCGCCTTCACCGACGGCTATCGCCCGGCGGAGGGCATGCGCCGCTGGCTGGTCGGCACGCCGTCGATCCTCGCGATGGCGAGCCTCGAGGCGGCGCTCGACCTGTGGGGCGACATCGACATGGCGCAGGTCGCCGCCAAGAGCGCCGCGCTGTTCGCGATCCTTGCCGAGGCGGGCGCCCCCGCCGGCCTCGCCTGCGCCACCCCCGCCGATCCGGCGCAGCGCGGCAGCCATATCAGCTTCCGCCACCGCCACGCCTATGCGGTGACGCAGGCGCTGATCGCGCGCGGCGTGATCGGCGACTTCCGCGCCCCCGACGTCCTGCGGCTCGGACTGACGCCGCTCTACCTCAGCCATGAGGACGTCTGGCGCGCCGGCGCACTGCTGCGAGAGGTCATCGCCGACGAGGCGTGGCGCGATCCCGCCTATGCGACGCGCAACGCGGTGACGTGACGCCGCGCCAGCCTCAATCGTCGAGGTGGGGGAAGATCTGTCCTTGCAGATTGATCGTCAGCTGCAGCGTCAGCGCATGATCCATCTGCCCCCGCGCGCCGCCGCGCGCCGGCCGGAACTGGTTGAGATAGCCGACATCCGCCGTCATCATCTTACCGATCGGCACGACCAGCCCGAAGATGTTGCGCATCCGCTCATAGCCGGCGCGCTGCCCCCAGCGCGTGCTGTTCGGGAGGTAAAAGCTTTCGTGGCTGACGAACACCGCCCAGCGACCCGTTCCCAGCCGCTGGTTGTAGCGGACCAGCGGCCGGATCCTCACGCCGACCTGCGATCCGCGCGGATTGAACCGCTCGTCGACCCGGAAGCGGGTGGCGATGGCGCCGAACGTGCCGACGATCTGCTGGCGGATGCGATCCTCGTCGGCGCTGGTATTGCCGTTATGCGCGCCGACCTTGCGATAGCCGACGCCGAACTCGATCCCCCGCGCCGCCCTGAGGCCGAGCAGCGCGCCGAACTCGGTCTGATACAGCCCGTCCTGCCGGTCGCTGAACCGTGCGATCTGCTCCAGCGTCACCCGCATGTCGTCGGTGAGCGGCACGTTGGTGTTGATCTGCGTCCACAGCTGCGCGTCCTGCTGCTGCGCGGATGCGGGGCTGGCGAAACCGCCGAGGGGTGATGCGACGCATAGGCTGCCGACGAGTCGCGTCGCGACGATAAGGTAGGAAAGTCGGGCCACGAGGCCGGCGATACCGGGGCAAGTGGCTGATGTCATGCGATCGTTTCTTGTCTGCAACGACCTGGCTTGACGGCATCTCCTATCTGATGATGGATATAAGGCCATTGGGATGGGGACCGTCATGCGTCTTGCAATCGCCGGGATCGGCATCCTCGCGCTCGCGCTGACGGGATGCAGCAAGGCGCCGGGCGGCGGCGGTGACGGCGGCCCCGATGTCGGCAACGGTGCCGCCACCGCCGGACTGGCCTTTACCTATTCCTACGGACTGACGTTGCCGGCCCGCAGCATCGCGACGGTGCAGGAGGCACATGCCGCCGCCTGCGAGGCGCTGGGGTCGGGGCGCTGCCGGATCACCGGGCTCGGCTATACGGTCGATCGCGCCGGTACGGTGTCGGCGGACCTGTCGGTCCGCGTCGCCGCCCCGATCGCGCGGCGCTTCGCGCGGGAGGCGGTGACGGCAGCCGAACAGGCCGGCGCGACGCTCACCGGCGCACACATCGGCGGCGACGATGTCTCGCTCGCGCAAACGGCGGCGACGCGCCAGTCGGAAGAGGCGACCGTCGAGCTCACCCGCATCGATCGTGCGCTCGCCCGCCCTGACCTGCCGGCGGCCGAACGCGCTGAACTGCGGAGCCAGCGCGCCGCTGAGACGCAAGCCGCGCGAACCGCCGCCGCGACGCAGGCGGAGGGCGCGGCGAGCATCGCCACCGCCCCGGTCAAATTCCACTATGAGGCGGGGCGCGGCAGCGGCTTGCTCAACAGCCTGCGCGACTCCGGCGATACCGCGATCGCATCCGCGACGGCGACCGTCACCGCGATAACATGGCTGGTGGCGATGCTCGGACCGCCTTTGCTTTCCCTCGCCGTCGTCGCGTGGCTGTGGCTTTGGCTCGGCGCGCCGCTGTGGCGCAGGATCGCCGCGACGATGCGGGCGCGCACCGACGAACCCGCATGATCCCTGCCGATTGCGCCTCCGCCCCCAGTCCCTTATAGGCGCGCCATTCCGGCCCCGGCGCGCGAACCCTCGCGCCGCCGGGGCTGCTCTATTTCAGGGGACACGCGCATGGCTCGGCGCCGCCAGATCTACGAAGGCAAGGCCAAGATCCTGTACGAGGGCCCCGAGCCCGGCACGCTGATCCAGTATTTCAAGGACGACGCCACCGCGTTCAACGCCCAGAAAAAGGGCACGATCAACGGCAAGGGCGTGCTCAACAACCGGATCAGCGAGCATATCTTCACGATGCTCGACGCGATCGGGGTGCCGACGCACTTCATCCGCCGGCTCAACATGCGCGAGCAGCTGATCCGCCAGGTCGAGATCGTGCCGATCGAGGTCGTCGTGCGCAACGTCGCCGCCGGCTCGCTGTCGAAGCGGCTCGGGATCGAGGAGGGCGTCAAGCTGCCCCGCACGATCATCGAATATTATTACAAGGACGATGCGCTCGGCGATCCGATGATCACCGACGAGCATATCGCCGCCTTCGGCTGGGCGAGCCAGGAGGAGATGCACGACATCGCCGACCTCGCGATCCGCGTGAACGACTTCCTCAGCGGCCTGTTCGCCGGCGTCGGCATCCGCCTGGTCGACTTCAAGCTCGAATTCGGCCGCATCTGGGACAATGACTTCGGCCGGATCATCCTCGCCGACGAGATCAGCCCCGACGGCTGCCGGCTGTGGGACATCGACACCAACGAGAAGATGGACAAGGACCGCTTCCGCCGCGATCTCGGCGGCGAGGCGGAGGCCTATCAGGAGGTCGCGCGCCGGCTCGGCCTGCTGCCCGAGGGCGAGGACGGCGCGGTGCTCGACCTCGACAGCCATCGCAAGCGGCGTGGCAAGTAACGGCTGGGGAACATAAGATGAAACTGCGTATCTTCGTGACGCTCAAGCCCGGCGTGCTCGATCCCCAGGGCCGCGCCATCCATCATGCGCTCGGCAGCCTCGGCTTCGCAGGCGTCGAGGACGTCCGCGCCGGCAAGATGTTCGAGCTCGAGGTCGCCGACGCGACCGACGATGCGGCGATCGACGGCATGTGCCGCCAGCTGCTCGCCAATACGGTGATCGAAAACTATCGCGTGGAGCGCGTCTGACATGAAAACCGCGGTCGTCGTCTTCCCCGGCTCCAATTGCGACCGCGACCTTGCGGTGGCGCTGGAGACCGTCACCGGCGTCGCGCCGACGATGGTCTGGCACGGCGACAGCGACCTGCCCGACGGCATCGGCCTCGTCGCGGTGCCCGGCGGCTTCTCCTATGGCGATTACCTGCGCTCGGGCGCGATCGCGGCGCGCTCGCCGATCATGCGCGCGATCGTCGAGCAGGCGGGGCGCGGATTGCCGGTGCTCGGCGTGTGCAACGGCTTCCAGGTGCTGACCGAGGCGGGGCTGCTGCCCGGCGCGCTGATGCGCAACGCCGGGCTCGACTTCGTCTGCCGCGACGTCGCGCTCACCGTCGCCAATGCGCAGACCGCCTTCACCAGCCGCTATGACGCGGGCGAGACGATCCGCGTCCCCGTCGCGCATCACGACGGCAATTACTTCGCCGACGCCGAGACGCTCGACCGGCTCGAAGGCGAAGGCCGCGTCGCCTTCCGCTATGGCGAATCGGTCAACGGCTCGGCGCGCGACATCGCCGGCGTGCTCAACGCCGCCGGCAACGTGCTCGGCATGATGCCGCACCCGGAACGCAAGATCGAGGCGGCGCACGGCGGCAGCGACGGCCGCCGCCTGTTCGAAGGCGTGCTCGAGACGATCGGGGCATAAGCGCGCCGCCGGTGGTGTCCCCCCGCCTGTCCCGTGCGCCCCGCCACCCGGGACCAGTTCCGGGGTCCACTTGGCGGCGAGCGCAAAGGCTTACGATACGGCCCGACCGGTAGACGCGATCTCATTGGTTGTGCGCAGAGGCGCGGAGGACGCAGAGATGTCGCGTGTCGGTCGATCGTGGTCCTGTCATCCTCGGGTCCGTTGAACCGCATGCATGCGTGGCAAGCGTGACCGCCTCTGCGCCTCTGCGCGAATAAATCTCCGCAGTTCAAAGCCTTGGCGCGAGCCATGCCGAACGACGGCGTGGCACCGGGCTATCGACCTCGCGACGCTGTCCTACACGCCCCGCACCCGCTATACCCGCCGCCGGCTCTTCCGCACCCTCGATCCATCATCCCCGAAATCGAAACGATAGGGCCCGATCGTTTCCGTCAAGGTGTCCAAACTGTCCATGTCGGGACCGCCGCGCGATCACACCCCGGTGCGGAACGGCGTGAAGTCCGTCCCCCGGTCGTAGACATCGACGCCCTCGGCGCGTTTGAGCGCGCCGACGACGACATAGGTCAGCGGCGTCAGGATCACCTCCCACGCCACCTTGAGCGCCCATTGCGTCAGCATCACCGTCACCACCAGCGCCGGCGTGAACCCGGCGGCGCCGAGGAAGGCGAGCGGGTAGAAGATCAGGCTGTCGACGCCCTCGCCGAGGATCGTCGAGCCGATCGTCCGCATCCACAGATGCCGGCCGCCGCTCCACACCTTCATCCGCGCCATGACATAGGAATTGACGAACTCGCCGGCCCAGAAGGCGCAGACGCTGGCGAGGACGATGCGCGGCACCTGGCCGAAGATCGTCGCATAGGCGGCCTGATTGCCCCAGCTCGGCGCCGGCGGCAGCGCGACGACCACCCAGCTCATCAGCGCCATGAACACCACCGCGGCGGTCCCCGCCCAGATCACCCGGCGCGCCCGCGCATAGCCATAGACTTCGGTGAGCACGTCGCCGATCACGTAGCTGACCGGAAAGAACAGAATGCCCGCGCCGAACGGCCACGGCCCGATGCCCGGCAGCACGATCTGCGCGACCTTGCCCGCGCCGATGACGTTGGACAGCAGCAGGATGGCGACGAACGCCGCCATGACGACATCATAATAGCGGAACGCCTGCCCGCGCACCGCCGCCGCCTCGACCGCCGCTTCGCTCGACCTGCCCATGGCGCCGTTATATGGCGGTTCCCGTATCGCGCAAAGCGCGCTAATCGGACGCCGGCGCGCGCCCGTAGCTCAGATGGATAGAGCACGAGCCTTCTAAGCTTGTGGCCGCTGGTTCGAATCCAGCCGGGCGCGCCAAGGCTCCGGCGTAGCGCGACAACCGGCGCGCCGGCCCGGCTGGCAGCCGCCTCCCCGCCCCGTCATCCCCATGTTACATAGCGCGTGTAGCGCAGCGTCATGCCGCCGACTCAGGACCGCCGCAGCTTCATCCGCGCAATGCTCGCGAGCGCCGGTGCCGCCGCCGCATCGACGTCGGCGATCGCGCGGGCGCTCGAACTGCCCGGCCAGCATCGCTTCGGCAGCATCGGCGATGTCGAGCATGTCGTCGTCCTCACCCAGGAAAACCGCGCCTTCGACCATTATTTCGGGACGATGCGCGGCGTGCGCGGCTTCGGTGACCGCTTCGTCGTGCCCGCGCCGCCGCTGGCCGCCGCGCCGAAGCGCACCGTGCTGCTCCAGCCGAACGAACAGGATGGCGCCGCGCCGGCGCTGATCGCGCCGTTCCGCCTCGATACGACGACCGATTTCCGCCTCTACCGGCCGCTCGGCACGCCGCACGGCTTCACCGACAGTCAGGCGGCATGGGACAATGGCCGGATGGGGGCGTGGACGCAGGCCAAGCACAATCACGCCATGGCGCATTTTACCCGCGCCGACCTGCCCTTCCAATATGCGCTCGCCGAGGCGTTCACGCTGTGCGATGCCTATCATTGCGCGATGCACCTGTGCACCAACCCCAACCGGCTGTTCGTCTGGACCGGGACGCACGATCCCGAGGGGCGCGGCCATGGGCCGGTGATCGACAACGAATATGATACGCTCGCCGCCGATCCCTACGGCCATGGCGGCTATCGCTGGACGACCTATCCCGAACGGCTGCTCGCCGCCGGGATCGGCTTCCAGATCTATCAGGACATGGCGGACAATTTCTCCGACAATCCGCTGGTCGGCTTCCGCCGCTATCGCGATGCCGCGGGCGGCACCGGCATGAGCCCGGCCGATGCGCTGCTGGCGCGGCGGACGGTGACGACGCGCTCGCTCGACGATCTGCGCGGTGACGTGCTTGCCAGGCGGCTGCCGCAGGTATCATGGGTGATCGCACCGGCGGCGCTGTCCGAACATCCCGGCGCGTCGACGCCGTTGCAGGGCGGCGACTATGTCGCGCAGGTGCTGGCGGCGCTCACCGCCGATGCCGATGTCTGGGCGCGCACCGTGCTGCTGATCAACTTCGACGAGAATGACGGCCTGTTCGATCATATTCCGCCGCCCGCGCCGCCCGCGCGGATCGACGGCCGGGCGATCGGCGGCAGCGACATCGCCGCCGACGACGAATATCACCGCCTGCCGCAGGCCCCGGCCGACGCCGCCTATCGGAATCGCCCCTATGGCCTCGGCATGCGCGTGCCGCTCTACGTCGTCTCGCCGTGGAGCAAGGGCGGCTTCGTCGCCTCCGAAGTGTTCGACCATACCAGCATCCTTCGCTTCCTCGAGGCGCGGTTCGGCGTGCGTGAGCCCAATATCAGCGCGTGGCGGCGCGCGGTGTGCGGCGATCTGACCAGCTGTTTCGACTTCACCGCGCCCGACGTGACGCGCTTCATGGCGACGCTGCCCGCCACCGCCGCCGCCGCGGCCCGCGCCGCGCAGTTGAAGGAGGTGCCGCCGCCGCTGCCCGACACGCCCGAGGTGCCGGTGCAGGAGCCCGGCGTCCGCCCGCGCCGCGCCACGCCCTATCGGCTCGATGCGGAGGTGACGGCGCAGACGCTGCGGCTGATCAACCGCTCGGCGGCGCGGGCGGTGGTCTTCCACGTCTATGACGCGGCGGACGCCGCGCGGCTACCGGCCCGCTACACCGTCGCCGCGGGCAGCAGCGCCGCGCATCCGCTGCCGCCGGACGGCGCGGCGCTCGATCTGTTCGTGATCGGACCGGATGGCTTCCACCGCCGCCTCGCCGGGCGCGCCGGCATCTTCTCGGTCGCGATCACCGGCGAAACGCTGACGCTCGCCAACCACAGCGACAGCGTACAGACGATCGACATGCAGGATGCGGCCTATGGCGCGCCGCCGCGCGCGATCACCCTGCCGGCGCGGGGCGCGCAGCGGCTGACGCTCGATCTGACCGCCAGCCACGGCTGGTATGATCGCCGCTTCGCCGCAGACGGGCAGGTCTGGCGGATCGCCGGCCAGAGCGGCGCGGGCGGCTATTCCGACCCTGCGCTCGGCGGTGCCGGCGCGCTGCGGGTTGCGGCCGCCTAGCCGCCGAGCGGCAGGGCTAGAAGAACAGATCGAGCAGCGGCAGCAGCCCTGCGCCGAGCGCGACGGTGTCGCCTTCCACCCGGCTCGCCACGACCTGCGGCAGCGGGAAGTGGACGTCGTGCCGCAGCGGCGTCTGCGGCGGCACGATCCGGGCGGCGAGTTCGGCGGCGATATCATGGGGGATACGGCCACCGATCACGACCTTCTCCGGCGAGACGACATGGCCGAGGATGGTGACCAGCATGCCGAACGGCACCACCGCGGCGGCGAGCCAATCCTCCACCCCGGGCGTGTCGCGGGTGATCGCGCCGACCATCGCCTCGACGGTCGCGAACCGTCCGCCCGCGGCATTGACCGCCGCGAGCAGCGCGTCGAGGTTGGGATAGCCGCGATCGAGCAACCACCATACGCCGCCGAAATCGCCGGCATTCGCCATCCAGCTGCGCACCGGCTTGCCATCGATCACCAGCCCGCCGCCGAAGCCGTTGGTGAGGTGACAGTAAGCGAAGGTCGGGCAGGTCCGCCCGGCACCGAGCAGGCTTTCGTGCACCGTCGCCGCGGTCGCATCATTGTCGCAGAGCACCGGCAGGCCGAGCGCCTCGCACAGGATCGCGACCGGATCGACCGTGGCCCAGGGGGCTAGCAGCGGCGGCGGACAGATGCGCAGCGGGTCGCCAACGAAATAGCCGCACATGCCGACGCCCGCGCCGATCAGCCGGCGGGGATCGATGCCGCTTTCGGCGATCAGTCGCTGCTGGAGCCGGCGCAGTTCCGGCACGACGCGCTCGGGCGCCATGTCGGGCATCGCGACACTGGCATAAGCACGGTTCGCGCCGGTGAAATCGACGACCGCCATCGCCACCGCATCGCCGACCACCGCGACGCCGAGCGTATAGGCATAATCCGGCGCGAGCGCGACCATCGCGCTGGGATTGCCCGGCCCCGACGCCTTGCGGCTTGCCAGCGTCACCATGCCGGCGCGCGCGAACTCGCCGACCAGCCGCGCGCCGCTCGATTGCGACAGCGCGAGCAGCCGGACGATATCCGATTGCGCCACCGCCTGCCGCCGGAACAGCAGATCGAAGACCGCACGACCGCCGGTGCTGATCGGTCGGATCCAGTCGGGACGCGGCAGCTGGCCGAGGGGCGCGACGCTCATCCCGATAGCGCTAGCGGCGCTGTCATCAAACGGCAACCCGCAACGAATACTACCCGTGTCGGGCATAATCACCGCTGGCGGTGGTCTGGGGGGACATCATATGCATATTCATCAGGCCGCCTGGCGGCTGTTGCTATCCACGTCGCTGCTTGCCGCGGCCTCCGCCGCACAGGCGCAGCAGGCGACGCCGTCGGACGAAACGGCGGAACCGGCCGACATCATCGTCACCGGCATCCGCCGCGCCAACGCCGCCGCGATCGAGCGCAAGCGCGATGCCGACAATATCGTCGACGTGATCAGCGCCACCGACGTGCGCGAGCTGCCCGATGCGACGATCGTCGAGGCGCTGCGCCGCATCCCCGGCCTGTCGGTGCTGCCGGCGACCGACAACGAGCATCCGCGCGACGAGGCGGCGACGCCGGTGCTGCGCGGGCTCGGGCCGAGCTACAACAGCGTCACGATCGACGGGCTGACGATCGCCTCGCCCGGCACGCCCAACGGCACCTTGGGGTCGATCACCCGCGGCGTGCGGCTCGACATCCTGCCGTCGTCGATGGTCAGCGAGATCCAGGTGGTGAAGACCTTCACCGCCGATCTCGATCCCAACGCCACCGGCGGCGCGATCAACCTCATCACCCGCTCGGCATTCGAGAATGGCGGCAAGCCGTTCATCACCGCCGAAGGTTCGCTCGGCCATGCGAGCGACAACGGCAAGCCCCGCGACCAGCGCGATCCCGGCTACCGCCTGATCGCGACCGCGAGCACCACCTTCGGCCCGGCGAAGCAGTTCGGCCTGACGCTGTCCGCCAATTACCAGACGCTGGCGAGCTTCACCGAAACGCACATGACCACCGACACCGTCCATTACAGCTTCTACAGTGATGCCGGCGCGCTGCTCGCCGGCAATGCGCTCGGCAATGGCTATGCGGTGCCGCAGCAGGACAAATATTGGTACGTCATGAACCAGCGCGACCGGTTCGGCATCACCGGCAAGCTGGAGGCGCATGTCGCCGCCGACGTCGATGCCTTCGTCACCGGCGGCTATTACGTCTTCCGCGACGATATGGAGCGCAACGAGATCATCATCGATCCGCGCAACCGCAATCGCGTCTTCAACCAGACCGCGACCTCGGGCAGCTATCCGGGCGGTGACGTCGAGGTCGGCTATGCCAATCAGATCACCACCGCGCGCACCCGGCTCGTGCAGGCGGGGGTCAGCTGGCGGCCGGCGGCACATCAGCTGCTCAGCTGGCGCGCGTCGCTCTCGAACGCGACCTATCGCGAGCCCATCTTCATGGTCAAATATGCCACCAATCTCTCCCGTCAGGTGGCGGTGGCGACGACCACCAGGGGCAACGGCCCGACGGTCAACGCGACCAAGGACTATGCCTTCACCTACGATACGTCGGGCTTCGACCAGCGTTTCCCGATTGCCGAAGCCGCCTATACCAATCTCGCGAACTACAGCCTGCTCTACTGGCGGCCGGCGAGCGACTATGTCCGGGCGGCGGGCAACCGGATCGTGACGACGCGGCTCGATTACAAGGTCAATCAGGGCCGCGGCGATCGCGGCCTGGGGGCCGCCGTCGGGCTGGCCTATACCGACGACCGCCCGCGGTTCGACATCGGCCGCACCGAATATCAGCCCAATGCCACCGCGCCGGCGCTCAAGATGGCGGATGTGCTCGGCCCCTCGAATGCAGTGATGCCGTATCTCGGCTACACGCTGTTCGCGATCGATCCGGTGCGCGCCCGTGCGCAGGTCGAGGCGGCGCCACGCACCGCCTATAACGCCACCGACCAGCTCGCCTTCAGCAATCAGGACGATTTCACCCACCGCGAAACGCTGTTCGGCGCCTATGGCCTGGCGAGCTATCGCGGCGAACAGCTCAACCTGCAGGTCGGGCTGCGCTACGACGACACGACGCAGACCACGGTCGGCCGCCAGCGGGCCTATGACAAGGCACGCGCGGCCTATGTCTATGCCGACCGGACGACGGGCTCGTCCTATCGCTACCTGCTGCCGTCGACGGTGCTGACCTTCCATGCGACGCCGCTGCTCGATCTGCGCGCCGGCGCCAGCCGTACGCTCGGCCGCCCGCCCTATGACGCTTATGCCGCGCGCACCTCGATCAGCTTCGCCAGTCCCAATGACGTCGGCCAAGCCAATGCGGTCGACGTGAAGGTCACGATCGGCGCGCCGGACATTCGCCCGCGCGTGTCCAACAATCTCGACCTCGCCGCCGACGTGCGGCTTACGCCCTTCGGCGGGATGGCGTCGCTCGCCGCGTTCGACAAGCGGATCAGCAACGAGATCTTCACGCTGACCAGCATCGCGCCCTTCACCTTCGACGGCACGACCTATGCCAACGCCAGCATCAGCACGCCGGCCAACGCCGCCGCCGCGCATATCCGCGGCCTGGAGGGGTCGCTGATCCTCAACACGTTGCGGCCGGTCGCCGGCTTCCTCAGCGGCTTCGGCCTGTCGGCCAATGCGGCGCTGCTCAACGGGCGGATGACCGTGCCCTATTCGGTGACGACCAAGACCGGTTCGGGGACGACCACGACGCTCGTCTCGCGCTCGCTCGATCGCCTCGTCGGCCAGCCCGACCGGGCGCTCAACATCACCGGCTTCTACAATGCCGGCGGCTTCGAATTGCGCGCCGCGTGGAACCGACAGGGCAAGGCGTTGCGCACGATCATCAGCAACATCAGCTGGCAGGACCTCTATTGGGCGCCGCGCAGCCAGGTCGATCTGTCGGCGACGTACAGGATGGCCTCGGGCGTCAGCCTGATCGGACAGATCGGCAACGTCACCCACCACCGCATCACCAGCCTGACCGGCCCCGGCCGGACATTGCTCAAGGACAGCTATTCGGTGCCGACCACCTTCTGGCTCGGCCTCCGCGTCACGCCCCGCTTCTGAGAGGATCGTCATGACCAGCAGGACCATCATCGCCGCGCTCGCGCTCGCGGCGACGCCCGCCGCGGCCGCGGCTCCGCCCGGCGGGGTCGCGGCGATCGCGGCACGGCTGATGAACCCGGACGGCGGCATCGTCGTCGTCGCGCACCGCGGCTGCCACAATCCGGCGCCGCGCCACGGACAGCCGCAGTCGGTGCCGGAAAATTCGCGCGCGGCGCTCGAACGCTGCGTCGCGATCGGCGCGGACGTGATGGAGACCGACGTGCGGCGCTCCGCCGACGGCGTGCTGGTGATGATTCACGACGCCACCGTCGACCGCACCACCGACGGCAGCGGCGCGGTCGACCGACTGACCTGGGCGCAGCTCGCGGCGCTGCGGCTGCGCGACGACGAGGGCGGGCCGCATGCGGCGCCGACCGACGAACGAATGCTGACGCTCGACCAGATGCTCGCGCTCGCCAAGGGGCGGATCATCCTCAACCTCGACATCAAGGCGAACATCTATGTCGAGGTCGCCGCCGCGGTGCGCCGGGCCGGCATGACCCGGCAGATCATCATCAAAAGCGAGGTCGGCCCGGATACGCCGGCCATGGCGGCGCTGCCGCCGTTCGACGCGCTGCCCTATATGCCGATCCCGCTCAATGCGCAGGGCAAGGCGAATATCGCCGCGATCGTGACGCGGCAGGTGACCGGCGCCCATCCGATCGGCGTCGAGCTGCCGCGGATGGCGGCGGAGCACTTGCCCGCCATCGCCGCCATCGCGCGCGCGCATCGCGTGCGGCTGTGGATCAACACCTTGTGGGAGGGATTCCTCGCCGATTACGGCGGCGACATCCAGGCGCTGCGCGATCCCGACCGGGTCTGGGGCCGTCTGTACCGCGACGGCGTCACCATCCTGCAGACCGACGAGCCCGAGGCCCTGCTCCGCTATCGCGACTCCCTGTCGCGTTAGCGGCGCTGCGGGGCGCGCCACAAGGCACGAACGGCGCGGGCATCGCTGCCCGCGCCGTTCACGGGCGTCCGATCATTCCCATTCGATCGTGCCGGGCGGCTTGCTCGTGTAATCGTAGACGACGCGGTTGACGCCGCGGACCTCGTTGACGATCCGCGTCGCGACGCGCGGCAGGAAGTCGCTCGGGAAATCGAAGACCTCGGCGGTCATGCCGTCGGTCGAGGTGACCGCGCGCAACGCCAGCACATGGTCGTAGGTGCGACCGTCGCCCATCACACCGACGGTGCGCACCGGCAGCAGCACCGCGAACGCCTGCCAGATCGCATCGTAGAGGCCGGCGTTGCGGATCTCCTCGAGATAGATCGCATCCGCCTTGCGCAGGATGTCGCAGCGCTCGCGCGTCACCTCGCCCGGGATGCGGATCGCGAGGCCCGGCCCCGGGAAGGGGTGGCGGCCGACGAAGACCTCGGGCAGCCCCAGTTCGCGGCCCAGCGCGCGCACCTCGTCCTTGAACAATTCGCGCAAGGGCTCGACGAGCTTCATGTTCATCCGCTCGGGCAGGCCACCGACATTGTGGTGGCTCTTGATCGTCACCGACGGGCCACCGGTGAAGCTGACGCTCTCGATCACGTCGGGGTAGAGCGTGCCCTGCGCGAGGAAATCCGCTCCGCCGATCTTCTTCGCCTCCGCCTCGAACACGTCGATGAAGGTCTTGCCGATGAACTTGCGCTTCGCCTCGGGATCGGTGACGCCGGCGAGGCCGTCCATGAACAGGTCCTGCGCCTCCACATGGACGAGCGGGATATGGTAATGGCCGCGGAACAGGCTGACGACCTGTTCGGCCTCCCCTGCCCGCAGGATGCCGCCGTCGACGAAGACGCAGGTGAGCTGGTCGCCGATCGCCTCGTGGATCAGCAAAGCGGCGACCGACGAATCGACACCGCCCGACAGGCCGCAGATCACCTTGGCATCACCGACCTGCGCGCGGATCTCGGCGATCTTGGCGGCGCGGAACTCGGCCATCGTCCAGTCGCCGGCGAGGCCGCAGACGCGCCGCGCGAAATTGGCGATCAGCTTGCCGCCGTCCGGGGTATGCACCACCTCCGGGTGGAACTGGACGCCGTAGAAGCGGCGCGCCTCGTCGGCGACGATCGCATAAGGCGCGCCTTCCGAAGTGGCTACGGGCGTGAAGCCGGGCGGGATCGCATCGACCTTGTCGCCGTGGCTCATCCACACCTGATGGCGCTCGCCCGTCGCCCACAGGCCGTCGAACAGCGCGCAGGGCGCCTTCACCTCGACATAGGCCTTGCCGAACTCGCCGCCGTCGCCGGAGACGATGACATTGCCGCCGAGCTGCCGGCTCATCAGCTGCTGACCGTAGCAGATGCCGAGGATCGGCACGCCGGCCTCGAAGAAGCGCTGCGGCGCGCGCGGGCTATGGTCGAGCGTGACCGAGGCGGGTCCGCCCGACAGGATGATGCCGGCGGGCTTGAGCCGGTCGAACGCCTCTTCGGCGGACTGGAACGGCGCGACTTCGCTGTAGACGCCGGCTTCGCGGACGCGGCGGGCGATGAGCTGGGTCACCTGGCTGCCGAAATCGACGATCAGGATGGTGTCGGTATGCTGCATGCGCGCCCGCATAGCAAAGCGGGCGGACTCCGCCAGCCGATTTTGGCACCAGCGGTTATTGCAGGCCGGGCGGCAGCTTGAGGACGAGCGGTACGGTGCCGGCATCGGTTCCGGCGGGATCGCGGATGTGGTCGCCTTGGCGACGCAGGTCGTTTGCCTCGTCCTGCGCCGCCGGCTTGCCGATCCCCAGCGCCCTCAGCGCGAACAGGCCGCCGATAAGGCCAACACTGCCTGCCCCGACATATGCACCGCGGCGCTCCATTTGCAGACGCTCGGAACTCGGTGTCGAGATCGGCGTGCGCTGCGGCTGATAGGCGCAGGCCGATGCCGCCAGTGCCGGAACGACGATCCTCCACCGATACAGCATGGACTGCCCCCGCATTCCCTGTGTCTGGATAGTATATAGGTCTATATCTGACACAACGGTTACCGGCACAAAAAAAGGGCGCGCCGTGCGGGCGCGCCCTTCGTCTTCGAACAAAGCGAAACGCCAATCAGGCGGCTTCGTCGAAATCCTCGTCCGACTGGACCGGACCCGAATCCTGGCCCTTCGCCGAGACGTCACGGTCGACGAACTCGATGATCGCCATCGGCGCGGCGTCCGAGGCGCGGATGCCGGCCTTGATGATGCGGGTATAGCCGCCGTTGCGGTTCGCATAGCGCTCGGCGAGCACGTCGAACAGCTTCACCAGCTGCGCATCGTCGAGCAGGCGGGCGTGCGCCAGACGACGGTTCGACAGGCCGCCCTTCTTGGCGAGCGTGACCAGCTTCTCGACGTAGGGACGCAGTTCCTTCGCCTTGGCGACGGTGGTGGTGATCTGCTCATGCTTGATGAGCGCGGCCGACTGGTTGCGGAACAGGGCCAGACGATGGGCCGAGGTACGCTGCAGCTTCCGGCCGCCGACGCGATGACGCATAGATAATTCCTTCGTTCGTTAAGGGGCCGTTTGACGGAATCCCCAGACCAGGCGGTTCGTAACGGGCCACCGCCATTCGGGCCCTTGTACAGATCGGATCGCACGGTGGACGCGCGTTCCTGGGGCCGCCGGGTGGCGATGCGGCGAAGCCGCATCGGTCACGTCGGACGGGCAGGATTGCGACTGTGTCGCGCTCCTGCCCGTCGGCCGGGCTATCGCCGTCTTCGAGATAGCAGGGCTATCCCGCTGCGGCTCAGCCCATGATCTCCTGCTCGAGCTTCTTGGCCATCTCTTCGATGTTCTCGGGCGGCCAGCCCGGGATCTCCATGCCGAGGCGCAGGCCCATCGACGAGAGGACTTCCTTGATCTCGTTGAGCGACTTGCGGCCGAAGTTCGGGGTCCGGAGCATCTCCGCCTCGGTCTTGCCGACGAGATCACCGATATAGATGATATTGTCGTTCTTGAGGCAGTTGGCCGAACGCACCGACAGTTCGAGCTCGTCGACCTTCTTGAGCAGATAGCGGTTGATCTGCTGCGTGTCGCCGGCCGCGTCGCCGCCAGCCGCCGGAGCAGCCGCCTGGCCGATCGGAGCGGACGAACGGGTGATCGCCGAATCGTCGAAGTGCACGAACAGCGCGAGCTGGTCCTGCAGGATACGGCCGGCATAGGCCACCGCATCCTCGGGCGTGACGGTGCCGTCGGTCTCGATCGTCAGCGTCAGCTTGTCATAATCGAGGTCCTGACCGACGCGGGTCGGGTCGACCTTGTACGACACCTGGCGCACCGGCGAGTAGAGCGCGTCGACCGGGATCAGGCCGATCGGCGCATCGGCCGGACGGTTGGCGGTCGCCGGGACATAGCCCTTCCCGATATCGGCGGTCAGCTCCATGTTGAGCGTCGCGCCCTCATCGAGGTGGCAGAGCACGAGATCGGGGTTCATCACCTCGATGTCGCCCGACACGGCGATATCGCCGGCCTTGACCTCGCCCGGACCCGTCGCCGACAGCTGGAGCCGCTTGGGGCCTTCGCCCTGCATGCGGATCGCGATCTGTTTGACGTTGAGGACGATGTCGGTGACGTCCTCGCGCACGCCGGCGAGGCTCGAAAATTCGTGCAGCACGTTCTCGATCTTGATCGAGGTCACGGCCGCGCCCTGCAGCGAGGAGAGCAGCACGCGACGCAATGCGTTGCCGAGCGTCAGGCCGAAGCCACGCTCCAGCGGCTCGGCGACGAAGGTCGCCTTCCGCTTGCCGTCGCCGCCCTTTTTCTCAAGGCCGTTGGGCTTCTTCAGTTCCTGCCAGTTCTTTGCATTGACAGACACAGGTGTCCCCTAATTTGGGCCGGAACGGGGGCAGCTCCAGCCGGGAGAAAAACGCGCCGACTCGTCAGCCGGCGCGTGGAAGATCAGACGCGGCGACGCTTCGACGGCCGCACGCCATTGTGCGGGATCGAGGTGACGTCGCGGATCGAGGTGATCTGGAAACCGACCGCCTGCAGCGCGCGAAGCGCCGATTCGCGGCCCGAACCCGGGCCCTTGACCTCGACTTCAAGGGTGCGGACGCCGTGCTCGGCGGCCTTCTTGCCGGCGTCTTCCGCAGCGACCTGCGCGGCGTACGGCGTCGACTTGCGGCTGCCCTTGAAGCCCATCGCACCGGCCGACGACCACGAGATGGCATTGCCCTGCGCGTCGGTGATGGTGATCATGGTGTTGTTGAAGCTGGCGTTCACGTGCGCGACGCCGGCGGTGATGTTCTTGCGTTCGCGACGGCGAATACGCTGCGGTTCACGTGCCATTATGGGTATTCCTGACCTTTAGTCCTGAGGCGGAAGCCGGGAGGCAATCAGCCTCGTACCAGCCTCCGGCGGAGCAATTCGTCCCCCGGACGAATTACTTCTTCTTGCCCGCGATCGGCTTCGCCTTGCCCTTGCGGGTGCGCGCGTTGGTGTGCGTGCGCTGGCCGCGGACCGGCAGGCCCTTGCGGTGACGCAGGCCACGGTAGCAGGCGAGATCCATCAGGCGCTTGATGTTCATCGCGGTTTCGCGACGCAGATCGCCTTCCACGGTGTGATCGGCGTCGATCGTCTCGCGGATCTGGAGCACTTCCTGATCGGTCAGGTCCTGAACACGACGCTCGGGCGCGATGTTCAGCTTGGCAGTGATTTCCTTCGACTTGGTCAGGCCAATGCCGTGGATGTAGGTCAGCGCGATCACCACGCGCTTGTTGGTCGGGATGTTGACACCCGCGATACGTGCCATGAAATGTTTCTCCTAGCTCCACGGAGCACGGCATGGCCGCACGCGCTCCATCTCGTCGCATCCTTCGCACCACACCGGCGGTCCGCATTTCACGCAAAAGGCGACGAGCGCAGTCCGCGCGTCGCCGGATACCGGTATGTCGAAGACCGGTGCAGGTAGGCGCGCGCAAACGCGGTGTCAAGCGACTGGTTCCCGTCGCCAATCACGGCCGGTGCGCGCCCGCGCCCGTCACATCAGCGGGAACGGCGCCCTGGCGGTGAAGGCCATGATCAGCAGCATGATCGACAGCCCTGCCGACAGGCCGCAGAGCAGATAGCCGACATATTGCAGCATCGGCGGATTGGGCCGCGCCAGCCTGGCGTTGCGGCTCGCGCCCTGCAGAACGAAACTCATCAGCATGCTGTACGTAAAGACGATCGCCCCAAGCATAATGCTCCTCTTGCCGTCACCGGCGCAAAGCCCCCGCGCAGCCCCCCGGCCGCACGCTCAACCGGCTCCAGCCTTATCCCGCTGCGCCTGACAAGAGGTTAACCATCGGCCGGGCATGAAACGCGACGAGCGTCCGGATCGCGGGGGACGGCGCGGGGTTCAGGATGCGGGCTGGTGACGGAGCGTGTGAGCGCCGGACCTCGATAAACCCGGGCCGGCCGTTCACGTCACCGGCAGCACGATCCGCGCGACCAGTCCCGGCACGTTGTCGGCAAGCTCGAACCGGCCGTTGTGCAACCGCGCCACCGCCTCGATCAGCGCCATGCCAAGCCCCGCCCCCGGCGTGGTGCGCGCCGCGTCGAGGCGACCGAAGCGCTTGAGCGCCTGTGCGCGATCGGCCACCGCGATGCCGCTGCCGCGATCCTCGACCTGGATCGCAATCTCCTGCGCGTGACAGACGAGGCGCAGCGTGAGCGTCTTGCCGCTCGCCGCATGTTTCAGGGCATTGTCGATCAGATTGGTGATCGCCTGGCTGAGCAGTTCGCGGTGCAGCAGCATCGCCGGCGCCGACGGATCGATCGCGACGGTGAAGGCGAAGCCCGCCTCTTCCGCCACCGGCTCGTAAAGTTCGGCGATCTCCTCGACCAGTTCGGCCGGCTCGACGAGGATGAAGCGTTCGCGCGACACCGATTCGGAGCGGCTGATCTCGATCACCATCGTCAGCATCCGCATGACCAGGTCGGTCTCGACCAGCAGGCCGCCGAGCGCCGCCTCGCGCGCCGCGGGATCGGCGATCAGCACCGCCTGTTCGGTCTTGGTGCGCAGCCGGGTCAGCGGCGAGCGCAGATCGTGCGCCATCGAATCGGTGACGACGCGCAGCTCGACCATCAGCCGTTCGAGCTTGGCGAGCATCAGGTTGAGCTGGTTGGCGAGCCGGTCGAAGGCGTCGCGACGCGCCGGCGCGACCGGCACGCGGCGCGACAGATCGCCCTCCCCCGCCGCCTCGATCACCGCGGCGATGCGGTTGAGCCGCATCCCGACATAGCGGGCGAGGACCAGCCCCGCCGCGACGCCGAGCACCAGCGACAGCAGCACCGCCACCGCCAGCGCATCCTCGATCGCATGCCGCTCCGCCTCGACGAGATCGAGCCGCCGCCCGGTCAGCAGCCAGTGGTCGCCGATCGGGCGCAGCGTATAGCCGATGTCGTTGGTGGCGGCGCCGGGATCGAAATCGGCGACGCGGAAGGTGGTCGGGGTCAGCGGCACCGGGATGCGCGCGGGCGCATAGCCGGCGATGCGGGTGCCGCTGCGGTCGAGCACCGCGAGCAGGAGCGCGGTGTCACCGGCGACGCGGGCATGTTCGATCGCCTCGGTCACCGCGGTCAGGCCATCGGCCCGGTAGATCGCCCGCATCGCATCGGATTGCTCGATCGTCTCGCGCCGGACGGTGCCGAGCACCGCCGCATCCGTCTGTTTCCACACGAAACCAACCAGCACGAGGTTGGATACCAGCGCCAGCGCGATCGACAGCAGGGCGATGCGGGCGGTGACGGACAGACGCATGACCCGACCTAGCCGAGCCATCGTCAAAAGCGAACCTCGATTAGACGGGATCGGCCGCAAGACGATAACCGGCACCGCGCACGGTGTGCAGGATCGGCGACGGGAAACCGTCCTCGAGCTTGCGACGCAGGCGGCCGATATGCACGTCGACGACGTTCGAACCCGGATCGAAATGATAGTTCCAGATCTTCTCGAGCATCATCGTGCGGGTGACCACCTGGCCGGCGTGGCGGGCGAGGAATTCGAGCAGGTTGAACTCACGCGCGCCGAGCGGGATGTTGCGGCCGGCGCGGGTGACGTGGCGGGCGAGCAGGTCGATCTCCAGATCGCCGACCGCGAGCTTGGTCTTGGTCGGCTCGGTGGCGACACGATCGCTGCGGCGGACGAGCGCCTCGATCCGCGCCGACAGTTCGGCGAAGGAGAAGGGCTTGCAGAGATAGTCGTCGGCGCCGGCCTTGAGGCCGTCGACGCGATCGTCGACCGCGGCGAGCGCGGACAGCACCAGTACCGGCGTATCGATGCCCGCGGCGCGGATCGCGCTGACCATCGACAGGCCGTCGAGGCCCGGCAACATCCGGTCGGCGATGATCAGGTCGAAGATTCCCTCGCTGGCGAGGAACAGGCCGTCTCGGCCATCCCGCGCGGATTCGACGGAATAGCCGGCCTCGGACAGGCCCTTGGCGAGATAGGCGGCGGTCGAGCTATCATCCTCGACGATCAGGATCTTGCGGCTCACGATGGTTTGCTCACGCCTCCATTCCCAACGGAAAGACCGGCGGAAAGCATCCCTTCCGCCGGCCCCTACGGCACCCCCGGGAGTGTCGGGTACCGATCTCGTCAACCTTGCCGACCGTTGCTGCGACCGTGAGGCACAACTTAGGCTCGCCAAGGTAGCGGGGCCGTGACCGGATTATGACATTAAATTCATAGCCGTGGCAATGTGAGGGGATGCGGGGGCGTGACATCTCCCCTTCCTTCGTCATCCCGGCGAAAGCCGGGATCCATGGACACGGAACAAGGATGAGGCGCGCAGTCGCTGGCGACACCGTATCCATGGATCCCGGCCTTCGCCGGGATGACCAGATTAGGGGAGAAGCGAAGGGAGAACACCAACCGCCAACGCGGCAAATACCCTCCCGCGCCGTTACGCCTCGCCGTCGAGGATCGTCGCGATCGCCTGCGTGACGTGATCGATGTCGGCCATGCCGTTGACGCGCTGCACCAGCCCGCGCGCTTCGTAGATCGGCAGGATCGGCGCGGTCTTGGCGCGATATTCGGCCATCCGCGTCTGCACCGTCGCGGCATTGTCGTCGGGACGGCGCTTGAATTCGGTGCCGCCGCAGACGTCGCAGACGCCCGCCACCGCCGGCAGCTTGAACCGGTCGTGATAGCCCTCACCGCAGGTCGCGCAGGTGTAGCGGCCCTCGACGCGCTCGATCAACGCCGCCTCGTCCACTTCCAGCTCGATGACGTGGTCGAGCGTCATGCCGCGCGCGTCGAGCAGTTCGTCAAGCGCCATCGCCTGCGCGGCGGTGCGCGGATAGCCGTCGAAGATCGCGCCGCCCCCGACCCCCTGATCGAGCCGCTCGCCGATCAGCGCCGAGACGATCGCGTCGGAGACGAGCTCGCCCGCCTCCATCACCGCCTTGGCCTGCAGCCCGACGGGCGTGCCCGCCTTGACCGCAGCGCGCAGCATGTCGCCGGTCGACAATTGCTGCATCCCGCGCGTCGCCATCAGCGCCTGCGCCTGGGTGCCCTTGCCCGCCCCTGGCGGCCCGAGAAGGATGATGTTCACGCGAGCACTCCCTGTTTGGCTCGTGGACCGAGATTAACGGAGGCGCCCGCCCTTCAGCTTCGCCTTCTTGATCAGGTCGCCATATTGATGCGCCAGCAGATGGCTCTGGATCTGCGTCACCGTATCCATCGTCACGTTGACGACGATCAGCAGGCTGGTGCCGCCGAGATAGAAGGGGATCGACAGCGCCGACACCAGATATTCCGGCAGCAGGCAGATGATCGTCAGATAGGCCGCCCCGATCACGGTGATCCGCGTCAGCACATAGTCGAAATAATTCTCGGTGTTCTTGCCCGGGCGGATGCCGGGGATGAACCCGCCATAGCGCTTCAGATTGTCGGCGGTCTCTTCCGGATTGAAGACGATCGCGGTGTAGAAGAACGAGAAGAAGATGATGCCGGCGGCGTAGAGTGCCATGTACACCGGCTGGCCGTGCGCCAGATACTGGTTGAGGGTGATGATGAAATCGCCCCACTTCGACTGACCCGCGACGCGCTGGCCGGCGAACTGGCTGATCGTCAGCGGCATCAGCAGCAGCGACGAGGCGAAAATTGGCGGGATGACGCCCGCGGTGTTGATCTTGAGCGGCAGGTGGCTGCGATCCGCCTGCATGCCGCGCTGCGTTTGGCGCTTGGGATATTGGATCAGGATGCGGCGCTGCGCGCGCTCCATGAAGCAGATGAACAGGATCAGCGCGACGACCGCGACGATGATGCCGATCAGCCGCACCGCGTCGATCGACCCGGACCGGCCGCCCTCGAGCAGATTGACCAGGGTCGTCGGCAGATGCGCGACGATGCCGGCCATGATGATGAGCGACACGCCGTTGCCGATGCCGCGGCTGGTGATCTGCTCGCCCAGCCACATCAGGAACATCGTGCCGCCGATCAGCGAGATCACCGCGGCGATGCGGAAGGTCATGCCCGGCTCGATCACCGCGGCGACGCCGTTGCTCGCCGACAGCGCCTCGAGCCCGACGGCGATGAAATAGCCCTGGATCGCGGTCAGCGCGACGGTGCCGTAGCGGGTGTACTGGTTGAGCTTCTTGCGGCCCGATTCGCCCTCCTTCTTGATCGCGGCGAGCTGCGGCGACAGCGAGGTCGACAGCTGCACGACGATCGAGGCGGTGATGTACGGCATCACGCCGAGCGCGATCAGCGACATGCGGCTGAGCGATCCGCCCGAGAAGGTGTTGAAGAAATCGAGCACGCCGCCCGTGGTGCGCTGGCTGAGCAGGCCGAGCGCAGTCGGGTCGATGCCCGGCAACGGCACATAGCTCAGCAGCCGGAAGACGATCAGCGCGCCGATCGTGAACCACAGCCGCTTCTTGAGGTCGGTCGCCTGCGCGAATTTCGCGAGGCTGATGCTTTGCGCCATCTGGTCGGCTGCGGATGCCATGCGTGTGTCCTGGAAACAAAAACGGCGGGATGCGTTTGAACCGCCCCGCCGCTCATATAAGCGCTCAACGCGCCTTGTCTAATCGCGACGCTCGACGTTCGGCTCTTTATCGAGCCCGCGGTCGCTCCCCGCCCTGCCGAACCCGGTCCGGCAAGGCGAATGGAGACAACCGGCGTTACGCCTTGAACGACGCCTTCTTTTCCTGACGCGCCTTGTACTGCACGCCCTTCTTGGCGGCAGCCTTCTCGGCGGCGGGGACGATCGTCGGGATATCGAGCGAACCGCCGGTCTTCTCGACCTGCGCACGCGCACCCGCCGAAGCGCCGGCGACGTGGAAGGCGAGCTTGGTGGTCAGCTCACCCTTGGCGAGCAGACGCACGCCGTCCTTGCCGCCACGGACGAGGCCGGCCGCCTTGAGCGCCGCCTGGTCGATCGTGCCCTCGGCCGACAGCTTGCCCGAATCGATCGCCTTCTGGATCGCGCCGGTGTTCACCTCGGCATAATCCTTGGCGAAGATGTTGTTGAAGCCGCGCTTCGGCAGACGCATGTGGAGCGGCATCTGGCCGCCTTCGAAGCCGGCGATGCTGACGCCCTCGCGGCTCTTCTGACCCTTGACGCCGCGGCCGCCCGTCTTGCCCTTGCCCGAGCCGATACCGCGTCCGACGCGGATCTTGGACTTGCGGGCACCCTGGTTGTCGCGGAGATCGTTCAGTTTCATGATATGCACTCGCTTTCGCTTTTGTCGCGCTGATGGAAAAAGGAAGGGGGCCGCCTAGCCCCCTTCCCCGTATTTGTCACTGGGTTCGGAGCGAGGGCTTAGCCCTGCACTTCGACCATGTGCTGCACCTTGCGGATCATCCCGCGGACCTCGGGGCTGTCCTGCAGCTCCGAGACCTTGTGCATCTTGTTGAGGCCGAGGCCGATCAGCGTCGCGCGCTGATCCTTGGTGCGGCGGATCGGCGAACCGGTCTGCTTGATCTTGATCGTCGCCATTTCGATTACTCCACGACGGCCGCAGCATCCGCCTCGGCGGTCTGCGACCCACCGCGGCCGAGCAGGTCGGCGATCTTCTTGCCACGACGCTGTGCGACCGACTTCGGCGAAGTCTGATCCCCCAGCGCCTCGAAGGTGGCGCGGATCATGTTGTACGGGTTGGACGTACCGACCGACTTGGTCACCACGTCGGCCACGCCGAGCGATTCGAAGATGGCGCGCATCGGGCCACCCGCGATGATGCCGGTGCCCTGCGGCGCCGAGCGCAGCGTCACGCGACCGGCACCGAAGTGGCCGTTGCCGTCGTGATGCAGCGTGCGACCGTCCTTGAGCGGCACGCGGACCATCGCCTTCTTCGCGGCCGCAGTGGCCTTGGAGATGGCTTCCGGCACTTCGCGCGCCTTGCCGTGACCGAAGCCGACCCGGCCCTTGCCGTCGCCCACGACGACCAGCGCCGCGAAGCCGAAGCGCTTGCCGCCCTTCACCGTCTTCGAGACGCGGTTGATGTGGACCAGCTTCTCGATCAGCTCTTCACCGCCGTCGTCCTGACCGCCGCGACGATCGTCGCGACGACCGCCACGGCCGCCGTCACGACCACCACGATTGCCGCCGGGGCCACCGGGACCGCGACCGCTGCCGCCGCCACGGCCGCCACGCGGACCGCCACGGCCGGCGAAGCCGCCCTGCTGGCCGCCCTGCGCTGCGCCGGCGTCCGGGGTGGCGCCTTCAGCCGCTGCGGGCTGCACGTTGTTCTCGTCAGCCATATTAGAACTCCAATCCGGCGGCACGCGCCGCTTCCGCCAGCGCCTTGACGCGGCCATGGAACAGGAAGCCACCGCGATCGAACACGACCTGCGTCACGCCCGCGGCCTTCGCCGCTTCCGCCACGCGGGTGCCGACGGCCGTCGCCGCCGCGATGTTCGCGCCCGACTGGTCGCGCACGTCCTTTTCCAGCGTCGAGGCCGACGCGACGGTCTTGCCGGCGACGTCGTCGATGACCTGGGCATAGATGTGCTTGCCCGAACGATGCACCGACAGCCGCGGACGGGTGCCGGCACGCGCCTTCAGCGCGGTACGATTGCGCCGACGGCGCTTCGCGAAGAGAGAGAGACCCTTGGTGCTCATTACTTCTTTTTCCCTTCCTTGCGGAAGATGAACTCGCCGTCGTACTTGATGCCCTTGCCCTTGTACGGCTCGGGCTTGCGCCACTGACGGATTTCCGCGGCCAGCTGGCCGACCTTCTGCTTGTCCGAGCCGCTGATCTCGACGGTCGTCGCGTCGGGCGTCTTGACCTCGATGCCTTCCGGCACGTCGATGTTGACGTCGTGGCTGTAGCCGAGCTGCAACTTGAGCGTGCGACCCTGCGCCGCGGCGCGATAGCCAACGCCGGTGATGAGCAGCTTCTTGGTAAAGCCGTCGGTCACGCCGGTGACGAGGTTCTGCACCATCGTGCGCTGCATGCCCCAGAAGGCACGGGCGCGCTTGGTGTCATTCGCCGGCTGCACCGAGATGCCGCCGTCTTCCAGCGTGTAGCTGATCTCATCGCGCATCGGCATGGTCAGGGTGCCCTTGGGGCCCTTCATGCTGATGACGCCGTTGCTGATCGTCGGGGTGACGTTCGCCGGTACGGGGACCGACTTCTTGCCGATGCGGCTCATCAGAAGACCTCCGCGAGCACTTCGCCACCGACATTCTGCTCGCGCGCTTCCGCGTCGGACAGAACGCCACGCGGCGTCGAGACGATGGTGATGCCGAGGCCGTTGCGGACGCGCGGCAGTTCCTGCGAACCGGAATAGACGCGGCGGCCGGGCTTCGAGACGCGCGCGACATGCTTGATCGCCGGCTGGCCTTCGAAATACTTCAGCTCGATGCGAACGCCCGCGGCGGGGCCCATCTGCTCGTCGCTATAGCCACGGATATAGCCTTCGCGCTGCAGCACGTCGAGCACGCGGATGCGCAGCTTCGACGCCGGCGAGAGGACGGAGTCCTTCTTGGCGCGCTGGCCGTTGCGGATGCGGGTGAGCAGGTCACCCAGGGGATCGGTCACTGCCATGATGATTCCTTACCAGCTCGACTTGGTGAGACCGGGGATCATGCCCTTATTGGCCAGATCGCGGAGCATCACACGGGCGAGACGGAACTTGCGGTAATAGGCACGCGGGCGGCCGGTGATCTCGCAACGGTTGCGGATCCGGGTCGGGTTCGCGTTGCGCGGCAGTTCCGCCATCTTGAGGCGGGCGATCAGCCGCTCGCTCTCGTCGAGGCTCAGGTCATTGGCCATCGCCTTCAGCTTCGCCAGCTTGGGAGCATATTGCTTCACAAGCTTCTTGCGACGCTCATTCTTGTTGATCGAACTCAGTTTCGCCATGGACTTAAGCTCTCTTCCTTACTTCAGGACGGCAGCGCTGCTCACGCAGCCTGCTTCTGCTGCTCAGCCTCGGGCTGAGGGAACGGGAAGCCGAACAGACGCAGCAGCTCGCGCGCCTCGTCGTCGGTCTTCGCGGTGGTGGTGACGATCACGTCCATGCCGCGCACCTTGTCGATGCGGTCATAGTTGATCTCCGGGAACACGATCTGCTCCTTGATGCCGCAGGCGTAATTGCCACGGCCGTCGAAGCTCTTCGGGTTGAGGCCACGGAAGTCGCGGACGCGGGGCAGCGCGATCGTGATGAACCGGTCGAGGAATTCGTACATGCGCTCGCGGCGAAGGGTGACCTTAACGCCGATCGGCATGCCCTCACGCAGCTTGAACTGCGCGATCGACTTCTTCGCCTTGGTGATCACCGGCTTCTGGCCCGCGATCAACTCCATCTCGGATGCGGCCTGATCGACGCGCTTCTTGTCCTGGGTCGCCTCGCCGACGCCCATGTTGAGCACGATCTTCTCGATCCGCGGGATCTCGTTGACGTTCTTGTAGCCGAACTTCTCGACCATCGCCTTGATGATCGTGTCCTCGTAGATGCCCTTCATGCGGGGCTTGTAGGCATCAGCCATCGATCTTGGCTCCCGTCTTCACGGCCACGCGGACCTTCTTGCCATCCTGCGTCTCGAAACGGACGCGGGTCGGCTTGCCGTCGGCGGTCACGTGCGCGACCTTCGAGATGTGCAGCGGCGCCTCGACCTTCTCGAGACCGCCCTGCGGGTTCGCCTGGGTCGGCTTGCGGTGACGGGTCGCGACGTTGACGCCACCCACGATCACCTTGCCGTCCTTCGGCATCGCCTGGGTGACGGTGCCGGTCTTGCCCTTGTCCTTGCCGGACAGGACGACAACCTGGTCACCCTTCTTGATCTTCGCGGCGGCCATTACAGCACCTCGGGAGCGAGAGAGATGATCTTCATGTGCTTCTTGCCGCGCAGCTCGCGCACGACCGGGCCGAAGATACGGGTGCCGATCGGCTCCTCGTTCTTGTTGACCAGGACGGCGGCGTTGCCGTCGAAGCGGATGGTCGAGCCATCGGCACGGTGGATGTCCTTGGCGGTGCGGACGATGACGGCGCGATGCACGTCACCCTTCTTCACCTTGCCGCGGGGCTGTGCTTCCTTGATGCTGACGACGATGATGTCGCCGACGGTGGCGGTACGACGCTTCGAGCCGCCCAGCACCTTGATGCACTGCACCCGCTTCGCGCCGCTATTGTCAGCGACGTCGAGATTGGATTGCATCTGGATCATCGATCCATCTTCCTTCTCTACTCATGGGGTGGATACCGACCCAGCCCCGCCTAAAACAATGACCCCGGCGCAGCGGACTGCACCGGGGGAGCGGCCCTGTAACCACTCCGCTGGCAGGACGCAAGCCCTGCCCTGTTCATCCGCCGGCCGAAGCCGGCAGAGAATTATGCGTCGACGTCGACCCGCTCGGGCGTCGCATGGGTGTTGACCCGATCGACGACCTTCCAGGTCTTCAGCTTGGAGATCGGTGCGGTCTCTTCGATCCGCACGGTTTCGCCCTGCTTGTACTCGTTCGCCTCGTCATGGGCGTGGTACTTCTTCGAGCGGCGGATGATCTTGCCGTAGAGCGGGTGCTTGACCTTGCGCTCCACGTTCACGACCACCGTCTTGTCGCCCTTGTCGGACACGATCAGTCCGGTCAGCACGCGCTTCGGCATCTGATGTTCCTTACTTGGCAGGAGCAGCGCTGGTGCGCTGCGCCTGGAGGGTCTTGATCCGCGCGATGTCGCGACGGACTTCCTTGACGCGGCTCGGCTTCTCGAGCTGGTTCGTCGCCGCCTGGAAGCGGAGGTTGAACTGCTCGCGCTTCAGCTGGCCGAGGCTCTCGGTCAGCTGGTCGTCGCTCTGGCTCTGAAAATCAGACTTTGCCATGGTTACTCGCCTCCGAGGTGGCTGGTGTCACCCAGGCGGGCGACGACCTTGACTTTGATCGGGAGCTTCATCGCGGCGCGCTCGAACGCCTCCGCGGCGATCTTGCCCTCGACGCCGTCGAGCTCGAACAGGATCCGGCCCGGCTTGACGCGGGCGGCCCAGAACTCAGGGCTGCCCTTGCCCGAGCCCATGCGGACTTCGGCGGGCTTCGACGAGACCGGCACGTCCGGGAAGATGCGGATCCACAAACGCCCCTGGCGCTTGATGTGACGCGTGATCGCGCGGCGGGCCGCCTCGATCTGGCGTGCGGTGATCCGGTCCGGCTCCATCGCCTTCAGGCCGTACGACCCGAAGTTGAGGCTGGTGCCGCCCTTGGCGTCGCCGTGGATACGGCCCTTGAAGGCCTTGCGGAATTTGGTGCGCTTTGGCTGCAACATGTCGTGTCAGTCCTTAACGACGGTCGTCGCGGGCCGGGCGGACGCCGGAGGTCTGGGCCTCCATCATCAGCCGGTCCTGCGCCATCGGGTCATGGCCGAGGATCTCGCCCTTGAAGACCCAGACCTTGACGCCGCACACGCCGTAGGACGTGTGGGCCTGGGCCTCGGCATAATCGATGTTCGCGCGCAGCGTGTGCAGCGGAACGCGACCTTCGCGATAGCTTTCCGAACGCGCGATCTCGGCGCCGCCGAGACGGCCGCCGCAGGCGACGCGGATGCCGTCGGCACCCAGGCGCATCGCCGACTGCACCGCGCGCTTCATCGCCCGGCGGAACGCGATACGGCGCTCCAGCTGGTCGGCGATGCCCTGCGCGACGAGCTTGGCGTCGATCTCGGGCTTGCGGATCTCGACGATGTTCAGCGACACGTCGGACTTGGTCATCGCGCCGATCGTCTTGCGCAGCTTCTCGATGTCCGAGCCCTTCTTGCCGATGATGACACCGGGACGGGCGGCGAAGATCGAGATGCGGCACAGCTTGGCCGGACGCTCGATGACGACCTTGGAGATGGCGGCCTGCGGCAGCGTCTTCATGATGAAGGCGCGGATCTTGAGATCCTCCAGCAGCAGCTGGCCATAGTCATGGCCTTCGGCGAACCAGCGGCTGTCCCAGGTGCGGTTGATCTGGAGCCGCATGCCGATCGGGTTGCTCTTGTGACCCATTATGCTTCTTCCTGCTCGCGCACGACGATGCGCAGACGGCTGAACGGCTTCAGGATGCGGGTGGACTTGCCACGGCCGCGGGTCGCGAAGCGCTTCATGGTGATCGACTTGCCGACCGACGCCTCGGCGACGACGAGCGCGTCGACGTCGAGGTTGTGGTTGTTCTCGGCGTTGGCGATGGCCGAGGCCAGCACCTTGCGCGCGTCGACCGCCATCGCCTTGGTCGAGAACTGCAGGATGCTCATCGCATCGCCGACCGGCTTGTTGCGGATCAGCGCCGCGACCAGGTTCAGCTTCTGCGCCGAACCGCGGATCTGCGTCGCGACCGCGAGCGCTTCCTTCTCGCCGACCTTGCGGGGGGATACAGGCTTGCTCATCAGCGCTTGCCCTTCTTGTCAGCGGCGTGACCCGGGAAGTAGCGCGTCGGCGCGAACTCACCCAGCTTCATGCCGACCATCTCTTCGTTGACCGACACCGGCACGAACTTGCGGCCGTTGTAGACGTTGAACGTGAGGCCGACGAACGACGGCAGGATGGTGGAGCGACGCGACCAGGTCTTGATCGGCGCGCGGCCACCGGCATCCTGCGCAGTTTCCGCCTTCTTCAGAAGGCTCAGTTCGACGAACGGGCCCTTCCAGACTGAACGAGCCATGGTTTAGCCCTTCCTCTTGGTCGAATGACGCGACCGGATGATCATCTTGTCGGTCGACTTATTGTGACGGGTGCGCGCACCCTTGGTCGGCTTGCCCCACGGGGTGACCGGATGACGGCCGCCCGAGGTCCGGCCTTCACCACCGCCGTGCGGATGGTCGACCGGGTTCTTGGCGACGCCGCGGGTCAGCGGACGCTTGCCCATCCAGCGCGAACGCCCGGCCTTGCCGAGGTTCTGGTTCTGGTTGTCCGGGTTCGACACCGCACCGACCGTCGCCATGCACTCGCCACGGATGTAGCGCTGCTCGCCCGAGTTGAGGCGGACGATGACCATGCCGCGGTCACGGCCGACGACCTGCACATAGGTGCCGGCCGAACGCGCGATCTGACCACCCTTGCCCGGCTTCATCTCCACGTTGTGGACGATGGTGCCGACCGGGACCTGGCCCAGCTCCATGGCGTTGCCCGGCTTGGTGTCGGTCTTCTTGGCGGCGAGCACCTTGTCGCCCGGCGCGAGCCGCTGCGGCGCGATGATGTAGGCCAGCTCTTCGTCGGCATACTTCACCAGCGCGATGAACGCGGTGCGGTTGGGGTCATATTCCAGACGCTCGACCGTGCCTTCGACGTCCCACTTGCGACGCTTGAAGTCGACGTAGCGATACTTCTGCTTGTGACCGCCGGCGATGCCGCGCGAGGTCACATGACCCTTGTTGTTGCGACCACCGGTCTTGCGCTTGCCTTCGGTAAGCGCCTTGACCGGCTTGCCCTTGTAGAGCGCGGATTTGTCGACGAGGATCAGGCCGCGGCGGGCCGGGCTCGTCGGGTTGTAATGCTTGAGTGCCATGACCCTTAGATCCCCGTCGTCACGTCGATGGACTGGCCGTCCTTCAGGGTGACAATGGCCTTCTTGATGTCAGAGCGCTGGTAAGGAGCGCCCTTCCACTTCTTGGTCTTGCCCTTCTGGACGATCGTATTCACGCCGGTCACGGTGACGTCGAAGAGAGCCTCGACGGCCGCCTTGATCTCGGGCTTGGTCGCGTCTCCCGCGACCTTGAACACGACGGCGTTATGCTCGGAGAGCAAAGTCGCCTTTTCGGTGATGTGCGGCGCGACGATCACGTCATAGTGACGGTTGTCGACGGCCTTCTGCTGCTTAGCCATTGAAGCGAGCCTCCAGCTTCTCGACCGCCGCGCGGGTCAGCACCAGCGTGTCAGCCTTCAGGATGTCGTAGACGTTGGCACCGGCGCTCGGCAGCACGTTGATGCCGTGCAGGTTGCCCGCGGCGAGCGCGAAGCTCGTCTCGACGGCGTCGCCGTCGATGACCAGCGCCGTCTTGCCGAAGCCGAGCTTGGCGAGATCGCCGACCAGCGTCTTGGTCTTGTTGTTCTCGACCGCGATGCTGTCCATGACGATCAGCGAGCCGGCCTTGGCATGGCTGCTGAGCGCCATCTTCAGGCCGAGCGCGCGAATCTTCTTGTTCAGCGACGGGTTGAAGTCACGGACGCGGGCGCCGTGGGCCTTACCACCGCCGATGAAGACGGGAGCGCGGCGATCGCCGTGACGGGCGGTACCGCCGCCCTTCTGGCGACCGAACTTCTTGCCCGACCGGGCGACGTCGGCGCGCTCACGCGTGCCACGGGCCGTCTCGCGGCGCTTCTCGAGCTGCCAGGTGACCACGCGGTGCAGGATGTCGGCGCGCGGATCGAGGCCGAAGACCTCGTCGTTGAGCTCGACGTCCGCCGCAGCGGTGCCGGCGAAGGATTGAACCTTGACCTTCACGTTCAGCCCTCCTGGCCGTCGGTAGCTTCCGGCGCGCTCGTCTCTGCGGGCGTGTCGGCTGCGGTGTTGCTGTTGGCAGCCTGCTTCAGGCTGGCGGGGTACGGAGCGTCGGCATGCGCCTTGACCTTGACCGCGTCCTTGACGAACAGCCAGCCGCCCTTCGATCCGGGCACCGAGCCCTTGACGAAGATCAGGCCGCGCTCGACGTCGGTACCGACGATCTCGAGGTTCTGCTGGGTGCGGTTACGGTCGCCCATGTGACCGGCCATCTTCTTGTTCTTGAAGACCTTGCCCGGATCCTGACGCTGGCCGGTCGAACCGAGCGAGCGGTGCGAGACCGACACGCCGTGCGTCGCGCGCAGACCGGCGAAGTTCCAGCGCTTCATGCCGCCGGCAAAGCCCTTACCCTGGGTACGACCCTGGATATCGACCAGCTGGCCGGCAACGAAATGCTCGGCCGAGATCTCTGCGCCGACGTCGAGGAGATTGTCCTCGCTGACGCGGAATTCGGCAACCACCGCCTTGGGCTCGACTTCGGCCTTGCCGAAGTGGCCGCGCTGCGGCTTGGCGACATTCTTGGCCTTGGCGACGCCAGCGCCAAGCTGGACGGCGGTGTAGCCATCACGATCCTGTTCGCGACGGGCAATGACCTGCAAGCCTTCGAGCTGCAGGACGGTGACCGGCACGTGGCGGCCATCATCCTGGAACAGGCGGGTCATACCCATTTTCTTCGCGATCACGCCAGTGCGCATGATCCGTCACTCCTCAACAGAGGCACGCCCGGGACCATTCCCGTACGTGCGTGTGGCGCCTCGCAAAAGGCGCCGCCCAACCCGATTGTATGCACGTCGCCCCGTCCCGGGCTGGTCGTTCCCGTTGCCGGGAACATGACGGGAGACGCTGTCCCGGCAACCGAAGCGGCCGGCGGTATCTCGTGTCTGTCAGGTGCTCCGCGCGAGGCGGAGATCCCAAACCGCTGTTTCGCCAGAGGCGGAAAACAGCAAACCCGCGGGACTCACGTCGACCGCGGGATGCGGGCCATTACGCCAGCTTGATCTCGACGTCAACACCGGCGGCGAGGTCGAGCTTCATCAGCGCGTCGACCGTCTGCGGGGTCGGCTGGACGATGTCGAGCATACGCTTGTAGGTGCGCACCTCGAACTGCTCGCGCGACTTCTTGTCGATGTGCGGACCGCGGTTGACGGTGAACTTCTCGATGCGGGTCGGCAGCGGAATCGGGCCGCGGATGAGCGCGCCGGTGCGGCGCGCGGTGTCGGCGATGTCGCCGGTCGCCTGGTCGAGCACACGATGATCGAACGCCTTGAGGCGAATGCGGATATTGCTGTCCATGATCCCTACCGATGCGAAGGAGCACGACCCCGGCCGTCTCCACCGCCGGCTGGGCGGAGGACTCGTGCCGCTGGTGCTGGACCGGCGGGATGAGATCGCCCGGCCCGTTATGACGGATGCCGCGCGACGACGAGAAAGAGCCGTAACTCAGTAAAACTTGGAGGGCGCGCCTTAAAGGAGCCCTCATAAAATAGCAACGGCCCGACTCTCCTTTTTTGGAGAGCCGGGCCGCTGTTGATCGTGCCGGCGGCGGACCGCCGGTACGGCGACTTACTTGTCGATGCCGCTCACGACGCCCGCGCCGACGGTACGACCGCCCTCACGGATGGTGAAGCGCTGGCCGACGTCCATCGCGATCGGCGCGATCAGCTTGATGCCGAGGGCGATGTTGTCGCCCGGCATCACCATCTCGGTGCCCTCGGGCAGCTCGACGGTACCGGTCACGTCCGTGGTGCGGAAGTAGAACTGCGGACGATAGTTGGCAAAGAACGGCGTGTGACGGCCACCCTCTTCCTTCGACAGCACGTACACTTCCGACTGGAAGTCGGTGTGCGGCTTGATCGAGCCGGGCTTGCAGAGCACCTGGCCACGCTCGACCTCGTCACGGGCGACGCCGCGGATCAGCGCACCGACGTTGTCGCCGGCCTGGCCCTGGTCGAGCAGCTTGCGGAACATCTCGACGCCGGTGACGGTGGTCTTGCGGACGGTCGGGTGGATACCGACGATCTCGACTTCCTCACCGACCTTGACGATGCCGGTCTCGACGCGGCCGGTGACGACCGTACCACGACCCGAGATCGAGAACACGTCTTCGATCGGCATCATGAACGGCTTGTCGAGCGGGCGCTCGGGCTGCGGGATGTAGTCGTCAACCGCCTGCATCAGCTCGGTGACCGCGTCCTTGCCGAACTTGTCGTTCGAACCCGACAGCGCGCAGGTCGCCGAACCCTTGATGATGGGGATATCGTCGCCCGGGAATTCGTACGAGCTGAGCAGCTCGCGGATTTCCAGCTCGACCAGCTCGAGGATTTCCTCGTCGTCGACCAGATCGACCTTGTTCATGAACACGACCATCGCCGGCACGCCGACCTGGCGGGCGAGCAGGATGTGCTCGCGGGTCTGCGGCATCGGGCCGTCGGTCGCCGAGACGACGAGGATCGCGCCGTCCATCTGCGCCGCGCCGGTGATCATGTTCTTCACATAGTCGGCGTGGCCCGGGCAATCGACGTGCGCATAGTGGCGGTTGGTCGTCTCATACTCGACGTGCGCGGTCGAGATGGTGATGCCGCGCTCGCGCTCTTCCGGAGCCTTGTCGATGTTCGCGAAGTCGACCGCGGTGCCGCCGGTCGTCTCTGCCAGGACCTTGGTGATCGCGGCGGTGAGCGACGTCTTGCCATGGTCGACGTGGCCGATGGTGCCGATGTTGAGGTGCGGCTTGTTCCGCTCGAATTTTGCCTTAGCCATTTTCCTACCTTCTGATTCGAATTCGGTGCCGCCGGGGCCACGCGAACGCGGCCCTTTAGCGGGTGTTGATTGGTTATGCCAGCCCCTGCCCGCCCGTCGCCCAGTCGAAACAATCGTTTCGCCGGAGCGACCGGCACCGGAGCAAATCCGGTGTCGGCGGACGGGATCGGCTGCGGCGACCTGCCGACAGACCGGTCAGCATTCCGGGGCCAGGTTGCCCTGGCCCCGTGCGCCTCACGCCATCTTCGCCTTGATCTCGTCGGCGACGTTGCTCGGGACTTCGTCGTAATGCGAGAACTGCATGCTGTACTGCGCGCGGCCCTGGGTGAACGAGCGGAGCTGGTTGACGTAGCCGAACATGTTGGCCAGCGGCACCATCGCCTCGACCGTCTGCGCGTTGCCGCGGCTGTCGGTGCCCTGGATCTGGCCGCGACGGCTGTTCATGTCGCCGATGACGTCGCCGAGATAATCCTCGGGCGTGACGACCTCGACCTTCATGATCGGCTCGAGCAGCTTGATGCCGGCCTTCTGCGCCGCTTCGCGCATCGCGCCGCGCGCACAGATTTCGAACGCCAGCGCCGACGAGTCGACGTCATGGTAGGCGCCGTCATACAGGTGGACCTCGAAATCGATGATCGGGAAGCCGATCAGCGATCCGGTCTCGGCCGTCTCGCGCATGCCCTTCTCGACCGAGGGGATATATTCCTTCGGAATATTGCCGCCCTTGACCTCGTCGAAGAACTGGAAGCCCGAACCACGCTCGCCGGGAACGACGGTCAGCTTGACGCGACCGAACTGACCCGAACCACCCGACTGCTTCTTGTGGGTGTAGTCGATGTCGACCTTCTTCGCGAGATATTCGCGATAGGCGACCTGCGGCGCACCGACGTTCGCCTCGACCTTGAACTCGCGCTTCATGCGATCGACGAGGATTTCGAGGTGAAGCTCACCCATGCCCTTGATGATCGTCTGGCCCGATTCGGAGTCCGACGAGACGCGGAACGAGGGGTCCTCGCGGGCGAGACGATTGAGCGCGACGCCCATCTTCTCCTGGTCGGCCTTGGTCTTCGGCTCGACCGACAGCTCGATCACCGGCTCGGGGAATTCCATCCGCTCGAGGATGATCGGCGCGTTGATCGCGCACAGCGTGTCACCCGTGGTGGTGTCCTTGAGACCCGCCAGCGCGACGATGTCGCCGGCATAGGCCACCTGGATGTCCTCGCGGTCGTTCGCATGCATCAGCAGCATGCGGCCGACCTTTTCCTTCTTGTCCTTGACCGAGTTGGTCACCTGCGACGCCGCTTCGAGCTTGCCCGAATAGATGCGCGCGAAGGTCAGCGTCCCGACGAACGGATCGTTCATGATCTTGAACGCGAGCGCCGAGAAGGGCGCCGAATCGTCCGACGGGCGCTCGTCCGGCGTCTCGCCGTCGAGCTTGACGCCCTTGATCGCCGGCACGTCGAGCGGGCTCGGCAGATAGTCGACGACCGCGTCGAGCAGCGGCTGCACGCCCTTGTTCTTGAACGCCGAGCCGCACACCACCGGCACGAACGACATGTTGAGCGTGCCCTTGCGGATCAGCTTCTTGAGGTCGGCCGTGCTCGGCTCGTTGCCCTCGAGATAGGCTTCCATCAGCGCGTCGTCCTGCTCGACGGCCATCTCGATCAGGTCGCTGCGATACTTGGCGGCCTTTTCGGCGAGATCGTCGGGGATCGCCTGATATTCGAACTTCGCGCCCAGGCTCTCTTCGAGCCAGATGATCGCGCGGTTCTCGACCAGGTCGACGAGGCCCTTGAAGCCACCCTCGATACCGATCGGCAGATACAGCACCGCCGGACGCGCGCCGAGGCGCTCGACGATCGAATCGACGCAGAAATAGAAATCGGCGCCGGTCCGGTCGAGCTTGTTGATGAAGCACATCCGCGGCACGCCGTACTTGTCGGCCTGACGCCACACCGTCTCCGACTGCGGCTCGACGCCGGCAACGCCGTCGAAACAGGCGACCGCACCGTCGAGCACGCGCAGCGAACGCTCGACCTCGATCGTGAAGTCGACGTGGCCCGGCGTATCGATGATGTTGATGCGATGCTCGAGGCCCTTGCCCTCCTCGGCCGTCCAGAAGCAGGTCGTCGCGGCGGACGTGATCGTGATGCCGCGCTCCTGTTCCTGCTCCATCCAGTCCATCGTCGCGGTGCCTTCGTGCACTTCGCCGATCTTGTAGGACTTGCCGGTGTAATAGAGGATGCGCTCGGTCGTGGTCGTCTTGCCGGCGTCGATATGCGCCATGATGCCGATGTTGCGATAGCGATCGAGCGGATGGCTGCGGGCCATGATCGTGGTTTCCTTAGAGATGTGGGGAGCGCAGCTTCCGCCGGCTCCCCACGATATAGGTCAGAAGGTCGAGGCTTCCAAGCCTTACCAGCGGTAGTGGCTGAAGGCGCGGTTGGCTTCGGCCATGCGGTGCGTGTCTTCGCGCTTCTTCACCGCGTTGCCGCGGTTGTTGGCGGCATCCATCAGCTCGCCCGACAGGCGCGCCGACATGGTGTTCTCGCTGCGCGCACGGGCCGCAGCGATCAGCCAGCGGATCGCCAGCGCCTGCGCACGCTCGGGACGCACCTCGACGGGGACCTGATAGGTCGCACCGCCGACGCGGCGCGAGCGCACTTCGATGCCCGGCTTGATGTTGTTCAGCGCGTCGTGGAACACGCCGATCGGCTCGCGCTTGGCGCGGCTTTCGACGGTCTCGAGCGCACCGTAGACGATCAGTTCGGCGACGGACTTCTTGCCGTCGAGCATGACCGAATTCATGAACTTGGAGAGAACCTCATCCCCGAACTTGGGATCAGGCAGGATGACCCGCTTTTCGGGACGACGACGACGTGCCATTTCAAAAACCTTTCTAACTTCAGCCTGATGGTCGAGCCCCGAGCAACGGGGCCAACCGGCTTACTTCGGACGCTTGGCGCCGTACTTGGAGCGGGACTGACGGCGATCCTTGACGCCCTGCGTATCGAGCACGCCGCGCAGGACGTGGTAGCGGACGCCGGGAAGATCGCGCACACGGCCGCCGCGGATGAGCACCACCGAGTGCTCCTGCAGGTTGTGGCCTTCGCCCGGAATATAGCTGATCACTTCGCGGCTGTTGGTCAGGCGGACCTTGGCCACCTTGCGCAGCGCCGAGTTCGGCTTCTTCGGGGTCGTCGTGTAGACGCGGGTGCAGACGCCGCGCTTCTGCGGGTTCTGCTCCATCGCAGGGACCTTGGATTTGGCCTTCTGCGGGTCGCGGCCCTTGCGGACCAGCTGGTTGATCGTCGGCATGAAGCCTTCACCTCGTATGTGGGTTACTTTGCTGGAGCCATCACAGCACTTCGGAATACAAAAAGGGACGGAAGGCGGCGCATGCGCCACCCCGGCCCCACAATGCATCCAGCAATGTTCAAGCATGTCCGTCGGATCGCTCCCACGGACGGGGGCGGCCTATACGCGGAGTCGGGGGACGGGTCAACGGGGGCGGAACGCGCGCCCGCCGTCACCGCTTGGCGAGCGTGGTCAGCAGCAGCTTTTCGAATCGCGCCGGGTCCTCGACCTGCGGCGAATGGCCGAGGCCGTCGATCGGCACCAGCGTCGCATTCGGCATCTGCGTCACCGCCTGCCGCGCCACCACCGGAATCGCCTCGAGGAAGCGGCGCAGGTCGGGCGGCGTCTGCGCCCGGCCGAAGGCGGTGCGGTCGAGCGCGCCGATCAGCAGCGTCGTCGGCGCCTTGATCCGGTAGAGTTCGTGCGCCACCGGCTGCGTCTTGATCATCTCGCTGGTCTTGGCCTGCGCCAGCGCCACCGTGTCGCGCCCCGCCCCCTGATACATGCCGGCGAGCATCCACACCCAGCGATCGTAGGCGGGCTTCCACGTACCATGATAATAATTGGCCTGCTGATAGGCCTTGATCGAGGCGTAGCTCGTCTTGCGCTCGCCGGCCCACAAGGTGTCGACATCGGCATAGGGCAGCCCCTCCTCCGACCGGTCCTTGAGGCCGAGCGGATTGACCAGCACGAGCCGCTCGACCGCATCGGGGTAGAGGATGGCGAAGCGCATCGCGAGCATGCCGCCGAACGAATGGCCGACGATCGCCGCCCGCGGGATACCGCGCGACTCCATCAGCCGGCGGGTAAATGTCGCGAGCATTTCGAAACTATATTGCGCGGCGCGCGGCTTGGCCGATTTGCAGAAGCCGATCTGATCGGGGATCAGCACGCGATAGCCGGCCTCGGCGAGCGCCCGCGCGCTGCTCTCCCAGGTCGCGCCGCAGAAATTCTTGCCGTGCAGCAGCACGACGGTGCGGCCGTTGGGCCGCGCCGGGGCGACATCCATGAACGCCATCGTCGCCGGCTGGCCGACGATATCGACGGTCATCGTCTGCACCGGCCAGGGATAGGTGAAGCGTTCGAGATTCGGTCCCAGATCCGGCGCGGCGACCGGATCGGCGGCGGCCGCCGCCCCCGGCGCCCATGCGAGAAGGACGGCCGCCGTCATCGCCCTGATCGTCGCCACGCCGTCTCTCCTTCGCCTCGTCATGCCCGGGCGCCATAGGGGGACAGGAAGCGGGCGTCACCTTCGGATCGCCCGCCGCCGCAGCGGCCATCACACCATCGCAAGAGCATCTTGCCCTTTTCGCGACAAGGCGGTAGAGGCCGCGGCGCTGCAGGAGTGTAGCTCAGTTGGTAGAGCATCGGTCTCCAAAACCGAGGGCCCACGGTTCGAGTCCGTGCACTCCTGCCAGTCTTTCCAAGCATATGTTCCTATGTGCTTGATGTGACACAATGAAATTTTTGTCACTCGACCGGTGACGTCCGCGACCAGCCTGCTATATAGCGCCGCATGGACGAGGCTACGCGATTTACGCTTGTTTATGGCATCATCGGCATCCTGCTTCTGGTGGGAATACCGATGCTGATCGTATATCTGCGGCGCCGCAAGCGCGAGAAACTGCGCCGTCGCGGCATCAAGACCTACGGCCATTGATCGTCCCGGCGCCGCCGTCGCGCGCCGCATCTCCCCCTAAGACTTGCCTTTGCTGCCCCGCGCGGCTATCTGCGCAGGCCATCCGACAGCGAGGACGGGCCATGCCGGTTCCCCACATCAGGGGAAGCGGCGCCGGGCTTATGTCTGGAGCGATACGGATTTTCGCAATTCCAGCGGGTTTTGAGACACAGTGGCGAAGACGACCCCCATCGAATTCATCCGTCAGGTGCAGGCCGAGACCAAGAAGGTCGTCTGGCCGACCCGGCGCGAGACGATCATGACGGGCGTGATGGTGGTCATCATGACCACGATCCTCGCCTTGTTCTTCCTCGGCGTCGACACGTTCTTCAACGCGGTCGTCCAGGCGCTGCTCAAGCTCGCGAAGTAAGGGTTTTTAGATGGCGCGCTGGTACATCATTCACGCCTATTCGGGCTTTGAGGGCAAGGTCCGCGACGCGATCATGGCCGAGGCGACGCGGCTCGGCCTCGAACAGCTCGTCGAGCAGATCGAAGTGCCGACCGAGACGGTGACCGAGGCGCGCCGCGGCAAGAAGATCGCGGTCGAGCGCAAGTTCATGCCCGGCTATGTCCTCGCCAAGCTCAACATGAACGACGACGTCTACCACCTCGTCAAGAATACGCCCAAGGTGACCGGCTTCCTCGGCAGCATGGGCAAGCCGCAGGCGATCAGCGAGGCGGAAGCCGCGCGGATGCTCAACAGCAAGGAAGAGGCCGCCGCCGCGCCGAAGACCAAGGTCAAGGTCGATTACGAGATCGGCGACGCGGTCAAGGTGCTCGAAGGTCCGTTCGCCAGCTTCAACGGCATCGTCGAGGAACTCGATTTCGACAAGTCGAAGGTCAAGGTGTCGGTATCGATCTTCGGCCGCGCCACGCCGGTCGAGCTCGATTTCGAACAGGTCGAGCGCTCCAAGTAAGCGGACAGCGATCCACGCGACGACGAGGCCGGGGCGGCGACGCTCCGGCCTTTTTCGTGGGGATCGGAGTCGACCGATCGAAGGCCGGCCGGCTCCGGCGGGATCCCGCACAAGCACGCCGTCACGCCAGCCCCGCTCCGGCATCCACCGCTCCGCAGGAGCGAATACCCCGCAATTCCGGCCCATGGCGGGGACCGCAAAGGCCCCTCGAACGCGACTCCTCCGCGCCTCCGCGCGAACCAAGACCCGCTGCTTGGCTTGCGAGCGGCTAAACGATCACGCGAAGACGCAAAGGAGAATGGGTTCACGCGGAGGCGCGGAGATGTCGTGCGGTCTGCGGCTGCGAAAACTGAGACGGAGCGCGAAGAGGTGCCTCACCCTCTTCGCGTCTTCGCGTCTTCGCGCCTTCGCGCGAATCACCTGCGGCGTCAGCCGCCCGCCAGCCGCTCCCCGCCCCCTAGGCGTCCGCCAGCACCCGTGCCTCGGCTGGCTCCGCTACGCCCGCCACCGCGCGCAGATCGGCGATCAGCTCGTCCACCCGTGCCGGGTCGGCGTCCCAAGCGAACATGAAGCGCGCGCCGCCACCGATGAAGGTGTAGAACTTCCATCCCCGCGCGCGCAGCCCGTCGAGCATTGCGTCCGGCGCGGTGAGAAATACGGCATTCGCCTCGACCGGGAACATCAGCGCGACGGCCGGCAGCGCCGCCACCACCGCCGCCAGCCGCTGCGCGCAGGCATTGCCGTGGCGGGCATTGTCGAGCCACGCCCCGCTTTCCAGCAGGCCGACCCAGGGCGCCGACAGGAAGCGCATCTTGGAGGCGAGCTGCCCCGCCTGTTTGCAGCGATAGTCGAAATCCTGCGCGAGGACCGGGTCGAAGAACAACACCGCCTCGCCCACCGCCATGCCGTTCTTGGTGCCGCCGAAGCACAGCACGTCGACGCCGGCGCGCCACGTCATGTCCGCCGGCGCGCAGCCCAAGGTCGCGCAGGCATGCGCGAAGCGCGCACCGTCCATGTGCAGGCGCAGGCCGAGTTCGCGGCAGACGGCGGCGATCCCCTCGATCTCGGCGATGGTATAGACCTGCCCGGTCTCGGTCGGCTGGGTGATCGTCACCACGCGCGGCTTGGGAAAATGGATGTCGGCGCGTCCGGTGGCGAGGCGGCGGATCGCCGCGGGATCGAGCTTGCCGCTCTCGGTCGGCGCGACGAGCAGCTTCGATCCGTTCGAGAAGAACTCGGGTGCGCCGCATTCGTCGGTCTCGACATGCGCCTGCGCCGAGCAGATCACGCTATGGTAGGATTGGCAGAGCGAGGCGAGCGCGAGCGAATTGGCGGCGGTGCCGTTGAACGCGAAGAACACCTCGCATTCGGTCTCGAACAGGGTGCGGAAGGCATCGGCGGCGGCCTGCGTCCAGTCGTCGTCGCCATAGGCGCTGGCGGAACCGCGATTCGCCTGTTCCATCGCCGCCCAGGCTTGCGGGCAGATACCGGCATAATTGTCGCTGGCGAATTGCTGGGCGTCGGTCACGTCTCGGGTCCTTCTTCGGTTGGCGGCACCGGACGGGACGACGTGATATGTGGCGTGATCCCGTGGATTGCCGGTCCGGCCACATCCCGCCACTTGCGTGGCGGCACCACCTTGCCCGGGAGCAGGTTGGTGTCGGGCGTCATCCCGACTCTTGATGCTGCGGTGCCTGTAGCCGCCCGACGGTATACGATCAAGGGGGTAAGGTCGCCGCGGGGCGGCTTGCCCGCGCGCCGACATCTGCCTAAGCCGTCATAATACCAATTGGATACCGGAGAGCAGGATGATGCGACGCTTGGACAGGATCGGCGCCCTCGCGGCGCTGACCGCAGGAATCGTCTGGAGCAACGCTGCCGCCGCCGCCGATCCGGTGACCGCGCCCGCGCTCTTCCCCGCCCCGGCCGCGCTGACGATGACCGGCGGCGCGGTGCCGCTCGGTACCGCGGCGACCCTGGTGGTCGCGCCGGGTACCGAGCCGGCGACCGTCGCGGCGATCAGCGATATCCTGTCGCAGGCCGGGGTCCGCACCCTCACCCGTGCCAAGGCGCTGCCGACGCGGCTCGATGCGACCTATGTGGTGATCGGCGGCGACGACACCGCACCGGTCCGTGCCGCGCTCGCGCGCAGCCAGGCGGCCCGCGACGATCGGGCCGAAGGCTATACGCTGACGGTGCGCGCGCTCGATCGCGGCGCGCTCGTTACGCTTGCCGGCCATGACGGCGACGGCCTGTTCCACGCCGTGCAGACGCTGCGCCAGCTCGCCACCCGCCCGCGCCTGCCGGCGCTGACCATCCGCGATCATCCGGCGATGCCGATCCGCGGCACGATCGAGGGCTTCTACGGCAAGCCGTGGACGATGGAAGACCGCAGCCGCCACCTCGCCTTCCTCGCCACGGTCAAGGCCAATACCTATGTCTACAGCCCGAAGGACGATCCGTTCGCGCGCGACAAATGGCGCGAGGCCTATCCCGCCGCGACGCTGAGCGCGCTCGGCACGCTCGCGGCGACGGCGCGGCGCAATCACGTCGACTTCGTCTACGCGATCTCGCCGGGGCCGAGCATCTGCTTCTCCGACCCTGCCGACGCCGCGGCGCTGGAGCACAAGTTCGATGCCCTGCGCGGCATCGGCGTCACCAGTTTCTACGTCGCGCTCGACGACATCGAATATACCAAGTGGAATTGTGCGGGCGATACCGCCGCCTTCGGTCCGTCGGGCGCGCAGGCGGCGGGCGTCGCACAGGCGCGATTGCTCAACGGCGTGCAGCGCTATCTCACGGCGAAGGATGCACGCGCGCGGCCGCTGATCATGGTGCCGACCGAATATTACGACGCCAAGGAAACGCCGTACAAGGCCGCGCTGCGCCAGCACCTCGACCCGCGGATCGTCGTGCAATGGACCGGCACCGACGTGGTGCCGCCGGCGATCTCGATCCCCGATGCCAAGGCGGCGACCAAGGCGTTCGGCCGCAAGACGCTGCTGTGGGACAATTACCCGGTCAACGACTATGCGCAGACCACCGGCCGGCTGCTGCTCGCGCCTTATGCGCGGCGAGAGGCGGGCCTGTCGGGCGAGCTAACCGGCATCCTTTCCAACCCGATGAACCAGGAAACGCCGAGCCGCGTCGCGGTGACCGGCGTCGCCGCCTTCGGCTGGAACGACACCGATTATGACGCCACGCTCACCTGGCATGCCGCGGCGCGCGCGCTCGCCGGCGGCGACGCGCAGGCGACCGCGGCGCTGCTGCTGTTCTTCGACACCCAGCATATCGCGCCGACCTTCGGCAGCCAGCCGTGGCAGGAGCAGGCGCCGCAGCTCAAGGCGCTGCTCGATCACGTCCGCGAGACGATCGCCGGCGGCGATGCCGCCGCGCGGCAGGCGGCGATCGGGGCATTGGCCGAGCGTGCCGATGCGCTCGCCGGCGCGGCCGACATCATCCGCGCCGGCACGGTCGATCCCGGTTTCGCCGCACAGGCCAAGCCGTGGCTCGATGCGCTGCCGCTATGGGGCCGGGCGCTCCAGCTCACCGCCGCCGGCCTCGCCGCGGCGGATCATGGCGACGCCGCCGCGCCCCGCTATTTCGCCGAAGCGCGTGCGCTCGCCACGCAGGCCGCGGCGATCCGGACGATCCCCGGCGCGACCCGCTTCGACGGCCCCGTGCGCATCGCCGACGGCGTGCTCGACCGCTTCATCTCCGACGCGCCGGGGCTGATCGCCGCGGAGTGAGCGAACGGAAGGCGCGGCCGCCGGGCTGCGCCTTCCATCACCAGGTGGCGGCCCTGACCGCCCCGCCCTGTATGGCATCGCGGCCTTACAGCTCCCCCTGATGCTTCCAACCCTCATTGGTGAGGATCAGCGTCGCATCGCGCTCCTGCGGGCCGGCGGTTTCGCGGCGGATGTCGGGGAAGATTTCGCGCACCTTCGGATTGGTCGCCCAATCCGGCAGGTCGGCGAGGTGGTAGCGGTAGCGGACCTGGGAAACCTTCATCCCGACCGCTTCGGTCGGGCCGGAATAGCGCAATATGTCGTCGATCGTCGGCGTACCGTAGCAGAAGGTCGCGCTGTCGCCGGCGCGGCGCTTGTCCCGCGCCGCCTTGCCCGCGTCGGTCAGGTCGAAGGCGATGCCGGCGACGCGCCGCGTGCCGCCGCCCGGCTGCCGCTCGTCGAACCCCTTCGGCGTCGCCGAGAGCAGGCCGGCGCTGGCCAGCGCCTCATAGGGCGCCATGTCCTCGCGCCGCTCGCGCCGTTCGGCCTCGCTCAGGTCGGGTTCGGCCGGCGATGCCAGGATGACGGGAAAATCCTGCTCGTCGTCGCTGCCGCTCCAGCCATGTTGCGGCAAGGTGATGCATGGCGGCGTCTTTGTCAAATAGTGACCGATCACGCTCATAAAGGTGTTCTTGTCGGATTCATTGAGTTTGTCGCAGCTTGTCAGCAGCAATGCCGCCGTCAGCCAAATGGTCGCAGGTCGCACGCCCTCACTCCCTAACATAGATTATGCTTTAATATTTAACATGTTACCTATGTCAGGCCAATATCCGGCCGATTAGTACCGATAATCACTTGCATTTTCGAGACTGCACAACTTACGCAATCAATTGCACAACTGGTAGCGCAAGGGTCGCGATCGCGCCGCGCCCCGACCCCTCGCTGTCGAGCCGCAGCGTGCCATCCATCGCGATCATCGCATTGGCGCTCCAGTGCAGGCCGTACCCGCCGGATTTGTGCGCCCGCGTCGAAAAGCCGCGCTGGAACAGCATCGCCCCCGTCGCCGCCGCAAACCCCTCGCCGTCGTCGCGGATCCGGCAGACGACCTGCCCGCCGGCGGTGTGGATCGTCACGCCGATACTGCCGCTGCCGCGCCCGGTCGCGGCGATCGCCTCGGCGGCATTGCCGAGCAGATTGCCGATCACCTGGCTGAGGATCACCCGGTTGGCGCACACGGGATAGTGTCCGGCAGGAAAGCTGAACGCGATCGACGCGCTGTCGGCATAGCGGGCGATCGCCGCGTTGCGCGCAACGATCTCGCCGAGGTCGCAGGCTTCGAGCGGCGGGCGTTCGTGCGCCTGCCGCTGCTGCTGGCCGATGATGTCGAGGACGTGCGTCATCGCCTCGCGGCCGATGCGCAGCTCGCCGCGCATCGTCTCGCGCGCTTCGGCCTCGGCGGCGAAGGCGGCGACGGCGAAGGCGGCGAGCCGGGCGCGGCGTTCGGCGGAGCAATCCGCCTCGCCCAGTTCGGCGAGCGCCCGCGCGACGGTGGCGCGATCGATCGGCGGCGGCTGGGCGATGCCCTGGCCGAGGATCGTGCTGATCGGGGTCAGCGCGTTGCGGACGTTGTGCATCACCGCCACCGCGCTCTCGCTGCGGCCGAGCGCGAAGCCCTGCGCCTCGACCTGTTCGCGCAAGCCCTCGAGCTGCGCGAGCATCGCGTCGAGGCTGCGGCCGAGCGAGCCGAATTCGTCGCGCCGCGCGGCGTCGTCGAACCGCGTGATCACCCCCGAGGCGCGCACCTGCTCCATATGCCGTTCCACCCGCCGCAACGGCTGGAGGACGAGCCGTGCGATCACCCGCCGCAGGACGAGCAGCAGGATCAGCAGCAGCAGCGTCGACCCTGCCACTGCGAAGGACAGCATCCGCCGGCCGAGCAGCATCGCCTCGCGCGGCATGGCGAAGCGCGCCGCGGCGATCGTCCGCCCGTCCGCGCCGCGGATCGGCACCGCGATGTCGAGCCGGCCATGGTCCATCACGACCCGCTCGTCGCCGCGCGCGGCACGATCGATGCGCGCCGCCAGATGGAGTTGATCGGAAAGCGCCTGCCCGGTCACAAGGCGCGCCATCACGACGAATCCGCGCGCCGCGCCACGATCCTCCCGGCCACGCAACGGCGCGACGCCGAGCGCCGCGACCTGCTCGCCGAGCCGCGCGAAGACATGGCCCGAATGGCCCTGCCCGACGATCCGCGCGAGATCGGTCCGGGTGATCGCGGTGCGCAGCGCCGCCGCGCCCGCGCCGTCGGCACCGCGCCAGCGCACATTGCGGATCGTGCCGTCGCGATCGACATAGGCGACGCCGTCGATACCGGGATCGCGCGGCACCGGCTCCCTGTCGGCGCGGCCCGTGCCAATCGCCGCATCGCCGTGCACGCGATCGCCCTGGTCGCGCGTCGCCGTTTCGACCGCGGCGGCGGCATCGGCGAGCGCGGCGTGCGTCCGTTCGACATTCGCGCGCACCGCCCTCGCCTCGAGCGCGTCGAAGCTCGGGGTGATGCCCGCCGCGAGCAGCACGGTGATGCCGATCGCCCCCGCCATGCCGACGATCGTCAGGATCAGCACCAGCTTGGCGCCAAGCGACCGCGGCGCCCGCAGCCGCCGGGCGAACCGACGCGGCATCAGCGACGCCACGCCGCGGGCCGGCGCGGCAGATGCGGCTTACCGCCGGTCAAACGGCGTCCTTGGCGGGGACGGGAGGCTGGCCGGGCCGCGCGGTCACGGGAGCGCGGAACACTGCCTCTCCCGCTATCCCGCCATCCCGACACCGGCGGATTCTCTGCCTGGTCGCCGCCGTGGCCAGATGTTGCCGGACGCCTTCGAGGCTCGTGCCGAGCACAGGGCGCGCCCCGATGGCACCGATACTCCCGCGCCGGCGAGACCTCTGCAAAACACCTTCCGTCACGCCGCTCGCACCCCGGCATCCAC
>NZ_JFYV01000021.1 GCF_000632225.1 Sphingomonas sp. RIT328
GACAGCAGGGCGCTGAGCGTGACGCAGAGCGATGCCGGCGGCAACGCCTCGCGGGCGACGCCGCTGACCGCGCCCGACCTCGCCGCCCCCGCTGCACCCACCGGCAGCGTCGCGGGCGACGGGCTGACGCTGAGCGGCACCGGCGAGGCCGGCGCGACCGTGGTGGTGCGCAGCCCGGTCGGACTGGAGATCGGCAGCGCGACCGTCGCCGCCGACGGCAGCTATACCGTACAGCTCGCGACCCGGCAGGCGGACGGCGAGGTGCTGACCGTCCGGCAGAGCGACGCGGCCGGCAATGTCTCGCCGGTGATCAGCGCGGTCGCGCCCGATCTCAATCCGGCGACCCTGCCCCCGCCGCCCTCGGCCGAGGTCGCCCCGGATGGCACGGCGGTGGCCGGACGCGGCGTCGGAGCCGCGACGATCACCGTCTATGACGCCGCCGGTACGGTGATCGCCACCGGCACCGCCGCCGCCGACGGCAGCTACAGCGTCACGCTCAGCCCCGCGCGGGTCGACCATGAGACGCTGTACGTCACCCAGACCGATATCGTCGGCGCCTCCGCTCCGACGCAGACGATTGCCCCCGACCTCACCGCACCGGCGGCGCCGAGCGCGACGCTCGATGCGACCGGTGCGATCGTCACCGGCAGCGGCGAGCCCGGCGCGGCGATCGTCGTCCGGGACGTCGCGGGCAATCCGCTCGGCACCGCCATCGTCTCGAGCGCCGGCGGCTATGCGGTGACGCTGGCGACCGCGCAGACCAACGGCGAGCTGCTGAGCGTGACCCAGGCCGATCCGACCGGCAATGTCTCGCCGCCGATCGGACTGGTCGCGGGCGACACCACCGCACCGCTCGCCCCGGTGGCGAGCGTCAGCGGCGACGGCGCCTTCGTCAACGGCAGCGGCGAGCCCGGCACGATGGTGATGGTCCGCGATGCCGGCGGAACCCTGCTCGGCACCGCGACGGTGGCGACGAACGGCAGCTTCTCCGTCGCGCTCACCCCGGCGCAGCTGAACGGCGAGACGGTGCGCGTGACGCTGTCCGATGCGAGCGGCAACGTCTCGCCGTCGGTGACCGCGCCCGCGCCCGACGTCACCGCCCCCGCTGCGCCGGGCCTCGCGGTCAATCCCGACGGGACGGTGGTGACCGGCACCGGCGAGCCCGGCGCGGTCGTGACGATCGCCGCCGGCACCACGCCGCTCGGCTCCGCCACCGTCGCTGCGGACGGCAGCTATACGGTGACGCTGAGCGCGCAGCAGAACAACGGCGGCACGCTGAGCGCGACGCAGGCGGATGCGGCGGGCAATGTCTCGCCCGCCGCCACCGTCACCGCGCCCGACCTGATCGCCCCGGCCGCGCCGACCGCGGGGATCTCGGCCGACGGCCTGTTCGTCACCGGTACCGGCGAGCCCGGCGCGCGGATCACCGTCACCGATGCGACAGGATCGCCGCTCGGCGTGGCCGTGGTCACCGACGCCGGCAGCTATAGCGTGACGCTGACCAGCCCGCAGGCGAATGGCGAGCGGCTGATTGCGACGCAGACCGATGGCGGCGGCAACGTCTCGCCGCCGGTGGCCGCCTTCGCCCCCGACATCCCCGCGCCCGCCGCACCGACGCTGATCGTCGCCGCGGACGGCGCCAGCGCTGGCGGCATCGCCGAGGCCGGGGCGAGCGTCACCGTGACCGGACCGAACTTCACCGCGACGGTCACCGCCGACGCCAATGGCGTCTACAGCGTCGCGATCGATCCGGCGCGGCTCGACGGCGAGACCTTCACCGCGGTGCAGACCGATGCCGCGCTCAACAGCTCGCTGCCGACGAGCGCGCAGGCGCCCGATCTCCTCGCCCTCGCGCCGACCGCGACGATCGCCGCCGACGGCGCGAGCATCTCCGGCACCGGCGAGGTCGGCGCGACGGTCACCGTCACCGCCGCCGGCACGGCGACCGTGCTCGGCACCACGACGGTGGCGGCGGACGGCAGCTACACGATCGCGCTGACCCCGGCACAGGTCGACGGCGAGCCGCTCACCGTCTCCCAGACCGACGTGTCGAACAACGTCTCGCCGGGTATCGCGCTGACCGCGCCCGACCTGTTCGCGCCGCCGGCGCCGAGCGCGACGGTGTCCCTCGACGGCACCACCGTCTCCGGCATCGCCGAGGCAGGCGCGACGGTGACCGTCACCGCGCCGGACGGCGATGTCCTCGGGCGTGCGACCGCCGCGGCGGACGGCAGCTACAGCGTCACGCTCACGCCCGCCCAGGGCAATGGCGAACTGCTCGCCGCCACCGCGAGCGACGGCGGCGGCACCTCCGCCGCGACGGCGGTCACCGCGCCCGACTTCACCGCACCGGACGCACCGAGCGCGAGCGTCACCGGCGACGGCCAGTTCGTGATCGGCGCCGGTGAGGCGGGCGCGACCGTCACCGTCCTTGCCGCCAACGGCACGCCGCTCGGCAGCGGCGTGGTCACCGCGACCGGCAGCTATGCTGTGCAGCTCGCCACGCCGCAGGTGAATGGCGAACTGCTCACCGTCCGGCAAACCGATGCCGCGACCAACACGTCGCCGACGGTGCAGGCGGCGGCCCCCGACCTCGCCACCACGGTCGCGCTGACCGCGAGCGTGACCGCGGACGGGGTGGCGGTGACCGGCACCGCCGCCGCCGATGCGGCGATCGTGGTAATGCTCAACGGAGTGACGGTCGGCACCGGCACCGCCGATGGCACCGGCGCCTATTCGGTGACGCTGACAGTCCCGCAGCGCAACGGCGAACTGCTCGACGTCACCCAGTCGGTCGGCGGCGGGACGCCCTCGACGCCGGTGCTGGCGATCGCGCCCGACCTCACCGCCCCCGCCGCGCCGACCGCGAGCGTGATCGGCGGCGGCACGCAGGTGATCGGCACCGGCGAGGCCGGCGCACGCGTCTCGATCCGCTCCGCCGCCGGGGTCGAGATCGGCAGCGCGATCGTCGCCGTTTCCGGCAGTTACGTCGCCGAGCTGACGACGCCGCAGCGCAATGGCGAATCGCTGACCGCGGTGCAGACCGATCCGGCGAACAACCCCTCGCCGGCGGTGGCGCTGGTCGCGCCCGACATCACCGCACCGCTTGCACCGACCGCCCTCGCGGTCAGCGCGGCCGGCACGACGCTGACCGGCGTCGGCGAGAGCGGCGCACGCGTCTCGGTCCGCAGCGGCACGACGCTGCTCGGCGAGGCGACGGTGGCGAACGACGGCAGTTTCACCGTGGCGCTGACCGCGGCGCAGCTGACCGGCGCGACGCTGACGGTGACGCAGGCGGACCCCGCCGGCAACGTCTCCCCCACCGCCTCGGTCATCGCTCCGTTCGATATCCAGGCGTTCGACAATGCGGCCAATGCGACCATCGACCTGCTTCCCGTCGTCGCCGCGGCGCCCACGCCGATCGGCAGCGTCACCTATGGCGCGCTGCTGTCCGCAGGGGCGCTCAACCTGCAGGCCGAGGCGCTTGGCGAGGCGAATATCCGCTTCACCGTCGCACAGGGGCATAACCTCGCCGCCACCTTCACCTATGACTCGGCGATCAGCATCGGGGCGACGAGCGGCTACAGCGTCGTCGTGCAACGGTTCGACGGCACGCAATGGGTCGCCGTCAACGGCGCATCGGGCGGGTCGCTGCTCGAACTCGGCCTGCTCAACGGCGATCTCACTGCGGCGCAGACACTCGCACCCGGCGAATATCGCGCCTTCGTCACCTATCAGAGCGGGCTCGGCGTCGGCGCCGGCGTGCTCGGCAGCCTGTCGGTCAGCGGCGTCGACATCGACTATACCGATGTCGGCGGCGTCCGCCCGGTGGCGGTGACGGGGAACGTCGTCAGCGATGCCGGGCCCACCGGCGCGGTGGACGTCGTCGCCCCCGGCACGACGATCACCCAGGTGACCAACGGCACGACGGTGACCGACGTCACCGCCAACGGCACGGTCGTCGCCGGCCAATGGGGCACGCTCGTCATCAATCTCGACGGCAGCTACAGCTACACGCCATCGACCAGCGCCACCGCGATCGGCCATACCGACGTCTTCGCCTATACGCTGCTCGATCCGAGCGACGGCGAACGCGAGACCGCCAATCTGTCGATCACGATCGGCAGCGGCGCGATCAGCGGACCGCCGGTGGTGACGGCGGACGTCGCGATCGCCCCGGTGACCTATCAGAACGTCGTCGAGGTGACCGCGCCGGTCGCATCGACCAGCTTCACGGCGACGCCCTTGGTGCAGCTGCCGCTGGCGCCGATCGCAGTCGGGGCGCACGGCGAGGGAACGGGGGCGTTCGTCATCAATCCCGCAACCAAGGCCAACATCACGCTCAGCGCCACCTCGACCAGCGCGCTGTCGGTCGCGCCGACCTATACGCTGACGCTGACCAACACCGATACCAATGCGACGACGACGGTGCGGCAACTGGCGCTGCTCGGCGGCACGGCGTCGACCAGCTTCGCGCTTAACGACCTGCCCGCCGGCCATTACAGCTACCGGCTGGCGGCGGACAGCACGGTCAGCACCAGCTTCGGCACCAATGTGACGCTGGGACGCACGACGACCTTGCTCGACAGCCATGTCGTCGTCAGTCCGGCGGCGGTCGAGGGCAACCTCCTCGCCAACGACAATGCCCACAGCGATTTCATCGCGGTGCGGGTCGGCAGCGGCGCCGCGGCGACGACGCTGACCGAGGTCGGCGAGACGCCGGTGACGCTGACCGGCGCGCACGGCACGCTGACCGTCGACGAGGTCGGCCATTACGTCTACCAGCCGAGCGCATCGCTCGCCTATTCGACGACCGACCTCAGCGACACTTTCACCTATCAGCTTGTCCAGCCCAACGGCAGTGTCGCGACCACGACTCTGACGGTGACGATCGACGTCCCCGGCGACAATGCGTCGGCGGCGGTCCATTATGCGATCGCGCCGGTGCAAAGTATCGAACCCGATGTGGTGTCGATCGATACGACAATGATTGCAAATGACAGCCACACTGTCGCGCTCGACGGCCATACCGCCACGGCCGCGACGGGGGCGGACAGCAGCGTCGCCACCGCGCAGAGCCTCGCCACCTATGACCTGTTCGAAGGGCAAGGCGACATCGGCATCGTCCTCTCACGCTACCTCGATACGCATGTGTCGGGCAGCACGACCCAGACGACAACGACCGACACGACGATCGCCGCCGCCCCCGCGCCGGTCGCCGATCCGCTCGACTATCTCGCCACGCCGGACGATCCGACCCATCATCAGTCAGTCGTCAATCATGTTGTATAAGCAATCCAAAGTGCATCTAAAGTATTGCTGCTGACACATTGAACTATATCATTTGTTAAGCGAACGGGCCTTTCCTGCGGCGCAGGAGAGGTCCCGATGCGTTCGATGCGAGTTCTAGTGGGGATGGCGGCGGCGGGCCTGCTCGTCGGCGCGGCCGGTCGGGCGGCGAGCGGCGACGCGCTGACGCTGGAGGCGGCGGCACGCGATGCGGTCGCCTGGCACCCGTCGGTGATCGAGGCGGCGGGCACGCTCGCGGCGAGCGACGCCGATGTCGCCGCGGCCCGCGCCGGCTATCGCCCGACGCTGAGCGCCGGCCTCGGCAGCGGCTATGACAGCCGGGTCAGCGGCACCTGGCGGCCGCGGCCGCAGTTCGGCGCGTCGCAGATGCTCTACGACTTCGGCAAGGTGTCGAGCGACGTCGCCGCGGCACGCGCCGGCACCCGCGTCAGCCGCGCCGAGTTGCTGCTCGCGGTCGATACGCTGATCCGCGACACCGCCTATGCGATCATCGAACTGCAACGCGCCAGCGCGCAGCGGCTGATCGCGCAGGACCAGCTCGCCCGGATCGCCGAGATCAGCAACCTCGTCGGCCAGCGATCGACGATGGGCGCCGCCACCCAATCGGATGCGTTGCAGGCGCAGGCCCGCGTCGAGGCGGCGCAGGCGAGCCTGACGCAGGTCGAGGCGGAGGAGCGGCGCTGGACCAGCAACCTCGTCTTCCTGCTCGGCCATCCGCTGCCCCCCGCCGGCGTGGCGAGCGATGTTCCGGGCTGGCTGGATCAGGGCTGCGCCGGGCCGCCACCGGCGTGGCAGGGCGTCCCCGCCATCGCCGCCGCCGATGCGCAGACCGAGCGCGCCGCCGCCGAGCTGCGCCGCAGCCGCGCCGACCGTTATCCGACGCTGTCGCTCGGCGGCGATGCCTCGACCGACGTCGGATCGCCGTTCGGCGATCGCAGCATCTACAATTTCGGGCTGCGCGTCAGCAGCAACATCTTCGCCGGCGGCCTCACCAAGGCGCGGGTGCGCAGCGCCGGCTTCCGCCTCGCCGCCGCCGAGGCGGGCGCGCGCCGCGTCCGCAACGAAAGCAGCGCGCAGCTCGCCGAGGCGCAGCAGCAGATCGACAGCCTGTCGCGCCTCGCCGCGACGCTCGGCTCGCGCGAGACCAACATGCGCGAGACCGGGCGGCTCTACCGCATCCAATATCTCGAAATGGGGACCCGGACCTTGGTCGACCTGCTGAATGCCGAACAGGAATTGCAACAGGTGCGCTTCGACGCGGTCAATACCACGCAGAACTTGCGTCGACTGCATATCGACTGCCTGTTCACGGCCGGGCGGATGCGCGACGCGTTCGGGCTGGCCGGCACCGCGATCCGCGGGGTGACGCTGTGAGCGTCGCCTTCGCGCCGCCGGGCGCGGTCGATGCCTGGCTCGAACTGCTCGGCCGCGTCGCGCGCGCCTATCGCCTGCCGGTTTCCGACCAGAGCGCGCGGCTCGCCGCGCAATGGGATCTCGGCGGCAGCGAGGAGGCGCGCATCCAGGCACTGGCGCGCGCGACCGGTCTTATCCTCCGCTTCGTCTCGCCGCAGGAGGCGCGGCTGAGTGGCTGGCGGCTGCCGATGATCGCCCGCTTCGGCGACGGCGAGATCGCGCTGATCCAGGGGATCGACGGCGAGGACCATGCGCAACTGATCCTCCCCGGCGACCGCGGCGGCCAGACCCGCCGCCCCGTCGCCGAGCTGCGCGCCGCGGCGACCGGATTCGTCGTGCCGCGACCGGCGCGCGCCGCGCCCGATGCGCGGGTCGATACCTATATCCGCCCCTATCAGGAGCATTGGCTGCGCCAGATCCTGATGCGCGACGCCCCCGCCTACAGCCATGTCATGGTCACCTCGGTCGTCACCAATCTGCTCGGCCTCGCCGGCGTGCTGTTCTCGATGCAGGTCTATGACCGCGTCGTGCCGGCGGCGTCGATCCCGACGCTGACCATCCTGTTCGTCGGCGTGCTCGTCGCGATCGGCTTCGACTATGCCCTGCGGCGGCTGCGCACCAATATCGTCGATGTGCTCGGCAAGCGCGCCGACCTGCGCATCTCCGACCGGGTATTCGGCCATGCATTGCGCGTCCGCAACGCCGCGCGCCCCGCCTCGACCGGCACCTTCATCGCCCAGCTCCGCGATCTCGATCAGGTGCGCGACATGCTGACCTCGACGACGATCGCGGCGGTCGCCGATCTGCCCTTCTTCCTGATGTTCCTCGGCCTGCTCTGGTATATCGGCGGGATGCTCGCGCTGGTGCCGCTGGTCGCGCTGGTGATGCTGCTGCTCCCCGGCCTGCTCGCCCAGCGCCGGCTCCGCCAGCTCGCGACCGAATCGATGCGCGAATCGTCGCTGCGCAACGCGATGCTGGTCGAGGCGATCCAGGGGATCGAGGACATCAAGGCCTTGCAGGCGGAGGAGCGGTTCCACCGCCAGTGGAACCACTACAATGCTGTCGCGGGCGAGGCGCAATTGCGGCTGCGCGGGCTGACCAACAGCCTGTCGGTGTGGACGCAGAGCGTGCAGAACGGCGTCTATGCCGCGATCATCTTCGTCGGTGCGCCGCTGGTCATCGCCGGCAGCATCACCACCGGCGTGCTCGTCGCCACGTCGATCCTCGGATCGCGGATGATGGCGCCGATGGCGCAGGTGACGCAATTGCTCGGCCGCTGGCAGCATGCCCGGGTCGCGATGGGCAGCCTCGACCAGATCATGGCGCTGCCCGTCGACAGCGCCGATGCCGATCACCGCATCCCCCTGCCCGCGGTCAACGGTGCCTTCACGCTGCGCCATGCGGTGTTCAGCTATGCCGATCCCAATGCCCCGCCGGCGCTCACCGTCGCCGGGCTCGACATCGCCGCGGGCGAGCGTATCGCGCTCCTCGGCCGCAACGGCGCGGGCAAGTCGACGCTGCTCCAGGGTCTGTCGGGCATGCTGCGGCCGGTGTCGGGCGAGGTGCTGCTCGACGGGCTCGCGCTGCATCAGATCGACCCCGCCGACGTCCGCCGCGACGTCGGCCTGCTCACCCAATCAAGCCGCCTGTTCCACGGCACGCTGCGCGAGAATCTGACGCTCGGCGCCCCCGCGGCGAGCGACGCCGAAATCATGGCCGCGCTCAACATGGTCGGTGCCGAGCCGATGCTGCGCCGGCTGCGCGACGGCCTCGGCCATGTCATCCAGGAAGGCGGGCGCGGCCTGTCCGGCGGGCAGGTGCAGGCGCTGCTGCTCGCCCGGCTGCTGCTGCGCCAGCCGATGGTGGCGCTGCTCGACGAACCGACCGCGGCGATGGACGAGGCGACCGAGCGGCTGTTCATCCAGCGGCTCGGCCAATGGGGGCAGGACCGGACGATCGTCGTCGCGACGCACCGGACGCGGATGCTCGACATCATGGACCGGATCATCGTCATCGATCAGGGCGGCATCGTGCTCGACGGGCCGCGCGACCAGATCCTCGCGACGATGCGCGGCACGCGGAGCGCGGCGGCATGACCAGCATCGCGATGGACGACGACCATCTGTTCGGCGGCGACGGCGAGGCGGCGCGGATCACCGCGACGCGGCTGGTGTGGCTGCTCGCCGGACTGTTCGTCGTCCTGCTCGGCTGGGCGGCGTTCGCCAGCCTCGACGAAGTCGCGACCGGCGAGGCGCGCGTCGTGCCGACCAGCCACGAACAGGTGCTGCAATCGCTCGAGGGCGGCATCCTCGCCACGCTGCTCGTCCACCAGGATGATATCGTCACACCGGGGCAGTTGCTCGCGCAGCTCGACCCGACGCAGGCGGGATCGACCGTCGAGGAGAGCGCCGCCAAATATCGCGCCGCCCTCGCCAGCGCCGCGCGGCTGACCGCGGAGGCGAACGGCACGCCGCTGCGCTTTTCGCCCGAGCTCGACCGCTTTCCCGACCTCAAGGCCGCGGAGACACGATTGTACGAGACGCGGCGACGCAGCCTGCAATCCTCGGTCGGTCTCATCGATCAGAGCCTCGCGCTGATCGGCCGCGAGGTGTCGATCGGCCAGTCGCTGATCACCGTCGGCGCGGCGAGCAACGTCGAGGTGCTGCGCCTGCAACGCCAGCGCGCCGACCTCGAACTCAAGAAGGCCGACCTTCGCTCGCAATATTCGGTCGAGGCGCGGCAGGACCTCGCCAAGGTGATGGAGCAGGTCGACACGCTCGGCCCGGTGATCCGCGGCCGCGCCGACACGCTGAGCCGCCTCACCCTGCGCTCGCCGGTACGCGGCGTCGTCAAGAACATCGAGGTGTCGACGATCGGCGGGGTGATCCCGCCCAACGGCAAGGTGATGGAGATCGTGCCGCTCGACGACCGGCTGCTGATCGAGGCGCGCATCCAGCCGCGCGACATCGCCTTCATCCGCCCCGGCCAGCCCGCCAAGGTCAAGGTGACGGCCTATGACTATTCGATCTACGGCGGGCTCGACGGCGTCGTCACCACCATCTCGCCCGATACGATCCGCGACGAGGTGAAGCCCGAGCTGCTCTATTATCGCGTCTTCGTGCGCACCAAGGCGGATTCGCTGGTCAACACGGCGGGGCGGCGCTTCCCGATCACGCCGGGCATGGTCGCGACGGTCGACATCCACACCGGCAGCAAGACGGTGCTGCAGTATCTGCTCAAACCGCTCAACCGCGCGCAGGAGGCGCTGCGCGAACGATGAGCCCGCCGCTCGATCACGCCGCCTTCGCCGCAGCGATCGCCGCCGATGCCAATGCGCCGGAGGCGGTGCAGCCGAGCTTCCCGCCGGCGCTGCTCGCCCGCGCGCGGCAGGCGCGGCAGCTGCGCGCGCGGATGAGCCATTTCCTGCCGCGCGACCTGCTGGTCGATCCCGCCTGGGACATGATGATCGACCTGTTCGTCGCGGCGGGCACCGGCGAGCGCCTCTACGTCAAGGACCTGACGCTGATGTCGGGCGAGAGCACGACCAGCGCGATGCGGCGGATCGACCGCCTGCAGGAAGCCGGGCTGCTGTCGCGCCACGCCGATCCTGCCGACCACCGCCGCGTCCGCGTTCGGCTCACCGGCAAGGGCTATCAGGCGATGGCGGCGATGCTCGACCATCTGTTCGACCCGCCCTCCGGCGCGCAGGCCGCCGCCGAGCCGCAGGACTTTGCGCCCGGCCCGGTGCGGGGATGAGGCGGATGCGCCGCGCCACGCCCGCAGCGGTCGGGGAGACGATCGTCCTGATGCAGAGCAGGAATGCCGGCCAACGCGACGAATCGAACCAATTTGATAGTTAACCGGAGGAACGGCGCCGTCGGGGTGGAGTTGGACCGCGATGACCGAAGCCGACACCGTCTTTGCGTTGCGGGAAAATGATCACCTCACCCGCATCCATCTCAAGCTCGCGCTTGAGGATATCGGGTTCGTCGTCGACGAAGACGACGTGACCATCCACCTGCGCGGTGCCCCGCAGAACGCGCTCGCCTCGCTGGCCGCCGCCCGCGCCTGATCCTGCCGATCAGGCGTCGATCGCTTCCTCGTCGAGCCGCGCCGCATTCTCCTGGATGAAGGCGAAGCGGTGGGCGGGATTGTTGCCCATCAACCGGTCGACCAGATCCTTCACCCCGGCCCGCTCCTCATATTCCTGCGGCAGGGTGATGCGGATCATGCCGCGCGTCTTGGGGTCCATCGTCGTCTCGCGCAGCTGCGACGGGTTCATTTCGCCGAGACCCTTGAAACGCGCGACCTCGACCTTCTTGCCCTTGAAGGCGGTCCGCTCGATCTCCTCGCGATGCGCATCGTCGCGGGCGTAAAGCGACTTCGCGCCGACGGTGAGCCGGTAGAGCGGCGGCTGCGCCAGATAGAGATGCCCGCGGCGAACGAGGTCGGGCATTTCCTGGAAGAAGAAGGTCATCAGCAGCGTCGCGATATGCGCGCCGTCGACATCGGCGTCGGTCATGATGACGACGCGTTCGTAGCGCAGCTGGCTCGCGTCGCAATCCTTGCGCGTACCGCAGCCGAGCGCCTGGATCAGGTCGGCGATCTCCTGATTGGCGATGATCTTGGCGCTGGTCGCGCTGGCGACGTTGAGGATCTTGCCACGGATCGGCAGGATCGCCTGCGTCTTGCGGTCGCGCGCCTGTTTCGCCGAGCCGCCCGCCGAATCGCCTTCGACGATGAACAGCTCGGTGCCCTCGTTGCCGTCGCTGGCGCAGTCGGTGAGCTTGCCGGGCAGGCGCAGCTTGCGCGCGCTGGTCGCGGTCTTGCGCTTGACCTCGCGCTCCGCCTTGCGGCGCAGCCGTTCGTCCATCCGGTCGAGCACATAGCCGAGCAGCGCCTTGCCGCGCTCCATATTATGGCCGAGCCAATGGTCGAAATGATCGCGCACCGCCTTCTCGACCAGTCCCGCCGCCTCCGGACTGGTCAGCCGGTCCTTGGTCTGGCTCTGGAATTGCGGATCGCGGATGAAGACGCTGAGCATCAGCTCGCTGCCGATCATCACGTCGTCGGCGGTGATTTCCTTCGCCTTCTTCTGGTGGACGAGCTCGCCGAACGCGCGCAGCCCGCGCACCAGCGCCTGCCGCAGCCCCTGTTCGTGGGTGCCGCCGTCCGGCGTCGGGATGGTGTTGCAATACCAGCTATAGCTGCCGTCGCTCCACAGCGGCCAGGCGACCGCCCATTCGACCCGCCCCTGTTCGTTGGGGAAGTCCTGGCTGCCGGCGAAGAAATCGGAGGTCGCGCATTCGCGCGTGCCGAGCTGCTCCTTGAGATGATCGCCGAGACCGCCGGGAAACTGGAACACCGCCTCGGCAGGCGTGTCGGTCCCCTCGACCAGTTCGGGCGCGCAATGCCAGCGGATCTCGACCCCGGCGAACAGATAGGCCTTGGAGCGGGCGAGCTGATAGAGCCGCTTGGGCTTGAAGCCGAGATCGGGGCCGAAGATTTCGGTATCGGGGGTGAAGGCGACCGAGGTGCCGCGCCGGTTGGGCGCCGCGCCGACATGGTCGAGCGGCCCCTGCGTCACGCCGCGGCTGAACCGCTGGCGATAGAGCTGCCGATCGCGCGCGACCTCGACGATCGTGTCCGACGACAGCGCGTTGACCACCGAGACGCCGACGCCGTGCAAACCGCCGCTGGTCGCATAGGCCTTGCCCGCGAACTTGCCGCCCGAATGGAGCGTCGACAGGATGACCTCGAGCGCGCTCTTGTCGGGGAATTTCGGATGCGGATCGACCGGAATGCCGCGGCCGTTGTCGACGATCGTCAGCCGGTTGCCCGGCTCCAGCGTCACCTCGATCCGCGTCGCATGGCCGGCGACCGCCTCGTCCATCGCATTGTCGAGCACCTCGGCGGCGAGATGATGCAGCGCGCGCTCGTCGGTGCCGCCGACATACATGCCGGGGCGGCGACGAACGGGCTCCAGCCCCTCCAGCACTTCGATCGAAGAGGCGTCATACGAACTGTCGGGCGCCGCGGCGGACGCGAAAAGGTCTTTGGCCATTACCGGGAACCATACGGGAACAGAGCGCCCAACGCCAGCCGCCCGCCGACCTTCGTTCGGTTCCGCCGCCACACCCACATGTTGCTCGATTATTGCTCAGGTGGTGCATATTTGCAACACTATAGGTGAATCCGTCTGACCATGCATATCCCGCCGCACTGACTCGTTCCTGCGACGCTGCAACACTCCGGGAGAGAATATGCGCAAGACCCTGTTACTCGGCGCAATCGTCGCCGCATCCTTTGCCACTGCCGCGCAGGCACAAGACGGCGGCGAGCCGCTGCCCTTCTCCGGCCTTTATATCGGCGGCGCCGGCGGCTATGACGTTCAGCCCAACGATGTCGGATCGTCGATCCTGTTCGATCGCGGCTCGAACGGCAGCTTCGGCGATACGGTGACGACGGCGGCGGGCGCCAACGCCTTCTCGCCCGGCTTCTGCAACGGACGCGCGCGCGGCGCGACGCCGCAGGCGGGCGGCTGCGCCAACGATCGCGACGGCTGGTCCTATTACGGTCGCGTCGGCTTCGATTCGCAGATCGGCAACGTCGTCGTCGGCGCGCTCGGCGAATTCGGCAAGACCGAGATCACCGACAGCGTCAGCGGCTTCTCGACCACGCCCGCCAATTACGTGATGACGCGTGAGGTCAAGTGGGAGGCGAGCGTCCGCGGACGGATCGGCTATGCTCCCGGCACGACGCTGTTCTACGGCACCTTCGGTCCGGGCTATGCCAATATCGATCGCAGCTTCACCTCGACCAACACCGCCAATGCGTTCAGCCAGTTCGGCAAGCGCAAGCAGTTCGGCATCGTCGGCGGGGGCGGCGTCGAGCAGAAGCTCGGCGAGCATTTCTCGATCGGGATGGAATATAGCTACCATCAATATCGCGACGACGACGCCCGCGTCCGCGTGACGCAAGGCAGCGCGCCCGCGACCAATCCGTTCATCATCGCCGCGGGTGGCAATTCCACCGACTTCCGCCGGTCGGACACGATGTTCCGCTGGCATTCGCTCCGCGCCACCGCCGCCTTCCGCTTCTGAACGAAGCGCTGAGGCACGAAAAACCCGCGCCGATCACTCGGCGCGGGTTGTTCGGATGCGACGCTGGCTCAGCGGACCCGCGGGCCGCCGAACGGCAGCGGCGGCGGCGGGCGGCGGTCGCGACGGGGCAGCTGCGCCTGATAGGCGTGGCCGCAATGCGCGACGCAATAGGGGAAACCGGGGTTCACCTTGTCGCCGCAGAAGTGGAAGTCGGGCTCACCGGGATGGCCGAGCGGCCATTTGCAGATCCGGTCGTTGAGATCGAGCAAGGTCGTCTTGCCGGCGATCTCGGGCGAGGGCTTGGCCGGGACGAGCCGACGCGGCGGCGCCGGGGTGGAGGGCGGCTGCTGCTCGCCGGGCGACTGACGGACGAAGCCGCCCGGGCCGACCGAGCGCAGCACCGGCTGCTGCGGTTCGCGACGCACCGGCGCGGCGGCGACATCCTCGTCCTCATCCTCGTCCGCCTCGTCCTCGACCGTATCGTCCTCTGCCGCCATGGCGGGCGCAGCGGTGACCGGTTCGGGTGCCGGCGCGGGCGCCGGGCTGGCCGGGGCGGCAACCGGCGCTGCGACGATCTCGGGCTCGGCCTCGGCCGGGACATCGAGCGGCGCGGCCTCGTTGGGCTTGACCGGCGACGGCCGCGATTGCAGCCCCAGCCGGTGCGCCTTGCCGATCACGGCGTTGCGGCTGACGCCGCCCAGCGCCTCGGCGATCTGGCTGGCGGTCTGCCCCGCCTCCCACATCGTCTTGAGCGCATCGATCCGCTCGTCGGTCCACGACATTCGTACTTCCTTATTCCTGCGCCGGGTTGCGGGCGGCTGCGGCTGCGGTTACCCGCTTGGCCCATGAGCAGCCAGCCCCCAATCGGCGAAATCCAATCGGCGATCCGGTCCGCCCCCGGTGTCCCGGTCATCCGGAACGTCAATTGGGGCGGTCTGAGAACCCTCTATGTGAAGGAGGTGCGCCGCTTCTTCAAGGTCCAGCTCCAGACCGTGTGGGCGCCGGCGATCACCACTTTGCTGTTTCTCATCGTCTTCACCATCGCGACCGGCGCCAAGCGGCCGGTGTTGGTCGGCGGCGTCACCGTGCCGTTCGCCGATTTCATCGCGCCCGGGCTGATCATCAGCCAGGGGATGATGGGGCCCGCCTTCGCCAACGCCAGCTTCTCGCTGCTCGTCGGCAAGATCCAGGGGACGATCGTCGATTACCTCCAGCCGCCGCTGTCGACCGCGGAGCTGCTCACCGCGCTGGTCGGCGGAGCGATGACGCGTGCGTTCATCGTCGGCTTCATCTGCTGGTGCGCGATGGCGCTCTACCCCGGCGTCCACGTCACCCCCGCGCATCCGCTCGCGATCCTGTGGTTCGGGCTGCTCGGCGCGGGATTCCTCGCCTTCCTCGGCGTGCTGACCTCGATCTGGGCGGAGAAATTCGATCATGCCGCGGCGGTGACCAATTTCGTCATCGCGCCATTGTCGCTGCTCTCGGGCACCTTCTATTCGGTCGACCGGCTGGCGCCCGCCTTCCGCGCGTTCAGCCACGCCAATCCCTTCTTCTACATCATTTCCGGCTTCCGCTACGGCTTCCTCGGCACCGCCGATTCTCCGGTGGCGATCGGCAGCATCGCGGTACTAGCGGTCGATATCGCTTTGGGGGTGACATGCTATCTCTTGCTCAAGCGCGGCTGGAAGCTCAAAAACTGATCCTGTTCGCGGCGGCAGCGGCGGTTTCGCCGATGCTGTCCGCAGCCGCAGCGGCGCAGGCACCGGCCGCGACCGCGACCGCCGATCCGGCGATGACGACGCAGGCGGCGGCGCTGCTACCGGTGCTCGCCGGCCAGCCCGGTTATGCGGCGCTGTTCACCGACTCGTTCCGGGCGGCGGTGCCGGAGGCGCAATGGACGGCGATCACCGCGCAGCTGCGCACGACGCTCGGTGCGCCGCAGCGGGTGGCGCGGATCGCGCCCGCCGGGCGCTGGGCGGCGATCTGGGTGATCGATTACGCCCGTGGCCGCGCGACGATGCTGGTCGCGCTCGACCCTGCCGTGCCCCATCGTATCGCCGGCTTGCGGATCACCGGCACGACGCTCACCGGCGACAGTCTCGCCAAGCTGCGCGCCGATCTCGCAGCGCTGCCCGCCGGCGTGTCGTTCGGCCTCTACCCGCTCGACGCGACCACCGCGCCGGCGATCGCGCGCGATGACGACCGGCCGATGCCGCTCGGCTCGGCGTTCAAATTGTGGGTGCTGGCCGAGGCGGCGCGGCAGGTCGCGGCGGGGCGGCATCGCTGGGACGAGGTGGTGCCGGTCGGTCCGCCCTCGCTTCCCTCGGGCATGCTCCAGAGCTGGCCCGCGAAGACGCCGGTGACGCTGCAGACGCTGGCGACGCTGATGATCTCCATCAGCGATAATACCGCGACCGACACGCTGATGCGCGTGCTCGGCCACGACGGGCTCGATGCGATCGCCGCCAGATTCGGTGGCGCGACTCCGGTGCCGACAACGCGCGAAGCCTTCGCGATCAAAGCCGACGCGGCCCTGACCAAGCGCTGGACCGCCAGCGACGCCGCCGGACGACGCGCGCTGCTCGATGCGGAGGCCTCCCGGATCGCGGCGGCGCGACTCGATCCGCTGATGTTCTCGTCCGGCGCGGTGGCGAGCGAGTCGGTCGAATGGTTCGCCGCGCCGCGCGACATGGCGCGGCTGCTCGCCTCGCTGCGGGACGCCGGGCCGGTGGTGCGCGCGATCCTCGCGGTCAATCCGGGGATCGACCCGGCGACCGCGGCGCGCTTCGCCTATGTCGGCTTCAAGGGCGGCGCCGAACCGGGAGTCGTCACGCTCAACCTGCTGCTGCATACGCGCGGCGACCGCTGGTATGCGCTCAGCGCCGGCTGGCACCACGCCGAAGGAATCGACGAACCACGCCTGCTCGCGCTGGTGACACGCGCCGCGGCGCTGGTGGCGGACGAGGGACCGAAAGACTAACCGCGCCACTCGCGGGCGAGCAAGGCGTAGAGCAACGTGTCGCGGATGCCGATATGCGTCTGCCACTCCTCGCGTAACCGGCCTTCGCAGACGAAGCCGAGCCGTTCGAGCAGCCGCGCCGACGCCTGCGCGTCGGGATCGACGTCGGCGAAGATCCGCCGCGTGCCGCTGGCGAACAGATGGGTTATCACCGCCGACACCGCTTCGCGCGCGACGCCGCGGCCCCAATGCGCCGGGCCGATGAGATAGCCGATCTCGCTCACCCCCGACCGGCGTTCCGCCGCGAAGACGAAGCCGATCACGCCACGGGCGTCCGTCACCGCCCAATACCGAACTTCAGCAGCACGATCGGCGAAATAGCGGCGCAGCTCGGCCTCGTCGACGAACGGCCCGCGCGACCACCAGCGCATCACAGCCGGATCGGCCATCGCCGGGAACAGCGCCGCGGCATCATCCGGCGCGAGGCACCGCAGCGTCAGCCGTGGCGTCGCCAGCGTCGGCGTATCGCTCACCCGGTCAGCGCGTCGACCAGCGCCCGCACCTTCGCCTGCCGCCATTGCGGCAGCGGCGCGACCAGCCAATAGCCGAAGCGCGACGGCTGCGGATCACCGATCACCGACACCTGACCGCCAGCGATCGCCCGCGCGGCGAGCAGTTCGGAGACGGTGGCGCGACCGAGTCCGGCCACCGCCGCGTCGATCGCGAGACCGGCATCGGCGACACGGACCAGCGCATGACCCTCGCCATTGGGCGCGCCGGGCCAGGCGATCACCGCGTCGCTCGCGCCGGGGGCGGCAATCGTCACCATCCCCTCCGATTCGAGCGCCTCGCCCTCATGCTCGCCCGGCCCTTCGCCCCAGCGGATCGCGAGATCGAGGTTCGCCTCGGTGAAATCGACCGCATCGTCGGCGGCGATCAGCACGAAGCGCAGCTCGCCGTCCGCCTGCGCGACCTCGGCGAGGCGCGGCATCAGCCATTTTTCGGTCAGGTCGCGCGGCGCGGCGATGGTCAGCGACTTGGACGACTGGCCCGCCTGCATCGCCCGCACCGCTTCCTCGAACTGGAGGAAGCCCCCCCGCAGCGCGCCGAGCCCCGCCTCCGCCTCCGACGTCAGCTCCAGTCCTCGCGTCGTGCGGCGGAACAGCACGACGCCGAGCGTATCTTCGAGCGCGCGGATCTGCTGGCCGACCGCGGCGGGCGTCACCGCCAGTTCGTCGGCGGCGCGGGTGAAGCTGAGGTGGCGCGCCGCGGCATCGAGCACGCGCAGCCCGTTGAGCGGCAGGTGCGTCCGCTTCACGATTCGACCGCCGAGGCGAAGAGCGCGAATTTCGGGATGGTCGCGTCGAAGAAGGCGCCGTCCTCGTCGATCATGCGATAGCTGCCCTGCATCGCGCCGCTCGGCGTCTGCAAGGGGCAGCCCGAGACATAGTCGAAGCTCGCGCCCGGTGCGATCAGCGGCTGTTCACCGACGACGCCTTCGCCCTCCACCGAATGGCGCGCGCCGCGTCCGTCGATGATCACCCAATGGCGGGTGAGCAGCTGCACGGCGCGCGCCGTGTCGTTCTCGATGCGGATATGATAGGCCCAGAACCAGCGGCCCCGCCGCGGCTCCGACTGTTCGGGCAGATAGCTCACCGCGACGCGCACGGTCACCCCATCGGTGGTCGCGGCATGCGGGAAGAATTGCTTCACAGTCCGACCTGGCGGAGCGCCTGGTCGAGATCGTCGATCAGGTCCTGCGGATCCTCGAGCCCGACGTTGAGCCGCAACATGCCCTCGCCGATCCCCATCTCGATCCGCTTGTCCTCGGCGACGCCCGAATGGGTGGTCGAGGCGGGATGCGTCATCAGCGAACGCGAATCGCCGATGTTATTCGAGATGTCGATCAGCGCGAGCGCGTCGAGCAGGCCATGCGCCTGCGCGCGATCGGCGACCTCGAAGGCGAAGATCGGGCCGGCCGCGCTCATCTGGCGCATCGCGAGATCGTGCTGCGGATGGCTGGCGAGCCCCGGATGCAGGATGCGCGGCACGCGGGCTTCGAGGAAGCGGCCGACGGCGACCGCGCTCTCCGACTGACGGCGGATCCGCAGGTCGAGCGTCTCAAGCCCCTTGAGCACGACCCAGGCGTTGAACGGCGACAGCGTCGGGCCGGTGTTGCGGGTGAAGGGCAGCAGCGTGTTGTCGATGAAGTCCTGGCTGCCGCACACCGCGCCGGCGAGCACGCGGCCCTGCCCGTCCATCATCTTGGTCGCCGAATAGGCGGTGACGTCGGCGCCGAACTCCATCGGCCGCTGCAACGCCGGGGTGGCGAAGGCATTGTCGACGACGGTGGTGATGCCGCGCTCGCGCGCGATGCCGCAGACCGCGCGCAGATCGACGACGTCCATCGTCGGATTGGCGGGCGTCTCGAAGAAGAAGACCTTGGTCTCTGGCCGCACCGCGTCGAGGAACGCCTGCGGATCGCGCGCATCGACGACGGTGGTGGCGATGCCGAACTTGGGCAGCATTGTATCGGTGAGCCAGCGGCACGAGCCAAAGGCGGCGCGGCCGCCGACGAGATGGTCGCCCGCCTGCAACTGGCAAAGCAGCGCCGCGGTCATCGCCGCCATGCCGGTCGCCATCGTCCGGCACGCCTCGGCCCCTTCGAGCAGCGCGATCCGCTGTTCAAGCATCTCGACCGTCGGGTTTTGCAGCCGGGAATAGGTCATCCCCTCCTGCTCGCCGGCGAAGCGCGCCGCGGCATCGGCGGCCTTGTCGTAGGTATAGCCCGAGGTCAGGAACAGCGCCTCGCTGGTCTCGCCATATTCGCTGCGCGCGGTACCGCCACGCACGGCGAGCGTCGCCGGACGCCAGTTGGCGGTGATCGAACGGTCCTGTCCTGCCTTGCGCTTCATGCGACGCGCTTAGCCGCTGCGGCGCGGACGGTGCAAGGGTCCGCACGTTCCGGCAGGACGCGCGGGCGCTGGCGCGATGCCCGATCCGCCGCGTCTCGGTCTCGTGCCGACCGGGTCTCTCCCGGCTCTTACCGATCCGCGGGAGGAAAATCCTTGGTGTCGGGCGGCGAGGCATTTGCCCCCCCCCCTGCGCCTCCCTCCCCAGCGACCGTTCGCAATTCGCGCCGTCCCGCTATGTCCTCCGCGCCTCCGCAAACCCGCTTCTCCGCGACTTCGCCTGACCCATCCTCGTTCACCCGTACATTCGCCCGGCGAGGATACAAACGGAGGCGCGGGGATTGCATCGGGAACCGTGACTCGCTGCCGATTAGGAGAAGGAATGCGATCCGGCGGCGCGATGGGGCCAGCGATGCCCGAGCGCCGTTTGCCCCCTCTTGCCAATCGTGCGGGCGGCGGAGACAAGGTCGCGTGCGTCTGCTGTCCCGCCCCCTCCCCGCCGCGCTGACGATCGGGCTCGTCGCCGAACTGCTGTTCTGCTGGCGGCTGACGACGCCGCATATGCTGGTGTTCGACGAGGTGCATTACGTGCCGGCGGCGCGGATGCTGCGCGATCTCGCCGGGCCGGTGAACATCGAACATCCCTTGCTGGGCAAGACGCTGATCACGCTCGGCATGCTGATCTTCGGCGACGGGCCGCTCGGCTGGCGGGCGCTGTCGACGGTGGCGGCGACCGGGGTGGTGGTCGGCGTGCATGCGATGCTGTGGCAGATCTTCCGGCGGGTGCGCACCGCCAATATCGGCGCGGTGCTGGCGCTGCTCAACTTCACCATCTTCATCCAGGCGCGGATCGCGATGCTCGACGGCTTCATGGCGGCCTTCGTCGTCGGCGGGCTGGCGATGCTGCTGTGGGCGATGCGGAGCGAGGGCGGCGCGGTCTGGCGGCGGTGGCTGGGCGGCACGGTGCTGCTCGGCCTGGCGATCGGCACCAAATGGACGGCGCTGCCCTATCTCGGCATGGCGGGCGCCGCCTTCCTGCTCGTCCGCCGCCGTCATCCGGATCTGTGGCCGGGGCTGCCGACGCTCGCCGGGCTGGCGCTGCTCGGCGGCGTCGCGGCGGCGACCTATTTCGCGACCTTCTGGCCCGCCTTCCTCTACGCCGACCAGCCGCTGACGCTGGCGCGGCTGCTGCCCTTCCAGATCGACATGTACCATCAGCAGACGCAGGTGCTGCCGCCGCATACCTATCAGTCGAACTGGTGGACCTGGCCGTTCGACTGGCGCCCGGTCTGGTATCTCTACGAGCCCGCCGACGGCGCGCAGCGCGGCATCCTGATGCTCGGCAATCCGGTGGTGATGTGGGGCGGGCTGGTCGCGGTGATCGCCTGCCTGATCGCCTGGGCACGCGGCCGCGACGCGCGCGCCGGCGGCATCGCCTTGCTGTGGATCGCCAGCGTCGCGATGTGGGCGCTGATCCCCAAATCGCTCGGCTTCTATTATTATTACTATCTATCGAGCATCTGGCTGGCGCTGGTGATCGCCGCCGCCTTCGATCACTGGCGCGACCGGCTGCGCTATTGGGACGAGGCGTTCCTGGCAGCGAGCGCGGTGCTGTTCATCCACTTCTATCCCATCCTCTCCGCCGCGGCGCTGCGCGGGCCGCAGTCGTTCCACGGCTGGATGTGGCTCAAGAGCTGGATCTGACCCGGTTCGCGCACCAGCGCGGATCCTAATACCGCCCCCAGACGAACTTCGACGACAAAGCGTAATTCCACACCGCGCCGACGAGGATGCCGAGCAGCGCGGAGGCCGCCGCGCCCTCGTTGTGCACGTCGTGGACGAAGGCGGCGACGCCGACATTGGCGACGACGCCGACCGAGCAGACGACGCAGAAGGACACCCAGCCGTCGACCAGCGCCCTCGCGCCGCGCAGCCGCCGGTCGCGATAGGTGAGCGCGTTGTTGAGGAAGAAGTTGAACGTCATCGCCGCCAGCGCGCCGAGGATCTGCGCGAACAGGAAATGCGCGCCGGCGAGCATCGCCGCGGCGAGCACGCTCATATGCACGCCGACGCCGAGCACGCCGATGCCGGAGAACATCGCGAACCGCACCGGCACAAAGCGGCCGAACATCCGGTCGTAGAGCGCGATCAGATATTCCATCGCGACGACGTGATCGAGCTTCGACTCGCCCTCGCTGCGGCAGCGGAAGGTATAGGGCAGTTCGGCGAAGCGCAGCGGCTCGGGCGCCGCGGTCATCAGGTCGAGCAGGATCTTGAAGCCGATCGCCGACAATTCGGGGGCGAGCCGCCGCGCCTGCTGGGTGCGGATCGCGAAGAAGCCGCTCATCGGATCGCTGAGGTCGCCCTTGAGCACGCGCCGCGACAGGCGAGTGGCGAGGGCCGATTTGGCGACGCGGTCGCGATCCCAGTCGCCGGTGCCGCCACCGTCGACGAAGCGCGAGCCGACGACGAGGTCGAGCTCGGCATCCTGCTGGAGCCGGTCGAGCATGCGCGGCAGCAGCCTCTCGTCATGCTGAAGGTCACCGTCGATCACCGCGACGACGGGCGCGGCGGTGGCACACATCCCCTCGATACACGCCGAGGACAGGCCACGCCGGCCGATGCGGTGGATCACCCGCACGCGGGGATCGACGCGGCCGATCTCGCGGGCAGCCTCGGCGGTGCCGTCCGGGCTGTCGTCGTCGACGAAGATCGCCTCCCAGCCGCGGCCGGCGAGCGCCTGGTCAAGCCGCGCGACCAGCAGCGGCACGTTGGCGCGCTCGTTGAACGTCGGGATGACGACGGCGATCTCGAGCGGGGCGCTCACGCGGGCGCGATCACAGACCGGCGAGCACCGCATCCCCCATCGCGGAGGTCGACATCGTCCCGCCGAGATCGGCGGTGCGCGCGCCGCCGCGGATCGCCTGCGCCACCGCCGCCTCGATCCGGTCGGCCGGCGCGGCCTGCCCCAGCGAATGGCGCAGCATCATCGCAGCAGAGAGGATCGCCGCGCACGGATTGGCCTTGCCCTGGCCGGCGATGTCCGGGGCGGAGCCGTGGATCGGCTCGTACAGCCCCTTGCCCGCGTCATCGAGGCTCGCCGACGGCAGCATGCCGATCGACCCGACGCACATCGACGCCTGATCCGACAGGATGTCGCCGAACAGATTGCCGGTGACGATGACGTCGAACTGACCCGGATCGCGCACCAGCTGCATCGCCGCATTGTCGACGTACATATGGGTGAGCGTGACGTCGGAATAATCGGCCGCGACCTCGACCACCACGTCGCGCCACAATTGCGAGGTTTCGAGCACGTTCGCCTTGTCGACCGAGCAGAGCCGGCCGCGCCGCTTGCGCGCCGTCGCGAAGCCGACGCGGGCGATGCGGCGCACCTCCGCCTCGCTGTAGCTCATGATATCATAGCCTTCGCGCTGGCCGTCGGCGGTGGTGCGGCGGCCCTTGTCGCCGAAATAGACGTCGCCGTTGAGCTCACGGACGATGACGAGATCGATCGCCCGCGCCACCTCGGGCTTGAGCGCCGAGGCGTCCTCCAGCCCGGCGAACAGCGTCGCCGGGCGCAGGTTGGAGAACAGGCCGAGATGCTTGCGCAGGCCGAGGATCGCCTGTTCAGGGCGCAGCGCGCGCTCCAGCGAGTCGCAGCGCGGATCGCCGACTGCGCCGAACAGCAAGGCGTCGGCGCGGCGTGCGAGATCGAGCGTCGCCTCGGGCAGCGGGTGGCCGGCCTGATGATAGGCGACGCCGCCGACCGGCGCCTCCTCGTAGCGGAGGTCGAGGTCGAGCGCGTCGAGCACGCGGCGCGCCTCTGTGATGACTTCGGGACCGATGCCGTCGCCGGGCAGGAGTGCGATCAATGCCATGGCGCTGCCTAGCCGTGCCGCCGCTACTTACGCAACGGCCCTTTTGAGCATCGCGACCAGCCGTTCGCGCGCGACGAGCGGATCGGCCCGCCGCTCGACCAGCAGGTCGCGGGCGAGGAAATGGCCGGTGATCGCGAGCCCGGCGAGGATATCGGGCCAGTCGGCCGCACCGCCCTCGGTCAGAAAAGCGGGCAGCGCGAACAGCCGCTCCTCATAGCCGAAGGCCGCGCCGCGGCTGACCGCCCCCCCGCTGCGCGGGCTGACGAAGGCGAGATCGTCGCCGCCGCCGGTGACGACGCAGGCGCTGAGATCGAGGCCGAAGCCGAGCTCGGCGAGCAACAGCAGCTCGTAGCGTGCCAGCGCGCTCGCCCAGCCGCGCGCCGCCGGCGCCGCCTCCACCGCATCGAGCACCGCGCCCAAGGCGTCGTAGAGCCGCGGATAGGGCTGCGCCTCGGGCAAGGCGGCAGCGGTCAGCGCGGTCAGCCAGGCGAGCGCCGCGGCGGGGAGCGGCTCGCCGTGCAGCGCGGCGCGGCTGTGCAGCGGCTCGACGGTGAGCGCGGCGAGCTGTTCGCCGGTGCGGGCGCGCCATTCGCCGGCGATGGCGTTGGCGGGCTGGAGCACCGGCCGCAGCTGCCGCGACCGGCCGCCGCGGACATAGCCCGGCTGGACGCCATCACCGCGGGTCAGTGCCCGCACCACCGCGCCATGCTCGCCATGCGCACGGGTCGCGAGGACGATGGCTTCGGCGCGCAGGTGCATTTGGAGGATATAGGCTGCGGAGGGCCAAGAGTCAGGGCGTGTTCCTTCGCCTGCGGTGCCGGCCTGAGAATGCCAGGGCACCGCCCCTGCGGTCCGTCGAATATGGACGGCCTCCGCGTCCCGGCCTATTCTTACCCAGCGGATCAGGAGCCGGATGATGATGCCAATATGGGTCTATGTCGTCGTCGCGTTCGTCATCGCCGGAGCGTCGTTCGTCGTCGCGCAAATCATCCCCGGCGCCGGCATGACCTTCGTCACCACCGCATCCACCATATGGGTCAGCTACGCCATCTGGCGCGGACGCCGTCGGGCCAGACTCGGCTAGCCTGGGGTGTAACCCGGACGAGACCTTGCCGGGCGGAAAGCGATTCGACCCTCGGAACGCCGTTTTTATCGGTTCAGCGATATCGGATATCCGTCATGATGGCAGAAAACCCGCGGTTGCTCGGCGTCTACCGTCGCACTCTTCTGGCCAGAGCGGCGATGCGCGGATCAACGGCGGCGCGCTTCGCCCGCGCGATCATCCCGTCGAACGTCGCCAGCGCCAGCGCCAGCGCGCGATTCGACAGGGTCGGGCGCAGCAGCAGCAGGTCGACGCAGGCGATGCCGCCGGTGGCGAACTGGCGTTTGTGCTGGCCCTCGCCCTCGGTGAAGTCGAAGCGGGCGAAGCGGTCGCCGAACAGGTCGCGCAACGCCGCGGCGTGCAGCACGGTGCCGGGCGAGAGATCGCCATAGGCCGGATCGTGGCCGACATGATCGTAGCGCAGCGCGCTGCCCTGTGCGGTGCAGCAGAGATAGGCGACCGGTGCGTCGTCGATCCGCATCAGCCATGCGCGCAGCCCGTCTGCCGCGGCGCAGGCGGCAAGGTGCGCGACCGCTGCCGGATCGTCGGGCAGGCCGGCGTCGAGCAGCCGCTCCTGATAGGTGGTCGCCGAGACGGCGCGGGCCAGCGGGTGGAAGGCCGCGAAGTCTGCGGCAGTCCGGTAGGCGCGGATCGTCATCCCCGCCGCCTCGGCCTTGCGAACCTTGCGGCGGAGCGTCGCGCGCGTCGACCCCGACAAGGAAGCGAGCCAGGCGTCATGGCCGATGGTGAGATCGGTGTAGAAGCGCGTGTAGCGCTGCCGCACCAGCGCCACCCGGCCGCTGCGATCGATCCGGTCGATCAGCGCGGCGGGAAGCGAGGTGATGAGGTAACCCTCGCCTTCCTGCGGCGGAAGCGACGGCACCGCGCCCGCGAGCGCCGCGTCGAGCGACAGCGCGAGGCGGGTCAGGCTGCGGTGGACGGTGAGGATCGTGCGCGCGCCGATCTGGAACCTCAGCGCGATCCGGCTCATCCGGCGCGTTCCCCCACCCAATTCGACCAGAGCTGCTCCGCCTGCCGCAGTCGCCGACGCAGCGCATTGGCGCCGAGCGGGCGATCGTCGCGATCGAGCGCGAGCGTCGGACGGTCGGCGAAATGCGTCGTCGGCAGCGCCTCGGTGCGCAACGCAAGCAGCCGGCACAGCGTATCGAACCGACGGACATGAACGCCGTTCGCGCGCGTGCCCAGCCGGTTGGCGAGTTCGAAGCCGTGGCTGACGATCGTCACCGCGGCATGATCCTCCGCCACGGCATGATCGAGCGCGGCGGCGGTCTCCGCCCCGGACAGGGCGCACAATTGAAAGGTCCGCCACAGCCCCGGCGCATCCTCGATCACCGTCACCGGCACCTCGACCAGATGATGCGCGACCGGCGCGATCTGCGCCGGCGGCAGCGCGATACGGCTCTCCTCGGGTTCGCCGCCGTTATGGCTGCTGTCATAGACGAAGCCCAGATCGGCGAGCGCGCGCAGCGTATCCTCATTCGCCGCGTAGCCGCCCGCGCGGAAGGCGATCGGCAGCGGCGCCCCCGCCGCGACGAGCAGTTCCACCGCGCCGCGGAGCAGGTCGCGCTGCGCGTCACGGCCATATTCGTACAATTGGAAGCGGCCGTGATGCGCGCCGCGATCGCCGACCCGCGCCGCGGTCCAGTTCGGATGGAGGTGGAGCTGCACCTCCTGCCCGGCGGCGAGGATCGTCTCGACCATCCGCTTGACCGGTGCGAGACCGAAGACGAGCGCCGGCATCGGATCGACGAAGAAACACGCCTTCAGCCCGTGCGCGGCGAGTCGTTCGAGCTGATAGCCGAGGCCGACGCCGGCCGGCTCGATCGAGCGCGCATAGATCGTCTCGACATCCAGCCCGGCGGCATGGTGCCGCCAGGCGAATTCGGTGTCGATGGTCAGGAAGACGCGCGTCGTCATACCCCGCCTTACGGCAGGAAGATGAACTATTGGTAGGCTTTCACCGCGCGTGGTAGAAGTCGTACACCTGCTGCGCGACACCCGCCGACACGCCCGGTGCCTTCTTGAGATCCTCCAGACTGGCGTTGCGGACGGCGCGGCCGGTGCCGAAATGCATCAGCAGCGCCTTCTTGCGCGCCGGGCCGATACCGGGGACTTCGTCGAGCGGGCTCGCGCCGATCGCCTTTGAGCGTTTGTCGCGATGCGCGCCGATCGCGAACCGGTGCACCTCGTCGCGCAGCCGCTGGAGGTAGAAGAGCACCGGCGCATTGACCGGCAGCTGGAACTCGCGCCCGTCGAGCATATGGAACACCTCGCGCCCGTCGCGACCGTGATGCGGCCCCTTGGCGACGCCGACCATGCACACGTCCTCGATACCGAGATCCTCGAGCACCGCCTTGGCCGCGTTGAGCTGCGGCTTGCCGCCGTCGATCAGCACGAGGTCGGGCCAGGTGCCGTCGTCGCGATCCGGCGCCTCGTCGAGCTGGCGGGCGAAGCGGCGGCGGAACACCTCGCGCATCATGCCGACGTCGCTGTCGGTCGCCGCCTCGTTGCCCTTGATGTTGAACTTGCGATACTGGCCCTTGCGGAAGCCCTCCGGCCCGGCGACGACCATCGCGCCGAGCGCGTTCGTCCCCTGGATATGGCTGTTGTCGTACACCTCGATCCGGTCGGGCGGTTCGGGCAGATCGAACAGCTCCGCGACCTCGCGCAGCAGCCGCGCCTGCGTCGTGCTCTCCGCCAGCCGCCGTTCGAGCGCCTCGATCGCGTTGCGCTTGGCCTGGTCCATCAGCCGACGCCGGTCGCCACGCTGCGGCACCGACAGCGCCACCTTATAGCCGGCCCGTTCGCCGAGCGCCTCGCCGAGCAGCATGCCCTCGCCCAGCTCGCGATCGAGCAGGATCGTCTTGGGCGGCGGCACCTCCTCGTAGAATTGGGTGAGGAAGCTGACCAGCACCTCGTCTTCCGGCACGTCGTTGGTATGCTGCGGGAAGAAGCTGCGATGCCCCCAATTCTGGCCGCCGCGGATGAAGAAGGCCTGGATGCCGATCGTCCCGTCCTTGCAGGCGAGCGCGAAGACATCGGCGTCGCCGACCCCTTCCGCGTTGATCGCCTGCGATCCCTGGACGAAGGTGAGCGCCTTCAGCCGGTCCCGCAGCAGCGCGGCCAGCTCGAAGTCCATGTTCTCCGCCGCCGCCTGCATCTGCACGCCGAGCTTGGCCTGTACCTTGGTCGATTTGCCGGCGAGGAAGTCGCGGCAGTCGGCGACCAGTTCCTGATATTCCTCTTTGCCGACCCGCCCGACGCACGGCGCTGAGCAGCGCTTGATCTGATAGAGCAGGCACGGCCGGTCGCGGGTCTTGAAGAAACCGTCGGTGCACGAGCGCAGCAGGAACAGCTTCTGCAGCGCGTTGAGCGTGTTGTTGACGCTGCCCGCGCTGGCGAAGGGGCCGTAGTAATTGCCGGGCGCGCGGCGGGCGCCGCGATGCTTCTGCACGCGCGGGAAGTCATGATCGCCGCGCAGCAGGATGAAGGGGAAGCTTTTGTCGTCGCGCAGCAGCACGTTATACGCCGGGCGGTAGCGTTTGATCAGCTGCGCCTCGAGCAGCAGCGCCTCCGCCTCGTTGTTGGTGGTGACGATCGTCATCGAGCGGGTCTGCGCGATCATCCGCTGCAGCCGCTTGGTCAGCCCCTTGACCTGCGTATAATTGGCGACGCGCTGCTTCAGCGAGCGCGCCTTGCCGACGTAGAGCACGTCGCCCTTGGCATCGTGCATGCGATACACGCCGGAGCGGCTGGGCAAGGTCGACAGCACGTTGCGGATCGCCGCGACGCCCGCATCGAGATCCGGCGTATCGGACCCGCGGACGGTGAAAGTGGCGCGCTCTTCGTTGAATCGATCGGGGGGACCGTAACCGGACATCTGCGCCATGTAGGAGTCGACGGCGGGGAGGACCAGAGGCTTGGGGGGCGGAAGCGTCGCTGCGCGTTCGCCCGATGCCCTCGGGCGATCGGGTCGCCTACCGGCCGCTCGGGAGCGCGCGGCGCGTCTGCACCTTCGGCAGCGCCGGCTCGGGCGGCGCGCCCTCAATCGCGGCGAGGTCGGTGCCCAGCTTCTTGAGCAGCGCCGGCGTCATCTGCCCGCCGCTCAGCGGGGCGAGCTTGCGCAGCGACAGCGTCTGGAATTTGGGCAGATTGGGATCGTCGCTCATCCCCGGCACGTCGCGATCGAGAATCGCCTTGGTGCGCGGATCGGCGATCAGCTGCGCGATCGGCGTGTCGAGCGAATAGCCGCCGACCGGCGCCGGTGCCGGCGTCGTCACCGGCTCCGGCTGGGGCTCCTGCGCCGTGTTCGGTGACGGCCCGGGCGCCGCGGCGTCGCCCGCTGGCAGATCGAGCGCAAATTTGTCCGCCGCCTGCGCGGCCTGCGACGATTGTGCCTGACCCAGCGTCAGCGCGGCGAGCAGAAGGATCGACATCGGGCCACCTCGACAGCGGCGCATCGAGCCGCGCCGCACCGCCTTGTAGCAGCCCGGCGCGCGCGCGAAAGGGTCAGGCTTGCGCGAACAGCTTGGTGCCGACGATGCCGATCACGGTGAGCGCCATGAACGCCGCCTGCATCCCGCTGACCTTGTCGCCAAAAAGCAGCACGCCGCCGATGATGACGCCGACCGCGCCGCAGCCGGTCCACACCGCATAAGCGGTGCCGGCGGGCAGCCCGCGCATCGCCAGCGCGAGCAGCCCCATGTTGACGAACGACAGGATGATCGGAACGCTCGACGCCTGCCACGACGCGACCGTCGCCGCCCATTTCAGGCTGAGCGCCCAGCAGATCTCGGTGAATACGGCAACGGCGAGGATGAGCCACGACATAGGATATCTCCTGTACGGGCTCATTCGGTCGGGACGGCGCCGGAAACCCGGGAAGAGACGCGCGTCGTGATCCTGCCCGGCACGGACCACCGTGCGGCAGGCGGCGGAGGGGCTTCCACACGCGCTTACGCCTGCAAGCCCCCCTCCGTCAGCGCTGGCGCGCTGCCACCTCCCCGTGCCGGGGAGGATTAATTGGGTCGGCCGAGTCCGGCGATCGAGCGGTCGATCATCGTGCGGTCGGCTTGCGCGTCGAGCTGCTCGGCGATCAGTACCGCGGCGGCCTTGGCGGCCGTTTCGGCGGCGAGCGCGCGGACCTCGGCAATCGCGGTGCGCTCGGCGGCGGCGATCTTGTCCTCGGCGCGCTTGGTGCGGCGGGCCATCAGCTCCTCCGCATCATGCTTGGCCTTGGCGATGATCTGGTTCGCCTCCTGCTGCGCATGGTGACGCATCGTCGCGGCGTCCGCCTCGGCGGCCTTGGCCTTGGCGGCATATTCGTTGCGCAGCACCTCGGCCTCGGCACGCAACTTCTTCGCCTCGTCGAGCTGCTGCCGCACCGCGGCGATCTGCTTGTCGAGGCCGGCGGCGATCTTGGCGGGCACCTTGACGATGATCATGCCGATCAGCACGACCAGCGCGGCGATACCCACCCAGCCGGTGGTGTTGAAGCCGAGCGCGGTCGGCTCCACGACATGGTCCGCCGCCGGTTCGGAGACGTTGGCGGTGAGCTGGCTGCCGTCGCGGACGTCGCGCGGCTGCATCGCCTCCGACGACGCGGCGTCGGACAGATTGGCGGCGACGGTGGCGTTGGGGTTGCTGGCGGCATTAGCCATGCGCATTGCTCCGGCGCACCGCGTCTGCGGCGGCATCGATACTGACGGTGAGCCCGGCGACCTTGGCGACCAGCTCCTGCGCGACATCCGCCGCGACCGACTGGAGGTTGAGCATCGCCTGCGCCTTGGCATTGCCAACCGCAAGGTCATGATGCGCAAGCCGCTCGGCGAGCTCGGCGTCGGCCGAGCGGATCTGGCTTTCGGCGGCCTTGGCGGCCTGCGCCTTGGCGGCGCTGGTCTCGGCGAGCGCCGCGGCGCGCGCCTCGTCCATCCTCAGCCGCCAGGCGGCTTCGACCTGGTCGGCGGCGACACGCGCCTGTTCGGCCGCGGCGAGGTCCGCCGCGATCTGGCCTTCCCGCGCGTCCACGGTCGCGATGACCTTCGGCACCATGACCTTGCCGATCCCGAAATACAGGATGCCGAAGGTGATGAGCAGCCAGAAGATCTGCGAGGCGTAGGTAGCAGCGATCTGCGAAATCTGAGGCATTGAAGACCTTTAGCGCGACCGAGCGTCAGGCCGGGGACACCCCGGCCCGACAGCGAGGAATCAGGCGACGAACAGCAGGATGATCATCGTCACGAAGGCGAGCAGGCCGAGCAGCTCGGCGCCCGCGAAACCGATGAACAGACGGCCCTGCTGGCTGTCCGCGGCACCCGGATTGCGCAGTGCGCCCTCGAGGAACTTGGCGAACACGTTGCCCACGCCGAGCGAGGCCACGCCCATGCCGATCGCGGCCAGACCGGCACCGATCATCTTGGCGGCTTCTGCGTCCATGTCAAAACTCCCGTATCATATCAGTTAGGTTGGAAAGAAACTCAGTGCAGGTTGACGGCGTCGTTGAGATAGACGCTCGTCAGCAGCGCAAAGACATAGGCTTGGATGGCGGCGACCAGCAGCTCGAGCAAGGTGATGCCGATCATCAGCAGGAAGCTGGGCAGCGACACGAGCAGGCCATAGCCGATGCCGAGGTTGAGGCCGTTGATGACGAACGCCGCGAGCACCTTGAGCAGGATATGCCCGGCGGTCATCGCCACGAACAGTCGCAGGCCAAGGCTGAACGGCCGCACCAGAAAGCTCATCAGCTCGACGACGAAGATCAGCGGGATCATCAGCTTGGGCGTGCCGTGGGGCACGAACAGGCTGAAGAAGTGGAAGCCGTGCTTGCCGAAACCGACGATCAGCACGATCGCGAAGCTGATGATCGCCAGCACACCGGTGACGGTGAGGTGGCTGGTGATGGTGAACGGATGCCAGCCCGGCACCACGCCGACCGGGGTCAGGCCCCAGACGTTGGCGAACAGGATGAACATGAACAGCGAGAAGACATAGGGCACGAAGCGCTTGCCGGCCGGCCCGATGTTCGAGGTGAGCATGTTGGAGACGAAGCCGGTGAAGCCCTCCACCGCGGCCTGCCAGCGGCCGGGGACGAGCTCGCGCTTCATCCCGCCCAGCATGAACAGCCACAGGCTGACGAGCGTGATCACCATCCACAACGCGGAGTTGGTGAACGAGATGTCGTACCCCGCGACGATCCAATGCCGACCGAACAAAGGTTCGATCAGGAACTGGTGCATCGGATCGATCTTGCTGCCCGATTCTGCCGCCACGCGGGTCTTTCGCTCCCTAATACGACAAACGCCCGGTTATTCCGGGCGTTCGCCTGCAATCCGAATGATCTGCCTGAACGCGACGGCGATTCCGAGGAACAGCATCACGATCAGTGCCCAGGGCGTCGTGCCGAACCAGCGGTCAATACACCAGCCGATCAGCGCACTGCCGACCAGACTCCCGATCAGGGCGGCGAGCACGCGATTGCCGAGCGAATATCCCGCATCGGCCGTCGGCGCCCCCTGCCCCGTCCGCAACGCCTCCTGATGCCGGGCTTCCTTCAACCGCTCGTCGAGCGCGGAAAGCCGCGGATCGTCCGCGCTGGTGAAGTCTCGTCCGGTTCCGTCGTCCGCCACGCGCACCCCCTCGTCTGGTCTCGTCAGCCGGGGGAGAAAGCGCGCAGGGCGACCGATCCCGCCAAGGCAAGGGTCGTTTAGGTAAGGGGTGACAGGGTGTCAACCGTCTGGTTCCTGCCCCAATCCTCGCCGACACGGGGAGGTGGCGGCACGTCAGTGCCGACGAAGGGGGGCTTCCGCAGGCGCTACGCTGGTTGAGAGCCCCCTCGACCGGCGGCAGTGGTCCCCCTCCCCGCAGCCCAAAGGAACAGGCTTATTTGCAGCGCGGGTCGAGTTCCGGCGTGCCGGTATTCTCCTTCCACTGGCCCGACGGCGTCTTGTACATCTCGCCGCGCCCGACCTTGGCGACGAGGTTGCAACCGCTGGTGAAGGCGAATTGCTCCACCGTCGCGCCGCTCGCCTGCGCGCTCGCGGTATAAGCCGCCTTGCGCTTGATGTTGATGTCGCGGACCAAAGCCTGCACCGAGGCGCCGCCGCTCACCACGCCGAGATAGCCGTCGGGCTGTTCGCCGACCTGCTTGGCCTCGCGCGCCGCGGCATAGGCGGGGTCGCGCTGCGCGATCGCCGCCGTGGACAGCGCCGCCAGGGCGAGCGCACCGATACCGATCACCATCGTCTTCATCTTAGAATATCCCCGGATTTTGCTGGATCAGCGACTTCGCCTCGCCATCGAGGCGATAGACCACCTCCTGCGTCACGCTGATGTTGAGGTTGATCTCGATCGGCTTGTCGGGCGCCGACACGTTGATGCAGCCGCCCGTCGTCGCCGTCAGACCGATCGCCATCAGCCTCGTCATGCTTGCAAAGGTCGTGATTCGCTGCCCCATCTTCAATCCTGTTTCGCTTGTGGCACGGTTGCGCTTGCCGAAGGCTGAATGGGCGCGCCCTGTTGCTCTTGCTGCCGCTGGCGTTCGAGCAGGGCGGGCAGGTTGCGCTGGATCAACCGGCTCGGGTCGTAGAACGACTGCGCCGAATCGAGCAGCCCGCGGAACGGCGCCTTGATCCGGATATTGAACACGAACGGCAGCCGTTGCAGCCGCTTGACGATGAAGTTGCTCTTCGCCCCCTGCCCTTGCGTCACCCCGGCGAAGCGCACCTCGGTGATCATCTCGCCGGCGAGCGGCCCGTTCATGCCGATCGTCAGGTTGCGATAGCGCAGCGACTTGAGCGCCTGGAACGCGATATTGCCCCACAGGCCGAGGTCCTTCTGCGACAGGTCGCCGACATAGGCGAGGCTGCCGCCGCCTTGCCGCACGACGAGCCGCCCGCCCTCGATTCGGCCGCCCTGGGCGTCGAACACCATCGGCAGCTCACCGTCGAACACGCCGGTGGCGGTGAGGTTCTTGAAGTCGAACTGTTCGAGGAACTGGTCGGCGGCGGCGCCCTCGATCCGGAAGGTCAGCCGCCGCGCCGCGGTCTCGGTGAAGTCGAGCGTCGTCGGCAGCAGCGTCATCGTGCCGCCGGCGAACGGCCAGCGACCGCCGTCGATGCCGACCTGCAGATCGGGGAGCAGCCGGTAGACGATCGTCCCGTCGGTGACGGCGATACCGGGATTGACCGTCTTGATCGTCGCGACCTGCGCCGGCGCGCTGACCAGGTTGAGCAGATCGGTAAAGGTCAGCGTCGTGCTGATGCCGGTGACCGGCCCGAAGGCGGCGGCAAGGTCGGTGTCCTTGGTGGCGAACCGCCCGGTCGAGCGGACGCCCGCCGCATCCCAGCCGATATGACCTTCGCCGCTCACCGTGCCGCGCACGTCGGCGACGACGCCGAAGGTCAGCCGGGTGAGCAGATCGGGCTGGAACGTCTTGGTGAAGGTGATGCCGGGCACCGCGATATCCGCCTTGCCCTGCCCGCTCGCCAGCCGGTGATCGATCGTCACGTCGGCGACCTTGACGTCCGCGGTCGGCTCGAACAGCGTGCCGCGCGCGGCGATCGCGCCATCGATCAGCGACAGGGTGACGTCGCGCGCGGCGAGCGTCTTGAAGCGCGGATCGGGCGCGGCATCGTCGACGGTCATTGTCGCGGCGAGATTGAGCGCCCCCTTGCGCAGCGACCAATCCCCCGCCGCCGCACCGAGCAGCAACGGCACGTTGGCGATCTGCCCGGCGCCACCGGTGAACTGTCCGGCGACGCCGCCCGCGGTGATCCGACCGGTCAGCGCCGCAAGGTCGATCCGTGTCACCCGCTCCGGCGCGCCGAGCCGCGCCGCGACGCTGGTCAGCGTAAAGCCGCGGTCGGCGAGATGCACCTCCGCCCCGCTCGCCGCGACGCTGATCGGGGTCGTGCCGAGCCGCCCGGTCAATCGCGTCGCCGGCAGTCGCGCGCCACCCGTCAGCGCGCCGCGATCCAGCGTGACCAGCCCGCCCGACAGTGCGCACAATTCGCTGCGCAGCGGATCGAGCACCAGCCCGGCGATCGCGAGACGCGCGATCGCCAGCGGCGTGCACCCCGGATTGGCGACGAGCCGCCCGCGCTGCCAGCGCAGGTCGAGCGGCAGCGCCAGCCCGTCGACGCGCCCGTCACCGAGCGGCCCCGACAGCGTCGCGCGCGTCGTCACCTGCGTCGCGCCGCCCGGCATCGTCCGGAACAGGACGGGGGCGAGCGCGACGCGCGCCGCGCCGGCGGCATAAGGCGCGATCACCGCACGGCCGGAGATCGCGCCACCCGGCTTCGGCTGACTCAACGCGACCTGCGCGTTGGGCAGGCCGCCGCCCTGCAGCGCCAATCGGGTATCGAGCCGCAGCGGCATACCGGGCCAGCCGATGCTCACCCCGCTACCGCCGTTGAGATCGATCCGTGCGCCGCTCGCCGCCCGCGCCGTCGCCGCGGTAACCCGTGCCTGCCCGCGGCCGTTCGCCTGCACGAGCCTGACGTCGGCCTTGCCGTCGAAGCCCTGCGCGGCGCGGCGCAGCGCCTGGGTCGCCGCGGCGAGCAACGGCGCGACCGGCGTACCGGCGGCGGCGACCGGCGCGGGCAGTCGATCCGCGTCGATGACCGCACCCTGCACCGCGACGCTCCCCGTAAACGCCTGCTGCTCGCCGAGGCGATAGCGGCCGCGGATCGCGGCGCGCCCGGCCTGCAGCGGCGCGACCGTCGCCTGACGCGCGACGAGGTCGACCGCGCCCTCGGTCGCCTTTGCCGATCCGGCGAAGCGGATCGTGCCGTCGATCCCCGCACTGCGCGCGCCCGCGCCTGCGATGGCGCCGCTGGCGAGCCGCAGATCGCCTCGCCAGCCATCGAGCGCCGGCGACAGCCGCACGTCGACGCTCGCGCCGCTCCGCGCCAGCGTCACCCCGGCGCAGCGGACCGCGGCGACCTGCACCGGGCCGCTCAGCCGCGGTGCGGCGGCGGTGACGGACACCTTCAACGCCGCCCGCACGCCCTGCGCGCCGCAGCCGCCTTGCGCGAGGCCATCGCTGACCACCGCCAGCGTCCCGGCGAAGCCGCCGTCGAGCCGGCCGCGCCCGGCCAGCCGCAGGCCCGCGACCCCATAAGGCGTTTCGAGACGCAGCCGCGCGTCGGCGAGCGCAACGTCGAGCGCGGGCAGCGCGAACGGCTTGCCCGATGGCGCGGGCAGCAATTTGTCGATCTCGCCCAGCGTCACCCGCCCGTCGACCATCCGCGCGCGCAGCCGGACGTGACCGGCACGCACGCCGGTCAGCTGCGCACCGTCGAGGCCGATCCGCGTCCGCGTCTCGAGCCAGTCGGCGACCAGATCGGGGTCACGCGGATCGCCGATGACGACATGGGTCAGCCGTTGCCGGCCGAAGCCGAGGTCGTGCACGTCATAGCGGGCGACAACGCCGCGCTTGCCGAGTTCCGAATCGATGACGCGGCCGGCGATCGGCTTGCGCTCGATCCACAGGCCGGCAAGCCCGACGAACAGCGTCCCGCCGACGAGCAGCGCAACCCGCTGTCGTCGCCGCCATCCCGCGACCCGCCGTGGCGGGGACGCTTCGGTCCAATCGTCCTCGCCCTCTCCCATCACCACCCCTCATAGGCGGGGGCGGCGCATCGACGCAATTGCGTCCGTCCCGGCACGACGATAGCCTCCGGCGCGATGGCCGCGCCCCCTCCCCCGCCGGACGACACCGCCGGTCACCGCGAACGGCTGCGCCAGCGCCTGCTCGGCGGCGGCGGCGAAGCGCTGCTCGACCATGAGCTGATCGAATATCTGCTGATGCTGGCGATCCCGCGGATCGACACCAAGCCGATCGCCAAGGCGCTGCTGCGCGAGTTCGGCGGCATCGGCGGGCTGCTCGCCGCCGATGCCGCGGCGCTCACCCGCGTCAAGGGCGTCGGCGCGTCCGCCGCGGCGGCGATCAAGATCGTCCAGGCGATCGCGGTGCGGCTGCTCCGCAGCGAGACGCTCGACCGGCCGATATTGAGCAACTGGCAGGCGCTGCTCGACTATCTGCGCGCCGACATGGCCTATGGCGGGGTCGAGCGGTTCCGCGTGCTCCACCTCAACACACGCAACATGCTGATCCGCGACGAGGTGATGAGCGAAGGCTCGATCGATCAGGCGGCGGTCCACGTCCGCGAGGTGCTGCGGCGCGCGATGGACCTGGGATCGGCGGCGATCATCCTCGTCCACAACCATCCCTCCGGCGACCCCGCGCCGAGCCGCGCCGACGTCGCCGTCACCCGCGCGATCGCCGATGCGGGCGCAGCGCTCGGCGTCCTCGTCCACGATCACATCATCATCGGCCGCAACAGCCACGTCAGCCTCAAGGCACAGGGGCTGATCTGACGCGCGCCGGAGCATTTGTGGCGGCGCGGCGACGCTGCTAGGGGCGCGGCGGACTCCTGGACGAAGGAACATCATGGTCCCCCGCTATTCCCGCCCCGAGATGACCGCGATCTGGACGCCCGAGGCGCGCTTTCGCATCTGGTTCGAGATCGAAGCCCATGCCACCGATGCGCTCGCCGAGCTCGGCGTCGTGCCGAAAGATGCCGCCGAGGCGCTATGGGCCTGGTGGCGCACGAATCCGGCGATCGACGTGCCGGCGATCGATGCGATCGAGGCGGTGACCAAGCATGACGTCATCGCCTTCCTCACCTGGGTCGCGGACAATGTCGGCGACCAGGCGCGCTTCATGCATCAGGGCATGACCTCGTCCGACGTTCTCGACACCTGCCTCGCGGTGCAGCTCGCGCGCGCCGCCGATATCCTGCTCACCGATCTCGACGCGCTGCTCGCCGTGCTCAAGCGGCGCGCGATCGAGCATAAGATGACGCCGACGATCGGCCGCAGCCACGGCATCCATGCCGAGCCGGTCACCTTCGGCCTCAAACTCGCCCAGGCCTATGCCGAGTTCGCCCGCTGCCGCGCGCGGCTGGTGGCGGCGCGGGCCGATATCGCCACCTGTGCGATCTCGGGCGCGGTCGGCACCTTCGCGAACATCGATCCCTCGGTGGAGGAGCATGTCGCCGCCAAGCTCGGCCTGACCGTCGAACCGGTGTCGACACAGGTCATCCCGCGCGACCGGCATGCAATGTTCTTCGCGACGCTCGGCGTCATCGCCTCGTCGATCGAGCGGCTGGCGACCGAGGTCCGCCATCTCCAGCGTACCGAGGTGCTGGAAGCGGAGGAATATTTCTCGCCCGGCCAGAAGGGCTCGTCGGCGATGCCGCACAAGCGCAATCCGGTGCTGACCGAGAATCTCACCGGCCTCGCGCGGATGGTGCGCGGCTATGTCACCCCGGCGCTGGAGAATGTCGCGCTGTGGCATGAGCGCGACATCTCGCATTCGTCGGTCGAGCGATATATCGGCCCCGATGCGACGATCACGCTCGACTTCGCGCTCGCCCGGCTGACCGGCGTGATCGACAAACTGCTCGTCTATCCGGAGCGGATGGACAAGAACCTCAACAAGATGGGTGGCCTCGTCCATTCACAGCGCGTGCTGCTCGCGCTGACCCAGGCGGGGGTGAGCCGCGAGGATTCCTATCGCCTCGTCCAGCGCAACGCGATGAAGGTGTGGGAGTCGGACGGGCAGTTGTCGCTGCTCGACCTGCTCAAGGCCGACCCCGAGGTGACCGCGGCGCTGTCGCCGGCGCAGCTCGAGGAGAAGTTCGACCTCGGCTATCACCTCAAGCACGTCGATACGATCTTCGCGCGGGTGTTCGGCTGAACCACTCCTCCCCGGCACTGTATAGGGGGCTTCCAGACGCGCCGCGCCTGTGGAAGCCCCCCTCCGTCACCGCTGCGCGGTGCCACCTCCCCATGCCGGGGAGGATTTAGCTCACACCCATTGCGCCAGCCAGTCGGCGAGGCCCTGCGGCGACAGCGAGCGCGCATCCGCCAGCGCGGTCTCGCGTCCGGCGTTGACCAGCCGGTCGGTCTTCGGATCGACGACGAGCAGCGCCGGCACGCCGGCGAGCCGCCCTTTGATGCCGTAATGCGCCGGGATCGCGAGGTTCTTGTCGAACCGGCCGATATCGACGGTGACCACCTCATAATGACGCGCGACGAAGCCGCGCATCGCCGGCAGTTCCATCACCCCGGCAAGCAAGCGGCAGTCGAGGCACCAATTGCCGCCGAGATCGATCAGCAATTTCTTGTGGCCCCTGAGCGCCCGCGCCTTGGCAGCGGCAACCGCGGCGGTCGCATCCGCGCTGGCGTCATAGGGCAGAGGCAGCGGCTGCTTGAGCTGCTCGAACGAGGTCTGGGTCAGGCGCGGCGCGGCGACACGCGCGTCGGCGATGGCGGCGGGCGCCGCGGTCAGCGCGATCGCGGTGGCGAGGGACAGGGCACGGAACATGGCGGTCTCCGAGGACAAAGCGCCAGTCTGACAGCGCGCGGCGGACCGTGGCAAGATATGAGATCTACGCTGCGGCGCAGCTCTTGTTACGGTTGCGGGAAACGCATCCTCGCATGCAAGCAACAAAGTTGCGCTTAAAAGCAATAAATACCATCTCCCTCTTGCCGGATATTCCTCCGGCATCGGAGACCGTCCATGCGTATGTTCGAAACCGCGGCCAGCAGTGTGCTGGCGATCGCGGCTCAGGCGCTGGTGGTCGGGATGATCATCTCGACGCTGTAAGCCAGACCGACAGCCCCTTTGCCCGACCGGGCCGAGGGGCACAGTCGTTCAAGCAGGGCGCGCATAGCGTACGGCAAACTCCCGCTCCGACATGAAGAGATAGCGCAACGCGTCGATCAGCGCCCAAGGGCCGCTGACCAGCATGCCGACGACGGTGAAGGTCAGCACCAGCATCGTCACCGCCGATCCGGTGCGCCCCAGATAGAAACGATGCACGCCGAGCGTGCCGAGGAAAAACGCCAGCAGCGCGGCGACGAATTTGTTGCGGTCGCTCGCCACCACCCGCGTCGGCGGCGCAGCGAGGACGTGCCGATCGCCCCCGGGCACGGGCAGCGGAAAGACGTTGAGCGCATGGTCGCCGGCGGTTTCGAAATCGACGGTGACACCGATCGCGGGCTCGCCGCGCTGCGCCCAATCCGCCGGCGTGAAGCGGTACCGCTGTCCATCCTCGCCAGCGACGAGTCCGTCGCCACTTCGCTGGTCGACACCCAAAACCTGTCCGCGCATGCCACCCCCGTCAAGCCGAGCCGGCATCTTCCGGATTTGCCGGACGCGCGCAAGATGGCTGCGCCCGCCCGGCCCATCCTATTCCGCCGCGAACACGCCCTTCAGCTTGGCGAAGAAGCCCTGGCTGTCGGGACATTCGTCGCCCGTCTCCGTCTCGCGGAACAGTTCGAGCAATTCGCGCTGGCGCACCGACAATTTGGTCGGCGTCTCGACTTCGATCTGGATCACCAGATCGCCCTGGCCGCGGCCTTGCAGCACCGGCATGCCCGCGCCGCGCTGGCGCAATTGCTTGCCCGACTGGATGCCCGCCGGAATCTTGATGTCGTGCGTCCGCCCGTCGAGCCCCGGGATCGACAGCGCGCCGCCCAACGCCGCGGTGGTGAAGCTGATCGGCGCGCGCGCGAACAGCGTCGTGCCCTCGCGTTCGAAGATCGGGTGACGTTTGACATGGAGGAAGATGTAGAGATCGCCCGCCGGCGCGCCGCGCGGTCCCGCCTCGCCTTCGCCGGACAGGCGGATGCGCGTGCCCTCGTCGACGCCCGGCGGCACGTTGACGCTGAGCGTCTTGGTCTTGTCGACCCGGCCCTCGCCACGGCAGTCGCCGCACGGATCGGCGATGATCTCGCCCGCGCCCTGGCACACCGGACAGGCCCGCTCGACGACGAAGAATCCCTGTTGCGCGCGCACCTTGCCATGGCCGTTGCATTGGCGGCAGGTCGACGCATGGGTGCCGGGCTTGGCGCCCGAGCCGTGACAGGTGTCGCATTGCGCCGACACGTCGACGGTGATCTCGGTTGCCTTGCCGTGATAGGCTTCCTCGAGCGTCACTTCCATGTCGTAACGCAGGTCGGCGCCGCGGCGCTGCTGGGCCCGGCCACCGCCGCGCGCCCCGCCCATGAATTCGCCGAACACCGATTCGAAGATGTCGGAGAAGCCGCTGAAATCCTGCGGACCGCCGCCGCCGCCGTTCTGAAAGGCGGCATGGCCGTAGCGATCATAGGCGGCACGCTTCTGCGGGTCCTTGAGCACCTCATAGGCCTCGCTGACCGCCTTGAACTTGGCTTCGCTGTCCTTGCATCCGGCGTTCTTGTCCGGATGGTATTTCATCGCGAGCTTGCGATAGGCGGACTTGATCGTCGCCCCGTCCGCGCCCCGCTCGCATTCGAGCAATTCGTAATAATCGACTGTGCTGCTCATGCCGGTCCTCTAGCGCGAGACGATAGTCCAGGGCGGCGCCCCCGGAGACATGGCCCCCTCTCCACCGGAGAAGGGGCCTGACGTCACTTACGCCTTGTGGTCGTCGACTTCCGAAAATTCGGCGTCGACCACATCGTCCTTGGGCGCCTCGGCACCGGCGGACTCGGGCGCGGCATCGGCCTGACCCTGCTTGTAGATCGCCTCGCCGAGCTTCATCGCCGACTGGGCGAGCGCCTGGCTCTTCTCGGTCATCTGATCGGCATCGCCGGTCGCGACCGCCGCCTTGGCGGCATCGATCGCCGACTGGATCTCGCCCTTGAGCGCGGCATCGACCTTGTCGCCATTGTCGGCGAGCTGCCGCTCGGTGGTGTGGATCAGCGATTCGGCGTTGTTCTTCGCCTCGGCGCCGGCCCGACGCTTCTTGTCTTCCTCGGCAAAGCGCTCGGCGTCACGGACCATCTGGTCGATGTCGCTGTCCGACAGGCCGCCCGAGGCCTGGATGCGGATCTGCTGCTCCTTGCCGGTGCCCTTGTCCTTGGCGGAGACGTTGACGATGCCGTTGGCGTCGATGTCGAACGTCACCTCGATCTGCGGCACGCCGCGCGGCGCCGGCGGGATGCCGACCAGATCGAACTGGCCGAGCAGCTTGTTGTCCGCCGCCATCTCGCGCTCGCCCTGGAAGACGCGGATCGTCACCGCGCCCTGGTTGTCGTCCGCGGTCGAATAGGTCTGCGACTTCTTGGTCGGGATCGTCGTGTTGCGATCGATCATCCGGGTGAACACGCCACCCAGGGTCTCGATGCCGAGCGACAGCGGCGTCACGTCGAGCAGCAGCACGTCCTTGACGTCGCCCTGCAACACGCCCGCCTGGATCGCGGCGCCCATGGCGACGACCTCATCCGGGTTGACGCCGGTGTGCGGTTCCTTGCCGAAGAACTGCTTCACCGCCTCGCGCACCTTGGGCATGCGGGTCATGCCGCCGACGAGGACGACTTCGCTGATGTCGTCGGTCTTGACGCCGGCATCGGCGAGCGCCTTCTTCATCGGCTCGATCGTGCGCTTGATCAGGTCGTCGACGAGACGCTCCAGATCGGCGCGGCTGATCGTCTTGACGAGATGCTTCGGGCCGTTCTGGTCGGCGGTGATGAACGGCAGGTTGACCTCGGTCGAGGCGGCCGACGATAGCTCGATCTTCGCCTTTTCGGCCGCTTCCTTGAGGCGCTGGAGCGCGAGCTTGTCCTTGGTGAGGTCGATGCCCTCATCCTTCTTGAAGCCCTCGGCGAGATAATCGACCAGCTTGTTGTCGAAATCCTCGCCGCCCAGGAAGGTGTCGCCGTTGGTCGCCTTCACCTCGAACACGCCGTCGCCGATCTCGAGGATCGAGACGTCGAAGGTGCCGCCGCCGAGGTCGTAGACCGCAATCGTCTTGCCGTCCTGCTTCTCGAGGCCATAGGCCAGCGCCGCCGCGGTCGGCTCGTTGATGATGCGCAGCACTTCGAGGCCGGCGATCTGGCCGGCGTCCTTGGTCGCCTGACGCTGCGCGTCGTTGAAGTACGCCGGCACGGTGATGACCGCCTGCGTCACCGTCTCGCCGAGATAGCTCTCGGCGGTTTCCTTCATCTTCTGCAGCGTGAAGGCGCTGATCTGCGACGGCGAATAATCCTTGCCGCCGGCCTGGACCCAGGCGTCGCCGTTCGGACCACGGACGATATGGTACGGGACCAGCTCGGTGTCCTTCTTGGTGATCGGATCGTCGAACCGGCGGCCGATCAGGCGCTTCACCGCGAAGATCGTGTTGTCGCCGTTGGTCACCGCCTGCCGCTTCGCCGGCTGGCCGACCAGCCGCTCGCCGTCCTTGGCGAAGGCGACGATCGACGGCGTGGTGCGCGCGCCTTCCGCATTCTCGATCACCTTGGGCTTGCCGCCCTCCATCACCGCAACGCAGCTGTTGGTCGTGCCGAGGTCGATACCGATTACTTTAGCCATGTGTGCTTGCTTAGCCCCTCACATACAAAAACCATGGAACCTTTGCCCCGTTACGGCAGCGGAAGGCTCCGATGTATGGCGGCGATATAGGTGGGGTTCCGCTTGCCGCAAGACGGCGTGCGCCATAGGGCTTGCGAAGGAAACGATCGCTTTTGCGGGAAGGAGCCGGGGATGCGCCGGACGGGAGTGGGAGTGGCGCTGGTGCTCGTCGCGGCGCTGGGCGGCTGCGGCGGGCCGGAGCGGGTCACGGCGGATGATGCCTGGATCCGGCTGCCGGCGGTGCCGGGTCGGCCGGGCGCGGCCTATTTCACGCTGCACGGCGGCCGCTCCGACGCGACGCTGATCGACGTTTCCGCCGACATCGCCGTCCGCGGCGAAATGCACGAGAGCATGACCGGGGCCGGCGGCATGGCGGCGATGACACCGCTCGCCAGCGTCGCGGTCCCCGCCAAGGCCAAGGTCGTCTTCGCCCCCGGTGGCCGCCACGTCATGCTGTTCGACATCAACCCCAAGGCCAAGGCGGGGCGGATCTACAATCTGACGCTCAACTTCGCCAATGGCGGGCGCATCTATGTCGGCGCGACGGCGGTGGCGGCAGCGGCGCCGGCACCGTCGTTCTGAGAATGGGCGGCCGAGCCACAGTGTCCATCCGGCGCGGGCAGGTGCGTGTAGACACCGTCGGCGCGGCCGACGAACGACCGGTGCGTCCGGGTCCCCGCCTGTGCGGGGATGACGAAGAATGAGCGCCCCCGCCCGCCCGCTCACGCCCGCCGAACGCGACCTCGCCCGATCGGTCTTCCACGACACGATCGATTATGACGCGGTGCGGCTGTCGCGGACGAAATGGGCCTTCTTCCAGCCGCGCGACACGGTGATGGCGCCGCGCGGCTGTATCCATTTCCACCCCAAGGGCTCGCAGTGGCGCGACGATTTTGGCACCGCGGCGCTGACCGACCAGGGATTGTTCATCCACGAGATGGTGCACATCTGGCAGCATCAGCGCGGCATCTTCCTGCCGCTCGCGCGCCATCCCTGGTGCCGTTACGATTATGCGATCAAGCCCGGCCAGCCGCTGCACCGCTATGGGATCGAACAGCAGGGCGAGATCGTCCGCCACGCCTTCCTCCTCCGCCATGGCGCCCGCGTCCCCGGCGCACCGCCGCTCGCGCAATATGAGACGTTGCTGCCGTTCCGGTGAGCAACGGCGGGCGGTTTCGGATCCCTCGATCCGGATCCTCTGACGTTGAAAGAGGCCCTCTCATTTTCGTCATCCCGGCTTTCGCCGGGATGACGAAGGTTGGGGGATGACGAGGGTTGGGGGGTGACGCGTCACCCTCTCCCGAAGTGGTGCATCATCCCTCACAAGGCGTCGAAGTCGATCACCCCATGCCGGTCGAGCGTCCGCGGCGCCTCGGGCATCGGATATTTGAGCCCGGTCGCGCAATTGAACAGCACGACGCGCTCCTCCTCGTCGACCTCGCCGGTCCGCAGCGCATCGCGATAGGCGGCGAGCGTCGCGCCGCCCTCGGGGCAGAGCAGTAGTCCATCCTTGCGCGCCGCATCGTCGACCGCCTTGAGGATCGCAGGATCGCCCACGCCCACCGCCTTGCCGCCGCTCGCCCGCACCGCGCGCAGGATCAGGAAGTCGCCGACCGCGCGCGGCACGCGGATGCCCGCGGCGACGGTATGCGCGTCCTCCCAGCGCTCGGCATGCTCCTCGCCCGCCTCGAACGCGCGGACGATCGGCGCGCAACCGCTCGCCTGCACCGCATACATGCGCGGCCGCTTCGATCCGATCCAGCCGAGCGCTTCCAGCTCGTCGAACGCCTTCCACATCCCGATCAACCCGGTGCCGCCGCCGGTCGGGTAGAAGATCGCATCGGGCAGGTGCCAGCCGAATTGCGCGGCGAGCTCCAGCCCCATCGTCTTCTTGCCCTCGATCCGATAGGGCTCTTTCAGCGTCGAAAAGTCGAACCAGCGCCCTTCCGCCGCGCCCTTGCCGACGATCGCGCCGCAATCGTCGATCAGGCCGTTGACCCGCCACACCCGCGCGCCCTGCATCGCGATCTCGCGCACGTTCACCTCGGGCGTATCCTCCGGACAGAAGACGATCGTCTCGATCCCCACCCGCGTCGCATAGGCCGCCAGCGCCGCGCCGGCATTGCCGTTGGTGGGCATCGCGATGCGGGTGACGCCGAGCTCCTTGGCCATCGCCACCGCCATCACCAGTCCGCGCGCCTTGAAGCTGCCGGTCGGCAACCGCCCCTCGTCCTTGACCCAGACGTCGGGCCCGTCGACGCAGCGCCGCAAGGGCACCAGCGGCGTCTCGATCTCGCCGAGGCTGACGATATCGTCCGTCCGCCGCACCGGCAGCAGCTCGCGCCACCGCCACAGATCGGTCGGCCGCGCCGTCAGCGCCTCGCGCGACAGGCTCGCCTGCACCCTTGCCAGATCGTAGCGCACCAGCAACGGCCGCCCGGCGCGCGACAGGCCATGCAGCCGGTCCGCCTCATAACGTTCGCCGGTCAGCGAGCATTCCAGATGCGTGACGAAGGTCGGGCGATCGATGGTGAGATTGGGGTTCATGGCAGCGATCCTAGCCGGATCAGGCACATAGCGTCCACTTGATTGACAGGCTGATCGTAGTTACAATCAGCCATGGACGTCACGTTCGATCCGGCCAAGGACGTGATCAACCGCGCCAAGCACGGCGTGCCGCTGGCGTTCGGCGCGCGGATCTTCGCTGACGCTGGCGTGCTGCGCATTCCATCCCCGCGACCGGAAGATGGCGAGGTGCGTTGGAAAGCGGTCGGCATGGTCGACGACCGCCTGTGGACGGCCGTCTTCGTCGAGCGCGCAAACACGACGAGGTTCATCTCGGTGAGGAGAAGTAACGATGCAGAAGCTCGCGGATACCATCGCAATCCCCGCTGATCCGAACGATCCTGAGGACTTTGACATCACCGAAGAAGCGCTCGAACAGTCGCTGATCGAGCGGCGCGAGCGGATGCGGATGCGCGGCGCGCAGGCGGCACCGACCAAGCAGCAGGTGACGCTACGCCTCGACCGCGACGTGCTCGCCAAATTTCGGGAGACCGGACCCGGCTGGCAGGCGCGGATCAACGCGGTGCTCAGGGCGGCGCAGGTCTGACGACCTGTTGGTCCTATTGGCCGACAGGCAAAGGGCCTCAGTCAAACCCACCGCGCGTCGACCTCGCGCTCGAACCCGGCCGGCCCACGAAGGCCGGCCGATCCGCCTTACGCCGGCTTCTTCGCCACGCCGACCAGCGCCGGCCGCAGCAATCGGTCCTTGAGCATATAGCCCGCCTGCATTTCCTGCACGATCGTGCCGGGCTCGGCATCGCTTGCCACTTCCATCATCGCCTGATGCTTGTTGGGATCGAGCAGCGCGCCCATCGCCTCGACCTTGGTGATGCCATTGCGCGCGAACACGCTCTCCAGCTCGCGCCCGGTCGCTTCCAGTCCGGTGATCAGCCCCTTGAGCCGTTCGTCCTCCCGCAGATCGGCGGGGATCGCCGACAGGCCGCGCGCCAGATTGTCGGCGACCGACAGGATGTCGCGCGCGAACGAGGTGGTCGCATAGTTACGCGCGTCGGCCACTTCCTTCTCGGCGCGGCGACGGACGTTCTGAATTTCCGCCTGCGCATACAGCGTCTGCTGCTTGGCATCGGCTAGCTGGTTTTCGAGGTCGGCGATCCGCGCGGCGCTATCGTCATGCTCGGCCACTTCCGGAGCGGCCTCCGCCGTATCCTGGCGCAGCGTGTCCACGTCGATCTTGGTGTCTTCGGTCATGTAGGTCCCTGTGTTCAGCCCATCAAACGGGCGAGCGTTGCCGCCGTGAAATCCACCATGGGCACGACGCGCGCATAGTTCAACCGCGTCGGGCCGATGACCCCGACCACGCCGATCACCCGTCCGCCCGCCCCGCGGAACGGCCGGGCGATCACCGACGAGCCCGACAGCGCGAACAGATTGTTCTCCGCGCCGATGAAGATTCGGGTGGCGTCACCGGCGCTGGCGCTGTCGAGCAGGCGCGCGATGTCCTGCTTGCCCTCGAGATCGTCGAGCAGGTCGCGCACCCGGTCGAGATCCGCGGCGGCGGCGGCGTCGATCAGCCGCCCCTGCCCGCGCACGATCAGCACCGGGCGGCGCGCGCCATCCTCGCTCCACACCGCCAGCCCCGCCTCGACCAGCGCACGCGCCGCGCCGTCCAGCGCCGCCTCGCCTTCGGCGAGTTGCCGCCCGACGCGCGCGCGCGCCTCGGCGAGCGTCAGGCCGGACAAGGTCGCGGTCATGTAATTGCCCGCCTCTATCAATGCCGAGGGCGTCATGCCCGCCGGCAATCGGATGACGCGGTTCTCCACCGATCCGTCTTCGCTGACCAGCACTGCCATCGCCTGATCGGGAGACAGCGCGACGAAGCCGATCGAGCGCAGCGCCAGCTCGCGCTTGGGCACCATCACCAACCCGGCGCAGGCCGACAGGCCGGACAGCGCCGCGGTGGTCGCGGCGAGCGCCTCCTCGACCGGGCCGCGATGGCCGGCGCGCGCCTCGATCGCCGCGCGTTCCTCCGCCGACGGTTCGAGCGCCTGCATCATGCCGTCGACGAACAGCCGCAGCCCGCGTTCGGTCGGGATGCGGCCGGCACTGGTATGCGGGCTGGCGAGCAGTCCCAGCTCCTCCAGCTCCTGCATCACCCCGCGGATCGACGCGGGCGACAGGTTGAGCCCCGAGGCGACCGCGATCGTCTTCGACCCCACCGGCATCCCGCTCGCGACATAGCCGTCGACCACCGCGCGGAAGATGTCGCGCGCACGATCGGTCAGTTCGGTGACGGGCGTAGCCATGACTCCTTATGTAGACGTGCCGCGCGATGCGGCAACAGCGGCGGCTGGCCGTTCGCCATCTGGCGACTGGCGCGGGCCCGCCCCGCCGTCTAGGGCTGCGCAAAGAGACCCACGAGGAGAATTGCATGCGCCCCAGCGGCCGCGCCCCGGACCAGATGCGCACGATCAGCATCGAACCCAATTTCACCCGCCATGCCGAAGGATCGGTGCTGGTCGGCTTCGGCGACACCAAGGTGCTCGTCACCGCCAGTCTCGAAGAGCGGGTGCCGCCGTTCCTGCGCGGCAAGGGCGAAGGCTGGGTGACCGCCGAATATGGCATGCTGCCCCGCGCCACCCACACCCGCGGCAGCCGCGAGGCCGCCAAGGGCAAGCAATCGGGCCGCACGCAGGAAATCCAGCGGCTGATCGGCCGCTCGCTGCGCTCGGTGGTCGACATGAAGCTGCTCGGCGAACGCCAGATCACGCTCGACTGCGACGTGATCCAGGCCGACGGCGGCACGCGCACCGCGGCGATCTCGGGTGCCTGGGTGGCGCTGCGCCTCGCGGTCAACACGCTGCTGACCAGCGGCAAGCTTACCGCCGATCCGATCCGGCAGAAGGTCGCCGCGGTCAGCTGCGGCATCTACCAGGGTACGCCGGTCCTCGACCTCGATTATGCCGAGGATTCAGCGGCGGATGCGGACGGCAATTTCGTGCTGCTCGAAAACGGCAATATCGCCGAGGCGCAGGCGACCGCCGAACACGCCACTTATGACGAGGAGGCACTGCTCCGCCTGCTCCGCCTCGCGCGGATCGGCTGCGCGGAGATCTTCGCGGCGCAGGACCGGGCGAGCCGATGAGCGGCGAAGGCGATACGCCGCAGGCGATCCGCAAGCTCAGCCCCGGCCGGCTGGTGATCGCCAGCCACAATGCCGGCAAGGTGCGCGAGATCGCCGAATTGCTCGGGCCCTACGGCATCGAGCCGGTGTCGGCGGGCGAACTCGACCTGCCCGAGCCCGAGGAGACCGGCACCACCTTCGTCGCCAATGCCGAACTCAAGGCGTTGCAGGCGGCGGACCTGTCCGGCCTGCCTGCGCTCGCCGACGACAGCGGCCTGTGCGTCGATGCGCTCGGCGGCGATCCCGGCATCTTCTCGGCGCGCTGGGCGGGGGAAGCCAAGGACTTCGATCTGGCGATGCGGCTGGTCGAGGATCGGCTCAACGAAGAGCCCGACATGCCGCGCGCTGCGCATTTTGTCTGCGCGCTGGCACTCGCCTGGCCCGATGGCCATGTCGAATGGTTCGAAGGCCGCGTCGACGGCACGTTGGTGTGGCCGCCGCGCGGCGGCAACGGCTTCGGCTATGACGCGATGTTCCTGCCGATCGGCGGCGAGCAGACGTTCGGCGAGATGGACGCCGCCGCCAAACATGCGATCAGCCACCGCGCCGATGCCTTCCGGCAATTGGTCGCCGCGGTGCTGTAAGGCGATGGCGGGCGTCGATCCGGTCCTGGTGCGGGGCTGGCTCGCCGCCCGCTCGCTGTCGCGCGACCTACCCGCGCCGGTCGACGATCACGGCGGCTGGCGCGTCGATACCGGCGGCACGATCGAGCGCCGGCGCTATCTCTTCGCCACGCCGGGGCCGGGCCTCACCACACTGCTCGGGTCGATCGATGCGCCGGGCATCTTCGTCAAATTATGCGCCGACGCGGCGACGTTTCGCGCGCTGCTGCCGCCCGGCTGGACGATCACCGACGCCAATTGCATGATGGTGCCCGATCGGCCGGTGGCGGCCGTCCCCGTCCTCCCAATGGATTACCGGCTGAGCGTGACGCGACGTGGCGCGGTGATGCATGCCGTCATCACCACCGACGATGGCGCGGCGGCGGCGAGCGGCTATGCGGCGCAGCATGACGGCATCTTCGTCTACGACCGGATCGTGGTGGAGGACGCGCATCGCCGCCGCGGCCTCGGCCGTGCGCTGATGCTCGCGCTGGGCGCGCAGGCCGATCCCGCCGCGCGGCAGGTGCTCACCGCGACGCAGATGGGCGCCGCTCTGTACGCGACGCTGGGGTGGCGGGTCTATGCGCCATACACGACGGCGATGATCGGATAGCTTCGACCGGGTGCCGTTTCCTCCATAACGGCGCGGTCTTTCGCCCCTCGCCGACCGTCATCCTGCACAAGGGTGATCGGACGAGGCAAGCGACGGTAAATCCATGTTCAACCTGGTGATGATGGGACGCGACGAGGATTGGGACGTACCGATCGGCGAGCCGCACGTCGCCAGTTTCCCGCTCTCCCGCTATCTCGAATACACCGACGTCGCGATCGCCGAGCGGTTGAAACCGGTCGATGCGGCCAGTCTGGCGCAGGTCGGCAGCTTGCCGGCCGTGTTCATGAGCGAGTTGCGTTCCACCGACGCCGGCACCCTCTATGTCACGATGCGGACCGGCCGCGTCTCCGATCTGCGGGTCGACCGCAACGTCATCCGCTACACCTTCGCGCTCGACCGTCATTTCGGCTGCCTGCCGGTCGAGGACCGCGACGCATTCGAAGGGGCGCTGCATCTCGGCAAATGGGAATTCACCCGCACGCATTGGGCGATCAAGGATGGCGCACTGGAGGATAGCCTCCTCGCGCTCGGCTTGACCGATCGCCGTCACGGCGCCGCGGCGCAGCCGGTGACGCTCGAGCCGGCCGGCGAGGTCCCGGTCGCCTATCCGGTCGCCGACAGCGTCGAGAGCTTCCTGGCCCATGTGCTCGGCGGGACCATCGACGCCGAAGACGTCTTCTACCGCGGCCATGCCGATCATCGCTACGCGCTCGAACCCTCGCTGTTCCGGCGCCATCCGGACGGCGGCGTGCCGCGGTATCTGCGCAACGAGGCGGTGATGGTCCGCGAACTGCTGACCGCGCATCCCGACGAATTCCGCTCCGATACCTTCATGATCGACCGGCTGGTCCGCATGCAGCATTACGGCCTGCCGACGCGCCTGCTCGACGTGACGTCCAATCCGCTCGTCGCACTCTATTTCTGTTGCTCGGAAAGCCCGTTGGATGCGGCGGGCGAGGCAGTCGACGGTCAGGTGGTCATCATCACCACCAAGCGCGCCGACATCAAATTCTTCGACTCGGACACCGTCAGCTGCATCGCCAATCTCGCGATGCTGGAAGACGACCATAAGAACAAGATGCGCACCGATCTGTCGATCGCCGAGTTCAATGAGACCGACGAAGCCAAACGCCTGCTGCACGTCATCCGGGCGGAGAAACCGTATTTCAAGCCGTGCATCAACCCTGCCGATCTCAGCGGCATCGTCTTCATCAAGGGGCGCAACACTCACGCGCGGATCGCCTCGCAGTCCGGCGCCTTCCTGCTCTTCGGTCACGACGCGCTGCTGCCCGAAACCGGGCACAGCAACCTGGAGGTCCGACGGATCACGATCCGCAACAAGGCGGCGATCCTCGCCACGCTGCACTGGATGAACATCAAGTCGAGCACCATCTATCCGGGCATCGAAAAGACCAGCGGCGAGATCGCCAGACGCTACGAAAACCGCGGGTGAGCGGCCTCAATAGGCGATCGACCCCCAGACGTTGCCCGGCGGCGAATAGCGGCAGACGACATAATCGTCCTTGGCATTGCTGGCGATCGCGCAGCCGACCTGCGTCGTGCCGCGCCAGACTATCTGCGAATAATGGCCGATGTCCTGCCAGCGCCCGGTGCGGCTCGACTGCGGCACGGGCAGGTTGAGGAAGTCCTTCTTCTCCGCGACCCAATGGCCGACCATCTCGTCGAACCGATAGGCGCCGCGCGATCCCATCCACAGGTTTTCGCCCTGCCGGGTCATCCCCTGCGGCTGGTCGGCATGCGCGAAGCGGCCGGTGCGGGCCATCTCCTGCGCATAGGACAAAGCGGCGGCGGCGAGCGGCTCGCTCCACGTCAGCGGCGGCACACCGACATCGGCCCGCGCCGCATTCTGGCCGGCGAGCATCGCCTGCCGCAGCAGCAGCGATCCGCGCGGGGCGGGCCCTTCGGCGGCGCGCGGCTCGACCACCCGCTCGGGCCGCTCGGGCACCTGCGAACAGCCGAGCAGCAGCATCGCCGCGGCGAGCCATGAGTGGCGTTTTGCGATCATCGCCGCCATATCGGCGTCATCATGGATTCCGACAAGACGCCGCTCGCGCTCTACGTTCACTGGCCGTTCTGCGTGTCCAAATGCCCCTATTGCGACTTCAACAGCCACGTCCGCGACAGCGTCGATCAGCAGGCGTGGCGCGACGCGCTGCTCGCCGATCTGGCGCATGAGGCGCGGGCGCTGCCGGGGCGGCGGCTCGGCTCGATCTTCTTCGGCGGCGGCACGCCGTCGCTGATGCCGCCTGCCACCGTCGCCGCGATCCTCGACGCGGCGCAGCGCTACTGGCCGCCGACCGCGGATATCGAGATCACGCTCGAGGCCAACCCCTCCTCGGTCGAGGCGGCGCGCTTCGCCGACATCGCCGCGGCGGGGGTCAACCGCGTCTCGCTCGGGTTGCAATCGCTCGACGAGGCGGCGCTGCGCTTCCTCGATCGCGCGCATGGCGTCGACGAGGGGCTGGCGGCGCTCGCCACCGCGCAGGCGGCGTTCGCGCGCGTCAGCTTCGATCTGATCTACGCCCTGCCCGGCCAGCGGCTGGCGGACTGGGAGGCGGAGCTCGCCCGCGCGCTGGCGCTCGGCACCGAGCATCTCTCGCTCTACCAGCTGACCATCGAGCCGGGGACGCGCTTCGCGACGGAGGCGGCGAAGGGGCGGCTGGTGCTGCCGGACGGCGATGCCGCCGCCGATCTGTTCGAGGCGACGCGCACGCTGACCGACGCCGCCGGCCTGCCCGCCTATGAGACCTCCAACCACGCCCGCCCCGGCGCGGAGAGCCGCCATAATCTCACGTATTGGCGCTACCGCGACTATGCCGGCATCGGCCCGGGTGCGCACGGCCGCCGCGGCGGCCTCGCGACGCAGCGCCATAAGAAGCCGGAGAATTGGCTCGCCGCGGTGGCACGCAACGGCCACGGCCTGCAGATCGAGGAGCCGCTGATCGCGCACGACCGCGCCAGCGAGGCGCTGGTGATGGGCCTGCGGCTGCGCGAGGGCGTCGACCTCTCCCATGTCGCCGCGCTCGCCGGCGGCGAGGCGCCGGTCGACTGGAGCGCGGTGGCACGGCTCGAGACGCAAGGCCTCGTCGCCCGCACCGACGCCCGACTGATCGTGACGGCGGCAGGCACGCTGCTGCTCGACGCGATCCTGCCGCTGGTGGTGCGCGATGCGGTGCTGGCGTGAGTGGGTGATCGGGGGGCGCCCGCTGGCGTCCCTGCTGCCGGCTTCGTCCTGCATGCGGAGGTGCGAGGATAGGGCTGGCCGCCAGTCTTCACGGCGATGCCGCGAAGCCGCGTCCTTTCATTTTGCGACGACGATTGCTCAAGGTGCAGTATTCCCGCGCGGGCAAGACCTCTGCAAAAGTCCTGGCCTCGCCCAAAATGCGCCGTCACCCCCGACGTGTTCCGGGGTCCACCGTGCCGCGAAAGCAACGCCTTACGCTCTAGCGGAGCAATGGATGCCGAGACACGTCCGGGATGACGTTTCGCAGTATTCCCGCGCAGGCGGGAATCCAGTGGCCAAGCAGAGCAATGGCTGACGGCGTGAAGAACACTGGGCTCCCGCCTCCGCGGGAGCACTGATGCAAGATCAACGCTCTCGCGCGATAGCAATATTCCAACGTCGCTTCGTACCGTCAGGGAAAGCCAGCACCCTTCCCGATCGCGCCTCCGCGCCTCCGCGCCTCCGCATGAGTCAAAATGCCGATCGCGCAGCGTGCCGACGCCGGGTCATTCGTGCGAAGCCGCCAGGACACGACGAAACAGATGGTCACGCGGAGGCGCGGAGGCGCGGAGAAGATGCACGACACGATAGCGCGCGGTCCCACCGTCGATGGTGCAAGTGCAGCACGGCACTCACGCGCACCATCTTCGCGTCGTCGCGTCTTCGCGTGAACCCAAGCCTGCCGCTCAGCCGCCGGTCATCCGGCCGGTCACCCTACTTCCCGAACCCGGCCGGTGCCGGCGAGACCGTCACGGTCGTGCCGTTCTGGATCTCCTGCACCTCCAGCGCCCGCTCGGCGATGCCGTCCCGGCCGAAGCGGAAGGCGCCGTCGATCCCGGCGAAGCCGTCGGCGTCGCGCAGGCGCGCCTCGGGGAAGGGTCGCCCGACCGGCCAGTCGCGCGAGATCCGTACCGTCAACAGGACCGCGTCATAGCCCAGGCTCGACAGGCGATAGGGCGCGGCATTGTAGCGGGCGCGGTATTTGGCGGCATATTGCCGATAGAGCCCGTCGGCGACGCTCGCGAACCAGGCGCCGTTGAGCGCCGGCTTGGCGGCGATGCTCGTCTCCGAATTCCACAATTCGGTGCCGAGGATGTGCGTCGTCGCACCGCTGCCGCGCTTGATCAGCGGTGCAGCGGTGGCGGCGCTCGTGCCGCCGTCGGCGATCAGCACCGCGCCATAGGGCGCCTTGGCAGTGAGCCGCGTCACCGCGCCGGCGATGCCGCCCGCGGTGCGGCCATAGGTCTGCAGCGAGACGACCGATCCCCCCGCTCCCTCGACCGAGCGGAGGAAGGCGGTCGAGGCACGCTCGCCGTACAGGCCGTTGGGGATCAGCCCGGCGAAGCTCGTCACGCCGCGACCGGCGGCATAGCGCACCACCCGATCGATCGACTGCGACGGCGCATAGCCCATCAGATAGGTGCCGTTACCCGCCACCGACGAATCGTTGGAGAAGCTCAGCACCGGCACGTTTGCCGCCTTGGCGATCGGCGCGACCGCGCGCACGTCGTCGGCAAGCAGCGGCCCGAGGATCAGCTGCGCGCCCTCCCCGATCGCGCGATTCGCCGCCGCCGCCGCACCGGTCGCGGTGTCGTAATTGGTGATCCGCACCTTGTCGGTGCCGGTATCGAGCACCGCGAGCATCGTCGCATTGGCGATCGAGCGACCGACGCCGGCGTTGCTGCCCGACAGCGGCACGAGCAGCGCGACGCGGTTGCGCTGCGTATCGCGCGGCAGCCCCGCCTCGACCGGCTCGGGGCGATTGACCGCCGGCCGGGTCGGCCGGTCGGGCGCGGTCACCGGTGCACGCGGCACCACCGTCGAACAGGCCGCGAGCAGGCTCGCCGCGACCAGGGCGACGCTTCGCCGCAGCCAGCGCCGGGTCATCCCCGGCTGTCCAAGTGTCGCTGCCTCTGCCATGACGTCCCCCGTGGCCATATCCGAACCTTTAGAAGCCGGGCTCTACATCGTCGCGACGCCGATCGGCAATCTTGCTGACCTATCACCGCGCGCCGCCGACATTTTGTCCCGCACCGACGTGATAGCGGTGGAAGACAGCCGCGTCACCGCCGGGCTGCTCCGCCATATCGGCGTCAAGCGGCCGATGATCCCCTATCACGACCATAATGCGGAAGGCATGCGCCCCGGCCTGATCGCGCGCATGGCGACCGAGTCGGTCGCGCTCGTCTCCGACGCGGGAACGCCGCTGATCTCCGATCCGGGCTATAAACTGGTGCGTGATGCCCGTGCCGCCGGACGGCATGTCGTCACCATCCCGGGGCCGTGCGCGGCGATCGCGGCGCTGACGCTCGCCGGCCTGCCGACCGATCGCTTCCTCTTCGTCGGCTTCCTGCCGAGCAAGGCCCAGGCGCGGGCGCAGGCGATCGCCGAGATCGCCCCGGTGCGCGCGACGCTGGTGCTGTACGAGTCCGGGCCCCGACTCGCCGCCTGCCTCGCCGCGCTTTCGGAGGGACTCGGCAATCGCGACGCGGCGGTGACGCGCGAGATCAGCAAGCGGTTCGAGGAAGCCGTCACCGGGACGCTCGACCAGCTCGCCGCCCGTTATGCCGATGCGCCGCCCAAGGGGGAGATCGTCATCGTCATCGCCCCGCCGATCGCACCGCCGCCGCCGGACCCGCTCGACGCCGACGCCGCGCTCGCCGAGGCGCTGACCCGGCTCCCCGTCGCCAAGGCGGCGGGCGAGGTAGCCAAGGCGTTCGGGCTCGATCGCAAGATCCTCTACGCGCGGGCGCTGGCGATGAAGGGATAGCTCGTACCGGGCCGCCGGGACGCGGCGACCCGCCATGGTCGCATTCGCTCACCCCTGGAAGGACCGCTGACATCGACGGTCGCGCCGCCTGCGCCACGTGTTGCAACGAAGTGGTGACGAGGCACGCCCGGGTTTGCCGACGCCGCGCCGAACCGTGCCAGCAGGGCGACAAAAGCAACGTTCTAACAAGACCTTGGCAATAATCCCCCGGCTAGACTGGCGGCCATGCAGATCGCCAGGACCAGCGCCGCAACCGCCCTTCTGATCGCGCTCGCCGGTTGCGGCGGCGGCGGCGGCGACACCAGCACGGCCGGTACTCCGGTCGCGGTCGTCACCACGCCGACCGCGACACCGACGCCGAGCGCCACGCCGACCCCGACGCCGACTCCCGCGCCAACACCGACGCCAACCCCTGCGCCGACGAGCTGGGCCGCCGCCGCCGGCGCGCTCTACGACGTCGCACCCGATGCCGCGACCTGTCGCGCCGGCACGCTCAAGGCGAGCGTCAAGGCGGATTTCCTCGCCAAGCTCAACGCGATCCGCGCGCTCCACCAGCTCCCCGCCGTCACCTATTCCGATACGGAAGATGCGCAGGAGGCCGATTCGTCGCTGATGATGGCGGTCAACAAACAGCTCAGCCACACGCCGCCGACCAGCTGGACCTGCTATAGTGCGAGCGGCGCCACCGCCGCCGGATCGAGCAACCTGATCGGCGGCTGGGGCAACGGCCTCGGCTTCGACAGCGAGGATGACTACCTCGGCCTGTGGCTGACCGAAGGCGGCAGCGAGTCGATCGGCCACCGCCGCTGGATCCTCAACCCCTTCCTCGGCAAGACCTCCTACGGCCGCGTCGCCCTCGTCCTGCCCGACGGCAGCCGCGCCAGCGCCGCCTCGATGCGCGTGTTCAACTTCACCGGCGGCATAGCGGCACCGGCCAGTGTGCCCGGCTATGTCGCCTATCCGTCGGGCGACTATCCGGCGCGCTATTTCAGCTTATCGAGCTATCTGTCGTTCAGCGTCATCGCCGGGACGACGAGCACCTTCGGCGCCAACGCCAACGTCCGCTTCACCAACGCGACGATCACCGTCACCGGCCCGTCCGGCACGCTCGCCGTCACCGACGTGTCGAGCGACAACGAAGGCTATGGCGTCGCCAACAACATCCAGTGGCGCGTCACCGGCCTGCAAGCGGGCGTGCGCTACACGGTGCGCATCGCCGGCGTTACCGGCGCGCCGCAGAGCGAATATAGCTATACGTTCCGGGTGGTGAGCTGAGCCGCAGCATAGGGAAGCACATCGCTCGCCCTCTCCTCGGCAGCCGGCAGGGCGGCCATAGACTCATTGGGCGCATCGTCATCCCGCCC
>NZ_JFYV01000022.1 GCF_000632225.1 Sphingomonas sp. RIT328
GCCCCCTGCTTCGCCCGCTGCCTCGCCCCCTGCCCGTCGCGACGCCACGACCGACGCGCCCGGCGTGGGAGGCGCGGCCGGTCACCGCCGACGCCCCCGCCGTCGTCGAGCAGGTCCATATCGTCGCGCCCGGCGAGAGCCTCGCCCAGATCGCACAAACTACCGGTGCCGCGGTCGGGCCGATCGCGCAGGCAAACGGGCTCGTCGCCCCCTATGATCTGCGTCCCGGCCAGCGGCTGGTCATTCCGGGCGGCCGCTATCATCGCGTCCAGTCGGGCGAGACGGGCATCGCGATCGCACGCGCCTATGGCGTCGCCTGGTCACGGATCGTCACCGCCAACCAGCTCGCCGAACCCTATATCCTGCGCGCCGGGCAGCGCGTGCTGATCCCCGGCGATCCGGGCCGGCCGCCGAGCGTCGCCGAGCGCGCCGCGGCGTTCCGGCTTGACATCGACGATATCCTCACCGGCGGCGAGCCCGCCACCGCACCGCGGCAGGCCCCGGTGCGGCCGGTCGCCAAGCCCGGTCGCGAGCTGCCGCCGACCGCGGTGGTCGCGGCGCCGGCGCGCTTGCAGGGCGGCTTTGCCTGGCCGGTCGACGGGCAGATCGTCCGCCGCTTCGGCCCCGGCCGCAGCGGCGAGCGCAACGACGGCATCAAGATCGCCGTACCGGTCTCCACCCCGATTCATGCCACCGCCGATGGCGTCGTCGCTTATGCGGGTGACGGCATCGCCGCGCTCGGCGGGCTGATCATCATCCGCCACGGCAATGGCTGGACCAGCGTCTACGGCCATGCCGCCAAATTGCTCGTCGCGCGCGGGCAGAGCGTCAAGCGTGGCCAGACGATCGCGTTGTCCGGCGACACCGGCTTCGCCGACCAGCCCGAGCTGCATTTCGAACTGCGCAAGGGCCGCACCCCGGTCGATCCGCTCAGCCAGTTGCCGCGGCGCTGACGGGGCGGTAACCGGCGCGGATGACCTACCAGTCCGATCTGCTCCGCACGCTGGATAGCCGCGGCTATCTCCACCAGCTCACCGACGCGACCGCGCTCGATACGCTCGCCACGCGGCAGGTGGTGCCGGGCTATATCGGCTTCGATCCGACCGCGCCGTCGCTCCACGTCGGCAGCCTGGTGCAGATCATGCTGCTCCGTCGTCTCCAGCAGACCGGCCACAAGCCAATCGTGCTGATGGGCGGCGGCACCGGCAAGATCGGTGATCCGAGCTTCAAGGACGAGGCGCGCAAATTGTCGAGCGACGAGACGATCGCCGCCAATATCGCCGGCATCCAGCGCATCTTCGAACGCTTCCTCAGCTTTGGCGACGGGCCGAGCGACGCGGTGATGGTCAACAATGCCGAGTGGCTCGACCGGCTCGAATATATCCCCTTCCTGCGCGAGGTCGGGCAGCATTTCAGCGTCAACCGCATGCTCAGCTTCGATTCGGTCAAGCTGCGCCTCGACCGCGAACAGTCGCTCAGCTTCCTCGAATTCAACTACATGATCCTGCAGGGCTATGACTTCCGCGAACTGGCACGGCGGCAGGGCGTGCGGCTGCAGATGGGCGGCAGCGATCAATGGGGCAATATCGTCAACGGCGTCGAGCTGGCGCGGCGGATGGACGGCAGCGAGGTCTATGGCGTCACCACGCCGCTGCTCACCACCGCCGACGGGCAGAAGATGGGCAAGACGGTCGCGGGCGCGGTCTGGCTGCACGAGGACCAGCTGCCGCACTTCGATTACTGGCAGTTCTGGCGCAACACCGACGATCGCGACGTCGGCCGCTTCCTGCGCCTGTTCACCGATCTGCCGCTCGACGAGATCGCGCGGCTCGAGGCTCTGCCCGGCGCCGAGATCAACGAGGCGAAGAAGGTGCTCGCCAACGAAGCCACCGCGATGTGCCGCGGCCGCGCCGCCGCCGAGGAAGCCGCGGAAACCGCCCGCCGCACCTTCGAAGAGGGTACGAGCGGCGCGGCGCTGCCGCGGGTCGCGGTGGCGGGCGGATCGATCGCCTTGGTCGACGCGCTGGTCGCGCTCGGCTTCGCCAAGTCGAAGGGCGAGGCGCGGCGCCTGATCGCCGGCGGCGGTGCGCGCGTCGACGGCGAGAAGGTCACCGATGAGGCGGCGTCGATCGCGCTGGGCACCGACGACGTCCGTATCTCGTCCGGCAAGAAGCTGCACGGATTGCTCACCCCGGATCGGTAAGCAATCGTCAACACCTTCGCCGCTAAGGTTATGTCCGAAATGGTTGGTTTTCGGATGTATCGGGGACGACAGTGACGATTGCCAGAACCGACCCGATCGACGACCGCGCCGAGCCGCGCGACGAGGTGCACTTCCGCAGCAGCGTGGTGCTGGCCGACCAGCGCCGCCTGCCTGCGCTGGTGGTCAATCTGTCGCCATCGGGTCTGATGATCCGCTGCGACGCGCCGGTCGCCGCCGGCGAATGGCTCTGGATCCGGCTGCCCGCGATCGGTGACGTCCGCGTCGCCGTCCGCTGGGCGCTGGGCGGACGGATCGGCTGCCTGATGGAGCGGCCGATCCCCGCGAACCGCTACCATGCCGTGCTGGGGGCCATGGCAGGGTAGCGGTTCTGCGGCGCCGAACCGCGGCGGCTTACCCGGATCGCAGCAGCGCCACGCCCGCATCGCGATCAAACAGATAGAGCGCGACGCGCGCCGCCTGCCCGCGCACGCCCTCGAGCCCGCCGTCGCGGTCGATCAGCAGGCGGGCATCGTCCTGCGCGCAGTGCAGCAGGTCGCTCAGCATCTCGGGCAACGCTAGCCGGAACATCACCTCGCCCGACTGGCGCGTGCCGAGCAATTCGCCGCCGCCGCGCAGCCGCAGATCCTCCTCGGCGATGCGGAAGCCGTCGTTGCTCTCCCGCATCAGCGCGAGCCGGGCGCGCGACGTCTCGCTCAGCGCCGATCCGCGCAGCAGCAGGCAGCGCGACAGGCCGCCGCCGCGCCCGACGCGACCGCGCAGCTGGTGCAGCTGGGCAAGGCCGAAGCGATCGGCATGTTCGATGACGATCAGCGTTGCATTGGGCACGTCGACGCCGACCTCGATCACCGTCGTCGCGACCAGCACGCTCAGCCGGTTGCCGGCGAAGGCCTCCATCACCGCGTCCTTCTCGGCGGGCTTCATCCGGCCGTGGACGACGCCGATTCGCTCGCCGAACCGCTGGCGCAGCGTTTCGGCGCGCATCTCGGCGGCGGCAAGGTCGCTCTTCTCGCTTTCCTCGACCAGCGGGCAGACCCAATAGGCCTGGCCGCCGTCGGCCATATGGCGGCCGATCGCGTTGATCACCTCGTCGAGCCGGTCTTCGGAGACGACACGCGTCTCGATCGGTTCGCGCCCCGGCGGCATCTCGTCGAGCCGGCTGACGTCCATCTCGCCATATTGCGCCAGCGTCAGCGTGCGCGGGATCGGCGTCGCGGTCATCGCCAACAGGTGCGGCGGCGCCTTGCCCTTGGCCTGCAACAGCATCCGCTGCGCGACGCCGAAGCGATGCTGTTCGTCGACGACGACGAGGCCGAGGTCCTTGTAGCCGACCGCATCCTGGAAGATCGCATGCGTGCCGACGAGGATGTCGATCTCGCCGCTGGCGAGCGCCATCAGCGTCGCTTCCCGCGCGCGCCCCTTGTCGCGGCCGGTGAGCACGGCAATTTCGATCGGCAGACCGGCGAGCAACTTGCGCAGGCTTTCGTAATGCTGGCGCGCGAGGATTTCGGTCGGCGCCAGCATCGCCCCCTGCGCCCCCGCCTCGACCGCGATCAGCAGCGCCATCGCCGCGACCAGCGTCTTGCCCGAGCCGACATCGCCTTGCAGCAGCCGCAGCATCGGCGCGGTCTGCGCCAGATCGCCCTCGATCTCCGCCACCGCGCGGCTCTGCGCCCCGGTCGGCGTATAGGGAAGGCGCAGCAGATCGCGCAGCCGCCCGTCGCCGACCAGCGCCCGGCCCTTGCGCTTGCGCGTGTCGGCGCGGACCAACGTCAGCGCGAGCTGGTTGGCGAAGATCTCGTCATAGGCGAGCCGTTCGCGCGCAGGCTTGTCGGCGGGGTCGGCGTGGATGCGCTGCAACGCCTCGCGCCAGTCGGGCCAGCCGCGCTTCGCCTTGAGCCCCGGCTCGATCCATTCACCGAGGTCGGGCGCGCGCGCGATCGCCTGCGCGGCGAAGCCGGCGAGGCGGCGCGAGGTGAGGCCTTCCGACAGCGGATAGATTGCCTCGCGCTCGCGGAACGCCTCGTCGCCGTCGCCGCCGACGATCTCCGGGTGGATGATCTGCAGCGTCTCGCCATAGCTTTCGAGCTTGCCCGAGACGCGGCGCGGCTCGCCGATCGGCAGCAGCTTCTTCACCCAGCCCGACGATCCGCCGAAATAGACGAGGCTGACGATATTGCCCGCCGCGTCGCTCGCCTGCACGCGCGTCGGTCCGCGGCCGGTGCTGGTGCGATAATCGCGCGGCGTCAGCGTGATCGCGATGATGCGGCCGGCGTCCGCGACGTCGAGTTCCTCGCGCGGCAGGCGATCGATCCAGCCGCTCGGCAGGTGGAAGGCGACATCGACGACGCGGGCGAGGCCGAGCCGGTCGAGCGGCTTGGCGAGCCCGGGCCCGACCCCCTTGAGCGCGGTGACTTCGGCGAACAGCGGATTGAGGATATCGGGGCGCATGACTACATGACCGCTATACCGCACCCGACCGGCGCTACCAGCGCCTGCCGGGCAATTCGTATGGGATATTCGATGGATCACGCCACCCGGCTGAAGCGCCTCAAGTTCCGCAGCTGGCATCGCGGAACCAAGGAGGCCGATCTGATGATCGGCGGCTTCTTCGACCGCTACGGGGCGGACTGGACGCCCGCCGAGCTCGACTGGTTCGAAGCGCTGCTCGAAGAGCAGGATGTCGACATCATGGGCTGGGCGATCGGCTCGCTGCCCTGCCCGCCCGCCTGGGACGGGCCGATGATGGCGCGGATGCGGACGCTGAGCTACGTGCCGGTCGCGGAATAGCTCGGCAAAGTACCTGCCACGCGGCGTTGGTATTCCCGCGAACGCGGGAATTCAGAGCCACGTAGAACAACAGGCGTGGTGATCCTAACCCTAGGCTCCCGCGTTCGCGGGAGCGATCAACACGTTACCATAGCTCGCCCGTTCGTACGCGCCCCCTAACCGGAACACTGATGCCCGATCTGAAGACGATCCTTTCCGCCACCTCGCCCCTGACGCTCGCCGGCGTCCCGGTCGGCTTCCAGCCGGCGCTGCTCGCCGATCTGGCGCGCGCCGCGGCGCATAACGGCAAGGGCGGGCGCGCGGTGTTCATCGCGCCGGACGATGCGGCGATGCGCGCGGTCGCGGCGACCGCCGCCTTCTTCGCGCCGGAGCTGGAGGTGATCAGCTTTCCGGCCTGGGACTGCCTGCCCTATGATCGCGCCAGCCCGACGCTGCGCATCATGGCGGAGCGGATCGCGGCGCTGTGGCGGTTGCAGCAGCCCGCGAAGACGCCGCAACTCGTGCTCACCACCGCCAATGCGGCGACGCAGCGCGTGCTCACCCCGTTCCGCATCCGCCAGCTCGTCGCGACGCTGGAGCCGGGCGCGCGCATCGACCGCGACGATCTCGCGACGCTGTTGCAGGCGAACGGCTATGTCCGCACCGAGACGGTGCACGACCAAGGCGAATATGCGGTGCGCGGCGGCATCGTCGATCTGTTCCCGAGCGGCGAGGAGCAGGCGCTGCGGCTCGACTTCTTCGGCGACGAGATCGAGACGGTGCGCACCTTCAGCCCGGAGGACCAGCGCACCACCGGGCGGATCGACGGTTTCACCTTGCTGCCCGCCTCCGAAGCCCTGCTCGACGAGGAGTCGATCAAGCGCTTCCGCACCCGCTATCGCGAAAAGTTCGGCGCGACCGCGACCGGCGATCCGCTCTATCAGGCGATCAGCGACGGGCGGCGGCTCGCCGGCATGGAACATTGGCTGCCGCTGTTCGAGGACAAGCTGGCGACGCTGTTCGATCACCTCGCCCCCGGCGACGTGGTGGTGCGCGATTTCGGCGTCGCCGGCGCCGCCGAGGCGCGGATGGAGGCGATCGCCGATTATTTCGAGAACCGCCGCCGTGCCGAGGCGGCGCAGCCGGGCAGCTATCGCCCCCTCGCCGCCAGGACGCTCTACCTCGACGCCAAGGAATGGGCGGCGGGACTGGAGGCGGCGCGCGCGCATCTGACCTCGCCGTTCCACGAGCCGGAAAGCCCGCGCGTGCTCGACTTCAACGTCGACGGCCCGCGCGATTTCGCGCCCGAGCGCGCCGCCAACGCCAACGTCTACGAAGCGGTGGTCGATCACCTCAAGGCGCTGCGCAAGGCGGGCAAGAAGCCGGTGCTGGCGAGCTATTCGGCGGGCGCGCGCGAACGGCTCGGCCATCTGCTGAAAGATCACGGCCTCGCTGGCGGCAAGGTGGCCGACAGCTGGCAGGACGCGCTCGGCATCGCCGATACCGGCAAGTCGGCGGGCGTCGCGCTCGTCGTGCTGCCGCTCGATCACGGCTTCACCGCGCCCGACGTGGCGGTGCTGACCGAGCAGGACATGCTCGGCGACCGGCTGGTCCGGCGCGCCAAGCGCAAGAAGTCGGCGGACGCCTTCCTTGCCGAACTCGCCGCGCTGACGCCGGGCGACCTCGTCGTCCACAGCGATCACGGCATCGGCAAATATCTCGGCCTGACCTCGATCCCCGTCGGCAAGAGCCCGCACGATTGCGTCGCGGTCGAATATGCCGGCGGCGACAAGCTCTTCGTCCCGGTCGAGAATCTCGAAGTACTGTCGCGCTACGGCTCGAACGAGGAGGGCGCGAGCCTCGACCGGCTCGGCGGCGAGGCGTGGCAGCGGCGCAAGTCGCGGATGAAGGAGCGGATCCGCGAGATCGCCGGCGAACTTATCAAGACCGCCGCCGAACGTGCGCTCCATCCCGGCGATGTGCTCGAACCCGACGCGAGCGGCTATCCGAGCTTCGTCGACCGCTTCCCTTATGCCGAGACGGACGATCAGGACCGCGCCATCGACGACGTGCTCGGCGACCTGTCGGCGGGCAAGCCGATGGACCGGCTGATCGTCGGCGACGTCGGCTTCGGCAAGACCGAGATCGCGCTGCGCGCCGCCTTCGTCGCGGCGATGGCGGGCAAGCAGGTCGCGGTGGTCTGCCCGACGACCCTGCTCGCGCGCCAGCATTACAACAATTTCAGCGCGCGCTTCGAAGGCTTTCCGATGAACATGGGGCGGCTGTCGCGGCTCGTCCCCGCCGGCGAGGCGAAGGCGGTCAAGGAAGGGCTCGCCGCCGGGACGATCGACGTGGTGATCGGCACGCACGCGCTGCTCGCCAAAAACATCGATTTCAAGCGACTTGGCCTCGTCATCGTCGACGAGGAGCAAAGGTTCGGCGTCACCCACAAGGAGCGGCTGAAGGCCCTGCGCGCCGACGTCCATATGCTGACGCTGACCGCGACGCCGATCCCGCGCACCTTGCAGATGGCGATGAGCGGTATCCGCGAATTGTCGGTGATCCAGACGCCGCCGGTCGACCGGCTCGCGGTGCGCACCTATGTCATCCCCTGGGACCCGGTGGTACTGCGCGAGGCGTTGCTGCGCGAACATTATCGCGGCGGGCAAAGCTTCCTCGTCACCCCGCGTGTCGCCGACCTGCCCGATATCGAGGACTATCTCCGCAACGAGGTGCCCGAGATCCGCTACGTCATCGCGCACGGCCAGATGACACCGACCGAGGTCGAGGAACGGATGAGCGCCTTCTACGACAAGAAGTTCGAGGTGCTCGTCTCGACGACGATCATCGAGAGCGGCATCGACATCGCCTCCGCCAATACGATCATCGTCAACCGCGCCGACCGCTTCGGCCTCGCCCAGCTCTATCAGCTGCGCGGACGCGTCGGCCGGTCGAAGACCCGCGCCTATGCCTATCTGGTGACACCGCCCGAGCGGCAGATGACCGAGACGGCGGAAAAGCGGCTCAAGGTGCTGTCCGATCTTGATTCGCTCGGCGCGGGCTTCCAGCTTGCCAGCCACGACCTCGACATTCGCGGCGCGGGCAATCTGCTCGGCGACGAGCAATCGGGGCATATCAAGGAGGTCGGCTACGAACTTTACCAGTCGATGCTGGAAGAGGCGATCATGGACGCCAAGGCGGGCGGGCTCGCGACGCGTCCGCGCGACTTCTCGCCGCAGATCACGGTGGATGCGCCGATCCTCATCCCCGACGATTACGTACCCGACCTCGACCTGCGCATGGGCCTCTACCGCCGCCTCAACGAACTGGAGGACAAGGCCGAGATCGAGGCCTTCGCCGCGGAGATGATCGACCGGTTCGGGCCGCTCCCCGATCCGACCGACAATCTGATCCGGGTGATCGAGATCAAGTTGAACGCGCGGCGGGCGTGCATCGCCAAGATGGACGTCGGCCCGCGCGGCGTGCTGGTCGGCTTCCACGACGATACCCCGCCCAATGTCGCGGGGTTGCTCGCCTATGTCGAGCGGCTCGGCGGCGTCGCCAAGCTGCGCCCCGACAGCAAGCTGGTGCTGCAACGCGCCTGGCCCGACGCCAAGTCGCGGCTGCACGGCGCGCTGCAATTGTCGAAGGGGCTGGCGAAGGCGGCGGGTTAAGGTCGGGGCGCCGTTGGGGGATTTCGCGGCGCGTCGACCAGCTCAGCGGAGATGGAGGCAGGAGGACATCACGGTTGCCGTCAGTCTGACCTTGTCGAAGGGCGTGTGGGCCCCCGCCGCTCAGCTGCTATGGTCGGACACGATACGCCAACCGGCCGGCTGCCGTTCGAACAGCAAGGAGGTGACGCCCGCATCCTGCCGCCCGCCGGGATAATCGAGCCGCCATTGCGCCCACAACATTTGGTGCGTCGCGTCGATCCCGCGCGAGCCGAGGATGCGGAACGACAGCCGGCCGCGCTTCGCCGCATCCTTGCCATAGCTGCGGTCGTAGCGGGCGGCGATCGCCGCCTTGCCGCGGACCAGCCCCGCCTTGGTGACGAACACCGCATCCTCTGCATAGATGGCGAGGAAGCGTGGCATATCGCCCGCGCTCCAGCCGGCGGCGCTGTCGGTCAAGGCGGCAGCGATCGCCGCTTCCGCATCGGCGGGCACCGCCGGACTGGCCACCGCCAACAGCATCATCGTCGCGATCATTCGCCTTCCTCCACCCGTGCGACCAGCGCCGCCTCATCGAGCGGTTCGGCGAGCCAATAGCCTTGCAGATAGGTACAGCCTTCGGCGGCCAGCAAGCCATGCTGCACATCGCTCTCGACGCCCTCGGCGATCACCGGCAGGTCCAATGAGCGCGCCAGCGTCATCACCGCGCGCACCACGCCGCGATGCCGCGCATTGCCGTCGATCGCGCAGGCGAGCGCCTTGTCGAGCTTGAGATAATCGAGCGGCAGCGCGGTGAGATAGGCGAGGCTCGAATAGCCGGTGCCGAAATCGTCGAGCGCGACGCGCACGCCGGCGTCGCGCAGCGTCGCGAGGACCGCCGCCGCCGCCTCGAGATTGCGGATCGCGCCGGTCTCGGTGATCTCGACGGTGAGCCGGTCGAAGGGAACGCCGCTCGCCTGCACGCGGGCGAGGAACAAGGCGGCGAAGCCCGGCCGGCCGAGATCGCCCGCGGTGAGGTTGAGCGAGACGCGCAAATGGTCGAGCGCGGCGGGCCAGGCGGCGACGCGGGCGAGCACCAGCCGCTGGATATGATCGGACAAGGCGATGCCGAGATCGGCGCGGTCGGCGGCGGCGAACAGCGCGTCGGCGCCGAGCGGGCCGAGCCGGCCGTGCGTCCAGCGCGCCAGCGCCTCGACGCCGGTGATCCGCGGCGAATCGAACCGCGCCTGCGGCTGGAACAGCACGTCGATCTCACCGCGCTCGATCGCGAGGTGCAGGTCGATCGCCAGCGAATCGAGCGGCGCCGCGCCTTCCGGACCGGCGATGCGGATCATCGCGCCGTCGCTCGCCTTGGCGTCGCGCAACGCCTCGCCGGCGCGGCGGAGCAGGCGCACGGCATCGTCGTCGGGGCCGCTCACCGCCATGCCCCAGCGACTGCCGAGCACCGCCTGCCGCTGACCGATCGGCAGCGGCTGCGCCAGCGCGGCGTCGAGCGCGGCGGCGAGCGTCGTCATCACCTCGGGCGACGCGGCGGCGGCGACGACGATCTCGCCACCCGCCGGCGCCGCGACGAAGCCGGCGGGGCCGAGCAGCGCGCGGGTGATCGCGGTGACGCGCGCGCGCGCCGCGGCGATCGAGGCATCGCCCACCGCCCGCCCGCGCGCGGCGTTGAGGATGTCGAGCCGCGACAGCGCGATCCGCAGCACGCCGACCGCATCCCCCGCCGCGCGCCGCGCGGACAGCCAGACCGCCGCATCGGGCGCCTCGGCCGGCTCGCCGATGCCGTGATTGCGCCGGTCGATCGGCGCGCGGGCGGCGAACCGGGCGACCTGCAAGCGTTCGTCCGCATCGTTGCGGTCGATCAGGAAATGCGTCGCACCGGCCGCGTGCAGTGCCTCGAGCGGCCCGAGATCGTCGACCCAGGCGAGCAGCGCACCACCGGTCGCCGCGGCCAGGCCGCCGAGCGCGCGCACGCCGACGAGCCCGCCGTCCGGATCGTCGCGCCCGTCGACGACGAGCAACGCCGCCGCGCTGGCGAGCGCGCGCGCCGCGACGCCGTCGCCGCCGTCGTCGGGCACGACGCGCCAGCCCGGCCAATCGGCCGCTGCCGCCGCGCCGCGGGCGCCCGATACGATGAACAGCGTCGCGCGCTCCGCCTCTGTAACCATTGCCGCCTGCCTAAGCTGCTGACAGCGCAGCGGCAATGCCGCCGCATAGGAAACGGAACGGACTTGTCCGCTAACGGTTGACCGCTTAGCTCCTGATGATGACCAGCCTTCCCCAATCCGCTCAGCCGCTGGTCGATCCGCAGGGTCGCACCATCCGCTATCTGCGCATCTCGGTTACCGACCGGTGCGACCTGCGCTGCCGCTATTGCATGGCCGAGCAGATGACCTTCCTGCCGCGCGCCGCGCTGCTCAGTCTCGACGAGATCGCGATCATCGCCGAGCGCTTCATCGCGCGCGGCGTCACCAAGATCCGCCTGTCGGGCGGCGAGCCGCTGGTCCGGCGTGACGTCGGCGATCTCGTCCGCCGGCTTGGCCGCCATGTCGGCACCGGGCTCGACGAGCTGACGATGACCACCAATGCGACGCGGCTGGAGAGCTATGCCGGCGCGATGGTCGACGCGGGCATCCGCCGGATCAACGTCAGCCTCGACAGCCTCGACGCCGACCGTTTCCGCTACATCACCCGCCACGGCGATCTCGACCAGGTTCTGCGCGGCATCGCCGCGGCACGCGCCGCGGGGCTGGCGGTGAAGATCAACATGGTCGCGCTGGCGGGGCTCAACGAGGACGAGATACCGGCGATGCTGCGCTGGTGTGTCGACGAGGGCCACGACCTGTCGCTGATCGAGACGATGCCGCTCGGCGCGATCGACGAGGATCGCACCGACCGTTTCGTGCCGCTGACCCGCGTGCTCGCCGATCTTCAGACGCAGTTCGCGCTGACCCGCGATTCGCACCGCACCGGCGGCCCGGCGCGCTATTGGCGCGTCGGCGACAGCAAGACGCGGCTCGGGCTGATCTCGCCGCTCACCGCCAATTTCTGCGACGGCTGCAACCGCGTGCGGTTGACCACCGAGGGCAAATTGTATCTCTGTCTCGGCCATGACGATCAGGTCGACCTCAAGGCTGCGTTGCGCGACGGCGGGATCGAAGGACTCGACGCCGCAATCGACATCGGCCTGTCGCGCAAGCCGGCGCGGCATGATTTCCGCATCGCCAGCGGCGCGGCGCCGGCCGTCGCGCGGCATATGAGCGTCACCGGCGGATGAGCTACGAGCGGCGGGCGCTGGTCGCCTCTCCGACCGCGCCGGCCCAGGCCGCCGCGGCGGAGATCGCCGACGCGCTCGACTGGGTAGATCCCTCGGGCGCCGACGTGCTGATCGCGCTTGGCGGAGACGGTTTCATGTTGCAGACGCTGCATGGCCTGCTCGATCGCCGCGGCCCGCCGGTGCCGGTGTTCGGCATGAACCTCGGCACGGTCGGCTTTCTGATGAACGAATGGCGGCGGCACGGCATCGCCGAACGGCTGAACCGCGCCAAGTCGTTCAAGGTGACGCCGCTCGCCGCGACGATCACCGGCATCGACGGCCGCGTCCATCAGGCACCCGCGATCAACGAGGTGTCGCTGCTCCGCGAGACGCGGCAGACCGCCAAGCTGGAGGTGACGGTCAACGACCGGATCGTCATGCCCGAACTCGCCTGCGACGGCATCCTGGTGGCGACGCCGGCCGGGTCGACGGCCTATAATCTGTCGGCGCAGGGGCCGATCCTGCCGCTCGGCTCCAACATGCTCGCGCTGACCCCGATCAGCCCGTTCCGCCCCAGGCGCTGGCGCGGCGCGATCCTGCCCGACAAGGCGCGCATCACGCTGCGTGTCCTCGACCCCGCCAAGCGCCCGGTCTCCGCCGTCGCCGACCAGCGCGAATTCCGCGACGTCGCCGAAGTTTCGATCTGCATGGACCGCGCGCGCGAGCTGACCTTGCTGTTCGATCCCGAACACGCGCTCGACGACCGGATCACGATGGAGCAATTCGTCGCCTGACCGGCGCGCGTGCAGGACCACCGGCGCTCCAACCCGTCAAGTGATCCCGCTCCCGGCCAATGCCGTGTCAGACACCTGCGAAGGCGCGAAGATCGAACGCGGCAGCGCCCCTCTCTGCTGATCCGCCGAAGCGAGACGGGTCCTGCCTGATCCGAAAGCCTCCGTACCTCGACACGCGCGCCCTCTTCTCCGCGTCTCCGCCCGAATTCTCGATCGCCCACCCCGGCAGCGCACGAAGCTGTGGAAAAACGTGACAACGGGGTTGCACTGCAATTTTTGGCGGCTATAGACCCCCTCCACGACGCAGCGTTCCCTGATAGCTCAGCGGTAGAGCTCTCGACTGTTAATCGAGCGGCCGTAGGTTCGAATCCTACTCAGGGAGCCATTTTTCACCGATCGCGTGTGAAAACCGGCTTGCGTTCGTTCCCCACCCCCGACATCATCCCCGCAGACGAGGGGCGTAGACGCTCCCGCTGGAGAGCGATGATGATGGTCTTCCTGGAAGTGGCAATCGGTGCGACCGCCGTGGCCCTGCTCAGCATCCCCGTGGTGATCGCGCTGGTCGACCGGCGCAAGCTCACCAGACCGGAATAAGCGCCGTCCCGCGCGCGGGACCAGCCAGCGTTAGTGCACGCGACACGAATTGCGTCTAGAGCGGCGGCGTCACCGTCACTCTGGAACAGGATTTCATCGTGGAATCGCCGGCCCCCATCACCGCGCAACTCGTCGCCTCGATCCATCAGCCGTGGCGGGCGTCGGTGCGCGAATGCCTTGACCGCTGGCAGCGGCTCGACGCGGCAGCGCGCGCATCGGCCTATCTGGTCCTCGAAGGGCCGGAGCCGAACCTGCGCCGCACGCTCAATGCGGTGGAGATCGCCAAGCTCGCCTGAGACCCCGGCGCGCGGCTAGTTGCCGAGCGCGAACCACGCGAGGATCGCCAGCGCGATCAGCGTGATCACGCCGACGAACATCATCATGCGGGGCAGTGCGTCGCGCTGGGGTCGTTCGTCGCTGTCGGTCATCGTCGATCCTTGTCTGTCGGAAGTCAGGCGAGCACCGCCGCATCGGGTGACTTACCGGTGGCGAAGCCGCCGGTGATCGCCCAGCGCCGCAGGTCGATGATCGCCACCCGGTCGCTGTCGAGCGAGGCGAACAGCGTATCGCCGAACAGGTTGAGCCCGTTGGCGGCGGCGTCGAGCGGCAGCCGGTCCTGCTCGGCGAGCGTCACCGGATCGAGCCGCGTCAGGCTCCGGTCGGCGGTATTGGCGACGATCAGCCGGCCGTCCGCCGCCGTGACGATCCGCACTGCCTCGCCGCGCATCGTCCGGCGGTTGCGTTCGGCCAGCGTCCCCGCATCGAGCGAGTGGAGCGTGCCGGCGGGGCGATCGATGACATAGAGCGTGCGCTCGTCGAGGCTGAGCGTCATGCCCTCCGGCGCGGTGCCGATAGCGCGACGCAGCGGCGCGGTGCCGATGTCCTCGGGATCGACGGCGATGACGCCGCCGCTCAACGTATCGGCGACATAGGCGCGCGATCCGTCGCGCCGGAGCACGAGATAGTGGCTGCGCGCGCCGCCGACCGGGATCAGCCGCGAGGGCGCGTCATCGGTCGCCGGGTGATCGAAGCGCGCGAGGACGCTGTCCGCCTCGGCGAGCACGTAGAGACGCCCCTGCCGGTCGAGTCGCACCGCGTGGAGCCGACCCAGCGGCGACAGGTCGATCGTCCGCGCCAGCGCCCGGCGGTGGAGATCGATCACCCAGATCGCACTGCCCCCCGCCCCCGGCGCCTTCCAGCTCTCGACGCCATAATGGCCGACATAGGCGAAGCGGCCGGCAGCATCGGCGGCGATCTCATGTGGCTGCGTGCCGAGGTGCAGCGTCGCGACCGGCGATCCGCCCGGCACCTCGTAAAAGCCGATGCCACCCGCCCTCTTCTCGATCAGGGCGAGCGTCTGACGGCTGGCTTCGGAGGTTGCGGGTTGCGCGGCGGCGCGGACGCCGAGCGCCATCGCCGCGACACCGCCGCCGGCCAGCATCCACAATCCCTGCCGTCGATCGATCAATGCCATAGCTCCTTCATCATGGGGTGAAGGATCGAACCACCGCCGGAGTTCCCGTCGGCGGCGCAGTCTATTCGGCGAGCGCGCGGCGCAAGGCGGCGACTTCGCGGTTGAGCGCGGCGAGCCGTTCCGGCGCCATGCCGCTGCGCGCGACGATCAGCGGGGCGAGGCAGCCGGTCTCCGCCCAGCAGGCCTCGCCCGCGTCGGTCAGGCGCACGCGCACCTGCCGCTCGTCGGCGGGGTTGCGCAGCCGCGTCACCAGTCCCGCCGCCTCGAGCCGCTTGGCGAGCGGGGTGATCGTGCTCGGCTCGAGCGCCAACCGCTCGGCGATCTCGCCGATCGCGCGGCCGTCCGCGGCGCCGTGCAGCACCTGCAGGACGAGGAATTGCGGATAGGTGATGCCGAGCCGGTCGAGCACCGGCTTATAGGCGCGGTTGATCGCGATGGTCGCCGCGTAGAGCGAGAAACACAATTGTTCGTCGAGCGGTAGCGGATCGGCCATCGGATCTCCTCACCGGCGGGCGATAGCGCAGCAGGCGCATGCCGGGCAACGCGCGCGGTCGGGTGACCCGCCGCGCCGCGCCATCAATAGGCGAGCGACACGGACCAGGTGACGAGCGGGACGATCCGCGCCGTCTCGCCATCCGGACCGCTCAGCCGGGCGAGGCGGCGGTCACGATGCAAGGCGAGCGCCTCCCAGCGGATCGTCCCCGGCGTCGCACCGAGCCGGAACGGCTTGACCAGCGCGGCGCCGGCGCTGGCGAACACCCGGTCGCCGCTGCCCGCGCCATAGAAGCCGTGCCAGCCGATGCCGAGCGCGAGCGGCAGACTGAGCTTCGCCGCCCCATCGCCCTCACCGAGCGAGACCGCCGGTTCCGCCCCCGCCTGCGTATAGACGCCACCGTCGCCCTTCGGCCGCATCGTCACGACGAAGGTCGGCGACAGCGCGTCATCGTGCGCGAGCGACAGGCTCGCCTCGTGCGTCGTCCCGGCGATGCCGTTGGGACTGGCCTTGACCGTATAGATGACGGCGGTGCGCAGCGCCTTGCTCGGCGCGAGCACCAAAGCGGCGAGCGTGTTGCTCTCATACCAGCCGCGTGGCGCCGTTCGCTCCGCGAGGCGGGGGGTGTGGAAGCCGTTGCTGGTGCGCAGGAGGAACCAGCCGCCCGGATCGCCACCGTCCCGCCGCCATAGGTCGAGCGCCGCGCCGAGCTGTAGATGGACGGGCAGCCTGTCGAGAACGGCGCGGTCGTCGTCATAGCTGCCGCGGGCGAAATCGCCGTTGCGCGCATCGAGCCCCGCGCTGAGATGAAAGCGCCCCGCGCCGGCTGTGTCGCTGCCGATCGTCGCATCTTCGGTATCGATGGTCGGCACCTGCGCGCCGGCCGCGGCAGCGACGAACACCGCCGCCACGATCGCGCCGCCGCACCGGGTCCAAAATATCCTGTCGTCGATCATCCTCTCCGGCCATGGCGACAACTTCGGCAAAGCAATATAGCGAAAATCACTGATCGATGTTATGCCGGAGCTTTACTTACCTCCGTTCCGGCCCGTCTGGAACATTACAACGGCGGTGACGCTATGCGAGAATGAACCATCCTTCCGGCAATCCGCGATCGACCGCATCGCTGTTCGGCCATCCGCTGCACCCGATGCTGGTGCCCTTTCCCATCGTCGGGTTCGTCGGCGCGCTGATCACCGATCTCGCCTATCTCAATTCGGCCAACGTGCAGTGGAGCAACTTCTCGATCTGGCTGATCACCGGCGGGCTGGTGATGGGCGGGTTCGCGGCGTTGACCGGAATCATCGATTATGCCGGCGACAAGCGGGTGCGCGCGGCGCGGCCGGCGACCGCGCATATGATCATCAACATCTCGGTCTTCGTGATCGAGATCGTCAACGCCTTTGTCCACAGTCGTGACGGCTGGACCGCGGTGGTGCCGACCGGGCTGACGCTGTCGGCGATCGCGGTCGCCTTGCTCGCGGTCAGCGCATGGCTCGGCGGCTCGCTGGTTTACAAGCATCGCGTCGGGGTGCGCTCGTGAGCGCGCGGGTCACGCTGGCCGGCGCCCTGGTCGTCGCGCTCGCCGCGTGCAACGACGGCGGGCATAAGTTCGATCGCAACAGTCAGATCGGCCCCAATCCGGTGCTGCCCGCGCCGAAGCAATATCTCGTGCCGCCGATCCACGTCGCCGAAGTCGTCGGCTGGCACGGCAGCGAGATGCCGACCGCCGCGCCCGGCATGCGCGTGCAGGCGATGGCGCGGAACCTCAACCATCCGCGCAATATGCTGGCCTTGCCCAATGGCGACGTGCTCGTCGTCGAATCGCAGGGCCCCAATCTCGATCCGATCACCCGACCCAAGAACCCGATCGTCTCCTGGGTGCAGAAGCGCGCCACGGGGCAGAGCGGCGCCAAGCCGAGCGGGCCGACCAATCAGATCACGCTATTGCGCGACGCCGATGGCGATGGCGTGCCCGAGTTGCGCACCGTGCTGCTCGCCAAGCTCAACTCGCCGTTCGGCGTGGTCTTCGCCGACAATCATCTCTACGTCGCCGCGACCGACGCGGTGTTGCGCTATCCCTTCACGCTCGGCCAGACGCGGATCACCGCCGCGCCGACGCGGCTGACCGAACTGCCCGGCGGGCCGATCGATCATCACTGGACCAAGAGCCTGACGCTCAGCCCCGACGGCCGCCTGCTCTATGCGACGGTCGGATCGAACAGCAATATCACCGAGAACGGCATGGAGGCGGAGAAGAACCGTGCCGCGGTATGGGAGATTGATCGTGCCTCCGGCCGGGCGCGCGTCTTCGCGGGCGGCTTGCGCAATCCCAACAGCCCCAATTTCTACCCCGGCACCAACACCTTGTGGGTCGTCGCCAACGAGCGCGACGAACTCGGCCCGAACCTCGTGCCCGATTATCTGACCTCGGTGCGCGACGGCGGCTTCTATGGCTGGCCCTACAGCTATTACGGCCAGCATATCGATCCGCGCGTGATGCCGCAGCGGCCGGATCTCGTCGCGCGGGCGATCCCGCCCGATTACGCGCTGAGCAGCCATGTCGCTGCGTTGGGGCTGACCTTCTACACGGGCACCAGCCTGCCGGCGCGCTATCGCGGCGGGGCGCTGATCGGCGAACACGGCAGCTGGGATCGCGACGAGCTCAACGGCTATAAGGTCGTCTTCGTCCCCTTCGCCAATGCCCGGCCGAGCGGCAAGACGCAGGATTTCCTGTCGGGCTTCCTGTCGCCCGACGGCAAGCAGGTGCGCGGCCGGCCGGTCGGCGTCGGTATCGATCGCACCGGCGCGGTGCTCGTCGCCGACGATGCCGGCAACGTGCTGTGGCGGGTGTCGGCCGGCTAACCGGCGGCGATGGTCAGACCGTCTGCCTCGGTGGCGACGGTCAGGCCGCGGTAATCGGAGATTGCGGGATGCGCCGTGCCGATCGGGTGCGTGTGCGTCGCGGTGATCGCGATCGCCGCGGCACCGGCGGCATCGGCGGCGGTGAGGCCGGCGATCGTATCCTCGAACACCAGGCAGTCCGCCACGTCGACCCCGAGCCGCTCGGCGCCGAGCCGGAAGCAGGCGGGATCGGGTTTGCCGTGGACGACGTCTTCCGACGTGACGAGCACCGGCGGGACCGGGATGCCGGCGGCGGCGAGCCGCGCCTCGGCGAGCGGCCGCGACGCGGAGGTGACGATCGCCCAGCGCTCCGCCGGCAGTGCGGCGAGGAACGCCGCCGCGCCGGGGATCGCCGTGACGCCGCTGGTGTCCTCGATCTCGCGCGCGGTGATCGCCGCCGCCTCCTTCTCGGGATCGGCGACGCCGAGCCGCCGCATCGTCTCGATCGTCCGCACGCCGTGCAGGATCGACAGCACGTGATGCGGATCGATGCCATGACCCTGCGCCCATTCGCTCCAGGCGCGATTGGCCGATTCGATGCTGGTGATCAGCGTGCCGTCCATGTCGAACAGGAAGGCGGCGAAGCGGCGGCCGGGATAGGGCGTCGGGGCGGGATCGGTCATGCGCCGCACCCGTAAGGATAAGCGCCGGCCGTGCAACCTATGTAGCGCGGCGGCGATCGCCTGCGTATAGGCGCGCGATGTCCAGCCACACCCGCCTCCGCCCGCTCCTTTCCGCCGCGATCCTGCCGATGCTGGCGATCGCCCTTCCCGCCAGCGGCGCGACCGTGCGCAAGCGCGCCCCCGCGCCCGCCGCGCCCAACAATGCGATCATCCCGCTGCCGCTCAACCCGATCGTCCCCGCCGGCCAGCGGCTGTGCAGCGCGACGACGCCGACCGGCCTCGGCTATACGGTCCTGCGCGCCGGCAGCGGCACGATGCCCGCCAAGAGCGACGTCGTGCTGATCAATTACGTCGGCTACCTCAAGGCGACCGGCGCGGTGTTCGACCAGAACATGCGCGCGCCGCTGCCGGTCGACGGCGTCATCCCCGGTTTCTCGCAGGGGTTGCAGATGATGGCGCGCAATGCCGTCGTCCGCTTCTGCATCCCCGCGACGCTCGGCTATGGCGCGCAGGCCTCCGGGCCGATCCCGGCGAACAGCGACCTCGTCTTCCAGGTCGAGTTGCTCGACTATAAGACCGCCGCCGAAGTCGAGCAGATGCGCGCCGAACCGCCGGCCGCCGCCGCCGCCGCCCCCGCCCCGCAGCCGGCGACGCCGCCCAAGCCTTGACGCGCCACGTGCTTGTGCTTTGATCTCTCCCGGATAAGCGAGGAGAGAAAGCGATGACGCAGGCGCCCACGGACCGCAGCTTCGTCGTCGAGCAACGGGTCGCTGCGCCGCCCGCGCAGGTGTTCGCGGCCTGGGCGCGGCCCGAGCTGTTCCGGCGCTGGTGGCTGCCCGAAACGTCCGGGCTGACGCTGGCCGACCTTGAGATGCGGGTCGAGACCGGCGGCCACTACCGGCTGGCGATCGTGCCGCCGGGGCGCCGCGAGCCGATGGTCTTCCACGGCCGCTATGTCGAGGTGATCGACGCCCGGCGCATCGTCTGGACCAACGAGGAAGAGGCGGACGGCGCGGTCACCACCGTCACCTTCGCCGAGCAGGACGGCGCCACCCGCGTCACCGTCACCGAAGTCTATCCGACCGCCGCCGCACGCGACGCCGCGGTCGCGGAGGGCAGCACGAGCGGCTGGCCGGAGCAATTGCGCCAGCTCGACACGCTCGTCACCGGGTAAGCCGCCCCGCGCGCCTAGACCGCCGTACCCAGCGCCCGGCCGATCGCGCCGGTGACGCCCATCGCGATCAGCCCCCAGAAGACGACGCGGAGCATCGCCGGGCCGACCCGCGCGCCGCCGACCCGCGCGCCGATCGCGCCGAGGATCGCCAGCATCACCAGCGCGCAGGACGACACCGCGATACCCGTGACGGCACGCGGCACGAACGTAGCGACGAGCATTGGCAGGATCGCGCCGGCAAAGAAGGCCGCCGCCGAGGACAGCGCCGCCTGGATCGGACGGGCGGCCAGTTCGTCGGAGATGCCGAGTTCGTCGCGCCGGTGCGCGCCGAGCGCATCATGCGCCATCATCTGTGTCGCCACCTCGAACGCGACATCGGGGGTGACGCCGCGCCCCTCGTAGATCGCGGCGAGTTCGGCACGCTCCTGCTCGGGTGCGCGGGCGAGTTCGAGCCGCTCGCGGGCGAGGTCGGCCTGTTCGGTATCGGCCTGCGAGCTGACCGAGACATATTCGCCCGCCGCCATCGACAGCGCGCCGCCCACCAGAGCGGCGGTGCCGGCGAGCAGCACGCCGCCATGCGTCGCACCCGGCGCGGCGGCGACGCCGACCAGCAGGCTCGATACCGAGATGATGCCGTCATTGGCCCCCAGCACCGCCGCCCGTAGCCAGCCGGTGCGATGGACCAGATGATGTTCGGCGACCGGCTCGGACATCGCATTCCCCTTCAAGGCGTTAGTCGCCCGTGCCAGCGCCTTTGTCGAGCCCGCTCAGCCGCCGGCGCCGGGCATCATGATCGGGCGGCCCGCGTTGAGGTCGGCGCCCGTGTTGGGATCGGTCGGGGTCGGCTGGATCATCGCACGCATCTGCCACTGATATTTGTCGATGGCATGCTGCACCTCCTGCAACAGATTGGAGGTGGTCGGGTCCTTGTCCTCGGTCGCCTTGATGCCCTGGCCGATCTCGGTGCTGGTGGTGAGGTAATAGCGCGCGAACCAGCCGATCACCTGGGCGTCGTCGGTGAAGCCGCCGGGATATTCGGGAATGCGGCTGGTGCGGACGATGGTATTGGCGCGCCCGTCCGACGAAGCGCCGATCGCGAGCAGCCGTTCGGCGACCTCGTCGGCATATTTGCCGACGCCCTCATAATGATCCTGAAGCAGTTCGTGCAGCGGATAGTAGAGCGTGCCCGAGACGTTCCAATGCGCCTGCTTGGTCTGAAGCTGAAGCTGCTGAAGCTCGGTCAGCGTCTGTTGCAGCGCCTGGATCGAGGCGCGCTGGTCGGCGCCCTGCGGGCCGCCGTGCGGCCGGTCGCTGAGGCTGTTGGTCGGAAAGCCGCCTGTCGCACCCTGCTGGGCGATGGCAGGGCTGGCGATCGCGGTGGCGAACAGTGTCGCGGCGAGGAGGGTATAGCGCATCGTCGTCCTTTCGTTGTCCGCCCGGGTCGCCGGGCGCAGCGGGGTTGATGCGGATCAAACGGACGTCGCGCGGCGCGGTTGTCTAAATTCGTGTTCAGTCTCGACGCAGCGGCATGACCAGCAGCACGGCGCTGCCCTGTTCGGCGAAACGCAGGCTCAGCCCGTGCATGTCGGCGATCGCCTTGACCAGGCTGAGCCCCAGCCCCGCGCCCTGGCAATCGTGCCGGCCCCGGTAGAAGCGCTGGGTCACCAAGTCGCGCTCCGCGGCGGGAATCCCCGCCCCCTCGTCGGCGACGCTGACGGTGATCGCGGCGGCGCTGCGCTCGACCGTCAGCGTGACGCGGCCGCCGGCGGGACCGAATTTGATCGCATTGTCGAGCAGGTTGGACAGCGCCTCGATCAACAGGCTGGCATCGCCCTCGATCGGCGCGGCCGTGTCGATCCGGCAGACGAGGTCGATGCCGCGATCCTCCGCGGTCGGCCGATAGAGGTCACAGGCATCGGCGGCGACGCGGGCGAGATCGACCGGCGCGAAGCGGCTGCGGCGGGCATGATCCTCCAGCTCGCGGATGCGCAGCAGCGCGGCGACGATGCCGAGCAGCTGGTCGATCTCGGTCAGCGCCGCCTCGGCGACCGTCTGGAAATCCGCCGGCGCGCGCGCCTCGCGCATGCCGCGTTCGACGCGCGCCCGCAGCCGGGTGAGCGGCGTGCGCAATTGATGCGCGATATCGTCGCCGACGCCGCGCACGTCGGCGACCAGCACCTGCAAGCGATCGAGCATCGCATTGATATGCTCAGCGAGCAGGCCGAAGCTGTCGGGGCGGCGCTCCACCGGCAAACGTTCGTGGAGGCCGCCCGCGACGATCCGCGCGGTCAGCGCGCGCACGGTATCGACCTGCCGCGCGGCGCGGCGTCCGGCGACGAGCCCGAAGCCGAGCGCCAGCACGAGCGCCGGCAGCAGACCGAGCAGCATCGCCCGCCCGGCAAGGTGCAGCGCCTCCTCGGCATTGTCGAGGTCGAAGCCGGTGAGCAGCCGCTCGCCACCCGGCAGCGGACAGACCGAAAGTCGGGCGACGTCGCTGGTCTTGCCGGGCAGCTCGGTCGGCGCCACCGCGGTGGTGACGATGCGCGCCCGGCCGGGCGGCAGATCGGGCAAACGCGCGACATTGCCGTCGATCAACCGGCCGGACGCGTCGAACAGGCCGAGGAAGCGTTCGCGATGGATGTCGCGGGTGAGCATCTCGCGCACCTCCTCGCGGCGTTCGGCGGCGGGGGTCTTTGCAAAGAAGCGGCAGTCGCCGGCGAGCGCCTGGTCGATCGCATGCGCGTGACTGGCGTTGACCAGCGCCCAGACGATCGCCGCGGTGACCAGCGACTGGACGACGAGCAGCGCGGCGATCGCCCCGCCCCAGCGCAGCGTTGCACGGGTGCGCGGATCAGCCCGCATGATCGAAGACATAGCCGCGGCCGCGCACGTTGCGGATCAGCTGCGGTTCGCCGGCGACATCGACCTTGCGGCGCAACCGGCCGATATGGACGTCGACGACGTTGCTGTTGGGTTCGAACGTATAACCCCAGACGTCCTGCAACAGCATCGATCGCGTGACGATTTGCCCCGGCCGGCGGACGAGATAGTCGAGCAGCTTCATCTCGCGCGGCAGCAGTTCGAGCGGGCGGCCGGCCCGCGTCGCGGTGCCGGCGAGCAGATCGAGATCGAGCGGCCCGACGATCAGCCGTGTGTCGCGCGTCTCGTTGGGGCGGCGCAGCAGCGCCTCGACGCGTGCGACCAGCTCGACCAGCGCGAACGGCTTGGGGAGATAATCGTCGCCGCCGGCGCGCAGCCCGCGGACGCGATCGTCGAGGCTGCCGAGCGCGCTCAGCACCAGCGCCGGGGTGCGGCAGCCGTCGCCGCGCAGCCGCGCGATCAGGTCGAGTCCCTCGCCGTCGGGCAATTGCCGGTCGACGATCAGCAGGTCGACGCCCGGTGCCTGCGCGCAGGCCAGCGCCGCCGCGATCGTCAGGTGATGGGTCAGCCGATGCCCTGCCGCGACGAGTTCGAGGGCGATCTCGTTGGCGGTGCCCGCGTCGTCCTCGATGAGCAGGATATGCGCCACCGCTTCTGATCGCCCGCGCGCCGCATCTGCGTCAAATGAAATGCAATTCAGAGTTTGAGCGCGGTGGCGGCGGGCAGTTCGGCGGCGAGCGCGTCGATCGCCAGCCGCAGCCGCAGCGGCAGGCGCGGTGCCTGCGGCCATAAGGCATGGCTGGTGAAGCTGTGCGCCGGCAGCGCGTCCAGCACCGTCGCCAGTCGCCCCGCGGCGACATCGTCGCGGATAAGCCAGCAGGGCAGCCAGGCGAGGCCGTGGCCGGCGACCGCGGCGTCGCGGATCGTGCCGAGATCGTCGAAGCGCATCCGGCTCGGCGGCACGATCTCGCGCGGCGCGGCGCCCGGCTGCGGGAACAGCCACGACCGGATCCGCCCCGGCCGGCCGTAGAGCATTGCGCGGTGCCGGGCGAGGTCGTCGAGCGTCGCCGGCCTGCCCGCCTCCGCGAGATAGCCGGGAGCGGCACAGACGCGCATATGCTGCGTCGCCACGCGCCGCCCGGCGAGCCCCGGCCAGTCGCGCAACGGGCCGTTGCGGAGGACGAGGTCGAAGCCGTCCTCGATCACGTCGACGAGCCGGTCGTTGAAATTGCAGTCGATCTCCAGCCGCGGGTGCGCCTCCACCAGCCGGATCAGGATCGGGGCGACGCATTGCCGCCCGAACAAGACCGGCATCGATACGCGCAGCCGCCCCGCCACCTCGCAGCGCTCCGACTGCAATGCCGCGGTCGCCGCCTTGAGCTCGTCGAGCGCGCGGCGGCAATGATCGAAGAACGCCTGCCCGTCCTCGGTCAGCGTCAGCCGCCGCGTGGTCCGGTGGAACAGCCGCACGCCGAGCCGCCGTTCGAGCCGGGCGACCGACCGGCCGATCGCCGACCGGGTGAGGTTGAGCGTCGCCGCGGCGGCGCTGAACCCGCCCGCTTCGACCGCGGCGACGAACACCGGCACCTCCGCCAACACATCTGCCCGCTTCATTGTCGCGTCCCATGCACCAAAGCCGGTCCCGACTATCGCCACCGGGGCGTGACGATCAACGCTAGATCGGCCCGGTCTGGACGAAAGGAGACGCATGATGACGATGACGCGTTGGGAGATGACCGACTATGGCCGCGCCAATCTGCGGCTGGCGCGCGTGCCGCGGCCCGAGCCGCGCGCGGGTGAGGTACTGGTCAAGGTCGCGGCGGTGGCGCTCAACTATCGCGACAAATTGGTGATCGACAACGGATTGGGGACGCACTTGCCGTTCCCGTTCACGCCGGGGTCCGATCTTGCCGGCACGGTGGTCGCGACCGGCGCGGGGGCGACGCGCTTCGCTGTCGGCGAGCGGGTGATATCGGTCTTCTTCCCCGGCTGGATCGACGGCAGCTATGCGGGCAGCGCCGCGAACCCGCCGGGCGCTGCGCTCGGCGGCAATTACCCCGGTGTGCTCGCCGAATATGTCGCCATGCCCGAGGACTGGTTCGTCGCCGCGCCGCACAGCCTCGATCCCGTCGCGGCGAGTACGCTGACCTGCGCCGGACTGACCGCATGGTTCGCTCTGGTCGAACAGGGTCGCCTCAAGGCGGGGGCGAGCGTCTTGGTCCAGGGGACCGGCGGCGTCGCGCTGTTCGGCCTGCAGATCGCCAAGGCGCATGGCGCGACCGTCTTCGTCACGTCGGGCGACGCGGCAAAGCGCGAACGGGCCGCGGCGCTCGGCGCGGATCATGCGATCGCCCGCGATGGCTGGGTCGAGACGGTGCATCGCCTCACCGCGGATCGCGGCGTCGATCATATCCTCGACATCGTCGGCGGCGCGCATCTGGCGCGGTCGCTCGAGGCGGTGGCGGTGCAGGGACGGATTGCGCTGATCGGGGTGATCGACGGCGTCGAGCTGCCCGGCGCAGCGCGGCATCTGATGCTCAAGAACGCGGTCGTGCAGGGCATCCGCGTCGGCCACCGGCGCGCGCTCGACGATCTGGTACGCGCGATCGACGCCAATGCCATCCAGCCGGTGATCGACCGCCGCTATGCCTTCGACGCGCTGCCGGCTGCGCTCGACCATCTCGATCGCGGCGCGTTCGGGAAGATCGTGGTGACGCTCGACTGACCGGACCGGCGGCCGCATCGTTGGACGCGGCGCAGGCTGGTCGCTCGCCCGGCTGCCACGCCGGTGTGGCGGCTGCGGAGCGCCGGTCCCGTTCGCGGCCGCCCTCCCCTCAAGACTTTGGCGGTGCCGCCTGCCCAGACCACGCGGCCGCGGCGCAGCCAAGCACCGCTGCGAAAAGCCGCGTGAACCGGATGGCATCGTGTCAGGCATGACCAGCTTCGCCCGGGGGCATCGCAGGTCGAATTGGTATTGCGCCTTATCGTATACGGTATCAAACCAGTTTAGAAGGACGTAACCGCAACGGGAGGCGATGTCGGGCATGAGGCACTGCGCGTTGATCAGAGAAAGCACGGCTGCGCCCTCCGCCGGCTGGTTGCCGCACCAGACGCGTCATGCCGCACAAGCGCTTTCCCGCCCGGATCACGGCATCACCGCCGGCCGATGCGCCACCGGTGCCGTTGGATCTCGCCACGGCGGTCGAGGCGAACCGACGCTGGCCGCCGGCGCTCGCGGCGGCGTGAGCCGATGTCTCGCCGCCGCTTTGCTCGCGGTGCTGCCTGCCGCGCTGCTCGCCGACGAGGGACGCCCGGTCGTCGCGCCCGGCAACCCGATCCTCGCCGACGGGCGTTATTATTCGACCGACCCCGCGCCATTCGTCGATGGCGACACCTTGTGGATCCTTGCCGGCCGTGACGAGGCGCCGCCCAACGTCAACGACTTCATTATGAACGAGTGGCAATTGCTGTCGACCAGTGATCCGGCCTCCGGGCGCTGGCGGCACTATCCGTCGATCGCGCGGCCGGAGACGGTATTCGCCTGGGCGGAGCCGGGCCGTGCCTATGCCGGACAGATCGTCAAAGGCTTCGACGGGCGATATTATATGTACGCTCCGGTGCTCGAGCGGAACAGCGATGCGCGCGACCGGTTCGCGATCGGGGTCGCGGTCGCCGACCGGATCACCGGGCCGTGGCGGGACGCGCATCCCGCCGGCCCCATCGTGTCGCAGCGCGTGCCGGTGCGCAACGCCATCCAGAATATCGATCCGACCGTGCTGATCGACGACGACGGGCGGGTCTTTCTCTATTGGGGGACGTTCGGGCAGCTGCGCGGCATGGAGCTGGCGCGCGACATGCTGACGCCGAAGGGCGCACCGATCGCCGTCCCCTCTCTCACCGGCTTCTTCGAAGCGCCGTGGCTGATGAAGCGGCGCGGCACCTATTACATGCTCTACGCCGCCAACACTGCCGGGCCGGACTCGCCCTGCACGCCCGCCATCTATCACGCCTGCATCGCTTACGGATCGGCGCCGTCGCCGCTGGGGCCATGGACCTATCGCGGCACGGTGCTGCGCCCGGTCAGCTCGACGACCAGCCATTCGGGGGCGGTCGCGTTCAAGGGCCACTGGTATCTCACCTATCACACCGCCGATGCGGTGGGCGGCGGCCATTTCCGCCGCAGCGTCGCGATCGACCGGATGGCGTGGGACGACAGCGTCACCCCCGCCGCGATCCGGCCCGTCATCCCGACCCGCCGCCGGCAGCCGCCCGCCGCGCCGACGCGCAACATCGCCGCCGCTGCCTATGCCACCGCCTCCAACGAGCCGGTGCCGGTGCAATATTGGATCAAGTCGCTCAACGACGGCGTGGTCAAGGACGCACCGCTGCCGCCCGATCTGTGGGGCAGCTGGTCGCCGAACAATCCGCCCCGGCAGTGGATCGAGTACCGCTGGCCGCAGCCGGTGACCTTGGACGGCAGCCGTATCCGGTTCTGGGCGGATCATCCCGCCGGTGCAGATGAAGGCGTCGCGCCGCCACGCGGGTGGCATCTCGAATATTGGCACGATGGCTGGAAGCCGGTGTCCGGCGCCAGCGGCTATGGCACCGATCCGGACGCCTGGCAGGCGGTCCGCTTTCCACCGATCACGACACGCTGTCTGCGCGCCCTCTTCGACGCCTCGGGTCAATCCGGCCGATACGCCGGGGTCGCGGTGCAGGAATGGGAAGCGCTCGCCCCGGGCGCCGCCGTGCCGTCGCGCACGAAGCCGCCAGCTGTCCCGGGTTGCGCGCGATCCGACGGGTAAATGCAGGACCGGACAGTCTGAGAAGTTCTGCCAAGGTCCGGACAGGAGACCTGGCTGGGGCGGCAGGATTCGAACCTGCGGATGGCGGCACCAAAAGCCGCTGCCTTACCACTTGGCGACGCCCCAACGAGGAGGCGGCCTTATAGCGGGGCCGGCGGGGTTGGGAAGCCCCGCCGGCCGGCTATTTCGCCGCCGCGGCGACAATCAGCCGAGCCGGTCGAGCCAGCCGTGCGGGTCGGCGGCGCGGCCGCGCTGGATCGCCGACAGGGCGTCGAGCATCCGCTGGGTCAGCTGGCCGGTGCCACCGCTGCCGATGGTGAAGCGGCCGGCGGGTTCGGCCACCTCGCCGATCGGCGTCACCACCGCCGCGGTGCCGCAGGCGAAGGCCTCGGTCAGCCGGCCGCTCGCCGCATCGGCGCGCCACTGGTCGATGCCGTATTTCTCCTCGCGCACCGTGATCCCCTGATCGCGCGCGATGCGGATGATCGAATCGCGCGTGATGCCGGGCAGGATCGTGCCGGTCAGCGGCGGGGTCACCATCGTGCCGTCGTCGAAGACGAAGAAGACGTTCATGCCGCCCAGTTCCTCGACCCAGCGGCGCTCGACCGCATCGAGGAAGACGACCTGGTCGCAGCCCTGGCGGATCGCCTCTGACTGGGCGAGCAGGCTGGCGGCGTAATTGCCGCCGCATTTGGCCTCGCCGGTGCCGCCGGGCGCGGCGCGGGTGTAATCCTGGCTGACCCAGATCGACACCGCGCGCGCGCCGCCCTTCCAATAGGCGCCGACCGAGGAGGCGATCACCATATAAAGATATTCGGACGACGGCTTGACGCCGAGGAACGCCTCGCTCGCGAACATGAACGGGCGCAGATACAGCGCCCCGCCCTCGATCTGCGGGAACCAGTCGCGCTCGGTCTGCACCAGCTGGCGGCAGGATTGCAGGAACAGCGCCTCGGGCAGTTCGGGCATGGCGAGGCGGCGGGCGCTGTTGTTGAAGCGGCGCGCATTCGCCTCCGGCCGGAACAGCGCCATGCCGCCATCGTCGAGCCGATAGGCCTTGAGGCCTTCGAATATCTCCTGCGCATAATGGAGCACCGCGGTCGACGGATCGACGGTGACCGGCGCGCGCGCGGTGATCGTCGCATCGTGCCAGCCTTCGCCTTCCGCATAGCGGATCACCGCCATATGATCGGTGAAGACGCGCCCGAAGCCGGGATCGACGAGGCGCGCGGCGCGCTCGTTGGCGGCGACCGGGGTCGCGCTGCGATCGAAGCGGAAGGTCGGCGCGGCGGCCGGCGAAACGAGGGTCATCGATTTCTCTCAGGCATCAGGGGTTGCGAAGGCCTACGGGCGGGGGCTAGACCGGTCAACATGGCTGCCACAGCTCCCACCGCTTCCGCCCAATTTCTCCGCGAGCCCGAACTGCGTCGCGGCATGGAATTGCTGTATTTTGGCCATAGCCATCTCACCCGCTCCGTCGATCAGGGGCTCGCCGCCCAGGGTCTGGGCCGCGCGCATCATCGTGCACTGTATTTCATCGCGCGCAAACCGGACCTGACGGTCAGCGAATTGCTCGGGCTGCTCGCGATCACCAAACAGTCGCTGGGTCGCGTACTCAACGAATTGACCGATCGCAAGTTGGTCGAAACCCGACCGGGCGAGCGCGACCGGCGCCAGCGGCTGCTGCGGCTGACCGAAGAGGGCACGCGGATGGAAAGCGAGCTGTTCGAGGCGGTGCGCGTCAAGATGTCGCAGGCCTATCAGATCGCCGGACAGGATGCGGTGTCGGGCTATTGGGCGGTGCTGGAGGGCATGATCCCCGACGGCGACCGGCCGCTGATCGAAGCGCTGCGCAGCTAGGCGCGCCGCGCCGCCGCCGCCATCTCGCGATTGCGCGCCGCCGCCGCGGCGAGCGTCTCGCGCAGCAGCGGCGCAAGGCCATCGGCGCGATCGAGCACGTCCAGCCCCTGCCGCGTCGATCCGCCGGGACTGGCGACACGGTCGGCGAGCACCGCGGGGCCGACATCCGCCTGCGCCGCCATCTCCGCCGCGCCGCGGATCGTCGCCAGCGCCAGCCGCGCCGCCTGATCCTGCGGCAGCCCGAGCGACGCACCGGCGGCGGCAAGCGCGTCGGCGAAGCGGAACAGGAAGGCGGGGCCGCAGCCGGCGAGCGCGGTGACATCGTCGAACTGCGCCTCGTCGGCGATCCATTCGACCAGACCGAGCGGCGCCATCAGCGCGGCGACCTCGTCACGCGCAGCGGTCCCGGCATCGGCGGCATGGAGCGCGACCACCCCCGCGCCGATCGCGACGGGCAGATTGGGCATCGCCCGCACCACCGTCGCCGCCGGGCAGAGCGGCGCCAGCGTCGCCACCTCGACCCCCGCCAGGATCGAGACGAGCAGACGTGGCCTGTGCCCGGCGAGCGGCCCGTCGCGCAAGGATGCAAGCTGCTGCGGCTTCAGCGCGAGCAGGATCAGGTCATAATCCCCCTCGCACACGTCCGGGATCGCCCGCAGCACGCGCACGCCGTCCGGCATCGGACGGCCGTTCGGACTGACGACGGTGACCTCCGCGGGCGACAGGCCGGCGGCGAGCCAGCGGCGCAGCATCGCGCCGCCCATATGGCCGGCGCCGACCATCAGCAGGCGCGTCACGCCTCGCCCTGCGTCTCGATCAGCGCGGCGGCGAGCGCCTCCTTGGGGGTCTTGCCGCCCCACAGCACGAATTGGAACACGGGGTAGAAGCGCTCGCACTCCTCGATCGCCGACTCGACGAGCAATTCGGTCGCGCCGAGCGACATCGTCCCCTCCTCCTCGCCGTCGATCATCGCGGCATGGCGGTAGAGCAGCACGCCCGACGACGACCACAGTTCGAAATGGCCGATCCACAGCTGTTCGTTGACCAGGCCGATCGCTTCATACACCGCGCCGCGCCGGTCATCGGTGACCTTGATGTCCGGAAATGCGAGGAATTGCAGCACGCTGTCATCCTCGCGCCAGAGTGCGCGCAATTCGTAGCTGGTCCAGCTGCCCTTGACCGTGGCGACGATCTCATCATCGTGACGCTCATGGTCCCAGCCATGCGCGGCATAATAGGCCTCGAGCATGTCGATCGGGGCATCGGGTTCGGATTCGTGTTCAGCGTGGTCGAGCATCGTTACGCCTCTATCGCACGACAAGGCTGCCGAGGCAAAAACGCCCAGGCAACCCCATAGTGGACAACACTGTCGATAAAGCTGTGGAAAACGTCGCTCAGGCCGTGGGAAGCAGGTCCGCCGAGGGGGTAGCGGCGGCACCGAGCTTCGCCTCGAGCGCGTCGAGCCGCGCGCGCAGCGCGTCATTCTCGTCGCGGGCGGCGACCGCCATCGCCTTGACCACCTCGAATTCGTCGCGGCTGACGAAGTCGAGCCCGCCGATCCACTCGCGCGCCCGCGCCCGCGCCCCCGATTCGGCCTCGCGGCCGACGCCGGCGAGCGTGCCGGCGGCACCGTTCATCAGCTTAACGAGATCATCGAACAGGCGATTGTCGGATTGCATTGGATTGGGTCCCGGTCAGCGTAACGTGTCACAGCATCTGGGACGTATGCGCCGCCGGCACAAGGGTTTCGGCATCGGGGTTGAGCTGGCCGATGCGCCAGGTGAGCACACCGGCGAAGCTGATCCAGACGAGATAGGGCACCATCAGCCAAGCGGCGACCGGCCGGATCCGCCCGAACAACACAGTGGTGATCGTCGCGACGACGAGGATGGCGATGATGACGAACAGTGCCGCTCCGACCTGATGCATGCCGAAGAACAGGGGCGTCCAGGCGAGATTGAGCACGAACTGCACCGCGAAGGCGGCGAGCGCCGCGCCGCGCCCGCGTGCGCCCCTGGCGTGGAGGATCATCGCCACCGCCAGTCCGAGCAGCACGTAGAGCGAGCTCCAGGCGACCGGGAAGACCCAGCCCGGCGGAGTCAGTGCCGGCTTCTGCAAGGCGACATACCAATTGTTGTCGGCACCGGCGGGCACCGCACGGCCCGAGGCGAAACCGAGCAACAGGATCAACGGAACGGTAAAGACGGCCCAGCGCAGGAACGACACCCGCAACTGCCCTTTGGATGCGATACCGCCCACCCGATGCTCCCTAACAATCTGCGCCCCTGCTTTGCCGCGGCGCGCAGCCTTCGTAAAGCACCCGTATCGGTGATCGTTCCCATTGTAGATCAATCACGTATTGCGGCGACCAAATATTCCACATTGCCTTCGGGGCCGGTGATCGGACTCTCGGTGACCCCGGCCACCGACCAGCCCGAAACGCTAAGCCAGTCGACCACCGCCGCGCAGACGCGCGCGCGTATCGCGGGATCGCGCACGACGCCGCCCTTGCCGACTTCGTCGCGCCCCGCCTCGAACTGCGGCTTGATCAGCGCCAGCAGCCGCGCGGCGGGCGCCGCGAATGTCATCGGCCGCTCCAACACTTTGGCAAGACCGATGAAACTCGCGTCGCAGACGATCAGGCCGATCGCCTCTGGGATATGCGCGGGGGTGAGGATGCGCGCGCTGGTCTGTTCGTGGACGATGACGCGCGGGTCCTGCCTGAGCTTCCACGCCAGCTGGTTGGTGCCGCTGTCGACCGCATAGACGCGCGCCGCGCCGCGATGGAGCAGCACGTCGGTAAAGCCGCCGGTGGACGACCCGACGTCGATCGCCACCGCGCCGGTAACGTCCCAGCCAAAATGGTCCAAGCCATGCGCGAGCTTGATGCCGCCGCGCGACACCCAGGGATGATCGCGCCCACGCACGTCGAGCGTCACGTCGTCGGCGAGCGCCTGCCCCGGCTTGTCGATCTTGCGCGTCCCCGCGAAGACCAGCCCGGCCATGATCAGCGCCTGCGCGCGCGTCTTCGATTCGGCGAGGCCACGATCGACAAGCATCTGGTCCGCACGCGTCTTTGCCATGCCCTCCCCTAGCGCCGAAGCGCCGCGATCGTCACCCCGTTTGACGGCACCCTCGCCCCGCCGCCTGCCACCATCGGCTGGGCGCATCGCTTATTGCCTATCGGAACGGTAGGATTAAGCTCGGCGTTGGGGATGAGGTGGTGCGCGACGGCTCCGGCCGCTGCCCGCCACCCGCCCGTAACGGAGGGAGATGCAGCCATGACCGGATTTTCCAGTTTCGACAGCGCGCAGCCGACCATCCTGACCGTACCCGGCCTCGGCGGCTCGGGCCCGTCGCATTGGCAGACCTTGTGGGAGGATTCGCGCCCCGATACGATGCGCGTCGAGCTCGGCATGTGGAACACGCCGCATCGCAACGCCTGGGTGACCAAGCTCGACCAGGCGATCGCGCGCGCCGAGGCGCCGGTGATCCTTGCCGCGCACAGCCTCGGCTGCCTGGCGGTCGCCTGGTGGGCGGAGCTCAGCCCGCAGCCTTATGGCTGGCCGGTGGCCGGCGCGCTGCTCGTCGCCCCCGCCGACGTCGACCGACCGGGCGCACCGGAGGAATTGCGCGGCTTCGCGCCAACGCCGAAGACGCCCTTGCCCTTCCCCTCGATCCTCGTCGCATCGAGCGACGATCCGTGGATCGGCATCGATCGGGCGCACAGCCTTGCCGCACAATGGGGCAGCCATTTCGTCGATGCCGGGCCGCAGGGCCATCTCAACGCCGCCAGCGGCATCGGCTGGTGGGCGGAAGGGCAGGAACTGCTCAACCGCGTTATCACCGCGGGCAGCGACGGCCGCGGCCACGCCCGCCCGCCGGGCGACGCGCGCTCGATCCTCGCGATCAACGCAACGGACGCGGCACAGGCGCATTACCTGCACCGCTGATGCGGCTCAGACGGGCGCGAACGGATCGAGGATCCGCACCCGCCCGTCGATGACGAGGCCGTGGTGCATGTCCTCCGAATAGAGCGTGTCGCAGCCGCCGATCACCGCGGCGGCGGCGATCATGCCATCGTAGACGGACAGCGTGTAGCGGTCGGCGAGGCGTAGGCCGAGGTGGTGGAGGTCGACGGTGAGAGTGATGATGGCCGGGCAACGCACGATGACGTCTCGAACCGCTCGTCTGACATCGTCCCAAGCCAAACGATGCTTGCGGCGAGGAACGTTGGCCAATTCGTTCAGCGATTGTGTGCTGATGACGCCACCGTCTTCCACAAGCTTGAAGGCCGTGGCGCTCCGCGGATCAATTCCGAACGCATAGGCAAGGATATTGGAGTCGAGGAACGCCCGCATTAGCGTGCGTTGGCTTCCTCGCGGTCGAACTTGTAATCCGCGGGGAAGGGTCGCGCTAGCCGCTTCATGTCTTCCAAAGCCCGTTCCCGCTGTTCCTCGCTCACAGGGATGACGACCACCCCAGACCGCGCGAATTGCACGTCATCGCCGTCATGCAGGCCGAGCGAGGCGACCACTTCGTCGGGGACCTTCACGACATAGCCGTCCGATGTCTTCGTCAGCTTCATGAGGCCATTATAGCAGCTCAGACCGGCGGCGGCGACTCACCGCGCGCCTGCTGCTCACGCCCCTTCGCGGTCGCCGCCTTCATCATCCGCCACAACCGGACGTTGAGCCCGATCAGCATCACCAGCGCGAGGCCGGTGATGACGACGACCGCGGTCCAGCCCTTCACGCGCGCGCGCCCGCCGGCACCTCGGCGCTGTTGTGGCGGAGCGTCTTGAGGACCGTCTGGACGATATGATCGGCGTCGAGGCCCGCCTCGGCATATTGCTTCTCGGGCTTGTCCTGATCCTGGAAGACGTCGGGCAGCCGCATCGTGCGCAGCTTGAGCCCGCCGTCGATCAGCCCTTCGTCGCTCGCCAGCGTCAGCACATGCGCGCCGAAACCGCCGACCGCATTCTCCTCGATCGTCACCGCGACCTCATGCGTGGTGAGCAGGCGACGGATCAGCGCCTCGTCGAGCGGCTTGGCGAAGCGCAGATCGGCGACGGTGGTCGACAGGCCCTTGGCCTCGAGCACCTCGGCCGCCTTGAGCGCCTCCTCCAGCCGCGTGCCGAGCGACAGGATCGCGACAGTCTTGCCCTCGCGGACGACGCGGCCCTTGCCGATCTCGAGCCGTTCGGGGACGGCGGGCAGGTCGATGCCGACGCCATTGCCCCGCGGATAGCGCAAGGCGATCGGACCGCTGTCGTGCAGCGCCGCGGTATGCGTCATATGGACGAGCTCGGCCTCGTCCGCCGCCGCCATCACGACGAAATTGGGCAGCGTCGCCAGATAGGTGACGTCGAAGCTGCCGGCATGCGTCGCGCCGTCTGCGCCGACCAACCCGGCGCGGTCGATCGCGAAACGCACCGGCAGGTTCTGGATCGCCACGTCATGGACGACCTGGTCATAGGCGCGTTGCAGAAAGGTCGAGTAGATCGCGCAGAACGGCCGCATCCCCTGTGCGGCGAGTCCCGCCGCAAAGGTGACCGCATGCTGTTCAGCGATGCCGACGTCGAAGGCGCGGTCCGGGAAGGCCTTGGCGAAACGGTCGACGCCGGTACCCGACGGCATCGCCGCGGTGATCGCGACGATCGTCGGATCGCGCTCGCCTTCCCTGACCAGGGCGTCGCCGAAGACGTTCTGATATTGCGGCGGACCCGGCGGCGCCTTGGCCTGCGCGCCGGTGATCACGTCGAACTTCTGCACGCCGTGATATTTGTCCGCCGCCGCCTCGGCCGGGGCATAGCCCTTGCCCTTCTTGGTGACGACATGGACGAGGATCGGCCCCTCCTCGGCGTCGCGGACATTCTCCAGCACCGGGATGAGATGGTCGAGATTATGGCCGTCGATCGGGCCGACGTAATAGAAGCCCAGCTCCTCGAACAAGGTGCCGCCCATCGTCATGCCGCGGGCGAATTCGTCGGTCTTGCGCGCGGCGGCGTGGATCGGCCGCGGCAGGCGGCGCGCGAACTTCTTGAAGATGTCGCGGATGCCGAGGAACTCGCGGCTCGACACGATGCGCGACAGATAGGCGGACAACCCACCGACCGGCGGCGCGATCGACATGTCATTGTCGTTGAGGATGACGACGAGCCGGTTGCCGGCCTGTTCGGCGTTGTTCATCGCCTCATAGGCCATGCCCGCCGACATCGATCCGTCGCCGATCACCGCGATGCCGCGGCCCGGCGTGTCGGCCAGCTTGTTGGCGACGGCAAAGCCCAGCGCCGCCGAGATCGAGGTCGAGCTGTGCGCCGCGCCGAACGGATCATATTCGCTCTCGCTGCGCTTGGTGAAGCCGCTGAGCCCGCCGCCCTGGCGCAGGGTGCGGATGCGATCCCGCCGCCCGGTGAGGATCTTGTGCGGATAGCATTGGTGGCCGACGTCCCACACCAGCCGGTCGCGCGGCGTGTCGAAGACATAATGGATCGCCGTCGTCAGCTCGACGACGCCGAGCCCCGAGCCGAGATGGCCGCCGGTGGTGCCGACCGCCGATATCGTCTCCTGCCGCAGCTCGTCGGCGAGCTGCCGCAATTGCTCTGGTGCGAGTTTTCGTAGCTCTTCCGGGGTGTTGACGGTGTCGAGCAGCGGCGTTTCGGGAAGTTCGGCCATCACCTTCGTCTACGCGCTTGCATCAGAGGTGTCGATTGGTGACCGGTGTAACGATCATGCGCAGTCGGCGCAGCGGCCGCGCACCTCGATCACGGGACGAATCGGTGCAAAACCAACGGCTTGCGCCGCGTTACGGACGCCGCGCGTGACCGAATCGTCGTCGAGGTGCACGGTTTGCCCACAGGAATCGCACACCAAAAAGATACAGTCGTGCAGGCAATCGGGATGCGCGTTGGCGACGTAAGCATTCGAACTCTCGACCTTTCTTGCCAGATTGGTGGCGACGAAGACGTCGAGGATACGGTAGATGCTGTTGGCGGCGACGCGGCGCCCCTCGCTCTTCGACATCGCCTCGGCGATGTCATAGGCGCTGGCGGGCTTGGTGAAGCCGGTGAGCGCGGCGAAGACGTTGGCGCGCATCTGCGTCCATTGTTCGCCGGATTTCTCGAGCGTCGCCCGCGCCGCGGCGGTGAGGTCGGCGCCTTGCGGCTCGTGATGATCGTGATGCGCGGAAGCTGCCATCCCCGCGATTTAGGAGCCGTCAGGGGCGATCACAAGCCGGGTCAATGTGCCGCCCGTCGGTTCAGATCGTGACCGAAGGCGAGCAGGCCGACGCCGATCACCGTCCACAGCGTCTCGGCGCCGCCGCCGTCGTGCGGCAAGGTCATCGCGCCGGCCATGATGCCGAGCCCGAACGCGCCCATCGACGCGGGCATGACATAGCCGTGATCGAGGATACCGCGACCGAGCGCGATCGCGCCCAGCACGATCGCGATGCTCAACCCGATCTCGTGGAAGATCGGATTGAGCAACAGTCCGCCCGCCGCCGACAGCATCGCGAGCAGCACCGCACTGGCGATGCAATGGACGACGCACAGTCCCGACAAGGCGATCGCGGCGCGATCGAGCCAGGCCCAGCCGAGGCGGCGTACAGGAGTCGAAGCGACCATTGCGGCGCCTATCTAGGCCGATCGCAGGCAGGTTACAATATCACATGTCCGCGCCAAGGCCGATTTCCTGCGCGACGTCGAGACCGCCGCGCGCGCCCTTTACCATAAGACAGACGGCATTTCGCGAGACCGTTTTCGGGCTATCCGCACCAACCGATCGCCAGCCGTCGCTACGGCACCCGACATGGCCATGCCGGCCCGACACGGCCAGGCGCATGCGACGCCGGTGCCGCGCCGCGCATAGGAATCAGCGCGCCGCCAGCGCCGGATTATCGTTGCCGGGACGCGCCAGCGCAGCCACCACCGCGGCGGGCGGCATCGTCGGACGCAGCTCGCGGACCGGCGGCGGCATCGCGGACGCGCCCGCCTGGCTCAGCCGGAAGCTGCCCGCGTCGCGCGCCAGCGCGTCCGCCTCCGCAGCGAGCGCACGGGCAGCGGCGGTCGCCTGCTCGACCATCGCGGCATTCTGCTGGGTGACGCCATCCATCTCGCCGACCGCGACATTGACCTGGTTGAGGCCGCGCGCCTGTTCGTCCGCCGATTGGGCGATCCCCGACACGAGGCCGCTGACCTCGCCGATGCGCGCGAAAATCGTCTCCAGCGCCTCGCCGGTCTCGGTGACGAGATCGACGCCGTCGTGGACCAGCGCTCCGGACGCAGTAACCCGGCTCTTGACGTCCTTGGCCGCCTCCGCCGAACGTTGCGCCAGCGCGCGGACCTCCTGCGCCACCACCGCAAAGCCACGCCCCGCATCGCCGGCGCGCGCCGCCTCGACCCCGGCATTAAGCGCGAGCAGGTTGGTCTGGAAGGCGATACCGTCGATCACCGAGATGATCTCGGATATCTCGTTGGACGAGCGTTCGATCTTCGCCATCGCCTCGATCGCGCGACGGACGACGTCGCTGGAATGTTCGGTCTGCTTGCGCACCGTCCGCACGATCGTGTCGGTGCGCGTCGCGCCCTGCGCCGCCTCGCCGACCGAGGCGGTGATCTGGTGAATCGCCGCCGCCGTCTGTTCGAGCGCCGCCGCCTGCTGTTCGGTGCGGATCGACAGATCGTCGGAGGAGGAGCGCAATTCGGTGGTCGACACCTTCACGCGCATCGCCGCATCGGCGACGCGGGTCAGCGCCTGCGTCAGCCGTTCGGTGGATCGATCGAAGGATCGCGCCAGCTCCCGATATTCCTCGGGCAGCCCGTCGCCGATCCGATAGCTGAGATTCCCGTCGCCGAGCTGGCCGAGCGCGGTCGCCAGCTCGCGTACGACGATCTCCTGCTTGCGCGCATTGGCGCGCTCCGCCTGCGCCGCGGCGCGGAACACCTCGACCGCCTGCACCATCGTGCCGATCTCGTCGCGGCGATCGCCGCCGGCGAGGGTCAGCTGGAGGTCACCGCCGGCCATCCGCTGCATCGCCAGAGCGGTTTCGCCGATCGGGCGCAACACCGCCCGCAACAGATACAGGATGCCGGCGATCGTCGCGGCGATCAGCAACAGCCCGATCAGCGTCAGCAGCGCGATCGCCCGGCCGAGCGTATAGGCATTATGCGCCATCAGGTCGCTTCTGACCTGGTTCGCCGCCGTCACCACCCGATCGATGGCATGGCGATGCCTGTCGTACAGGGCCGTCAGCCGGATATAGCTCTGCGACGCGGCCTGCCGATCGCCGCGGTGCAGGGCCGGCAGCATGACCTGATCGAGCTCGGTCCAGAATTGGTCGGCGGCGGCCGTTGCCTGTTGGAACGGGGCGCCGATCGCGGTCGTGCTGAGCTGCGATGCCTTCCACCGCGCGACGCTCACTCGGAAGTCGCGCTCCTTGCGCGCCAACACGGCTTCGTGGCGGGCGAGCGCGGCCGGGTTGCGTGCCAGCAACGTCGTCTCCAGAAAGGCTTCGACGATATAGGCGGGCGGCGGCAATACATCCGCATCCAGCTCGCTGATCTCGTGATTGCGCGCCTGGATCGGACCGCCGACGCGGATCGTGTTGATCTCCACCCCGGCGATGATGCCGCACACGATCACCGAGACGATCGCGATCGTGCCGGCGATCTGGCATCTGCGTTGAATATCCATGCCTTGCCCCCGCCGCGTTCGCGGCCTCTGCCGAAAACATCATCCCGACCGGTCCACCCGCGCAGCCGCGCCCGATCTTAATCTACTATAGAGGCGAACACCCCCTCAGGGCGGCGGGGATGCACCATCGTCGAGCGTGCCGAGAAAGGCGATGATCGCCGCGATCTCCACGTCGGTCAGCGGCGGCGTGTCACCGCGACGGCGGCCGAACGGCGCGTCGCCACGATCGATATTCGCCCAGTAGCGCCGCGGCAGATCGTCAGCGACGCCATGCGGGTAGACGCGCTGCGGCGCGACGTCGCGCCAATTGTAGAAGTCGAGCACCTGCCGCAGGCTGCGATAGCGGCCGTTGTGGAAATAGACGCCGCGCCGCGCACTGTTGCGCAGCGTCGGCGTCAGGAACATGCCGCAATAATCCGTCTGCCTGGCGAGATCGGTACGGAGCGGCCCGCACAGCCCCAGGTCGACGAAATGCGGATCGCGATTGGCGGGCACCGCCGGATTGCGCGGCACCGCGAGCGCTTCATATTCGCTGTCGGTGAACAGCGGCGGCAGGCCGTCCGCCGTCGGCCGGCTGATATGGCAGGCCGCGCAATTGCCCTTGGCGGGATCGTTGAACAGCCGCAGCCCGCGCATCTCCTGGCGGCTGAGCCGCGTCTTGCCCTCCAGCCAACGGTCGTAGCGGCTGTCGAACCGGTGGAAGGCGGGGTCCTCGATCTGATAGCGCGACACCGCCGACATCGCCTCGGCGAAGAGCAGCGGCGGATTGCGGACGATCGCAGCGCCGAACAGCGGCCGCAGCGCCTCGCCATAGCCGGCGCGCAGCAGCTTGCTGACCACCGTCGCGGTATCGGGATTGGCCATCTCGTTGGGATTGAGCAGCGGTCCGGCGGCCTGATCCATCAGCGTATCGGCACGCCCGTCCCAGAACAGCCCGCCATGCGGCACCATCGCGGGCCCGGCCGCCACGCTCGCCTGTTTGGCGGCGCGCGGTCCGGCCGGCGCCGAAGGCTGCGCCGCTGGATCGGGCGGCGGCGCATCGTCGTCGACTGCCGGGCCGATGCCGAACGGCTCCTGCCGGTACAGATAGGCGAGCGACGGCGGCGGTCGCAGGCCCTGCGCCACCATCGTCATGCCGCCCGGCTGCAGCAGCTGGCCGTCGGGCGGGCCGAAGCTGCGCGCCGGGCTGTGGCACGAGGCACAGGACTGGCGGCCCGACGCCGACAGGCTGCGGTCGTAGAAGATGCGCCGACCGATCTGCGCGAGTGCGCTGAGCGGCTGCGCCGGCGGACGCAGCAGCGTCACCGGGTGCGGATTGAACCCGGTGACGTCCTGCAGCACGCCGCCGAACAGCGCCGGCGCCCGCTCGGGGTGCGGCACGAAGATACCGCCCGCGCCGACCAGCGATGCCAGCAACACCGTTGCGGCGAGCATGAGGGCGACGCGGCCGGTCCGGCGCAGCGACGCGGCGTCGCGCGTCATGATGGTCACATCGCCGGCGCGGCGGCGACCTTGGTGCCGGTGGTCGGATCGAGGAACAGCGGCGTCAGATGCGGCGCATTGGTGAAGTCGAACATGTTGAGAATCTTGCCCGCATTGGCATCGTTCGACCCGCCACCGATCCGCGCGTCCTTGAGCCAATTATATTCGATGAAGCGCAGCACCGATGACTGGGTGATGGGCGTCGAGTCGACATAATTGACCCGCGACCAGGGCGAGATGACGAGGAAGGGAATGCGCGATCCCGGCCCGCAGCGGCCGTTGATCGGCTTGCCGGTCAGACCGACGCCCTGCACCGCGCCGAGCCCGTCGCACTTGCCGGGGGCGGTCATCTGATCGACCGTCGCGTCGAAGGAGGAGGTGAGGATGTTGGGCGAGCGGTGATCGTACCAGCCGTCCGAATCGTCATAGAGGATCAGCACCGCGGTGCTCTTCCAGTCGGGCTGCTGCTGGAGGAAGTTGAGCGTGTTGACGAGGAAGGTCTGCTCGTCGAGCGGATTGGAATTGCCGGGATGGCCGTCGCCGATCGCCTGCGCCTTGAGGTAGCTGACCGAGGGGAAGTTGCCGGCCTTCACCGCGGCGATGAAGTCGTTCAAGTCATATTGGTGGTGGACCGGGGTGGCCGACCCGGCGGCATCGAGCGTCGGTTCGGTATGGCCGATCATCGCCACCGAACTCGGCCGCGTATGTTTGAGGTTGGCGGTCGAGGCGAAATACTGGAACCAGGCGTGGTGCGGCTTGTAGTCGACGACGCTGCGGCTGGTGATCGGCGAGGTCATCGAACGCCGGCAGCCGGTGGTCATGTCCGGATTATGGGCGGTCAGGTCGAATCCGCCCATGAAGCCGCCCCAGGTGATCCCCGCGGCGTTGAGCAGGTCGCCGATATTCTTGCCGGCAAGCGACACCGGCGTCCTGTCCTTGGTGCAGACGTCCCCCGCCGGCTCGGGATCGCCGATCACCGTCCAGCCGCCCTGACCGTCGGCGACCGTGCCGGTGCCTTGCGTCGCGCCGGCATTGGTACCCGCGACGACGTGCAGCGCCCCCGGCGTCGACGGGCCGAAGGTGTCGGTATAGGCATTGTCGCTCATCGCGAAATTCTGGGCGTAATTCCACAGGGCGGTGACGGTGTTGCCGTCGAAATAGGCCATCACCTGTGCGGCGGTGCCGAACGCCCCCGACCCCGGCTTATTCTGGTTGCTGCGCCCGGTATAGGCGACGAACGAGTCCATCCGGCCATTGTTGCTGGCCAGCTGTTCGGCGAGATAATTGTGGTTCTGGCTGGTCGTATCGGCCTGCGCGCGATCGATGCGGAACGGGTTCATCAGCTCCGGCGCGACGGACGTCTTGAGGTTCGCGGCGCTGGTCGTGTTGGGATTGTTGGTCAGCAGGGTGGTGTTCGCGAGATAGCCGTTGACCCACGGCGTCTCCGCGGCGGCGGTGAACACCGGCTGGCCGGCCGGATTGGCCGCCTGCGGATAGGTGCCGAAATAATGATCGAACGAGACGTTCTCCTGGAAGATGACGACGAGGTGCTTGATCGGCGTCGCGGTGGCGAGCGCATTCTGTTCGGAGACCGCGGGCGAGGCCGCGGCGGTCGGCGCGGGCGTGGCGCCGCCCGACCCGCCGGGCGTATCGGACGAGCAGGAGCTCAGCACCAGAGCCAAAGCGATCACCGCGCGCGATGCGCCACGCCACGTCGTCATCATCGTCCTCCACAAGCATTGCCCGTCGGCGCGCGTCATCCGACGCCGCCCCGCGGGCGCGTCGCAATGCTCATCCGACCTCGACCCCCCGGCCGATGGTGCCGCCCAGAGCAGCGGACGGTGACACGATGATGACGGGTGGGACGGGACTTGCCGCATCGCGGCCGATCGCTGGCGCAAGCTGCGCCAACTTCACCAACAACTTCCGGCAGGTAGACGATAACCTCCGGATCGCATCATTTTGTCGCGGCGGGGCCGAATGCAACGGTCGGGGGATGGTGCGGGCGGTCGGACTCGAACCGACATGTATTGCTACGGCAGATTTTGAGTCTGCTGCGTCTACCATTTCGCCACGCCCGCACACCGGCCGCGCGCCGACGCGACGCGTCGGTGGCAAGGTCGCGGCGGTAGCGGCATGACGGGCGGTTCGCAAGCTGCTTGACGCGGACTGATCCATGTCGTTGTGATCGATCAGGGTCCGTGGTTTCCTCGCCGCCTCTCTGGCCGGTGGGGTGACCGGAATGTCGGACCAACAGGACACGCTCGAGGCGCGCGTCGTCGCCGCGTTGCAGCGGGCGGATGCGGATCACGATGGCCTGATCGCGGCACTGCTCAGCCAATGCCTCGCGCTGATCCGCCAGCGGCGCCACGCCGCAGCCAGCGATCAGCCGCTCGGCGCGCGCCGCCTGTAGCTCAGCGCCTCGGCGACATGCGCCCGTGTCACCGTCGCCGATCCGGCGAGGTCGGCGATCGTGCGCGCGACGCGCAGCACCCGGCCATGGCCGCGCGCCGACAGCCGCATCGCCTCCGCCGCCTCGGTGAGCAGGGCGCGCCCGGCCGCATCGGGCGTCGCGACGCGGTCGAGCACCAGCCCGTCCGCCTCCGCATTGGTGCGGATCGCATCCGCGTCATAACGGCAGCGCTGGACCACGCGTGCCGCGGCGACGCGCGCGGCGACCTCGGCCGACCCTTCCGCCGCGGGTGGCAGGGCAAGGTCCGCCGCGCTGACCGCCGCCACCTCGACATGCAGATCGATCCGGTCGAGCAGCGGCCCCGACACCTTCGCCTGATAGTCCGCGGCGCAGCGCGGCGCGCGTGCGCAGGCCAGGCTGGCATCGCCGAGATGCCCGCAGCGGCACGGGTTCATCGCCGCGACGAGCTGGACGCGCGCCGGGAAGGTGACATGCGCATTCGCCCGCGCGACGCTGACCACGCCGGCCTCGAGCGGCTGGCGCAGCGAATCGAGCACCGCGCGCTGGAATTCGGGCAGTTCGTCGAGGAACAGCACGCCGAGATGCGCGAGACTGACCTCGCCCGGCCTGACGCGCAGCCCGCCGCCGGTCAGCGCCGCCATCGACGCGCTGTGATGCGGCGCACGGAACGGCCGCGCCCGCGTCAGCCGCCCCTGGCCGAGCGTCCCCGCCACCGACTGGACCATCGACACTTCGAGCGCCTCGGCGGCGTCGAGTGGTGGCAGGATGCCGGGCAGGCACGACGCCATCAGCGACTTGCCCGCGCCGGGCGGCCCGATCATCAGCAGATTATGCCCGCCCGCCGCGGCGATCTCCAGCGCGCGGCGTGCCGTCTCCTGCCCGCGCACCTGGCGCAGGTCGGGACCGGCGGCGGCGGCGTCGACCTCCCCCGGCGTCGGCGGGGCGAGCCGGCCATGCCCCTTGAGATGGTTGATCAGCGGCAGGAGCGCCGGCGCGGCAAGCAGGTCGAGCGATCCCGCCCACGCCGCCTCCGACCCCTGCGCCGCGGGGCAGATCAACCCCTTGCCCTCGCCATGGGCGTGGATCGCGGCGAGCAGCACACCCGGCGACGGCGCGATCCGCCCGTCGAGCGCCAGTTCGCCGACCACCACGTAGTCGGCGAGCAGCGTGACGTCGATCACCGCCATCGCGGCGAGCAACGCGAGGGCGATCGGCAGGTCGAAATGCGATCCCTCCTTGGGCAGGTCGGCCGGCGACAGATTGACGACGATCCGCTTCGGCGGCAGCGCCAGCCCGAGCGCGGAGATCGCCGCGCGCACCCGCTCGCGGCTTTCGGTCACCGCCTTGTCGCCGAGCCCGACGACGTAGAAGCCGGGCACGCCGGGGACGAGCTGCACCTGCACCTCGACCCCGCGCGCCTCCAGCCCGAGATATGCCACCGTCTGCACGATCGCCGCCATCCGCTTACCCCCTGCCCTTCCACCATAGCGGCGTCGCGGGGCGCGACGATGCGGCGCGCAAGGATCGCCGCACCGTCTTGTTCCGGTAACACACGCGCCCTATCTGGCGGATCATGGCCGAACAAAGCCCGCTCGCGTTGACTTCGTCGGCCCGTCTGGGTAAGCGCGCCCCATCAAGGCCGTCCGCGTGGCGGCCCTTTTCTATTCAGACGATCAGGGAATGAATCATGAAGCGGACCTTTCAGCCGAGCAATCTGGTGCGTGCCCGCCGTCACGGCTTCCGCGCCCGCATGGCGACGGTCGGCGGCCGTGCGGTGATTCACGCGCGCCGCGCGCGTGGCCGCAAGAAGCTGTCGGCGTAATCTGCGTGACGGACGTCGGCGCTGCCGACGTCCAGACGTCCGCGGGCGCGGCGGCACACGCCGATGCCACGATCCGGACGTTGACGTTGCGCCGCGACTTCCTCGCGGCCAATGCCGGGCGGCGCGCACCGATGCCGGGCTTCGTCCTGCTCGTGCATGACCGCAAAGACGGCGATCCGACGATGCGCGTCGGCTTTACCGTGACCAAGAAGATCGGCAACGCCGTCGTCCGCAACCGCATGAAACGGCGGCTGCGTGCCTTGGCGCGTGAGCTGTTGCCCGTCGGCGGCATTCGCGGCGCCGACCATGTGCTGATCGGCCGCGATGGCGGCATCGAGCGCGATCACCATCTTCTGAAGGCGGAATTCGGCAAGGCGCTCGGCAAGATCGCCCGCGGCGAGGATGCGCCGGCGCGGCCGCGCGGGCCGCGAAAGCCGCGCCGGTGATCGCGCGGCTGCTGATCTGGGTGGCGCGCGGCTGGCAATTGGGGCCGTCGCTGATCCTGCCGCCCTCCTGCCGGTATCAACCGTCTTGTTCTGCCTATGCAATCACTGCGCTTCGCCGCTATGGCGCGGCAAAGGGCGGCTGGCTGGCGGCGAAGCGGATAGCGCGCTGCCATCCCTGGGGCGGGTGTGGACCCGATCCCGTCCCTTGAGCTACGGGGCTGTACTTTGAACAAAGAACGTCAGAATTTCGTCCTGTTCGCGGTCATCGCGGCGGTGATCCTGTTCGGCTGGCCGCTGATCCAGGGCAAATTCTTCCCCGTCGCCAATCCGCCGGTGACGAAGATCGTCAACGGCAAGTCGGTGCCGGTCACCACCAAGACCGCCGACCCGACCGCCGACGCCCCCGCCGCGACGCGCAGCCGCCAGGCGGTGCTCGCCGAATCGCCGCGCGTGCGCATCCAGACGCCGACCTTGCAGGGCTCGATCAACCTCAAGGGCGCGCGGATCGATGATCTCGTGCTGGTCAAATACAAGGAAACGATCACCAAGGATTCGCCGCCGATCCGGCTGCTGTCCCCCGCCGGCGCGCCGGAGGCCTATTTCGCCGGCTTCGGCTGGCGCGACGACGGGCTGAAGCCGCCCGCCGCGGATGCGGTGTGGACCGCCTCGTCGCCCTTGCTCGCCCCCGGCCGTCCGGTGACGCTGACCGCCGCCAATGCGACCGGCCAGCGCTTCGCGATCGAGCTGTCGGTCGACGATCAATATATGTTCACCGTCAAGCAGACGGTGCAGAATGGCGGCAACGCCCCGGTGCCGGTCGCCCCCTATGGCTATGTCAACCGCGTCGGCGTGTCGAAGGACCCCGGCACCTGGCAGATCCACACCGGCCCGATGTCGGTCCATGGCGGCGGTGCGGATTATAGCACCAAGTTCAAGGACCTCGACAAGGCACCCGAGAAGTTCACGACGACCGGCGGCTGGCTCGGCTTCACCGACAAATATTGGCTGACCGCGCTCGTCCCCGATCAGGCGGCGCAGTTCGACGGCCAGTTCCGCGCCGGCGCCAACACCGCCTATCAGGCGGATTACGCCTTCGCGCCCAAGCTGCTCCCCGCCGGCCGCGCGCTGACCCAGACCAGCCGCTTCTTCGCCGGCGCCAAGGAGGTCAAGGCGCTTCAGCATTACGAGAATGATGCGGGCGTCGCCAAGCTCGACAAGGCGATCGACTGGGGCTGGTTCGAGATCCTCGAAAAGCCGATCTTCACCTATCTCGACTGGCTGTTCCGCATGGTCGGCAATTTCGGCGTCGCGATCATCCTGCTGACGCTCACCATCCGCGGCCTGATGTTCCCGATCGCGCAGCGCCAGTTCGCCAGCATGGCGAAGACGCGCGCGCTCCAGCCCAAGATGAAGGCGATCCAGGAGCGGTATAAGGACGACAAGCCGCGCATGCAGCAGGAGGTGATGGCGCTCTACAAGACGGAGAAGGTCAATCCCGTCGCCGGCTGCCTGCCGACGCTGATCCAGATCCCGATCTTCTACGCGCTATACAAGGTGCTGATGCTGACGATCGAGATGCGGCACCAGCCGTTCGTCGCCTGGATCAAGGATCTCAGCGCGCCCGATCCGCTGACCCCGCTCAACCTGTTCGGCTATCTGCACTTCACCCCGCCGCACATGATCGCGATCGGCGTGGTGCCGATCATCCTCGGCATCTCGATGTACTTCCAGTTCAAGCTCAACCCGGCGCCGATGGACGACACGCAGAAGCAGGTGTTCGCGGTCATCCCCTGGGTGCTGATGTTCGTGATGGCGAGCTATCCGGTCGGCCTGCAGGTCTATTGGATCGCCTCCAACTTCCTCGCGATCCTGCAGCAGCGGGTGCTCTATGCGCGCCACCCCGATCTCAAGATCGCGGCCGCCAAGTGAGCGAGGACGTCATCATCCCCGAGGACGAGGGCTTCTCGCCCGAGCTGCTCGAACGTGCGCGCAAGACCTTCGCCGGGCCGGTGAGCTTCCTCAAATCGGCGCCGGCGCTGGAGCATCTGCCGGCGCCGGTGGTGCCGGAAGTGGCCTTCGCCGGCCGGTCCAACGTCGGCAAGTCGTCACTGCTCAACGCGCTGACCGGGCGCAACGGGCTGGCGCGCACCTCGAACACGCCGGGGCGGACGCAGGAGCTCAACTTCTTCGACGTCGGCGCACCGCTTGCGTTCCGGCTGGTCGACATGCCGGGCTATGGCTTCGCCAAGGCCCCCAAGGATGTCGTCAAAAAGTGGCGGTTCCTGGTCAACGACTTCCTGCGCGGGCGCGATACGCTCAAGCGCGCGCTGGTGCTGATCGACTCGCGCCACGGCATCAAGGACGTCGATCGCGAGATCCTCGAAATGCTCGACAAGGCCGCGGTCAGCTACCGCCTCGTCCTTACCAAGGCCGACAAGGTCAAGGCGACCGAACTCGCCGCGGTGACCGACAGCGTCGCGGCGGAAGCGCGCAAGCGCCCGGCCGCGCATCCCGATATCCTCGCGACGTCGAGCGAGGGCGGCATGGGCATCGCCGAATTGCGCGCCGCGGTGCTCGAAGCGATCGGCTGATCGGCGCCATTGGTTGCCCGCGGCCGCAAGCCGTTGGGATCGGCCGCCGAATGACGCCTCCTGTCCTATCTCCCCCGCGCCGCGCATAGGGTACGGCATGATCCGCCTGCCCTGCCGCCGCGCCGCCACCGGTCGCAAACGGAAACGATCGATGCGGATCGTTTCCGTTAAGGTGTCCAACTTGTCCATGTTCGCCGGTGCGTGGACGGCTGGACCCGTGGCCCGCCCCCGGCTAGGCCCTTGGTCATGAAGCTCATCATCGGCAACAAGGCCTATTCGAGCTGGTCGCTGCGCGGCTGGCTGGCGTGCAAGCAATCCGGCCTCGCCTTCGAAGAGGTGGTCGTGCCGCTCTACGATGCGGCATGGGACCGCCGCCGCGAAGGCGCTGAGTTCGCCCCCTCCTCGGGCAAGGTGCCGATCCTGTGGGATGGCGAGGCGGTGGTATGGGACAGCCTCGCCATCGTCGACTATCTTGCCGACAAGACCGCGCGCGAGCGGTTCTGGCCAACCGACGAGGCGGCGCGGGCGATGGCCCGCTCGATGGCGGCGGAGATGCATTCGAGCTTCACCGCCCTGCGTCGCAAGCATCCGATGAACATCCGCCAGGTCTTCGACGCGCGCCGCCCCGACGATGACGTGGTCGCCGACCTCGCACGGATCATGGAGCTGTGGGCGCAGGCGCGCGCGCGCTGGGGCGGTGGCGGCGCCTTCCTGTTCGGCGACTTCGGCGCGGCGGACATCATGTACGCGCCGGTGGTGACGCGCATCCTCACCTATCAACTGCCGATCGCGCGCTTCGCCGCCGGCTATCTCGACGCGATGATCCGCCATCCGTTCATGCAGGACTGGATCGCCGGCGCGCAGGAAGAGGATTGGGTGATCGAGCAGTTCGAGCAGCCCGCGTGACCGACGTCGTCGCGCTCGCACAGGCCTTGTTGCGGGCGGACAGCGTCACGCCGGCGCGCGGAACCGTCTTCGACCTGCTCGAAGCCGCGCTGCGCCCGATCGGCTTTGCCGTCGATCGCTTCGTCAGCGGCAGCGCCCCCGACGGGCCGGTCGAGAATATGATCGCGCTGCGCCCCGGCGCGGGCCCGCATCTCGCCTTCGCCGGTCATGTCGACGTCGTGCCGCCGGGTGACGGCTGGACCGGCTCGCCCTGGTCCGGCGAGATTCGCGGCGACCTGCTCTACGGGCGCGGCGCGGTCGATATGAAGGGCGCGGTCGCCGCCTTCGTCGCGGCGGCGGCGCAGGCGCAGGGACCGACGCTCAGCCTGCTGATCACCGGCGACGAGGAAGGACCGGCGACCTATGGCACGCCGGCGCTGATCGACCGGATGGCGGCGCGCGGCATCGCCCCCGACGTCTGCCTCGTCGGCGAACCGACCTCGGTCCGCCAGCTCGGCGACATGATCAAGATCGGCCGGCGCGGATCGGTCAACATCTGGATCAGCGTGCCGGGGCGGCAGGGCCATGTCGCCTATCCGCATCTCGCCGACAATCCGGCGGGCAAGCTCGCGCGTGCACTCGCAGCGCTCCAGACCTTGGGCCTCGATCACGGCAATGACTGGTTCCAGCCGTCGAACCTCGAGATCACCGACATCCACGTCGGCAATCCGGCGCATAACGTCATCCCGGCGCGCGCCGAGGCGCGGATCAACATCCGCTTCAACGATCTGCAACGCGGCGAGGCGCTGATCGAACGCGTCGCCGCGGTGGTCCGCGAGCATGCGCCCGCGGCAAGCGTGACCGGCAAGGTATCGGGCGAGGCCTTCCTCACCCCGCCGGGGCCGTGGACCGCCGTGGTCAGCGGCGCGGTCGAGGCCAGGACCGGGCTCATCGCCGAACTGTCGACCTCGGGCGGCACCTCCGACGCGCGCTTCCTGTCGCGACTCTGCCCGACGGTCGAGTTCGGGCTGGTCAACGCGACGATGCATCAGGTCGACGAGGCGGTGGCGGTGGCGGACCTCGCCACGCTCACCGCCATCTATGCCGAGGTGATCGCCCGCCTCGCCGCCTAGAGCATCAGCCCCATCGTCTCCTGCGTCCGGCGCAGCATCGGCGCGGCGAGCGCCCGCGCCTTCTCCGCCCCCTGTTCGAGGATCGCGTCGATCGCGGCACGATCGTCGAGCAGCCGCACCATCTCGTCCCGGATCGGCGCGAGCGTCGCCACCGCCAGATCGGCGAGATCGGGCTTGAACACGCCGAAGCCCTTGCCGGCATAGTCGCGCAGCACGTCCGCCGGCTTGCGATCGGCGAGCGCCGCGAAGATCGTCAGCAGATTGCGCGCCTCGGGCCGCTCCGCCAAGGCCTCGATCGTGTCGGGGAGCAGGTCGGGATCGGTCTTTGCCTTGCGGAACTTGTCGGCGATCACCTCGTCGCTGTCGATCAGCTTGACCACCGATTGCTCGGACGGGTTGGACTTGGACATCTTCGCCGACGCATCGCGCAGCGACATGATCCGCGGCGCGTCGGCGCTGACCAGCGGCTCGGGCAGCGTGAACAGTTCGGTCTCATAATCGGCATTGAACTTGGTCGCGATGTCGCGCGCCAGTTCGAGATGCTGCTTCTGATCCTCGCCGACCGGGACGTGCGTGGTGTTGTAGAGCAGCACGTCCGCCGCCATCAGCACGGGATAGTCGTAGAGGCCGACGCTGGCGCCCTCGCGGTTCTTCCCCGCCTTGTCCTTGAATTGCGTCATGCGGTTGAGCCAGCCGACCCGCGCGACATTGTTGAGCAGCCAGCCGAGCTCGCTATGCGCGGTGACCCGCGCCTGGTTGAACAGGATCGACCGGTCGGGATCGATCCCCGCGGCGACCAGCGTCGCGGTCATCTCGATCGTATTGGCGCGCAGCTCGGCGGGGCTGATCCACTCGGTCAGCCCGTGCAGATCGGCGATGAAGTAGAGCGTCTCGCCCCCTTCCGCCTGAATATCGTCCTGCTGCACCACCCACTGCTTCACCGCGCCGAGGTAATTGCCGAGGTGGAGGTTGCCGGTGGGCTTGATACCGGACACGACGCGCTTTGCCATGATGGGCCTTATCTGGAACGGATGAGCTGACGGATGTCCGCGGGACGCAGCGCGCCGGTCGCGAACACGGCGAGCGCATAGACGAGCGTGCCGGTGCCGACCAGCACCGCCATCGCTCCCCAGCGCGCAAGATTGCTGCCGGCGACATAGGGCGCGAACAGATCGTTGAGAAAGAACATCACCCCACCCATCACCAGCGCCGCGACGAGCAGCCGCGGCGCGCGCCGGGTCAGTTGCGCATCGGGCACGAACTGACTGCGGCGGCGCAAGGTATTATAGAGGAGTGCGACGTTCACCGTGCTGGCGATCGCGGTGGCGAGCGGCGGCCCCATATGCTGCAACGGCACGATCAGGATGAGATTGAGGATCAGATTGACCGCCATCGACACGGTCGCATAGCGCACCGGCGTGCGCGTATCGGAGCGCGCATAATAGCCGGGCGTCAGCACCTTGACGAGGATGTACGACGGTAGACCGATCGAGAAGGCGGCGAGCGACTGGGCGGTGGCATGCGCCGCGGCGGCGGTGAACTGGCCATGCTGGAACAGCGCCGCGACGATCGGCACGCCGCAGACGATCAGCGCCACCGTCGCCGGCAGCGTCAGGAACAGGGCCAGCTCCATGCCGCGGTTCTGCGTCGTCATCGCCGCCGCCTCGTCGCCCTTGCCGAGCTGCCGCGAGATCGTCGGCAACAGCACGGTGCCGAGCCCGATCCCGACAAGGCCGAGCGGCAGCTGGTTGAGCCGGTCGGCCATATAGATATAGGTCACCGAGCCGTGACTGAGCAGCGATGCGGCCAGCGCGGTCGAGACGACGAGGTTGATCTGCACCGCGCCCGCGCCGGCGGCGGCGGGCCAGATCAGCGCCAGCAACCGCTTGACGTCGGGGTTGAGCCGCGGCCGCTTGATCCGCAGATGCACGCCCGCCTGTCGACAGGCGACATACAGCCAGCCGAGCTGCAGCAGCCCCGACACCGTTACCGCGATCGCCTGATTGCGCGCGGTGAGCAGCGGCAGATTGGTGTGGAAGACGAGAAGCGCGACGATCAGCGTCAAATTGAGCAGGATCGGCGCCGCCGCCGCGACCCAGAAGCGATGCAGGGAATTGAGGATGCCGCCGAGCAACGAAACGAGGCTGATCAGCAGCAGATAGGGGAAGGTCAGCCGGCAGAGTTCGACGACATAGGCGAATTGCTCCGGCGAGGCGTCGTTGAACCCCCAGGTGAGCAGCCAGGTCACCGGCGAGGCGGCGATCTCGATGAGCACGGTCATGCCGATCAGGATCGGCAGCAGGACCGACAGAGCATCCTCGGCGAAGCGCACCCCGCTCGGCAGCCCGTCACCCTCGACGTCGGCGACCTTGCGGTTGAACATCGGGATGAACGCCGCCGAGAAGGCGCCCTCCGCGAACAGAGCGCGGAACATATTGGGCAGGCGGAAGGCGATCAGGAAGGCGTCCGAGGCGAAGCCCGCGCCGACGAAGCGCGCGAACAAGGCGTCGCGCACCAGTCCCAGCACCCGGCTGGCGAGCGTCAGCCCGCCGACCGAGCCCAAGGCCTTGGTCAGGTTCACGCCGCGACGCCCCCCGCGCGGTGATCAGGCGTGGCCGACCTCGCCGACCGAGAAAGCGCCGCCCTGCTCGGCCTGCTGCAGGTAGAGCTGGCCGAAGTCGATCGGCTCGAGCAGCAGCGGCGGGAAGCCGCCGTCGCGGACGCAATCGGCGAGCACGCGGCGCGCGAAGGGGAAGAGCAGCCGCGGCGCTTCGCCGAGCAGGAATGGCTGGATCGCATCGGCGGGAACGTTGCGCAGCCCGAACAGGCCGGCATAGGTCAGGTCGACGATGAACGCGGTCTGGCCCTCGGCCTCCGCCTTGACGTCGATCTTCAGCAGCACTTCGTGCACTTCCTCGCCGACCTGCGCGGTGCCGATGTTGAACTGCACGTCGATCGCCGGCGGATTGGGGTTCTGGAAAATGCCGGGGGCGTTCGGGTTCTCGAACGACAGATCCTTGACATATTGCGAGATGAGGCCGGCAGCGGGCGCATCGTCGGCGCCGTTGCTGAGCGGCTGCGTGTCGATCGTGGTGCCGTTGTCCTGGTCGGCCATGAGATGATCCTCGAATGAAACGAAAAGAGGGGGACCGAAGCCCGGGGTCGGGCGTTCGATGCCGATGGCGCCCGCGCTAGCAGCGTGCCGACGCGGTTTCAACGGGCTGGGCTCAAAACCTGGCCGATGCGCGGGCAGGTTTGAATCGAAGGGGTTTTGCGCCTATGTATCGGGTTGGATCGGAGGCACGGTGTTCTACGTAGTTCTTCTCGCGATGGTGGCGGCGTTCCTGGCGCTGCGCCTGTACAGCGTGCTCGGCAAGCGCACCGGCCAAGAACAGCAGCCGTTGCCGCGGGCCGCCGAGGATCGCCCCGCGGCGATCGCCGCGGCCCCGCGTCCGCTCGATACGACGGTCGAGCAGCGCGAGCCGGTCAACCGGAACATCGATCCGCGCGCCGAGGCGGGGCTGCGGGCGATCATCGCCGGCGAACAGGGCTTCGACGTCAATCAGTTCCTTGCCGGGGCGCAGAGCGCCTATCGCATGACGCTGGAAGCCTATTGGGCGGGCGACGAAGCGACGCTCGCCGAACTTACCGAGCCGGACGTGGCGCATGCCTTTGGCGAGGCGATCGCGGCGCGGCGCGCTGCCGGCGAGACGCTGGAGAACCGGCTCGTCTCGATCGAGCGCGCGGCGATTGCCGATGCGTCGCTCGACGGGCGCGAGGCGCGGATCACCGTCCGCTTCGATGCCGACATCGCTGCGGTGACGCGCGATGCCGAGGGGCATGTCATCGCCGGATCGCTGACCGATGCGGTCGAGACGCATGACGTCTGGACCTTCGCCCGTACGTTGAAGAGCCGCGACCCGAACTGGAAGCTGGCGGATACCGACGAGGCCTGATCGGTCCGATCGGCCCTTGATCGATCCGGGCCGCAGCATGGCAGACTGTTAAAGCTCCCTCCCGCCTGCTTGGGCGTTCGTGTGTCGGAACCAGCTTCGCGGGAGCCGACTCACGTGATCAGTGTCGCTTGACCGCGACACCCGATCTTCAAGCCGGCTCTGCCGGGACTGACGGGTGTCCGGGGCGGATGTACGGCTCGTATCTGACTCCGCCTGCGCTCCGCAAAACCGGCGCCCGTTGCGATCAGCCGCATAGCCCTTGTCGTCTCCTCCGCGGTTCGGCACAGCCGCATCTTTCCGCAATCACGATGCGGACATACGGGGATGTGCATGACCGGTAACCGCGTAATCGCCAGCATCGCGCTGGCCCTTGCCCTCAGTGCCTGCGGCGGCCGGGTCGTGCCGCTCGCCCCCGGTCATACCCCCGTCGCGCAACCCGGTCGTCAGCCGGTGCGCCAGCCGGCCAGACCCGCGCCGCGCCCCGGCGCCGGTGCGGGCGCACAGCCGATCGCCAGCGGTCGCGCCTTCGATGGACGCATCCAGCCCCCCCCCCCCCCTCCCCCG
>NZ_JFYV01000023.1 GCF_000632225.1 Sphingomonas sp. RIT328
CCGGTGAACGGCGCCGCCCCGCCTGCGCCCCGCGCCGGTGCCGCCCCGGTCGCGCCGGTCGCGCCGGCCCCGGCGCCCACCCCGGCGCGCTGAGCCAGCGGTAAAAAAAACGCTCCCGTCGTCGTTCAGTGGCGACGGGAGCGACGTATCTACCGCGAAGGGACACGCTTTACTTGGTCACGGCGTTTTCATTGCCGACCGCTTCGTCGGTGTCGTCGTCGCCGGTGCCCGAATAGTCGATATGGCTCTGCCCGCCATGGCCGAGGAAGCCGCCGCCGACATCGTCCTGCTTGCCCTTGCCGGTGTGCGGATTGGGGTAGGCGCCGCCGCTGCTTTCGCTGTCGCCCTTGCCCGAAGGCCATTCGACACCGTCGTCCTGTTTGGCCTTTTCGGCGTGATTCGGGTCGATCGCCTGCATCGGTTGTTTGTCGGTCACATCGTATCTCCTTGAAAGACCCAACGATGCAGCGAGCGATTGCGTTGCGTCGCGCCCTCCCCCACATGGGTCCGTAATACACCAACGGGGACCCAATGGCCGATCCATATCAAACCTTGGGCGTCGCGCGCGGCGCGTCCGAGGCGGACATCAAAAAGGCGTACCGCAAGCTCGCCAAGGAACTGCATCCCGACCGCAACAAGGACAACCCCAAAGCGTCCGAGCGGTTCAGCCAGGTCACCAACGCCTACGACCTGCTCAACGACAAGGACAAGCGCGCGAAGTTCGACCGCGGCGAGATCGACGGCGACGGCAACCCCGCCGCGCCCTTCGGCTTCGGCGGCGCGCGACCGGGCGGCGGCCGCGCCGGATCGGCAGGCTTCAACAGCGCCGGCTATGAATTCGGCGCCGGCGGCGATCCGGACATGAGCGACATCTTCGAAGGGCTGTTCGGCGGCGGACAGGCGCGGGGCGGCGGCTTTTCTAGCGGCTTTGGCCGGCGTGCGCAGCCCAAGGGCGCCAACGTCACCTATCGGCTGCAGGTGCCCTTCATCGACGCGGCGACGCTCAGCCCGCAGCGCGTGACGCTCGGCGACGGCAAGACGATCGACCTCAAACTGCCCGCCGGGCTCGAAAGCGGCACGCAGATGAAGCTCGCCGGCAAGGGCGAGGCCGGGCCGGGCGGCGCCGGCGATGCGATCGTCGCCATCGAGGTGCAGCCGCACCGTTTCTTCGAGCGCGACGGCGACGACGTACGGCTCGACCTGCCGATCACGCTCAAGGAAGCGGTCGCCGGCGGCACCGTGCGCGTGCCGACCGTCGACAAGCCGGTGATGCTGACCATCCCCAAGGGCACCAGCTCGGGCAAGACGCTGCGGCTCAAGGGCAAGGGCTTTCACAAGAAGGACGGCACGCGCGGCGATCAGCTCGTCACGCTGCTGATCGACCTGCCGGCCGATGATGCAGCGCTGCAACAGTTCGTCGCCGGGTGGAACGACCCGCGGAACCCGCGAGCCGCCATGGGCGTCTGACGCGGTCGTGACCGAAACGAATGTCCTTACCCCCGAGGCGCGCGCGCATCATCGCGCGCGCCACCAGCTCGCCAAGCTGAAACCCGGCCCCGCGGCGTGGGAGATTACCAAGCGCGCCGCCTATGGCGTGTTCACCGATGGCTTCATCCACGCCGGCAATCTCGCCTATCTGGCACTGATGACGGTGTTCCCGTTCTTCATCACCGCCGCGGCGGTGCTGTCGCTGCTCGGGCAGAGCGCCGAGACGCAGCGGGCGGTCGCCTCGTTCCTCCACGTGCTGCCGCCCGATGTCGCCGATATCCTGCGCAAGCCGATCGCGGACGTGCTGCTCGCGCGGACGGGATCGCTGCTGTGGCTGGGCGGGCTGGTCGGATTGTGGACGGTCGGCAGCTTCGTCGAGACGATCCGCGACATTTTCCATCGCGCTTATGGCGTCAAGGCAAGCGTGCCGTTCTGGCGGTCGCGCCTCTCGTCGTCGGGCGTCATCATCCTGTCGGTGATCATCGCGCTGCTCAGCTTCCTCGTCCAGGGCATCCTGACCGCGGCGGAACAGTTCATCTACCGTCTGCTCCCCTTTGCGGAAGGGCTCGCCGGATGGGTCGGCCTGTCGCGGATCATCCCGGGGCTGGTGATGTTCGGCGCGCTCTATCTGCTCTTCTATTCGGTGACGCCGTCCAAATATCGTTATACCGACTGCCGCAAATGGCCGGGTGCGGCGTTCACCACGGTCTGGTGGGTCGGGATGACGACGCTGCTGCCATGGGTGCTGGGGCATCTCGGCGGCTATGACATGACCTATGGCAGCCTGGCCGGGGTCGTCGTGATGCTGTTGTTTTTCTACCTGATCGGATTGGGACTGGTGTTCGGCGCGCATCTCAACGCGGCACTGGCGGAACCCCCCGAACCGGCGCTACAGGGGCAATCGGTGACAGAAAAGGCGAAGACGGCGTGACGGGTTTGATGGCGGGCAAGCGTGGGTTGATCATGGGGCTGGCGAACGACAAGTCGCTCGCTTGGGGCATTGCCAAACACCTGTCCGAACATGGCGCCGAACTCGCTTTCTCCTATCAGGGCGCGGCGATGGAGAAGCGCGTCCGGCCGCTCGCCGAACAGCTCGGCGTCGCGCGACTGTTCGATTGCGACGTCGCCGACATGGCGGCGCTCGACGCGACCTTCGATGCGCTCAAGGCGGAATGGCCGACGATCGATTTCGTCGTCCATGCGATCGGCTTCTCCGACAAGTCGCAGCTGCGCGGCCGTTATTACGACACGACGCTCGACAATTTCCTGATGACGATGAACATCTCGGCCTATTCGCTGGTCGCGGTGGCGCAGCGCGCGCGCGCGATGATGCCGGACGGCGGCGCGATCCTGACGCTGACCTATTACGGCGCCGAGAAGGTCATCCCGCATTACAACGTGATGGGCGTCGCCAAGGCGGCTCTGGAGACCAGCGTCAAATATCTCGCGGTCGATCTCGGCCCCGACAATATCCGCATCAACGCGATCTCCGCCGGGCCGATCCAGACGCTGGCGGCGCGCGGCATCGGCGACTTCAACTATATCCTCAAGTGGAACGAGCTCAACGCGCCGCTCCGCCGCACCGTGACGATCGAGGATGTCGGCGGCGCCGGCCTGTACATGCTGTCCGACCTGTCGGCGGGCGTGACCGGCGAGATCCACCATGTCGACGCGGGCTATAACGTCATCGGCATGAAGGCGGAGGACGCCCCGGATATCGCGCTGGCGTAAGACGACGGCGGTGCCGGTCGTCTTCGTCGATCGCGGATGGCGGTTCCACTTCTACTCCAATGAAGGTGACCCGCGCGAGCCGATCCACGTCCATGTTGCCAAACGCGGCATCGGTGATGCGAAGCTCTGGCTGTATCCCGAGGTGACGTTGGCCGATAATCATGGACTGGACGCCCGCGCCCTGCGATGGATCATCGAGCAGGTCAGCCTTCGTCGACCTGAGATTACGAGCGCCTGGCATGAGCATTTCGGTACGCGCGACGAGCGTTGAGTTCGATGACGATCAGATGTGGGTCCGCCTCGACGATGGCCGCACCCTGGGCGTGCCGCTCGCCTGGTATCCCCGGCTGCTGCACGGATCGGCGGCGGATCGCGACAAGGTGTGGATCAGCCCCAGCGGTCTGCACTGGGACGAGCTCGACGAGGATATCTCGGTCGCGGGCTTGCTCGCCGGTCGCGGCCACATGACCCAGGCAAAGCGTAGCGCCGCATGAGCATCAACAGCTTCGGGCATCTGTTCCGCTTCACCACCTGGGGCGAAAGCCATGGTCCGGCGATCGGCGCGGTGGTCGACGGCTGCCCGCCGGGGATCGCGCTCGGCGAGGCGGACATCCAGCCGTGGCTCGACAAGCGCCGCCCCGGCACCTCGCGCTTCACGACGCAGCGGCGCGAGCCCGATCAGGTGCGCATCCTGTCCGGCGTGTTCGAGGGGCGGACGACCGGTACGCCGATCAGCCTGATGATCGAGAACGTCGACCAGCGATCGAAGGATTATTCCGAGGTCGCCAAGGCTTATCGCCCCGGCCATGCCGATTATGCCTATGACGCCAAATACGGCCTGCGGGATCATCGCGGCGGCGGTCGTTCCTCGGCGCGCGAGACGGCGTCGCGTGTCGCCGCCGGCGCGGTGGCGCGAGCGGTGATCCCGCAGGTGCGCATCCGCGGCTGGGTCGAGGCGATCGGTGGCGATGCCATCGATTATGCTGCGTTTGACGACGCGGCGATCGATGCCAACCCCTTCTTCTGCCCCGACGCCGCCGCGGCCGCACGCTGGGAGGCGCTGGTCGATAGCGCGCGCAAGGCGGGTTCGTCGCTCGGCGCGGTGGTCGCGTGCGAGGCGACCGGGGTGCCGGCCGGCTGGGGCGCGCCGCTCTATGCCAAGCTCGACGCCGAGCTGGCGCATGCCTGTATGGGGATCAATGCGGTCAAGGGCGTCGAGATCGGCGACGGCTTCGCCGCCGCGGCGCTGACCGGCGAGGCGAATGCCGATGCGATGCGGCCGGGCGCCGACGGTCCCGATTTCCTCGCCAACCATGCCGGCGGGATCACCGGCGGCATCGCCACCGGCCAGCCGATCCGGCTGCGCGTCGCGTTCAAGCCGACCAGTTCGATCCTCATCCCGGTACCGACGATCGACCGCAGCGGCGCGGCGGCGGATATCGCCACCAAGGGCCGTCACGACCCCTGCGTCGGCATCCGCGGCGTACCCGTGGTCGAGGCGATGATCGCCCTAGTACTTGCCGACCAGGCGTTGCTGCATCGCGGCCAGACGGGGCGCTGAAGGTTAATAAAACGGAACCCTCCCTGCATCGGCCCGTTGGGGGCGGACGACAAAGCAGGAGAGAACGATGCGTAAGATCATTCCGCTGATGGCCGCCGCGATGCTGATCCCCGCCGCAGCCTATGCCCAGACGACGACCGGCGGCACCGCTGGCGGCACGATGGGCGGCAGCACCTCGGGCAGCATGGGCACGATGGGCGGCAGCACGACCGGTACGATGGGCGGTCAGACGACCACCTCGCCGACCGATTCGACGATGTCGAGCGGCACCACGACGCAGAGCCGTTCGTCGCGCAAGTCGCGCAGCACCCGTAGCGGTCGCACGACCGGTTCGGGCAGCATGAGCGGCTCGACCACCGGCACGATGGGCACCACCGATACGATGGGCGGCACGACCGGCACCGGCACCGGCTCGACCACGGGCACGATGGGCGGCACCACCGACACGATGGGCGGCACGTCGACCACCGGGACGATGGGCGGCACCACCACGGGTGGGACCGCCACCCCGCAATAAGCTTTTCGAAGCTGCGAACAAAAGGCCGGGCGGGTCACACCGCCCGGCTTTTTCGTGTCCGCCGTCAGTCGGCGAACGGATCGCGGACGAGGATCGTGTCCTCGCGTTCCGGGCTGGTCGACACGAGGGCGACCGGGCAGCGGATCAGCTCCTCGACGCGGCGGATATACTTGATCGCCTGCGCCGGCAGATCGGCCCAGCTCCGTGCCCCGGCTGTCGACTCCTGCCAGCCTTCCATCTCTTCGTAGACCGGCTCGACCGCCGCCTGATCTGCGGCATGCGCCGGGAAATAGTCGAGCGCCTCGCCGTTGAGGCGATAGCCGGTGCAGATCTTGATCGTCTCAAAGCCGTCGAGCACGTCGATCTTGGTCAGCGCGATGCCGGTGATGCCGCCGACCGCCGCCGACTGGCGCAGCAGGACCGTGTCGATCCAGCCGCAACGCCGCTTGCGCCCCGTCACCGTACCGAATTCATGGCCGCGCTGGCCGAGCCGCTCGCCGGTCTCGTCCTCCAGCTCGGTCGGGAACGGCCCCGACCCGACGCGGGTGGTATAGGCCTTGGCGATGCCGAGCACGAAGCCGACCGCCGCCGGCCCCAGCCCCGATCCGCCCGCCGCCGTACCGGCGATCGTGTTGGACGAGGTGACGAAGGGATAGGTGCCGTGATCGACATCGAGCAGCACGCCCTGCGCGCCTTCGAACAGGATACGCTTGCCGCGGCCCTTCGCCTCGTTGAGGTCGCGCCATACCGGCTTGGCGAACGGCAGCACGAACCCGGCGATCTCGCGCAGTTCGGCGAGCAGCGCGGCGCGATCGATCGCGGGCGAGCCGAACCCCGCGCGCAGCGCGTCGTGATGTGCGAGCAGCCGGTCGAGCTGCGGCCCGAGATCGTCGAGATGCGCCAGATCGCAGACGCGGATCGCGCGCCGGCCGACCTTGTCCTCATAGGCCGGGCCGATGCCGCGACGGGTGGTGCCGATCTTGCCCGCGCCGCTCGCATCCTCGCGCAGGGCGTCGAGGTCGCGGTGGAGCGGCAGGATCAGCGCGCAGGTGTCGGCGATGCGCAGCGTCTCGGGCGTCGCGGTGACGCCCTGCGCCGCCAGCCGCTCGATCTCCGCCTTGAGCGCCCAGGGGTCGAGCACGACGCCGTTGCCGATCACGCTCGGCGTGCCGCGGACGATGCCCGAGGGCAGCAGCGACAGCTTGTAGACATTGTCGCCGACGACGAGCGTATGGCCGGCGTTATGGCCGCCCTGGAAGCGCACCACCATATCGGCGCGCTCGGCGAGCCAGTCGACGATCTTGCCCTTGCCTTCGTCGCCCCATTGCGCGCCGATGACTGCTACATTGGCCATGGATACAGGTCTCCGCCTGCCGGCGTTGATCCGTGCGCCCTTCGACAGGACTCGGCACACGAACGGTCCTGAGATGCCGCGCGCCTACCGGCGCGCGCCGGCGGGGTCAACCGCTTGGCGGGAATTGAAGGCAGGAACGGTATGGCTCTGCCGTCGGTGACGGGACGAGCGCATTGCGTCCCGCCACCGACACGTCACCAATGCGAGCCGATCAGAGCGCCCGCGCCTCGCCATCGACATAGAGGTGCGTGCAGAGCTGTGCTTCCGGCGTGTCGCCCGCGGTCAGCGCCGCGACCGCGACCCAGCCGGCGGCACGCATCGCCGTCCCAGCCTCGGCCGGCGTGCCGAACGGCAGGAACAGGCGGCGGCGATCGGCCGTGCCCGCGGTGGCGAGGATCGCATCGGCGTAGAGCGAGAAGCCGGTCGCCGCTTCCTCCGCACCGCCTTCGTGCATCACCGCATAGGTGCCGCCCCGCCCGACCTCGCGCGCCGCGCCGGCGATGAATAGCGAGAAGCCGAGCCACGACTGATATTCGAAGCCATGCCGCTCGGTCGGATCGAGCGTCAGCGTGACGTCCTCGCCCAGCCCCGCGGCGATCGCGGCGAGGCCGTCGAGCCGGCTGGCGAGCACCTGTCTGGTGTCGAAGGCGCGCAGCCGGGCGATGGCGCCGTCGAACGGACCCGCCGCCTCGATCAGCGGCAGATAGTCGGGCGCGATCGCCGCGACCGCACCGGCATCCTTGGCGTCGAGCCGCTCCTGGAGCAGCGCGATCCGCTCCGCGGCGACCGGCAACGGCCCGGCGGCGAGCGTGTCGATCAGATCGGGCAAGGTGAAGTCGATCGACAGGCCGCTCGCCCCCGCTGCGGTCAGCGCCGAGACGGCGACCGCCACCACCTCCTGCGCCGCAGCGATCGAATCGAGCCCGATCAGCTCGCAGCCGATCTGCCGCCATTCGCGCGCCGGGGCGAGTTCGGGGCTGCGCAGCTTGAGCACCGGCCCGGCATAGGACAAGCGCACCGGGCGCGGGTGGTGGCCCATGCGGGTCGCGGCGATCCGCGCGATCTGCGCGGTGACGTCGGGGCGGATCGCCAGCGTGCGCTGCGACACCGGATCGACGTAGCGCACCGCGTCGGTCAGCGCGCCGTCCTTGAGCCGCGAGCCCAAAGCATCGGCATATTCGACGAGCGGCGGATCGGCGCGCTCATAGCCATAGAGGCGCGCCGCTTCGAGCGCGCGGGCCTCGACGGCGGCGGCAGCATCGGCATGTGGCGGCAGCCGGTCGCGGAAGCCTTCGGGAAGCAGGGGTGTCATCGTAGCCGTCCCCTATCCGCGGGCGGGAACGGGGGCAACGCCGGATCGCGTGCCCCCACCGCGGGTTGGCACGGATCGACGATCACCGTTGCGCGAATCCGGGTGGGGCAACGGGGTTCGCGCGGAGGCGCGGAGGGTTCGCCGGCGACGCACCGGCGACCGCGACGCCATGCCGCGGACGAACCGGCGCGTACCGCCCGGGCACAGCCGCCCCCGCGCCCACCGCGCTTCCGCGCGGACCGGTGGACCGCCGCGGCACAGCCGCGCCGGACACGGAGCGTCGACCGAACCTAGAAGGTCAGACCCATCGCGGTCTTGACGCCCGGCAGCGCCTTGACCTTGGCGAGCAGGTCGGCATCGACCGGCTCGTCGACCGAGAGCAGCAGCACCGCCTCGCCGCCCGCCTGACGCCGGCCGAGATGGAAGGTGCCGATATTGACCCCCGCCTCGCCCAGCGCGGTGCCGAGCCGGCCGATGAAGCCGGGCGCATCCTCGTTGACGACATAGAGCATCGGCCCGACCAGATCGGCCTCGACCTTGATGCCGAACAATTCGACCAGCCGCGGCGCCTGATCGCCGAACAGCGTGCCGGCGACCGAGCGCTCGCCGTCGGCGGTCTTCACCGAGACGCGCAGCAGCGTGTGATAATCGCCCTCGCGCTCGGTGCGCACCTCGCGCACCTCGACGCCGCGATCGCGGGCGAGCAGCGGTGCGTTGACCATGTTGACCGTGTCGGTCTGGTTGCGCAGGAAGCCGGCGAGCACCGCACTGGTGATCGGCTTGGCGTTGAGCTCCGCCGCCGCGCCCTCGGTATGGACCGAGATGCGGGTGATCGCGCCGGTGGTGAGCTGGCCGACGAGGCTGCCGAGCTTTTCGGCGAGCGCCATATACGGCTTGAGCTTGGGCGCCTCCTCCGCCGACAGGCTCGGCATGTTGAGCGCATTGGTGACGCCGCCCGAGACGAGGAAGTCGGCCATCTGCTCGGCGACCTGGATCGCGACATTGACCTGCGCCTCGGTGGTCGACGCGCCGAGGTGCGGCGTGCTGACGAAATTGGGCGTGCCGAACAAGGGCGAGGCCTTGGCCGGCTCCTCGACGAAGACGTCGAGCGCCGCGCCGCCGATATGACCGCTGTCGAGCCCCTCCTTGAGCGCCGCCTCGTCGATCAGGCCGCCGCGCGCGCAATTGATGATCCGTACGCCCTTCTTTGTCTTGGCGAGCGCCTCGGCCGAGAGGATGTTGCGCGTCTGGTCGGTCAGCGGCGTGTGCAGCGTGATGAAGTCGGCGCGCGCGAGCAGATCGTCGAGCGACACCTTCTCGACGCCCATCTCGATCGCACGCTCGGGGGTGAGGAACGGATCGAACGCCACCACCTTCATTTTAAGGCCGCGCGCACGGTCGGCGACGATCGAGCCGATGTTGCCCGCGCCGATCAGGCCGAGCGTCTTGGCGGTCAGCTCGACGCCCATGAAGCGGTTCTTCTCCCACTTGCCCGCCTGGGTCGAGGCATCGGCCTCGGGAAGCTGGCGGGCGAGCGCGAACATCAGCGCGATGGCATGTTCGGCGGTGGTGATCGAATTGCCGAACGGCGTGTTCATCACGACGACGCCCTTGGCGGATGCCGCGGGGATATCGACATTGTCGACGCCGATGCCGGCGCGGCCGACGACCTTGAGGTTGGTGGCGTGCTCCAGGATCTCCTTGGTCACCTTGGTCGAGCTGCGGATGGCGAGGCCGTCATACTGGCCGATGATCGCCTTCAATTCGTCCGGGGTCTTGCCGGTGATCTCGTCGACCTCGACGCCGCGCTCGCGGAAGATCTGCGCGGCCTTGGGGTCCATTTTGTCGCTGATGAGGACTTTGGGCATGGGTGTGGCTTTCGAATAGGGAAGTCGGGGGGACACCCCTTCGTCACCCCGGTGAAAGACGGGGCCCATGGACACGATGCGCATCAGGGGCGCACGTCGCGTATCCATGGGTTCCGGCTTTCGCCGGAATGACGAACCTGGGGTGGGAGAGGGTTAGGCCGCCGCCTTGGCGGTGGCATAGGCCCAGTCGAGCCATGGCCCGAGCGCCTCGATATCGGCGGTGTCGACGGTCGCGCCGCACCAGATGCGCAGGCCCGGTGGCGCGTCGCGATAGCCAGCGACGTCATAGGCGGCGCCCTCCTTGTCGAGCAGCGACGCCATCGCCTTGATGAACGCCTCGTCGGCGCCCTCGACGGTGAGGCAGACGCTGGTCTTCGACCGCGTCGCCGGATCGGCGGCGAGATGGCCGAGCCAGTCGCGCGCCTCGACGATCCGGTCGAGCGCGGCGGCATTGGCGTCCGAGCGCGCGATCAGCCCGCCCTGCCCCAGCGACTTCGCCCATTCGAGGCTGACGATGACATCCTCGACCGCGAGCATCGACGGCGTGTTGATCGTCTCGCCCTTGAAGATGCCCTCGGTGAGCTTGCCCTTGGACACGAGGCGGAACACCTTGGGCAGCGGCCAGGCCGGCGTATAGCTTTCCAGCCGCTCGACCGCGCGCGGGCCGAGGATCAGCACGCCGTGCGCGCCCTCGCCGCCGAGCACCTTCTGCCAGCTGAACGTCGCGACATCGATCTTTGCCCAGTCGATATCATAGGCGAACACGCCCGAGGTCGCGTCGGCGAAGCTCAGCCCCTCACGCTCCGCCGGAATCCAGTCCGCGTTCGGCACGCGCACGCCGCTGGTGGTGCCGTTCCAGGTGAACAGCACGTCGTTCGACCAGTCGACTTGCGCAAGGTCGGGCAACTGACCGTAATCGGCACGGATGACGGTGGGATCGATCTTGAGCTGCTTGACCGCATCGGTCACCCAGCCTTCACCGAAGCTTTCCCACGCGAGCGTCGTCACCGGCCGCGCGCCGAGCATCGTCCACATCGCCATCTCGAACGCGCCGGTGTCGGAGCCGGGGACGATGCCGATCCGGTGCGTGTCGGGCAGGCCGAGCAGCTCGCGCATCAGGTCGATGGCATATTGCAGCCGTTGCTTGCCGATCTTCGAACGATGCGAGCGGCCGAGCGAATCGGTGGCGAGCTTCGACGCCTCCCAGCCGGGTGGCTTGGCGCAGGGTCCGGAGCTGAAGAAGGGGCGCGCCGGCTTGGTGGCGGGCTTGGACGCACCCCGTGCATCGGGGGCGGTGAAGGTATCCGTCAAAATAGTCTCTCCTCACAGAGAGCACGCGCCGCGTTGGGACGGCGTGGCCCGCCGACGGCCCTAGAGACACGCGGCGACCGTGACAATCGAAAAAGCTTCGGTCGCGAAAACGCCTCTACAAGAAACTTTGGCAAAGCGACGAGGGGGCGACAGGTGTTGCTAGACCCGACCGGGTCGGCGGAGACGGCGCGCGGGATGGCGTGGATACGGCTGGCGACGAACCTCGCGCTCGCCGCGTAAAGCGGCCTCGCCATAGCCGCATCCGACCCGCCGACCATCCTTGCCGTCCACAACACGCTAAGCCCGGTGATCTTGATTTCGAGTGCCGCGTCCGCGCTCGTCTCGATCGTGACGTTCGGGACGATCCTGCGGTGGGTGTATCGGGTGAATTGCAACGCACGATGCTGGAGTGACGCCGTGACGATCAGTCCGGCATGAAATGTCGTCTCGTTCTTCATACCGGTCGTCTCGCTCTTCCATCCGTATCAAGGCATCCGGCAAAGCTGGTCGGCGACCGTCGATCCGGGCGCCCCCGAGGCGGTGGCTGCGCCGCAGTGGATGGAACTCTGGTGGCAGCTATGGGTGGCGACCATGATCCTGTGCGGCGGCATCAACCGCCTCCAGATCCAGAGTGCCAACGAAAAGGCCACGCTGCTGATGCCGCTCCGCGACCTCGACGAGACGTGGCGCGTCACCCTCTCCCCCACCGCGCCGGGCGAGGTGGCGGCGCCGTCGATCCTGCGCTGGTGGTGGGGATCGTGGCTGGTCGCCACCGTATCCGACGCGCTCGCCACGCTGCTGCCCGCCACGGCGCCGGCCGGACCGTGGCTGATCCTGCTCGCCGCCGTCGCGGCCTTGCCGCTCGCCGGCACGGCGTGCCGGATCATCACCCGGCTGTCGACGCTCCAACACGAGGCGATCCGTCTACAATGAGCCATTGATGCAATGCGACGAGGAAGCGGAATGGGCGTTACCAACCCGAAACGGCGCGATCCCACCACCGCCGGCGGCATCGCCGTGGGGGCGATCTGGCTGTGGACCGTGCCGGTGATGCTCGACGGGATCGGCCGGATCATCGAAATTTGCGCGGTCAGCGGTCTTGGCAAGGGGGCAATCCCCCGATGGGCGTTTACGCAGGTCGCGGCCCTGTCGTCCGCCTTGCAGGCGCTGACCGCCGTCGCCTTCGCGCTCGCTGCGCTGGCGGTGCTGCGCTGGGTCTATGTCACCAACCGCAACGCGCATGCCCTCGACGACCGGTTTTCCACCGCGCCGCAGACCAGCCCGGCCTGGGCGGTCGGCTGGTTCTTCGTACCCGTCGCCGGGCTGATCAAGCCGCTCGGCCTGATCAGCGAGACGTGGCGCATCTCCGTCGCGCCCAAGGCGGCGGCGCTGGTCGAGGTGCCCGCCATGCTGCGCTGGTGGTGGGGCCTGTGGCTGGCGAACGGCGTGCTCAGCCTCGTCGGCCTGCGCCAGTACATCGGCGCCACGCTGCAGCATGACCTGCTCACCGCCGACATGCTGCTGCTGGTCAAGGTCGCCGTCGACATCGCGTTGAGCGCGGTCTTCTCCGTCATCATCCTGCAACTGTCGGCGTTGCAGCGCGTCGCGCTAATCTATCACAGCAACACCGGGTCGCGGCGCTGGGGACGGCGGAGCTGAGCCGCCGATACCGCCGCATGATCCCGACAGCGGTGTGCGAAGGGACCCTCGCGGGGCGGGCCGCTGCGGGCTTTTTCCATCAGGGCGGCACCGTCCTGTCTGTTCACCCTGCTCGCTACCCGCGTCATCGCAAGACTGTTGGCACGCCAAACCGCGCTCTTGGCGGCGCAGCGCGGCGCTGTAGACGGGGACGATGATCCCATGCCCTGACCGGCGGGCGCTGGCGCTCGGCCTCGTCCTCCTGCTTGCCGCCTGCGGGCGCGCCGAACGTCCGGCGCCGCCGCGCGATTCGATCGCCACCGTCTCCTCCCGCCAGACCGCGCAATGCCTCGCCGATCTGCGCAACATGGACGTCAGCTACAAGACGCTGCCCGACAAGGATTTCGGCAATGGCTGCGGCCTGTCGGGCGCGGTCCAGCTGATCGACATCGGCGTACCCGTCACCGGCATCACCGCGATCCGCTGCGACGAGGCGCGCGCCCTCTCCGGCTGGGTGCGCAACGCGGTCGCCCCCGCCGCCTATCAGATCCTCGGCAGCGAGCTGGCCAGCGTGCAGAGCATGGGCAGCTATGCCTGCCGCAACGTCGTCGGCACGCGGCGCGGCGGCGACCGGCGGTCGGGCCATGCCATCGCCAATGCGATCGACGTCGGCGGGGTGACGCTGAAGGACGGGCGGCGGGTGACGATCCTGCGCGACTGGACCTCGCCCGACCCGCAGGTGCAGCGCTTCCTGTCGACGATCCACGCTTCCGCCTGCAAGCGCTTCGGCACGGTGCTGTCGCCCGGCTATAATGCCGCGCATCGCAATCACTTGCATCTGGAGGACGACCGCGCCGGCGTCTGCCGCTGACGATCGGGCGTTGAGCCGTCGGGGGCTTTGCTCTAACGCCCGCGGATGACCGACACACGCCTTCCCGAACGGGTTTTCCCGCGCGCCAGCCAGGATGCCGCGAGCGCCCAGCAAGCCATCTCGACGCCGCAGACCGAGCATCCCGCCTATAAGCTCGCCTTCCAGGACATGGACTTCCTGCTGCGCGAGGATCTGCGCCCGGTGCGCTTCCAGCTCGAGCTGCTCAAGCCCGAATTGCTGCTCGAGGAGGCGCAGATCGCCTCGACCTTCGTCATGTACGGCTCGGCCCGCATCCCCGAGCCCGCCAAGGCGCAGGCGATGCTCGAACTGGCGAGCGACGACGTGTCGCGCGGCATCGCCGAACGGCTCGTCGCCAAGAGCAAATATTACGAGGTCGCGCGCGAACTGGCGCAGATCGCCAGCCGCGTGCCGCGTGACCAGCGCGGGATGCGCCAGTTCGTCGTCTGCTCGGGCGGCGGGCCGTCGATCATGGAGGCGGCCAATCGCGGCGCGGCGGATGTCGGCGCGGAATCGATCGGCCTCAACATCGTGCTGCCGCACGAACAGGCGCCCAATCCCTATGTGACGCCGTCGCTCAGTTTCCAGTTCCACTATTTCGCGCTGCGCAAGATGCACTTCCTGCTGCGTGCGCGGGCGCTCGCCGCCTTCCCCGGCGGTTTCGGCACCTTCGATGAACTGTTCGAGCTGCTGACGCTGATCCAGACCGGCAAGATCAAGCCGATCCCGGTGCTCCTGTTCGGCCGCGAATTCTGGGAGAAGGTGGTCAACTTCCAGGCGCTGGTCGACGAGGGCGTGGTCAGCCAGCGCGACCTCGGCATCTTCACCTATGTCGAGACCGCCGAAGAGGCGTGGGACGTGGTGCGGGAATTCTACGAGGAGCAGGCGAAGAAGGAGGGGTGAGCACCTCTTTCACGACCGGCTCGCCCTGCCCTCACCCCGCGCCGGCTTCGCCGTCTTCCCCCTCTCCCAGCGGGAGAAGGGGTAAGGCGCGCAGCGCCGCAGGGTAAGGCCAGGGGCGAGACGCCCGAGGCTTACTTCCCCGCCTTCGCGCCTTCCTTGGCGGCGTTGGGGCCGATCGACGGCGCGCCCGATGCCGGCGTGCCGGTGTTGGCGAGATTGTTGACCGCATCGGTGTTGGTTACCGAATCCTTGCCCTCCGGCGCCTTGGCGTCCGGCTTGGCCGGCGCGGCACCGGCGGCGGGCGCGGCGGGCAGCGGCAGGTTCGAACCCTGCGAGTTGAGATAGGCGATGACGTTGGCGCGATCCTGCGGATTGCCGAGGCCGGCGAAGGTCATCTTGGTCCCGGGCGCGAATTTGCGTGGGCTGGTCAGCCACGCGTTCATCTTGTCGAAATCCCAGTTACCGCCGACGCCCTTCAGCGCGTCGGAGAAGGCGAAGCCGCCCTTGCCCTGGCCGATCGGCTCACCCAGCGTCGCATAGAGATTGGGGCCGATGCCGTTCGCGCCGCCCTGCGTCGCGGTATGGCAGGCGGCGCATTTCTTGAAGACTTCCGCGCCCTTGGCGACGTCCGCCGTCGGCAGCAAGGTCGCGATCGGCACCTCGGCGGCACCGCCGCCCGCGCCGCCCTCGGCCTCGACGCCCTCGATCGCATAGCCGAGCTTTTCGGGGCGCTCGCTGTGGAAGGCCATGCCGCCGACGATCGACAGACCGAGCGCAACCCCGCAGGCTGCCAGAGTCCACCCGGCGATCGTGTTGATGCGGTTATCCATCTGCCTAACGCTGCCCCTATGTTCTGCTCTGCGCCATGAACCCATAGGAAACGGCGAACCCCTCCGCAAGCGCGCGCTTGCTGCCGCCCGCCGCCCGCTCTACCGCCGCCGGTCGATGGAGACCTACGCCGCCCCCGCCCGCCCGATCGTCGCCGCGATGACCGCCGCCGCCGCCGCCCGACCCGACCGCGCCGTCGCCTTTCAGGGCGCACCCGGCGCGAACAGCCATGTCGCGGTGATGCAAGCCTTTCCGGACGGCCTGCCGCTGCCCTGCTTCACCTTCGAAGATGCGATCGACGCGGTCCGCGACGGCCGCGCCGACTGCGCGATGATCCCGATCGAAAATTCGCTGCACGGCCGCGTCGCCGACATCCACTTCCTGCTGCCGGAATCGGGGCTGGTGATCACCGGCGAACATTTCCTGCCGATCCGCCACGCGCTGATGGGCAGCGGCGCTCGCGACGCGGTGCGGGAGGCGATGAGCCACCCGCAGGCACTCGGCCAGTGCCGGCACTGGTTGAAGGCGCACGGCATCCACCAGGTCTCCTACCCCGATACCGCAGGCGCCGCCGCCTTCGTCGCGGAGCGGCGCGATCCCGCCATCGCCGCGCTTGCCCCGCCGGGCGCGGCGGCGTTGTACGGGCTCAACCTGCTTGCGGTCGACATCGCCGATGCGGATCACAACACCACGCGCTTCGTCGTGCTGGCGCGCGGCGGCAAGCCGCCGGCGGGCGACGGGCCGTGGATGACGACGCTGATCTTCGAGGTGAAGAACGTCCCAGCCGCACTCTACAAGGCGATGGGCGGCTTCGCGACCAACGGCGTCAACATGACCAAGCTGGAAAGCTACCAGCGGTCGGGCTCGTTCGCGGCGACCGAATTCTACGCCGATGTCGAGGGCAAGCCCGGCGATCCCGCCTTCGACCGCGCGATGGAGGAACTCGGCTTCCATTCCAAATGGCTGCGCCTGCTCGGCACCTATCGCCGCGCGCGCGAGCGGGGGTAACGACGGCGATTTGCAGCGACGCTCTGCCAAGCACCATCTGAAACGATCCAATCCCTCCGCGCCTCCGCGCCTCCGCGTGAACCATCCGCCGGCTGCCCACCCGCTGGCGGAACCTACATCACGCGAAGACGCTAAGAAATTCGGTTCACGCGGAGGCGCGGAGGCGCGGAGGGGGTGTGCAGAAGGGCAGATTGTGCGCTGTAACCGGTCGAAGAGGAAGATAGGGCTGCACCCTTATGCAGCGACTCCGCGTGCAAGCCACTTCCGATCACTTGGTGAAGCTGATCCGGATGCGCACCCAGGCGCCGACCTGCGGCGTGCCGTTGATCCGCGGCGGGCGGACCTTGAACTGCCACGCCGCCTCGCGGATCGCGCGGGCGAGGCCCGATCCGGGCTGCGAATCGCCGAGCTGGACGCAATCCTCCACCGCATATCGGGCAGCGGTGCGGCACGCGATTTCCGCCCAGGCACCCTTGGGGACGTTGGGCGGCAGATAGGGCGACAGTTGCGACTGCGCCGGCTCGACATACCATTCGGCGTTGTACAGCCGCTGGCCGCCCGGGCCCGTCCCCGCCGCGGCGCTCGAATCCCCGGCATCGCCGTCGCCCGCGCCGTCCGCCGCGGCGAGTTGCTTGCCGGCGCTGCCGCCCGATTTGCGCGACGGCATCTTGCCGACGTCGGAGGCGGCGAAATCATTCTTGTTGAGCACCAGATAGCCCGGGAACGGCGTATCGACCGGCGGCGGCACGGAGGCATCGGGCGCCGGCGTCTTGGGCGCGGCGGGCGGCTCGGGCGCGGTGCGGCGGCTCGCCTTGGCGGCGGCGCGCGCGGGCGCCTTCTCGCTCTTCGTCGCGGTCGATTCGGCGTCGCCGACCGGCAGCATGTTGACGGTGAGCGAGCGGCCCGGCTCCTTGGTCTGGTCGAGCACCGGGGCGAGCCGCCACAGCAGAAAGGCGATGAGCAGATGCGCGAGGATCGTCAGCGTCAGCGAGATCGCCCGGCGACGGTCCGACGAAGGCTGATAGGACCGCATGGAAGCTCGCGCGTAGCGCGCAGGTGAATGTCCTGCAACAGCTTCTACACTGCCACGCGCTTGCCACCTTCGCTTGTCATCGCCGCGTCATGGCTCCGACAGATTCCCCCGCATCGCCGCGCCGGCGGATCGCGATCTACGATCTCGATCGCACGATCACCCGCGCGCCGACTTGGACGCCGTTCCTGCTCCACGCGGTGCTGCGCCATGCGCCGTGGCGGCTGACGGCGCTGCCGCTGGTGCTCGGCGCGGCGGGGCTGCGCGCGGCCGGGCTGCTCCACCGGGACCGGCTGAAGCAGGTGATGCATCGCGCGGCGCTCGGCAGATTGTCGCCGGCGCGCGCCGAGGCGCTGGCGGCGGCATGGGTCGCGCGCTTCGGCCCGGCGCAGATCCGCCCCGGCGCGCGCGCGCAGATCGCCGCGGATCGCGCCGCGGGCTTTCGCATCGTCATCGCCACCGCCGCCTATCGCTTCTATGCCAAGGCGATCGCGCAGGCGGTCGATGCCGATGCGCTGATCGCCACCCGCACCGCGACCGACACGCACGGCAACCTGCTGCCGCGGATCGAGGGGGGCAATTGCTACGGCCCCGCCAAGCTCGCGATGATCGAGGCCTGGTTCGCCGAACAGGGCATCGACCGCGCGCAGGCGGAGGTGCGCTGCTATTCGGATCACGTCACCGACGTGCCGAGCCTCGCCTGGGCGGATGCGGCGGTGGCGGTCAATCCGCATGCCGCCCTGCGCCGCGTCGCCGAGCAGCGTGGCTGGGCAGTCGTCGACTGGGGCTGACGGCTCAGCCGCGCGCGACCAGCGTCCGGACGAGATCGAGATCGGCGGGTGTGTCGACATCCACCGCGGCGAGCCCGTGTCGCGCCGCCACCGCCGCGGCGCGCACGCCGACCTGCGCGCCGAGCCGCGCCAGCGCCGCATCGAGCGTCAATCGCCCGGTGACATAGCGCAGCAGCGTCGCCGGGCCGAGCCGCCGGACGATCCGCCACGGCCGCTTGCGGTCCTGCTCCACCGCCATCCACAGCTGCAGCGCCGCTGCGGCCGCCGGGGTCTGGAGCAGGAAGAGGTTGCAGCCCGACCAGCCACCGTCGGCGAAGCGCAGATAGGTGCGCCGGGTCGGCGGCGCATCGCGGACGATCAGCGCGCGCCGGGCGAGCAGCGCCGCAACGTCCGCATCGGCGGGCGTATCGGCGCGGAAGTCGGCGATCCACTCGGGCCGCAGCAACGCATGATCCGCGGTGGTGACGAGCAGCGGCGCGCCGAGCGCCTCCAGCCCGAGCAACGTGCTGCGGCTCGGCCCGGCGGCGGCGTCGATCGGTTCGGCATCAAGCCGCAGCGCCTCGGCACGGACCGCCGGGGCGTTGGCGGAAACCGCGATCCGCGCCGCTCCCGCCGCGCGCAAGGCCCCGATCACCCGCGCGAGCATCGTTTCGCCGTCGATGACGATCAGCGCCTTGTCGCTGACCCCGGCATAAGCGGCGAGCGGATCGACGCCGCCGCGCGATCCGGCGAGCACCAGCGCGTTGAAGCTCATGCCCGCGCCTGCCACACCCGCCACATCACGCCCGGCGCGGCGAGGATCGGATGACGTTCGCGCCAGCGGGTCAGCGGCAGGTCGACGCCGGTGTGACGACGCAGCTTCCACAGGCCATAGGCCCCCGCGCCTTCGAAGGTGAAGGCCGCCTTGACCAGCCGCGCGACGTTGAGCCACTTGCCGAGCCGCTGGCGCAGCCACCAGGCAGCGAGCGTCGCGCGCACGTCGCGTTCGGCGACGATCGGCGCATAGTCGCCGCCCTGTCGGCGATGGCCGATCCCGGCGCCCTGCCAGGCGAGCGGCAGCAGCCGGTCGAAGCGTTCGGGTACGAAGGCGAGGATCTGCCGCTCGCGCCCCGGCGCCTCGACGCGCAGCTCGGCGGAATAGGTCTGGCGGAACAGCGCGAGCCAAAAATCCGCCGGGGCGCCATGCTGCGGCCCCAGCACCGCGGCGAAGCGCGCCGCGGTCGCCGTGGCATAAGCGACGGCGCGGACGACGCGGTCGCGCACCCGCGCATCGGCCGCCCAGATCAGCGCCGCGGGCTGCGCGAAGCGCGTCCAGATCGTCGTGTCGACGCTCCGCCCCTCGACCGCGCGGCAGAAGATGTCGAGCGGCAGCGTCGCCACCTTGGCGCGGATCATGATGCCGTCGACCTCGACCTCGTGGAAGCTCACGTCGGGCCATAACGTGCGCGTCGCCAGCGTGCGCAAGCCCCAGCCGCGCAGGCGCGGCGTCAGGACGTAGAAATCGAGCACGCCGTCGAGATCGCCGGTCCGCAGCACCGATCCGTAGAACAGCACCGCGACGCCGCCGAGCCGCCGCGTCACCGCCTCCGCCGCGGCGGCCACGGGGGCGCTGACCGCCGCGTCGAGCTCGTCGGCGACGAACGACAGCAGCGTCTGCGTCACGCGGCGGCGAACCGGATCGGCTCTCCCGCGCGCAGGGTCAGCTCGCCGCCCTCGTAAAGTTCGCCGTCGAGGATGAAGCCCTCGCCGGCGGTGACGTGCATGACGGCCGGGTCGCTGCGCGTGAAATCCTGCGCCACCGCCTTGCTGCCCCGTGTGCCGTTGAGGATCGCGGGGAGGATGCGGAGCAGATGCCGCGGCGGCGCCTCGACGGTGAGCAGCTTGAGGCCGGGGCGCGGGCGGCCGAACGGCTTGATGCCGAGCGGCAGGCGTTCGAGCGTCGAGCAGAGCAGCAGGTAGAGCTGCCGCGTCGCCGGGGTCGCGCCGTCCTCGCCGAGGCGGATCGTCGTACCGCGCCGCCACACGTTGCCGGCGCCGCCGAACAGCGTCTGCGCCATGCTCCAGCCGAGCGACAGCGCCACCGCGATGCCGTTGAACGCGCCGACGCGATGCGTGCTCTGCGCGAGTTCGGTGGCGCGGACGAAGCCGCCCATGCCGAACAGGAAGCCACGCGCCGCCGGGCACGGATCGTCGCCGCGCAGCACCTCGATCGGGGCGCGGGTGACGAAGCGTCCGGCCCGCGCCGCGGCGATCGCGTCGCGCACCGTCCAGTCCTGCGGGATGCCGAGATCGAGCGCCAGCGCGTTGGTCTTGCCCGAGGGGATGATCGCCATCGCCGGCAGCGTCTCGAACACCCGCGCCGCGGCGGTCAAGACGTCGCGCAACGTGCCGTCGCCGCCGTTGACCACCAGCAGGCCGATGTCGCGCGCCGCATAGTCGCGCAGCGTCGCCTCCAGCGCCTCGAACGTCTCGGGCGCGTCATAGGCAACGTCGGGCCAGTGATCGAGCCGCATGCCGTGCTTGAGGTTGCGATGGCTGCGCCCGTTGGCGATGACGCCGACCAGCAACGGTGCCGATGCGGGCGCGACGGGCGCGCGCTCCGGCCGCGGCAGACAGGCCGGCGCCGAGCGCCGCAACAGCGCCGCGCCGGCCGATCCTATCGCCTGCCCCGTCCACCGTCGTTCGATCCGCGTCGCCAATCTGCAATCCTTGTCATGCAATTTTCACCAAACTGTCACAGACGAAAGGGGCAGGATTACGGCCGTTACGATAAAAAGCTCTGGAACGGTGTGATATTTTCGCTGACGCAGTCGGGACTGGGCCAACTCAGTCGGCGGCGCTTGGTTTCACCCGGAGCAAGCTTTGCGTCGCCAGGCCGAGCAACAGCGCGACGACGAGCGCGTTGACCAGCACCGCGATCGACACGCCGATCACCTCGAGCGACGGGCTCAGCCAGAAGCTGATGCCGAACAGCGCGACGATGCCGACGACGCGCGCGACGAAGGTCGCGCCGATCCGGTTGGCGGCGAGCAGCAACGGCTCGAAGCCGACGGTGACGAGATCGATGCACCCCGCCGCGGCGAGCCACAGCAGGATCGGATAGGCCCGGCCGAACGCCTTGCCGCCCATCAGCGTCAGCACCGGATGACCGAGCAGCACGACGAGCAGGAAGGCGACCGCACCGACCACCGTCGCCATCAGGAACGAGCGCAGGATCATCCGCCGCACCCGCGCGAGCCCGCCCGCCGCGACCGCGCGGACGATTTCCGGAAAGGCGGCGCGGGCGAGCAGCTGCGACACCTTGGTCAGCGCCTGCGCGAGTTGCAGCGCGAGTCGGAACGCACCCGCCGATGCGGTGCCGACGGTGCCGCCGACGAGCAGCAGCGGGATCTGCTTGCTCGACAGGCCGAGCGACGAACTGGCGTTGGTGGCGAGCGAGAAGCGGACGATGCCGGGATGATCGCGAACGACGTCGCGCACGCCGATGCCGCGCGCGAACAGCAATTTGAGGTCGCCGGTCCGCGCCAGGGCCGCCCAATAGGCCGCGGCGGTCAGCACCTCGGCCAGCCCCCAGGCGATCAGGAAGCCGGTGACGCTCGGCAGCAGCACCGCGGCGGCGACCGCACCGATCAGCCGCATCACCGGCGTCACGCTGTCCGCCGCCGCGGCGAAGGAGAAACGGTCGCGCAGCCGCAGGATGCCGAGCGGGGTCGAGCGGATCGACAGCAGTTGCGCGATGGTGAACAGCATCGTCGCGCGCATATGCACCGGGCGGACGCCGAGCGGCTCGCCCCAGATGCGGATGATCACCGCGGCGAGGATGACGCCGAGGATCGCGCTGCCGAGATCGAGCAGCCCGCACGCCCTGAACAGCCGCGCCAGCCGCGTCTCGCCGCCGGGATCGAGGTGGCCGGTGCCGTAGCGGACGATGATCTGCCACGTCTGGAAGCCGACCACGGTGGCGAGCGCCTGGCTCGCGCCGGTGATCAGCGCGAAGCGGCCGAAGCCCGAGACGCCGAGCGTGCGCGTCACGATCGCCAGATAGACGAGGCTGAGCACGGCGAGCACGCCGCGGCTCGCCAGCATCCAGCCGAGATTGCGCGCGATCGCCCGCATCGGCCCGCCGGGAAACAGCCGCGGCGCATCCGGTCCGGCGTCGTCGGAACTCACGCCAGCCAGCTGACGATCCTCCGCCCGCGCGCCTTCGCCGCCATCGCCTGGACGAGGCGGACGAGATGGACGACGAGCGACAGCATCGTCCACGCCGCGACCGCGATGATGCCCCAGTCGGGCCGGCCGATCAGCAGCCCGGCGAACAGGATCACCATATTCGGGTTGCGCCGCGCGGTGACGAGGCGGAAGCGGCTGTCGAACCGTTCCCAGACATGGATGTGCATGCCGAACCGGGCGATGAACGCGCCCTCGATCAGCCGCTGCGCGACATAGCCGAACAGCATCGCGGCGATCACCGCGACGAAGGCATCGTGCGACAGCGGCCGGCCATAGGCCGCGCAGCCCGTCGCCCAGGCCCACCACCAGAAGGGCGGATGGACGAGGTCGACGCCATGGTCCCAGGCATTGCCGAGCGCCGAGGAGGTGATCGTGCAGCGCGCCAATTTGCCGTCGACGGTGTCGAGCACCATGAAGACGAGGCCGATCGCCAGACCGCTCCAGAACCAGCCGTACCAGAAGGCGACGGTCGCGACGATGCACAGCAGGGAGCCGATCGCGGTCACCTGATTGGGCGAGATGCCGGCACGGGCGCAGCGCCGCGTCAGCCACAGGGCCCATTCCGGCCACAGATATTTGGTGAGCAGGTCGGTGACGCCCTTGTACGCGCCGACATAGCTGGCGCGCTCGATCGCGGGCACGCTCGCCGGGGTCAGCCGCTCGGCGAAGGGACGTTCGCGCTTGCGCAGCGCCTCGTTGAAGATCCCCGCCTCATCCTCGGCCGCGATCACCGCGAGGCCGCCAGGCGCGACCGGCTGATCCGCGCGCATCGCCGCGGCGATCCGGTCGGCGTCCGCCGCCGCGACATGCGCGAGCACCGGCACGCCGTCGCGGGTCAGGATCGTCCCCGGCCGGGCGAGCAGATGCGGCAGCCACGACGGATCGAAGACGAAGGTGAGGTTGGCGAGCAGCACCGCCCCCCCGCCGGCCTCGCCGTTGCGCAGGCCGCGCGCCGCGACGATCCGCCGCAGCCGTTCGGCGACCGACATGCCCCAGATCGGCGTCGGATTGTCGCCGACCGGGACGACGGTCGGCAAGGTAGAAGGATCGGGAACCATTTCCGCCGGATAGCGACAGTGTCACGATCCGGCTAGCCGCGCAGCACCGCCAGCACCGCCGCGGCCGCCCGCGCCGGCGCCGCCCCGCTCGTATCGCCGAGCGATTCGGCCGCGAACGCGCGTTGCGCAGCCAGATAGTCGCCATGCCGCGCACCGGCGCGGTCGAGCGCCGGCAACAGCGCGGCGCGCTCAGTCACCACTTCGCCCGCGCGCCACATGTCGTAGCTGGGATCGCCCGCCCAGGCGACGCCGCGCGGGTCGAGGAAGACGCACGGGCGCGGCCGCATCAGATATTCGACGACCTGGCTCGACGTATCGCCGAGATAGAGGTCGGCCGCGGCGGTATAGCTGCCGTCGACCATCGCGAAACTGTCGAGGTCGACGTGGACGTCGCCGCGTCCTGCCAGCGCCGCGGCGACGTCGCGCACGTCGGGCGCGGTCTCGACCAGCCGCTGGTGCGGTGCGAAGATCAGGTTGAAGCGGCCCGACGCGACGATCGCCTCGACCGCCGCCGCGCCCCAGTCCCACCAGGACGACCGATGCCGCTGCCAGTGCGGCGCATAGAGCAGCTTCGGCCGGTCTGCCGCGAAGCGCAGCGCCGCGCCCTGCCGCCGGTCGAAGCCCGCCTTGATATAGCCTGTGACGGCGATCGCCGCGGGGTCGACGCCATGCGCCGCCAGCGCCGCACGTTCGCGCTCCGCGGCGACGATGGTCAGCCGCGCCGCCTTGCGCCGGCGGTCGTCCCGATTCATCATCGATCCGGCGCCATGGAGGATGTTGACGTAGCGGCTGGGCACCGGCAGCAGCGCCGGAATCCACAGGCTGGTCTGTTCGGCGGAGACGACGACGCGCGTGCGCCACAGCCGCGGCGCGAGCCGGGCGAGCAACGGCAGCTTGGCGGGCAGCGGCGGATTGCGCCCGGCCGGCCAGTCGCCGAGATCGCGGAAGCCCGGCGCGCGGCGGATGCGCAGCCCCGGCGCCGGACCAAGCCACTCGCCGAGCAACGCCTCGTGCATCGACGTCGCCACCCAGCAATCGACGCGCAGATCGGGCGCCGCCGCGCGCAACGCCTCCACCACCGGATAGAGGTGCGGGATCAGCAGCGTCTCGCCGAGGAACAGGAAGGCGACATCGGCGCTCATCCGCCGCGCCCGGTCCAGGCGGCGATATCGGCGGGGCGGTCGATCTCCTGCCACGCCCCCTCGCCCGCGACGATCGCGCGGACCGGCGCATAGCCGGCAAGCTCGGCGATCACCGCATGATGGAAGGCGTCGATCCCGTCGGGCCGGGCGATGACGCGTTCGAGCGCCTGCGCATAGGCGTCGCCGCCGTGCGAGACGATCACGCCCAGCGAGCGATGCGTCGCGACGTCGAGCGCCAGATCCTTGGCGACCGCGCAGATGCCGCCATTGGCGACGGTGACGAGCATGTCGTCCGGCTCCGCCTCGCCGAGCCGCTCGACGAGCAGTCCGACGCCCTCGCCCGGCGCCGCCAGCGCCGCGGCGAGCAGATCGGCGGCGAAGACGGTATCGCCGTTGAGCAGGCAGAAGGGCGCATCGAGCTGGTCGCGCGCCATCCACACGCTGCCGATGCTGCTCGCCACCGCCCAGAAGGGGTTGAATACCAGCCGGACCGGCAGCGGCGGCCGTGCCTGCGCGAGATGCGCGCCGATCTGGCGATAGCGATAGCCGCCGACGATCACCGCCCGCTCGACCCCCGCGGCGTGCAGCGCGTCGAGCTGATGGTCGAGGATCGAGCGCCCGCCGACCTCGACCAGGCATTTGGGGATTTCGCGGGTCAGCGGCAGCAACCGCGAACCGATGCCCGCACTGAGGATCACAGCTTGCATCGGACCGCCTGTAGCGGCCTGCAAGCGTCCAGCCAAATCAGTCGATTAGCCCCGGCGGCCGGTCTCCGGCAAAATGCGCGTCGAGATTGGCGACGACCATCGCCGCCATCGCGCCGCGCGCCGCGACGGTCGCCGAGCCTTGATGCGGCGACAGGACGACATCGTCCCGGTGCAGCGCGGCGGGCACCGTCGGCTCGTCGGCGAAGACATCGAGGCCGGCGCCGGCGATCCTCCCCTCGGCGAGCGCGGCGATCAGCGCATCCTGATCGACCAGCGCCCCGCGCGCGACGTTGACCAGAACGCCCTGCCGCCCGAGCGCGGCGAGCACCGCGGCATCGACCGCATGATGCGTCTCGCGACCGGCCGCGGCGGCGAGGAACAGCACGTCGCTCTCCGCCGCCAGCGTCGTAAGATCGGCGACGAAGCGCCACGGCACGTCCTTGGCACTGCGCGCGGTGTAGATCAGGTCGGCGGCGAAGGGCGCGGCACGCGCGGCGATCGCCCGACCGATCGCGCCGAGCCCGAAGATGCCGATCCGCCGTCCGGTCGCGCGCCGGGCGAGCGGCACGTCCCAGCCGCCGCCGCGCACCGCGCGATCATTGGCGACGATCCGCCGCTCGACCGCCAGCCACAGCCCGATCGCCAGATCGGCGACATCCTCGGTCAGCGTTCCCGCAGTGATCGCAAGGCGGATGCCGCGCGCCGCCAGCGCCGCCTGATCGACGCCGTCATGGCCGACGCCGTGGATCGCGACGATCTCCAGCGCCGGCAGCCGCGCGAGCAGCGCCGCATCCACCTGCATCGCCCCGCCCCCGACCAGCGCGCGGACCCGATCGCACGGCGCATCGTCGAGCCCGATATGGGTGGCATATCGCCCGGCGAGCGACGGCGCGAGCGTATCGGGCAGCGGTGACAGCGCGAGGATGTCGATCGGAGGCGTCATACGTGCACCGCGCTTTCCTTATGCCCGTCCGCGCCGAAGATGCGCAGGTAACGGGCGATCTCGTCCGGTTCGCCGGTCGCCTTGGCGGGATTGTCGGACAGTTTGACCGCCGGGCGGCCGTCGGCACGCGTCACCTTGGCGACGAGCGAGATCGGTTCGAGCCCCGCCGCGCCATCGGGGTCGCAGCCGCGGAAGTCGTTGGTCAGATTGGTGCCCCAGCCGAAGCTCATCCGCACCCGGCCGTGGAAATGGCGATAGACGCGCTCGATACTGTCGACATCCATGCCGTCGGAGAAGATCAGCAGCTTGTCGCGCGGGTCCTGGCCGTGCGCCTGCCACCAGGCGATGATCTGCTCGCCCGCGGGAATCGGCGGCGCGCTGTCGGGGCGGAAGCCGGTCCAGTTCGCCACCCAGTCGGGAGCATCGCGCAGGAAGGCGGTGGTGCCGAAGGCATCGGGCAGCACGACGCGCAGATTGCCGTCGTAATGCGCCTGCCATTCCTGCAGCACGCGATAGGGCGCGGCCGCGACGCCGGCATCGTCGTCGGCGAGCGCGGCCATCACCATCGGCAGCTCGTGCGCGTTGGTGCCGATCGCCTCCAGATCATTGTCCATCGCGAGCAGCACGTTGGACGAGCCGATGAAGCGGCTGCCCAACCCCTCCTTCAACGCCTCGACGCACCAGCGCTGCCACAGGAAGCCGTGGCGGCGGCGCGTGCCGAAATCGGAGATCACCAGATCGGGCAGCGCGCGCAACCGCTCGACCTTCTCCCACAATTTCGCCTTGGCGCGGGCATAGAGGACGTCGAGCGCGAACCGGCCCTTGTCGCGCAGCGCGGCGCGTGCGCGCAGTTCGTTGACGATCGCCAGCGCGGGGATCTCCCACATCGTCGTATGCGTCCACGGCCCGTCGAAGGTCAGCTCGAACTGTCCGTCGACGCGGTGCAGATGGTAGGGCGGCAGCTGGAAATCGCCCAGCCACTGGATGAAGTCGGGCGCGAACATGCGCTGCTTGCCGTAGAAGCTGTTGCCGGCAAGCCAGATCAGCTCCTTCTTGGCGAAGCGGACGGTGCGGGCATGATCGAGCTGCGCGCGCAGCTCCGCCTCGTCGATCACCTCGGCGAGTCGCACGCCGGTGCTGCGGTTGATCAGCCGGAAGGTCGCCTGCGTATCGCTGTGCAGATGGCGGATCATCTGCAGCATCAGCAATTTGTAGAAATCGGTGTCGAGCAGGCTGCGCACGATCGGATCGAGCCGCCAATTGTGATCCCAGGTGCGCGTGGCGATGTCGGTAACGGCCATGGCGGATGCGCTAGCCCGGATGCCGGGACGCGCCAAGGCTTCCCAAGCGGCGACGGGACGCTTAACGCTTGTCAGACATAGAAGGGAGAACGCATGGTCAAGGGTGAACGGCGCGAACCCGCGCACAGTTTGATCGCCCGCGACCTCGGCATCGCCATCGTCACCGGACAGTATCCGCCCGGCAGCGTCATCCCCGGCGAGATCGACATCGCCGGCCGGCGCGGCGTGTCGCGCAGCGTGGTGCGGGAATCGCTGCGCATGCTCTCCGCCAAGGGGCTGGTCGAAAGCCGGCCCAAGTCCGGCACGCGGGTGCGCGAGCGCAGCCTGTGGAATCTGCTCGACCCCGACGTCCTCGCCTGGATGTTCGAGGGCGAACCGCCCGCCGCCTTCGTGCGCAGCCTGTTCCAGCTGCGCATGATCGTCGAGCCCGCCGCCGCCGAACTCGCCGCGCGCTACCGCAGCGCCGATCAGCTGGCGCGGATGGACGAGGCGCTGCTGCGGATGGCGTCGCTCGGGCTCGACACCGCCGAGGGCCAGGCCGCCGACCAGTGTTTCCACAACGTCATCCTCGAAGCGACCGACAACGAACTGCTGGTCAGCCTGTCGGGCAGCATCGGTTCGGCGGTGCGCTGGACGACGATCTTCAAGTTCCGCGACCGCCGCCGCCCGCGCGATTCGATGCCGCAGCACCGCCGGCTGTTCGACGCGATCGCGGCCAGCGATCCCGCCGCCGCGCGCGACGCCACCATCGTGCTGCTGCAACAGGCGCATGAGGATACCGAGCGGCTGCTGCGTGCCTGATGACGGTGCCGGCCCGCTCCCCCGCCGCCGCGACACGCGGCAGCCTTGCCGAACGCACGGATGACGCGGGCGACGGCCTCGCCTAAGAGGCCGCCAGCGAAGAAGGATTTCCCATGCAGATCTGGGCCGGGCTCGGCAATCCGGGGCCGCAATATGCGATGCACCGCCACAATGTCGGCTTCATGGCGATCGACCTGATCGCCGACATGCACGGCTTCGCGCCGGTCCGGAAGCAGTTCCAGGGCTGGACGCAGGAAGGCCGCGTCGGCAACCAGAAGGTGCTGCTGCTCAAGCCCGCCACCTTCATGAATGACAGCGGCCGCGCGATCGGCGAGGCGTTGCGCTTCTACAAGCTCGAACCCGACGCGCTCACCGTCTTCCACGACGAGCTCGATCTCGCGCCGTTCAAGGTCAAGGTGAAGCGCGGCGGCGGCACCGCCGGGCACAACGGGCTGCGCTCGACCGACCAGCATCTCGGCCCCGAGTTCCGGCGGGTGCGGATCGGCATCGGCCATCCCGGCCACAAGGATCGCGTCACCGGCTATGTCCTCGGCAATTACGCCAAGGCGGAGCTCGATCCGCTCGCCGACATGCTCGGCGCGATCGGTGCGGAGGCGCCGTGGCTCGCCGCGGGTGACGACGTCCGCTTTATGAACGATGTCGCGATGCGGCTCGCGGCATGACCGTCCGCTCGCTCTTCGCCACGCGCTTCTACGAGGACGATCTCGGCGATGCCGCGCTGCTCGCCGAACTCGAGGAGGCGTGCCACGATCTCGCACGCGAGGATCGCGCCGGCGTCGCCTGGTCGAAGGCGCATGGCTATCGCGGCTATACCTCCTATGCCTCGCTCAACGATCTGCCGGCGCGCGATCCGCGCTTCGCCGACCTCGTCCGGCTGCTCAACAAGCATGTCGCGCGCTTTGCCGAAGCCTGTGCCTTCGACCTCGGCGGGCGGCGGCTCAAGCTCGACAGCCTGTGGGTCAACGTGCTCAAGCCGGGCGGCACGCATTCGGGCCATATCCATCCGCACAGCGCGGTGAGCGGCACGCTCTATATCGCGACGCCGCCGGGCGCCGGCGCGCTCAAGCTCGAGGACCCGCGGCTGGCGATGATGATGGCGGCACCGACCCGCCGCGCCGACGCGGGTGAGGATCACGCCACCTTCGTCTATGCCGCACCGCAGCCGGGCAGCGTCTTCCTGTGGGAAAGCTGGCTGCGGCACGAGGTGGTCGCCAATGCCGCCAAGGGCGAACGGATTAGCATCAGCTTCAACTATCGCTAGGGTCGGGGGACTGTCCGCCAGCGGATAGGACCCCACGCGGCGTCGCGCCCGCCGCGTCAGCGGCATCTCCTCTCCGACCAAGGAATCGGGAGGACCTCCCCGCAAGCCACATCTCCGCGCCTCCGCGTGAACCTTTTCAATTCCGAACCGCTGCGGTCTACCGAAGCAGCCGTCACGCCTTTGCCGCAATCCCTCGGCAGCATCGCCGTCGTCGGGAGGCGATCGGGATGCGGCTGGCGGTGATGATGGCGTTGCAGAGCCTGCCGGTCGCGGGTCCGCCCCTGCCCGCCGACATGCGCCCGGTCGCGCCCGCGACGGCGGCGGTGCCGTGCGGGACGGAGGACGCACGGGGCGATATCGTCGTCTGCGGGCGCGACCGCACCGCCGACCGGCTCCCTCGGCTCGATCCGACGCGCTACGCCGAACGGCCGATCCGCGCCCGCACGACGATCGGCACGGTCGACATGGCGGCACAGGCCGAACAGGGCACGATGCCCGACGGCAAGAGCGCACCGCGGGCGATGCTGCACTTCAAGACGAAGTTCTAGGCCGCCCTCATCCGTCGTTCATCACCGGCCGCTACGTCCGGACGGATGCGTATCACCAAAACCCAGATCGGGCTCGCCGCCGTCATCCTGCTCGCACCGGGCGGCTTCGTCCTCGGCGCGGCGCTGCTCGCCGACCGCTATCGCAAGCGGCGCACGGCGGAGGCCGATACCGAAATCGTTTCCTGAACGGAACGTTGTTTCAGGTTCATGCAACCGCGCCTAACAGGATGACGTTGTTGCAACATGATTTTCGAACCACGGGAGTAGTAGAATGCGGAGTTTGATGCTGGCGATGGGCTGTGCGGCAATGGTGGTCCCGGCGACGATGGCGATCCCCGTCTCCAAGGCGGATGCGCAGCGCCACAAGTATCGCGAATGGCGCGACGATCGCGGCCGTCTGCGCTGCAAGAAGCCCGACGGCACCACCGGCGCGGTGGTCGGCGCGGTCGGCGGTGCGCTGCTCGGCCGCACGATCGACACGCGCGGCGACCGCACGGTCGGCACGCTCGGCGGCGCGGTAGCGGGTGGTCTGCTCGGTCGTGAGATCGACCGCGGCGGCAAGCGTCGCTGCCGCTAAGCCGCAGCTAATTCGATCGGCAGGGGCGTCGCGGGGCAACTCGCGGCGCCCCTTCTGCGTATCGCAACCGGACCTTTCCCAATTGGAGACAGAAGATGGTGTCGCGCAGCGCTTCGGCGAGCTACGAAGGCCTTGGCAAAGAAGGCAAGGGCAAGATCTCGACGCAATCGGGTATCCTGTCCGACGCGCAATATGGTTTCAACACCCGGTTCGAGGATGGCCCCGGCACCAACCCCGAGGAGCTGATCGCCGCCGCCCATGCCGGTTGCTTCACGATGGCGCTCGCCTTCGCGCTCGCCGGCGCCGGCCATAGCCAGGGCAATCTCAAGACCGACGCCAAGGTGACGCTCGACAAGGATGGCGACGGCTTCACCATCACCAAGTCCGCGCTGACGCTGACCGGTCATGTCGAGGGCCTCGACCGCGCCGAATTCGAGCGTATCGCCAATGAGGCGAAGGCGGGCTGCCCGGTGTCGAAGGTGCTCGACTGCGACATTACGCTCGACACGACCTTCGGCTGAGCCGGGCTCTCCCGGCCGCGACCGCGGCCGGGGGACCATTGTCGACCGATCCGACCGACGGTATACGATCGGCCATCCGCCACAGGGATGGTCCGATGCGTCCGTTGATCCTCGCCGCCGTCGGTTTCGCGGCCCTGCCCGGAGTCGATGAAGCACTTGCCCTGTCGCCCGGACAGGTGCGCGACGGCGATACGATCATCCTATACCCGTTGCGGGCGCACACGCTGGCCGACAATGATCCGCGCGGCGACCTGCGCGCGCATCGCGGCGATTATCTCGATCACGACAGCCGCGACGACGATCCCCGCGCCGATCTGCGCGCGCGTCACGGCGACCGCCATGACACCGCCGATGATCTGCGCCGCGACCGACGCGCCGCTCTCCGCGATCGGCCGCAGACGGTGACGCCCGAAGACGAGGCGGCAACGGCGGTCGAGACCGAGCCCGTCGCCCCACCCGACGAGGGTTAGACCAGCGTTAGAAGATCCCGCCGCCCAGGCTCAGCCGGATCGCGAAGATCACGATCAGCACGAGGTTGAGGTTGCGTCCGCCGTTGGACGAGGACAATGCGCCGACCGCCACGCCGACGATGCCGATCGGGATGACGATCCAGTTCATCCAGCCGAGCAGCGGAATGAAGGCGACCAACCCAAGCGTCAGCGTGACCAGACCGAGGGCGATGGAGACGATGTTGAGCATGGCGACGATATGGCTGCCGTCCCCGCACGGGACAAGCCACCGCCGCGTGACGTTCTGTTAACCGCACATGCCGGTGGCGCCTTAACCGCTGCTGCGCCATGACAAGGGGGTGACCGCCCGCCCCGCCCTCCTCCTGCTGACGCTCGCGCTGGCGGCGTGCAGCAAGCCGCCCGCCTCGCAGCAGGATCTCGACAGCCTCGACCGCGAGCTGACCGCGGGATCGGGCAATCAGGCCGATCCGACGCTGACCGCGGCGCTGCGCGACCAGATCATGGTCGACCCGGCGCTGACGCAAAGCGCCAACACCAACGTCGTCCGGCCGCCGAGCCGCCCCGATCCGCTGTCGGCGCCGCCCGAGCCGGTCGTCCCGACCAGCGACCACGTCGCCGCCGCCGACCTCAAGCCGACCCCCGCCGCCGGACGCGACTGCCCGCGATGCCGGGCCGCCGACGGCGCCCTGACGCTCGGCGAGCTCGCCAAGCGCCAGTCGGCGGGACAGGCGGCCTGTGCGCAGCGTGTCACCTATTCGGCGGGCTGGGCGAACCGGCTGCCCGCGGCGGTGCCGCTCTACCCCGATGCGCGGGTACGCGAGGCGGCGGGCAACGATGCCTGCGGCCTTCGCGCCGTCAGCTTCACCAGCAGCGCCCCGGTCGGGCGCATCCTCGACTGGTACAATGCGCGCGTCAGCCGCGCCGGCTATAGCGTCGACCATCAGGCCTCGGGCGCGCAACACGTGCTCGGCGGCACGCGCGGCGACTCGGCCTATGTCGTCTACGCCAGCGCCGCGCCCGGCGGCGGCAGCGAAATCGACCTGATCGTCCGCTGAGCGTCGCAGGAAAGGCAGTCGCCGCGAGAAGATACGGCGGCTTCCTTGCTATCGCTGACGCCCACGCCATATTGTGCATTGCAGCATCACACGTCGGGTGGCGATCCTGTCCCTTTCGGAGTGCGCGCATGCGTCGTTTGTCAGACACGATCGCCCGGCTCGCCGCCGAGCAGGCGCAACGGATGCCGTCGTCCGACGGGGTCGACCGGCTGGGCGACCGCCCCGGCTTCGGCCGCAATCCCGGCAACCTGCGCGCGCGCGTCTATGTGCCGGCGACGGTGCCCGCCCGCCCGGCGCTCGTCGTCGTCTTGCACGGCTGCACGCAGACCGCCGCCGGCTATGATGCCGGATCGGGCTGGTCGCAGCTCGCCGATGCGCAGGGCTTCGTGCTGCTCTTCCCGGAACAGCAGCGCGCCAACAATCCCAATCTCTGCTTCAACTGGTTCGCGCCCGAGGATGTCAGCCACGATCACGGCGAGGCGTTTTCGATCCGCGAGATGATCGCCGCGGTCAGCGCGGATCATGATGTCGATCCGGCACGGGTGTTCGTCACCGGCCTGTCGGCGGGCGGCGCGATGGCGGCGGTGATGCTCGCCACCTATCCCGAGCTGTTCGCCGGCGGCGCGATCCTTGGCGGCCTGCCCTATGGCACCGCTTCGGGGGTGATGCAGGCGCTCGAACGGATGCGCGGGCAGAACATGCCCGACGCCGCCGCGCTCGGCCGGCTCGCGCATCAGGCATCGCGGCACGGCGGCGGCTGGCCGACGCTGTCGGTCTGGCACGGCGATGCCGACGCCACCGTCGATCCCGTCAATGCCGAGGCGCTGCTGACGCAATGGCGCGCGATGCACGACCTGTCCGCCGAACCGGCGATCCGCACCAGCGAAGGCCAGCGCGCCTATCGCGGCTGGCGCGACGCCGGCGGGCGGCTGGTGCTGGAGGATCATCGCATCCACGGCATGGGCCATGGCACGCCGATCGCCGCGCACGGACCGGAGGCGTGCGGCATGCCCGCGCCGTTCATGCTCGACGTCGGCATTTCGTCGACGCGCCGGATCGCCGCCTTCTGGGGTCTCGCCCCTGCCCTTTCGACCGGCGAGGCGCGCCCGAGGCTGACCCGGGTCACGCCTCCCACTCCGCAGCGCGCGGGCGGTGTGGCCGGCGTCATCAACGACGCCTTGCGCGCCGCCGGGCTGCTGCACTGACCGGCGCGCCAACGCCCCGCATTCCCTTGGCTTGAATAGTCCTCTAGGGCTGGCACCATGCCTCTTCTGTTCGTCATGATCGGCGGCGCCCTCGGGTCTGCCGCACGATATCTCACCGGCCGCGCCGCGCTCGCCGTCTTCGGGCCGGCGTTTCCGGTCGGCACGCTCGCGGTCAATCTGATCGGCGGGCTGCTGATGGGCATGCTGACCGCGATCCTCGCCCGCGCCGGCGGCAGCGCCGAATCGTGGCGATTGTTCATCGGCGTCGGCGTGCTCGGCGGCTTCACCACCTTCTCGAGCTTCAGCCTCGACGTGGTGACGATGATCGAGCGCGGGGCGATCGGCCCGGCGCTCGGCTATGCCCTCGTCTCGGTGATCGGATCGATCGTCGCGCTGTTCGCCGGCCTTGCCCTGACGCGCGCCGTGCTCGGCGGAGCGGCGGCATGAGCGAGGGCAAGACCGAAGGGCGCGACGGCGTCCGCCAGTATAACGTCGGCTATGACGACGACGGCATCCGGCTCGATCGCTGGTTCAAGCGTCATCTGCCCGAGACGAGCTTCACCACCGTCGCCAAATGGGCGCGCACCGGCCAGCTGCGCGTCGATGGCGCGCGCGCGACGCCCGGTGACCGGATCAAGGCAGGCCAGACGCTGCGCGTGCCGCCGCCCGAACCGGCGATCGCCGATACCGCCGACGCCCCCCGCCCCAAGCGCGAGCGGCCGCCGCTCAGCGACGACCAGATCGCCTATGCGCGCGAGATGGTGATCCACAAGGATCTCCAGGCGCTGGTGATCAACAAGCCGCCCGGCCTTGCGACGCAGGGCGGCACCAAGACCTCCGAACATGTCGACGGCCTGCTCGACGCGCTGCAATATGAGGCGGAGGGCCGCCCCAAGCTCGTCCACCGGCTCGACAAGGATACGTCGGGCGCGCTGCTCGTCGCGCGGACGACGCGCGCCGCCGGCTTCTTCGCCAAGGCCTTCTCGGGCCGCACCGCGCGCAAGGTCTATTGGGCGCTGGTGGTCGGCGTCCCGTCGATCGACGACGGCATGGTCGATCTGCCGATCGGCAAGCAGCCCGGCACCGGCGGCGAGAAGATGCACGTCGACGAGGAGAACGGCCAGGCGGCACGCAGCCGCTATCGCGTCATCGAGCGCGCCGGCAATCGCTGCGCCTGGGTCGAGCTGCAACCCTTCACCGGGCGCACGCACCAGTTGCGCGTCCATATGGCGGCGATCGGCCATCCGATCGTCGGCGACGGCAAATATGGCGGCGCCGCGGCCTTCCTCACCGGTGGGGTCAGCCGCAAGATGCACCTCCACTCGCGCCGGATCCGCGTCGACCATCCCGACGGCGGCAGCATCGACGAAACTGCCGCGCTGCCGACGCATTTCGCGGAGAGCCTGGCGACGCTCGGCTTCGACGAGGCGAAGGGCGATGCGATGCCGTTCGAGGAGCCGAAGAAGGGCCCGCCCCCCAAGGCCGTGCTGAAGCAGCGCGCCAAGGCGCACGCCAAGACGATGCGCAAGGAACATCGCGGCGAACGCCGGCGCCGCGGCAGCAAGGATTGAGCCCATGATCCGGCTTGCCGTGTTCGATTGCGACGGGACGTTGGTCGACAGTCAGGCCAATATCTGTCTCGCGATGGAAACCGCCTTCGCCATCGCCAAACTGCCGCCGCCGCCGCGCGCCGAGATCCGCCGGATCGTCGGACTGAGCCTGGTCGAGGCGGTGCGGGCGCTGGTGCCGCACGCGGACGACGCCGACCACCGCCGGATCGCGGCGGATTACAAGGACGCCTTCTTCGAGTTGCGGACCAGCGGCCGGATGGCCGAAGAGCCGCTGTTCGAGGGGATTGTCGAGGTGCTCGATACGCTGCGCGCGCGCGGCTGGCGGCTCGGCGTCGCCACCGGCAAATCGGATCGCGGGCTCGCCCATATCCTCGCCCACCATGGCCTGTCCGACCATTTCGTGACGCTGCAGACGGCGGACCGGCACCCGTCCAAACCCGATCCGGCGATGCTGCTCGCCGCCATCGCCGAGGCGGGGGCGGCACCCGCCGATTGCGCGATGATCGGCGACACCAGCTTCGACATGGCGATGGCCAAGGCGGCGGGCGCCCGCGCGGTCGGCGTCGCCTGGGGCTATCACGACGTCCACGATCTGGTCCGCGGCGGTGCGCAGGTCGTCGCGTCGCGGACGCAGGCGCTGCTGGAGATCCTCGCATGAGCCGCGACGATACACAGGCACGCAACCGCTGGCTGGCGATCGTCGGCAGCCGGATCGCCGGCAGCCTCGGCGCGGTGTTCGGGCTGGTGCTGGCGGTGCGCGCGCACGACTGGCCCAGCAAGCTGCTCGGCGTCGCGATCACGCTGTCGGCGCTGGCGGTGATCGCGATCGTGCCGGCGAGCCTGGCGCAGCGCTGGCGGACGCCGCGCTTGTGAAGCGATTCTGGAAGGAGGTCGGCGTCGATGCCGATCGCGTCGTCACGCTCGACGGGCGGCCGGTGCGCACGCCGGGGCGGACGCCGCTTGCCCTGCCGACGCCGGCGCTCGCCGCGCTGGTCGCCGACGAATGGCGTGCGGTCGGCGAGACGATCGATCCGCGCGCGATGCCGCTGACCGGGCTCGCCAATGCGGCGATCGACCGGATCGCCCCCGCCCCCGCCGCCTTCGCCGCGGGCCTCGCCGCTTATGCCGACAGCGACCTGCTCTATTATCGCGCCGAATCGCCCGAGGCGCTGGTCGCGCGGCAGCGGGCGGCGTGGGATCCGTGGCTCGACTGGGCGCGCGCCCGCTATGACGTGCATTTCGAGACGGTGAGCGGCGTCATGCCGCGGGCGCAGCCAGCGGCGACGCTGGCGCGGCTCGGCGAGGCGGTCGCGGCGGGCGATCCGTTCACGCTCGCCGGCCTGTCGCCGGTGGTGACGATCACCGGATCGCTGGTGCTCGCGCTCGCGCTGCTCGACCGGGCCGGCGATGCCGACACCCTGTGGGCGGCGGCGCAGGTCGACCAGACGTTCCAGGCCGAACAATGGGGCGAGGATGCGCTCGCCGCGCAGGCGCTCGCCAACGCCCGCCGCGATTATGACGCGGCGGTGGCGTTCCTGAACGCGCTCAGGACGTGCGGGTGAGCTTGCGGATGAAGCCGATCAGCCCGGTCTGACGCGAGCGCTTGAGCCGCTCGGCAGCGAGGATCGTCTTCACCCCCTGGAAGCATTGCTCGACATCGTCGTTGACCAGCACATAGTCGTAGCCGTCCCAGTGGCTGACCTCGTTCGCCGCGCGCGCCATCCGCGCCTCGATCACCGCGCTGCTGTCGGTGGCGCGGTTGGTCAGCCGTGCGCGCAACTCTTCCATCGACGGCGGGAAGATGAAGACGCGGACGACGTCCCCGCCCGCGATCTGGAACAGCTGCTGCGCGCCCTGCCAGTCGATGTCGAACAAGACGTCCTTGCCGGCGGCGAGCATCGCCTCGACCTGCGCGCGCGGCGTACCGTAGCGATGGTCGAAGACATGCGCCCATTCGAGGAACTCGTCCGCCGCGACCATGCGGCGGAATTCCTCAAGATCGACGAAATGATAGTCCTTGCCGTCGACCTCACCGGGCCGCATCGACCGCGTCGTCGCCGAGACCGACATCGCCAGTTCGGGTTCGTCGGCGAGCAATTTGCGCGCGATGGTGGACTTGCCAGCGCCGGACGGCGAGGACAGCACGAACAACACGCCGCGACGGCGGAAGTGGTGCGGATCGGCGGGGTGTGACGACGGCATGCGCGCTAGTGGCGTCTGCCGGGGGCAGGCGTCAAGCGCGCGACCGTTGAAAAGTCACGGAAGGTCACGGCTCCCGCGCGGCGGCGGGAGCCGGAGGGGTCAGGCGCCGCGCGATTGACGGCGGCGATCATAGGCCTTCTTGGCGACGTAGCCGCCGCCGATCAGCATGCCGAGCGGACCCATGCGGCGCATCGCGCCCATGGTCAGCGCGCCGATCGCGGCGCCCTTAAGCCCGCCGCCGCCCTCGCGACGATCCATCTCGCGTCCGACGAGCGCACCGATAATCCTGCCGATCATTCTACCTCTCCGAAAATCCAGTCTTTGAGTTCCGCCGCGCCGCGCAACACCCCCCAGCCGACCGCATAGGTGACGACGAGCGGTGCGACGACCTTGAGGACGTTGGCGGTCACCGCACCGATGATCGCGCCATCGGCGACGCCGTCGTCATCGCCGGACAGCGAATCGATCGCCGCGCCGATCAGCGCGCCGGTGGTGGTGGTGCTCACGTGCGTCCCCTCTTGACGTTGCGGAAAAGCAAGCGCGCGAGTCGAAGGGAAGTTCCTCGTTTAGGGTCCGGTCCGGTACGAATAGGCCATCACGCCGCCGATAGGCCCCGCCCTACCCGCTCCGGCGGGTCAGCGCGGCGCGGCGCGGCGCTATCGGCGTCAGCACCCGCCCGCCGCCGGCCGGGGCGGGTTCGAGCCGGAAGCGCGCGATCTGCTGCCCCAGTTCGGCGGCGCGACCGGCCAGGCCGGAGGAGGACGCCTTGGTCTCCTGCGCCATTGCGGCATTTTCTTGCGTCATCACGCTCAGTTCGTTGATCGCCGTGTTGATCTGGCCGAGCCCCTCCGCCTGACTGCGTCCGCTGTCGGCGACCCGCGCGACGAGCGCACGCGCGTCCTCCACGCGTTCGCGGATATGGCGGAGCGCCGCATCGGTCTCGCCGACCAGCCGCACGCCGGTGGCGATCTCGCCGCCGACCGCGCCGACCCGCGCCTTGACCTCGCGCGCGGCTTCGGCGGACCGCTGCGCGAGCGCGCGCACCTCCTGCGCCACCACCGCGAAGCCGCGGCCGGCATCGCCCGCCCGCGCCGCCTCGACACCCGCGTTGAGCGCGAGCAAATTGGTCTGGAAGGCGATGCCGTCGATCAGCGCGATGATGTCACCGATTTCGGTGCCGCTCCGCTCGATGCCATGCATCGCCGCGATCGCGCGCTGCGCCACGTCGCCGCTCGCCGCGGCGGCCGCACTCGCCTCGGCCGCGAGCTGATCGGCGCGGATGCCGTCCGTCGCCGCCGCCGCGACATCGCGCGTCAGCACCTCGAGCGCGGCGGCGCTTTCTTCCAGCGCGGCGGCCTGGCGTTCGGTGCGCTCGGCAAGCGCCTCGGCATCGCGGCGGATCGCATGCGTGTCGGCATCGATCGCATCGGCACGCTCGCCGACCCCGGCGATGATCGCGCGCAGATCGACGAGCACCTTGTTATAGGCGGCGCGCACCGGCTCGTACCGCTCATCGAGCCTGGTGGCGATCGGCTGGGTGAGATCGCCCCCGGCCAGCCGGCTCAGCCCGCCGGTGATCGCCGTGATGAGCGCGTCGATCTCGCTGATGTCCATGCAGGTCGCGATGATCGCGGGGCGCCCGTCATTCTCCGCGAGGAAGACCGACACCAAGGCGGGGAACTGGCTGCCGTCCTTGCGCAACCCGCGGAACGGCATCCGCGCGACGCCGGTACGCTCCACCTCCTGCAACAGAGCGGCGGTCGCGGCGCGCGAGGATACGCCATTGTCCTGCAATTCGGGGGACGTCAGTCCCAGCGGCTGGCCGATGAAGTCGTCGCGGGTGCGGCCGAACAGCCGCAGCGCCGCAGGATTGCAGTCGATATACCGCCCGTCCTGCACCATGTAGATCGCCTCCGGCGAGGCATTGAAGTAAAATTCGGCCATCGATGGACGCTTCCGCCCGACAATCCAGTTTCGCACCGCTTATCCGCCTCCCCCATCGCTCTGATTAACTAATCTAGAGCAAATTTCGGCGGCATCGCGGCCGTCCGCATAGGGAATTGGCGGCTTTCGCCGCTAGTGGCCGCCGCCCGACGACAGTATCTGGTTAATCCGAATGGCTTCGCCCGAACGCGGAAGAAGAATTATTTTCACCGCCGATACGGAGGCGATCTCCGTATCGCGGCGACCGGAATTGCTGTCGCCGATCCCGTCCCGACCCGGACGGGATCGCGCCGCGAACGTGGTTCAGCCGGCAAAAGCGTCCGGATCAGCGCGTCACCGGCTGCCGTATCGCGACATCTACCGCCCGATCATCGTCTCCGGCCGCACCAGCCGGTCGAAGGTCGCTTCGTCGACCAGCCCGAGCGCCAGAACGGCCTGGCGCAGCGTCGTGCCGGTCTGATGGGCGTGTTTGGCGATCTTGGCGGCATTGTCATAGCCGACCTCGGGCGCCAGCGCCGTCACCAGCATCAGCGATTGCTCGACCAGTTGCGCGATACGGTCGCGATTGGCGCGGAGGCCGGCGACAGTGCGGTCGGCGAAGCTCTGCATGCCGGTGCTGAGCAGCGCGATCGACCGGAGCACGTTCGCCCCGATCAGCGGCTTGAAGACGTTGAGCTCCATATGGCCCTGCAATCCGCCGACGGTGACCGCGGCATTGTTGCCCATCACCTGCGCGGCGACCATCGTCAGCATCTCGGCCTGCGTCGGATTGACCTTGCCGGGCATGATCGAGCTGCCGGGCTCGTTGGCGGGCAGGTCGAGCTCGCCGAGGCCCGAGCGCGGGCCGGAGCCGAGCAGGCGGATGTCGTTGGCGATCTTGGTCAGCGCGACGGCGAGGACGTTGAGCGTGCCGTGGAGGTCGACCAGCCCGTCGTTCGACGCCAGCGCCTCGAACTTGTTGGGCGCGGTGACGAACGGCAGGCCGGTCAGCGCGGCGATCTCCGCCGCGACATCCTCGGCGAAGCCTTGCGGCGCGTTCAGCCCGGTGCCGACCGCGGTGCCGCCCTGCGCGAGCGGCAGGATGGCGCGTTCGACCGTGCTCTCGATCCGCGCCCGCGCATTGGCGAGCTGCTGGACATAGCCCGAAAATTCCTGGCCGAGCGTCAGCGGCGTCGCATCCTGCAGATGCGTGCGGCCGATCTTGACGAGATCGTCCCACTCCGCCGCCTTGGCGGCGAGCGCGTCGTGCAGGCTCTGCAAGGCGGGATAGAGCTGTCGCGTCACCGCCAGCGCGGCGGCGACGTGAAGCGCGGTCGGGAAACTGTCATTGGACGACTGACCGCGGTTGACGTCGTCATTGGGGTGGATGGGGGTCTTGCCACCGCGTGTGCCGGTCAGCCGCTCGTTGGCGCGGCCGGCGATCACCTCGTTGACGTTCATGTTCGACTGGGTGCCGCTGCCGGTCTGCCAGATGACCAGCGGGAATTGATCGTCGAGCGTCCCGGCGACGATCTCCGCCGCCGCGGCCTCGATCGCCTCGGCCTTGTCGGCGGCGAGGCCATGGCGGCGATTGACCCGCGCCGCGGCCTGTTTGACGATCGCCAGCGCATGGACAATCTCGACCGGCATCCGCTCGCGCGGACCGAAGGGGAAATTCTCGAGGCTGCGTTCGGTCTGCGCGCCCCAATAGGCGTCGGCGGGAACCTCGATCGGGCCGATCGAGTCGGTTTCGGTGCGCGTGGTCATGCGACGCAATATCACCGTCGGGGTGGGTTGATTCAAGGGCAGCGGTCGCGCAGTCTCGGCGCTGATGATTTGGATCGCCCTGCTGGTCGCGCAGCCGACCGCCGCCGCGCCCTGCGCTTATGATCGCGATCGGCTGCTCGCGCTCGATCTGAACGCTTTCGATCAGGATATGACCGGCGGTTGGCGCAAGTTGGAGGAGGATGGGTGCGAGGCGGACGCGGCCGACCTCATCCGCGACTGGCGCGTTGCGCATCATGCCCGCGAAACCATCCTGTACTGGCACGAGGGGCAGTTGCGCGCCGATCTAGGCCAGACCGCTGCGGCGATCGCGTTGTTCCGCCGGGCCTATAAGACTGCCGAGCAGGATCATGGCTTCGGCTGGAATCTCTATGTCGACGGCACGATCGCCTTCCTGCGCCGCGACCGCCCGGCGTTTGACATGGCGAAGGCCAAGCTCGCCGCGCTGCCGCGCCCGACCGGCGTTACCTTCAACGGTCCTGACGGCAAGCCGCACCCTGTCTCCTGGCCGTTGAATATGAACGTCTTCGAGGGTCTCGCGCGGTGTTGGGACAAGCCGTACAAGGCGGCCTATGCGTGCGCGAAGCCGTTGTTTCGAGTGACGAAACCCGATCCGGCATAGCATCGCCGCCCAGCCACGGTCAGCCGATCCGCTTCGACAGGAAGAATCGCGCTTCGTCTGGTGGATAGTCGTCGATCTGACCGAAGCAGCGATAGCCGAGCTTTTCGTAGAAGCCGCGCGCCTGGAAGCTGAAGGTATCGAGCCACAGGCCGACGCAATCGAGACGCCGCGCCTCCGCCTCCGCCGCGGCCATCAGCTGCCGGCCGAGCCCCTGCCCCCGCATTGTGCTCGGAACGACGAGATATTGCACGAACAGCCAGCGATAGCTCGCCATGCCCCACAGACCGCCGACGATAGCGCCGGCTTCGTCGCGCAGCACGATCGCGACCGGGTGACGCTCGGTCGGCCCGACCGCCGCATCGTTGAAGGCGACGAGCGGCGCGAGGATCGCCTCGCGCTCCCGATCCCCGGGCGCGGCGACGATCTCGATCACGCTTATTTCTTCCGCTTGAAGTCCACGCTGACCACGTTGGATCCGTCCGGCGCGGGTGTCGCGGTCGGGCCGTCGTTCTCCGCCTCGTCATGCGGCTCGGGGCCGTCGCTCGGGTCCTCGGTCGCCTGGAAGCGCAGTTCGAAATTGACCGCGGGGTCGTGGAAGCCGGTGATCGCCGAATAGGGGATGACCAGCTTGGACGGCACCTGGTTGAAGCTCAGCCCGACGGAGAATTTGCGCTCGTCGACCAGCAGGTCCCAATAGCGGTTCTGCAGCACGATCGTCATTTCGTCGGGGAAGCGTTCGATCAGCCGCTGCGGGATGTCGACGCCCGGCGCCTGCGTCTTGAAGGTGATGTAGAAGTGATGCTCGCCGGGCAGGCCGCCCGATTCGGCGACGGAGCCGAGCACCCGTCCGACGACGGCACGCAGCGCCTCCTGGACGATCTCGTCATACGGGATAAGGCTATCGGGCAGGCCATCGGTCATGCCCCTTGGGTAGCGTATCGCCCGGACGGGTCAAGATTGTGTGTGACGCCACACGCTCCTATGGGACGAGCCGACATGCGCAGCGCCACGATCAACCGCTCCACCGCCGAAACGCGGATCGACGTCACCGTCAATCTCGACGGCACCGGCGTCTATTCGATCAACACCGGCATCGGCTTCCTCGATCATATGGTCGAACAGCTCAGCCGCCACGGGCTGATCGACATCGACCTCAAGGTCGACGGCGACCTGCATATCGACGGGCATCACACCGTCGAGGATTCGGCGCTGGCGCTCGGCCAGGCGGTGGCGCAGGCGCTCGGCGACAAGCGCGGCATCCGCCGTTATGGCGACGCGCTGTCGCCGATGGACGAGACGCTGACCCGCGTCGCGCTCGACATTTCTGGGCGGCCGTGGCTGGTGTGGAAGACCGCCTTCACCGTGTCGCGGCTCGGCGAGCTCGACACCGAGCTGATCGAACACTGGTTCCACAGTTTCGCCCAGACCGCCGGCATCACGCTCCACGTCGAGACGCTGTACGGCAGCAACAACCACCATATCGTCGAGGCGGCGTTCAAGGGCCTCGCCCGCGCGCTGCGCGCCGCGGTCGAGATCGATCCGCGCAAGGCGGATGCGATCCCCTCGACCAAGGGCGTGCTGTGAGCGAGCCCTTCGCCCGGCCGGGCGCCCATATGTGCATCGTCTCGCTGACCTATGGCGGCGACCTCGATGCGATCGACGCGGCGATGAGCGATCATGTCGACTGGCTCGCCGACGGCTATGCCAACGGCCGGTTCGTCGCCTCGGGCCGCAAGCAGCCGCGCAGCGGCGGGATCATCATCGTCGTCGGCAGCAAGAGCGTGACCGAGGAGCTGATCGCCACCGATCCCTTCGTGTCGCGCGGGCTGGCGACGGCGGAGATCATCCCCTTCACCGCGAGCATGGCGGCGCTGCCGCTCGGCGACCTGCTGTCATGACGATCGCGCTGATCGACTATGGCGCGGGCAACCTCCATTCGGTGGAGAATGCCCTGCGTGCGGCGGGCGCCACCGACCTTACCGTCACCGCCGATGCCGAGGTGGTGGCGCGCGCCGATCGCATCGTCCTGCCCGGCGTCGGCGCGTTCGGCGCCTGCGCGCGGGCGCTGCGCGACGTGCCGGGGATGATCGAGGCGATGGAGCGCCGCGTCCGGCGCGAGGGCGCGCCGTTCCTCGGGGTGTGCGTCGGCATGCAGTTGATGGCGGATTCCGGCGAGGAGATGGGCGTCCATCAGGGGCTCGGCTGGGTGCGCGGCCGGGTGCGGCGGATCGAGCCGGGCACGACGGACGCCAAGGTGCCGCATATGGGCTGGAACGACGTCGTGCCGCGCGGCGACCATCCGCTGGTGCCGGCGGGCGAGGCCTATTTCCTGCACAGCTATATGTTCGAGGGCGAGGACGTGATCGCGACCAGCGACCATGCCGGCCCGGTCACCGCCGCGATCGCACGCGACACGATGCTCGGCGTCCAGTTCCATCCCGAGAAGAGCCAGCGCTACGGCCTGGCGATGCTTGCCAAATTCCTGGAGTGGCGGCCGTGAGCCTGATCGTCTTCCCCGCCATCGACCTCAAGAACGGCCAGGTCGTCCGCCTCGCCGAGGGCGATATGGACCGCGCCACCGTCTATGGCGACGATCCCGCCGCACAGGCGATGCTGTTCGCCGAGGCGGGGGCGCAGCATCTCCACGTCGTCGACCTCGACGGCGCCTTTGCGGGGGAATCGGTCAATGGCGAGGCGGTGCGCGGCATCGTCGCGCGCTTTCCCGGCCACGTGCAGCTCGGCGGCGGCATCCGCAACCGCGCGAGCGTCGAACGCTGGTTCGACCTCGGCGTGTCGCGCGTCGTCATCGGCACCGCGGCACTCGACGATCCTGAATTCGTCCGCGGCGCGGCGCGCGACTTTCCCGGCGGCGTCGTCGTCGCGGTCGATGCGCGCGACGGCATGGTCGCGACCAAGGGCTGGGCGGACGTGTCGACGACCAGCGTCGTCGATCTCGCGCGGCGGTTCGAGGATGCCGGGGTGGCGGCGCTGCTGTTCACCGACGTCGGTCGCGACGGATTGCTCAAGGGCGCGAACATCGAGGCGACGGTCGACCTTGCCCGCTCGGTCGACATTCCGGTGATCGCCAGCGGCGGCGTCGCGGGAATCGCGGACATCCACGTCCTCGCGCTGCACGCGCGCGACGGCGTGGAGGGCGTCATCACCGGTCGCGCGCTGTACGACGGCCGGCTCGACCTCGCCGCCGCGCTCAGCGTCGCACAGGCGGCGGAATGATGAACCCGGGTCTCGCCGGTCTGTTCGCCGGGGGCGTGGCCGGCGTCTATGTGCCGACGCTGCGCGACCAGATCCGCGACGGCCGGATCGAGATGCCGCTCGGCGGGATCAACCCGATCGGCGTGCGGCGCGACGAGCATCCGCTCGCCTTCCTGCTCTGTAGCGTCGCGATGGTCGGATGTGTCGCGATCCTGTTGATCGTCTCGGCGATCCTCGTCGTGCGGGCATTCCTGTCATGACCGTCCGCGCCCGCGTCATCCCATGCCTCGACGTCGCCGACGGGCGCGTCGTCAAGGGCGTCAATTTCGTCGCGCTGCGCGACGCCGGCGATCCGGTCGAACAGGCGCGCGCCTATGATGCCGCCGGGGCGGACGAGCTCTGCTTCCTCGACATCACCGCCAGCCATGAGGATCGCGGCACAATCCTCGACGTGGTTAGGCGGACCGCGTCGGTCTGCTTCATGCCGCTGACCGTCGGCGGCGGCGTCCGCTCCGCCGAGGACGCGCGCGCGCTGCTGCTCGCGGGGGCGGACAAGGTCGCGGTCAACTCGGCGGCAGTGGCACGGCCCGAGGTGGTCGCCGACATCGCCGAGCGTTTCGGCAGCCAATGCTGCGTCGCCTCGGTCGATGCGCGCCGCGTCGGCGAACGCTGGGAGGTGTTCACCCATGGCGGCCGTCGCCCGACCGGGATCGATGCGATCGCCCATGCCGAACGGCTCGCCGCGCTCGGCGCGGGCGAGTTGCTCGTCACCTCGATGGACCGCGACGGCACGCGCAGCGGCTACGACCTCGCCCTCGTCCGTGCGATCGCCGACCGGGTGAGCGTGCCGGTGGTGGCGAGCGGCGGCGTCGGTGGCCTCGACGATCTCGTCGCCGGGGTGCGCGACGGCCATGCGAGCGCCGTCCTCGCCGCCTCGATCTTCCATTTCGGTGAGGCGAGCATCGCCGACGCGCACGCCGCCCTCGCCGCGGCGGGGATACCGGTGCGCCGCCACTGAGCGCATCGCCCTGCCCTCACCCCGCGGCGCTGCGCGCCTTCCCCTCTCCCGCCGGCAGAGGGGACGAGACGGCATAGCCGGCGAGGGGTGAGGACCGCAAAGACGTGCTACGGAACCGCCCATGATCGCGCTTCTCTCCGTCGCGGGCGGCCACTCCGGCGTCGTCCATCGTCGCACCGGCCCCGAATGGTCCGACCTTGCGCTGTTCGTCGTCGCGGCGCTCGGCCTGTGGCTGGTGCGGCGCGCGTTGCGGCGGCGGTTCACAGGTAAGGATTGACCGGCACCCGCCTCTCGCGCCAAGCGGGGGCGATGGACCCGCTCGACCGCCTGGACGCCACGATCCGCGCCCGCCGCGACGCCGCCGACCCCGGCCGCTCCTATGTCGCCAGCCTGTTCGCCAAGGGGCGACCCAAGATCGCGCAGAAGGTCGGCGAGGAGGCGACCGAGACGGTGATCGCCGCGCTCGCCGCGCCGGAAACGCTCGCCGCCGAGGCGGCCGACCTCGTCTTCCACCTGCTCGTGCTGCTCGCCGACGCCGGACTGGGGCTGGACGACGTGCGCGCCGAACTGGCCCGGCGCGAGGGCGTATCGGGCCATGACGAGAAAGCCTCGCGCTAGGAGGACCGACATGCCGATCGACGCCACGCAGCCCTATGACGACCAGAACGTCTTCGCCCGCATCCTGCGTGGCGAGATCCCGTCGCGACGCGTCTACGAAGACGATTATGCCGTCGCCTTCCACGATATCGCGCCTGTCGCGCCGGTGCATATCCTCGTCGTCCCGCGCGGCGCCTATGTCTCCTGGGACGATTTCAGCGCGCGCGGCTCGGCCGAGGAGATCGCCGGCTTCGTCCGCGCGATCGGCCATGTCGCGCGCGAGCACGAGCTGGTCGCACCGGGCTATCGCCTGCTCGCCAATATCGGCGGCGATGCCGGGCAGGAGGTGCCGCACCTCCACGTCCACCTGTTCGGCGGGCGTCCGCTGGGGCCGATGCTGGCGGGCTGAAAACACCCGTCTCGGCGATGGCACCGGCGCCGCGCGCTGCGGTGAGCCGGGCCGCTTACCCAGATAAGGGATTGCCTCTGCCCCATTAGGGGTTAGCATCGTTCGCTTCACCATGCGGCGGCAGTCAACGACCGTCCGCATCTGGGGGGATAGAGCTTCATGATTTTCGGGCGCGTCAAACCTCTCGACGCCATTCTCGCCACCGCCGAAAAACGCGGGCTGCACCGCTCGCTCGGCGCGTTCCAGTTGACCATGCTGGGGATCGGCGCCGTCATCGGCACCGGCATCTTCGTCCTCACCTCCGAAGCCGCGCAAAAGGCGGGGCCGGGCATGCTGCTGTCGTTCGTCGTCGCCGGCTTCGTCTGCGCGGTCGCGGCGCTCTGCTATTCCGAACTCGCCTCGATGGTGCCGGTATCGGGATCGGCTTACACCTACACCTATGCGGTGACGGGCGAGATCCTCGCCTGGATGGTCGGCTGGGCCTTGATCCTCGAATATGCGGTCGGCGCGAGCGCGGTCGCGGTCGGCTGGTCGAACCATGCGGTCGGATTGCTGCGCGGATTGGGCGTCGCCTTCCCCGCGGCGATCAGCAACGCCGATGCGCTGATGGCGCATATGCAGATCGCGTTCGGCGCGACGCCCAATGCCGACCTGCAGACCGCCATGTCGGTCGGCGGCTGGATCAACGTGCCGGCGGTGATCGTCGTCGCCTTCGTCACCTGGCTGCTCATCATCGGCACCACCGAGAGCGCGCGCGTCAACGCGGTGCTGGTGCTGATCAAGATCGCCGCGCTCACCGCCTTCGTGGCGCTGACCGTGCCGGTCGCCAATGCGACCAATTTCGATCCCTTCCTGCCGACCGGCGGCGTCGGGGTGCTCGGCGCCGCGGCGTCGATCTTCTTCGCCTATGTCGGCTTCGACGCGGTGTCGACCGCGGCGGAGGAGACCAAGAACCCGCAGCGCAACGTGCCGATCGGCCTGATCGGCAGCCTGGTGATCTGCACCATCTTCTACCTGCTCGTCGCGAGCGGCGCGATCGGCGCGATCGGCGCGCAGCCGGTGATGAGCGCCGGTCAGGTGCTCGCGCCCGGATCGGCCGAACTCGCCGGCCGCTGCGCCAGCATCGTCGCGGGCGGCGCCGTCGAGCCGCTGGTCTGTTCGAAGGAGGCGCTGGTCCATGTGCTCGACACGATCGGCTGGCCGGCGATCGGGCGGCTGGTCGGCCTCGCCGCGGTGCTGGCGCTGCCGTCGGTGGTGCTGATGATGATGTTCGGCCAGACCCGCATCTTCTTTACCATGGCGCGCGACGGGCTGCTGCCCGAACGGCTCGCCGCGGTGCATCCGAAGTTCCACACGCCGCACGTCGTCACCGTCGTCACCGGCGTCGCCGCGGCGATCGCGGCGGCGGTGCTGCCGGTCGGCAAGCTCGCCGATTATTCCAACGCGGGAACGCTGTTCGCCTTCCTGATGGTGGCGGTGTCGGTGATGGTGCTGCGCAAGACCGATCCGGGCCGCAAGCGGCCGTTCCGCACGCCGGGGGTCTATATCGTCGCGCCGCTGGCGATCATCGGCTGCGTCGGCCTCTATCTGTCGCTGCCGCTGACCGCCAAGCTGGTGCTGCCGATCTGGGGGCTGATCGGGCTGTTGATCTATTTCGGCTACAGCCGCCGCCGCTCCTACGTCGGGCGCGGCATCTTCGACACCGTCGACGATCCGGCGATGCAACCGGAAGTCGCCAAGCCGCTGGACTGACCGTCCGGACGATCGACATGAGAAAGGCCGGGGGAGCGATCCTCCGGCCTTTTTCGTGGCGGGAGGGGCGCCGATCGATGACGCGATGAGCCCTGCTCTTCTCCGCGCCTTCGCGTGACGATGATCGCGCGAAGACGCGAAGACGCGAAGAGGATGTGAGCGGGGCCAAGCCCCTGCCCCGTTACCGTTCGAGGGAATCGCTGCGTCGAGACGGACGCGCCATCTTCGCGCCTTCGCGTCTTCGCGTGATATTTGCGCAGCCGCGCGGCGGACGCGGGGTAGCGTCCGGCAGCTACATTCTATCGCCGAAGCGCTGTCTCTGCGTCCCCTGCGCCTCCGCGCGCAAAAGCTCACGCGGCGGCGCAGAGGGCAAGGATCAGCCGAGCTTGCTCGCGGCGAGCGCCTTCATGTCGACGTTGGGGCGGGCGCCGAAGTGGCTGATGATCTCCGCCGCGCAGATCGCGCCGAGCTTGAGCGACGCTTCCAGCCCCTTGCCCTGCGCCTGACCGTGGAGGAAGCCCGCCGCGAACAGGTCGCCGGCCCCCGTCGTGTCGACGACGCGCGCGATCGGCTCGGCGGCGACGTCGGCGCGCTGGCCGTGCTGGATCGCGCTCGCCCCTGCCGCGCCGCGGGTGACGACCAGGGTCGGCACCTGCGCGGCGAGCTTGGCGACCGCCGCATCGAAATCCTCGACCTCGGCGAGCGCGGTCAGCTCGCCCTCATTGGCGAACAGGATGTCGATGAGGCCATCGGCGATCAGTTGCCGGAAATCGCCGCCGTGGCGGCCGATGCAGAAGACGTCGGACAGCGTGAAGGCGACCTTGCGGCCGGCCTTGCGCGCCGCCTCGATCGCCGCGCGCATCGCCGCGCGCGGCTCCTCGGGATCCCACAGATAGCCTTCGAGGTAGAGGATCGCCGCATCCTCGATCATCGCCAGATCGAGCGCCTGCTCGGGCAGATATTGCGACGCGCCGAGATAGGTGTTCATCGTCCGCTGGCCGTCGGGCGTAACGAAGATCAGGCAGCGCGCGGTGGTCGGCTGGCCGGGACGGACCGGCGTGGCGAAATCGACGCCGGCGGCGCGGATGTCGTGCGCGAACACCTCGCCGAGCTGATCGTCGGCGACCTGGCCGATGAAGGCGGTGCGGCCGCCGAGCGCGGCGATGCCGGCGACGGTGTTCGCCGCCGAACCGCCCGACACCTCGCGTCCCGGACCCATTTTGGCATAGAGCGCGTCGGCATCCTCGGGCGAGAACATCAGCTGCATCGATCCCTTGGCGACGCCGATCGATTCGATGAAGGCGTCGTCCGCCTGCGAAAGGATATCGACGATCGCATTGCCGATCGCGACCACGTCATATTTGGGCTGGGACAAGGATAAGGCTCCGAAAGCGAAACGCCGTCCCTAGAGGGCGCGCGGCGGGCGCGCAACGTGGCGGCGGTTGACGCGGGCGCCGGTGCGCGTCACGCCGGGACGATGCTGCGCGCGCTCGCCCTGTCCGTCGCCCAATTGACTGATGGCGCGGTGCTGCGCGTGCTGGTCAAGTCGCTGCTGGTGACGCTCGCGGTCTTCGCGGCGCTGGGCGCCGGCCTGTATGTCGGATTGCGGGCGTTGCTCGTCGGCGGGCTCGGCAGCGGCTATGGCGATGGCCTTGCCGGCGCGGCGGCGGTGGTGCTGATGGTGCTCGGCGCATGGCTGCTGTTCCGGGTGATCGCGGTCGCGGTGCTCGGGCTGTTCGGCGACGAGGTGGTCGCGGCGGTCGAGGCGCGCCACTATCCCGCCGCCCACGCCGCGGCGCGGACGGTCGGCCCGGCGCGCTCTGTGCGGCTGGCGCTCGGCTCGGCGGCGCGGGCGGTGGCGGTCAACCTGCTGATGCTGCCCGTCTATATCGCGCTGCTGTTCACCGGGATCGGACCGGCGATCGGCTTCTTCCTGGTCAATGCGGTGCTGCTCGGCCGCGACCTCGGCGAGATGGTGGCGAGCCGGCATATGGACGATGCGACGATGCGGGGCTGGCGCACGGCGACGCGGGGGCAGCGCTTCCTCCTCGGGCTTGTCGGCACCGGGCTGTTCGTGGTTCCGCTGGTCAACCTCGTCGCGCCGATCCTCGGCGCCGCGATGGCGACGCACCTGTTCCATGCGTCGAAGGGGATGAAGGCGTGAAGACGGTTGCGGTATTGGGATTGGCCCTGCTGGCGGGAGCGTGCGCCGCACCGGGGGTCGCGCCGCCGACCGCCAGCAAACCGGTCATCCCCTATACCAGCGCCGGGCTGGAGCGGGTGATCGGCCAGAACGAGGCGGGGCTGGTCACGCTGTTCGGCAAGCCCGACGCCGACATCCGCGAAGGCGCCGCGCGCAAGCTGCAGTTCGCCGGGCCGATCTGCGTGCTCGACGCCTATCTCTACCCCGACGGATCGCAGCCGCCGCGCGTCACCTATCTCGACGCGCGCGAACCCGACGGCAGCAGCATCGATCGCGCGAGCTGCGTCGCGGCGCTGACCCGGCGCGACGGCGGGAAGTAGCAGGCGGTTCGCTGGTGGGGCGCGGGGGAGCGAGGTGATGTCGCTTGCCTGAGCGATGACCGTTCCCGCAACACCGTGACGAGCCCGAGCCGGGCGGGAGCCTATCGTCATCGTTAGTGGGTTCGCGACGCCTGCCCCAAATCACCCACCACCCCGGCGGAGGTCGGAGTCCAGTCGGGGGGCCGTGGTGCCTCATCACAGACCTTCCCCAACTGGCCCCCGACCTTCGCCGGGGTGGTGAGAGTGGTGGCTCGTGACGTCCGCAGACGTTTCGACTCGTTCCGGGACCCATGTTGGCCCCGTTTAGGAGCGGCCGCGACGGCGACCGATGACTGTCGGGCACGTCCCGCCTGACGGGCCTACCCGGCAAGTACCTCACATCACGGTGAAACCTTCATCGCTATTGCGAACCACTTGCGATACTATCCCACGCCGTTTAAGTCCCGCGTTTCACCATCGGGGGACATCACAATGCGGCTGCTGTCGCTGCTGCATCGCTGGATCGGCGGGATTGCCGGGCTGCTGCTCGCCCTGCTCGGCCTCAGCGGGGCGCTGCTGGTCTGGCGCGACCGGCTGACCTTCGTGCCGCATGCCGGTGATGCGCCGCACCACGATCCGGCGGCGCTGGCGCGGATCGTCGACACGCTGGCACAGGGCGACCGTGCGATCGACCGGATCAGCTTCGCGAGCGACGCGATCGGCGTTCATCAGGTTGCCTTTGCCGATGGCGGCGGCGCCTATCTCAGCCAGAGCGGTGAGACCGTCGCGCGCTGGTCGTCGCTGTGGCAGCGCCCCGAATTGTGGCTGTTCGACCTGCACCACCGGCTGCTGCTCGGCGAGACGGGCGAGACGATCAACGGCATCGCCGCGCTGATCGGCCTGGGCTTCGTCATCAGCGGCGTCATCCTGTGGTGGCGGATGCGCGCGCGCTTCCGGCCGCGGCTGTGGCCGGCGAAGATGACCGCGGGGGCGATCGTCCACCAGCATCGCGATCTCGGCGTGCTGACCGCGCCGCTGCTCGCGGTGTCGCTGCTCACCGGCGCGATGATGGCGCTGCCCGCGGTCGGCGACCTGCTGGTCGGGCGCGACACCAAGCCGGCATTGCCCGACGTGCCGCCGGTGCCGGCGGGCGCGCGGCCGGCCTATACCCTGGTCTTCGCCGAGGCAGCGGCCCGCTTCCCGGAAGCCGAGCCGCGGCGGCTGCAATGGCCGCGCAAGCCCGGCAAGCCGATCGCGCTGCGGTTGCGGCAGCCGTTCGAATGGACGCCGAACGGGCGCACCTTCCTCTATTTCGATCCCGCGACGCTGGCGGTGGCGGGGGTCGTCGATCCGGCGCAGGCGGCCGGCAGCGGCTGGTGGCGCGAGAAGCTCTATCCGATCCATGCCGCCAAGGTCGGCGGGATCGTCTGGAAACTGGCGATGACCACATCCGGACTGGCGCTGGCGATGCTCGGCAGCCTTGCCGTCTACGGCTTCTGGCGGACGCGCTGGCAGGCGCGGCAGCGGCGGGCGCGGCCGGCGCGCCGCGTCCTGCGGTCAGCCGGCTAGCCGCGCCATCGCCCAGGCGGCGGCTTCCGCGACGACCGGGTCGGCGTCGTCCCGCAGCCGGGCGAGCGCCGGGAGCAGCTCTGCCGCGCCGCTGTTGCCCGCGGCGATCGCGGCGTTGCGCACCATGCGGTTGCGGCCGATCCGCTTGATCGGCGATCCGGCGAAGACCTGCCGGAAGCCGGCATCGTCGAGATCGAGCAGGTCGGCGAGCGCGGGCGCGGTCAGCTCGGCGCGCGGCTGGAAGGCGAGGTTCGCCGCCGCTGCCGCCGCGAACTTGTTCCACGGGCAGACCGCGAGGCAATCGTCGCAGCCATAGACGCGATTGCCGATCGCGGCACGGAACTGGTCCGGGATCGGCCCGGCATGTTCGATCGTCAGATAGGAGATGCAGCGCCGCGCATCGAGCCGATAGGGTGCCGGGAAGGCTTCGGTCGGACAGGCGCGCTGGCAGGCATCGCACGAGCCGCAACTGTCGCGGCCCGCGGCATCGGGCGCGAGGTCGAGCGTCGTGTAGATCGCGCCGAGGAACAGCCAGCTGCCATGCGCGCGGCTGACCAGATTGGTGTGCTTGCCCTGCCAGCCGAGCCCCGCCGCCTCGGCGAGCGGCTTTTCCATCACCGGGGCGGTGTCGACGAACACCTTGAGGTCGCAGCCCGCCTCCTGCGCCAGCCAGCGGCCGAGCGCCTTCAGCGCCTTCTTGACGACATCGTGATAGTCGCCGCCCTGCGCATAGACGGAGATGCGCGCGCGCTCCCCCTCCCCGGCCAGCCGCAGCGGATCGGCGGCGGGCGCGTAGCTCATGCCGAGCGCGACGATGCTGCGCACCGCCGGCCATAGTCCGGCAGGCGAGCCGCGGTGATGCGCGCGCTCCTCCATCCAGATCATGTCGCCGTGCCGCCCCTCGTCGAGCCATTGGCGCAGCCGCGCGGCGGTGTGCGGCGCGGCGTCGGCGCGCGCGATGCCGCAGGCGACGAAGCCCAGCTCCGCCGCCTTGGCCTTGATCCTGCTGGCGATATCGGCTTGCGGCTTGTCTTGCGGCACGTTCGCCCGCTACCACAGGCAGCGCCGCGATACACGCCTCGTGACGCGGCGAACGGGGGACGGGGTTTGGCGGACGATTGGGCGGTGCTCGCCGAACAGCTGGTGAAACGCTTCGGTGACCGGCGGGTGGTCGACGGGATCGATCTCGCGGTGCCGCGCGGCGCGATCTACGGCGTGCTCGGCCCCAATGGTGCGGGCAAGACGACGACGTTGCGCACCTTGCTCGGCATCGTCGAACCCGATGGCGGCCGGCGCGTCGTGCTCGGCCACGAGGCGCCGCGCGAGGCGAGCGACCGGATCGGCTATCTGCCCGAGGAACGCGGCCTCTATCCGTCGATGAAGGCGCGCGACGCGATCGCCTTCATGGGCGCGCTGCGCGGCCTCGACCGCCGCACCGGCCGCACCCGCGCCGCCGAGATGATGGAGGCGGCGGGCCTCGGCCATGCCGTCGACGAGAAGATCAAGAAACTGTCCAAGGGCATGGCGCAGCTGGTGCAGTTGCTCGGCTCGGTCGTGCACCGCCCCGACCTGCTCGTGCTCGACGAGCCCTTCTCGGGGCTCGACCCGGTCAATCAGGAAAAGCTCGAGGCGCTGATCCTCGCCGAGCGCGACCGCGGCGCGACGGTGCTGTTCTCGACGCATATCATGGCGCATGCCGAGCGCGTCTGCGACCGGCTGGCGATCATCGCCGGCGGCAAGCGCCGTTTCGAGGGGACGGTGGACGCGGCGCGTGGCACCTTGCCGAGCCGCGTGCGCTATCTGCCAAGCCGCCCTGATCCCGCCATCGCGGCGGTGCTGCCCGCCGATGCGGTCGCCGACGGCGACGCCTGGCGGTTCGAACTGCCGCCCGAGGGGATCGAGCGGCTGCTGGTGACGCTGATCGAGCGCGGCCACGGCATCGCTGGCCTGTCGATCGAGCGGCCGGGCCTGCACGATGCCTTCGTCCGCATCGTCGGCCGCGCCGCAGCCGAAGGAGAGATGGCATGAGCGCGATGCGCACCCTGCGTCAGGCGCTGACGATCGCGCGGCGCGATTTCGTCGCGACGGTGTTCACCCCCGTCTTCCTGCTGTTCCTGTTCGCGCCCGTGCTGCTCGGCTCCTTCTCGGCGATCGGCGGGATGGGCGCGGCGAGCGTCGCCGACAGCCGTGCCGACAAGACGCGGATCATCGCGATCGTCGGTGATCGGGCCGCGGGCGCGATGGCGGCGGCGGACAAGCGGCTGCGCACCGCCTTCCGCCGCGACGACGAGGCGCCGCCGGTGCTGGTCACCGAACGGCCCGGCCGCGATCCCGCCGCCCAGGCCCGCGCCGCCTTCGCCAGCGATCAGTTCGAGGCGAGCGCCGTCCTCTACGGCCCGCTCGACCGGCCGCAGATCTCCTATGGCGCGCGCGGCGGCCGCGCCGCCGATTATCTCGCGCTGCTCGCCGCGGAGACGGTCGCGGCGGAACGCGGCGGCACGACGCCGACAATCGCCGCGGTCAAGACGGCGAGCGAACGGCCGCGCAGCTCGGCGGCCAATCGCCGCCAGTCCGCGTCGTTCGCGGTGTTCGGCGTCTTCCTGCTCAACCTGTTCCTCGCCAGCCAGGTGGTCGGCACGATGGCGGAGGAGCGCAACAACAAGGTGATCGAGGTGCTCGCCGCCGCGGTGCCGCTGGAGAGCGTGTTCCTCGGCAAGCTGCTCGGCATGTTCGGCGTCGCCATCCTGTTCGTCGGCTTCTGGGGGACGATCATCGCGCGGCTCGGCGCGCTGCTGCCGCCCGACGTGGCCTCGGCGCTGGCGATCCAGGCGGCGGTCGGCATGCCGGCGTTCGTCGCACTGTTCGTGCTCTATTTCACCATGGCCTATCTGCTGCTCGGTTCCGCCTTCCTCGTCGTCGGCGCGCAGGCGTCGACCCCGCGCGAGATCCAGATGCTCGCGCTGCCGATCTCGATCGTGCAGATGGGGATGCTCGCGCTGGCGCTCGCCGGCACCGCGCGGCCGGACAGCTGGATCGCGACGGCCGCGCAGCTCTTCCCGCTGTCGTCGCCGTTCGCGATGGCGGGCCAGGCGGCGACCTCGCCGTCGCTGTGGCCGCATGTCGCGGCGATCGCGTGGCAATTGCTGTGGGTGACGATCTTCATCACGCTCGGCGCGCGGCTGTTCCGCCGCGGCGTGCTGCAATCGGGCAGCGCGCGGCCGTTCTGGAAGCGCGCCCGCTCCGGCTGAGCGCCGCCAACCTGCCGCGACGGCACGATTCCCATGTCAGATGACACCTATGTCATCGCTCGTACCTCACCGCGTCACACGCCTGAGCCTAATGACGGTTCCAACGTGATGGGGGGTTCGTATCATGCGGATGCCGGGTGTGCTGCTGTTGGCGTCGGTGCTGTTCGTCACCGGTCTTGCCGAGCCGAAATCGGTGATGGCGGTGGAGCCGTCGGTCGTCCACGCCGTGCCCACGGCCGGCCCGGTGACGGTGCTCTCCTATAATGTCGAAGGTCTGCCCTGGCCGCTGACGCATGGCCGCACCGCCGCCGCCGCGACGATCGCCGCCGAATTGCGCGCGATGCACGACCGCGGCGACGGGCCGCAGGTGGTCGCGGTGCAGGAGGCGTTCGGCGCGGCGCAAAAGGCGATCGGCAGCGCCGCCGGCTATCGCTACGTCGCTTACGGCCCGAGCGCCACAGACGATCGCGCTGCGCCGAAGACCGCCGACCAGCGCGCCTTCGTCGCCGACGCGAGCCTGTGGCATGGCGAGACCGAAGGCGCGCGCGAGGATAGCGGCCTCGCCGTCTTTTCCGATTATCCGATCCTGTGGGTCAAGCGCGTCGCCTTCCCGGCTTATGCCTGTGCCGGTTTCGACTGCCTCGCCAACAAGGGGATGCTCGCGGTCGCGTTGCGCGTGCCGGGGCAGAGCGCGCCGCTGGTCGTCGTCGACACCCACCTCAACTCGCGTGCCGCCTCCGGGGTCAAAGACGCGCGCAGCTTCTATGCCTATCAGCGGCAGGCCGATGCGCTGCGCAGCTTCATCGCCGGCGTCGGCGAGGGCGGCGCGTCGGTGATGCTCGCCGGCGACTTCAACGTCGGCAACGATCCGCAGCGGCAGGCCTATCTCGGCGCGACGCTCGGCGGCGACGGCATGACGATCGCCGCGTCGGAGACGGCATGCGGCGCGACCTGCCGCGCGATCGCGCCGACGCCGACGCTGGCGCATGCCAAGACCCTGGTCGCCTATCGCGGCACGCTGACCACGGCGGGCGCGACGCGCAGCTTCGGCACGCTGCCCGATGGCGACCGGCTGTCCGACCATATCGGCGTGATCCGCCAGTTCGCCTTCAACCTGTGACGGGTACGCCAGCGTACCGACGCGGCGCGGGGGATGCGGCGACGGCGGCGGCGCCTTACATAGCGGACATGGCTCACGATCCTTCTCGCCGTTCGTTATTTTCGCTGGCTGCCGCAGGCGTCGCCGGCGTCGCTCTCTGGGGCTGCCGCAGCGCGCCCGCCGCCGCCGCCGAGCGTTTCCCGGTGCAGATGAGCGATGCGGCGTGGCGCAAGAAGCTCGGCGATCAGGCCTGGGCGGTGCTGCGTCACGAGAGCACCGAACGACCGTTCACCAGCCCGCTCAACGACGAGCATCGCGCCGGCACCTTCCTGTGCAAGGGCTGTGCTTTGCCGCTGTTCGCCTCGCGCACGAAGTTCGACAGCGGCACGGGCTGGCCGAGCTTCTACGCGCCGCTGCCGCAGGCGGTGGCGACACGCACTGATTCATCGCTGATGATGCAGCGCGTCGAGGTGCATTGCCGCCAGTGCGGCGGCCATCTCGGCCACGTCTTCGACGACGGGCCGAAGCCAACGGGCAAGCGCTATTGCATGAACGGCGTCGCGATGACCTTCCGCCCGGCGTAACCGGGAGCTTCCGGAGGGCGCTGTTTCGTCCGGCGCAGCAGTCGGCGCGGAGTGCGGCCCGCTCGCTAACTCACGCCCGTTCGTGGCGTATCGCTGCCCTTCATCGCACCCCCTCCGCGCCTCCGCGCCTCCGCGTGAATCAAAGATTCGCGCTAGGCGCACCGATCGACGGATTCACGCGAAGGCGCGATGCCGCGAAGGTGAAGAGGGTTCACGCGGAGGCGCGGAGAAGTGGATTGGGGGGCGCGCGCGCTTCGGTTTGGCGTCGGCGGCGGATGAATGGGACGGTCCCGCGCCATGGCGTGCCGCCCGTGCCCATGGATCCCGGCCTGCGCCGGGATGACGAACAAGAAAGTCTTGGCGGTCGGTTTGTCGGGCTGACGCCCGCGAGGCTCCCGACTTATTCGCCGGCGACGGGGACCACCGGCACGGTGGCGGCGGTGGCGATGATGGTGGTGTCGGTATCCGCGTCGGTCGCGGTCGCGGCGGGGGCGTGGCCCGAGTAGATGAAGCCGCTGGTGGGGTAGCTCGACGTGCCGAGATCGCCGTTGGGGCCGTACCAGACCTTGACTTCGCTCCAGTCGCCGGCGGCGGAGACGTCGATCGCGCGGACGTTGCGCTCGATGCCGCCGGGGCGCGACCAATTGGCGTGGGTGAGCAGCACTTCCCGATCGCTGACCACCTGCGAGACCATCGCGACATGGCCGACGCGCATCCGCCGCGTCGCCTGGAAGGCGAGCACCGCGCCGACCTTCGGCGCATGGCCACGCTCGTAGCGGCCGGCGGCCTGGCCCCACCAGGTGTTGGCGTTGCCGTGCAGATCGATGCCCGAGATCTCGCGAGCATAAGGCGCGCACTGCCAGAATTGCGCGAATGCCGGCGTCGTCGTCATCAAGGCACAGGAAAACACCAGCGCAAAACGCGCCGCCAACGTCTTTACAGTCACTTGCTGACCCCCCGGTCAAAACCCGTTCGTCGAGGATGTCGCTAGCCGCCCGATTCCTTTTCTCCAATGGTCGGAGGAACCATAAGAGACGAACGGTGTTGCGGCGCCGACGAGACGACGGGATGCGTCCGGAGCCTTGTCTCTTTCTGGCCGATGAACGGCGCAAGAATGTGGAATCGGGTGGGTTTCCTGTCATTCCCATGACGATGCGATGATCGTCCGCGCGCCGCCCCTCGCCATCGGGCTCGACCGATCGCCTCTACCGCCCCGTCATCGCAGCCCCGCGCGGAAACCGGACCGTGCGGCGGGACGAATGGCGGCAGGTACGGGCCCTATTGCCGCGGCCGGTCGACGCCCCAACACGTCCGGGATGGCGGAAGGCTTTTTCCGCAGCCGTTCCAGTATGGCCTCGCTCAAGAGCATCCGCCTGTTTTTCGAAGTTCGGGTTTGCAGGCGCGGGCGCATCGCATTACCTCTCTGCCAACCAAATGGCAGTGGAAGCGACATGGCTCTCGACCCTGAAACCTTCGATGCGCTGATCGACACCGTGCGGCGGTTCGTCGCCGAACGGCTCCGCCCGCTCGAGGCGGAGGTCGAGGCGGCCGACGCGATCCCCGACGCGGTCGTCGCCGAGATGCGCGAGATGGGATTATTCGGCCTGTCGATCGCCGAGGATCATGGCGGGCTCGGGCTCGACATGGTCGAGGAATGCCGTGTCGCGATCGAGATGGGGCGGACGACGCCGGCCTTCCGATCCGCCTTCGGCACCAATGTCGGCATCGGCAGCCAGGGGCTGGTGATGGCCGGCACGCCCGAACAGAAGGCGCACTGGCTGCCGCGGATCGCGAGCGGCGCGGTGATCACCAGCTTCGCGCTGACCGAGCCCGACGTCGGCAGCGATTCGGGCAGCGTCAAGACGCGCGCGGTGCGCGACGGCGATGTCTACCGGCTGACCGGCACCAAACGCTATATCACCAATGCCGATCGCGCCGACCTGTTCACGGTGATGGCGCGCACCGGCGAGGCGGGCGCGCGCGGCGTTTCCGCCTTCCTCGTGCCGCGCGACCTGCCGGGCGTCTCGGTCGGCGAGCCCGAGAAGAAGATGGGGCAGAAGGGCGCCAAGGTCGCCGACGTCCATTTCGACGACGTGCCAGTCCCCGCCGCCAACCGGCTCGGGGCGGAGGGCGAAGGCTTCAAGATCGCGATGCGCGTGCTCGATCGCGGCCGGCTGCACATCGGCGCGGTCTGCGTCGGCGTCGCCGAGCGGCTGATCGCCGACAGCGTCGGCTATGCCACCGGCCGCAGCCAGTTCGGCCAGCCGATCGCGCAGCACCAGCTCATCCAGGGGATGATCGCGGACATGAAGACCGAGGCGCTGGCAGCGCGCGCTCTGGTGCTGGAGACCGCCGCGGCGAAGGATCGCGGCGACGATGTCGTGCTCGAATCGGCGGCGGCGAAATATTTCGCCAGCGAGATGGTCGGCCGCGTCGCCGACAAGGCGGTGCAGATCTATGGCGGCGCCGGCTATATCGCCGATTACGGCATCGAGCGGCTGTATCGCGACGTCCGGCTGTTCCGCATCTACGAAGGCACCAGCCAGATCCAGCAGGTGATCATCGCACGCGAGACGATCAAGCGCGGCGGATGAGGTTCGCTTCATCCCCTTCCCCGTCATCGCCACCTGCGCGGGGATGACATCGGGGGTGGCGCAGACGGCAATCGTGACGGTCACGGCCAAGCCGGCCCCGTATCAGGAGAGAGACACATGGACATCAGCACGCTGTTCCGGCTCGACGGCCGGATCGCCCTCGTCACCGGCGGCAGCCGCGGCATCGGCAAGATGATCGCCGCGGGCTTCGTCGCGCAGGGGGCGACCGTCTATATCTCGTCGCGCAAGGCGGACGCGTGCGAGGCGGCGGCGGCGGAGCTGGGGCCGAACTGCATCGCGCTGCCGCAGGACGTCAGCACCGTCGCCGGCTGCCAGGCGCTCGCCGCGCAACTGGCGGAGCGCGAGGAACGGCTCGACATCCTCGTCAACAATGCCGGCGCGGCCTGGGGCGTGCCGTTCGAGGATTTCCCCGAGGCGGGCTGGGACAAGGTGATGGACCTCAACGTCAAATCGCCCTTCTTCCTGACCCAGGCGCTGCACGGCCTGCTCAAGGCGGCGGGATCGCGCGCCCGTCCCGCCAAGGTGATCAACATCACCTCGATCGACGGCCTGCGGCTCAATCCGTGGGAGACGTACAGCTATCACGCCTCCAAGGCGGCGCTGATCTTCCTCACCAAGCGGATTGCGGCGCGGCTGGTGCGTGACGGTATCCACGTCACCTCGATCGCGCCCGGCGCCTTCCCGAGCGACATGAACAAGGCGGCGCGCGATCATGGCGATGCGATCGCCCGCGGTATTCCCGCCGGCCGGATCGGCGTCGACGAGGATATGGCGGGGACGGCGATCTATCTCGCCAGCCGCGCGGGCGACTATGTCGTCGGCGAGACGATCGCCGTCGACGGTGGCCTGGTTCATGCCGCCCTGGGGACGAGCATCGACGCGGGGTAATGACGGCGGCGCCCGCCGACAAAGCGGGCGCTGGGCGTCTCCGAGGCGGGGGTGCCATATGCGCCCGCCGCGTGTGGAAGCCCGTGCTTCGACAGTCTCAGCACGGACGGAGATCAGGCGTACGCTTCCCCGGCCGTGAGCCCTGCGCCCATCGTAGGACGGGCTCCACACGCGTCGCCCGCGTGTGAAGCCCATGATAGCCGGGGCGCGGCCCGCCCCCGATCAGCGGGCGATGCCGCCTGCGGCGAGCACCGCCAGCGTCACCAATTCGCTCGCGGTCGAGGTCATCGGCGCGATCTGCACCGGCTTTTCCATGCCGACCAGCATCGGCCCGATGACGCTGTCGCCACCCAGCTCGCGGAGCAGCTTGGCGGAGATATGCGCCGATTGCAGGCCCGGCATGATCAGGATGTTGGCCGGGCCGGACAGGCGCGCGAACGGATAATTGGCGAGCTGGCGCGGGTTGAGCGCGACGTCGGGCGGCATCTCGCCTTCATATTCGAAGCCGACGTTGCGCCCGTCGAGCACCGCCACCGCCTCGCGGATATTGTCGACCCAGGCACCCTTGGGGTTGCCGAAGGTCGAATAGCTCAGCATCGCGACGCGCGGTTCGTGGCCCATGCGGCGCGCGACCTGCGCGGTCTGTTCGGCGAAATCGGCGAGCTGCTCGCCGGTCGGCCGTTCGTTGACGGTGGTGTCGGCGATGAACACGGTGTGGCTCTGGCCGACCAGCACGTGGATGCCGAAGGGCGTGCGCCCCGCCTCGGGATCGATCACGCGCTTCACCTGGCGCATCGATTCCGCCCAGGTGCGGGTGATGCCGGTGATCATCACGTCGGCCTCGCCGAGCTGGAGCAACGCCGCGCCGAAGACGTTGCGATCCTGGTTGATCATCCGCTCGACATCGCGGCGCAGATAGCCGCGGCGCTGGAGGCGGCCGTAGACGAAGTCGACCATCTTCGGGACGAGCGGCGAATGGCGGCTGTTGTGGACCTCATATTCCTGCGGATTGGCGACGCCCAGCGCCTTCAACCGGTCATAGACGTCATCGCGGCCGACCAGGACCGGCGTGCCATAGCCGCCTTCCTTGAACGAGATGGCGGCGCGCAGCACCACCTCTTCCTCGCCCTCGGCGAACAGCACGCGCTTCGGCCGCGCCCGTGCACCCTCATAGGCGAGGCTGAGCACCGAGGTGGTCGGGTTGAGCCGCGCGCGCAGCGTCTGGCGATAGGCCTCCATGTCGAGGATCGGCTTGAGCGCCACGCCCGAATCCATCGCCGCCTTGGCGACCGCCGACGGCACCAGCTCCATCAGCCGGGGGTCGAACGGCGACGGGATGATATATTCGGGGCCGAAGCTGTGCTGCACGCCATAAGCGACCGCCACCTCCTCCGGCACGCGGCGGCGGGCGAGTTCGGCGATCGCGTTGGCGGCGGCGATCTTCATCGCATCGTTGATGCCCGTCGCGCGCACGTCAAGCGCGCCGCGGAAGATGAAGGGGAAGCAGATGACGTTGTTGACCTGATTGGGATAGTCCGAGCGGCCGGTGGCGACGATCGCGTCGGGCCGCGCCGCCTTGGCGATCTCGGGGCGGATTTCCGGCTCGGGATTGGCCATCGCGAAGATGATCGGCGACGGCGCCATATGCGCGACCATCTCCGGCTTGAGCGCGCCCGCGGCCGACAGGCCGAGGAACACGTCCGCCCCCTCCAGCGCCTCGGTCAGCGTGCGCTTGTCGGTGTTGGCGGCATGCGCCGACTGCCATTGATTGACGCCGTCGCGACCCTGATAGATCACCCCGGTCTTGTCGCACATGATGACATTGTCGTGGCGCACGCCCATCGCCTTCATCAGCTCGGTGCAGGCGATCGCCGCCGCACCGGCGCCGTTGACGACGAGCTTGACGTCCTGGAGCTTGCGCCCGGTGAGCAGGCACGCATTGATCAGCCCCGCCGAGGCGATGATCGCGGTGCCGTGCTGGTCGTCATGGAAGACCGGGATGTTCATCCGCTCGCGCAGCGTCTGCTCGATGATGAAACATTCGGGTGCCTTGATATCCTCGAGGTTGATGCCGCCGAAGGTCGGCTCCATCAGCTCGACCGCGTCGATGAAGCGGTTGACGTCCTCGGTCTTCAACTCGATGTCGATCGAGTCGACGTCGGCGAAGCGTTTGAACAGCACCGCCTTGCCCTCCATCACCGGTTTGGAGGCGAGCGCGCCGAGATTGCCCATGCCGAGGATCGCGGTGCCGTTCGAGATCACCGCGACGAGATTGCCCTTGGCGGTGTAATCATAGGCCGCGGCGGGATCGTCGGCGATCGCCTGCACCGGCACCGCGACGCCGGGCGAATAAGCGAGCGCGAGGTCGCGTTGCGTCGCCATCGGCTTGGATGCGATGATCTCGATCTTGCCGGGACGCCCCTCCGAATGGAACAGCAGCGCCTCGCGCTCGGAGTATTGGACGGACGCTTCGTCGGACATGGGACCTCGCTGACGGGCTGACGCTACGGCTCTTGACGGGTTCGGGCCGGGCTTTCAACCCGCAGCGTCAGGGGTTATGCTGCCGGCATGACGCCCGATGCTCAAATACCCCCCCGCTATCCGCGGCCAGCGACGCGGGATGACGTCGCCCGGGCGAAGGCGGGCTATGAGTCCGGCTATGGTGTCGATCATGTCATCGTCAGTGAGTGGCTGCGGACCTGGGGGCAGCCGGGGTTCAAGGACTTCCCCCTTTGGCTTGCCGAACAGAATGAATAGAGGCGATGGCGAATGTCGTCTGGCGTCCCGGAGCCGTCGACGATATCCGGGAAATAGCCCGCTACATCCATCGATTTGACCCCGTCGCGGCGTAGGACGTGGCAGCCAGATTGCTCGATCTAGGCAACAGCCTCGCCATCTTTCCGCGGCGCGGCCGGCCCAAGGACGGCATTCGCGAGATGACCTCTGTTCCTCCCTACATTCTCCGCTATTCGGTCGCGGACGAGACCGTGTTCATCCTCTCCGTCCGCCACGGCGCCCGTCTTCTGGATTGACCTTACCCTGATGACCACCCCTACCCCGATGATGGCGCAATATCTCGGCCTCAAGGCCGAGGCGGAGGATTGCCTGCTCTTCTATCGCATGGGCGATTTCTTCGAATTGTTCTTCGACGATGCGCGCATCGCGAGCAGCGTGCTCGATATCGCCCTCACCGCGCGCGGCGAGCATGACGGCGAGAAGATCCCGATGTGCGGCGTGCCGGTCCATGCCGCCACCGCCTATCTGCAACGGCTGATCAAGGCGGGCCACCGCGTCGCGATCGCCGAACAGACCGAGACGCCGGCCGAGGCCAAGGCGCGCGGCGGCTACAAAGCCTTGGTCGCGCGCGGTATCGTCCGCGTCGTCACCGCCGGCACGCTGACCGAGGAGGCGCTGCTTGACGCCCGCAGCGACAATTGGTGCGTCGCGATCGGCGAGGCGGCCGGCGCGGTGGCGCTTGCCGCCGCCGACGTCTCGACCGGCCGGTTCGAGGTGATCGACTGTTCCGCCGACGCGCTCGGGGCAGAGCTTGCACGGCTCGGCGCGGCGGAGGTGATCGCGTCCGACGCCGGCGAGCAGCCCGGCGCGACGACGCTGCGCCCGCGCCATACGTTCGACAGCGGCGAGGGCGAGGCGCGACTCAAGGCGCTGTTCGGCGTCGCGACGCTCGACGGGTTCGGCCAGTTCAGCCGCGCCGGCCTCGCCGCGGCGGGCGGACTGATCACCTATCTCGACCACACCGCCAAGGGCGCGCTTCCCTTCCTGCGGCCGCCGCGGCTCACCGCCGCCGCGGAGACGATGGCGATCGACGCGGCGACGCGCGACAGCCTCGAACTCACCTGCACCACCGGCGGCCAGCGCAAGGGCAGCCTGCTCGACTGTATCGACCGTACGGTGACCGGCGCCGGCGCACGGCTGCTGGCGAGCGACCTCGGCGCGCCGCTGATGGACAGGACGGCGATCGATGCGCGGCTCGACCTCGTTCAATATTTTCACGATGCGCCGGCCCAGCGCGAGGCGGTGCGCGCGGCACTGCGCGCGCTTCCCGATATCGGCCGTGCGCTCGGGCGGCTGGCGGCGCGGCGGGGCAGCCCGCGCGATCTCGGCCAGCTCCGCGACGGGCTCGACGGCGCCTGGCATCTCGGCGAGCGGCTCGCTGCGATCGATACGCCGCTCGCGCTGCTCGACCGGATCGCGCCACGGCTGCGCGGCCATGGCGCGCTCGTCGACCTGCTGCGCCGGGCGCTGGTGCCCGCGCCACCGATCGAGGCGGGCGACGGCGGCTATATCGCCGCGGGCTATGACGATGCGCTCGACGAATTGCGCGACACCGGCGCCGGCGGCCGGCGCGCGATCGCCGCGCTCGAGGCGGAGATGAAAAGCGCGACCGGGATCGCTACGCTCAAGGTCCGCCACAACAACGTGCTCGGCTATCATGTCGAGGTGCCAGCGCGCGCCGCCGATCCGCTGATGCAGCCGGACAGCGGCTTCACCCACCGCCAGACGCTGGCGGGCGTCGTCCGCTTCAACACGCCGGCGCTGCACGAGGTCGCCGCGCGCGTCTCGCAGGCCGGCGCGCATGCCCTCGCCGCCGAGGCCGCGCATCTCGAGGAATTGATCGGCACCGCGCTCGCCAGCCGCGAGGCGATCGCCGCCACCGCCGATGCGCTGGCGCGGATCGACGTCGCCGCGGCGCTCGCCGAGCGCGCCGCCGAGGGGCAGTGGGCGCGGCCGGCGCTTGCCGAACACGCCTGTTTCGATATCGTCGGCGGCCGGCATCCGGTGGTCGAGGCGGCGGTGGCCAGGTCGGGCGACCGGTTCGTCGCCAACGACTGTACGCTCACGCCGGATTCGCGACTGTGGCTGGTCACCGGCCCGAACATGGGCGGCAAGTCGACCTTCCTGCGCCAGAATGCGCTGATCGCGGTGCTTGCGCAGGCGGGCAGCTACGTCCCCGCGACGCGGGCGACGCTCGGGCTGGTCGATCGGCTGTTCAGCCGCGTCGGCGCCTCGGACAATCTCGCCCGCGGCCGTTCGACCTTCATGGTCGAGATGGTCGAGACCGCGGCGATCCTCGCGCAGGCGACGCCCAACAGCTTCGTCATCCTCGATGAGGTCGGCCGCGGCACCAGCACCTACGACGGCCTCGCGATCGCCTGGGCGGTGGTCGAGGCGATCCACGAGGACAATCGCTGCCGCTGCCTGTTCGCCACCCATTATCACGAACTGACGCGGCTGGCCGAACGCTGCGACGCGCTGACGCTGCATCACGTCCGCGCGCGCGAATGGAAGGGGGAGCTGGTGCTGCTGCACGAACTCGCCACCGGGCCGGCGGACCGCAGCTACGGCCTCGCCGTCGCGCGGCTGGCGGGCATGCCGCCGGCAACGGTGGCGCGGGCAAAGGCGGTGCTGGCCAAGCTCGAGGCGGGGCGCGCCAAGACCGGCGGCCTCGCCGCGGGACTCGACGACCTGCCGCTGTTCGCCGCCGCCGCCCAGGTCGAGGAAGCAACGTGCGACGCGATCCGTGCCGAGGTGGAGGCGCTCGACATCGACGCGCTGACCCCGCGCGAGGCGCTCGACACGCTCTACCGGCTGAAGGCGCTGGCGCGCGAGGGATAGCCGGGGCGCGAAACGGCATGTCCCCTTAACCTGCACGCCGCTATAGCCGACCGTCATGCACTTTCGTTTCGACCACCTCCCCAACCGTCGCGCCATCGTCAACCGCCGGGCGCTGGAAGAGCGGATCGCGGCGATCGCGGCCGACGGCATCGCGCTGCGCCTGCAGGCGACCGCGATCCTCAAGGAGGCGCTCGCCGAGGGACGCGCCGAGATCCAGCGGCGGCTGGCGGTGCACCCGTCGCGCGGGCTCGAGGCCTCGAACGCGCAGGCCTATCTCACCGACCAGCTGCTGCGCCTGTTGTTCGACCTCGCGACGCAGCGGTTGCACCCGATCCACAATCCGACCGCGGGCGAGCGGCTGACGCTGATCGCGGTCGGCGGCTATGGGCGGGCGGAGATGGCGCCCTATTCGGATGTCGACATCGGCTTCCTCACCCCTGGCAAGCAGACGCCCTGGGCGGAGCAGGTCATCGAATCGATGCTCTATGCCTTGTGGGACCTTGCGCTCAAGATCGGCCATTCGAGCCGCTCGCTCGACGAGATGGTGCGGCAGGCCAAGGGCGACGTGACGATCCGGACCGCCTTGCTCGAGGCGCGCTACGTCACCGGCGACGTGACATTGTATGACGAGGCTGCGCGCCGCTTCAAGACCGAGGTGCAGCATGGCACCGAGCGCGAGTTCATCGCCGACAAGCTCGCCGAGCGCGATGCCCGCCACCGCAAGATGGGCGACACCCGCTATGTCGTCGAACCCAACGTCAAGGAGGGCAAGGGCGGCCTGCGCGACCTCCACACCCTGTTCTGGATCGGCAAATATATCCACGACGTGCAGCGCGGCGCCGATCTGGTCGAGGTCGGCTTGCTGACCAAGGAGGAATATCGGCTCTTCCACCGCGCCGACAATTTCCTCCAGGCGGTACGCTGCCATCTGCACAGCGTCACCCGCCGCGCCGAGGACCGGCTGACCTTCGACGTCCAGCGCGAGATCGCGACGCGGATGCGCTTCTCCGACCGCCCCGGCAAATCGGCGGTCGAGCGATTCATGCAATATTACTTCCTCCAGGCGAAGACGGTCGGCAACCTCACCGGCGTCTTCCTTGCGCATCTCGACGAGCGGTTCGCGGCGCGCGGGCGGCGGTTCGGCCTGCCGACGATCCGGCGGCGGCCCGACCGCCTGCACGGCTTCGTGCTCGATCGCGGCCGGCTGGCGTTGCCCCGCGACGATTTCTTCAGCGAGGACCCGGTCCGGCTGATCGAGATCTTCCAGCTCGCCGACCTCCACGGCGTCGAGATCCACCCGCTGGCGATGCGCGCCGCGGCGCGCGACGCCAAGCTGATCGCCCGCCATCGTCGCGACCGGCGCGCCAACAGCCTGTTCCTCGACGTGCTGACCTCGCCGCGCGATCCCGAGCTGGTGCTGCGCTGGATGAACGAGGCGGGCGTGTTCGGCCGCTTCGTGCCCGATTTCGGCCGCGTCGTCGCGCAGATGCAGTTCGACATGTACCACCATTACACCGTCGACGAGCACACCATTCGCGCGATCGGTCTGCTCGCGCGGATCGACAAGGGCGAGTGCAAGGTCGAACACCCCCTCGCCTCGGCGATCATCCGCCATATCGTCTCGCGGCGCGTGCTCTACGTCGCGGTGCTGCTCCACGATATCGCCAAGGGCCGCGACGGCGATCATTCGATCCTCGGCGCGGAGGTGGCGGAGAAGCTCTGCCCGCGCTTCGGCCTCACCGCCGCCGAAACGGAGACGGTGGCGTGGCTGGTCCGCTGGCACCTGCTGATGTCGGCGACCGCGTTCAAGCGCGACCTGTCCGACTTCAAGACGATCCTCGACTTTTGCGCGGTCGTGCAGAGCCCGGAGCGGCTGCGGCTGCTGCTGGTCCTCACCATCGTCGATATCCGCGCGGTCGGCCCGGGCACCTGGAACGGCTGGAAGCGCCAGTTGCTCGCCGACCTCTACGAGGGCGCGGAGGAGGTGCTGCGCCTCGGTCACAAGCAGCGCGGCCGTGCCGAGCGCATCGCGACACGGCAGGAGACGCTGCAGGCGACGCTCGGCTGGGAGCCGGCGCGGTTCGACGCCTTCGTCCGCCGTTTCCCCGAAGCCTATTGGATCGCCGAACCCGACGACGTGCTCGCGCATAACGCGCGCTTCATCGACGCCGCGGGCGCCGCGCAGCTGTCGATCGACGCGCAGGTCTATGCGACGCGCGGCGCGACGCTGGTGACCATCTATGCCGCCGACCATCCCGGCCTGTTCTACCGCATCGCCGGCGCGATCCACGTCGCCGGCGGCAATATCATCGACGCGCGCATCCACACGACGCGCGACGGCATGGCGATCGACAATTTCCTCGTCCAGGACCCGTTCGGCCGGCCGTTCGACGACAGCGCGCAGCTCCGGCGGCTCAAGATGGCGATCGAGGATGCGCTCGCCAATCGCGGCAAGCTGACCGACCGGCTGGTCGCCAAGCCCGCGCCGCGCACCCGCGCCGATGCCTTCGACATCGAACCCAACGTCCTGATCGATAATCACGCCTCCAACCGCTTCACGGTGATCGAGGTCAATGCGCGCGACCGGCCGGCCCTGCTCAACCAGCTCGCCCAGGCGCTGTTCCAGTCGAAGGTGACGCTGCACTCGGCGCATGTCGCCACTTATGGCGAGCGCGCGGTCGACACCTTCTACGTGACCGACCTGACCGGTGACCGCATCACCGCCTCGGCCCGGCTCAAGACGCTCGAGCGCCGGCTGCGGACCGCGGCGGCGGGCGACATGGTCGAGATGGCCGCCTGACACAAAGCGGCCGGCGCGCATCGCTGCGGCCGGCCGGAGTGTCGTTGCCTGATGAAAGAGTGTGTCGGCGCGCGGATCAGAACCGCGCGCGGATCGTCGCGCCATAGGTGCGCGGCTCGGCGAGATATTGCGAGAAGAGCTGGCGGCCGCCGGGATATTGCGGATCCTGGAATGCCGCGTTGGCGGCGCCCTCCTGGAACGGCGAGTTGAAGGCGACCTGCGCATAGGTGACGTTGGTCAGATTCTGCCCCCAGAATTCGAGGCTGATCCGCTCGTCGGGCAGGCGCAGGCCGATGCGCGCGTTGACGATCGCATAGCCGTCCTGCGCCTTTTGCGGAAACAGGTCGGAGCCGGTGTTATAGTCGCCGGTCATGCGCGTATCGACGTAGAAGAGCGCCGAATAGCCGCCGCCGAGCTGCGGCGTCCACGACGCCGACGAGGTCGCGACGATGTCCGCCGAGTTGGACACCGTCCGCCCTGGCAGCAGCCGCAGCGCCTGATCGAGCGGCGCCCCCGCCGCGGAGCCGACGAGCTGGTCGCGATATTTGGTGTCGGTGACGGTCAGGCCGAGGCTGACGCGCACGTCGCGTGCCGGCACCAGCGCCGCCTCCAGCTCAACGCCCTTGGCGCGGACGCCATAGCCGACATCGCCCGACGGGCAGACGCCGGTGGTCGTTGCGGCGGCATTGTAATTGCTCGCGGCGGTGAACTTGCTCTGATCGCGATCGCCGCCGTTGAGGCTCGACGAACAGCCGTTGATGTTCTGCACCAGGAAGACGGTACCGTTGAAGGTGTTGAGCTGGAAGTTGCTGAAGTCCTGGATGAACGCCGCCGCCGACAGCGTGAACGGCCCGGTGCCGTATTTGGCGCCGACCTCGAAGGCATTGACCGTCTCGGGCGCGAATTGCAGCGAATTGGCGAGCGCCTGCGCGCCGCCGAGCTGCGCGAAGCTGAAGACCGGCTGTTTGAGCGCCGACCGGTCGAGGTTGAAGCCGCCCGCCTTATAGCCGCGCGAATAGCTGCCGTAGAGCAGCAGATGGTCGATCGGCTTCCACGACAGGATCGCCGTGCCGGTGACGCGATCCTCCTTGCGGCGGCTGTTGATCGACACGCCGTTGAGCTCGGCGGTGTTGTTGCCCTGGCAGGACAGGCCGATGATCCCCGCCGCGGTGGCCGCGAGCCCGGCATTGGCGAGGAAGGGCGCGAGCGCACGCTGGTTGGTGACGCAGCCGACATTGTCGTTGGTGAAGGTCGCGTCGAAGCGCTTGCGTTCGTTGGTGTAGCGCGCGCCCAGCGTCAGATCGACCGTGCTGGTGACGTGGAAGATATTGTGCGTGAAGATCGCCCAGTTGCGGCTGTTCTGATTGTAGACGTCGCGGGTTGAGCCCTTGTCGTTGATCGCATCGAGCGTATCGATCGCGCCGACGATCGTCGCCCCCGCCGCCCCGAAGGGCGAGGCGACGCCGGGTACCCGGCCGGCGAGTACCGCGCGGCCGGTGTTGCTGAGGCAGCCGGTGTTGCCCGGCGCGTAAAAGGGCGCGAGCGCGCTGCCCGAGACGAGCCGGCAGGTCGCGAATCGGCCATATTGCGTGCCGAAGCGCAGGTTATCGAGCACGCGCAGGTCTTCGTTGGCGAAGAAGCCGCCGACCAGCCAGTCGAGCTTGTCCGCGAACAGCGAGCCGTTGAGGCGCAGCTCCTGCGTGAAGGTGCGGAAGCGCCGGGCCGAATTGCCGTCGGCGGCGCGATAGAGGATGTCGACGCGGCTATAGTCGGTGTCCGATCCCTGGTCCGAATCATAGTCACGATAGGCGGTGATCGAGGTCAGCTTGGTGCGTCCGAAGGTCCAGTCGAGCTGGCCCGACACGCCCCAGTCCCTGGTGATGCCGGCGAAGCTGCGACCCGGGCTGGTCGACACGTCGCGGCTGTAGCCCGGGTTGGTGACGAGGTTGAGCGGCTGGCCGAGATCGCGGATGACGTTGACAATATTGTTGCCGTTGCCGCCCGCCGCGAGGCCGGCGTTGACCGAGGCGACGGGGTTGTTGAGGTTGCCGACCGCCTCGTTGACCGACCGGTCGACATAGGTCGCCGCGCAGCATTTCTCGTCGCGATGCGTGTAATCGCCGATCAGGCGGAAGCGGATCGCGTCGGTCGGCTCGAACAGCAACTGGCCGCGGACGAAATAGCGGTTGCGATCGTTGACGTCGGTGTTGTTCGTATAGTCGCGGTAGAAGCCGTCGCGCTTGACGTAGACGCCGTCGACACGCGCGGCGATCGTCTGGCTGAGCGGCACGTTGAGATTGCCGGCGAAGCGGTAGAAATTGTAATTGCCGTAGGTCGCCTCACCGCCGCCGCTGACCCCCTGGAACGACGGCGCCTTGCTGATGATGCTGATCACGCCCGCCGAGGCGTTGCGGCCGCCGAGCGTGCCCTGCGGACCGCGCAGCACCTCGACCCGGTCGATCTCGCCGAGTTCGGTGAGGCCGATACCCGAGCGCGACCGATAGACGCCGTCGATGAACACCGCGACCGAGCTTTCGAGGCCGGGATTGTCCCCGACCGTGCCGATGCCGCGGATGCGCGCCGAGCCGTTCGATTCGGAGCCGGTCGACGAGACGAGCAGCGACGGCGCGAGCTGGTTGAGCTGGCGGATGTCGCTCGCGCCGGAGTTCTGCAGCGTTTCGGCGGTGATCGCCGACACCGCGACCGGCACGTCGGCGAGCGCCTGGACGCGGCCCTGGGCGGTGACGACGATGTCGGCGGCGGGCGCCTCGTCCTGCGTCACCGATGCCGCGGCGTTCGTCGAGGTCGTCTGCGTCGCCGGGCTCGACGGTTCGGGCGAGTTGTTTTGCGCGGCGGCCGGCGAAGCGAGCGCGATCGTGGCGGCCGACAGCAGATACGCAGTAAGGCGCATGGTCATCCTCTCCCTGTACCGATCTCGTTTTCGAATATCGGGTTTCTTCGGAAGCTAGGATCGCCCAGGCGTGAACGTCTACAATTTTATAGACGTCGCCAGCATTTTCGAACCGAGTGTCGCTTATACGCAACACCGGGCCCGTCGCCGGACCCGGTGTTCGAAAATGCATGACGCTACGGCAGGCCGCAATTGCGGCCGGAATTCACTTGGGCGCGAGCACCATCAGCATCTGCCGGCCTTCCATGCGCGGATAAGCCTCGACCTTGGCGACCTCGGCGACCTGTTCGGCGACGCGCTGGAGCACCGCCATGCCGAGCTGGCCGTGGCTGAGCTCGCGACCGCGGAAGCGCATCGTCACCTTGACCTTGTCGCCTTCCTCAATGAATTCGACGACCTTCTTCATCTTGGTGTCGTAATCGTGGTCGTCGATGTTCGGACGCATCTTGATCTCCTTGATCTCCTGCGTCTTCTGCGATTTGCGGGCGAGATTCGCCTTTTTCTGCGCCTCGTACTTGAACTTGCCGACGTCGAGGAACTTGGCGACGGGCGGATCGGCGTTGGGCGACACCTCGACCAGATCGAGGCCGAGTTCCTGCGCCTGCGCCATCGCCTCGCGCGTGTACATCACGCCAAGATTCTCGCCCTCATGGTCGATCACGCGGACCTTGGGGCTGACGATCCACTCGTTGAAACGAGGGCCATTCATCGGCGGCGCCTGATTTGGTCGGCGCATCATGGGAGGACGTATGGGTATAGCTCCTGTGGTGGTTTGGGTTAGATATAGGCTTTCCGGATCGCTTTCGGAAGATGTCTATGCACGATGATGTACCGGTAACGGCCGAACGCCTTGGCCTGTGGACCTGGGACCCGGACACACCGTTCCCACTGACCGATGCCGAATGCGCACAACTCTGTCGTGGCCACCCGATCCGATGGCCCGGCACTGCGGAGGATGTCCTGCGATTACCGGGCCGATACGAACTACTCGACGGCTGGCTGGTGACCCGGCGTTAGCGCAGATCGGGCGGGGTCGCCTCCTCGCGCAGCATAGCGACCGCTTCCTCCACAGTCACGATCTGCTGCGCCTGGCTGCCGAGCCGGCGGACGGCGAGCTTGCCTTCCTCCGCCTCGCGCTTGCCGACGACGAGCAGCACCGGCACCTTGGCGACCGAATGTTCGCGCACCTTGTAGTTGATCTTCTCGTTGCGCAGATCGGTCTCGACGCGAAGCCCCGCCTTGCGCAGCGTTGCCGCGACCTCCTCGGCATAGCCATCCGCCTCGGAGACGATCGTCGCGACCACCGCCTGCACCGGCGACAGCCACAGCGGGAAGCGGCCGGCATGATGTTCGATCAGAATGCCGATGAAGCGTTCGAACGTGCCGAGGATCGCGCGGTGAAGCATGATCGGGCGATGGCGATTGCCGTCCTCGCCGACGTAGCTCGCGTCGAGTCGCTCGGGCAGCACCGTGTCGGTCTGGATGGTGCCGACCTGCCAGGTCCGGCCGATCGCATCGGTCAGGTGGAATTCGAGCTTGGGCGCATAGAAGGCGCCCTCGCCCGGCAGCTCTTCCCAGCCATAGTCGGCGGTGTCGCGGCCAGTCGCGGCGACCGCGTCGCGCAGCGACTGTTCGGACCAGTCCCACATCGCTTCCGAGCCGAACCGCTTCTCCGGGCGCAGCGCGAGCTTGATCGCATAGCGCTCGAAGCCGAGGTGCTTGTAGACCGAGTCGAGCAGCTCGCAGAATTTGCGCACCTCATCGACCAGCTGATCCTCGCGGACGAAGATATGCGCGTCGTCCTGGGTGAACTGGCGCACGCGCATGATGCCGTGCAGCGCGCCATGCGCCTCGTTGCGGTGGCAGCAGCCGAATTCGGCCATGCGGATCGGCAGGTCGCGATAGCTCTTGATCCCCTGTTTGAAGATCAGCACGTGCGCCGGGCAGTTCATCGGCTTGAGCGCCATCAGATCGCCCTCGCCCGACAGCACCGCCCCCTCGTCGGCGGTGTTCGGCACCTCGTCGGGGACGACGAACATGTTCTCGCGATATTTGCCCCAGTGGCCGGACTGTTCCCATTGCTTGGCGTCCATCAGCTGCGGCGTCTTCACCTCGGCATAATCGGCGGCGTCGAGGCGGCGGCGCATATAGGCTTCGAGCTGGCGCCACAGGATGAAGCCCTTGGGATGCCAGAACACCGACCCCTGCGCCTCGGGCTGGAGATGGAACAGGTCCATCTCCTGCCCGATCTTGCGGTGATCGCGCTTCGCCGCCTCCTCCAGCATGAAGAGATGCTGGTCGAGCTGCTTCTTGTTGAGCCAGCCGGTGCCGTAGATGCGGCTGAGCATCGCGTTCTTCTGGTCGCCGCGCCAATAGGCACCCGACACGCGCGTCAGCTTGAAGGCGTTGGGATCGAGCTTGCCGGTCGAAACCATGTGCGGGCCGCGGCACATGTCGAGCCATTCGCCCTGGCGATAGATCGTCAGTTCCTCATTGTCGGGCAGTTCGGCGGCCCATTCGGCCTTGAAGGTCTCACCCTGTTTCGTCCAGGTCTCGATCAGCTGCTCGCGCGTCCACACCTCGCGGGTGAACGGCTCGTCGCGGGCGATGATGCGGCGCATCTCGGCCTCGATCGCGGGCAGGTCCTCGTCGGTGAAGGGGCGATCCTTCGGCGCGAAGTCGTAATAGAAACCGTCGTCGGTCGCCGGACCGAAGGTGATCTGCGTGCCGGGGAAGAGGTGCTGCACCGCCTCCGCCATCACGTGCGCGAGATCGTGGCGGACGAGTTCGAGCGCATCGGCCTCGTCCTTCGCGGTGACCAGCGCGAGGTTGGTGTCGCCCTCGAACGGCCGGTTGAGATCGCGCACCTGCCCGTCGATCCGCGCGGCGATCGCCGCCTTGGCGAGGCCGGGGCCGATCGCGGCGGCGACGTCCGCGGGGGTAGTCCCGGGCGCAACCTCGCGGACGGAACCGTCGGGCAGCGTGATACGGAACATGGCAGACATGATGAACTTTCAACTGGGGTGAGGCGCCCGCGAATAAAGCGCCGCGGGGTATATAGGCAAGCTCTGGTGCAAATCCTCCCCGCCACCCATCGGTGGCGGAGGGCCCCTCATCAGACGGCCCGCCTGTGGAAGCCCCCCGCCACCAGCTGCGCTGATCCCCCTCCCCGTGCCGGGGAGGATTCAGGCGATGCCGAACGGCACGACACGATTGGCTTGCGTGTGGCCGATCTCCGCCCGCCCGAGATAGGGCACGCCGAGGTCGCCGCACCAGCGGCGGATCATGAATTCGAGGCTATCGCCCCATTCGGGCTCGTTGGGCTGCACCGCGGTCACCGCGCCCAGCCGGACGCCGGCGATGCCCTTGAGCTGCGTCGCATGCCCCATGTGGAACAGCAGCCGGTCGATGTTGTACATCGGCTCCGACACTTCCTCGATCAGCAGGACGTGGTCGGTGAGGTCGGGCAGATAGGGCGTGCCGATCAGCGCGCCGAGGATCGACAGGTTGAACGCCGCCGCCGGCCGGCCGTCGAGCCCCGGCTCCAGCCCCGCCCGGTCGCCGCGCGCCAGCCAGCCGAGCGAGCGGGCGATCGTCGCATCGCCGTCCTTGCGGCGGATGTCGCTCGCCATCGGGCCGTGCACCGGCCGGCCGATCCGCCGCGCATAGAGCGCGCCGAGCAGGAAGCCGATGTCCGAATAGCCGAGATAGCTCTTGTGCCGCGCCGCCGGGCCGAGCTGCGGCAGCACCAGCGGCAGGATGCGGTTCGAGCCATAGCCGCCGCGCAGGCACCAGATCGCGTCGAAGCCGGGATCGTTGGCGAATTCGAGGAAGGCGGAGGCCCGGCGCGCGTCGTCGCCGGCGAAATGGCCCGCCACCTCCCAGCATTGCGGGTGGATGACGAGATCGACCTCGGGATAGGCGAGCGCGGCGAAGGCGATGAACGGCGCCTCGGCATCCTTGTTGCCGACGCTCGCCGGTGCCACCACCCCAATTCGCATGCCGTCCGTCGCTCCGCCGCATCGCAGAGCCTTGCCCCTGCCAGACCGGGTCGATAGCGCAGCGTCATGGCGCACGGCAATCTTTCCCCCTCCCCGCTCGGCGGCCCGGTGGCCGGCAAACGCTTCTTCCTCGTGGGGATCGGCGGATCGGGGATGATGCCGCTGGCGACGATCCTGGCGGGGCGCGGCGCGATCGTCGCCGGCTCCGATCGCGGGCTCGATCAAGGGCGTGTGCCCGCCAAGTTCGACGCATTGCGCGCGCGCGGCATCGCGCTCTTCCCGCAGGACGGCAGGGGTATCGTCGCGCCCGACCAGATCGTCGTCGCCTCCGCCGCGGTCGAGGAGACGGTCGCCGATATGGTCGCGGCAAGCCGGCTCGGCTGCGCGCGCGCGACCCGCGCCGAATTGCTCAGCACGCTGTTCAACCAGAGCGCGCTGCCGATCGGCGTCGCCGGTACCAGCGGCAAGTCGACCGTCACCGGCATGATCGGCTGGATCCTGCATCAGGCGGGGCGCGACCCGACGGTGATGAACGGCGCGGTGATGAAGAATTTCGCCGCGCCCGACGCGCCCTTCGCCAGCGCGCTGGTCGGCGACGGCGACGCCTTCGTCAGCGAGGTCGACGAGAGCGACGGGTCGATCGCGCATTATGCGCCGCGCATCGCCGTGCTCAACAACGTCAGCCTCGACCATAAGGGGCTCGACGAGCTGCGCGGCCTGTTCGGCGCGTTCATCGCCAAGGCTGAGACGGCGATCGTCAACCTCGACAATGACGAGGCGGCGGCGCTCACCACGACGCTGCCGCCGGCGCAGGTGGCGACCTTCGGCATCGATCGCGACGCCGATTTCGCCGCGCACGCGCTGGTCGAGGCGCCGTTCGGCATCGGCTTCGATCTGATCGCGGCCGGCAATGCGCCGATAAAGGTGCGGTTGCGGGTGCCCGGCCGGCACAATGTCGCCAATGCGCTCGCCGCGATCGCCGCCGCGGTCGCCGCGGGCGTGCCGCTCGATCGCGCCGCCGTGGCGATCGGCGGCTTCACCGGGCTGCGCCGCCGCTTCGACCTGGTCGGCGAGGCGGCGGGAGTCGCGGTGATCGACGATTTCGGCCACAACCCGGACAAGATCGCCGCGACGCTCGACACGCTCCACGCCTTTCCCGGCCGACTGCTGCTGCTGTTCCAGCCGCACGGTTATGGCCCGCTCAAGGTGATGCGCCACGAACTGGCGGCGATGTTCGCCGAGCGGCTCGCGCCCGACGATCGGCTGGTGCTGCCCGATCCGGTCTATCAGGGCGGCACCGTCGCGCGTGAGGTGACCAGCGCCGACCTCGTCGCCGACATCCGCGCTGGCGGACGCGATGCGGTACATATCGCCGATCGCGCCGCGGCGGCGGCGGCGCTCGTCGCGGCGGCGCGGCCCAGCGACCGGATCGTCGTGATGGGCGCGCGCGACGACACGCTGAGCCTGCTCGCCGCGGAGATGCTGGAGTCGCTGCGGCGACGCGGCTAGAGTGATACGCAGGAGGTAGTCATGAAGCTCTTCACCCAGCATCCGGCCTCGGTCGGCGAAAGCTATGGCGAGCATTTCGGCGTCGCGACGCGGTTCGGCCTGCGGATGATCGGCGGCGGCCTTGCCGCTTTGGTCCATGGCGTGCTGCCCTTCGCCTTCCAGACCACCGGCAGCCGCACCATCGCCGCGCTCCACGCCGAGATGGTCGCCAAGCGCGCCGACACGGCGCAGGTCAACACGGTGGAATTCGTGATCTGAACAGGTGACGACCGGCCGGTGCATCGAGGGCGTTCCGGCATTCGTGGTTCGACGGGAGTAGAGGGGCGGCAGCGCGATAGGCGAGGATTGGCGGAAGACTCCGCCTTATTGCGCCCAGTACTCGCGCGAAGGCGGGAGCCCAGTTTCTTCTTTTGAGCAGCCGATGTTCTGCTTGGCCACTGGATTCCCGCCTTCGCGGGAATGTTTGCGGCAAGGGGACCGACCTCCGCCGCACCTCCAAACACCGCCGAGGCGATGAGGCGCGTGTAATGACAGGGTGACATCCGCCATCTGCTCCCCGCTGCCCCGCTCTCCTGCCGATAGGCGACCCTTGCGCTCGAAACCCGCGCTCGCGGCCCCGCCTTGCGATTAACCACGTTCCCCCGTTGACCTGCCCCTCCCGCTCCGCTCCACTCGCCGCGGGGGGACTATCATGAGCGATCCATCGGCGGCGCCGGTACGAGCGTTCCGCTTCACCGGGCGGTGGCAGGATTATGCGCCGATCGCCTTCACCAATCTGCTGCTGACGATCGTCACGCTCGGCATCTACACCTTCTGGGGGCGGGCGCGGACGCGGCGCTATCTGTGGAGCCGGACGCGCTTCATCGACGACCGGCTCGAATATACCGGCACGGGACTGGAGCTGTTCCTCGGCTATGTCATCGCCTTCTTCGTGATCGTGCTGCCGTTCGGCATCGTCAATCTCGCGATCCAGGGAACGCTGATGCGCGGGCATCAGGGTGCGGCGGCGGTGACCGGCATGATCGTCTATCTCGCCATCCTCTATCTGGTCGGCGTCGCGCGCTTCCGGGCGCTGCGCTACCGGCTCAGCCGCACCTATTGGCACGGCATCCGCGGCGGCAGCAGTCAGGCCGGACTCGGCTATGGCTGGCGCTATTTCTGGCAGACGATCGTCGCGACGTTCACCGTCTATCTGCTAATGCCCTGGTCGATGGTGCGGCTGTGGAACCAGCGCTGGAACGCGATGAGTTTCGGCTCGCTGCCGTTCCGCAGCCACGCGCGCTGGCAGCCGGTGTTCGGACGCTTCCTGCTCTTCTACCTCCTGCCGGTGATCCTGTTCGGCGCGGTGGCGCTGCTCGTCGCGGCGATTGGCTTCAGCGGAGGGTTCGACGGGCCGCGCAGCACCGTCCCCAGCCCCGGCATGGTATTGGCGATCGCGCTCGGTGGTCTCGCCTTCTATATCGTCTTCTTCGGCGTGCTCGGGCTCATCGCGATGACCTTCTACGCCGCCTTCTTCCGCGAGGCGGTGGGCGCGACGTCGCTGGGGTCGCTCGATTTCGGCTTCGAGGCGACGACGCGCGACTGGATCCTGCTCTACCTCGGCAATCTCGCGCTCGTCGTCGTCACCTTCGGGATCGGCGCGATCTTCCTGCAATATCGCAACTGGGCGTTCTTCATCCGCCACCTCAACGCCTATGGCGAGATCGCGGTGGATGATCTGCTCCAGTCGCGCGAGCGCGCGCCAGGTCAGGGCGAAGGGCTGCTCGATGCCTTCGATGTCGGCGCCTTCTGAGGTGAGCGACCCAAGCGCCGAGGTCTGGCATTACGACGGCCGCAGCGCGCTGCGCCGGTCGGCACGGCTGACCGTCGACGGCGACGACGGCTTCCGCCTCGTCGGCGACGGCGTCAGTGACGAGCGCCACGCCTTCGCCGCACTCACCCCCGCCGATGCCGATGGCGACCGGCGCAGCTTCGGACTGCGCGGACGGCCGGGCTGGCGGATCGGCCTCGCAGCTCCCGTCCCGCCGGAGATCGCCGCACGACTGCCGGGGGCGCAACGCTATGGCGGCTGGATCGACCGGCTCGGGCTGTGGCGGGCGGCGGCGATCTCCGCGATGCTCGCCGCGGTCGCGGTCGCGATCGTGCTGCAAACGCCGGCATTGCTTGCGCGGCTGATCCCGACCTCGGTCGAGCAGCGGCTCGGCGAGGTGATGGTCGGCGACTTCGGCCGCACCGGCTGCGCCGCCCCCGCCGGCACCGCCGCGCTCGCCCGGCTGGCGCAGCGCATCGACCCTGACGACCCGACGCGCGACATCCACGTCGTCAAGCTGCCGATGGTCAATGCGGTGACGCTGCCCGGCGGGCGGATCGTCGTCTTCGACGGCCTGCTCCAGGCAGCGCGCTCGCCCGACGAGGTCGCCGGCGTGATCGGACATGAGATCGGCCATGTCCGCGGCCGCGACGTGATGGAATCGCTGCTGCGCCAGCTCGGCCTGTCGGTGCTGCTCGGCGGGATGGAGGGGCATGTCGGCGGCTATACCAATGCGTTGCTCGCCACTGCCTATTCGCGCGGGGCGGAGGCGCGTGCCGACGGCTATGCGATCCGGCTGCTCGACGAGGCGCATGTCTCGCCGCGCCCCACCGCCGCCTTCTTCGCCCGGCTGGCGAAGGCGCAGGCCGGCACCGAGCGGATGTTCGCCTATCTGGCCAGCCACCCCCTTTCCGACGCCCGCGCCGCGCGTTTCCGGACCAGTGCGAAGGCGGATGCGGGCTATACGCCTGCGCTCGATCCGGCGGACTGGCAGGCGCTGCGCGGCATCTGCCGCGGCGAGACCAACCGGATCGAATGGCGCTTCTAGCCGGCCGCCGCCGCGGTCAAGCGATGGAAAAGCCAAGGATGACGCACCCGCGCCGGCGCGATACAGAGCGGGGATGACTGCCCAGCGCCCCCGCCTCGCCTATCATCACACGCCCGGCACCGCGCCGACGATCGTCTTCCTACCCGGCTATGCCTCCGACATGCAGGGCAGCAAGGCGCTTGCGCTCGAAGCCTGGGCGAAGGCGCGCGGCCGGGCGTTCCTGCGCTTCGATTACGGCGGTTGCGGGCAGAGCGAGGGCGCGTTCGAGGAGCAGACGCTGATCGGTTGGCGCGACGACGTGCTGGCGATGCTCGATCACGTCGCGCAGGGGCCGGTGGTGCTGGTCGGATCATCGATGGGCGGCTGGCTGATGCTGCTCGCCGCCAAGGCGCGGCCCGAGCAGGTCGTCGCGCTGGTCGGCATAGCGCCCGCGCCCGATTTCACCGACTGGGGCTTCACCACCGAGGAGAAGATGACGATCCTCAGCGACGGCCGGATCGAGCGCGCCAATCCCTATGGCCCGGAGCCGACCGTCTACACCCGCGGTTTCTTCCAGGCGGGCGAAGCCAATCGGCTGATGTTCGGGACGATTCCCTTCGACGGCCCGGTGCGGCTGATCCAGGGACAGGCGGATGGCGACGTGCCGTGGCACCGCACCGTGCGGCTCGGCGAGATGATTCGTTCAGCCGACGTGCAGACGCTGCTGATCAAGGACGGCGACCACCGGCTGTCGCGCGAATCGGACATCGCGCTGATCATCCGGGCGACCGAGGACGTAATGCGATGATCCTGCTGCTGGCCGCGCTGATCCAGGCCGCCCCCGCCGCCGTACCGGCGGTGACCGCGAATCACGCCGCCGTACCGGCCGCGCCCGCCAAGGCGACCGTCCCCAACGTCGACGCACGCGAGCTGCGGTTCGCGCGCTGCCGCGCCCTCGCCCAGACCGATCCCGCCGCGGCGCAGGCCGAAGCGTTGCGCTGGTCGCTGCGCGGCGGCGGCTATTTCGCGCGCCAGTGCAATGGGCTGGCACTGGCGCAGCAGGGTGATTTCGCCGCCGCCGCGCTCGCCTTCACCGCCGCCGCCAAGGCTGCCGATGCCGCGCATGACAAGCGTGCCGCCAATTACTGGGCGCAGGCGGGCAATGCGCAGCTCGCCGCGGGCGACGTGCCGGCGGCGCGGGTCTCGCTCGACACCGCGCTGGTCGCGGGCACGCTCGAAGGCCTCGCGCTCGGCGAGGCGCGGCTCGATCATGCGCGCGCGCTGGTCGCGGCGAACGACCTGCCGGCGGCGCGGCGCGACCTTGATCTCGCTCTGGCGCAGGCGAGCGACGATCCGCTCGCCTGGCTGCTGTCGGCGACGCTGGCGCGGCGAATGAACAATCTGACCCGCGCGCGGACCGATATCGGTGAGGCGCTGCGCCGCTCGCCCGACGATGCCTCGGTGCAGCTCGAGGCGGGCAATATCGCCGCGCTCGCGCAGGACGAGGCGGGCGCGCGCGCGGCATGGTCGGCGGCGGCGCGGCTCGCCCCCGATGCGCCCGCCGGCCGCAACGCGCGCGCCGCGCTCGCCCAGTTCGGGGACGCGCCGGCCGCGGCGAAGCCACCGACGGGACGTTGATCGGTACGGACACCCTCTGGCCTGCCGGGCGTTGCAGGGGTACATCGCTTCCGTCAAAATCAGGACCCGGCCATGCACTATCTCCACACGATGATCCGCGTCAGCGATCCAGACGCGACGATCGCCTTCTTCCGCCTGCTCGGGCTCGAGGAGGTGCGGCGGATCGAGAATGAGGCGGGGCGGTTCACGCTGATCTTCCTCGCCACCGCGGAGGATCAGAAGATCGGCGATCGCCGCGCCGAGGTCGAGCTGACCTACAATTGGCCTGCCGAGGACGGTATTCCGCCGGAAACCTATGGCAGCGGCCGCAACTTCGGCCACCTCGCCTATCGCGTCGACAATATCTACGACAGCTGCCAGCGGCTGATGGACGCAGGCGTGACGATCAACCGCCCGCCGCGCGACGGCAACATGGCCTTCGTCAAGACGCCCGACGGCATCTCGATCGAGCTGCTCCAGGCCGGCGCCGCGCTCGCCCCTGCCGAACCCTGGGCGTCGATGCCCAACACCGGGAGCTGGTGAGATGACGCTGGCGATCGTCCGCGTGCCGGTGCTCGCCGACAATTATGCGTGGCTGATCCACGATCCGGCGAGCGGCGAGACGGTGGCGGTCGATCCCGGCGAAGCGGCACCGGTGCAGGCCGAAGCCGCGGCCCGCGGCTGGACGATCGGGCAGGTGTGGACGACGCACTGGCATCCCGATCACACCGGCGGCAATGCCGCGCTGCAGGCGCAGGGCGCCCGGATCACCGGCCCGGCGGCCGAGGCGGACAAGATTCCAACGCTCGACGCGACCGTCGGCGAAGGCGATCGTGTACGGATCGGCGCGGTCGAGGCGGCGGTGTGGCATGTCCCGGGGCATACCGCCGGCCATATCGCCTTCCATATCGAGGCGGCCGATGCGATCTTCACCGGCGACACGCTGTTCGCGCTCGGCTGCGGCCGATTGTTCGAGGGCACGCCGGCGGAGATGTTCGCCAACATGCAACGCTATGCGACCCTGCCCGACGCGACGCAGGTCTATTGCGGGCACGAATATACCGAATCGAACGGCCGCTTTGCCCTCACCGTCGAGCCGGACAATGCCGCGCTCGTCGCGCGGATGGCGACGGTGACCGCGCAGCGCGCGGCCGGCGAGGCGACGGTGCCGACGACGATCGGCGTGGAGCGCGCGACCAATCCCTTCCTCCGCGCTGCCGATGCCGAGGCCTTCGCGACGATGCGCGCCGCCAAGGACAGTTTTCGCGGCTGAGACGTTTTGTAACCCGGTGCAGGAGGTTTCGATGATGATCCCAAGGCCATTCGTCGCTCTGGCGGCCATCGCCATCGCCGGCTGCACCCAGACCCCCCGGGAACTCGAGCGCGCGCAGCAGGCATCCGCCACCGCCGCCGCCGATCTCGCCAAGGAACTCGCCGGCCTGACGCCGAGCAACAGAACCACCTGCCTGCCGCCCTTCCCGACGACCCAGGTCAAGGCCTTCGGCCCGACGCTGGTCTACGTGGTCAGCAACGGCGTCAAATACCGCAGCGACACGGCGGGCGGCTGCGAGCGCGTCGGCCGCGGTGATATTCTCATCACGCGCACGCCGACCGGTCAATTGTGCCGGGGCGACATCGCGACGACGGTCGATTCGGCTAGCCGCACGTTCAGCGGCAGCTGCTCGTTCGGCCCCTTCGTCCGCTACAGCAAGAGCGGCAAATGATCCGGCCGCTCGCTCTCGTCGCGCTCGCACTGCCGCTGCTCGCCGCCAAGTCCGACCCGTTCGCCGGACTGGTCGCCCAGCCGCCGGTCGATTGCATCAGCCTGTCGAACAACGACGGGCCGAGCGTGATCGACGGCCAGACCATCCTCTATCGCCGCGGCGCCGGGCGGGTGTGGCGGACGGGGCCGGTCGGCGCCTGCCCCTCGCTCGCGCCGCTGACGACGCTGGTGGTCGAAGTCTATGGCGGGCAATTGTGCCGCAACGATCGTTTCCGGGTGATCACGCCGGGCATGTCGATCCCCTCGGCCTATTGCCGCTTCGATCGCTTCACGCCTTATGTGAAGGCGGCGAAATAGCCGGCACGGCTCAACGCTGCCCCTTCAGGTAAGCGATGACATCCGCCCGGTCGAGCGGGTCGGCGAGCCCGGGAAAGCCCATCGACGTGCCCGGCGCGAACGCCTGCGGATCGGCGAGCCATGCGTCGAGCCGCTCGGGCGTCCAGCGATCGCCGATCCGTTGCAGCGCGGCGGTATAGCCGAAGCGCGGGCTGACGCCGGCGACCGGCGCGCCGACTACGCCGAACAGCGTCGGGCCGTTGCGGTCGGGGGCGCCGCGGTGCACCGCATGGCAGGCGGCGCAACGGGCGAAGAGCCGCTCGCCTGCCCGCGCATCGGCGACGCGCGCCCAGTCGGCGCGGTCGGGCGATGGCCCCGCCGCCGCCCGCCGCGCCGCACGATCGTCCGCCGAACAGGCCGCGATCAGCAGGCAGGCGCCGGTCAGCATGCCGCGACTAAGGCCGCTACGGACTTGTTTACATTTGTCGATTATCGACACGTCATGGCTCATCCGATCCTGCCTCTCGCGCTCGTCGCGGCGGCCGCCGTCCTGGCGCCAGCGCCGGCCACCGGCCCGACCTATGCACCGCAACGCCCGCGGCTTGCCAGCGGCGTCGCGCAACAGGCGTATTTCGCGCGGCGTCTGATCCAGACCGGGCAGCGGATCGATCAGCGCCAGCGCGCCGGGCTGATCGCATCCGGCCCCGCGACCTTCATGCGGCAGGATCTCGCCCGCGTCCGCGACGGCGTCGGCCGTACCTTCGCGCGCGGCGTCGCGCTCACGCCGGGCGAGCGCGACAGCTACGATCTGATGCTGCGCCGGGTCGAACGTCGGATCGCCGCGGCGGAGCGCCGCTGGCGGTCAGTCGGCGAATAGCAGCACCGGTGTTTCGAGCTGGCGCTTGAGCGCCTGGACGTAGCTCGCCGCATCCCAGCCGTCGACGACGCGGTGATCGCAGCTGATCGATACGTTCATCAGCTTGGCGCGGCGGATCTCGTCGCCCCCTCCCGGTACCTTGGCGCCGGTGAACACCGGGCGTTCGACGATCCGGTTGGGACCGATGATCGCCACCTCGGGCCGGTTGATCACCGGCGTGGTGGCGATGCCGCCGAGCGGCCCCAGCGAGGTGACGGTGATCGTGCCGTTGCCCAGCTCGTCGGGGCGCAGCTTGTTGGCGCGCGCCGCCTCGGCCAGGCGGGCGATCTCGGTCGCGAGCTGCCAGACGTTGCGGTCCTGCGCGTCGCGGATCACCGGCACGGTCAGCCCCGCATCGGTCTGCGTCGCCATGCCGAGATGGACGCGGCCCGAGCGCGTCACCACGCCCGCCTCGTCGTCATAGCGCGCGTTGAGCATCGGGAAGTCGGGCAAGGTGCGGCAGATCGCGACGATCAGCAGCGGCAGCAGGGTGAGCTTGGGCCGCTGGCCGCGATGATCGTTGAGGTCGGCGCGCATGCCTTCCAGCGCGGTGACGTCGATCTCGTCGACATAGGTGAAATGCGGGATATGCCGCTTCGCCGCCGCCATATTCTCGGCGATGCGACGGCGCATGCCGATGACGCGGACCTGCTCGTCGGCGCGCGCGCGACTCGCACCGGGCGCTTGATAGCCCTGGCCGGCATTGTAGCGGAGGAAGGCGTCGAGATCGGCATGGCGGACGCGATCGGCGTCGGTCTTCACCTGCGCGAGGTCGATGCCGAGATCGCGGGCGCGGGCACGCACCGCGGGGGATGCGAGCACCGGGGCGTGGCCGGTGGTGGCTGCGCTGTCCTCCGCCCGTGATGGCCCCGAACTGGTCGGGCCTGTCGCCTCGCTCCCCTTCCCCGTCAGCCCTGCGCTCGTCGCAGGACGAGCTTCCCCGGGCGTGCGGCCCGCGTCCCCTGCTTCGACAGGCTCAGCACCAACGATATTCGCGGTATCGCGCTTGGCAAAAACACCGGGCGCCGGGCCGGTAGCAGCGCTCTGCGCCTCCTCCACCCCCGGATTCTCCGCCTCATATTGCGCCGCCACCTCGGCCTGTTCCGCGCTCGGCGGTGCCGCCGCCACCGTATCGCCGGCGGCCGCTTCGGTCTCGATCACCACCAGCGCGGCGCCGATCGCGACCTGATCGCCGACTTCGCCGGCGAGTTCGACGACGACGCCCGCGACCGGCGATTCCATCTCAACGGTCGCCTTGTCGGTCATCATGTCGGCGATATTCTGGTCTTCCTCGACCCGGTCGCCGACCGCGACATGCCAGGCGACGATCTCGGCCTCGGCGATGCCTTCGCCGATGTCCGGCAGCTTGAAGGTGAAGCGGGCCATCCTATGCGTCCTTCATGATCTTCTTGAGGGCCTGGCCGATCCGCACCGGCCCCGGAAAATACGCCCATTCGAGGCTGTGCGGATAGGGCGTGTCATAGCCGGTGACGCGTTCGATCGGCGCTTCGAGATGGTAGAAGCAACGCTCCTGCACCAGCGCCGACAGCTCCGCGCCGAAGCCGCTGGTCCGCGTCGCCTCGTGGACGATCATGCAGCGGCCGGTCTTCTTCACCGATTCCTCGATCGCCTCGATGTCGAGCGGCACCAACGTGCGCAGATCGATGATCTCGGCATCGACGCCCTGTTCGGCGACCACCGCGGTGCAGACGTGGACCATCGTGCCGTAGCAGAGGATGGTCAGCGCCTCGCCCTCGCGCACCACCGCCGCCTTGCCGAGCGGGACCTTGTAGTAACCGGTCGGCACCTCGCCGGCGGGATGCTTCGACCAATTCTCCGACGGGCGATCCCAATAGCCGTTGAACGGGCCGTTGTAGATGCGCTTGGGTTCGAAGAAGAGGACGGGATCATTGTCCTCGATCGCCGCGATCAGCAGGCCCTTGGCGTCATAGGGCGTCGCCGGGATCACCGTCTTGATGCCGGAGACGTGGGTGAAGATGCCTTCCGGGCTCTGGCTGTGCGTCTGGCCGCCAAAGATGCCGCCGCCGAACGGCGATCGCACCGTCATCGGGCTGATGAACTCGCCCGCCGAACGATAGCGCAGCCGCGCCGCCTCGCTGACCAACTGGTCGAGCGCCGGGTAGATGTAATCGGCGAACTGGATTTCGGGCACCGGGCGCAGGCCATAGGCGCCCATGCCGATCGCGACGCCGATGATCCCCGTCTCGGTGATCGGCGTATCGAAGACCCGGGTCTTGCCGTATTTCGCCTGCAGCCCCGCGGTGGCGCGGAACACGCCACCGAAATAGCCGACGTCCTCGCCCATCACCAGCACGTCGGGATCGCGCGCCATGCAGATGTCGAGCGCCGAATTGATCGCCTGGATCATGTTCATGCGGGTGGTGGGTTCGTCTTCGTTCATCGTCACGCCAAAATCCTCCCCGGCACGGGGACCAGCCGCAGGCTGGTGGAGGGGGCGCTCCACCAGCGATGCGTCTGGGGCAGCCCCCCTCCACCAGCTTCGCTGGTCCCCCTCCCCGTGCCGGGGAGGAATGCAAACGCGGCCATTACTTGCGCGCCCATGGCCGGCCGCTCGCCTCTTCCTCGGCGATCATCTGCTGCTGCTGTTCGCGCAGGTGCCACGGCATCTCCTCGAACACGCCGTCGAACAGCGAATCAAGCGGCTGGTGCAGGCCATGGCCGAGGATGCCGTTCTTCTCGGCCTCCTTCTGCTCGGCGCGGACATATTCGGCGAGCTCGCGATCCTGCGCGGCGTGACGCGCCTCGTCCCATTCGCCGAGCGTGATCAGATGCTGTTTCAGCCGCGCGATCGGATCGCCGAGCGGCCAGGCATTGGGCTCGCCGGCGCTGCGATATTGCGTCGGATCGTCGGAGGTCGAATGACCTTCAGCGCGATAGGTGAAATGCTCGATCAGCGTCGGGCCCTGATTGGTCCGCGCGCGCTCCGCCGCCCATAAGGTCGCGGCATAGACCGCCAGCGCATCATTGCCGTCGACGCGCAGCCCGGCGATGCCATAGCCGATCGCGCGCGCCGCGAAGGTCGTCGCCTCGGCGCCGGCGAAGCCCGAAAAGCTGCTGATCGCCCATTGGTTGTTGACGACGTTGAAGATCACCGGCGCGCGATAGACCGCGGCGAAGGTGCAGGCGGAGTGGAAGTCGCCCTCCGCGGTCGATCCCTCGCCGCACCAGGCGGCGGCGATGCGCGTGTCGCCCTTGGCGGCGGAGGCCATCGCCCAGCCGACCGCCTGGGGATATTGCGTCGTCAGATTGCCCGAGATCGAGAAGAAGCCGTGATCGCGCGCCGAATACATGATCGGCAGCTGCTTGCCCTGCAACTTGTCACCACGGTTCGAATAGATCTGGTTCATCATCTCGACCAGCGGATAGCCGCGCGCGATGAGCAGCCCCTGCTGGCGATAGGAGGGGAAACACATGTCGTCGTCGGCGAGCGCCTGCGCCGCGGCGATCGCCACCGCCTCCTCGCCGGTCGCCTTCATGTAGAAGCTGGTCTTGCCCTGGCGCTGCGCACGGAACATCCGCTCGTCGAAGGCCCGCAGCAGCGCCATGTTGCGCAGCATGCGGCGCAGCGTATCCGGCGACAGCTTCGGGTCCCAGGCGCCGACCGCACGGCCCTCCTCGTCGAGCACGCGGACGAGCGTGTAGGCGAGTTCGGGGAAGTCCTTCGCCGGTGCGGCGGTGTCGGGGCGGCGGGCGGCGCCGGCGGGGGGCACCTCGATCCCGACGAAGTCGACCGCATCGCCCGGGCGGAATTTCGGCTCGGGCACGTGCAGCGTCAGCCCGGGCAGATTCCGGGGCGGTGCATCGGCGCGAGGCAACTCGCTGGCCACCATCTCTCTCCTCGACGCGCGACCGGGAGGTCGGCGCTGTTGTTGGATCGTGTTGCGCGCCTGTAATTAAATTTCAAGCGTCTTTTCGATGGATAGTGGCCTGTCGAGGTCAGGCGACGGTCTGTTCGATCACCCCGAAGATCGGATGGTGGCGATCGTCCTCCGCCCAGATACGCACCGTATCGCCCGATCGGAGGAACGGCGTGACCGGCTTGCCGCCCGCGATCGTCTCGATCGTGCGCAGCTCGGCGAGGCAGGAATAGCCGACGCCGCCCGCCGCGATCGTCTGGCCCGGCCCGCCGTCGGGACCGCGGTTGGAGACGGTGCCCGAGCCGACGATCGTCCCCGCCCCGAGCGCGCGCGTCCTCGCCGCATGCGCGATCAGCGTGCCGAAGTCGAAGGTCATGTCCTCGCCCGCATCGGCACGGCCGAACGGCTGGCCGTTGAGATCGACGTGCAGCGCGCGGTGCAGCCTGCCGTCGCGCCACCAGTCGCCCAAGGCGTCGGGCGTGACGAAGACCGGCGAGAAGGCGCTCGCCGGCTTCGACTGGAAGAAGCCGAAGCCCTTGGCGAGCTCGCCGGGAATGAGGTTGCGCAGCGACACGTCGTTGGTCAGCCCGACCAGCCGCACCGCGGCGAGCGCCGCGTCGCGGCTCGCCCCCATCGGCACGTCGCCGGTGACGACCACCACCTCCGCCTCGAAATCGCAGCCCCAGCTTTCGTCGGCGAGCGGAATCGCGTCGCGCGGGCCGAGGAAGCCGTCCGATCCGCCTTGGTACATCAGCGGATCGTGCCAGAAGCTGTCGGGCATCTCCGCGCCGCGCGCCTGCCGGACGAGCGCGACATGGTTCACATAGGCCGAGCCGTCCGCCCATTGATAGGCGCGCGGCAGCGGCGCGGCGGCGTCATGTTCGTGGAAGCGCAGCCGCGGGATGACCGCATGATCGATATCGGTGGCGAGGTTGCGCAGATCGGGGAGCAGCCGGTCCCAATCGTCGAGCGCCGCCTGCAACGTCGGCGCGATCTGCGTCGCCTCGGCATACCAGGCGCAATCGCTGGATACGACGACGAGCCTGCCGTCACGGCCGTGCTTCAGACTGGCGAGTTTCATCAGGCGCATCCTCTCATCGTTGGCGTGAGAGTGTATCGGCAGCGCCGCACGGTTGCGACGGAAAAGTATCGGACGTTACGAAAGGGTCGCGCGACGGCTGGAACGCGCGACCTCGCTCCGCAATCTACCCCGTTCGGTTTGCAAATGGGTGAGGAGGGAATCGGGCGATCGCGACCGGGGCAAGACAAAGCCAGAGGCAGGCAAAGCCGAACCTCGGCAGCGTCTTGATCGTCCGGAATGCCCCTGCGTCCGCCATCCGGCCATGACCGAGGCGCAAGCTTCAAACCCAAGAGTTCCCGCGGCGGTCCGAACGCATTTTCCGCCTGTCTAGGACCGCAGAAGGCCGATCCCGCCGTCAACGACAGCACGATGCGGATGCCGTCGTCGTCCCTCATGTGTCCGGATGCGGGCGAGGCCACCCGGTCCATAATAAGTTTTCTTATATAACAGTTGTATGATCATACAAAATGTGGTCTCCACGATTTCACGGTGCTCGCAGAAGCTGCCGGGATAGGAGAGGATGATGGCGGTTTTACGCTATGCGCTGCCGTGCGCCGCTGCGATCGGGCTCGCCGGACTGACGACCCTGGCAGGTGCGCAGACCGATGTGATCGGGACCGTGCGTGACGATCCGTCGGTGGTCCGTTCGTCCTTCTATTTGCCGGTACGCGACGGCACCCGCCTCGCGGTAAACGTCTACCGCCCCGCCGACGGCGGCAAGGCGCGCGCTGGGCGCTTTCCGGTCGTCTTTGCCTTCACCCCGTACCGGGCGCGCTACCGCAAGGACGGCGAACTCGTCGATCTGATCGACTCGACGACCTTCGGGCTGCGCGATCTCGTCCATGAAGGCTATGTCGTCGCCACCGCCGACGTGCGCGGCAAGGGCGCCTCGTTCGGGGCGCGACGCGGCTTCCTCGACCAGACCGAGGCCCATGACGGCAATGATATCGTCCAGTGGCTTGCGGCCCGCCCCTACACCACCGGCAAAGTCGGCATCACCGGCTGCTCCTATCTCGGCGGCAGCGCGATGCTCGTTGCGGGCGCGCTGCCACCGGCGTTGAAGGCGGTGTTCGCCGCGGCGACCGACATCGACAAATATGCCTTCGTCCGCAACGGCGGCATCACCGCCCAGTTCAATACCCGCCCCGACGAACCGCTCGATGTCGACCTGGCGAGCGTACCGGTCGACGCCGATCGCGACGGCGCGCTGCTCCGCGAAGCGGTCGCCGACCATGTTCGCAACACGCCAATGGCACCGCTGTGGGCCGGAATGCCGTATCGCGACAGCGTCTCGCCGCTCACCGGCAACCGCTATTGGGAAGAGGTCGGCCCCTATACCCACCTCAAGGCGCTGCAAAGCCCGCAGCTCGCCTGGTATCTGTGGGGCAATTGGAACGACGAGCCGACCGAACAGATCATCCAGGCCGCGGCCAATCTCGACGCCAAGCTGATCGTCGGGCCGGGCAGCCATTGCGAACCGCCCAAGGTGTTCGACATCGTCGGCGAACAGAAGCGCTTCTTCGATCGCTATCTGAAGGACGTCGACAACGGCATCGATCGCGAGCCGCGCTATAGCTGGTGGCAGGAACGGCAGGGCGGCGGCACACTCGTCCATCGCGCCCGTCTGCCCGGCACCGGGATCGGCCGCACCGCCATCTACCTCACGGCCGCGGCCAACGATACGCCTGCCGCGGTCGATTCCGGCAGCCTCGCCTTGCGCGCCGGCACCGCGGCACCGCGCCCCTTCCGCGTCGATTATGACGTCGCCACCAAGGATTATTTCCAGTTCTGGCCGAGCCCGCTCGACGGCAAGGGTCTGACCTTCACCAGCCGTCCGCTCGCCGCCGATGCGGCGATCGAGGGCTTTCCGATCCTTACCGTACGGGCCGCGATCGACCGCCCCGACGGCAATGTCTTTGGGTATCTCGAGTCGGTCGATCCGACGGGCAAGGTGACGATGCTCGCCTTCGGCCGGTTGGCGATGAGCCACCGCAAGACCGGTGTCGCGCCCTACAACCACCTCGACCTGCCCTATCACTCGGGGCTCAGGGCCGATGTCGCACCGGCGACGCCGGGTCGGGCGGAGACGCTCACCTTCGCGCTGTCGCCGCGGGCCTATACGATCCCCGCCGGGCATCGGCTGCGCGTGACGATCACCGGCGCCGACCCGCGCCAGCGCAACCTGCCCGCCATCCGCGACGCACTGGCGCGGACGGTGACGCTGACCACCGGTGCCGCCTCGCACATCGACATCCCCTTCACCGCGCCGGTCCGCTTCCGCTGACGCGCCTGGCCGCCCGACTTCATCAAGGATACGGATCATGCATCGCATCACGTCGCGTCGTCGCCTTGCCCTCGTCTCCGGTGTCGCGCTCGCCGCGCTCGGCTGGAGCAATCTTGCCGCCGCACAGGACACGCCGTCACCGGCCACCGACAGCGTCACGCCGGCCGACGGGCAGAGCGCCTCGCAGCAGGGCCGCACTGGTGCCCCCGCCCCGGTACAGTCCGACGCTGCCGCCGCCGGGCCGGTGACGATCGGCGCGGAGGACGTCCCTGCCGCTGACATCGTCGTCACCGGCAGCCGGATCCGCGGCGCCGCGCCGGTCGGATCAAGCGTCATCGCGATCGACCGCCGCGCGATCGAGGCATCGGGGGCGGTCACGACCGATCGGCTGATCAAGGAGATTCCGCAGGTCTTCGATCTCGGCACGTCGGAAAACTCACGCGGCCAGTCGGGCGGCAACAGCAACATCACCTTCGGCAACGCGATCAATATCCGCGGCATCGGCCCCTATGCGACGCTGACGATCCTCGACGGCCACCGCGTCGTCAACAACAGCCGCTCGGTCGATCCGTCGATCATCCCTTCGCTCGGGCTCGAACGCGTCGAGGTGGTCGCCGATGGCGCCTCCGCCGTCTATGGATCGGACGCGATCGCCGGCGTCGTCAACCTGATCCCGCGCCGCACCCTCAACGGTGTCGAGACGATCGCGCGGATGGGCGCGGCACGCAATTTCCACGAAAGCCAGTTCGGCATCGCCGCGGGCAAGACCGGCGACTGGGGCCAGGTGATGGTCGCCTACGAACACGTCTTCCGCAGCAATCTGTCGGGCGACAATCGCGACTTCTTCACCAGCGACCAGCGCCGCTACGGCGGCCGCGATTTCCGCGTCAGCCAGTGCAATCCCGGCACGCTCACCGTCGGCGGGCGCAATTACGCCATTCCGCAGGGCGGCGTGACACCGGCGAGCGCCGGGCAGCTGGTGGCCGGCACCGCCAACCTCTGCGAAGGCTTCACCGGCCAGGACCTGTTTCCGGAGACGCGCTACGACAGCGCCAACGCCACCTTTACCGTTCACCTCACCGACTGGCTCGACGCGTTCGGCGACGGTTATTATTCGAAACGCCAGTTCAAGCGGTTCGGCGGCTATACCGGCGCGACGGTAAGCGTGCCGGGAACCAATGCCTTCTTCACCCGCCCGCCCGGCACGACCGGCGCGGAAACGGTACAGATCCGCCTTGACGATCTGCCCAACAATCTGTCGTTCGGCTCGACCGAAAGCTGGCAGACCGCCGGCGGCCTGCGCGCCAAGTTCGGCGGTTGGGAGGTGCAGGGGCAGGTGATCTACGGCCGCAACGACGACGTGTCGAACACCCCCAACGGGATCAACACACCCGCGCTCAACGCCGCACTCGCCAGCTCGAACCCGGCGACCGCCTTCGATCCCTATGGCCTCGGCCGCACCTCGGCGGCGGTGCTCGCCGCGATCAACGATCAGGTGTTCAACGCGCCGACGCGCAACCGCTTCACCGGCGTCGAGGCGACGGTCAACGGCACGCTGTTCGATCTGCCCGGCGGCGGCGTCAAGCTCGCCGCGGGCTATGAGCGGCAGGAGCTGGAGGTCGCGCTCGGCATCCAGCGCGGCGCGCCGACCAGCCCGCTCACCTTCCGCGACTATGACCGCCAGGTCGATTCCGGTTATGCAGAACTCTACGTGCCGATCTTCGGCTCGGCCAATGCCCTGCCCGGGCTGCGCCGGCTCGAGCTCACCGCTGCGGTTCGTTACGACAAATATAGCGATGTCGGCAGCACCACCAATCCCAAGTTCGGCGCCAACTGGTCGCCGCTGCGCGGGCTGGTGATCCGCGGCAGCTACGGCACGTCGTTCCGCGCGCCGCTGTTCTCGCAGATCTACGGCAACAGCTCGAACATCTTCGTCCAGCCCTATGCCGATCCGGCGCTGGGCGGCGCGATCGTCCAGGGTGCGGCTTTGTCCGGCGGCAATACCGCGCTGCGCCCGGAGGAGGCGACCACCTGGTCGGCCGGGCTGGACTGGGATCCGCTGCCCGGCGGGCGGATCAGCCTGACCTATTTCGACGTCAACTACACCGGACAGGTCGACAGCTACCTCGGCGATCTCGCCATCCTCAGCCGGGAGGCGCAATTCGCCGGCACCGGCGTCATCCTGCGCGGCGCCGCCGCCGCGGCGCGCGTGCAGGAGTTGCTCGCGCAGGGGATCACCATCGCGCGCGGCGTGCTCCCCGCCAATCCGACGCTGTTCATCGACGGCCGGACCCAGAACCTCGGCCGCTCGAAGACCAGCGGCATCGATGCGGTGGCAAGCTATACCTTCGACACGAACGGCGCCGGCCGCTTCACGCTCAATGCCAACGCCACCTATCTGACCCGCTATCGCAGCGCGATCACTCCGGCGGGCGACCTGATCGATCGCCGCAACACCGTGTTCAATCCGCTCAAGTTCAAGGGTCGCGGCAGTCTCTACTGGGCTTATGACGGCGCCAACACGCGGCTTACCGTCAATCATGTCGGCGGCTATGACAATAACACCCTGCCCAACAACGGCGTGCAGAAGGTGGCGAGCTATACCACCGTCGACCTCGGCGTGACCTTCGATGTCGGCGATCCGGCGAGCCGCAGCCTGTTCGCCGGCGGTTTCAGCGTGTCGTTCGATGCGCTCAACCTGTTCGACCGCAAGCCGCCGTTCCTCGATTTCGCGCCGACGATCAACGGCAGCGGCGGCTATGACGCCACCGCCGCCAATCCCGTCGGGCGCGAGATCGCGGTGACGCTGCGCAAGCGCTTCTGACGATGATCCGGGCTGGCCGATCCTTGCGGAGACCGACGTGACCGATCACCCGAATGCCGCCGACGGCACGCCGATCGGGCCCGAGCCACGCGTGCCGCTCGTCACCGCTGACCTCGAGCCCATGCCGGCGGCGAGGGCGGGCCCGTCGCGGCTGGCGCGGGCCATGCTCGCGATCGGGTCGGCGGGGCTGCTCGGGGCGATGGCGACCGACGCGCTCGCCGTTGCCGGTCGCCACGCCGGTATCCGCCTGTTCGGCGCGATCGAGATCGTCCAGGCCTGTATCGTGCTGGTCGCGACCAGCGCGATCCTGCTCACCACGATCGTCGATGGTCACGCCCGCGTGCACATCCTGCTCGAACGGTTGCACGCCGCCGCATCGGCCCGGCTGCTGCGCGGCGCCGATGCGGTCAGCGCGCTGATCTTCCTGTGGATCGCGATCGGTTCGGCGTGGTTGCTCGCCGATCTCTGGTCGGCATTCGAGCTGAGCGAAATCCTCCATATCCCGCTGCGCTGGCTGCGCGCCGCCTGGATCGCCGGTGCGATCGCCACCGCCTTGATCCTCGCCCGCCGGGCGCTGCGCGGAGCGCGGTCGTGATCGCGCCCGAATGGATCGGCGGCGGCGGCATCGTCGTGCTGCTCGCCCTGCTCGCCCTCGGCATCCCGATCGGCGTCGGACTGGCGCTGGTCGGCGGGGTCGGGCTGACGCTGCTGCTGTCGCCCGAGGCGGCGCTGATCAAGGTCGGCGTCATCACCTTCGATACGATCTCGCGCTACGAACTCGGCGTGCTGCCGCTGTTCGTGCTGATGGCGCATCTCTGTTTCGCCGCTGGCGCCAGCCGCGACTTCTTCGACGCGGCGGCACGGTTCATCGGCCATCGCCGCGGCGGACTGGCGATGGCCTCGATCGGCGGCTGCGCGGGCTTCGGCGCGATCAGCGGGTCGAGCCTCGCCACCGTGGCGACGATCACCTCGGTCGCGCTGCCCGAGATGCGCAAGGCGAATTACGCCCCCTCCTTCGCCACCGGCGCGCTGGCCGCCGGCGGAACGCTGGGGTCGCTGGTGCCGCCGTCGGGGGCGCTGATCGTCTTCGGCATCATTGCCGAACAGTCGATCGGCAAGCTGTTCGCCGCCGCGATCGTGCCGGGCATCACCCAGGCGCTGTTCTACATCGCGACGATCGCCCTGCTCTGCCGCCTCCGCCCCGAACTCGGGCCGCCGGCAGCACGCGCGCCGTGGCGCGAGCGCTGGCCGGCGTTGCGCAAGATCGGTGACGTCGGGCTGCTGATCGTCTTCGTCATCGGCGGCCTGTTCGTCGGCTGGTTCACCCCGACCGAGGCGGCGTCGGTCGGTTCGGTCGCCGCGCTCGCGCTGTGCTGGAAGCGCGGCCATCTGACCCGCGTGGCGGTGAGCGGCGCGCTGGAGGCGACGCTGCGCACGACCGGCATGATCTATATCGTCGTGATCGGCGCGCTGCTGTTCGCGACCTTCATCAGCGTCACCGGCATCGCCGCGATGCTGTCCAACCTCGTTGCCGGGCTCGACGCCGGGCCGACGATCGCGATCATCGCGATGGCGCTGGTGCTGCTGCTGCTCGGCTCGTTCCTCGACGGACTCGCGCTGATGCTGCTCACCACGCCGATCTTCCTGCCGATCGTCCACCAGCTCGGGCTGAGTCCGATCTGGTTCGGCATCTTCCTGGTGCGGACGATGGAGATCGGCTTCGTTCACCCGCCGCTCGGGCTCAACGTCTATGTCATCCAGGGGATCGCCGGTGACATTCCGCTCGGCACGATCTTCCGCGGCATCGTCCCCTTCCTGCTCGCCGACTTCCTGCATCTCGCGCTGCTCATCGCGGTGCCGGCGGTGGTGCTGTGGCTGCCCGGAGCGCTCGCATGATCCGCCATCTCGCCGCCCTCGCCGCGCTGTGGCTGCTTGCCGCCTGCGGCGCGGCACCGGCCCCGCCGGCGGGCGTGACGACGCTGACCTATGCCAGTCCCTATCCGCCCGGCCATCCGTTCAGCCGCGCCGACATCCGTTGGATGCGCCACGTCGAACAGGCCTCGGCGGGGCGGTTGCGCATCAAGCCGTTCTGGGCCGGTGCGCTGCTGTCGAGCGACCAGAGCATGGAGGAGATCCGCCACGGCGTCGCCGACATCGGCCTGATCACCCCCATCTACACGCGCGGCGGCGCACATACCCAGCGCGCGCAGGCCGGCTTCTACGGCGGCGTCGCGTCGATGCCCGAACAGATCGCCGTCTATCAGTGTCTCGCCGCACATTTCCCCGCTCTGGACGACGAACTGCACGGCCTTCGCGTGCTCGCCGTTCAGCCCGGCAACTTCCCCGGCATCCTGACCCGCAACCGCCCGATCCGTCGCCTCGCCGACCTGCGCGGCCTGCGCCTGCGCGCGCCGGCGGAGAATCTCGAGGTGCTGCGCGCCCTCGGTGCCGATCCGGTCGATATGCCGATGGCAGACGTCTATTCGGCGCTCGCCAAGGGGGTGATCGATGGTGTCGTCGCCCCCGCGGATACCCTCAAGAGCCTTCATTTCGCCGAGGTCGCGCGCTTCTTCACCACGCTGAAGGTCAGCCGCGGCTCCTATCCGGCGCGGGCGATCGGCCTGCGTCGCTGGCGGACGCTGCCGCCCGATTTGCAACGGCTGCTGGCCGACAGCGAAGGCGTGTGGGAAGCAGCCCTGATCGACGAGATCGACGCCGCCGAACGCGCCGGCATCGCCTTCGGCAAAAGCCATGGCGTCGCCTTCCTGCCGATAGACCCCGCCGACCAGCGCCGGTTCGATACGCTCTACAACACCAATGCCGCGCGCATCGCCCGCGACCTCGCTCGCTACGGCCGCGACGGCACGCCGCTGTTCGCCGCCGCGCAACGCCTGATCGCGGCGCATCGCGCCAGCATGCCGACCGCCTGCCCCTCCTCCGATCCGCAAGGTGCCCATGACTGATACCTCCACTCCGCCGCGCCCGCTGGAGGGCCTGCGCGTCATCGACCTCACCCGCGCACTCGCCGGACCCTATGCGACGTTGCTGCTCGCCGGCCTCGGCGCCGAGGTGATCAAGATCGAGGATCCGCGCGGCGGTGATCTCGCGCGGGAGAACAGCCCTTATGTCGGTCGCGACGGCGTGAGCATCGAACGGATGCACGACGACGACGTGTCGATCTCCCATCTGTCGCGAGCCCGCGGCAAGAAGGGGGTATCGCTCAACTTCAAGGCACCCGGCGCGCAGACGGTGTTCGCCGATCTGTGCCGCACCGCCGACATCGTCGTCGAGAATTTCACGGCCGGCACCGCCGACCGGCTCGGCATCGGCTATGCCGTCGCGCGCGAGGCCAATCCGGGCATCATCTATTGCTCGCTGTCGGGTTTCGGCGCCGACGCGCCGGAGGGCGGCAAGGCGATGGACGTCATCATCCAGGCGCTGTCGGGGGCGATGTACACCAGTGGCGCTCCCGACGCGCCGCCGGTCCGGATGGGCATCCCGATCGCCGACATGCTCGCGCCGGTGTTCGCGGTGATCGGCATCCTCGCCGCGCTCGAACAGCGGCATCGCAGCGGCGTCGGCCAGCACGTCGACGTTTCGATGCTCGGCGCACTGACCTCGTTCGTCGCGATCGAGAATTGGTCGGCCCTTGCCGCTGCGGGGATGCCGGCGCGGACCGGCCTCACCGTCCAGCGGCTGTCGCCGTTCGGCGTCTTCGAATGCGCCGACGGCTATGTCGCGATCGTCGCGGTGCACGAGAAGCTCGCGCAGGGGCTGTTCCGCGCGATGCGTCAGCCCGACCTCGCCGCCGACCCGCGCTTCGCCACCCGCGATTCGCGCGTCGCCAACGCGCCGGTGCTGGAGGCGGCGATCACCGCCTGGTCGCGCACGCTCGCGGTGGACGAGGTGGTGGCGCGGCTCGAAGCCGAAGGCGTGCCGGTCGCGCCGGTGCGTCATCCGGAAGAGGCGCTGAGCGATCCACGCGTCATGGGGCGCGGCGAGACGATGCCGATCGCGCATCCCCGCTATCCGCATCAGTCGGAGCTGCGGACCGCGGGCATCCCGATCCGCTTCTCGGCAGCGAGCACCGGATTCGATGCGACGCTGCCGATCGGCATCGGCGATCACAATCGCGACGTCTTCCGCGATCTGCTCGGCTATGACGAGGAGCGGTTGCGCGCGCTCGGCGATGCGGGTGTGATCTGATGGACGCCGCCGCCGCGCTCGCCGCCATCGCCGCCGCTTATGCGGACCCCGATGCGGTCGCGGACCGCCTCGCCGCAGAGGGCGTGCGCGTCATCCGCACGATCGGCAGCGACGCGCCCTTCACCTGGTTGCGTGCGGCAGGCTTTGCGCCCGTCCGCCTCGCCGCGACGGAGGGACCGGCGACCCCGATCGCGGATGCGGTCATGGGTCCGGCGACCGGGCGGCGGCGCGCGCACCGGCTGGTCGAGCGGCTGCTCGCCGCCGATCGCCTCGACGAGGCGGTGCTGATCACCCGCGCCGATGCCGAACAGGCGCAAATCTTCGCCGCGTTGCGCGAGCGCCGCCGACTCGGCGAAACAGCGCCGGCGCATTTCCACCTGCTCGATCTGCTTCACCACGATCGTCCCGCCTCGAACCGCTATAATGCGGCACGGCTGGCGCAGCTTGATGCATGGCTGATCGCGCTGGGCGGACGGGCACCCACCGATGCCGCCCTGGCGCAGGCCGCGGCGGAGGATGAAGCGGCCCGTACGCTCCTACGTGCACTAGGGGAAAGGCAGTTGCGCGGCAGCGACCGGCTGCGGATCATCGGCGCGAGCACGATCCTGCCCCCCGCCGAGCTCACCCAACTCCTCGCCGCACTCGACGCCTTGCCCGAGATCGCCAGCGGCCGGCGCGTCTTCGTGACCGGCAGCGCGCCCGAAAGCGATGCGTCCTATCGCGCACTGGAGGCGGACGGTGATACGATCGTCGGCGACGACCACGAATGGGGTGATCGCCGCCTGCTCGCCGCCGCACCCGCCACCCGCGCCGCCGCTGCCGCGCCCGGCCTTGCGCCGCTCGCCGCACGCCGCCCGACTGCCGACGCCGAGCCGATCGTCGCGCGTGCCGCAGCCTGCGGTGCGGCGGCGATCGTTCACCTGACGATCGATGCCGATGAGGCGGCCGCCTGGACCGCGCCGGCAATCGCCCGCGCGCTGCCCGATGGCATGACGCTGACGCTGCGGACGATCGACGGACCAGCCGCCGCCGACCCTGCCCCGGCGCGACCGGCCGCCGCGCCGCCGCCGCGCAGCCGCAAGTCGCTCGCCGCGCTCGCCGGCTTCGGTGCCTATCAGCGCGACTGGTTCGCCGAACTGCGTGCGCAGGTCGCCGCCGGTGCGCCCTTCGCGATGGTCAACGCCAATGCGCCGCAGGAAATCCTGCGTGCGCTCGACGTGCCGTTCGTCGTCAACCAATGGTGGGCGTCGATCGTTGCCGCCAAGCAGCAGACGCAGCGCTACCGCATGCTGCTCCGCGACGCCGGCTATCCGACCGATGTCGAGGCGTATAGCGCGCAAGGTCTTGCGGCGGCGATGGACGCAGAGGGTGTCTGGGGCGGTCTGCCCCGTCCCGATTCCCTCCACGCAGTCGGATCGAGCGACGCGACGATCGGCATCTTCGACGCCTGGGCCGGTCGGACCGGCGCCCGGGCCTTCCTCTACGAACGCACCGTCGATCCGCGGCTCGACATCGAGACGCGCTGGTGGGAGGTGCTGCCCGACCATTGGGACGAAGCGCTCGAACCCGAACGGATCGATCTGCTGGTCAGCGAATTGCGCGACGTCATCGCGGCGCTGGAGGCAACGACCGGCCGCGTCTTCGACGAGGCGCGGTTCGTCGCCGTGCTCGACCTCGTCAACGAGCAGGAGGATTATTACCGCCGCACCCGCGACCTGGTCGCGCGCAGCGTCCCCGCACCGATCAGCATCGTCGATTCGATGCCGGCGACGATGGTGCCGCAATGGCACCGCGGCACCGTCTGGGCGCGCGACGCCGCCCGCGCCTTCTATGACGAGGTCGCCGCCCGCGTCGCTGCCGGGGCGGCCGCCGTACCGGACGAACGCGTCCGGCTGATGTGGGTCGGTCGCGGCCTGTGGAGCGAGACGGCGTTCTACCAGCGCTGGGAGGAGAGCCATGGCGCGGTGTTCGTCTGGTCGATGTATCTCGCGCTCGCCGCGGACGGTTATATCCGCCGCTTCGATCGCGGCCGCGATCCGATGCGTGCGCTCGCGGCGCGCTTCCTGACGATGGGCGACGAACTGCGCATGCCGAGCTGGGCCGGACCGTGGCACGTCCACGAGGCGCAGTCGCATCAGGTCGACGGCGCGGTGGCGCTCGCCGATGCCGATCCGTTCGTATTGCGCGCGCTCGCCGCCGCGGGCATTCCGGTGCTTGAACTCGGCATCGACAATTTCGCGATGGACGCGGCCACCGCCGACGCGCTCGATCGACGGATCACCACCTTCATCGAAGGGCCGGCGACGCGGTGCGCCGACTTGCGTCGCTGCGGGGCAACGGCATGACCGCGCCGCTCGCCGGGCTCCGCCTGATCGAGTTTTCACGATTTCTGCCCGGCGCCTATCCCGGCTGGATCGCCGGCGACATGGGCGCGGACGTGATCCGCGTCGAGAATCCGCGCGAACTTGCCAAACATGCGCGGATGTTCGGGCAGGACGACGATCCCGCGACGGCACGGCTGCGCCGCGCCCGCCCGTCCTATTGGCGCAACCGGCGATCGATCGTGATCGATCCCGGCCATCCCGCCGCGCAGGCGGTGCTGCACGCGCTCGTCGCCAGCGCGGATATCCTGGTCGAGGACTATCGGCCCGGTGTCATGGCGGCGATGGGGCTCGGCTATGAGGCGCTCGCGAAGGTCAACCCGCGGCTGATCTATTGCTCGGTGTCCTTCGCCGGGCAGACCGGCCCGCTGCACGGCCGCGCGGGCCACGATCCCGCCGCGCTCGCGCTCGCCGGGGCGCTGTCGCGGCTCAATGGCACTGCGACGCCGACCTTGCCCGGTGTGCAGGTCGCCGACGTGCTCGCCGGATCGCATGCGGCAATTGCGATGCTCGTCGCGTTGCAGCAGCGCGCGCAGACCGGCAAGGGCACGCAGGTCGACATTGCGATGACCGATGCGGCGTTGCCGCTGATCGCGGTGGCGCTCGGCCGCTCGGCACCCGACGCCATTCCCCCGGTCGACGGTCGTTGGCATCCCAAGGGCGGGGTCTGGCGCTGCGCCGACGATCGATGGCTCTGCACCACCGACATGGAGCCGCGCTACTGGCAGCGTTTCTGCGCCGCGGTCGACCGCCCCGACTATGCCGCGCGGCAGTTCGACAGCGACGCGCATCCGGCGATACACGACGATCTCGCCGCACTCTTCCGCACCCGCCCGCGCGACGCCTGGCTCGACCTGCTCGCCGCCGCGGACACGCAGGCGATGCCGCTGCTCACCCCCGCCGAGGCGTTGCGCCACCCGCATGCGAGGGCGCGCGGCATGCACGTCACGCTGCCGGTCGGCGACGGAGCGGTCGAGCAGATCGGCACGCCGTTCCACATCGCCGGCATCGACCCGCCCGCGCACCGCGCCGCCGGCCTGCCCGGTGCGGAACGGAGTGACATCCTTACCGAACTCGGTCTCGACGTCGCCGCGCAACAGGCTCTTGCCGACGCGGGCGTCTTCACCGGCGACAGGAGCACACGATGATCGATGCCCTCGAGGGCCTGCGCGTCGTCGACCTCAGCCATGCGATCGCCGGGCCGACCTGTACCAACATGCTGGTCGAGCTGGGCGCGGACGTCGTCAAGGTCGAGCCGCCGGAAACCGGCGACGGCTTCCGCCACTATACCGAACATGGCGGCGAACCGATGCTGAGCATTCCGTTCGCGGCGATGAACGCCGGCAAGCGCTCGCTCGCGCTCGACCTCAAGACCGCGGCGGGGCGCGAGGTGCTGTGGCGGCTGGTCGAGCGCGCCGACATTCTCGTCGAGAATTTCCGATCCGGCGCGCTTGACCGGCTCGGCTTCGGCTTCGACGCGCTGCACGCCCGTTGCCCGCGGCTGCTGCTCGTTTCGATCACCGGCTTCGGCCAGACCGGGCCGCTCGCCGATCGCGGCGCCTATGATCATATTGCGCAGGCGATGTCGGGGATCGCGCTGCTCAACGCCGATGCCGAGGGCCCCAAGAAGATCGGCCTGCCGATCGTCGACGGGTTTACCGGCTATCTCGCCACGATCGGCCTGCTCGCCGCGTTGCGTCGGCGCGATCGTACCGGCATCGGCGAGCATGTCGACGTGGCGATGCTCGACGCGGCGCTCAAGCTGGTCAACACCAGCGTCTCGGTCCATTCCTATACCGGTCGGACGCCGGGCGGCACCGGCAATCGCGGCTTCCGCCTCGTCGCGACTGCCGATTTCTATCCGACGGGGGCGGGCTGGATCGCGCTGGGCGCCAACACCCAGCAGCAGGTCGAAACGCTGTTCGCGGTGCTCGGCCATCCGGACATGGCGACCGATCCGCGCTTTGCGACGCATGACGCGCGCGTCGCCCATTATGACGCGTTGCGCGACTGGCTGACCGTGACGCTCGCCGACTGGCGGGCGGAGGAGCTGGAGGCGCGGCTTGCCGCCGCACGCGTACCCGCGGCGATGCTGCGCGAGGTCGGTGAGATCGCGCAGCATCCGCATCTTGCCGAGCGCGGCACGTTGCATCCGGTCGTACTGCCCGGTTGGGACCGGCCGCTGGCGGTGGTCGGCGCCGGTTTCGCCACGGCGAACCATCCGCCGGCGACCGTGCCGGTGCTCGGCAGCCACAGCGACGCGGTGCTGGGCGAACTCGGCCTCGACGCGGCGCAGATCGCCGACCTGCGTCGTGAGGGAGTGGTGGCATGAACCGGCTCGACGTGATGATGCTCGGCGACATCATCCTCGACGTCCCCGTTCCCGATCACTGGATCGGCGGCGTCGCCGCAGTGACGCGCGAGGCCGATCTCGCCATCGGCCATCTCGAAGTGCCGCATACCCGCCGCGGCGAAGAGCTGTCGGGCGACGTTCCCGCACCGGGAGCCGACCCGGCGCACCTCGCCGCGATTGCGCGGGCGAACGTCCGGCTGCTGTCGACGGCGGGCAACCATATCGCGGATTGCGGCGCGATCGGCATCGCCGATACGATTGCCGAGCTCGACCGGCTGGGCATCGCGCACGCCGGTGCGGATCGCAATCGCGCGACGGCCGAGGCGCCGGCGATCGTCATCTGCGACGGGCGGCGGATTGCGCTGCTCAGCTACAATTGCGTCGGTCCGGAGATCGCCTGGGCTGGGGATGATCGTGCCGGTTGCGCCTTCGTTCGCATCGCCACGGCGGACGGCAGCCCGACGCGGCCGCAGGCCGATCTGACCGAAGCCGATCCCGCCTCGGTTGCGCGGATGCAGGCAGCGATCGCCGCGGCCCGACGGGACGCCGATATCGTCCTCGTCGCGTTGCACAAAGGCATCACCCACCGCCCCGCCGCGCTCGCTCCCTATGAGCGCCCGCTCGCCCGTGCGGCGATCGACGCCGGCGCGGATGCCGTCATCGGCCATCATGCGCACATCGCGCGCGGCATCGAATTCCATCGCGGCCGGCCGATCTTCCACGGTCTCGGCAATGGCGTGGTCGTCACGCATGCGCTCAGCCCGGCGCAGGATCATCCCGCGCGCGCCGAATGGGCGGAGCGGCGGCAGCGGATGTTCGGCTTCGAGCCTGACCCCGCCTATCCGCTCGCCCCCTTTCATCCCGAGGCGGTCAACGGCCTGATCGCGCGACTGCGGATCGGCGACGACGGGCGTATCGAAGCCGGCTTCCGCCCGATGTGGAGCGCCCCGCCCGGCCGCCCGGAGCCGGCGACCGGGCCGCGGGCGGAGGCCGTCGCCCGCTACATCGACGCGATCGGCATCGCCGCCGGGCTGCCCCCGCTCGCTTATACGTGGGCGGACGACTGGGTCGTGCTGACCGACGACGGCAGCGGCTGAGCCTCCGCCTGCCGCACGCGACACAGCCGCACCGGCATCGTGCGCGCGGGCGGACGCCGCTGACATCGGTCGCGTCGCTGCGCGGCATGCCCGTCTTACAGCGGGGCCCGAAGGCCGCCGGGGGATGCCGATGTACCGGTGCGCGGTTCTGCCTTGTCTCCGGGGGATCAGCCTCTACAGCCGAAGGCCATGCCCGCTCCCGCGCCTACAGAGCCGATGTCGCTCGGCCGCCTCGACAATTTCATAGGTTTCCGGCTCCGTCGCATCCAGAACTACCTGTCCAGCGCGTTCACGGCGGAAAGCGTCGCGCTCGGGCTGCGCCCCGGTGAATTCTCGGCCCTGGCCGTGATCGCGGCCAATCCCGGCGTATCGCAGGGCACGCTGGCGCGCGAAGTCGGGCTGGACAAGTCCGCCGCGGTGGCGGTGATCGACGACCTCGAACGCCTGCGCCTCGCCGAACGCCGCCGGTTGACCGCGGACCGTCGACGCCACGCGCTCTACGTCACCGGTGATGGCGAAGCGGCGCTCGACCGGTTGTTCGCGAAGCTCGAAACCGTCGAGCGTGATGTGCTCAACGCGCTGAGCCCCGACGACCTTCAGGTCCTCAGCAGCCTGCTCGACCGCATCTATCACTCCTGCTTCCGTCAGGATGCGTAGGGAGTCTGCCGCACCGCGCCGTTCCGGATTCAAGGAACGGCCGCCTGACCCGCGCCAGGAGCCGCGGAACGTTATGCTCGTCGGCTCACAGCCCCGTTGCAGAAGTACAATACTTCTTCGGCGGGAAACGGCTATCCGGCGTCGGCGTCGTGAAATCCTTGTTACGCGCGCGGAACATGGCGCTGCGGGTGAAGCTGGTCGGCAGGGTCAACCATGTGAACGGAACACTGCTGAACAGCGGCTGATATTTGTAACTCACCTGGACGTGGAACAGGATCTCGTCCCGGATCAGCTGGCGATTTTGCGGCAAGGTCGCGATCGACGTCGACTGATTGCAGCCCAGCATCGGCGGTGTGACGAAATTGCCATCGAACCTTTGCCAGAGGATGCGATTTTCGATCGTGCCGTCATTATCGGAATCGGTCCCCTGGACCCCGGTGATGACGATGCGGCCGAACTGGCGCAGATCGAACGGCTGCGCGGAAAGATCGATCGCGCTGAACAGATCGTAGACCTGCCCCTCACCGATGCCGATCTTGCCGGTGCCGCTCTGCGCGACGAGATCGGCGCTCATCGCCGCCAGCCGCTGCACGCGGTTGTTCGCCATGACGTAATTGGCAAATTCGATCCCGGTGAGCGCAAAACCGAGGAACAGCGGCAGCATCAGCGCGAATTCCAGGATCGACACGGCGCGCGTGTCGCCGGCGAGCCGTCGCAATGGCTGCGCAAGCGGCATCCGGTTCAACCGCGCACCACGGCTTCGTTGCGGACGACGGTCGTCACGCTGAGCGGCAGCGTGACGCTCCGCCCGATGAACCGACCGACGAAGCCGAACAAAAGCCGCTTGGGAAAGCGCACGGTATAGCTCACGACGTCGCCGGGGCCACCGAGCGCCCCCGTCTTCGCCGTGGTATCGTCCCATTTGCCGTTGCGGTTGCGGTCGACATACGGTTCACCGGCGTCGTAGCGCCCGTTGCCGTTCTGATCGGTGTAGGTTTCGGGGTAGGCCGAGCTGAAGTCGGCATATACTTTGGTCTGGATCTCCATCGTCTGTCCGGGCGCGGTGGCGAAGGCGGCCATGGATCGGGTGATACTGGCGGTCATGATATCCCGACGACGCGTCTCGTCGGTTTCCAGACTGGCCGTCGCCTTGCGCGCGGCGTCGACGACGGCACCCTCGAGCACCTGCCGCGCCAGGATCATATGACCCATTTCGATCGTGCCGCAGATCAGCGTCAGCATCGCCGGCAGGATGATGGCAAACTCCACGACGGTGACGCCGCGGGCATCGCGAAGGACAGGTCGCATCATCACTGCACCAGGTGGAGATCGACGAGTTCGGCCGCGATGTCGTTGAAAGCCGCCGTCAACGTCGCCGCATCGGAGGTGCGATAGACATGCCCCGGAGCGCATTTCTCGAACATGCTCAGCGTATTCGCATCGGTCGTCGTGAGCGCGACGATGTAGACCGTCGGCGGATTCGCCTCCGCCTGCAGCGATGCGCAGGTCTTGGCGAAGCGCCGTTCGGACTGGCCGGTCAATCCGCCCGGCGTCGACGAGATCGGACTGTCGGCGTAATTGCCGTAGAAGGTCCAGGTCCGGTCGGTATAGCCGTTTTGCGAGGTGCCGAGCGCCGTCTCGCCATCGGTCATGAAGACCAGCGCCCGCTTCGGCGATTCCCGCGACGGGTTCGTCCGCCGGAAGACGTCGTCGCGGACGAGCAGCCGATAGCCCCACAGCAAGCCGGCATGGTGCAGCGTGCCGTTGGCCGGATAGATGGCCGCATTCTTCTGGTCGATCATCGTCGTATAGGCGCTGCGGTCCCGCCCGTACGCGACCGGCAGCGCCTCTTCGGGGCATTGCCAATTGGGGGACGGGAATTCGGTCCTGTTTTTGGTGCCGTCGTTGACGCTGCCGCCGAGCGGATTGACGCTATATTCGGTTGCGACCTTCCAGTCGGTGGAAAAGTTCGGAATCCGTCCGTAATTGATCTTGAAGGGCGTGCCCGTGCGCGTCGAGAAATTCCACGGTGCCACCGCGGGATCATAATAACTGCCATCGGTGCGCGTGATGACGTCGTTGCCCGCACTGCCGGCACCGTCGTTCAGTCCGATGTACATCATGTACAGCCACCGCCGGTACGGGTTGTTCTGAAAATCGTTACTATAGGCGTCGTAGTTGAGCATGGGGTCGGCATAGGTGGCGTCGAGGCGGTACAGGTTGTTGTTCGGCTCGACGCCGGCGACCTTGTAGAAACCGCCGGTGTTCAGGGCACGCTCTGCGGCGGTGGCCTTATCCTGCGCGAGCTGCGGGACGTACATCGGCGGAATGAAATAGGGTGAGAGCGGTGGGTGGCCGCCCTCCCCCGGTAAGGTCCGATCGATATCCCAGGCATCCGGCTCGCGATAGGTCAGCGTGCTGTTGAGATCCTTGACGCTGTCATCGGCGAAGACGCATCCCTTCCAGGCGAGATGATTGGCCGGCCAGGATCCGCCATATTGCGCCATATACTGGTCATTGAAGGCGAACTGCTGCCGGATGACGGTCGGCGACTGCCAGTTCGGCAGCAATTTGCCGACGTTGACGGTGATATCATACATCACCATTCCCATCGCGAGATCGGGCCGCGCCGTACCGCCCTGATAGAGCACGCCGAGAAAGCTCTTCGCCGCATCCTTGAGCGCGGTGATGCGCGTCTTGACCACGCCATTGGCGTCGCGGGGCAGATTGTCCTTGAGCGAGCCCGTATTGTCGAGCACCATCATCACCTCGAGCGGATGCGGCTGGATCTCCGCCCGCGCGACGGCGGTGACGGTTTGCCGGTCGAAGCCGAAGGCGCGCATGAACGACATCGGCACGATCGCACTGGCCCGCACCGTCGTATTGTTGCGACCGTCGATCGCCGTGAACGTCGGCGTCACGGTCAGTCCGGTGGTGCCCATATAGCCGTCGGTGAAATTTCCCCGGAAATAGGCCATCGCCTGAGCGTCGCGCCCCGCCGGCGATGTGTCAGCGACCGCGAAGGCGCGGGCACCGGCCAGCGCGGCAGCGTCGACACCGGCCTGCAACTGGGACTTCACGATGTAGACGCGACCGGTATCGATGGCCGAGCCCAATGCCGCGATCCCCGGGATAAGCCCGACCACCATCAGCGTGATCGCCGAACCGCGACGATCGCGCCAAAGCCTGCGGCCAAGCTGCGCCGCCCCCCGGAATGCCCCTGCCATCGTGTCTGAACCCCCTGTCGCCAGGGGCTTAGAACAAGAATGGTAAAGATTATTGCATCGTTGCCGGTCGCATCGGGCCTTTTGATACAAAGCCGACACACAAGGCCGTCGGCACGCCGTCTGCCTTTAGGGCGGCAGCGGGAGCGATGGCGGAGACAAATGCGGTGGCGCGACGATCGTAGCGGGGACAGGAGATAATGGCGGAGCTGTCGGTCTGATGCGGACGCGGCTCGGCGGATTGCGGCGCATGCGCACCTATCCTCTTCGGATCACCTGCAAGTGCCTGTCGTCTGACCGAGCACAACTGACGGTTCGGGCTGCCAGCTCATAAGAGGACATCCAAGCCATTTTCCACTTACCTGCCCCTGCCATCCGTCGATGCCGAATAGCAGGAAGCATAGCGAACACTTCTCACCTCCCTATGCGTTATGCAGAATAGAGCGGACCCCCGTCATTCGCCGAAGACAGGCTTCAGCTCTAGCGGGAGGACAAGCGCCTTAGCTTCTGGAAGAGCAATATACGAAGCGATGAAGGTCATGGTGCCTTCCGGTTCCGTGCCATATGTTTCCAAAAGCCTCAGCGCATGCCAAACGTTTGTGAAAGGATCAGGGCTTGAGGGTTTGGGCGGTCAACGTGGCGCTCAACATCGTCGTTCGGTCAGCGGCATCCTGTCCCACTGCGACCCGATAACGCCCAGCCCCAATCCGCCAGCCGGGCAACGCGGTGTCGTAATCAGCGACGACGCGCGGCTCAGCGGTCAGCGTAATTCGCCGGGTCTCGCCGCGCTTCAGTGCGATCCGGGTAAAGGCGCCGAGACGCAGCGGAGCGCCCCCCTCCTCACGCCCGACGTACATCTGCGGCACGTCGATACCGTCGCGGTCGCCGGTATTCGTGACGTCGAACGTTACGCTCAATGTGCGGCCGCCTTTCGCCACCGGGTTGCGATAGGAGAAATGGGTGTAGGAAAGGCCGTGGCCGAAAGGGAACAGCGGCTTCAGCCCTCTCTTTTCGTACCAGCGATAGCCAACGTCAGAACCCTCGACATAGTCGACCGGGAAGCTCTGCAGCACATGGGCCGACGCAGCCGCCGGATTGGCCGCCGCAGCCGCCTCCAGCCCGCTCAGCCGGTCGAGCCCAACGGGATGCGGGCGTGGCGGCTGCGAGGCGTCGGCGGGGAAGGTGATCGGCAGCCGCCCCGACGGATTGACCGCACCGGTCAGGATCGCGGCGATCGCCTCGCCGCCGCGCTGGCCGGGATACCAAGCCTGGACCACCGCCGGCACCTTGTCGAGCCACGGCATCAGCACCGGGCCACCCGTCTCCATCACCGCCACCGTATGCGGCTGCGCCGCGGCAATCGCGGCGATCAGCGCATCCTGCTGATTGGGCAAATTCAGGTTCGGCACGTCGTCCGCCTCGGTCGTCCATTGCGTCGCGAAGACGATGGCGAGGTCGGCATTCCTGGCCGCTTCGACCGTGGCGTTGAGGCTGCGGCCGTCGACCCAGTCGACCCGCACGCCGGGCAGAGCCTTGCGAAGCGCGAGCAGCGGCGACGAGGCGTGATAGGTGATGCGCGCGAACGACGCCGACCCGCCGGTGGCGAGCGGGATCTCAACCGGCGCACCGCCAACCGATCGGACCTGTGACGATCCGCCGCCCGACAATACGCCGACATCGGCATTGCCGCCGATCACGACGATGCGCTTCGCGACCCGCGCGATCGGCAGGAGGTCGCCGTCGTTCTTGAGCAGGACGATGCCCGCCTCCGCAGCGCGCTGCGCCACCTCGGCATGCGCGGCATAGTCGGGCGTCACCGCCTTTGCCGGCACAGTATCGCCGAACGCGCCGGTCTCGATCAGCCCGGTCAGGTAGCGCGCCACCATATCGTCGATCCGCGCCATCGGCACCTCGCCCTTTTCCACCGCAGCCTTCAGCGGCTCGGCGAAATACAGCGCCTTGTCGAGCTCCTGCCCCGATTGCTGGTCGAGCCCGGCATTGGCGGCCTTGGCGGTTGAATGGACAGCACCCCAGTCACTCATCACCCAGCCGCGATAGCCCCAGTCGCGCTTCAGCACGTCCGTGAGCAAGTGCTTGTTCTCGCACGCCCAGTCGCCGTTGACCTTGTTATAGGCGCACATCACGGAACCGGGCTTGCCCTGCTCGATCGCGATCTCGAAGGCGAGCAGGTCGCTCATCCGGAGCGCCGCCTCGCCGATCCGCGCGTCGACGACCATACGGCCCGTCTCCTGGCTGTTGAGCGCGAAATGCTTGACGGTCGAGACGATGCGGTTCGACTGGACGCCGGCGATATGGGCGCCGGCCAGCATGCCGGCGAGCAGCGGATCCTCGCCGAGATATTCGAAATTCCGGCCGTTCCAGGGATCGCGGGTCAGATTGACGCCGCCAGCAAGCAATACGTTGAAGCGCTTGTCTCGCGCCTCGGCGCCGATCATCGTGCCGCCGGCGCGGGCGATCGCAGGATCGAAGCTGGCCGCGGTCGCCAGACCCGAGGGCAGCGCGGTGGCGACGTCACCCTTGCGCTGTTCGACCTGGTTGGCGACGCCAAGCGACGCATCGCTTTCGCGCACCAGCGGGATGCCGAGCCGCGCGAGGCCGTCGATATGGCCGGCAGACGGAATCAGCTCGTTGCCGGTCTTGCCCGCTGCCATCGGCGGGAACAGGCCGTGCAGGAAGGCGATCTTCTCATCCAGCGTCATCTTCGCGACCAGCGCGTCGGCGCGTGCACGCGCCGCGCTGCCGCCGCCGTCGCGAACCGTCGGTGCGGCACGCGGCGGTCGCGCGGTGGCGGTCGTGGCGATGGCGACGGCCAGCGTCGCCAGCGATGCCCAGCGGGCGATGTGCGTCGTCGTCATAAATCCTCCCCTTGGCCCCGGTGTGTCCTTCAGGCCACGATTCTGCGGAATTGAACAGCAAATCCGGTGAACGTTCACGTCATCGCTTTTTCAATGCTTTGGCTCACTTGACAGCCCTGATCGCTTCGCACAAGTGAACGTTATCAACAAGAGCGGTCCAGCCGCGTCGTCGTTATCGGGGAGGATTATCATGCGTAGCGTTCGTGCTCGCCTGCTTTCGCAATTTGCCATCGGCGTTTCCACCGTCGCCTTTATCCTGCCGGCCGCCGCTGCGGCGCAGGATGCTTCCGCCACGATGGGTCAGCCCGGCCCCGCACAGACCGATCCGGCACCTGCGGCGAGCGGCGACGTCGGCCAGGGCGACGGTGACATCGTCGTTACCGGCATCCGCGCCAGCTTGCGCGAGTCGATCGACCTGAAGCGCAACGCGCAGGGTATCGTCGACGCGATCAGCGCCGAAGACATGGGCAAATTCCCTGACACCAACCTCGCCGAATCGCTGCAGCGCATCACCGGCGTGTCGATCGACCGCAACGCCAGCGGCGAAGGCCAGTTCGTCACCGTTCGCGGCTTCGGTCCGGAATACAATCTCGTCACGCTCAACGGGCGGCAGATGCCGACCTCGACGATCGGCGACGGCAACAGCGCGCCGGCGTCGCGTTCGTTCGACTTCGCGAACCTCGCCTCCGAAGGCGTCGCCTCGCTCGAGGTGTACAAGTCGGGCCGCGCCACCGTGCCGTCGGGCGGCATCGGCTCGGTGATCAACATCCGCACCCCCCGCCCCTTCGACAAGACGGGGCTGCGCGGCTCGATTTCCGCCCGCGGCGTCGTCGATACGTCGCAGAACGGCCACAAGGACATCACACCGGAAGTGTCGGGCATCTTCTCCGACACCTTCGCCGACGACCGGATCGGCATCCTCGTTACCGGCGCCTATCAGCGTCGCAACTTCAGCGCGAATTCGGCGAACATCGGATGGCGCGACGGCTATCTTGGCAACGAGAACAATTGGGGCTCGCTCGCCCAGCCTGGCGATCCGCGCTACGCCAACATCACCAACCGGCCGACGGCGACCGACGTCTATCAGGTCCCGCAGAACGGCGGTTACGATGTCGTCAACGGCCGTCGCGAACGCATCAACGGCCAGGCCGTGCTGCAATTCCGTCCGATCGACAGCCTGACCGCAACGATCGACTATACGTATTCGCGCAACACGATCGACGTCCGCGACAATAGCGTCGGCATCTGGTACAATCACAACGACACGCTGAGCGCATGGACCGACGGCCCGGTCGCCGGCCCGTCCTTCTACACCGAGCGGTTCACCGCGGCGGAGGCAAAGGATCTCGCCTATTCGGTGTCGCAGACTGCGACGCGTAGCGAAAACAAGTCGCTCGGCGGCAATCTGACCTGGCAGGCTCCGGGCGGCGTTACGATGACGCTGGACGCCCACCACTCGACCGCGGTGTCCAAGCCGGACAGCCCCTACGGCAACAGCAACTCGTTCGGCACCGCGATCTTCGGCATCCAGAACCAGACGCTGAACTTCGACAAAGACCTGCCGGTCATCTCGTACAATATGTATCCGGGCGTCGACGCGCTTAACGCGGCAAACATCGTCCCGACCGGCAACGCCTTCCGCAATTCCTATTTCCGCGACGAGATCAACCAGGTCATGATCCGCGGCCATTACGACCACAATCAGGGCTTCATGGACAGCCTGGACTGGGGTTTCGAATACACCGACAACAAGGTGCGCTCGGCGTACAGCGTGCTCCAGAACGACACCTGGGGCGGTGCCGGTGGCAGCACGCCGGCGCAGCGCGCTGCCGCGGCGGCCCTGCTCCCCGACAACATCTTTACGCTGACCAGCATCCCAGACAAATTCTCTGGTATCAGCGGCAGCAACGATCCCAATATCATCCAGTCGTTCTTTACGTTCGACCTGCCGACCGCACTGGCGCTGACCGACAAGGCCTATGGCACCTGCGGCGGCAACCTGCAGTGCCTGCTGCCCTACACGACCGACTCGCGGATCCGCGAGAAGACCGTGGCGCCCTACTTCCAGTTCAACGGCAAGTTCGACCTGCTCGCCGGCACCGGCCACTTCATCGCCGGCATCCGGTACGAGAACACGGACGTTTCGGCGAGCGCACTGGTGCCGACTCCGACCGGCGGCCAGCAGAATTCGCAGAACGAATTCAACGTCATCTATTCGGGCAGTGGCTTCACCACCTTTAAGGGCAGCTACAACAACTGGCTGCCATCGGTCGACGTCGACATCGCGCCGCTTCGCAACGTCAAGCTCCGCGCGTCTTACAGCCACACGATCACCCGTGCGGATTACGGCAGCCTGCAGGGCGGTCGAAACATCGACCAGTTGTTCCGCGTTGGCGGCGGCACCGGGCGCGTCGGCAATCCGAACCTGATCCCCTACAAGTCCAAGAACATCGACCTGTCGGCGGAATGGTATTACGGCAAGGAAGACTATATCTCGGTCGGCTACTTCCATAAGGACGTCGCCAACTATATCGGCTCTACGCAGATCAACACGATCATTCCGGGAGTCACCGCGCCGACCACGACGCTGAACGGCGTGACGACGAATGGTCCTCGCTATCAGGCGGCGATCAATGCGCCGGGCTATGACGGGACCTTCGCCTTCATCCAGAATTACTATGCGGCGAACTTCCCGCAATATGTCGGCAAGAACGGCGCATTGCTCGCCAGCCCCGGTGATCCGTCGGTCAATTTCATCATCACGACGCCGTTCAACAGCAGCCAGACCGCGGCCGTCAACGGGTTTGAATTCGCGATCCAGCACAATTTCTGGAACACCGGCTTCGGCACGATCCTGAATTACACGATCGTCAACGGCAATCGCGACTACAACAACCTGCTGCCGTCAAGCATCCCGCAGTTTGCGATCACGGGATTGTCGGACAGCGCCAATGCCGTATTGTTCTTCGACAAATATGGCATCAATGCCCGCGCGGCGTATAATTGGCGCAAGGGATATCTGTCAGGCTCCGGCACCAATCCCTATTACGTCAATACGTACGGCCAGCTCGACGGCAGCGCGAGTTATGCGATCACGCCAATGGTCGCGGTGTTTGTCGAGGGCATCAATATCCTGGGCGAGAACCGCAGCGGTCACTTGCGATCCGACCGTAATGTCAATTTCGTCAACAAGCAGGATGCCCGCTATTCGGCTGGCGTTCGCTTCACCTTCTGATCCTGCCCATCCCCTGCCAGCCTCCTCGTCAGAGAAGGCTGGCTTTTTTTCCCGGGGCGCGGCAGGCCTTGCGGCCATGTTCTTCGTGGACATTTACCGGCGAGACCTTCGATGACCAGCCAGCACGCGATCCTTACCGTGGAGGCGCATCGCGATCTGCGCATCAATAGCGCGCGCGACCGCGCGCTCGGCGACGGGCAGATGTGCTGCATCACCGTCCCGACCGAATTCCGGGCGGTGCAGAGCGCCTATCCCATTCTATTCCGTCTCAACGACGCCCGCGACCGCTATACCGCGCTCGCCATGTTCGGCTTCGAAAACGGCGAGAATTTGTTTCTCGACGCCGGCACGTGGGACGCGGGCTATCGGCCGCTGGCCATGGACGTCCAGCCGTTCCTGATCGGCGGCGGTCCGGACGACGACGCTGCCAAGCAGGTGCACATCGATCTCGCTTCGCCACGAATTGCCGCCGATGGCACCGGCGACCGCATCTTCGACGAAACGGGTCAGCCGACGCCCTATCTGGAGCGCGTGGCCGAACAGCTCGGCGCGCTTGATGAGGGCTATCGTGCATCGGCGGACTTCTTCGAGGCCTTGCAGCGCTACGACCTGCTGGAGCCATTCACGCTGGAAGTGACCTTGGACGACGGCTCGACCAATCGGCTCGTCGGGTTCCACATTATCAACGAAGATCGTCTCGCGTCGCTTGATGGCGCAGCGTTCGCGGAGCTGAATGCCGATCAGCATCTTCTCCCGATCTACATGGCGATCGCTTCGCTCGCTCATATCGGCGATCTCGTCGCGCGTCGTAACCGGCAACTGGCGCGTGGCTGAGGCCGATCCCGGCCCTCTGGCGGGCCTCGCCCGCGTACCGGAGGAGCAGGTCGCCGACGCCGCGGCGCTTGACGCCCGATTGCGCGGCGCGGACGCGCCGTTCGTGATCCGCGGCCTCGCCGCTCACTGGCCACTGGTCAGGGCGGGACTCGAGTCCGCCGACGCCGCCCGCGACTATCTGCTGCGCCATCACCGCGACCGGCCGTTCACCGTCTCGGTCGGCCAGCCGGGCAGTGGCGGACGGCTGTTCTACGACGATGCGATGGCGATGAACTTCCGCACCTTCGACGCGAAGCTGCCCGACATTTTTGCACGCATCGCCGCCTTCGCCGGCCAGCCGCAGGCGCCGACGGTCTATCTCGCCTCGATCGACGTCCACCAGTATTTCGACGGTCTCCACGCCGCCAACCACATCGACCTCGGAGACCGCGAACCGCTCGCCAGCATCTGGATCGGCACGCGCACCCGCATCGCCGCGCACAACGACGTGCCCAACAATCTCGCGGTCGTCGCCGCCGGTCGCCGCCGCTTCACACTGTTTCCGCGCGAACAGTTTCGCAACCTCTACCTCGGCCCGGTCGACAACACGCCGGCGGGCCGCGCGATCAGCATGGTCGACTTCCACGCGCCCGACCTCGCGCGCCATCCGCGCTTCGCCGAGGCGATGGCGCATGGCCTTACGGTCGAGATGGCGCCCGGCGACGCGCTCTACATTCCGGCCCTGTGGTGGCACCACGTCGAAGGCCTGGAGGACTTCAATGTGCTGGTCAATTACTGGTGGCGCGAGACGCCGCGCTGGCTCGGCCAGCCGCAGGAGGCGCTCAACCACGCGCTGATGGCGATCCGTGACCTGCCTCCAGATCAGAAGGCGCATTGGCGGGACATGTTCGATTACTACGTTTTCCAGAACGACGATCAGGTCACCGCGCATGTGCCCGAGGGCGGCCGCGGCGTGCTTGACCCGATGACACCCGAATTGGCGAGCCGGTTGCGCAGCTATCTGTTGCGGGCGCTCAGCCGATGACTGCGCCGATGCCGCGCCGTATCGTCGTCGCAGGTGGCGGCACCGCTGGATGGATGACCGCCGCCGCGCTGACCCGCACGCTCGGCCGTACTGCCGCCGTCACGCTGGTGGAATCCGACACGATCGGCACCGTCGGCGTCGGCGAATCGACGATTCCGCCGCTGATCACCTTCAATCGCCTGCTCGGCATCACCGAGGCCGAATTCATGGCGGCGACCCAAGCGACGTTCAAGCTGGGCATCCAGTTCGACGGCTGGAAAGGTCCCGACGACAGCTATTTTCACGCCTTCGGCCTGACCGGCAAGGACCATTGGGCCGCCGGCTTCCAGCATTTTTGGTTGGAGGGGCAGGCGCGCGGCCACCAGCAATCCTACGACGATTACTGTCTGGAACTGATCGCGGCGCGCGAGAGCAAATTCGCCCATCTGCCCGACGACCGGTTGAGCTACGCCTATCAGCTCGATTCGACGCTCTACGGCCGGTTTCTGCGCCGCATGGCGGAAAGCGACGGCGCCCGCCGGATCGAGGGCAGGATTGCCCGCGTCGACCTCGACGGCGAAAGCGGCGACATCGCCGCGCTGGTGCTCGACGACGGCAGCCGGGTCGAGGGCGACCTGTTCGTCGACTGCACCGGCTTTCGCGCGCTGCTGATCGAACAGGCGCTCCATGTCGGCTACGACGACTGGACGCACTGGCTGCCTTGTGACAGCGCGATCGCAGTGCAGACCGAGAGCGTACGGCCACCGGTGCCCTATACCCGCGCGATGGCGCACGATGCCGGCTGGCAGTGGCGGATCCCGCTGCAGCATCGCGTCGGCAACGGCATCGTCTATTGCAGCCGGTATCTGACGCGGGAGGCGGCGCTCGACCGACTGCTCGGCAATGTCGAGGGCAAGGTGCTGACCGAGCCCAACATGCTGCGCTTCGTCACCGGTGCGCGGCGCAAGCAGTGGCATCGCAACTGCGTCGCCATCGGGCTCGCTGGCGGTTTCATGGAGCCGCTGGAATCGACCAGCATCCACCTGATCCAACGGGCGATCCTGCGCCTGATCCGGCTGCTGCCGGCGGCCGGCGCGATCTCGCCGCACGACATCGCCGAATTCAACGATCAGCAGCTGACCGACATGGATCAGATCCGCGATTTCCTGATCCTCCATTACAAGGTCACCGAGCGGCGGGATTCGCCGTTCTGGCGTCAGTGCGCAGCAATGGATATCCCCGACAGTCTTGCGCAGAAGATCGGCCTGTTCCGCGAGACCGGGCGCGTCTTCCGCCGCAACGACGAATTGTTCGCGGAGAACAGCTGGATCCAGGTGATGCTCGGTCAGGGCATCACCCCCGCAGCGCGTCATCCGATCGCCGCCAAGCTGCCCGACGAGGAGCTTGACCGTTTCCTCTCCGGCTTGCGCCAGGGGGTCGCGACGACGGTGCGCGGCCTTCCGGCGCACAGCGACTATGTGTCGCGCTATTGCGGCGCGGCGCCGACCTGATGGCGCGGCGTCGGCAAGCGGTCACCATCCGTCACGTTGCGGCGGATGCGGGCGTATCGCTTCAGACGGTGAGTCGCGTCATCAACAAGGAGCCGAGCGTCCGGCCGGAAATGTTGGCCAGGGTGAAGGCATCCATCGAGCGGCTCGGCTACGTGCCGTCGATCGCCGCGCAGCGGATGGCGGGATCGCGCTCCTATCTGATCGTTGCGCTCAACGACCGCGAGCGGACCATCGCCGGATGGCGCGATCGCCAAGGCACTGACTGGGTCGACCAGATGCTGCTCGGCGGTCTGCTGACCTGTGCCGAGCACGGCTATCGGATGATCGTCGAGCTCGTCGACACGCACAGCGACCATATCGAGCGCGAGCTACGCGCTGCGATCGCCGCCATCCGGCCCGATGGCGTCATCCTGACCCCGCCGCATTCCGAAAATACGCTGATTACCTGCCTGCTCGAGGAGCATCGCATCGCCTTTGCCCGGATCGGCTCGCGGATCGCCGGACCCGGCTTTGCCGTGGCGATGGACGAGGCGGGGGCGGCGCGGCTCGCCACCGAGCATCTGATCGCGCTCGGCCACCGGTGCATTGGCTTCATCGCCGGTCCGGACGATTATGAATTGAGCGGCTGGCGCACCGAGGGTTGGCTCGCGGCGATGGCGGACGCCGGGCTGCCCACCGACGACCTTCTTGCCGTCGGCGATTTCGGCTTTGCCTCCGGTCGGGCGGCAGCCGCGGCGTTGCTCGACGGCGCGGTGCCGCCGACTGCGATCATAGCGTGCAGCGACCAGATGACGCTGGCGACGCTGGAATTGGCGCGCGAACGCGGGCTCGACGTACCCGGCGACCTGTCGATCCTCAGCTTCGACGACACGCCGATCGTCCGCTTCGTCGCTCCGCCACTAACCGCGATCGTCCAGCCGATCGCGGAGCTGACGGCATGCGCGGTGAAACGTGTGATCGGCGATCCGGCTCCCGAGGCCGCTGAGCCGATCATCGTGCCCGCGACACTGACGATCCGCGCCTCCACCGCGGCCCCGAGATCGCTGGCGTGAAGCGCCCTGCCATCTCTGTGCAGCGGCTCGGGCAAGAAGGGGAGCCGCTGGTCGTGATCGACGACTTCGCGACTCATCCCGACAGCTTGCGTCAGGCCGCCGTAGCGGCTGCCTTCGAACCCGCCGGTCATCATTACCCCGGCCTGCGGGCACCGTTGCCGGACGGGTATTTCCGCGATCAATTCCCGGTGATCGCTGAGTCACTGGGCCGCCGGTTCGGGCCTCACCGTCAGATCAGCGTGGTCGACGCCAGTTTCTCGATCGTCACCGCTCGGCCAGACGCGCTCGACATCCGTCAGCGCGTGCCGCACGTGGACGCCTATGGCCGTGACCGAATAGCGATGGTTCACTATCTGTCACCCGCCCATCGCGACGGCACCGCCTTCTTCCGCCACCGCACCACCGGTTTTGAAACGATCGACGACACCCGCGCGCCCGTGTTCTTCGGCCGATTGCAGGACGAGGTCGCTGCGATTCCGCCGGAGGGCTATATTCTCGACGACACCCCGCTGTTCGAGCGGATCGGCGGGGCGGAGGGCCGCTACAACCGTGCCATCCTCTATCGCAGTCAGCTGTTGCACAGCGGCGCAATCGCTGCCGATGCGATCCTGTCGCCCGATCCCGCCCTTGGCCGCCTTACCGTCACCGCCTTCTTGTCGATCGGCTAGCCGCATCCACCGGGGTTAGGCCCCGCCGCCATAACGGATCAGCGTCTGGCGCGTGCTGCCCGGACGGGCCGCCTCCCCCGCCCCGTTGACCAGATGCGCGATCGTCCCCTTGCCGCCGCCGAGTGAGATTGTCGTCACATCTGACACACGTACGCCAGACACATCCGGCACCTCGACCGCGCTGGCGAGCACGATCGAAGGATCGGCGGTGAAATTGGCGTAGATGCCCATTCCTACCGCCTCGTGCCGACGGACGTGGTCAGCGACCTTGTAGGCCGCCCAGCCCCGTGGCGAGTCCGCGCGCCAGCCGCGCTGGCTGGGAGGATCGTACGGCAATTCGTTTTGGTAGAAGAAGACCCGCCCATCCTCGCCGTTCCACAGCGTCTGCCAGCCCTGGAAATGCTCGACGAACAGCCCGTAGCAGGTGACGTGGTCGCCGTTGACGACCAGGCCGTGCGTCGCTCGGCTCTCGTCCCAGCCGACATGGACCCGCCCGCCGTCGCGATCGCCGTGATCGGCGCGCCAGATCCACAGGTGATCGCCGATGACATGATGGCTGTTGATCTCCAGGCAGGTGCCGGCATTGCCGATAGCGGCTCCGCCAACACGGAAGAACAGGTCGGCCAGCAAAGTTGGACGGTCGCCGTGGTCGCCATCCGCCCCACGCGGCCCGATCTGCATCAGCACAGGCGAGTTCCGCGGTCCGGCGTCGATCAGCAGCCCGGCAATCGTCACCCCAGGCACGTCGGCCACGGTGAGCGCCGCCGTGCCGCCCTCGGCGAGCAGGGTTGCCAGTCCCAGTCCAAGGATCACCGTGTCGGCTCGCGTCACCCGCAGTGGCTGGCGCAGCCGGTACACGCCCGGCGTCAATACCAGATGGCGCCCCGCGGCAAGTGCGCGATTGATCGTCGCCACCGGTGTCGCCGGATCGGCGATCAGCACGTCGCGCAGCGGCACGTGGCGGCCGCCCGGCGTTCCATCCCACGATACGCCCGCCGCATCGCGGCGCAGCGCCGGGACGAATATGCTCCACGCGCCGTCCGCACCGACGCACAGGAACGGCTTTTCGCGGATTACCGGCACGGTCTGCAGCGTCGTGTAGGGCGGCGCAGGAAAGCTTGTCGCCGGCGCGCCCGGGACGCCCATGAACATCATGTTCCAGTTCGACCCCTGCCAGCCGTCGATGCGGCTGGTCCGGGTGAACCACTGCTGCTGCGTACCGGATCGGATCGTGCCGTCGACGCAGCAGTCCGCCATGAAGCCGCCGCTCGACCAACCGCCGTCGTCCAACGCCAGATCGCCGGCGAGATGGATGCGGCGATAGGGCGCCGCCTGCGACACAGCCCAGCGATCCTTGCCATCAGGCGGCCGCACAGTGAGATTTTCCGCCCCGCGCCAGAAATTGACCAGCGCCATGCCGTTTGCCCAGTCCGCCTCGGCATGAACATGGCCGGTCACGGTTACGTCGCCTGGCGTGGTGCCCAGCCCGGCGACCTGCGTGAAGAAACCGACGTTGATGTCGAGGTGATGGTTACCCGGTTTCAGCAAGATGGCGCGGCGTCGGTCAGTGAAATGGGCCCGCTCCTGCTCACCGAACCAGCGGGCGATCGTCGCCTGTGCGTCTGGCGCGCCGGGGTCGACGAGCAGGACATTCGGCCCAAAGTCGGGATCGGCATTGTCCATCGCAAACGCCGGTTTGACGATAACGCTAGCACCGACCGCTGCCATGCCGGCAACTACGCCGCGCCTTGTCGTCTGTGGCATTTTGCCCTCCCCTTTAGGTGTGGCACTATATCGCTCGGCGCTGCGGGCCAGGCAAATGTCTTTGCCGCAGAGGCCTTTTTGCCCCTCGGGTCACAAGCGCCGGAACAAACGGAACACGCTGCCGACGCTCTCCCAATTGGGCGAGCGGAACGAGATGGCCGATCTGATGTACTGCACAACGGCGCCGTCAGATCTGCTTGATGCAAGCCGCTGTCAGACGCAGCCGTTGCCGATAGGCAGGAATTAGCGCATTGCAGCATGCAAGCATGATGATATGTTGCAACATTACGCATGCCGAGTAGCGCATGCAGGTGCCGCATTCCGGAGCAACAATGTCCTTCAGGTTCCTTCGTCCACGACTGCATACCTCTGCCTTTGCCTGCACCCTCGCGCTCGGCGTCGCGCCGCTCTCTGCGGACGCGCAGGAGACGTCCGGACGAGACGACGAGGACGAAATCGTCGTGCTAGGCACCCGTGACACCGCCGATCGTGCGCTATCGTCGGATCGCGTCACCGAACGCATGTCACAGTCGAGCCGATCGATCGAACGCGACATCCTGGATGCGGCAGGAACGTACCGGCTGAGCGACGCCCTCGAACTCGTCAGCGGTTTCAGCCAACAGAACAACCGTGGCGGGGTCATCGACAATTTCGCGGTCCGCGGGTTTCTCGGCACCCCGGACGGGGGCGCGGAATATTATCTGAACGGCTTCCTCGCCAATCGCGGCATGGCCCCGCCGCGCGACCCTGCGACGACCGAACGGGTCGAGGTCCTGAAAGGCCCAGCGGGTGCCTTGTTCGGAGATGTCGATCCCGGCGGCCGGGTCAACATCGTGACCAAGGTGCCCCGTTTCACGCCGCATGCCGATGCGATGGTCAGTTATGGCGCGTTCCATACGCGGCGTGTCGAGCTCGACGCCACCGGCCCATTAACCGAGACCGTGGCTGCCCGGATCGTCGTCGCAGGCGAGGATAGCGATGGATGGCGCGATGCCGTCCCGCTGCGCCGGCGCGTTGTCTCGCCGTCACTGACCTGGCAGCCGAGTGAAGCGCTACGCCTCACCTATACCGGTGAGTTCAGCCGATACGACACGCCGTTCGACCGCGGCATTCCGGCGATCAACGGCGATGCCAACGCCTTGCCCCGCTCGAATTACTACGGCGAACCATCGAACGGCACCACCAAATCCCGACAGGACCAGCACCAGGTGACCGGTCTGGCGGAGCTCGGTGGTGGCTGGACGCTGAAGGGCGGTGTGGTCTGGCGGACGGGAACGCTGAAGGGCCTGTCAGCCGACCAGTCGCGCATCGTCGGCAACGCCTTGTGGCGCCAGCGCCGATCGCGTGACTTCAGTGTCGACGATCTGTCAGCACGCCTGGAGCTCGCCGGACAGATCGGGCGGCACCGGGTCAGCGCGGGCGTAAAGGGCTATCGCTTTTTCTACGGCGAACGCTGGCTGCGCATCAACCCCTCGGCTGCCGTTCCTTACGCGATCGACCTCTACAATCCGGTCTATGGATCGGTGGCAGCCCCATTGCGGCCCTTCACCAACAACGACGAGAGCCGCTGGGCAGGCACAGTCTACATACAGGACATGTGGGACGTCACCGATCGGCTGACGCTGGTCGGCGGCGCACGGATCGATCCGTACCGGCAGACGATCGTCAACAACAACACAGGCGGCGTCGGCCGCAACATCGACGAGCCCGTCCACGTCCGCGCCGGGGTGCGCTACCGCGTCACGGACGTAATCGCGGTGCACGCCAATTGGGGTGAGAACTTTGCGCTGAACACCGGTACGGATCGCAACGGCGCGGGCTTCGGCCCGGAAACGGGTCGCGGCTACGAGGTCGGGGTGGCGGCCAAGCTGCCGGGTGTCGATCTGGCGGCAACATGGTTCGACATCCGTAAGCAGGACATCCTGACGACCGATCCTGTTGATGCGAACTTCCTTGCACCCGTCGGTAGCATCGTCAGCCGCGGTATCGAATTCGACGCGTCAGCGCGGCTCGGCGATCGCTGGCAGATCGTGGCCAATTACGCCTGGCTCGATGCGAAGGCGGATGACACGACGTTTCCGACACCGGACGTCCTGAACGTGCCGGAGCACGCGGGCACATTGCTGGTCGTCCATCGCATTCCGACCACCCGTGGCAACTGGCAGCTGATCGGGGGCGCCGCTTATGTCGGCAATCGGGCGGGATCGCTCACCGCCAATCCGGTGCTGCTACCGCAATACGTGAAGATCAAGGCGGCGATCGAAGCGCCGCTATTCGAGGGGGTTCGGTTCCGTCTCGAGGCCGACAATCTGCTCGATCAACGCTATTCCGCCAGTTCGTACAGCGCCTTGTGGATCTATCCCGGCGCGCCACGAATGGTGCGGGCGTCACTTCGTCTCGATATGTGAAGCGGATAGGGCAGGACTTTACCGGTTCCGTCACCTTATTGCAGATCAACCGTGGCAGGAATGAAGCGGGACAGTCGCAGCCGCCCGGCCGCGGGTGGGCGTCGGCGAATTTCCTGCCTGAAAAACTAGCGACCTGCGGCCTCGACACCCTATTGGTGCTGACGGCATAGTTACATTCGCCGCAGGCGGACTGCACCAGGCGCCTGCTGCGACTTTCCTTCGTGTCGACGCCCCAGATGCGGTCATTCCATGCCGCTTCCCTGCCCCAATCTACGCCAGCCGTTCGACTCAGATCGGCGGGCACGCAATAGCGGCCGAGGCTAGCTCAGCGGCCGCCGTCATACGCGCGCCGCCAAATCTCAGGCTGGTCTTCGCGGTTGTGGCTTCGACAGGCGAGAGGTCCTTACCGTCCTTATTCGGCGGGCGGCACCGACACACCGGCTTGGGTCTGGATCACCGGTTTCATGGTACCATCAGGATTGTAGCGGAGATGCTCGACCGTGATCGCCCGCCGCCCCAATGCGCCTTTCTGGTCACCGATCGTCAGCGATGCATTGTGCAGGAACAGGTACGATTGCCCCTTGAATTCGGCAATGCCGGGGTGGATCGTAAAGCTATTGGCCGCCGATCCGGTCAGCTCTCCCCGATATGTCCACGGACCCTGAATGCTCGGCGCGGTGGCATAAGCAACTCGCTCGTTGCGATCCTTGCCCGTCGGATCCATCGAGGCATAGGTGAGGTAATAAAGGTCCCCGCGTCGATGCAGCCACGGCCCCTCGACATAATGGGGCGGCGTGATTTCGGTGATCGGGCCGTCCAGCTCGATCATGTTGGGCTTGAGCTTGGCGATGTAGCACTGCCGGTTGCCCCACGCGATCCACGACGTACCATCGCGGTCGGTGAGCACGGTAGGATCGATATCCTCCCAGCTATGCTCACCCTTGGGCGTCATCTCGTTGGTGATCAGCGCTGATCCGCGCGCGTCCTTGAACGGCCCCGTCGGGCTGTCCGACACCGCGACGCCTATGGCCTTGCCGGGGTGCGTATCATCATGCTCGGCCGGCACGTAAAGGTAGAACTTGCCGTTCTTCTGAACGGCCTGCGGCGCCCAAGCGTCCTTCTTGGCCCATGTCAGATCGGCGATGTTCAGGATCGGCGGATACGCCTTCCACGTCTTCATGTCGGTGGTCGAATAGACCATCCATTCCCGCATGTTGAACATCTCACCATCCCTGGCCTCGTCGTGATCGACGTAGAGATACAGGGTGTCGCCGACGACGAGCGGCGCTGGGTCGGCAAGGAATGTGTCGCGGATGATCGGATTGGAGCCGGGCAAATCGCGGCCTTGGCAAAGGCCTGTCGATGCGGAGACCGCCACCGTCGATACCAGCGCCAGAGCGCACACCCGCAGCCAGCCCATGCCTACCCCTCCTATTATCGGATTCGCTGGGTTAACCGGACGGTACGGCAGGTCAACGAAAATGGGGGTGCCGATACCAGGCTGACAGTTTTGACGTCAGCTTGGCCCCGAAATCGGCCATTCCGTGCAGGCGTAGCGCTACTCGCAAGCGGTCGCTCGGTCATGTCCAAGGACCCTTTTGCTGAACAGGCAGAAGTCCCCGGCCCCACCGCCGTCCGGCATGCGCCCTGCGGCCGATCTCCAGCGCCCGTCAGCCGAGAAAGGCCGGGCCCACGAAGCGACCGGGCTCGTTGAGCGTCTCACAACGACGAGGCGGAGACGGCATGAACACGATCGAGCGCGGCACTGGCCGCACACTGCTTCTGATCCACGGCCTGGGCGGGAGTTGGCGATCGTGGAGCACCGTCTTGGCGCCACTCAGCGCCTCGCGGAAGGTCATCGCGGTCGACCTTCCCGGCCATGGGGCTACCCTTGCCGAATCCGACAGCGGGACGTTCGATGGTCTGGTCGGCAGCGTGGAGCGTTACATCGCGGAGGCCGGCTTGTCCGGCGTCGATGTCGTCGGCAGTTCGATGGGCGCGCGGATCGTGCTGGAGCTCGCGCGGCGCGGACTCGTCGGCAACGTCGTCGCGCTGGATCCGGGCGGCTTCTGGCGAGGCTGGGAGCGCACCTTCTTCAGGACCACCATCGGCGCCTCCGGTCGCTTGCTGCGGGCCATCCGGCCAGGCCTGCCGGCGTTGAGCCGGAATGCAGCGTCGCGCACGGCGCTGCTCGCTCAGCTCTCCGCGCGTCCTTGGGCGCTTGACGGGGAGACCGTCGCGACCGAGCTGGAAGGTCTCAGTACAACGCCGACGTTCGACGCGCTGGTGCGGAGCCTTGCCACGGGACCTGAGCAGTCCGGTCCCGCCGCTGCCGGCACCGGCCGGGTCGTCATCGGGTGGGGCAGGCACGACCGGCTCTGCCTCCCCAGACAGGCTGCGCGCGCGCAGGCAGCCTTTCCCGGCGCCGAGCTCCACTGGTTTGACGGCAGCGGCCACTTTCCGATGTGGGACATGCCGGAGGAGACCGTCGCCGTCATTCTCGACGCGACGCGGTGATGCTCCACCCGCCGGACGGCGCGATTGCGCGAAGATGGCAGCATCGCCCCACACACGGCATTGCCGCTGAGGGTCAGCAGCGATCATCCAGATAGGCGGCGAGTTCCTCGGCCGTCCCGTCCGGGAAGGATTGCCGCAGGAACGCCAGGAACGCCGACACCCTGGCGTTCAGCAGGCGTCGCGAGGGGTAGAGCGCCCATAGCGCGACGCGTGAGGTCGGGACATCACCCCACGCCATCAGCCGCCCTCTTGCGATGTCCCGGCTGACCAGCGACAGGGGCAAACGCGCTACGCCGGCACCAAGACGCGCCGCATCTCGGATCATGACCAGCGAGGACATTCGGAGCACCGGATCGATCGCGATTGCGCGTTGTCCATCGGCGGTGTCGATCGTCCAGCTCCTCTCGACGTCGCGGTCGCGCACGACGGCAGGAAAGATGCCGCCTGCCCGCGGCAATAGGTCAGGTGCAGCAACGACGACCAACCGGTCGTGGAGGAAGGGTCGGCCCACCAGCGCATCGTCCGCTGCCGGGTTTACCCGGATGACCAGATCATAGCCCTCCTCGACCATATCGACCGCGCGGTCGTCGGTCGTGACCTCCAGTCGGACATCGGGATGGCGCTGCGCGAATCCGGCCGCCAGCCGCCCCATCGCGGTCTGGGAGAAGAGCAGGGGCGCGCTGATCCTGAGGCGCCCACGGACCGCTGCGCTGCCCGATGCGATCTCGATCGTCGTCTCCTCGAGCTCAGCGAGCAGAGCGCCTGCCCTTTCGGCCAACGCCCGCCCCTCCTCGGTCAGCTTGAGGTCGCGCTGGCCGCGCTCGAACAGACGCAGGTCGAGCGCGGCCTCCAGCTCCGCCACGCGGCGCGACAGCGTCGCCTTGGGCCTGCGCGCGGCGCGCGCGGCTTTGCCGAAGCCACCATGGCGGGCAACGAGCGTGAAATCGGCGAGCGCGAGCAGGTCCATATCGTTCCACCCATGAGACGGCGCGTCCAGATTGCGCGTCTATTTGCCGTACGATGGATCACGCATCTTGCCCGGGTCAGCAAGACCCAAGGAGAAGCCTCATGACCATCCTCGTAATCGGTGCCACCGGACGCGTCGGCCGCCACGTCGTCGAACAGCTCGTCGCTCGCAACGCCTCTGTCCGCGTCCTCACCCGCGACCCTGCCAAGGCGGCGTTTCCGACCGGCGTCGATATCGCCAAGGGCGATCTTCTCGATATCGACTCCCTGCGCGCGGCCTTCGTCGGCGTCAGGACGCTGTTCCTGCTCAATGCGGTGACCGGTGACGAATTCACCCAGGCGATCGTCACGCTCAACATCGCGCGCGAGGCCGGAGTCGACCGCGTCGTCTATCTGTCGGTGTTCGACGCCGACCGCGCCGTCAACGTACCCCATTTCGCGGTCAAATCGGGAGCCGAGCGGATGCTCGAGGCGATGAACTTCGGCGCCACCATTCTGCGTCCGACCTATTTCATCGACAATGAGGCGATGGTGAAGGACGTGATCCTTCAGCACGGCGTCTATCCGATGCCGATCGGCGGCAAGGGCGTGGCTATGGTCGATGCGCGCGACATCGCCGAGGTCGCCGCGATCGAGCTGATCCGGCGTGACCGCGCACCTGACAAGCTGCCGATCGAGAGGATCAACGTGGTCGGCCCCGAGACGCTGACCGGCGACGACGTGGCAGCGATATGGTCCGACGTCCTCGGCCGCCCCGTCGTCTATGGCGGCGACGATCCCAGCGGCTTCGAACAGAATATGGCGACGGTCATGCCGCGCTGGATGGCCTATGAGATGCGGCTGATGGCCGAGCGCTACGTCAGCGACGGGATGATCCCCGCGGCCGGCGAGCGCGAGCGCTTGGCCAGCCTGCTCGGCCGGCCCCTGCACGCCTATCGCGAGACGGCCGTGCGGCTCGCGTCCGCCTGATCTTCGGGCGGCGTCCCGGCGAGCGGCAGGTGGCTACCCGCCGGCCGCCGGGTTCCGCGCGTCAGGCCGCGTCCGCCATACAGGCGATCGCATCTGCACCGCCAGGTATCTTGAGCGGTGCGGCCGGGTTGGTCGCGGCCTCGAACACGGCAGCCGCGACGTCCCGGGCATGGGTGACCCGCCCTGTGTCCTCTGGAAATCGCTTCATCATGCCCTCGATCAGCGGCTTGTAGTCGGGATCGTCAAGACCGCGCAGGGGCGGCCTCGCATTCGCGCCGAACCGCGTCGTCGGGGATCTCATCTGGCCTTCAGTGCCTTCCCCAGGAAAGTCAGCGCTGCCGCCTCGTCACGGGCCTTGGTGACGTAGCTTTCCAGCACCTCGCCTTCCTGACCGAACGCCCGCCACAGGTGGAGCTTTTCGCCATTCAGCTTCACCTACATCTCGTCCCGATGCCGCCGCCGATGGCGAAAGCCACGCATCAGGCTTACCCGCTGATGGCGGATATCGTCGGCAAAGAGTGGGCCGAATCTCTTCCAGCAAAGGCCCACCCTCTCGTTTCAGATGTCGATCCCCCGCCCGGACAGCAGCTCCTTGACGGTCCATAGCGACAACGGGAAGCGTACGTACATCAGCACCACCGAGCGGATCACCTCAGCAGACGCGTTGCAGTAGCGGGACGGACTGGCGGGCTTGCGCGGGCGGAACATATGCCAGCTGGACCCGCGTTCGATTACCTGCCTGTGCACTTGGCTTGACGGAGCCACCCAGCGAGCACCTGCGATGACAGCATAATTCTGGCGGTGGAAGTGGCGGAGAGGGAGGGATTCGAACCCTCGGTGCCCGTAAAGGCACGCCGCATTTCGAGTGCGGTACAATCGACCACTCTGCCACCTCTCCGCAGAAGACGTTTCGGCAAGGCCCTGCGGCCCGCGATCGGTCGGTCGAGGGCGCGCCTCTAACGGGTTCGTTTTGCGGTGGCAACACCCTTCCGCTTGTGCAGCGCAGAAACCGCCCTAGATTACGGCTATGCCTCGTCACGATCCCATTGGTACCGCTGCCGCCGCCGAGATCGAGGCGCCGGCGGTGGCGCATGCGCGCTTCTCGATCGGCGACGTCGTGCGGCATCGCCTGTTCGACTTCCGCGGCGTGATCTTCGATGTCGATCCGGTCTTCTCGAACACCGACGAATGGTATGAGGCGATTCCCGAAAGCGCCCGGCCGACCAAGGACCAGCCCTTCTACCATCTGCTCGCCGAGAATATGGAATCGAGCTACATCGCCTACGTCAGCCAGCAGAATCTGGTCGCCGACGACAGTGACGAGCCGATCGATCACCCGGCGATCAGCGGGCTGTTCACCGGTTATGCCGACGGCCGCTACGCTCTGCGCCGCGAACATCGCCACTAGGCGCCGGCCCGCCAGCAGAATCGGGCGGCGGGTGGTTGACAGCGGCGCGCCTTTTCCTTAGCTGCCACCGCTCATCCCGCCGGGCCTTCCCGCGCGGGCATATGTTTTTTGGGAAGTGACTAAAGCCATGTTCGCAGTCGTGCGCACGGGCGGCAAGCAGTATCGCGTCGCCGCCGGAGACAAGATCGTCGTCGAGAAGCTGGACGGCGAGGCCGGTGCATCGATCACGCTGGGTGACGTCCTGCTCGCGGGCGAAGGCTCGGAGCTGAAGAGCGTCGAGGGCCTCACCGTCGCCGCCGAGATCGTCGCGCAGGCGAAGGGCGAGAAGGTCATCGTCTTCAAGAAGCGCCGCCGTCACAATTATCGCCGCAAGAACGGCCATCGCCAGAACCACACGATCCTCAAGATCGTTTCGGTCGGCTGAGCCCAGCGCGCACAGGAGTAGAGCAGCATGGCACATAAGAAAGCAGGCGGTTCGTCGCGCAACGGTCGCGATTCGGCCGGTCGTCGTCTCGGCGTGAAGAAGTTCGGTGGTCAGGAAGCGATCGCCGGCAACATCCTCGTGCGTCAGCGCGGCACCAAATTCTATCCGGGCGCCAATGTCGGCATCGGCAAGGATCACACCCTGTTTGCGCTCGTCGACGGCCGCGTGGCGTTCCACGAGGGCAAGCTCGGCCGTAAATTCTGCTCGGTGCAGATTATGGCGGAAGCCGCCGAATAACATCGGGTAACCAGCCGGGTTACCCACCAGGGTGACCCGGTCGCACTGCCAGCCAGTGCCCACCAATCAAGGGAGACGGGTCATCCGGCTCCCTTTTTTCTTGCTCCCCCAACCTTTTGTCCCTGCCGCGTCACAGATGCGTGGCACGGGCGCGGCCAAGGAGAGAGCGAGAATGTTCGCCCGGACGAAGAGACTGACGCTGCGGCCACCCTGGCCCGAGGATGCCGGCGCGCTGGCGCAGGCGATCGGCCATGATGCGGTGCTGCGCATGCTGCTGCGCGTCCCCAGCCCCTATACGCTCGCCGACGCGCAGGCGTTCTGCGCCGCGCCGCGGCCGCATGACGAACCGCGCTTCGTCATCGTCGCGCATGACGGCGGCGGCGCGCCCGCGCTGATCGGCGGGATCGGCATATCGGAGCAGGAGGGCACGCCCAACCTCGGCTATTGGCTGACGCCGTCCGCCTGGGGGCGCGGCTATGCGACCGAGGCGGGACGCGCGGTGGTCGCAATGGCGCGGCATGCGCTGCCGATCGAGCGACTCGCCGCCTGGCATTTCGCCGACAATCCGGCGTCGGGCGCGGTGCTGCGCAAGCTCGGCTTCTGCCCGACCGGCCGCACGACGCCGCGCGAATCGCCCGCGCGCAGCCAGCCTGCGGCGACGGTCGGGCATGAGCTCGACCTCAGCGGGCGATGCGAGCCGATGCCGATCGCCGCCTAGCCCCGCCCCCGCCGCGCCGCATCACGGCCGGCGGGGCCGAGCCAGGCGGCATAGCCGGCCAGCAGCGCCGCGACGGCCGCCGCCGCCTCGATCGCGCCGCGCCCGTAATCGGGATAGACGGTGGCGCCGAGCCAGGCCCCACCGACCAGTCCGCTCCACAGCACCAGATAGGGCAGCCACGCCCAGCGCGGGCCGCCGATCAGCGCCGCCGCGAGCCGCTGGCCGAACTTGACGAGCGTGCCGGTCATATAGGTGACGCCGATGCTCACCTCGCCGTCGTGCTGAAACGCCGTATTGGCCATTCCCATCGCCGCGGCGAGCAGCGCGGTGGTGAGCGCGGTCGACGCCCGGCCCTCGCTCGCCGCCGCCGCGGCGAGCAGCAGCGTCACGCCGATCAGCGCGGCGGGCTTGCGGCGGTCGCCGGCGATCCGGGTCAGGATCGTCCCCACCATCACGCCGCCGACGAAGGCCGCGATCAGCGGCGCCGCGGTCGCCGCCGCGGCATGATCCACCGCGAGTCCGACCGCGAAGCGCGTCGAATTGCCGCTCATGAACGAGACGAACAGGCCACCCATTTTGAGCAGCCCGATCGCATCGACATAGCCGGCAAGCGCGGCGAGCGCGGCGGCGAGGATCCAATAGCGTTTGGCGTAACGGGTCATGCCCCTCGTTCTAGCGGCGACTTGCCCGACAGCGGAACCCGCTACGCCGGGCGCGGCATCACCGCCGCCTCGTAATCGCTCTCCGCCAGCCCGATCAGCGCGCGATCGTCATGCCGCCACGGGTGGAAGCCGGGGAGGAAATAGGCGGCCCAGACACCCGCCACCTTGCGCGCCATGCCGGGATTGCCGAACGCATACCAGGCGAGCCGCGCCCAGACGCGCGGGCCGTGCAATCCGTCCTGACGCAGCAATTCGAGCATCCCGCGCGTCCGCCCGGTGACAAACCGCCAGGTGGTGACGAGCATCACCAGCGCCTTGACCCGCCAGCGCCGGAAGCGCGGCCAGTCGCGCGTCGCGTGCAGCCAGGTGTCGTAGGCGACGCCCTTATGCTCGATCTCCTCGGCGGCGTGCCACAGCCACAGCGCCTTGGCCTGCGCCTCGCCGCCGGCGAGATGGCGCGGATCGGCGATCAGTTCGTGCGCGAGCATCGCGGTGAAATGTTCGAGCGCGGTGGTCGCGGCGAGGCTGGCGATCGCCGGCCGGTCCCTGGTCAGCGCCAGCGCGGCGTCGACGTCGCGGTCGAGCGGCCGGACGTCATAGCCCTGATCGGTGACATGGCGGTTGAAGGCGACATGCTCGCGCGTGTGCAGCACCTCCTGCTTGATGAAGGCGTTGATCTCGGCGGTCAGCTTGGGCGGCGTGCCGTCGCGGAAGCGGCGCACGCTGTCGACGAAATAGCCCTCGCCCTTGGGGAAGGTCACCGACAGCGCATTGTAGAAGGCGGTGGCGATCGGATCGCCGTTGAGCCACCAGCGCGCCATCCGCGTGCCGCGGCCGAAGCGGCGGTCGCGCGGGGTGATGACCAGATCGTCCGGCGTGGTTGCTTTTGCCATGCAAACCTCCAAAACCGGGCAGACGCCCGTTATTTACACGAATGTTAGTAGGTGCCCGTCTTGCCCAGCGCAACCCCCCGCCGCCTGTCCCCCGCCGCCAGCCGCGATGCCGCGCTCGCCGCGGCGCAGGCGCTGCTGATCGAATCGGGGCCGCCGGCGGTGACGCTGAAGGCGGTGGCGGCGCGGATCGGTCGCACCCATGCCAATCTGCTCCACCATTTCGGCTCGGCGGAGGGATTGCAGCTTGCCCTGATCGGCCGGATGACGACCGACATCACCGCGACGATCCGCGACGCGGTGCTGCGGGACAGCAGCACGCCGCCCGATCCGCGCCGACTGGTCGATCTGGTGTTCGACGCCTTCGACGGCGGCGGCGCGGGGGCGCTGGCGAGCTGGATGATCCTGTCGGGCAATCGCGACGCGCTCGATCCGATCCTCGCCGCGGTCCACGATCTGGTCGACGATCTCGCCGCGGGGGTCGAGCCCGCCGGGCGGCCGATCGGTGCCGAGACGCTGCAACTGGTGCTGCTCGCGCTCGGCGACGCCCTGCTCGGCGCGGCGATGGCGCGCGCGCTCGGCCTGCCGCGCGACACCGCGCGCGCCTGCGCCGCCAGCCTGCTCGCGCAGGCGACACCCGACTGAGACGGGCGCAATGGTCGCTGGCACGGTGGCAATGCTCCGCCCCCTGCTGTCGCGCGCCGGCGCGGGGTAGGAGCAACGACTCGGACCGGTCGCGGTGCGGGACGGAGCCGGTCGGAGGCCCCTTCCCCGCGGCGCGATTCCGGTCGGAGAAGGCGACCGCCGCGGAGCGGATCGCCACGGGGAGGATGTACCGGCGGACGGAAACTCCAGGTTCCGCCCGTGCGGGATCGCCGGCCGGCACGCGATGGGGGTCGCGGCCGGCCGGCGATCACCGCCGGTCAGCCGCCGTGCAGCGCGCGATAGTCGCCGGGAGTCATGCCATAGACCTCGCGGAACGCCCGGCCGAGATAGGCGGCATCGCAAAAGCCCCAGCGTTCGGCGAGCGTCGCGATCGTCGCCCGCTCTGCCTCGATGCGCAATTGCGCGGCGACGCGCGCCAGCCGCCGGTTGCGGATATAGGCCTGCACGCCGCCTTCGTCCTGCAACAGCCGGTAGAGTGTCGAGCGCGACACGCCGAGCATCCGGCTCAGCCGCGCGGTGTTGAGCGATGGCGATCCGAGATGCCGGTCGATCGCATCGCACAGGGCGACGCGCAGCCCACGGTCGCGCCGCGCCGCGTCGCTCGTCACGCTGCCGAGGCTGGCGGCGACGCCGATCGCGAACAGGTCGAGCACCGTCTGCGCCAGCGCCGGGCCGCTGCTCGCCGGCAGGTGGTGCGCGCTCTGGCGCAACGCGGCGAGGTGCGAGACGAGCAGCGCGGCATGGTCGGGCGCGACGACATGGCCGTGCAGCCGCCTGACGCTGGTCGGCAGCAATTGCTCGGCGACCGCGCGCGGCAGGACGAAGCCGCTCGTGTCCGATGCGTCCGAACGATGCCGCTGCGTCTGCGCGAGATCGACCATCACCACCGATCCCGCCGGTGCGACGACATTGCGTCCCGCCATATCGCCGACCGCGCCGCCGCGGTGGCGGACGTTGACGACCAGGTCGTCGCAATCGTCGCGGGCGATGCCCTGACCGGATCGCGTCCAGGTCTGCGCGGTGAAGCGCGCCTGGCTGATCCCGATCGTGCCGAGATCGAGCCGCGCCAGCGTCGCCGCGAACGGCTCTTCCGGTATCGTCTCGAAGCGGGACGCGATGCCGGCGGTATCGCACCAGCACGCGTGGCGCTCATGCTCGGCGACATCGACGACGCTGAACACACGCTGCCAGCCGAGCCGGTCGGAAATCGTATCGGACAGGGACTCGGTCGGCATCGTCACCCGTCCAATCTACTCCCCGGCGCGGCGCGATGCCACTGATCTCCATCGTCTCGCGGGTCGCGGGGCTGGCCGTCTGCGCCGGGGACGCTAAAGAGGCGTCATGCATTTTCTCGATCAGGCCAAGATCTTCGTCCGCTCCGGCTCGGGCGGCCCCGGTGCGGTCAGCTTCCGGCGCGAAAAGTTCATCGAATATGGCGGTCCTGACGGCGGCAACGGCGGCAAGGGCGGCGACATCATCTTCGAGGCGGTGGCCGGCCTCAATACGCTGATCGACTTCCGCTACACGCAGCATTTCCGGGCACCGCGCGGCAGCGGCGGATCGGGCAGCAACCGCACCGGCGGCGGCGGCGACGATCTCGTCATCAAGGTGCCGGTCGGCACGCAGGTCCTGTCGGAAGACAAGGACGAGGTGCTGCTCGACTTCACTCGCGTCGGCCAGCGCGAGGTGTTCCTGCGCGGCGGCGACGGCGGTCGCGGCAATGCCAGCTACAAGACGTCGACCAATCGCGCGCCGCGCCAGCACGGCACCGGCTGGCCGAGCGAGGAAGCGTGGGTGTGGCTGCGGCTCAAGCTGCTCGCCGACGCCGGGCTGGTCGGCCTGCCCAATGCCGGCAAGTCGACCTTCATCAATGCGGTGACCAATGCGCAGGCGAAGGTCGGCGAATATGCCTTCACCACCACCCGCCCGCAGCTCGGCGTCGTGCGCCATCACGGCCGCGAGTTCGTCATCGCCGACATCCCCGGCCTGATCGAGGGCGCGGCGGACGGCGCCGGCATCGGCGACCGCTTCCTCGGCCATATCGAACGCTGCCGCGTGCTGCTGCATCTGGTCGACGCCAATGATGCCGATGTCGCCGACAGCTACCGTATCGTCCGCGAGGAGCTCGAGGCCTATGGCGGCGGGCTGGTCGACAAACCGCATATCGTCGCGCTCAACAAGATCGACATGCTCGACGACGAGCTGATCGCAGCCTTGTCCGCCGAACTCGCCGAGGAGAGCGGTGCCGACGTCATTCCGCTGTCGGGCGCGGCGGGGACGGGCGTCGACTGGGTGCTCGACCGCCTGCTCGAGGTGATCGGCCCCAGCGCCGAGGCCGTATCCGATCAGGACGAGGGCGAGGACGAGATCAGCTGGTCGCCGGTGTGACCCTGCCCGGCTAGACGCCCGCGATGGACCTCTTTCCTCCCGCCACCTGCCCGCGCCTGATCGTCAAGGTCGGATCGGCGTTGCTCGTCGCCCCCGACGGCGCGGTGCGGCGCGACTGGCTGGCGACGCTGGTCGCCGATCTCGCCGCGCGGGCGGCGGCGGGGCAGCAGCTGGTGATCGTCTCGTCGGGCGCGATCGCGCTCGGTGCGCGGCGGCTGGGACTCGCCAGGGGCGGACGCGCCAGCCTGGAGGATGCGCAGGCGGCGGCGGCGACCGGGCAGATCGCGCTGAGCCAGACCTGGGCCGAGCTGCTCGCCGGTCATGGCCTCACCGCCGCGCAGATGCTGGTGACGCTCGACGATCTCGAGGACCGCCGCCGCTATCTCAACGCCGCGGCGACGCTCGGCCGCCTGCTCGGGCTCGGCGTGATCCCGGTGGTCAACGAGAATGACAGCGTCGCCACCGAAGAGATCCGCTTCGGCGACAACGACCGGCTCGCGGCGCGGATCGCGCAGGCGGCGGGTGCGCAGGGCGTGGTGCTGCTCTCCGACGTCGACGGGCTGTACGACGCCAATCCCCACACCCATCCCGAGGCGCGGCATATCGCGCGCGTCGAGCAGATCGATGCGGTCGCCGGCATGGCCGATCGCGGCTCGGCGTCCGGCATGGGATCGGGCGGCATGGTGTCGAAGATCGCCGCGGCGCGGATCGCCACCGGCGCCGGCGCGCATCTCGCCATCGCCAGCGGGCGGCGCGATCATCCGCTCGGCGATGCGGCGCGGCATACGCTGTTCGTCGCCGACCGCATTGCACCGGCGCGCAAGGCGTGGCTCGCCGGCGGGCTGACCTCGCGCGGCTGCATCCATGTCGATGCCGGCGCGGCGCGGGCATTGGCCGCGGGGGGCAGCCTGCTCGCCGCAGGGGCGACGCGGATCGAGGGCAAGTTCGCGCGTGGCGACCTGGTGACGATCGAGGGACCCGACGGCACGATCGCGCGCGGCCTGTCCGAATATGCCGCCGACGAGGCGCTGCGCCTGCTCGGCACCCGCTCCGACGAGCAGGCGGCGCTGCTCGGCTATGCCCCGCGCGCGGCGCTGGTGCATCGCAACCATCTGGCGCTGCTGTGATGGGGATCGCCGTTTGGTCGATTCACGCTGCGGTGATGCGCGGGCATAGCCGCGACCGTGATGCTCGGGCCGGGACGGTGGTCCGCCGCGAGCGACTTCTCATTCAACCTCCCTGCACCACCACGGCGCAGGCCCTGGTCCATGTGGGAGATCGCCCGAACGTCTTGCGGCACTTCACCCGACTGGACCCCGGCCTGCGCCGGGGTGGTGGGTGGAAGTCAAAGGCTGCAAACGCTGCCAAGGTTGCGCGCGAACGAACCGCTCAGATCCAACCGAAACACCCCACGCCGTACCGGCAAACCCCAACCTCCCGCCAGCGCCGGAGCCCCGAGGGCACGCGCGCAACTCTGATCTTTCCCCACATCGCACCAGGCGGAAACCCGCCGGTGTCGACGCGATGACCACGCTCGCCGTTACCGGCGCGACCGGCTTCGTCGGCCGGGCGCTGCTCGATCAGGCCATCGCCGCCGGTCATCAGGTGCGCGCGCTCACCCGGCGGCCGCAGCCCGACCGCGACGGCGTCACCTGGATCGAAGGCGCGCTCGACCGGCCCGACAGCCTCGCCGCGCTGGTCGACGGCGCCGGGGCGGTCGTCCATGTCGCCGGGGTGGTAAGCGCGCCGACCCGCGCCGGCTTCGTCGCGGGCAATATCGACGGCACCCGTGCGATGCTCGCCGCGACCGGGCGGGCGGGCATCCGTCGCTTCGTCCACGTCTCGTCGCTATCGGCCCGCGAGCCGGCCCTGTCGCTCTACGGCTGGTCGAAGGCGGAGGCGGAGGCGCTCGTCACCGCCAGCCCGCTCGCCTGGAGCATCGTCCGGCCGAGCGGCGTCTACGGACCCGGCGACATGGAGATGCGCGACCTGTTCCGCGCCGCGCGGCTCGGCATCGCGCTGCTGCCGCCGCCCGGCAAGGTGGCGCTGGTCGCGGTCGCCGACCTCGCGCAACTGCTGCTGACGCTGGCGACGCGCGACGTGTCGCCGGCGATCTACGAAGTCGATGACGGGCGGCCGCTGACCCACGACGCGCTGGCGCAGGCGATCGGCCACGCGGTCGGCCGCCGCCGCGTGCGCGCGCTGCACCTGCCCGCTGCCGTGCTGCGCCTCGGCGCGCGGCTCGACCGGGCGCTGCGGGGCGACGGCGCCAAGCTCACCGCCGATCGCGTCGGCTATCTCGTCCACGACGACTGGACCGCGCGCGCGCCGCTGCGCCCGCCCGCCGACCTGTGGACGCCGGCCACCGCCACCGACGACGGACTCGCTGCAACGGCACGATGGTATCGCGCCAACGGATTGCTATAGCGCCGCAACCCTGCCGCATTTGCGCGGCATCCAGGATAGCATGATGACCGACCGCACCCAGATCCTCGACACGATCAAGGCTCAGATCGAACCGTTCAACAAGAAGCAGGTCGCGCTGACCGAGGCGACCACCTTCCAGGGCGATCTCGAATGGGACAGCCTCACCGTGATGGACTTCGTCGCGGCGATCGAGGACGAGTTCGACATCATCATCACGATGAACATGCAGGCCGAGATCGAGAATGTCGGCCAGCTCGCCGACGCCGTCGCCAAGCTGCGGGGCTGACGATGACCGAGACTGGATTGCAGCCCGAATCGCTCGACCTCGATCCCGCCCCGGTCGCGCCCGAGCGCGACCTGATGAGCAAGTTCGACGCGCTGATCGCCGAGCGGCAGGCGCTGATCGACACCGGCGTCACCGATCCGTTCGCGATCGTCATGGAGCAGGTGAAGAGCCCGACCGAGGCGGTGATCGCCGGGCGCGACACGATCCTGCTCGGCACCTACAATTACATGGGCATGACCTTCGACCCCGACGTGCTCGCCGCGGGGGAGGACGCGCTGCGCCGCTTCGGCTCGGGCACCAACGGCAGCCGCATGCTCAACGGCACCTTCCGCGACCATATGGATGCCGAACAGGCGCTGCGCGACTTCTACGGCGTGTCGGGCGCGATCGTCTTCTCGACCGGCTATATGGCCAATCTCGGCATGATATCGACGCTGGTCGGCAAGGGCGAATATGTCATCCTCGATGCCGACAGCCACGCCTCGATCTACGATGGCTGCAAGCAGGGCAATGCCGAGATCGTCCGCTTCCGCCACAATAGCGTCGAGGACCTCGACAAACGGCTCGGCCGCCTGCCCAGGGAGGCGGGCAAGCTCGTCGTGCTCGAGGGCGTCTATTCGATGCTCGGCGACGTCGCGCCGCTCAAGGAGATGGTCGCGGTCGCCAAGAAGCACGGCGCGATGGTGCTGAGCGACGAGGCGCATTCGATGGGCTTCTACGGCCCCAACGGCCGCGGCGTCTACGAAGCGCAGGGGCTGGAGGGCGACGTCGATTTCGTCGTCGGCACCTTCTCCAAGTCGGTCGGCACCGTCGGCGGCTTCTGCGTTTCGAACCACCCCAAGTTCGAGGCGATCCGCCTCGCCTGCCGCCCCTATATCTTCACCGCCTCGCTGCCGCCGTCGGTCGTCGCCACCGCCGCGGCGTCGATCCGCAAGCTGATGACCGCGCACGACAAGCGCGCCCAGCTCTGGGCGAATGCGCGTCAGCTGCACGGCGGGCTCAAGGCGATGGGGTTCCGGCTCGGTACCGAGGCACCCGACAGCGCGATCGTCGCGGTGATCCTCGACGACCAGGAACAGGCGGTGACGATGTGGCAGGCGCTGCTCCACGGCGGCGTCTACGTCAACATGGCGCGCCCGCCCGCGACGCCTGCCGGCACCTTCCTGCTGCGCTGTTCGCTCTGTGCCGAGCATCAGCCCGCGCAGCTCGACCGCGTGCTCGCCGCCTTCCGCGCGGCGGGACAGGCGGTCGGCGCGATCGGCTGATCCGATCGCTTAGGACGTCCATTGGAAATTGGCGGAAGAGCCAATTTCAGGCGGTGCCGGCCCGCTCTCCCACCCGGCCTCCCACAATGTATCCTTGATGGGAGGCCGGGTGGGGAAGCGGGCCGGTGCCGGCCGATGCGCCACGGGCGCATCCCCAAACGCATGCTTAGGTCCGCCCGGCGGCTTTTCCGCCGCGGCGAAAGCGACTAGCGTGGCCCGCGTGACTCGTGACGATGCCGAAACGGTCCCGATCGGGACTCTGGAGGGCGACGCGACGTGGCGGACGATCACGCTCGTCGTGATGGGTCTGCTCGGCGCGGCGGTGCTCGTCGCGTTGATCGTCACGCTCGGCCTCGCCAATCGCCAGCGCGACCATGCGTTGCAGGCGCAGGCGCACAGCTATGACGTGATGATCCTCGCCCGCACCGTGTCGGGGACGATCGCCCGGTCGGAGGCGTCGCTCGGCCGCTATGTCATCAGCGGCAAGGCGGAAAAGGAGCTGGGCCAGCTCTATTTCGACCAATGGCGGCTGGCCGGGTCGCAGCTCGGCCGGCTCGAACGGCTGACCAGCGACACGCCCGAACAGAGCGCGCGCGTCCAGCAACTGCGCACCGCCTTCCAGCAGCGCGGCGAGGAACTGTCGCTGACCGCGCTCAGCACCACCTACGGCCAGAACAGCCAGGCACTCGCCCGTTATTACAAGGCGCGCCAGTCGCCGACGCTCGCCGCGATCGATGCGACGCTCGACCAGATCATCGCCCGCGAACGCGCCTTGCTCGACCAGCGCACCGCCGATGCGATGCGCACCGTCGACCGGTCGAGCCGCATCGCCGGGGTGCTGGCGATCTTCGGCGTGCTGATCGTCGTCGGGGCGCTGGTGCTCGGCTGGTTCACGCTCCACGCGGTCGGTGAGCGCGCGCTCGCCCGCGCCGAGGCCGATGCCGAGCGGCTGCGCGCCGAAACGCTCGCGGTGGCGGTGCAGCAGGCGACCGATGACCTGCGCGTCCAGGAGGCCAAGGTCCGCCAGATCCAGAAGATGGATGCGGTCGGCCAACTGACCGGCGGCATCGCGCATGATTTCAACAATATGCTCGCGGTCGTTCTCGGCGGGCTGGAACTCGCCCGCCGTGCCGCCGCCGGGCAGGATGCCGGCGCGGTGATGCGGCACCTCGACAATGCGACCGACGGCGCCAATCGCGCCGCGGCGCTGACCCGGCGGTTGCTCGCCTTCAGTCGTGAGGAATCGCTCAAGCCCGAACCGATCGCCGCCGCGGCGCTGGTCTCGGGCATGTCGGACCTGATCGACCGGACGCTCGGCGACGCGATTACCGTGGTGGTGCGCGACGAGGCGCAGGGCTGGCGCATCCTCGCCGATCGCGTCCAGTTGGAAAATGCGGTGCTCAACCTCGCGGTCAATGCGCGCGATGCGATGAACGGCCGCGGCGAGATGGTCATCACCACCGGCGCGGCGACACTGGCCGACGATCATGTCGATGATTGCTGCGCGGGCGACTATGTGACGATCGCGGTGACCGACACCGGCGTCGGCATGACGCCCGAGGTGCTCGAACACGTCTACGAACCCTTCTTCACCACCAAGGCACCGGGCAAGGGCACCGGCCTCGGCCTCAGCCAGATCTTCGGCCTCGTCCGCCAGCTGCACGGCGGCATCGTCATCGATACCGCGATCGGCCGCGGCACCACCGTCACCCTCTACCTGCCGCGCGACGCCGGCACCGCCACGGCGATGGTGCAGCCCGATGCGGCGCCCGCGGCGGTGGCGGCGACCAGCGCGCGCCGCGTCCTCGTCGTCGAGGACGATCCGCGCGTGCTCGCCGCGACCATGGCGGCGCTGGAGGAACTCGGCCATGCGCCGATCCCCTGCGACGCGCCCGCCAAGGCGGCGGCGATGCTCGCCGCGGAGGCGGACGTCGATCTCATCATCTCCGACGTGCTGATGCCAGGACAGACCGGACCGGAGATGATCGCCGCGCTCGGTCCGCGCTATCCGCACGTCGCGGTGCTGTTCGTCACGGGCTTCGCGGGCGAGGCCAATGCCGCCGAATTCGGCCGTCATCCGGTGCTGCGCAAACCCTTCACGCTGAGCGGCCTCGAACGCGCGATCGCCACCGCCCTCGCCGCCGATCGCCCTGCCCCCCCCGCAGGCGCTAGCCGCCGAGTGACGCACCGGAATTTTAGCTGACGCGCCCCGCCCTCGCCCCTATACCGGCGCTTCCCTGCCCCGGCGCGAGCCCTCCACCGCATGACCTCTCTCGACCGCTACATGGCCCGGCTGATCGCGTTGCCGTTGTTCTCGACGCTGACCATCGCCGCCATGCTGCTGGTGCTCGACCGTATCCAGCGCCTGTTCGTCTTCGTGGCCACCGAAGGCGGGCCGGTCAGCGTCGTCTGGCGGATGCTCGCCAATCTGCTGCCCGAATATCTCGGGCTCGGCATCCCGATCGGCCTGCTGCTTGGCATCCTGCTCGCCTTCCGCCGGCTGGCGAGCAATTCGGAACTCGACGTGCTGCGCGCGGTGGGCGTGAGCTATACGCGGATGCTGCGCGTGCCGTTCATGTATGCGATCGTGCTGGCGGCGCTCAACATCGCCATCGTCGGCTTCGTCCAGCCCAAGGCGCGCTATTATTACGAACAGCTGCGCTTCGAGCTGCGCACCGGTGCGCTCGGCGCCTCGATCAAGGTCGGCGAGTTCACCCATTTCGGCGACCGCATGACGCTGCGCATCGAGCAGAGCCATGACAAGGGCCGCAAGCTCGACGGCATCTTCGTCTATTACAACGACAAGGGCACGAGCTATTCGGTCACCGCGCGCAGCGGCCAGTTCCTCGCCACCGACGATCCCAATACGATCATCTTCCGCCTGACCAACGGCACGCTCGTCCACAAGGCACCCAATTTCACCGTGCCGCGCGTCCTCACCTTCACCTCGCACGATCTGCCGATCCCGCTACCGCGCTACGAGAATTTCCGCCAGCGCGGCGGTCGCAACCTCGAATTCACGCTGCCCGAGCTCGCCAAGCTCGGCCATGGCGCGCAGAGCGCCGAGCAGCGCGACAGCAGCCGCTCGGAATATCACTTCCGCCTCGTCGAGGTGGCGACGATGTTCCTGCTCCCGCTGCTGGCGGTGGCGCTCGGCGTGCCGGCGAAGCGCTCGACCTCGGGGTTCGGCGCGTTCCTCGCGATCGTGATGATCGTCGCCTATCACAAGGTGAACGAATATGCCGCGTCGATCGGCGAGCTTGGCCGCATCGATCCGCTGATCGCGCTCTGGGTGCCCTTCTGTATCTTCGCGGCGATCATCATCTGGATGTACTATCAGATCGCCTATGTCCCCGGCGGCCAGCCGATCGGCGCGCTCGAACGCGCCTTCTCCAAGACGTTCAAGCTGGTGACGCGCTATCTGCCCGGGCGTCGCCGCAAGGCGGAGCGGGCGGCATGAGCGGCTTCTTCCCCTCGCGCACCATCTCGCTCTACATGGCGCGATTGTTCCTGGTGCGGACCTTTGGCCTGCTCGCCGCTTTGTGGCTGATCCTGCAGACGCTCGATCTGCTCGGCGAATCCGGCGCGATCCTCGCGCATCCGGGCAATACGCAGGATCAGGTCTGGCAATATGTCGGGCTACGCGCGCCGCAGATCATCAGCTTCCTGCTGCCCTTCTCGGTGCTGCTCGGCACGATCGCCACCTTCTTCACGATGAACCAGAACAGCGAGGTGATCGCGCTCAAGGCGGGCGGCCTGTCGGCGCATCAGATCATCGCGCCGCTGCTCGTCGCCAGCCTCGGCGTGGCGGCGATCAGCTTCACGTTCAACGAACGCATCGTCACCCGCGCCACCGCGACGCTCGACCAGTGGAAGGACGCCAATTACGGCGCCTTGCCGATCGATCGCGGCGACCGCAGCAACGTCTGGGTGCGCGACGGCGACGATCTGATCGCCGTGCAGCAGGTGCGCGGCCGTGGCGAGACGACGCAGCTCGGCAACATCACCGTCTACGACCGGACCGGCGGCGAGCTGGTCGCGATCTTCCGCGCGCCGCGGGGGCGTCATGCCGGCGACGGCTGGGCGATCGCGCCGACGACGCGGTTCGACGTCGCCACCGGCAAGCTCACCACCCTCGGCACGGTCAAGGTCGCGCCGGGGGTCCGGCCGGATCAGTTCACGCTCGGCGCCGTCAACCCCGATGGGCTCGACGTCGTCGCGTTGCGCGCGGCGATCGGCGACCTGCGCGATGCCGGCCGGCCGACCAAGTCGCTCGAAGGGACGTGGTGGCACAAATTCTCCAGCCCGCTGTCGGCGGTGCTGATGCCGCTGCTCGGCGCGGTCGCCGCCTTCGGCATCGCGCGTTCGGGACAGCTCTTCCTGCGCGCGGTGATCGGCGTCGCCTTGGGCTTCGCCTATTTCGTCGCCGACAATTTCGCGATCGCGATGGGCAATCTCGGCGCCTATCCGCCGTTCCTCGCCGCCTGGGCGCCGTTCCTGCTCTTCCTGCTGATCGGTGAAGCGGTGCTGATCCGCACCGAGGAATAGCTCAGGGGACCGAGAGCGGCTCGGGCAGGGCCGCCGGCATCCGGGCGACCAGCGCGGTGGCGAGCTTGCCGCCGACGGTCGCCGGGGCATTGGCGGCGGTGCCACCCACCTGCGCGGTGACGGCACTTCCCGTCCACAGCGTCTTGCCGCTGCGCCAGTCGGACAGGGTGATCGTCATCCGCGTCACGATCAGCGCGCGCAGATCCTGTTTCGCGGTCGGCAGCGCGATCGAGATGCCGCCGCCCCAATTGGCCATCGCCGCATCCGCCTTCTTCGTCGTCGCGGGTGCGCCGACCAGACCGCGCGCCTCCCGATCGACTGCGACATGGGCGCGGTATCGGCTCGGCCCGGTCGCCGGCAGGACGAGATAATTGGCGGCGTTGAAGACGGCGTCGACCGCTTCGGCATAAGCAGGCGCGTCGGCGGCATGTTCGTCGCCGTCGGGAACGACGATGACCGTCACCGTGCCCGGCGCCACCGCGGCCGGTGCACCGTTCGCCGCCGCGATCATCATCAGACTGGCCGCAATCCCCATCACACGCCCCCCATGATCCCGCCGGAACGGGCGCCTGATCTAGTCTAGCGAGACTGGAACGTACTCCGCACGATCTTGTTCACCAGCCCCGGCAGCCCGGCATAGCTCGCCTTGTGATAAGGCGAACCCTGTTCGACCGCCGCACCGATCCGGCGATGCGCCTCGCCGAGCGCATGATAGGGCAGGCTCGGCAGCAGATGGTGCAGCGCATGATAGCGCAGCCCGACCGGTGCCCACAGAGCCGGCAGCAGCGCGGGCGGCGGCACGTTGACCGAGTCGAGATATTGCGCGGTCACCGACATCGGCTCGCCGTCATTCTCCCACAGATGCGCGACCAGCGTCCGCACCTGATTGACCACCGCGACGCCCGCACCGATCGCCAGCGCGATCGCGACGCTGCGTAGTGGGAAGACGCCGGTCGCGGTCAGCACGACCACCGCGATCGCCCAAGAGCTCGCCGCCGCTTCGGTGCGATTCCACAGGGTCAGAGCGTCGCCTTCCGGCGCGCGGCGGCGGAACTGCGGGTTGATCGCGAGCGCCGAATAGCGCTCGCGGACGATCGTGCGCAGCTTCGGCGACAGCAAGGAGACCGGCGACAGGATGGCGAAGCGGATCAAAAGACCGAGCGGCGCCAGCGCCGAGATCAACACGAACGCCGGCAGCGTCCACGGCTTCATCAGCGCGAGCGGCAGATATTCGGGATCCTCCGATGTGCCGTAGCGCGTCTTGGCGTGATGCAGGTTGTGCACGCCTTCGTACATGAAGCTCGGCGTGAGCATCGGCACGCCGACCAACACATTCCAGGCGCCACGGAAATAGGGCACGGTGCTGTGCTTCATATGGCTGACTTCGTGGATGAAGCTCAGCGCGCGATACAGGGCAAGCGCCGCCACCACCGCGGCGAACACCACCCAGCCGGTCTGCCGCAGCGTCACCGCCGCGGCCAACGCGCCGTAACCGACGACGACCGAGGCGATCAGATCGGCCCAGTAGATCGCCGGGCGCGGTGCGATCAGGTCGCGCGTCGCCTCGGCGGCGGCGCGCAGCATCGCCCTGTCGTCGGCGATGCGCAGCCGCGGCATACGGTCCGTCGCCTCGGCGACGGGGGCGCGGGAGAGGGTCAGCGAGGATTCCATGGCGTGGTCCATTGCCCCAAGATAGTGGCGACAGCGTGGCATTCCCAGACGCCGGCTGCTCCGCAACGGTGGAACCTCTCGATCACTGATGACGGAAAGGTCACTCGCCAACCGGTGTTGGCGTGCTAGATCGCATGCCAAAATGGGAGGCCCAATTGAGCGACCTGACGATCACGCCCGTCACGACCAAGAGCGAGCGCAAGGCGTTCGTCGACCTGCCGTTCCGTCTGTACAAGGATGATCCCGCCTGGGTACCGCCGCTCAAGGGCGAGGCGCTCGGCCTGATCACGCCGGAGAAGAACGGCTGGTACAGCCATGCCAAGGCGCAACTGTTCCTCGCGCGGGAGGGCGGCCGCATCGTCGGCCGGATCTCCGCGCATATCGACACGCTGGCGCTGACCATGCCCGCCGATCAGGGCTTCGGTCCCGGCGTCGGCCAATGGGGGCTGATGGAGGCCGAGCGTGAGGACATCTTCACCGCTTTGCTCGCCAAGGCGGAGGGCTGGCTGCGCGACCAGGGGATGACGCGCGCGCTCGGCCCGATCTCGCAGTCGATCTGGGAAGAGCCCGGCCTGCTCGTCCAGGGGTTTGACCATTCGCCGACGGTGATGATGGGCCATGCCAAGCCCGAATATCAGGGCTGGATCGAACGCGTCGGCTATCGCCAGATCAAGCAGCTGTTCACCTACGAACTCGACATCACCCAGGAATTCCCGCCGATCGTCAAGCGGATCATCCGCTCGGGCGAGAACAATCCGCGCATCGTCGTGCGCGAGGTCGACAAGCGCAAGTTCGAGCAGGAGGCGGCGATCATCCTGTCGATCCTCAACGACGCGTGGAGTGACAATTGGGGATTCGTGCCGCTCACCCCGCCCGAGATCAAGGACGTCGGCGTCAAGCTCAAGCCGATCGTGTTCAACGACCTGATCCGCATCGCCGAGCTCGACGGCAAGCCGGTCGCGTTCATGATCACCCTTCCCGACCTCAACGAGCCGATCAAGCCGCTGAACGGCTCGCTGCTGCCGTTCGGCTGGGCCAAGCTGTTGCTCTGGCTGCGCAAGCCCAAGGTGCGGACGATGCGCGTGCCGCTGATGGGCGTGGTCAAGGAATTGCAGGCATCGCGCATGGCGAGCCAGCTCGCCTTCATGATGATCGAATATATCCGCCGCGCCTCGGTCGAACATTATGGCGCGAGCCGCGGCGAGATCGGCTGGATCCTCGACGACAACCAGGGGATGCGCTCGATCGCCGAGACGATCGATAGCAAGGTCAACAAGGTGTACAACGTCTACGAGCGGACGCTGTAGGGCGGCGGCGGTTGGGGCGGGCCGGCGGTCCGTCCGCGGATCGTCGCGATGTCCGGGCTGAGGGCGTCGCGGTAGTCTCAGTTACGCTGCAAGGCCTCTTGGATACGGGCACCACCCCGGCGGAGGCCCGGGTCCAGTTGGAAGATCGTGGCGAGTTTTCCCGAAGCTCCGCCCAGCTGGACCCCGGCCTCCGCCGGGGTGGGGCGTAGAGAGGTCAGGCTGTGCTTCCACAAAGTTTTGGCAAAGCTCAGATCGCATAACCCGACGAGACGACACGCCGGCGATCCAAGCCTGATCCTACCCCCCTCAGACCGTGAAACTCTCCCCGCACCCGCAGGCGCCCTTGGCATTGGGATTGTTGAACACGAAGCCGGCGGTGAAATCGTCCTCGACCCAGTCCATCGTCGATCCGACCAGATAGAGGATCGACCCGCCGTCGACGTAGAGCACGCCGCCCGGCGTCTCGATCCGCTCGTCGAACGGCTTGGCCTCGGTGACATAGTCGACCGAATAAGCGAGGCCCGAACAGCCGCGCCGCGGCGTCGACAGCTTGACGCCGATCGCGCCGTCGGGCGCGCGCGCCATCAGATCGGCGATGCGGGCGTCGGCGGTGGCGGTGAGGATGAGCGGCGCGGGCCGCTGGCGCAGCGTCGTCGCCATCACAGCATCCCCAGTTCGAGCTTGGCCTCGTCCGACATCTTCTGCGGGTCCCAGGGCGGGTCCCAGACCAGATTGACGTCGGCGAAGGCGATCCCCGGCACCGCGGCGACGCGCATCTCGACCTCGGCGGGCATCGATTCGGCGACCGGGCAATGCGGCGTGGTCAGCGTCATCGTCACCACCGCCTGACCGCCGTCGGCGACCTCGACCCCGTAGATCAGCCCGAGATCGTAGATGTTGACCGGAATCTCGGGGTCGTAGATTTCCTTGAGCGCGTCGATCACCGCCTCGTAGAGCGCGCCGCCGGGCTCGCCCGGCGCATCGGTCTGCGGTTGCTGCTGCAGGAAGCCGCTGAGATAGTCGCGCGTCCGCGGCGCGGGCTCGACCGCCTCGACCGCCTCGTCGACCCGTGCGCGCGGCGCCGGCGCCACCGCGTCCACTTCCTCGATACGGATTGTATCGCTCATCCGAATATCCTCGTTACCCGTTCGACGCCGCGTACCAGCGCCTCGATATCGCGCGGCCCGTTATAGACCGCGAAGCTGGCGCGGGCGGTCGCATCGACACCCAGCACCTCCATCAGCGGCTGCGCGCAATGATGGCCGGCGCGGATCGCTACCCGCTCCTCGTCCAAGATGGTGCCGACGTCATGCGGATGCACCCCCTCAATCGCGAAACTGACGATGCCGGCGCTGTCCTCCGGCCCGAACAATCGCACCGAGTTGATCGCGCCGAGCGCCGCGCGGGCGTCGCGGACCAGCGCGGTCTCATGCGCGTGGATCGCGGCGAGGCCGATGCCCTCGACATAGTCGATCGCCGCGGCGAGGCCGAGCGCACCGACGATATGCGGCGTCCCCGCCTCGAACCGCCCCGGCGGCGGCGCATAGGTGGTCTTGGCGAAGCTCACCCGGTCGATCATCGACCCGCCACCCTGATAGGGCGGCATCTGTGCGAGCAACTCGGCCCGCCCCCACAGCACGCCGATCCCGGTCGGACCGTAGAGTTTGTGCCCCGAGAAGACGTAGAAGTCGCAACCGATCGCCGCGACGTCGACCGCGATCCGCGGCACCGCCTGACAGCCGTCGAGCAGAATCTTGGCACCGACATCATGCGCCAGCTCGGTCGCGCGGCGCGCGTCGAGCACCGAGCCGAGCACGTTCGAGACGTGGGCGAGCGCCACCATCTTGTGCTGCGGGGTGAGCATCCGCGCCATCGCGTCGAGATCGATGCGATGATCCGCGGTCAGCGGCACGACGTCGATCGCCGCGCCGACGCGCTCCGCCGCCATCTGCCACGGCACGATATTGCTGTGATGTTCGAGCATCGACAGCAGGATGCGATCGCCCGGCTTGAGCTGCGTCGCCGCCCAGCTGTGCGCGACGAGGTTGATCGCCTCGGTCGCGCCGCGCACGAACACGATCTCGTCGGGTGTGCCCGCACCGATGAAGCGCGCGACGCTGTTCCGCGCCGCCTCATAGGCGCGCGTCATATCGGCCGAGCGCTGATAGACGCCGCGGTGGACGGTGGCATAGGTCTCGCTATAGGCGCGCGCGATCGCATCGATCACGACCTGCGGCTTCTGCGCGGTCGCGGCGGTGTCGAGATAGGCCCAGCCGTCGGGGATGGCGGGGAAGTCGGCGACGCGATCGAGCGGCGCCTCGCGGGTCTCGTCGCTCATAACGTCCGCTCCAGCCACGTATCGGCATCCGCCGCGAACACCGCGCGCACGCCCTCGTCGCCGATCCGGTCAATCGCATCGGCGACGAAGGCACGGGTCAGCAGCGCCTTGGCGCGCCCGGCCGAAATGCCGCGGCTCTGCATGTAGAAGAGCGCGCGGGCGTCGAGCTCGCCGACCGTGGCGCCATGCGCGCATTTGACGTCGTCGGCGAAGATCTCCAGCTCGGGCTTGAGGTTGACCGTCGCGGTGCGGTGCAGCAGCAGGCCGCGCAGCGACTGCTCGCCATCGGTCTTCTGCGCGTCGCGCGCCACTTCCACCGCGGCGGCGAGGCTGACCGTCGACCGTTCTGCCGCGACCGCGCGCCACAATTGGTGCGACTGGCCGTTGGGATGGGCATGGCGGACGCGCACCGCACATTCCTGCCGCTGCTCGTCGCGGGTGAGCAGCGCGCCACCCAGCTCGGCATAGGCGCCGTCGCCGTTGAGCGTCAGCGCCGCGTCGAGCCGCGTCCCCGCCGCGGTGGCGCCGAGCGCGACCGAGACGAAGCTCGCCGCCTGCGCAATCATCACCTCGTCGCGGGTCGAGACGAAGCCGGCGTCCTGGACGATCCGCACCGCGCGCATCACCCGCGCGCCCTCGCCGAGATCGAAGCGGGTCAGCGTGTTGCTCCACCCGGCCCCGGTGAAACTCTCGACCAGCGTCAGCACGGCATCCTCGCCGAGCGTGATGACGAGCGGCGTCTGCCCGTCCCCGCCGGCGTTGACGCGCGCGATCTCCAGCCGCGTCACCGAACGCGGCGCGAGCGTGATCGCATGGCCCTCGCCCGCGGCATGGCGGGCGAGTCGATGATCGCTGCTGATCGACGCAGGGGTGATCGCGAGATCGCCGGGCGTGCTCGCCTGCCGGTCGAGCTGGCCATCGACGAACACCAGCCGCGCGGCGTCGGTCAGAATAGGCTCAGGCAGTCGGGGCGCGGCGACCGGCAGGTCGCGCGCGGCTTGCAGGCCGGCCATGTCGGCCCAGCGGAACGCCTCGTCGCGGCTGGTGGGGAGATCGAGAACGGTGGTCATGCGGCGGCTCGCTGATGGGGTTCACGCGACGGCGCGAAGACGCGAAGACATGAAGGTTTGTGTCCGCGCGGAGGCGCGGAGGCGCGGAGCAGAGAGGAAGACAAGGTATCGTTGCCTGCGGCGCTGACCGTTTTCGTACTCGGCAGCGCCTTATCCAGATCGCTGGCGATGATCGATGGGAGCATTGCTCCGCCGACGCCATCGCCGCGCCTCCGCGCCTCCGCGCGAGCACAAACCGTCTCGAAGGCACCAGAGGACAGGTCAGGTGCCCTACCCTCTTCGCACCGCCGCACCACCGCGTGATTCATCACGCCGCCACCCCCGCGTAACCCTCGCGCTCCAGCTCATGCGCCAGCTCCGCGCCGCCCGAGCGGACGATCCGCCCGTCGGCGAGGACGTGCACGACGTCCGGCCGCACATAGTCGAGCAGCCGCTGGTAATGGGTGATGAGCAGCACCGCCTTGTCGGGCGCGCGCATGATCCGGTTGATGCCGTCGCCGACGATGCGCAGCGCGTCGATGTCGAGCCCGCTGTCGGTCTCGTCGAGGATCGCGAACTTGGGGTCGACGACACCCATCTGCACCATCTCGTTGCGCTTCTTCTCACCACCCGAGAAGCCGACGTTGACCGGCCGCTTGAGCATCTCGGCATCCATGTCGAGCTTGGCCGCCTCGCTGCGCGCGAGCTTGAGGAACTCGCCGCCCGACAAGGGCGCCTCGCCGCGCACGCCGCGCTGCGCGTTGAGCGCCTCGCGCAGGAACTGGACGTTGCTGACGCCGGGGATCTCGACCGGATATTGGAAGCCGAGGAACACGCCGGCAGCGGCACGCTCGTGCGGTTCGAGCGCGAGCAGGTCCTGCCCGTCAAAGGTGATCGCCCCCGCCGTCACCTCATAGCCGGGCCGCCCGCCGAGCACATAGCCGAGCGTCGACTTGCCCGCGCCGTTGGGGCCCATGATCGCATGGATCTCGCCGGCATTGACCTCGAGCGTCAGGCCCTTGAGGATTTCCTTGCCGTCGATCTCGGCGTGGAGGTTTTCGATTTTGAGCATCATTCTTCCTTAAAGCCCCTCCCCTCAAGGAGGCGGAGCTTGTTCCTTAACCGACACTACCCTCGAGGCTGATCCCGAGCAGCTTCTGCGCCTCGACCGCGAATTCCATCGGCAGCTGCTGCAAGACCTCGCGCGCGAAGCCGTTGACGATCAGCGCCACCGCGGCTTCCTGGTCGAGCCCGCGCGACATCGCATAGAAGAGCTGGTCCTCGCTGATCTTCGACGTCGTCGCCTCATGCTCGATCTGCGCCGAGGGGTTCTTCACCTCGATATAGGGCACGGTATGCGCGCCGCACTGATCGCCGAGCAGCAGCGAATCGCACTGCGTGAAGTTGCGGACATTCTCCGCGGTCGGACCGACGCGGACCAGCCCGCGATAGGTATTGTCCGACCGCCCCGCCGAAATCCCCTTCGACACGATCGTCGAACGCGAGCCCTTGCCGAGGTGGATCATCTTGGTGCCGGTATCCGCCTGCTGACGGTTGTTGGTCACCGCCACCGAATAGAATTCGCCGACGCTGTTCTCGCCGGCGAGCACGCAGCTCGGATATTTCCAGGTGATCGCGCTGCCGGTTTCGACCTGCGTCCACGACACCTTGCTGTTCCTGCCCTGGCAGAGCGCGCGCTTGGTGACGAAATTGTAGATGCCGCCGACGCCGTTCTCGTCGCCGGGATACCAGTTCTGGACGGTCGAATATTTGATCTCGGCATCGTCGAGCGCGACCAGTTCGACGACCGCGGCGTGCAGCTGGTTCTCGTCGCGCATCGGCGCGGTGCAGCCTTCGAGGTAGGAGACGTAGGCGCCCTTGTCGGCGACGATCAGCGTCCGCTCGAACTGGCCGGTATTCTCCGCGTTGATGCGGAAATAGGTCGACAGCTCCATCGGGCAGCGCACGCCCTCCGGAATGTAGACGAAGGTACCGTCGCTGAAGACCGCCGAGTTGAGCGTCGCGAAGTAATTGTCGCGCTGCGGCACCACCTTGCCCAGCCACTTGCGGACCAGATCGGGATATTCGCGGATCGCCTCGCTGATCGAGCGGAAGATGACGCCCGCCGCCTCCAGCTCCTTGCGGAAGGTGGTGGCGACCGAGACGCTGTCGAACACCGCATCGACCGCGACGCGGCGCTTGGGCGCGCTGCCGTCCTCGACCCCGGCGAGCATCTTCTGCTCCTCGAGCGGGATGCCGAGCTTCTCGTAGACGCGCAGGATCTCGGGATCGACCTCGTCGAGGCTGCCGAGCTTCGGCTTCGCCTTGGGCTCGGCGTAATAATAGGCGTCCTGATAGTCGATCGGCGGCACGTTGAGCTTCGCCCAATCCGGCGCCTCCATCGTCTGCCACAGCCGGAACGCCTTCAGACGCCAGTCGAGCATCCATTCGGGCTCGTTCTTCTTGGCGCTGATGTAGCGGACCGTGTCCTCGCTCAGCCCCTTGGGGGCGAAGTCCTGTTCGATATCGGACGTGAAGCCCCATTCGTAGGTCTTGGAGACGGCCGCATAGGCCTCTGCGTTCTTGGTCGCCATGATTACACCTGTTCGCTCAACGGAGCGGGAATGGGGTCTGGGATCGGATCGTGGATCGGCGCACGGGCAAGCCGTGCGAGCGTGACGTTGGCGAGCGCGCCGCGCACCGCTTCGTTGACGATGCTCCAATGCGGTCGGACGAGACAATTGCCCTCCAGCCCGCATTCGTGGCGATTGCCCTCGACGCAGGCGGTCATCTGGATCGGTCCCTCGACCGCCTCGATGATGTCGGCAAGGCTGATCGCCGCCGCCGGCCGGGCCAGCCGGAACCCGCCGCCCGTGCCGCGCGTGCTTTCGATCAGGCCGGCCGACGAAAGGCGGCTGACCAGCTTCTGTGCGGTCGGCAGCGGCACGCCGGTCTCCTCGGCGAGCACCGTCGCGTTGAGCCGCGCCACGCCGCCGCAATGGCGCGCGGCGGCAGACATCATCACGACCGCATAGTCGGCAAGGCTGGAAAGTCGCATCGGCTCCGAACGGTTTGTTGCGAATGTCTCGCAAATCGGATCAATTCGATCCGATTGCCAGATAGGGTTTTGCGCGGCCGGGTCAAGCGGGGAGACGGGTTATCCGACGCTGGTCCGACCTTCCGCACCTGTCATTCTCTCCTTCTGTATCCCCGCGAAGACGGGGATACAGCCACGCGAACCCCTGCGATCCAGCCATTGGCGCCAGCGGGTCCGCCACCCGCCAATATCGGCGGGAGACACAATGCTGAGGTTTGCGCCGTGTCCGCCGGGCCACCATCCGCGCGGCGCGCGCCAGCTTTGATTTCCGCCGCGCGCAATGCGATGGGCGCAGCATGTCCTATGCCCTCCGCCCGCTGCTCTTCGCCCTCGATGCCGAACGGGCGCATGCATTGACGCTCAAGGCGCTGGCGGTGCGGGCGAAGCTGCCCTTCCCCGCCCCGCGGCACAGCCCGCGGCTCGCCACCCGCATCGGCGGGCTCGCCTTCGCCAATCCGCTCGGCGTCGCGGCGGGGCTCGACAAGGACGGGGTGGCGATCGACGGACTGTTCGGCTTCGGCTTCGGCGCAGTCGAGATCGGCACGCTCACCCCGGTGGCGCAGGCGGGCAATCCCCGCCCGCGCTTGTTCCGGCTGGTCGCCGATCGCGCGGTGATCAACCGCATGGGCTTCAACAACGGCGGCCTCGAAGCGGGACTGGCGCGCGCCCGCACCGCCTCGCGAGGCGCCGGGCGGCTCGGCATCAACGTCGGCGCCAACAAGGATGCCGCCGATCGGATCGCCGATTATGTCGCCGGCGTCACCGCCGCCGCGCCGATCGCCGACTATGTGACGATCAATATCTCCTCGCCCAACACGCCGGGCCTGCGCGATCTGCAGCATGGTGCGGCGCTCGACGATCTGCTCGCCGCCTGCACCGCGGCGCGGGGGGCGACGCCGCTGTTCCTCAAGATCGCCCCCGATCTCGACGCCGCCGCGCTCGACGGCATCGCCCGCGCCGCGATCGGCCATCGGCTCGACGCGATCATCCTCGGCAACACCACCATCTCGCGTCCGCCGCTGCGGGCGCCGCACGCCGGCGAGAGCGGCGGCCTGTCGGGTGCGCCGCTCGCGCCGCTCGCCCGCCAGCGGCTCGTCGACCTGCGCAGCGCGACCGGCGGCAACATCGCGCTGATCGCCGCGGGCGGGATCGACAGCGGTGCCGAGGCCTATGCGCGCATCCGCGCCGGCGCGCGGCTGGTGCAGCTCTATTCGGCGCTGGTCTATCACGGACCGGGGCTGGCGCGGACGATCCTGCGCGATCTCGACCACCTGCTCGCCCGCGACGGCTTCGCCGATGTCGCCGCCGCGGCGGGCTAACGCTTGCCCTCCCCGGACCAGCCGCTAGGCTTTGCCGCGATGAAGACCCTGATCGCCCTCTTGCTCGCCGCCGCCAGCGCACCGGCGTTGGCCAAGACCCCCGCGTCGGCCCCGGCAGCCGGCATGGTCAGCGCCGCCGATCCGCGCGCCGCCGCCGCCGGTGTCGAGATCCTCAAGGCGGGCGGCAGCGCCACCGACGCGGCGATCGCGACGATGCTCGCGCTCAACGTCGTCGAGCCGCAGAGCTCCGGCATCGGCGGGGGCAGCTTCTGGGTCAGCCACGCCGCCCGCACCGGCCGGGTCACGACGATCGACGCGCGCGAGGCCGCGCCTGCCGCGGCGAAGCCGCGCTGGTTCTACGGACCGGACGGCGTGCCGCTCAGCCATGCCGATGCGGTGCCGGGCGGACGCAGCGTCGGCGTGCCGGGCGCGCTGCGCGGCATGGCGCTGGCGCATCGCCAGTCGGGCAAGCTGCCCTGGGCGCGGCTGTTCCAGCCGGCGATCCGGCTGGCGCGCGACGGTTTCCGCGCCAGCCCGCGCTTCACCAATTCGGTCGCCTCCTACGGCGGCCATCTGACGCCGGAGGCACGCGCGACCTTCGCCGTCGGCGCCGACGGCATCGTCCGCAATCCGGCGCAGGCGGCGCTGCTCACCCGTATCGCGGCGCATGGACCCGACAGCTTCTACGTCGGGCCACAGGCCGCCAAGCTCGTCGCGGCGGTCAACGGCGCGGCGCGCAACCCGTCGCAGATGACCACCGGCGATCTCGCCAGCTACGACGCCAAGCCGCGTCCCGAGGTCTGCGTGCCGTACCGCAGCTACCGGATTTGCGGCATGGGACCGCCGTCGTCGGGCGGCATCACCGTGCTGATGATCCTCAAGCAGCTCGAACGGTTCGACATGTCCCGGCTCGGCAAGGACTCGCCGGTCGCCTGGCACCTGTTCGCGGAAAGCTCGCGCCTCGCTTATGCCGATCGCAACCTCTACGTCGGCGACCCCGATTTCGTCCGCGTGCCGGTCGCCGGGCTGCTCGATCCCGCCTATCTCGCCGCGCGCTCCGCGCTGATCGCCCCCGACCGGACGCTCGCCACCGTCACCGCCGGCACGCCGCGCGGCGCGCCGCCGCGCACGCCGGCGCCGGTCAGCGAGGTCGCCGGCACCACCGATCTCGCCGTCGCCGATCGCGCCGGCAACGTCGTCGAGGTGACGACGACGGTCGAGGGGCCGTTCGGATCGGGGCTGGTCATCGACGGCACGGTGCTCAACAACGAGCTGACCGATTTCGATATCGTGCCGGTCGACGCCGGCTATCTCGTCGCCAATCGCGTCGAGGGCGGCAAGCGGCCGCGCAGTTCGATGGCGCCGACGATCGTCTACGACGCCAGCGGCAAGGTGCGGCTGGCGATCGGAGCGGCGGGCGGATCGACGATCATCGCGCAGATCGCCAAGGCGCTGGTCGGCGTGCTCGACTGGCACCTGTCCGCGCAGGAGGCGATCGCGCTCGGCCTCGTCTACGCGCCCGGTCCGGTCGCGACGCTGGAGACCGGCACCGCCGCCGCCACGCTGCAACCCGCGCTCGCCGCGCTCGGCGAGCGGACCGAGGTCGCGCCGATGGGGCTCAAGGCCAATGCGATCGAATGGGTCGGCGGGCGCTGGGTCGGCGCCGCCGATCCGCGCAGCGAAGGCGTCGCGATCGGCGAGGACGGCCGCGTCAGCGATCCCACCCGCGCCGCGCCGGTCGCCAACCGCCCGTCCGAATAACCGTCGCCGGCGCAAGACCGGCGCGACAGGAGAGATCATGCGCAGCCTCGAGCATTTTCCCAACCTCGTCACGATGTTCTTCACACGGGCGAAGGAGAAGGGCGACGCCCCCTTCCTCTGGGCCAAGCGCGACGGCGTCTGGGTCGCGACGAGCTGGGCCGAGGCGGCGCGGCAAGTCGCCAGCCTCGCCGCGGGGCTGACCGCAGCGGGGATGAAGCCGGGGGACCGGGTGATGCTGGTCAGCGAGAACCGCCCCGAATGGTGTATCAGCGATCTCGCGATCATGGCGGCCGGCTGCATCACCGTGCCGACCTACATCACCAATACCGAGCGCGATCACGCGCATATCATCACCGATTCGGGCGCCTGCGGCGTTATCGTGTCGACCGACAAGCTGGCGAAGACCGTGCTCACCGCGGTGCTCCGCTCGAACCAGGGGCAGACGGTGATCGGCATCGATCCGATGCGTGCGCCGTCGGGGATCGACTTCCACGACTGGCACCGGCTGATCGCCGACCATCCGACCGACCCCGCCGATGCCGCGGCGCGCGCGACCTTCCGCCGCGACGATCTCGCCTGCATCATCTACACCAGCGGCACCGGCGGCGCGCCGCGCGGGGTGATGCAGCATCACGGCGCGATCCTGCACAACGCCAAGGGCTGCGCCGCGCTGATCGCCGAGGATTTCGGCTGGGAGGACGAGGTATTCCTGTCCTTCCTGCCGCTCAGCCACGCCTATGAGCATACCGGCGGCCAGCATTTCCCGATCGCGCTCGGCGGGCAGATCTATTACGCCGAAGGCCTCGACAAGCTCGCCGCCAATATCGAGGAGGTGCGGCCGACGATCATGTTCGTCGTGCCGCGATTGTTCGAGGTGCTGCGGACGCGGATCAGCAAGGCGATCGAGAAACAGGGCGGCATGGCGGCCTATCTGCTCGCGAAAGCGCTCGAACTCGGCGCGCGCGAGAATGCGGGCGGCCTGCGCCTCGCCGACCGGCCGGCGCAATTGCTGGTCCGCACCCTGTTCAAGCCCAAGATCGCCAAACGGTTCGGCGGGCGGATGAAGGCGATGGTGTCGGGCGGCGCGCCGCTCAATCCGGAGGTCGGGCTGTTCTTCCAGTCGCTGGGCGTCACCTTCCTGCAGGGCTATGGCCAGACCGAGGCGGCGCCGGTGATCTCGTGCAACCGGCCCAAGGTCGGCATCCGCATGGATTCGGTCGGTCCGCCGCTCGCCGATACCGAGGTGCGGATCGCCCCCGACGGCGAGATCCTGGTGCGCGGCGAGCTGGTGATGCACGGCTATTGGCGCAACGAGGCGGAGACGGCGCGCGTGCTGCGCGACGGCTGGCTCCACACCGGCGACATCGGCGAGATCGACGCGGCGGGCCGCATCGCCATCACCGATCGCAAGAAAGACCTCATCATCAACGACAAGGGCGAGAATGTCGCGCCGCAGAAGATCGAGGGCATGCTGACGCTCCAGCCCGAGATCGTCCAGGCGATGATCTACGGCGACCGCCGCCCCTATATGGTCGCGCTGATCGTGCCCGACCCCGAATGGACGCAGGAATGGTGCGCGGCGAACGGCACCGCCTGCAAGTTCGAGCGGCTCGCGGAGAACAGCGAATATCGCACCGCGATCGGCCATGCGGTCGAACGCGTGAACAGGGACCTGTCGGTCACCGAGCGCATCCGCCGCTTCGTGCTCGCCGACGAACCCTTCACGATCGAGAATGAGCAGCTGACGCCGAGCCTCAAGATCCGCCGGCACGTCATCCGCACCGTCTACGGCGAGCGGCTCGACGCGCTTTATCGGGGGTGATCCCGGGAGCGGGCGGCGGGTCGCGAACCCGCCGCCCGCCCTTACTTGGCGGCCTTCCGCGGCAGCACCGCCAACGTCCAGTCCTTCGCCGGCACCAGATATTTCGCTGCCGTCGCCTGCAACACCTCGGGCGTCACCTCGCCGAAGTCACGGCCCAGCCGGCGCGTCGCCTCCAGCCGGCGCTCGTCATAGGCACCGCCCGACAGTTCGCGGAGCCAGAACAGGCTGCTCGTCGCGGCACGGGCATAGACCTGCTGCAACGGTCCCTTGACCCGCGCCAGCTCGTCGGCGCTGACCGGAGTCTTGGCGAGGTCGGCGGCGATCTCGCGCGACAGGCGGAAGAACAATGCGACATTGGCCGGCGCGACCTGGCTCACCGCCATCAGCCGGCCGCCGCCGGGCAGCCCCTTGGGCCAGCTGCTCGCGACGCCGGGGCTGTAGCTCGCCCCCGCCGCCTGCCGCATCCGTTCGAACAGACGATCGCTGAACACCTGCGCGAGCACGTCGAGCCGGCGCGCCTCCGCGAGATCGGCGGTGCCCGAACCGGTCGGCCAGGCGATCACCGCGCTCGCCTGATTGTCGGGGCCATTGTGATAGCGCAGCACCGGCGTGGCGACATGCGCGGGGAAGCGCACCGGCGGCACCGCCGCCGACGGCGCGGCACGCGGCGGGATCGCGCCGAGGCTCTTCGCCACCGCCGCAACCGCCTCTTCCGACTTGACGTCGCCGAACACATCGACCTCGATCGGCCCGCTGGCGAGCAGCGGCGCCCAGAAGGCCTCGAACGCCTTGGGGGTCAACGCCTCGACCGCCTTGGCGTCGGGCGTCGCCCAGCGCGGATCGCCGGCATGGAGCAATCCTTCGAGATCGCGCGACAGCACGCCGTCCGCCGAGGAATCATAACCGGGAATCGCGGTCAGCGCCGCCGATTTGGCGCGCGTCACCGGCGCCGGGTCCCAGCGCGGATGCGCCAGCTTGGCGGCGATCAGCGTCAGTTCGTCGGCATAATCCTTGGGACTGCTCAGCGCGGCGATCGAAAACGCATCCTCGTCGATGCCGAAGTCGAGCCCGAGCTGCCGCCCCGCGGTGAGCTGGTCGAGATCGTCCTGCCCGAGCGTGCCGATGCCGCTTTCCATCAGCGCCAGATCCCCCGCCCAGGCGGGGCTCGGCCGGTTGGCGGGCAGCGCGTTATAGCCGCTGCCGAACCGCACCCGGATGAAGACGCGCCCGGTATCGTCGGGATTGGGGAAGAGCAGCATCCTCACGCCATTGGCGAACACCACCTTCTCCGCCGGCAGGCCGGACAGCGGCCCGCGCGCCGCGACCACGCCCGGCGCACCGAGCGCAGGCAGCTTGCTGAAATCGACCGCCGCCTGGTTGGTGCGCTTGATCGTCAGCGCCGACACGTCCGCCTTGAGCGCGGCGGCGAGCTTCTCCGCCGTCCCCTTCTCCGCGGTGCGGGTGTTGACGAGCGCGCGCGTCGCATCGCCCTCGAACAGCTTCTTGGACGAGGCGAGCACCGCGGCGGGATTGAACATGCCCTTCTGCTTGGCGTCGGTGAGGATCGCATAGCTGTTCTCGGGCGCGGTCACCGTCTCGCGGATGTCGAGCGCGCCGGCCATGTCGTCGGCCTGTTTGGCGCTCGCCTCGACCCGCGCGGTCTCAACGCCGTTGCGGATCGCGACCTCGTAATCGGCATATTCGCGGTCGATCTCCGCCTGGGTCGGCGGGCTGTTCTGCGCGTCGGCGATCACCGCGCGTACGTCCTTCAGCGCCTGTTCCCACTGGTCGCCGACCGGCAGGATCAAGACCGACGTCATGTTCGCCGAACGCGACCGGTCGTCGAGATCGACGCCCGCCTGGACGAAGCTCGCCCCCGCCCGCGCGCGCCGTTCGAGCCGGCGGCTGATCACCTTGGCGGCGATCGTGTCGACCATCCGCTTCTGGTTGAAGATCTTGGTATCGTCATTGTAATGCCAGGGGCGCACCACCCCCATCATCACCAGCGGCGGCAGGCCGGGTTCGACCATCGTCGCCGAGGTCGGCTGGCTGGGATCGGGCTTGCCGAAATCGGGGTCGGCGGGATTGGGGCCATTGCCCTTCCAGCCGGCGAAATGGCGCGTCACCATCGCGCCGAGCTTGGCCGGGTCCATGTCGCCCGAGATGATGACGACCGCGCGCTCCGGCCGATACCAGCGATCGTGGAAAGCCTTGATGCTCGCGCCGTTCGCCGCGTCGAGCGTCTCGACCGTGCCGATCGGCGAACGGTCGGCGAGCGGCTGGCCGGCGAAGAACAGCCAGTTCATCGCATCCTGCAGCTTGACCTGCGGTCCCGGCTGCTCCCGCCGTTCGGCGAGCACGATCGGCCGTTCCGCCGACACCGCCGCATCGGTCAGCGTCGGCGCGGCCATCATCCCGGACAGGATCTTGATGCTCTCGTCGACCGTGGCGTCGGTCGCCGAGGGCAGGTCGAGCTTGTAGAGCGTCTGCGTCGGCGTGGTCGAGGCGTTGCTGTCCGAGCCGAAGGTCGCGCCGAACCGCTGCCACACCCGCTTCGCCTCGCCGTCGGGGACATATTCGGAGCCGCGGAACGAGAGATGCTCGATGAAATGCGCATAGCCGCGCTCGCTGTCCTTCTCGTACAGCGACCCCGCGTCGATGCGGACACGGATCGATACCTGCCCGGGCGGCACGCCGTTCTTGCGGACCGCATAGCGCAAGCCGTTGGGAAGGGTGCCGAACGACCAATTGGGATCGTGCGGCAGGTCGCTGCCTTTGTAGAGCCAGGGCGTCGTGTCGACCTTGACCGTCGGCGCGGGCGCCGCGGCGGGCGCGGTGCGGACCTGGGCAACGGTGGCCGATGCGAGGGCGAGAACGAGTACGGGCGCGAATGCGCGGGAAAGAAACGCCATAGGCGACGCTTGTAGCGGGTGCCGTGCGGCGCCGCCAGCGCGTCCGTATCCTCCTCACTTCCGTCATGATTTCGCCCCAGCCGGGCAATAGCCCGGTGGCTGAGGGGAGCCGGGCGGATCGCGCCCGACGAACGATGCGGCGTCCCTGCGGCGCGATTCGGATGATGGTTGGACGATGACGGTAAGCAGGAACGACGCGGCGCCGGCAATGTGGCGGAACTCGGGCAAGCCGCGCAAGGCGACGGCCCGCCGGCCGCTCGTCATCCGCATCGGCCGGCACTTACGCGGGCTGTTCGACCGGATGATCGCCGGTTCCTCGCTCGTCGCCAACGATCCGGTGCTCGACGTCCGCCATTTCGGCTGGACCGCACAGCTGCGCGACCAGTGGCAGACGATCCGCGACGAGGCCGAGTCGGTCGCGCTGCGCGGCGCCGATGCGCCCAGCCTCGCGACGATCTCGCCCGATCACCGTGCGATCGCCGAGGTCGGCAAGTGGCGCTCCTTCTTCCTGTGGGGCTATGGCTATCCGATCGAGGACAATCTGGCGCGCTGCCCGGCGACGCAGGCGATCGTCTCGCGCGTACCGGGGCTCAACAGCGCCTTCTTCTCGATCCTCGCGCCGGGCACGCATATCCCGGCACACCGCGGCGTCACCAAGGGGCTGATCACCTGTCACCTCGGCCTGTTCGTGCCGCGCGACGGCGACGTCCGCATGCGCGTCGGCGACCGCGTCGTGCGCTGGGCGGAGGGCGAGACCCTGGTGTTCGACGACACCTACGATCACGAGGTGTGGAACGACAGTGCGGCGACGCGCGTGGTGCTGCTCGTCCAGTTCGCGCGGCCGTTGCGCAATCCGGGCAAGTGGATCGCCGACCTGTTCCTCGGCGCGGTGCGCCGCTCCGCCTTCGTCCAGGAGGCGCGCGGCAATATCGCCAAATGGAACGCCTCGATCAAACAGCTCGAGATCTAGGGTGGAAACAATCGCTTTCCCGGGCAGCGCTTGATCCCCCGCGCGCCACGCGCCACATGGCAGCCATGCTGATCGAGACCGAAACCACGCCCAACCCGGCGACGCTCAAATTCCTGCCCGGCCGCATCGTCATGGATGCCGGCACGCGCGATTTCGCGACGCCCGAGGAGGCGGAGGCGAGCCCGCTCGCCGAGATGCTGTTCGCGCTCGGCGACGTCACCGGCGTGTTCTTCGGCCGCGACTTCGTCTCGGTCACCGCCGCGCCGGGCGTCGCCTGGACCGAGCTCAAGCCGGACGTGCTCGCCATCCTGCTCGATCATTTCGCCGCCAACATGCCGCTGTTCCGCCAGGGCAGCGCCGGCTTCAGCGTGCCCGCCGACGAGGAGGCGCTGTCCGACGACCCCGCCGATGCCGATATCGTTGCGCAGATCCGCGAGCTGATCGACACCCGCGTCCGCCCGGCGGTGGCGAACGACGGCGGCGACATCGTCTATCGCGGCTTCGACAAGGGCAAGGTCTATCTGCGCATGCAGGGCGCCTGCGCCGGCTGCCCCTCGTCGAGCGCGACGCTGAAGAGTGGCATCGAGCAATTGCTGAAATATTACGTTCCCGAAGTCACCGAAGTGAGGGCCGTCTGATGTCCGATCCCCTGCCCGATTCGGCGCTCGACCGCATCTTCCGCACCGCGCGCAGCTTCAACCATTATACCGACCGGCCGGTCGGCGAGGATCAGCTCCACGCGATCTGGGAGCTGATGAAATGGGGGCCGACCAGCGCCAACCAGCTGCCCGCCCGGCTCGTCTGGTGTGTCAGCGACGAGGCCAAGGCGAAGCTCGCCGCCGCCTGTTCCGATGCCAACCAGGCCAAGGTCCGCGCCGCGCCGGTCAGCGTCATCATCGGCATGGACGTCGACTTCCACGAGACCCTGCCCGAGCTCTTCCCGCACGTGGACGCCAAGGCGTGGTTCGACGGCAATACCGAATTGCGCACCGCGTCGGCGGCGCGCAATTCGACGTTGCAGGGCGCCTATTTCATCATCGCGGCGCGGGCGCTGGGACTCGACACCGGGCCGATGTCCGGCTTCGATCAGGGCGCGGTCGACAAGGCGTTCTTCGCCGACCAGCCCAGCGTCCGCAGCAACTTCATTTCCACGCTCGGCTATGGCGATCCCGCCACCCTGCACGAGCGCCTGCCGCGGCCGGGCTTCGGGCGGTTCAACACGATCGCGTAAGCGGCATTCGTGATCCCCGACGTCCGCTGCCGCTGAACCGTCCGCCTTCCCCTCGGGATTTGCCCGCGTGGAAGGTCCGGGGCGGAGGGGGCTGACATCCTGCCGGCGGCTTACGCGGTGCCATTGCCACCCCCGCATCCGACGCTTGTCGCGCGCCACGACTCGTCGCAAAGCGTTCGAAACATGATCGACTCCCCTGCCCCTCGCACCCTCGTCATCGATACCGCCACCGCCGCCTGTTCGGTGGCGCTGATCGAGGCGGGCGTGGTCATCGCCGCGACGCATCGTGAGGTCGGCCGCGGCCATGCCGAACAGCTGCTGCCGATGATCGCCGCGCTGCCCGACGGCGGCCGCGCCGGGCACATCCTGGTCGATGTCGGCCCGGGCAGCTTCACCGGCCTGCGTGTCGGCATCGCCGCGGCGCGCGGCCTCGCGCTCGGCTGGGATGCGGGCGTCAGCGGCTATTCGAGCCTCGCGCTGATCGCCGCCGCCGCCTTCGCCGCCGGCCATGACGGCGAGATCGCCGCGATGCTCGAAGGCGGCCATGGCGAGGTGTTCGTCCAGTCGTTCGCGCCCGGCCCGGTCGCCCTGGATGCGCTCGCCTCACGCAAGCCGGAGGCGGCGATCGCCGCGCTCGCCGGGCGCTGGCCGGTCGGCAATGGCCTGCGCTGGCTGCAACAGGTCGCGCCAGAGTGCGACGGCCAGCCGGCGCTGCCGGACGCGGCCGACGCCGTGCTGCTGCCGCCCGCCCTCACCGCGCTGCCGCCGCGCCCGCTCTACGGCCGCGCGCCCGATGCCAAGCTGCCCGGCGGGATCACCCCCTGATGGCGACGCGGCAGGTGACCCTGCGCAGCGGCGATGCGCGCGACGTCGGCCTCGTCGATGCGCTGATGACGGCTGCCTTCGATCCGCGCTTCGGCGAGGCGTGGACGCGCAACCAGTGCCTCGGCGTGCTGGCGATGCCCGGCGTGCGGCTGACGCTCGCCTATGTCGATGCGGCGCCCGCCGGCTTCACCATGGTGCGCAGTGTCGTCGACGAGGCGGAGTTGCTGCTGCTCGCGGTCGACCCCGCCTTCCGCCGCCGCGGCATCGGCCGCGCGCTGCTGCGCGGCGTCATCGCCGAGGCGCAGATGACCGGCATCGCCGACCTCCACCTCGAAGTGCGCGAGAATAACGAGGCGGTCCGGCTCTACGTCGAACAGGGTTTCGCCAAGGTCGGCGAACGGCGGCATTATTACCGCGGCAAGACCGGCCAGGCGTTCGACGCGCACACCTACCGCCGCGCGGTGTGACGCAAAATCGTCCGAGCGGGGCTATTGCGAGTCGGTTTCGCTTTTCGCAACAAGCCGGCTGGACTACATGAGCAGCATGCCTCGCAAGATCGATCTCGAAGCCCTGTGCAACCAGAAGGGCCTGCGCATCACCGAACAGCGCCGCGTGATCGCCCGCGTGCTGTCCGAAGCCGAAGACCATCCCGATGTCGAGAAGGTGTATGAGCGCGCCTCGGCGATCGATCCGGGTATTTCGATCGCCACCGTCTATCGCACCGTGCGCTTGTTCGAGGAGGCGGGCATCCTCGATCGCCATGACTTCGGCGACGGCCGCGCCCGCTACGAACCCTCGCCCGAGGCGCATCACGATCATCTCATCGACGTCGAGACCGGCAAGGTGATCGAATTCGTCGACCCCGAACTCGAGCAATTGCAGAAGGCGATCGCCGAGAAGCTCGGCTTCCGCCTCGTCGATCACCGCATGGAATTGTACGGCGTCAGCCTCGATCGCAAGGTGTAACGCCGCGCGACGCGGCGCGTCCGGATGATCGCCAACCTGCGCCTCGGCTATCGCGTCGCCGCATTGCTGGTCGCCCTGCCGGGCGGTCTACTGCTGCATGGCCTCTGGCGGCTGCTGCGCCGGCCCTCGCCGTGGCCGCGGCGCTTCCTCGCCGCCGTCGCGCATATCGTCGGCGCGCGTGTCCGCGTCCTCGGCACACCCTGCGCGGGGAACGTCGTCTTCCTGAGCAACCATCTCAGCTGGATCGACATCCTCGCGATCGCCGGCGCCACCGGCAGCGCCTTCGTCGCCAAGGGGGAATTGCGCGGCGTGCCGCTGGTCGGCTGGCTGTGCACGCTCAACCGGACGATCTTCGTGACGCGCGAGGACCGCTTGCAGGTCACCGCGCAGATCGACCGATTGCGCGCGGCAATCGCTACCGGTCAGCCGGTGACGCTCTTTCCCGAAGGCACCACCGGCGACGGCACGACGTTGCTGCCGTTCAAGGCGGCGCTGCTCGCCGCGCTCGACCCGCCGCCGCCGGGGGTCGTCGTCCAGCCGATCCGCATCGATTACGGCGAGGCGGCGGACCTCGCCTGGGTCGGCGAGGAGCCCGGACTCGCCCACGCGCTGCGCGTGCTGCGGCGGCGCGGCCGCTTCGCGGTGACGCTCCGCCTGCTGACCCCCTTCGATCCTGCCGCGGCGGGCGGCCGCAAGGCGATCGCGGCGCAGGCGCGCGCGGCGATCGTCGACGCCGGATAGCGCCGCCGCCGACGCGGGAGCGGTCACGGCGGCTGGCGAGCGGCCGCCGCATCCTGTATGCGCCCTGCCATGACTTCCGCCGACAAACCCAAGACCTTCCACGTCAAGTCGTTCGGCTGCCAGATGAACGTCTATGACGGCGAGCGCATGGCGGAGCTGATGGCCGCCGACGGCATGACCGCGACCGACGATCCCGACGCCGCCGATCTCGTCGTGCTCAACACCTGTCACATCCGCGACCGCGCCACCGAAAAGGTCTATTCCGACATCGGCCGGCTGCGCAAGAACGCCCGGATCGAGGCGCGGCCGGCGCCGATGATCGCCGTCGCCGGCTGCGTCGCGCAGGCCGAGGGCGAGGAGATCGTCGCGCGCGCCAAGGTCGACGTCGTCGTCGGTCCGCAGGCCTATCACAACCTGCCCGCTTTGGTCGCCCGCGCCGCCGCGGGCGCGCCGGCGCTCGACACCGACATGCCGTTGCTGTCGAAGTTCGGCGCGCTTCCGGCCCGCCGTCGCGTCGCACCGTCCGCCTTCCTCACCGTGCAGGAAGGCTGCGACAAATTCTGCACCTATTGCGTCGTCCCCTATACCCGCGGCGCGGAGGTCAGCCGGCCGTTCGCCGCGATCGTCGACGAGGCGAAGGCGCTGGTCGATGCCGGCGCGCGCGAGATCACGCTGCTCGGCCAGAACGTCAACGCCTGGGACGACGACGGTCGCGGCCTGCACGACCTGATCCGCGTGCTCGACCGCATCCCCGGCCTCGCGCGCCTCCGCTACACCACCAGCCACCCCAACGACATGCGGCAGGGGCTGATCGACGCGCACGGCGACGTCGAAAGCCTGATGCCCTTCCTCCACCTGCCGGTGCAGGCGGGCAGCAACCGCGTGCTCAAGGCGATGAACCGCAGCCACGACACTGATTCCTACCTGCGCCTGCTCGACCGGGTCCGTGCCGTCCGCCCCGATATCGCGCTGTCGGGCGACTTCATCGTCGGCTTCCCCGGCGAGACGGAGGCGGAGTTCGCCGAGACGCTGCGGCTGGTCGACGCGGTCGGCTATGCGCAGGCCTATTCGTTCAAATACAGCCCGCGCCCCGGCACACCCGCCGCCGACATGGCAGGCGCGGTCGATGCGACGGTGATGGACGACCGCCTGCAACGGCTGCAGGCGGCGCTCGGCCGCGATCAGCAGGCGTTCAACCAGGCGAGCGTCGGTCGCCGCTGCGACGTGCTGATCGAACGCCGCGGCAAGCTGCCCGGGCAGATGCTCGGCAAGTCGCCGTGGCTGCAATCGGTCCATGTCATGACCGATGCGGCGATCGGCGACATGGTGACGGTCGATCTGCTGTCCGCCGGTCCCGTCTCGCTCGCCGGCGCCGAACGGATGCGCGCCGCGGCCTGATCTCGGCGCGCAGCGCCGCAGAGATGTGCCGCCGGCCGCGGGCGCAGCCCATGCCATGCACCATGGGAAAAAGAGGACCACGTCCGCTGCAGGCGCATCCTCTTCACGTCTTCGCGACTTCGCGTGAATCCATCTTCGCCAGCCGCCATCTCACCCGACGGCCAGCCGCATGCGCACGTCACGCTGCGCTCCCTGCCCGGCCCTAACATCCCCGACGCGACAGCGACGCGCAAAAGCGGGTTTTGCCGCTTCCCTTTCGCCGGCGCGCATCCCACATTCCGGTCATGCCATCACGGCATGAAAGGACCGCATGAGTCGTAAGCCCGTCCCCGCCCGCTCCGGTGAACGCAGCCGGGCCGAGGTGTTGTTCGACAAGCCCCAGTTGCTCGCCACTCTGTTCGGGCAATATGACCAGAATCTCGTCGCGCTCGAAAACCGGCTCGGCGTCTACATCACTGCCCGCGGCAATCGCGTCGGGCTCGAAGGCAGCGCCGATCACGTCGCGGTCGCGCGCGACGTGCTGCAGGACCTCTATCACCGGCTGCAGCGCGGCGAGGAGATCGACTCCGGGCTGGTCGACGCCTCGATCGCCATGGCGTCCGAACCGACGCTCGACGGCATCGTCAGCGCCGAACGCGGCGCGATCCCGTCGGTGATGATCCGCACGCGCAAGAAGACGATCGTGCCGCGCACCCCGGCGCAGGCGCATTACATGCGCGAATTGTCGACCAACGACATGATCTTCGCACTCGGGCCGGCCGGCACCGGCAAGACCTATATCGCGGTCGCGCAGGCGGTGTCGCAGCTCATCACCGGCAGCGTCCAGCGCCTCATCCTGTCGCGTCCCGCGGTCGAGGCGGGCGAGAAGCTCGGCTTCCTGCCCGGCGACATGAAGGAGAAGGTCGACCCCTATCTGCGCCCGCTCTATGATGCGCTGCACGATTGCCTGCCGGCCGAGCAGGTCGAGCGCCGCATCGCCAGCGGCGAGATCGAGATCGCGCCGATCGCCTTCATGCGCGGGCGCACGCTGGCCGACGCCTTCGTCATCCTCGACGAGGCGCAGAACACCACGCCGGCGCAGATGAAGATGTTCCTCACCCGCTTCGGCCAGAACAGCCGCATGGTGATATGCGGCGATCCCAACCAGACCGATCTGCCCGGCGGCGTCGGCTCGTCGGGCCTCGCCGACGCGACGATGCGGCTGGAGGGGGTCGAGGGCATTTCGATGACGCGCTTCACCGCCGCCGACGTCGTCCGCCATCCGATCGTCGGGCGGATCGTCGAGGCGTATGAGGGACCGGGCAATTGATCGGCCGGGATATCCTTGGCATATAGAAGGATATCCCGGAGTCGATCGATGGCCTCGCTATTCATCAAAGATCCTGAAACGGCTGCCCTTGCCGGCAAGGTCGCAGCACAGCTCGGCACAACCAAGACCGAGGCAGTCAGGCGAGGGCTGACGTCCCTCGAAACTGCGGAGATTTCCGAAGCGCCGAACGGCGGTGCCGTGACTGTCAGGACCGTCGACTGGTTGCGGCAATATCGCGCGCAGCACCCTCTGCCCGACCGCGAGGCGATGAAGATCGATAAGGCGTTCTACGATTCGTTGTCCGATGAAGAGGACGTCGTCGATCCATGGTCGGAGTGACGATCTTCATCGACGCCTCCGCGATGGTTTCGATGCTCGCTCTCGAAGAAGGGTTCGAGGCACTCGCGGATCGTGTGGATCAGGCTGACCGCAGACTGACGTCGGCGATGGCGATCTGGGAAAGCACGATCGCCCTCAGCTCGGGACGCGGCATCATGATGGATTTCGCGCGCGCAGACGTCGCGAACTTCATCGCATCCCGTCATGTTGCCGTGGTGCCGATTGGCGCTGCGGAGGCGGACTTGGCCCTCGAGGCGCATCGTCGCTACGGCAAGGGCCGCCACCCCGCCCGGCTCAACATGGGCGATTGTTTCGCCTATGCTTGCGCCAAGGCGCATGACGCACGCCTGCTCTACAAGGGCAATGATTTCTCCCGCACGGACCTCGCATGATCCACATCGAACTCACCCGCGAAGACCCCTGGCCCGCCGATACCGACTGGGAGGCGCTCGCGACCCGCGCGGTGCGGGCGGCGATCGAGCATACGCCGCATGGCGATCTGCTCACCACGCCGGCGCTGGTCGAGATCAGCGTCCGCCTGACCGGTGACGACGAGGTGCGCACGCTCAACGCGCAATATCGGCAGAAGGACAAGCCGACCAACGTCCTCTCCTTCCCGATGGTCCAGCCCGACCTGATCGATACGGTCAGCCAGAACAGCGACGACGGCGAACTGCTACTCGGCGACATCGTCCTCGCCCATGGCGTCTGCACCGCCGAGGCGCAGGACAAGCAGGTCGGCGTCGCCGAACATGCCACGCACCTGCTGGTGCACGGCACGCTGCATCTGCTAGGCTATGACCATATGGGGGACGGGGAAGCCGAGGCGATGGAAGAGATCGAGCGACAGGCGCTCGCCACGCTCGGCATCGCCGACCCCTATCTGATACGAGAGGACTGACACGGCCGCCATGGCAGACGACCGAAGTAGCGCCGGCAACGGCGACTCCAGCGAATCGACCATCTGGCGCGGACTGAAGACCTTGATCTTCGGTGGCGCGCACGAAGAATCGCTTCGCGAACAGCTCGAGGAAGCGATCGACCGGCACGAGGACGATCCCGCCCCCGATGCCAAGGGCGACCTCACGCCGCTCGAGCGGCAGATGGTCCGCAATCTGCTCCACTTCGGCGAACGCGATGCCGGCGACGTCGGCGTACCGCGCGCCGACATCATCGCGGTCGAGGAAGGCACCACCTTCGCGCACCTCGTGCAGATCTTCGCCGAGGCGGGGCACAGCCGCCTGCCGGTCTATCGCGGCGAACTCGATACGATCATCGGCATGGTCCATATCAAGGACGTGTTCGCGATCCTCGCCACCGGCGCGGAGCATCCCGCCGACATCAGCGGGCTGATCCGCGAACCGCTCTACGTGCCGATGTCGCGCGGTGCGCTCGACCTGCTCGCCGACATGCGCGCGAGCCACGTCCATCTCGCCGTGGTGCTCGACGAATATTCGGGCACCGAGGGCCTCGTCACGATCGAGGATCTGATCGAGGAGATCGTCGGCGAGATCGAGGACGAGCATGACGAGGCGCCCGAGGCGCTGCTCGTGCGGATCGACGGCGGCGCGTGGGACGCCGATGCCCGCGCCGAACTGGAGGATGCAGGCATGCAGATCGATCCGCGCCTGGCCGAGACCGATCATGACGTCGATACGCTCGGCGGGCTCGCCGCGGTGCTCGCCGGCCATGTCCCCAAGGTCGGCGAATGCGTCGACCATCCGAGCGGCTGGAAGCTCGAGGTGCTCGACGCCGACGAACGCCGCATCCACCGGCTGCGCCTCCACCCGCCGGCGGCGCGGGAGAGCGACGAGGACTGACAAGAGCCGCGCCGCACCGGCGTTCCGCCCTGCCCTCACCCAGCGGCGCGGCGCGCCTCTTCCAGTATCGGATCGATCATGCCCCCCGGCACGATCGATCCAATACTCCCGGCGGGAAAGGGAAGAGGCGGCGAAGCCGGCGATCGGGTGAGGTCAAGGTAAGCGCGACCTTAGGCGCGACTCCGGACCATTGATCGCCCCAACCGATCACCGCCTTCGCATATTCGCGTTTTCGTGATCTGTCTCGTTCCGGTAGCAATGGCATCATACCGGTGTGGCTCGACAAATCGGCCGCGCCTGCGAACCCGATCGAGGAGAGATGCACATGGACGCGATCACCGAAGGCAGTCCGATCAACGATCCCCGCCGCCAGCCTGCGGCGAAGCGCCGTCTGCTCGGCCACACCGCCAAGGATTGGTGGCCGGAAGCCCTGTCGATCGACATCCTTCACCAGAAGGGCGTCAGCGGCAATCCGATGGGCGACGATTTCGATTACCGCTCCGAATTCCTCAGCCTCGACTATGATCAGCTCAAGGCGGACCTGACCGCGCTGATGACCGACAGCCAGCCGTGGTGGCCGGCGGACTATGGCCATTACGGTCCGTTCTTCATCCGCATGGCGTGGCATTCGGCGGGCACCTATCGCACCGGCGACGGCCGCGGCGGCTCGTCGGCCGGCCAGCAGCGGTTCGCGCCGCTCAACTCGTGGCCCGACAACGGCAATCTCGACAAGGCGCGCCGCCTGCTGTGGCCGATCAAGCAGAAATACGGACGCCAGCTGTCTTGGGCTGACCTGTTCATCCTCGCCGGCAACGTCGCGATCGAATCGATGGGCGGCCCGACCTTCGGCTTCTCCGGCGGGCGCGAGGACGTGTTCGAACCCGAGAAGGACGTCTATTGGGGCACCGAGGAGGAATGGCTCGGCCAGACCCGTATCGACGAGGAAGCCGGGCTGGCGCTCGAAAGCCCGCTCGCCGCGATCCAGCACGGCCTCATCTACGTCAATCCGGAAGGTCCGGGCGGCTGCCCGATGCCCAAGGGTTCCGCGCGCGACATGCGCGAGACCTTCGCGCGCATGGGGATGAACGACGAGGAGACGGTGGCGCTCACCGCCGGCGGCCATACCTTCGGCAAGGCGCACGGCGCGGGCGATCCGAGCCACGTCGGCAAGGAGCCGGAAGGGTCGGACATCGCCAGCCAGGGTCTCGGCTGGGCGTCGACGCATGAGAGCGGCATGGGCGATCATACGATCACCAGCGGCCTCGAAGGCGCATGGACGCCGACGCCGACGACGTGGGACATGAGCTATTTCGACATGCTCTTCGACCATGAGTATGAGCTGACCAAGAGCCCCGCCGGCGCGCATCAGTGGCAGCCGGTCGGCAATCCCGAGGACACGCTCGCGCCGGCGGCGCATACCCCGGGCAAGAAGGTGCCGACGATGATGTCGACCGCCGACATGGCGCTCAAGGTCGACCCGGCGTATAACGCGATCTGCCAGAAATTCCGTGCTGATCCCGCCTATTTCGCCGACGCCTGGGCGCGCGCCTGGTACAAGCTGACGCATCGCGACATGGGGCCGAAGATCCGCCTGATCGGCCCCGAAGTGCCGCAGGAAGAGCTGATCTGGCAGGACCCGATCCCGCTCGCCGACTATCCGCAGATCGAGTCGGCCGACATCGCCGACCTCAAGGCGCGCATCGCCGACTCTGGTCTGTCGATCGAGGAACTGGTCACCACCGCCTGGGCGTCGGCGTCGACGTGGCGCGGATCGGATCATCGCGGCGGCGCCAATGGCGCGCGCATCCGGCTTGCGCCGCAGAAGGATTGGGAGGTCAACCAGCCCGAACAGCTCGCCAAGGTGCTCGGCACCTACGAGCAGATCAAGGCGGACTTCGATGCAGCCGGCGCGAAGACGGTGTCGATCGCCGACCTGATCGTGCTCGGCGGCTCGGTCGGCATCGAGGCGGCGGCCAAGGCGGCCGGTCAGACGATCGAGGTGCCGTTCAAGCCCGGCCGGACCGACGCCTCGGCCGAACAGACCGACGCCGAGGGCTTTGCGGTGCTTGAACCGCGTGCCGACGGCTTCCGCAACTATCTCCAGGTCCAGTTCAACGTGCCGACCGAAGAGCTGATGGTCGATCGCGCCCAGCTGCTCGGCCTCAGCGCGCCGGAGATGACGGTGCTGGTCGGCGGGTTGCGCGTGCTCGGCGCCAACCATGCCAAGGCGAAGCAGCACGGGGTGTTCACCGACCGGCCGGGGCAGCTGACCAACGACTTCTTCGTCAACCTGCTCGACATGGGCACCGCGTGGAAGCAGATCAGCGACGAGAGCGACGAGGAATTCGTCGGCACCGACCGTCATACCCACGAGAAGAAGTGGACCGCGTCGCGCACCGATCTGGTGTTCGGCTCCAATTCGCAGCTGCGCGCGATCGCCGAAGTCTATGCCGCTTCGGATGCGGGCGAGATGTTCGTCCGCCACTTCGTCCAGGCCTGGACCAAGGTGATGAACGCCGACCGCTACGACCTGCTGCCGGGCTGAGCCGTCGGCTTGGCTAAGGCTACGAGCCCTCCGTGAAGGTGCAGACCTTCGCGGGGGGTTCGTCGTCTTTGGGCGCCACCGCCGGAGTGATGCGGCATGGACCGTCCAGTAGCCGGGCAGAGCACCGGCTTTTGTGCAAAGAAACGCTAGGCTGCCGCCTGCACATGGGCGTGGGATGAAATGGTCGCGCGTCCCACAGGCGCGCATGAAACCGTTTCAGCTCGGCACGCAGCCCGCGCCGGGCGTCCGCATCCGCACACCGCCATATCGCCCCTTCCGCCGCGCGCTCTGCCGCCCTATCCTCTGCTCATGCTCAAGCACGTCCTGCGCCTCGCCGCGCTTCTGTTCGTCATCGCAGTGGCGGTGGTCGTCTATCTTGCCTGGCCGGATACGGCGCAGGTGCCGTTCAACCGCGTCACCGGCAAGCGGCCGCAGATCACCGAGGCGCGCGTCCAGACCCTGCCCACGGTCAAGGTCGCCGACGTGGTCGGCTGGCAGGGCAATGAGACCCCCACCCCCGCCGCCGGCCTGACCGTCAAGGCCTTCGCCAAGGGGCTCGACCATCCGCGCTGGCTGTACCGGCTGCCCAATGGCGACGTGCTCGTCGCCGAGACGAATTCGCCGCCGCGCAAGGGCGGCGGCATCCAGGCTTGGGTGATGGGGCTGCTGCTCGGCAAGGCCGGGGCCGGCGTGCCGTCGGCCAATCGCCTGACGCTGCTGCGCGACGCGGATGGCGACGGCGTCGCCGAACAGCGCCACGTCTTCATGACCGGGCTCAACTCGCCGACCGGCATGGCGCTGCTCGACGGCCAGCTCTACGTCGCCAATACCGATTCGGTGGTGCGCGTTCCCTATACCGACGGCGCGACGCAGATCACCGCCAAGCCCGAGCTGATCGTCAAACTCAACGGCGGCGGCAACCATTGGGCGCGCACGCTGATCGCCGCGCCCGACGGCCGCACGCTCTATGTCGGCGTCGGCTCGTCATCGAACATCGCCGAGAACGGGCTCGAGGCCGAAAAATATCGCGCCAACATCCTCGAGGTCTATCCCAAGGAGAAGACCTTCCGCATCTACGCCTCCGGCCTGCGCAATCCACAGGGCATGGCGATCAGCCCGTTCAACAAGCAGTTGTGGACGGTGGTCAACGAGCGCGACATGCTCGGCTCCGACCTTGCGCCCGACTATCTGACGCAGGTCGAGCTGGGCGACCAGTTCGGCTGGCCGTGGTTCTATTGGGGCGGCTATCCGGACACCCGGGTCGAGCCGGCGCGCCCGGACCTCCAGCAATATTCGAAGCGCCCCGACTATGCGCTCGGGCCGCACGTCGCCGCGCTCGGCCTCGCGTTCAGCGACTCGGTCAGGCTCGGCGGGCGGTTCGCGCAGGGGGCTTTCATCGGCGAGCACGGTTCGTGGAACCGCAAGCCGGTGTCGGGCTACAAGGTGGTGTTCGTACCGTTCGCCGCGCGCGGCTTCCCGGCGGAGGGCGCCAAGCCGGTCGACGTGCTCGGCGGCTTCCTCGACGGTAACGGTAAGGCACGCGGGCGGCCGGTGGGCGTGATCGGCGACCGCAGCGGTGCTTTGCTCGTCGCGGACGACGTCGGCAACACGATCTGGCGGGTCGTCGGCGCGCGCTGACGCCGGTGTCGCGCGGTGCGCGCCCGGCGCGCCGCGTCTCAGGCGGTGCGCAGCCGCAGCGGTGTGCGCTCGACCGCGCCGTTCAGCACCTTGCGGCCGAACACGCGGTTCATCGTCGCGGCGCCGTCGGCGTTGGTCAGCACGACGCGCGTGCCGCCCGAGGCGAGCGTCTCGATCGCGCTGATCGTCACCTTATGCTTGCGGCACGCGGTTTCGACATCGGCTTTGGCGGCATTGACGTTGATGGCGCGTGACATGCGGATCTCCCTTTGGGCAGCGGGAGCGCATATCATCTCTCAGTCGGGCCATGCGCGGATGGAGCAGCCCGATAGCCAGAAGATGGCCGCTTCCGCAGCGCAGCGCAAGCCCTGCCCCTTGCCGTTTCGCCCTGCGTCCGCCATATAGGTCAGGCTAGAGTCGCACATCGACGGTCTACGGCGTGCTTTGCGGCTCCCTCTTCCTTCCTTCCCTGCTTCGCGCGCGACAGGCGCGTCGGTAATCGTACCGCCGCGCCGCAAGTAGAAAGGATCTGCGATGAGCAGCATCACCGGCACCGTCAAATTCTTCAACGCCGACAAGGGCTATGGCTTCGTCGCCCCCGATACGGGCGGCGCTGACGCCTTCGTCCACATCACCGCGGTGGAGCGCGCCGGCATGGCGACGCTGAACCAGAACCAGCGGATCAGCTACGACCTCGAGCAGGACCGCCGCGGCAAGACCTCGGCCGTCAATCTGCAGCCGGTCGATTGATCCGGTGACGGGAGCCCGCGCGATCCGCGGGCTCCCGTCGTCTCAGAAGCGGATACCCATGCCGTAGACGACCTGATGCCGCCGGGGCTCGATGCTCGCGCGCAGGCCGTCGCTCACCGCCGACTTTTCGCCATAACCGGTGTAGACATATTCCAGCCGCCCGTAGACGCGGCCGCTGAGCGTCCCCTCGACGCCGCCGCCGACGTGAAAGCCGTTGAAGTTCCGGCCTTCGTCCACGTCTGCGCGCACCAGCGTATCATCACGATAGTCGAGCTTGGCACGGCCGTTCGAATAGCCGCCCTTGGCGTAGAGCGCGAACGACCCGGATACCGGCACCCCGAGCCGCGCACCCGCGGTGAAGTTGCGCCCGGCGCGCAGGCAGAGCTGGTCCTGACCGTAGAGCTCGCCGCATTCCTTCGCCGACGACCCCTCATAGCCGAAGTAGCCGCCGACCAGCACGTTGCTCAACGCATAGTCATAGCCGATCTCGCCGCCGTAGACGACGCCGTCCTTGCCGGCGGTGCGGTTGATGCTGTCGACGCCGTCGGACACGCCGGCGCGAATCGTCGGCCGGTCCCAGCCGACGCGCGCTTCGATCCGGGCGCCGGTGAACAGCGGATCGACCGTCTGTGCCGAGGCGGAGGATGCGACCGACGCGGCGACCGCGACCGCCCCCAAAAGCATGATCTTCATAATGTCTCCCGAACCGGCATCGATACCGGACGCGAGCGTTTAAGCATGAGAGTGGTTAACAGGTCTTTGACCCGAACACCGGCAACGACATGTGCCGATGATGCAAGTATTCCCGAAGCGGAATTACTTCAGATTGGTAGGGATGACAGCCCGGCGGTAGGAGCGAGGACAAGGCCTTCGCACTCGGATGCTGGGGATGAGGGAGCGACACAGGGGCGCTCGGGAACGGAATGGTGGAGCCGAGGGGGATCGAACCCCTGACCTCTGCAATGCCATTGCAGCGCTCTCCCAGCTGAGCTACGGCCCCATTCGTTCCGGGAGGCGCCCCACTAGCGGGGGCACCGGGGCATGGCAAGCGCTGAATGATCGCCTGCCATGCCTTTTTTTCAGATCAATGTTCGTCTTCGTCGTTGGGCGCCTCGACGCCGAGATCGTCGTCCCCGCCGAGATCGACCTCATCGTCGGCCGAGGGCTCTTCCTCTTCGCCCAGCGCTTCCAGATCCTCGTCCTCGCCCTCGAGGTCGCGATCGGCCTCCTTGGTGTCGGGCTTGGCCTGCTCGAACGGCAGCGGCTGCTTGGACTTGAGGATCGGCTCCGGGTTCCACGTCGTCCCGCAGTTGATGCAGGTGACGGGATCGTCCTTTTCGAGGTCATAGAAGCGCGTCGCGCATTTCGGGCACGTACGCTTCGTGCCCCATTCCGGCTTGATCATGCCGTTCGTGCCTTTCGGAATTGGGTGTCGCAGGCAAAGCAAGGCCTTGCCCGTGAGGTGGTGCGCGCCTTGCCATAGCGCAAGGTGGCTGTCAAAGCCCCCGGCCATGGCGCATTCCGATCCCCAGGAACTGAGCGTGGCCCCGCGTGGCCCCCTCACCGGCTCCCTCCAGGTGCCCGGCGACAAGTCGATCAGCCACCGCGCGCTGATGTTCTCCGCGCTCGCGGTCGGCGAGAGCCGCATCACCGGACTGCTCGAGGGCGAGGACGTGCTCGCCACCGCCGCGGCGCTGCGCGCGATGGGAGCGGATATCGAGCGGACCGGCGCGGGCGCCTGGCGCGTCAACGGCGTCGGCGTCGGCGGCCTGCTGCAACCCGCCACCGCGCTCGAGATGGGCAATAGCGGCACCTCGACGCGGCTGCTGATGGGGCTCGTCGCCAGCCACCCGATCACCGCGACCTTCACCGGCGACGCCTCGCTGTCCGCCCGGCCGATGGGGCGCGTGATCGAGCCGCTGTCGCAGATGGGCGCCGCCTTCACCGCCAGCCCGGGCGGTCGGCTGCCGCTGATGCTGCGCGGGATCAGCCCGGCGGTGCCGATCACCTACACGCTCCCCGTCGCCTCCGCGCAGGTCAAGTCGGCGGTGCTGCTCGCCGGACTCAACACGCCGGGGATCACCCGCGTCGTCGAGCCGGTGGCGACGCGCGATCACAGCGAGCGGATGCTGCGCGGCTTCGGCGCCGAACTGACGATCGAGGACGATCCCGCCGGACGGATCATCGCGATCCACGGCGAGGCCGAATTGCGGCCGCAGACGATCACCGTGCCGGGCGACCCCTCGTCGGCCGCCTTCTGGCTGGTCGCCGCGTCGATCGTCCCCGGCTCCGACCTCGTCGTCCGCAACGTCGGGCTCAACGTCACGCGCACCGGGCTGATCGCGGCGCTGCGGCTGATGGGCGCGGACATCACCGAGCAGGACCGGCGCGAGGTCGGCGGCGAGCCGGTCGCCGACCTTCACGTCCGCCACGCCCCGCTCACCGCGATCGAGGTGCCGCCCGAACTGGCGCCGAGCATGATCGACGAATATCCGGTGCTCTTCGTCGCCGCCGCCTTCGCGGCCGGACGCACCGTGGCGCGCGGCGCGCACGAATTGCGCGTCAAGGAATCCGACCGGATCGCGGCGATGGCAGCGGCGCTCACCGCCTGCGGCGTCGCGTGCGAGGAATATGAGGACGGGCTGGCGATCACCGGCACCGGCGGCGAGGCGATCCCCGGTGGCGCGCGCGTCGCCTCGCTGCTCGATCACCGTATCGCAATGAGCATGACCGTCGCCGGCCTGCATGCCACACGGCCGGTCGTCATCGACGACATAGCCCCGGTGGCGACCAGCTATCCGGCTTTCTATAAGACATTGGACGACGTGTCGGAGGAAGCATGATCATCGCAGTCGACGGTCCGGCGGCATCGGGCAAGGGCACGATCGCCCGGGCGCTTGCCCAGCATTATGGCCTGCCGCATCTCGATACCGGCCTGCTCTACCGCGCGGTGGCGTGCAACGTGCAGCGGATGGAGCTCAACCCCGCCAAGGAAGCCGACGCGGTCGCCGCCTGCGACTTCGACGAGGCGCTGCTCGACGATCCGGTGCTGCGCACGGACGATATCGGCCAGCTCGCCTCGATCGTCTCGGCGCATCCGCTGGTGCGCGCCTCGCTGTTGCAGCGGCAGAAGCGCTTCGCGCGCCAGCCCGGCGGGGCGGTGCTCGACGGTCGCGACATCGGCACGGTGATCGCGCCCGATGCCGACGCCAAATTGTTCGTCAAGGCGACGACGCAGGTCCGCGCGCAGCGCCGCCATCGCGAATTGCTCGGCAAGGGCTTCGATGTCAGCTTCGTCAAGGTACAGATGGACATCCGCGCCCGCGACGCGCGCGACACCGCCCGCTCCTCCGCGCCGCTCAGCATGGCGGCGGATGCGGCGCTGCTCGACACCAGCCAGATGACGATCGAGGCGAGCATCGCGCGCGCGATCCAGCTGGTCGAGGCGCGCTGCGGTGCGCTCGCCCGCCAGCGCGAGCATGCGGCCAGCGGCGCCAGCCCCGCCTGAGCTTGCCAAAACGCGGTTTTTGACGTAGGGGAATATCGTCCTGCGAGCCGATGCTCGTGGAGGTAGGCGCGACCGGCTGACCCGTTCGCGCCCTTTTCGCATCAGCGCATCGCCTGCCTCCGCCTGCCGACGCCCACCGGATGCCGCGATCGGCATGGGGTCGGCGCGGCGTTTTCAGCCAAGACCATCGGAACCAACCGATTGGCCGGAAACAGATAAACCTCGAGGACACTCTAACCTTATGGCTACCCAGCCCCTTCCCAGCCGCGACGATTTCGCGGCGATGCTCGATGACATGTTCGGCGGTGCCGACAGTTTCGAGGGTCGCGTGGTGCACGGCACCGTCACCGCGATCGAGAACGATCTTGCCGTCATCGACGTCGGCCTCAAGTCCGAAGGCCGCGTGCCGCTGCGCGAATTCGCCGCACCGGGCCAGAAGGCCGACCTCAAGGTCGGTGACGAAGTCGAAGTCTATGTCGACCGCGTCGAGAACATGCATGGCGAAGCGATGCTCAGCCGCGACCGCGCCCGCCGCGAAGCCGCCTGGGACAAGCTGGAGCTGGAATTCAGCAAGACCGCGCGCGTCGAAGGCGTGATCTTCGGTCGCGTCAAGGGCGGCTTCACCGTCGACCTGTCGGGCGCCGTCGCCTTCCTGCCGGGTTCGCAGGTCGATATCCGTCCGGTGCGTGACGTCACGCCGCTGATGGACATCCCGCAGCCGTTCCAGATCCTCAAGATGGACCGCAAGCGCGGCAACATCGTCGTGTCGCGTCGCGCGGTGCTGGAAGAGACCCGCGCCGAGCAGCGTTCGGGCCTGATCCAGAGCCTCGCCGAGGGTCAGATCATCGACGGCGTCGTCAAGAACATCACCGACTACGGTGCGTTCGTCGACCTCGGCGGTATCGACGGCCTGCTCCACGTCACCGACCTCAGCTACAAGCGCGTCAATCATCCGTCCGAGATGATCGCGATCGGCGACACGGTGAAGGTGCAGATCATCCGCATCAACAAGGACACGCAGCGCATCAGCCTCGGCATGAAGCAGCTCGAGTCGGATCCGTGGGACGGCGCGAGCGCCAAGTATCCGATCGGCGCCAAGCTGTCGGGCCGCGTCACCAACATCACCGAATATGGTGCGTTCGTCGAACTGGAAGCGGGCATCGAAGGCCTCGTCCACGTCTCGGAAATGTCCTGGACCAAGAAGAACGTCCATCCGGGCAAGATCGTCAGCACGTCGCAGGAAGTCGATGTGGTGGTGCTCGAGGTTGACGAGGACAAGCGTCGCATCAGCCTCGGCCTCAAGCAGGCGCAGAACAATCCGTGGGAAGCGTTCGCCGCCGCCCATCCGATCGGTTCGACCGTCGAGGGCGAAGTCAAGAACGCGACCGAGTTCGGCCTGTTCATCGGCCTCGACAACGACGTCGACGGCATGGTCCACATGTCGGACATCGCCTGGGGCGTGTCGGGTGAGGATGCCCTCAACCTGCACCGCAAGGGCGAGACCGTGCAGGCGGTGGTGCTCGACATCGACGCCGAGAAGGAGCGCATCAGCCTCGGCATGAAGCAGCTCGAGCGTGGCGGCCCCTCGGCCGGCGGCATTGCGGCATCGGGCGATCGCCTCAACAAGAACGCGATCGTCACCGTCACCGTGCTCGAAGTCCGCGACGCGGGCCTCGAAGTGCAGCAGGGCGACGACGGCGCGACCGGCTTCATCAAGCGCACGGATCTGGGTCGCGACCGCGACGAGCAGCGTCCGGAGCGTTTCCAGGTCGGCCAGAAGTTCGACGCGATGGTGACCGGCTTCGATCGTTCGAAGAAGCCGACCTTCTCGATCAAGGCGATGCAGATCTCCGAAGAGAAGCAGGCGGTTGCGCAGTACGGCTCGTCCGACTCGGGCGCGACGCTCGGCAACATCCTCGGCGAGGCGCTCAAGGCCCGTTCGGCGGACGCCGACAAGAAGTAAGGGAATTGGAACTGGAGTGGTGCAGACCATTCCAGTCCCTTTTTTCTTGGTTTAAGTTCATTTCGGGCCTATACGCCAGCTCCATTGATCTCTATCAAGCGCCCGTTGCATGATCCGGGGGGGAGTTTGCGATGATCCGGTCTGAGCTTGTTCATAGACTATGTGAGTTGAATCCCGATCTGTCGGGGGCGGAGGTCGACGCGATCGTCACGACCTTCTTCGACGAGATCGCCCGGCGCCTCGCCAGCAATGGCCGCGTCGAACTGCGGGGCTTCGGTGCCTTCTCGACCCGCGCACGCGATGCCCGGATCGGCCGCAATCCGCGCACCGGCGACCCGGTCGAGGTCGACGCCAAGCGCGTTCCCTATTTCAAGCCCGGCAAGGAAATGCGGGCCCGGCTCAACGTCTGATCGCCGCCGCGACGCCGGCGGATGATCGTAGCGGGTTGACGCTCGCCGCCGATTGCGCTTCCCGTGACGGCGTGTGCGGACGTGGCGAAATCGGTAGACGCTTCCGACTTAAAATCGGCTTCCTTTGGAGTGCGGGTTCGAGTCCCGCCGTCCGCACCATCCTCGTGTCGCTCGGCCTCGCCGCGGCGCCGCTCGCCGGATGCAACCAGCGCCCCGATTCGGGGCCGGTGATCGTCAGCGCGATCGGCCAGCCGCCGCGGCCGGTCGATCCCGCCCGCGTCCGGCTCGATACGCCGACCGGGCTGCTGCTCGACGCCACCGCCGAAGGGCTGGTGCGCTATGATGCCGCCGGCCAGATCGAACCCGGCCTCGCCGAACGCTGGATCGTGATCGACGAGGGGATGAGCTATATCTTCCGCCTCCGGGACGCGCGGTGGAGCGACGGCAGCCGGGTCGAGGCGGATCAGGTCGTCGCCCAGCTCCGCCACCAGCTGGCGCGCCGATCGCGCAATCCGCTCGCCCCGTTCCTCACCGCGGTCGATGAGATCGTGACGATGACGCCGCAGGTGATCGAGGTGCGGCTGGCGCGTCCTCGCCCCGATCTGCTCAAGCTGTTCGCCCAGCCCGAACTCGCGCTGTGGCGGAGCGGTACGGTCGGCGGTGCCGGGCCGATGCGCATCGTGCGCGGCACGCGCAGTCCGCTGCTCCGCCCCGCCGCCGATCCCGGCCGCGCCGATCCCGACGATCCGCAGCGGCTCGCCCCCGAACAGGACGTAAGGCTGATCGGCGAGCGGGCGGCACGCGCGCTCGTCCGCTTCGCGGCCCGCGAATCGGATTATGTCGCAGGCGGCAGTTTCGTCGACTGGCCGCTCGTCGGTCTCGCCGGCATCGCCCCGGCCAATATCCGCATCGATCCCGCCGCCGGACTGTTCGGCCTGTCGATCGTCCATCGCGACGGCTTCCTGGCCGACCCGGCGCATCGCGCCGCCCTGAGCGGTGCGATCGATCGCGCCGCGATCACAGCCGCGGTGATGGCCAATTGGGAGCCGGCCGAGCGCATCCTGCCCGAGATGCTCGATTCCGCCGCGCCACCGGCGCTGCCCGGCTGGTCGCTGCTCACGCTCGAGCAGCGCGCCGCCGCGCTCCGCCAGCAGGTCGCGGCCTATGGCGCACCGGTCAGCCTGCGGATCGCCCTGCCCGCCGGCCCCGGCGCGACTCTGGTCTTCGCGCAGCTCGCCGTATCGCTGCGCACCGCCGGCATCACGCCGGTGCGCGTCGGCGCGAGCGATGACGCCGACCTGCGCCTGCTCGACCTCGTCGCGCCTTATGACAGCGCTCGCTGGTATCTCGCCAATGCCTGCGCCGTCTGCGCCCAACCCGTCCAGGACGCGCTGATCGCCGCGCGCGACGCGCCGACGCTCGCCGAACGCGCGCGGCTGATCGCCGCCGCCGATGCGGCGCTCGCCACCGATACCGCCTTCATCCCGATCGCGCGGCCGCTACGCTGGTCGGCGGTGGCGATGCGGCTGCGCCAGTGGCGCGCCAATACGCGCGCCTGGCACCCGTTGAACCGGCTGCGCGACGACACCAATTAAGGTCTATGACCGTCACCCGCCCCACCCGGATCGAAGCCCGCTCAATGCTCGAATCGCTCCCCGTCGGCCGCGACCCCGCCGCGGTGCGCGTCCGCCTCGAGGCGATGGAGCGGGTGATGGAGGGGCTGGTCACCATCCCCGGCACCAACCGCAAGCTCGGGCTCGACGTGATCCTCGATCTCGTCCCCGTCGCCGGTCCGACGATCGCCGCCGTCGTCGGCGCGTGGCTGGTATTCGAAGCGCGCAATCTGCACATGTCTAAGCTGCAGATGGCTCGGATGTTCGGCAATGTCGGGATCGACTGGGCGCTGGGGCTGATCCCCTTCATCGGTGCGGTGCCCGACTTCTTCTTCCGCTCGAACACGCGCAACCTGCGGATCATCCGCCGTCACCTCGACAAACATCATCCGGCGACGGCGGTGATCGGCTAAGGCCTAGAGCGCGATCTTCACCGTCGCGGCGCCGGGCAGGCCGCCCTGGTGCACGGGGCAGCGCTGATAGCGGAAGGCCGTGTCGAGGCAGATCCAGATCTCGTTGAGCCAGCCTTGTTTCGTCGCGGTGACGCGCATCATGTCCGCGCCGAGGCCGGGATTGCGCTTCGCCATCGCCGCCGCGACCGCCCCCGCCGTCACCGGCCCGCGGGACAGCGCCGCCCAGTCGGGGAAGCGCAACTTGCCGTAGAGCCGGTTCGACGTCGTGAAATAGCGTTCCGGATCATAGCCCGCCATGCAGGTGCCGTGCTTCGACCATTCGTGCTGCATCAGCTGCGCCGACGGCGTCGCGCAGATATGCCGCCGGATTGTCGTGCGCGACAGCAGCGGCGTCGCCTGACAATATTGCGGCCAGTCCTTGCCGACCCCGTCGGGCCACAGACCATGCAGGGTGAAGCCGAACCGCTGCCCGGAGCGGCATTGGAAGCGGGCATCGCCGTCGCCGCCATGGTCGCGGCAATATTGCGGCGACCAGGTGATCGCGAGCGTATAGCCGCCGATCGGCAGCAGGCGCCGCGGCTGGCTGTCGCTTGGCAGATCGGGGCGCGGCCGCGGCAGCGCTCCCGGGGCGATGCAGCGATCGGCCTGCGCCTGGGCGGCGACCGGCAACAGCGCGACCAGCGCGGCGGCGGCGAGACGGACGATCACGGATGCAGCGCCAGATCGTCGTCTTCGTCCAGCCCTTCGCCGAACCACAGCCGGGCGTCCGACTTGAACAGCATCACCGCGGCGGCGATGTAGAGCATGTTGGCGACGAAACCGAGCGCGATCTGGGCGCTCATCGCCGACCGCCCCATGGCGAGCAGCGCGAGCGCCGACAGCAGACCGAATGCCCCCAGCGCGGCGAACACCACCTGCACCCATTTCGCGATGACGCTCGGCCGGCGGGCGACGAAATACCAGATCAGCACCGCGATCGTCAGCCCCAGCACCTGGGAGGCCGGCAGGAACCAGGTCGCCTTGGCGAGCATCGGATTGGCCGCGAGCACCGCCTGCGACTTGCTCCAGTTGAGCCCGGCGTTGACCAGCCCGAGGATCACCGAGGCCCAATAGAATTGCTCGAACCGCGCGATCGATGGCGGTTTGGTCATGGTAGGTCCCCCTTGTCAGACCGCCCCAGCCTAGCCGCGCCGCCGCGCCGCGTGCAAGGGAGTTGGCGGGATGGCCTGCCGGAGCAGGCCCTGTGTTCGAGAAGTCCAAGAGACGCAATTGACCTGACGCTCGACGCAGCCTCGAAAGACCATGCCGAGCTTCATGGCTTCTTACCGAACAGAACCGACGCTTTGTAGTGCAGTAGCCAAGCTATACCAGTGCTCCCGCGAACGCGGGAGCCCAGTGTTTCTTTGCCGCGTACCGCTGTTCTGCTGGGCCACTGGATTCCCGCTTTCGCGGGAATACTGGTCATCCAGAGCAATTGGCATATCTTGGCAAAGTATCAACTTCGTCGCGGGCGCCTCAAAAGGAAAACGTCGCGGTCGATCGACTGGAATGCCCTCGACCACCCCTCACACCGTGGTGAAGTCGAGCCCGATATCCGCGGCCGGCGCCGACTGGGTGAGCCGCCCGACCGAGACATAGGTCACCCCCGTCTCGGCGATCGCGCGCACCGTGTCGAGCCGCACGCCGCCCGAGGCTTCGGTCGGCACGCGTCCGGCGACCCGCGCCACCGCCTCGCGCAGCATCGCCGGCGGCATGTTGTCGAGCAACAGATGGGTCGCGCCCGCGTCGATCGCCGGTTCGATCTGGTCGATCCGGTCGACCTCGACGATGATCCGGTCGATCCCCGCCGCCACCGCGCGCTCGACCGCCGGCGTGATGCCGCCCGCGACCGCGACGTGATTGTCCTTGATCATCGCCGCATCCCACAGGCCGAGCCGGTGGTTCTGCGCACCGCCGCAGCGCGTCGCATATTTCTCCAGCCGGCGCAGGCCGGGAATGGTCTTGCGCGTGTCGAGCAGCACCGCGCCCGTCCCCGCAATCGCATCGACATAGGCACGGGTCAGCGTCGCGATCCCCGACAGATGCTGGATGGTGTTGAGCGCGGACCGCTCCGCGGTCAGCAGCGCGCGCGCGCGACCCTCGATCCGCATCAGCTCGCTATGTGCCGACACCCACGCGCCGTCCTCGACCAGCGGCGTGATCCGCGCCTCGGGGTCGAGCGCACGGAAGAACGCCTCGGCAAGGCCGAGACCGGCGACGACGATCTCGTCGCGCGTATCCATCACGCCGGTGAAGCGCGCCTCCGCCGGGATCACCGCCGCCGCGGTGATATCGCCGGCGGTGCCGAGATCCTCGGCCAGCGTCGCGGTGACGAAGCGATCCGGGTCGAAACCATCTAGAGTAAAGCCGGTCATGCGTATACGATCCTGTCAAATGCCACGGTGGACGTATCGTCCTGGATTCGCGGCCAGATCATGGGGAACAGGCGATGACCGATCGCGAGGCACTGGACGAGTTGCAGCACCTGCTGGCCGCCGCATTGCAGAAGGCGGACGAGCTCGATCTGATCCTGGTCGGCATCCATATCAACGAAGCCCGCAATCTGATCGCCCCCGTCGCCGCGCCGACGCACTAGCTCAGTCGCCGGTGACCGGCAGCGCTGCAGCAGGCGCGGGGCCGAGATCGCCCTGCCCGACCGTCGCGGATGCCATCGCCAGCATCGCGTCGAGGCTGGTCTTCGCCTTCAGCCGCAGACCTTCCTCGATCTCGATCCGGGGGGTGAGGTCCCGCAATGCGACGTAGAGCTTCTCCATCGTGTTGAGCGCCATATACGGGCAGATATTGCAGTTGCAGTTGCCGTCCGCCCCCGGCGCGCCGATGAAGCGCTTGGCCGGCATCGCCTTTTCCATCTGGTGGATGATGTGCGGCTCGGTCGCGACGATCAGCGTCTCGCCCGGCATCGCCTGCGCGAATTCGAGGATGCCGCGCGTCGAGCCGACGTAATCGGCATGGTCGAGGATCACCGCCGGACATTCCGGATGCGCGGCGACCGGCGCGCCGGGATGCTGGGCCTTGAGCTTGAGCAATTCGGTCTCGCTGAACGCCTCGTGGACGATGCACACGCCCGGCCACAGCAGCAGCTCGCGCCCGGTCTTGCGCTGGAGATAGCCGCCGAGGTTGCGATCCGGCCCGAAGATGATCTTCTGGTCGCGCGGCAGCTGCGCCAGGATCGCCTCCGCCGAGGACGAGGTGACGATGACGTCGCTCAGCGCCTTCACCTCGGTCGAGCAGTTGATGTAGGTCAACGCGATATGATCGGGATGCGCGGCGCGGAAGGCGGCGAACTGGTCGGGCGGGCAGCTATCCTCGAGCGAACAGCCGGCGTCCATGTCGGGCAGCACGACGATCTTGTCGGGGCTGAGGATCTTGGCGGTCTCCGCCATGAAGCGGACGCCGCAGAAGGCGATGACGTCGGCGTCGGTCGCCTGCGCCTTGCGGCTGAGGTCGAGGCTGTCGCCGACAAAATCGGCGAGGTCCTGCAACTCGGGCTTTTGGTAATAATGCGCCAGGATCACGGCGTTGCGCTCCTTGCGGAGGCGCTCGATCTCGGCGCGCAGGTCGAGCCCGGCGAAGCTGGTGCGAAGGTCCATAGCGTCTCCGTTAGGCGATTGCGCGCCCGCCCTCAACGGGCGTTGCCAAGCACTTCCGCCAGCGAGCGGCTTTCGTCCCAGCGTTCGGTCGATGCGGTGGGATCGTCGACGAAGCTGACCTTGACGGTGGCGTCGATCCCGGCAGCGCGCAGCGGCATGACGAAGCTGTTCTCGACCGCGCGGCGCGTCGCATCGCGCGCGAGCTTCATCGGCGTCGCGTCGCGCGCCTGGCGGACCAGCTCCGCCTGCCCGGCGCGGCGGTTGGCGGCATCGAGCGCGGTATCGGCATCGGTCAGCCGCGACAGGATGCCGCCGCTGCCATATTCGCGGATCGCGGTGAGATCGACCTGCGGCCCGTCGAGTTCGATCGGCGGCAGCCGCACCGACAGCGTCCGCGTCGCCGCATCCCAGGCGACGTCGCGCTGCGTCAGCTTGCCGAGATCGACCTCGTAGCGCACCAGCCCCGGCATGATCAGCGTCTTCTCGGTCGACAGGCCGAGCTGCGACTGGCGCGAGGTGCTGACCGCGACGAATCGCGCGGCAAAGGCGGACAGGCGGTTCTGTTCGCGCAGGCCTTGCAGGCTGGCGCTGGCGACGGTGGTCGGATCGGGCGACAGCTTGCGCTCGACGTAGCGCTGCACGCCCCACAGGCCGATCAGCACGGCGAGGCCGAGCAGCACGATCACGCCCGCCGCCTTGCCGAGGAACGACCCGGTCGAGCCGCGCGGCGGTTCGGGCGTCGCCGGCTCGTTCACCCCGTGATCCGCCATTGCTCGCCCTCCTCGTCTGCCAAGCCCCGTCCTCTCAAATCATAGAGATGTGCGAGCACCGATCGTTGCGCCGCGGGTATTAATCGCGGATCGAGCCCGACGTACATCCGCGCCGTCATGTCGGCGAGCGGCAGCGGCCCGGCGGCGAGCAGCCGCAGGATCTGCCCTTCGCGCTGCTTGCGATGGCCGAGCATGCCGCGCACCAGCCGCTGCGGCTGTTCGACCGCCTCGCCGTGGCCGGGATAATAGATGCGCTCGTCGCGACCGAGCAACCGCTCGAGGCTCGCCATATACTGGCCCATGTCGCCGTCGGGCGGCGAGACCACGCTCGTCGCCCAGCCCATGACGTGATCGCCCGAAAAGAGCGCCCCCGTCTCCGGCAGCACGAAGGCGAGATGGTTGGAGGTATGGCCCGGCGTCGCCAGCGCCCGGAGCGTCCACCCATCGCCCTGCACGGCCTCGCCATCGGCGAGCACGCGGTCGGGCGCATAGTCGGCGTCGAACGCCGCATCGAGCCCGGGATGGTCGCCGGTGACGTGCTGCGGCACCGCGCCGACGATCGGCGCCCCGGTCGCGGCGGCGAGCGGGCGGCTGGCGGGGCTGTGGTCGCGATGATGATGGGTGATGACGATCGCGCGCACCGGCCGGCCGGCGATGATACGCAGCAGCGTGTCGATATGCGCGGGATCGTCGGGGCCGGGATCGATCACCGCCAGATCGTCATGCCCGACGATGTAGGTCTGCGTGCCCCCGAAGGTGTACGGCGACGGATTCGGCGCGAGCACGCGGACGACGAGCGGCTCGAGCTGGATCGGGATACCGGTCGGATGCTCAGCCATCGATCCGGATGTGGCCTGCAACGGAGCCGAGCGCAAGGGCGGACTGCCGCTGGGGCGCGGCCGGGAGGGCATGGCGCGACGAAAGCGCTCGTCGTGCGGCGCGAGCGGCGCGGCGCGTCTCCCCCGCGCCGGGCGTCGCGGATGCTGTTTCGGACGCAAGGCCCTCGGCAGCACCCGCCTGCGCCGCTCAGTCCTTGCCGCCCGACGCCATCTCCGCGCGCAGTTCGGCGAGCGCCGCGTCGATGTCGGCAAGCGCCTCCTGCCGCTCCGCCGCCGGGATGGCGTCATTGTCGGAGACGCGGGCGCGCGTCGCCTGGACGCTCGCCAGCGCGCTGGCCATCGCGTCGAGCCGGATCTTCTCGGCGTTGAGGCCGGCTTCGGCACCGGCCAGCGCCGCCGTCTGGATGCGATTGCTGCAGATGACCATCGCGCGGCGATCGCCCCTGCCGGTGGTGATGACGAAGCGCTGCGGCCCGCCATCGGCGCCATCGACGCAGCGGCGCTCGGTGACGGCCGGGACTCCCGTCATCGCGCGATCGACGCGAGGCTGGATGGCGCCCGCGTCGACCACGGGGGCGGCGGTGCGATTGATCGTCACGACGCGATTCTCGTCGTGAACCGTCTTGACGATGACGCGATGCGGCGCGGCCGGGGCGGCGGGCGCGATGGCTGCCGCCGGGGCCGCCGGGGCTGGCGGAGCGGCCGGTGCTGCAGGAGCGGCCGGGGTTTGCAGATCGACTCCCATCGCATCGCCCACCCGGCCGCTCAGCGCGCTCGCCGCGCTGGTGCCCGAAGCGGTGAGGCCGAGCCCGACGAGGGCGAGCGATGACACCAGGGCGCCCCCGGCGGCGAGCCGACGTGGCGACAGACGGGACGTGGACAGCATGCGGATCCTCCCTTTCAGATCATCGATGGTATGGAGATGGCAGGCGGCGGAGACGGCACCGCCATGCGCCGCCTTGACGATCGCACAGGCATAGGCATGCCGGTCGATCGTCGAGCGGCCGGCGAGCACCCGCGCGTCATTGGCGAGTTCCTGATCGGCGCGAAAGGCGCGGAAGGCGCGCCACGCCACCGGATTGAACCAGTGCAGCGCCAGCACCGCGAGCGCGATCCAATTGGCGACGAGGTCGCCGCGCTGGTGGTGGCCGATCTCATGTTCGAGCGCCAGTTCGCGCTCGTCGGCGTCATAGCGGTCGGCGAAATCGAGCGGAAAGGCGACGTAGCGGCGCATCACGCCGAAGGCGAGCGGGCCGGCGGCGGCCTTGCTGGCGATGACGCGCACGCCGCGCACCTCCTCGATGCTCGCTGCGCTGCGCAGCAGCCGGCGGCAGTGGCGGGCGTGGCTGGTGAGGTGCCAGACGAGGAAGCCGATCGCCCCCGCCGCCCAGAGCAGCGCGATCGCCGCGCCGATCATCGGTGCAAGGGACGCCGATGGTGCCGCCGCGACAGCCTGCGCCGGCGCGTCGCCGACGAAGATGGTGATCGTCTCGCCGGCCCGGCTGATCGGCGTTACCGCCACCTGCCGCCAGGCCGCGGGCAGCGGCGGCAGCAGCAACCGCAACACGGGCAAAGCCCAGAGCGCATAGCCGAGCTGCGCGCCGAACGCCTGGCGCACCGGCGCGCGCACCAGCAGGACGAGCAGCATCAGCAGCGTGGAGGCGACCAGCGCCTCGATCAGCCAGCCGGTCATGGCTTGATCGCCTTGAGCAGCGCCTCGATCTCGGCGATGTCCTGCGCGCTCAATTCGTCCCGCTCGGCAAGATGCGCGACCAGCGGCGTCAGCTTGCCGCCGAACAGCCGGTCGATCAGGCGTTTCGATTCGCCCGAGACATAGTCGCCGCGCGCGACCAGCGGCCGGTAGAGATAGCGGCGGCCGTCTTCCTCATGCGTGATCGCCGCCTTGGCGAGCAATCGTCCGAGCAGCGTCTTGACCGTATTGGCGCTCCAGCCGCGCGCCGGATCGACGCGCTCGGCTACGTCCTGCGCGGTGAGCGGCGCCTCATCCCACAGCACCTCCATCACCGCATGTTCGGCATCGCTGATTCGTTCGGCCACGTCGCGCTCCTGTCTGGACTACGTATGTAATCGTATCGATTACGCGCGTAGTCAAGCAGGATGATCTGGTGTCGGATCGGCTTACAGGTGATACGCGGTTGCGTGTGGCGCGAAGGGGGTTGCACCGCAGATTTCCGCGGGTTTCCAATACTGGCACGGCACGTGCGTAGGGTCGGACAGCCGAGCGTCACGACGCTTCAGCAGGGTGGGGTCATCGCTGTTCCGCGTCTCGCGACCCCACCCGCACCCGGCCTTCCCTGACGATCGCGACCGTCCCCTGCCGTCGTCATGCCGGGCGTGGTCCGGCATTCACGGAGCCGCAGGAGCGTGAGCCGTCGATATCGCGGCGCGGTGGACCCCGTACAAGTCCGGGGTGACGGGGTGTGTCGGGCAGGCGGAGAGCGCCGCACAGACCCCGTCCATGCAGGCGGGCTGGCAGGGCTTTACAACGTTATCTCTGTGCGGAGCACCGGGGTCAGCGGAACGTACTGCCGAACGCGCCCGGGGTTCATGCCGGTCATCACGACGGCATGACGGGGCGTCACCGCGCCCGCCATGCCGGTCCGGTCAGGCCGCGTCGCGCTTCAGCAGAGTGGCGAGTTCGCCGCTCTCATACATCTCCATCATGATGTCCGATCCGCCGACGAATTCGCCGCCGACGTAGAGCTGCGGAATCGTCGGCCAGTCCGAATAGGCCTTGATGCCCTGACGGATGCCCTGGTCCTGCAACACGTCGACGCTCTCATATTGCACGTCGAGATGGTCGAGGATCGCCACCGCACGGCTGGAGAAGCCGCACTGCGGGAACAGCGGGCCGCCCTTCATGAACAGCACCACCGGGTGGCTCTTCACGACGGTGTCGATGCGGGCGTTGATATCGTCAGTCATGGTCATTCCTCAGGCGGCAGCGGTCTTGAGTTGCAAGGCGTGGAGTTCGCCGCCCATCCGCGTGCCGAGCGCCGCATAGACGGCCTGGTGCTGCTGGCGCAGCGGCTTGCCGGCGAAGCTCGGCGAGACGACGCGGGCGGCATAATGATCGCCGTCGCCGGCGAGATCGGTGATCTCGACGATCGCGTCGGGGATGGCGGCGCGGATCAGCGCGGCGATGTCATCGGCGGCCATCGGCATCAGCCCTGCTCCGACTGGAACAGCTGGCGACGCGCCTCGATCATCTTCTCGGCGAGCGCGCGGCGGACGCTGGCATCGTCGATGTCGACGCCGGCGGCGGTAAGGTCGCCGAACAGCTTGCGCACGACATCCTCGTCACCGGCTTCCTCGAAATCGGCCTGGACGACCGACTTGGCATAAGCGTCGGTCTCCTCGGGAGTCAGCCCCATCTGCGCCGCGGCCCATTGGCCGAGCAGACGGTTGCGACGCGCGGTGATGCGGAACGCCATCTCCTCCTCCCGTGCGAAGGCCGCCTCGTGGCTGCGTTCGCGGTCGTCGAACATGGACATCGTCGGCTCACCCCTTGTTGCTCGTCTGCGCACATAGGGTGGGGCCCCGGCAGGCGCAACGGAGCGCCGCATTGCCCGGTCCGGAACCAATAGGTTAATGGAGCGATAACTATATATGGCGCGGCAATCCATTCGCGCCGCAGGAGAAGGATCATGATCAACCGGCCCGTCCCCGTCGGCGGCCCCGTCCGCACCACCCCGCGCCGTTCCAGCCGCGCCGCACCGCTCACCGGCATCGTCGTCGGCTCGGTCATCTCGGTCCTGCTGTGGGCGATGCTGCTCGCGCTGTTCTTCGCGATACGCTGACCGCTCAGTCGAGCGTCACCACCAATTTGCCGATCGCGGTCCGCGCCGCCATGGCCGCGATCGCGTCACCGCCACGGTCGAGCGGGTAGCGCGCGGTGACCTTGGGTGCGATGCGACCGTCGCGCCACAGGTCGAACAGGGTCGCGACATGCGCGGCATTGGCCTGCGGATCCCGCGCGGCGAACGCCCCCCAGAAGACGCCGCAGACATCGCAGCTCTTGAGCAACGTCAGGTTGAGCGGCAGCCTGGGGATGCCGGCCGGAAAGCCGACGACCAGATAGCGCCCTTCCCAGCCGATCGCGCGCAAGGCCGGCTCCGCATAGTCGCCGCCGACCGGATCGTAGATCACGTCGAACCCGCCGCGCCCGCCCGCCGCCTTGAACCGCTCGGCGAGCGCCTTGGACGCATCCTTGTCGAACGGCGCGCGGCCATAGACGATCGTCTCGTCCGCCCCCGCCGCGCTTGCGGCCGCGGCCTTCTCCTCGGACGACACCGCCGCGACGACGCGCGCGCCGAACGCCTTGCCGAGTTCGATCGCCGCCAGCCCGACCCCGCCCGCCGCGCCGAGCACGAGCAACGCCTGGCCCGCGCGCAGGCGCCCGCGGTCGAGCAGCGCATGGATCGTCGTCGCATAGGTCAGCAGCAACGCCGCCCCCTCGGCAAAGTCGCGCTCGGCCGGCAACCGATACAGGCGCTGCGGATCGGTGACGATCTGCGTCGCCAGCCCGCCATGGCCGATCACCCCCATCACCCGGTCGCCGATCTGCCAGCCGTCGACACCCTCGCCGAGCGCATCGATCACCCCGGCGATCTCGCCGCCCGGCGCGAACGGGCGCGGCGGTTTGAACTGGTAGCGATCCTCGATGATCAGCACGTCGGGGTAATTGATCGCGCAGGCCTTGACGGCGACGCGGACCTGTCCGCGCGCCGGCTGCACGTCCGCCAGTTCGGTGAGTTCTAGAGTGTCAGGTCCGCCCGGCGCCGTCGATAGCAATGCCCGCATAACCGCTCCTGCTCCCGATCCAGGGGCGGTATCGATCCACCGCGCCTTCGAATTTCGAAATCGCGGTATCTCTTGCCATCGTCAGGCCGATCTCGTCCAGCCCCTCCATCAGGCATTGCCGGCGGAAGGCATCGAGCGTGAAGGCGAACCGGTCCTGATAGGGGGTCGTCACCGTCATCGTCTCGAGGTCGACGGTGACCGGCTGGTCCTTCGCCACCTCGACCAGCCGATCGACCGCCTCCTGCGGCAGCACGACGGGGACGATGCCGTTCTTGAACGCATTGCCGGAGAAGATGTCGGAGAAGCTCGGCGCAATCACCGCGCGCACGCCCATATCGGCGAGCGCCCAGGCGGCATGCTCACGGCTCGACCCGCAGCCGAAATTGTCGCCGGCGATCAGGATCGGCGCACCCGCGTAGCGCGGATCGTCGAAGACGTTGCCCGGCTGTGCGCGCACCGTCTCGAACGCACCGCGCGCGAGGCCGGCACGCGAGATCGTCTTGAGCCAATGCGCCGGGATGATGATGTCGGTGTCGATATTCTTGGCACCCCAGGGATAGGCGGTGCCGCTGACGCGGGTGACGGGCTGCATCGGTGCGTCCGTCAGCGCTCGATCTTGGCCGGATGCGCGAGCGCCCGCGCGCCCGCGACATAGGCGGCGACGCCGCTCAGCATCGCGCCTGCCACCAGCAATACCAGCACCTTCTTCATCGCGTCGCTCCCATCAGATCCCGCACGTCGGCCAAATGGCCGGTGACCGCCGCCGCCGCCGCCATCGCCGGCGACAGCAGATGTGTGCGCGCGCCAGGTCCCTGTCGACCCACGAAATTCCGGTTCGACGTGGAGGCGCACCGCTCTCCCGCAGGGACCTTGTCCGGGTTCATCGCCAGACACATCGAACAGCCCGGCTCGCGCCATTCGAAGCCGGCGCGGGTGAACACTTGGTCCAGCCCCTCTGCCTCCGCCTGGCGCTTGACCAGTCCCGATCCCGGTACGACCATCGCGCGCACGCCATCGGCGACGCGGCGACCGTCGGCGACCGCGGCGGCGGCGCGCAGATCCTCGATCCGGCTGTTGGTGCAACTGCCGATGAAGACATGCTGCACGGCGACGTCCTGCATCGCCGTGCCCGGCGTCAGGCCCATATAGTCGAGGCTGCGCTGCGCCGCGGCGCGCTTGGCGGGATCGGCGAAGCTGTCGGGCGCGGGGACGACACCGGTAATCGGCACGACATCCTCGGGGCTCGTTCCCCAGGTCAGTGCCGGTGCGATGTCGGTGGCGTCGAGCACGACGCGCTTGTCGTAGGTCGCGCCGGCATCGGTGGCGAGGCTGCGCCACCAGGCGACCGCCTGCTCCCATGCATCGCCCTGCGGCGCCATCGGTCGCCCCTTGAGATAGGCGAAGGTGACATCGTCGGGCGCGACCAGACCGGCGCGCGCGCCGCCCTCGATCGACATGTTGGCGACGGTCATCCGCCCCTCGATCGACATGGCGCGGATCACCTCGCCAGTATATTCGATGACATGGCCGGTGCCGCCCGCCGCGCCGATCCGCCCCATGATCGCGAGGATCACGTCCTTGGGGCTGACCCCGAAGCCCAGGGTGCCGTCGACGCGCACCTCCATCGTCTTCGATGGGCTGAGCAGCAGCGTCTGCGTCGCCAGCACATGCTCGACCTCGCTGGTGCCGATGCCGAAGGCGAGCGCGCCGAGCGCGCCGTGCGTCGAGGTATGGCTGTCGCCGCACACCAACGTCGTGCCGGGCAGCGTGAAGCCCAGTTCCGGCCCGACGACATGGACGATGCCCTGCTCCGCCGCCGTCGCATCGATATAGTCGATGCCGAATTCGGCGGTGTTGCGGCGAAGCGCGTCGAGCTGTTGCGCGCTCTCCGGATCGGCGATCGGCAGCATCCGCCCGACCGCATCCACCCGCGGCGTCGTCGGCAGATTGTGATCCGGCACCGCGAGGGTGAGTTCGGGCCGGCGCACCCGCCGCCCGGCGACGCGCAGCCCCTCGAAGGCCTGCGGGCTCGTCACCTCATGGACGAGGTGCCGGTCGATATAGATGAGGCAGGTGCCATCCTCACGCCGTTCGACGACGTGCGCGGCCCAGATCTTTTCATACAAGGTGTGCGGAATGGAGGTCATGATGCGCGGCCGTTAACTCAAATGATGCGCGAGCGGAACCCGGTGCGACAGATTATTGCCTAGCGACGATAGTCCGCCGTGACCATGCCACAGCGATGCAGGTCTGCCTCATGCTCCGCCTCGCGCCATGTCTCGGCGAGCGCCGCCGCTTCCCAGGCGCGCAGCGCCGGATGGGCGAGGATCGTGTCGACCCAGCGCCGCCCAGCGTCGCCGACCTCGATCCCATAGGTGCGGACGCGGAAGGCGACCGGAGCGTAAAAGGCATCCACCGCGCTGAACGTCTCGCCGGCAAGCCATGGACCGCCGAAGCGCGCCAGCCCCTCCGCCCATAGTTCGGCGATCCGCGCGACGTCCCGCGCCAGCGCCGCCGACCCCGTAGCCGGAGTCGCGCGGACGCCGACGTTCATCGTCCGCTCGCTGCGCAGCACGCCGAAGCCGCCGTGCATCTCCGCGACCGCGCATTGCGCCCACGCCCGCGCCGCCGCGTCCGCCGGCCAGATGCCGGGATGCCGGTCGGCGAGATAGAGGACGATACCGAGCGAATCCCAGATCGTCCGATCGCCGTCGAGCAGCACCGGCACCTGCCCGGTCGGCGAGAAGGCGCGGAACGCCGCATAGTTTTCCGCCTGCGTGAACGGCTCGATCCGATCGACGAACGGAATGCCGAGCGCGGTCATCAACGCCCACGGCCGCAGCGACCAGCTCGAATAATTGCGATTGGCGGTGATCAGGACGTAACTCATGGCCGCGACTTTCCGATGATCGATCGCTTACTTATAGCCGCGAAGCGGACCGCGCCGGCTCATGCGTGATCGAACGCCGCCGTCGTCTTCGCCGCGACCTCGTCCGCGGTGACGCCCGGCGCCAGCTCGACCAGCCGGAAGCGGGACTGGTGATCGGGTCGGCGGAATACGGCGAGATCGGTGACGATCATGTCGACGACGTTGCGGCCGGTCAGCGGCAGCGTGCAGGCGGGGATGAACTTGGCGCTGCCGTCCTTGGCGGTGTGATCCATGACGACGATGATCTGCTTGACCCCGGCGACGAGGTCCATCGCGCCGCCCATGCCCTTGATCATCTTGCCGGGGATCATCCAGTTGGCGATGTCGCCGCCCTCGCTCACCTCCATCGCGCCCAATACCGTCAGGTCGATGTGGCCGCCGCGGATCATCGCGAAGCTCTGCTCGCTGCCGAAATAGGCGCTGTGCGGCAATTCGCTGATCGTCTGCTTGCCGGCGTTGATCAGATCGGGGTCGACTTGGTCGTCAAAGGGAAACGGGCCGATACCCAACATGCCGTTTTCCGATTGCAGCGTCACCTCGACGCCGGGCGGGATATGGTTGGCGACCAGCGTCGGGATGCCGATGCCGAGGTTGACGTAATAGCCGTCGCGCAATTCCTGTGCGGCGCGCGCCGCCATCTGGTTACGGTCCCAGCCCGTCGTCTGCGTGGTCATCAGTGCAATCCTCCCGGGTGGTTGGCGATCCGCGCGAGCGCGTCGGGATCGAGTTCGGGACGCGCGCTATCGACGCCGCGCCAGATCAGGGCTTCGGCCTCGCCCGCATCGATGCCGAGCGCCTGCGCATGGGCCTTGGCGGCGTGGCGGATGGTGTCGGCCATCAGGACGCCGAACATCTCCGCATCGGCGAGCACGCCCGCATCGATCACCACCGCCGACCCCGCGCGGTCGGTCACCCAGATGCGCGCGACCTCGACCGATCGGGCGCCGAGATCGGGGATCGCCGACAGCGGGATGGCGCGCGGCTTGGCCGGCTTCATGGCGTGTCGCTCCAGCGTTTGTCGGCGGGGAAGACGTCGGCGAACCCGCCCGACAGGCCGCTGCCATAGACCGGATTGGGCAGCACGAACCAGCCGTTGCCCCACATCGCCGCAATCCCCTCGCCCTCGGCGAGCGCGCGGCGGGCGGCGGCGGAGGGACCGGCGAACAGGTCGCTGAAGTCGCCGAGCTGGTCGCCCGCCATCGCCACCACGCAATAGCGCGCCGCGATCGCGTTGCGCCGCGCGTCCTTGCCGCTCGGCCCGTCGCGCAGCAGCAGGTCGCCGCCTGGCGTGAAGTCCCCCAGCCCCGCCGCCTTGAGCGCGGCGACCGTGCCGGCGGCGGTGGCGGCGCCGCGATTGCTGTTGATGATCACCGCGATGCCCGCCGCCCGCAGCGCGGCGAAGGCCTCGACGGCGCCCGGCACCGGCGCGACCGCTTTGGCGCCGGTCCGCTCCCATCGCGCCCATTGCGCCGGATCGAAGGGTGCGGAGGGGTGGCGCGCCGCCAGCGCCTCGACGCCGAGATTGAGCAGCACCGTCTCGTCGGCATCGAACACCGCGGCGCGCGGCTTGCCGTCGCACGCCTGCCAGCGCGGCGCGGCGAGCGTCGCGCCGGGGGCGAGCACGACGCTGTCCCCGGCGGCGCGGCGATAGGTCGCATAGGCCACGAGCGCGCGGAACGCCTGCCGGCTGAGCGCCGCCGCCTCCGCCGAGCCGTAGAGATATTGATATTGCGGCGGCACCGGCTGCGCATCGGCGGCCGTCGCACCCCCTGCCCCTGCCCCTGCCGCGCCAGTCGGCGGCGGCAATGCGGTGAGGCCGGTGATCCGCACCAATCTGCCGTCGGCGGTATAGGTCTGGCCCGGCGCGGGCAGCGTCGCGACGCGCTGCCGCGTGCCGCCACAGCCGGCGAGCAGCGCGGTCGCCAGCAGCAGGGCCGCGCGCCGCATCATGCCGCCGCCCGCTCGCGCACGGTGCGGAACTCGATCTTCTTGTCATAGAGCGCGCCGACGATCATCCGCTTGACGTAGATGCCGGGCAGATGGATCGCATCGGGGTCGAGGCTGCCGACCGGCACCACTTCCTCGACCTCGGCGACGCAGATGCGCCCCGCGGTGGCCATCGGCTGGTTGAAGTTGCGCGCGGTCTTGCGGAAGATCAGATTGCCGCTCTCGTCCGCCTTCCAGCCCTTGATGATGCTGAGGTCGGCGCGGATGCCGCGTTCGAGGATATACTCCTCGCCGTCGAAGCTCTTCACTTCCTTGCCCTCGGCGATCAGCGTACCGACGCCGGTCTTGGTGTAGAAGCCGGGGATGCCCGCGCCGCCGGCGCGGCAGCGTTCGGCGAGCGTGCCCTGGGGACAGAATTCCACCGCCAGCTCGCCGCTGAGATACTGCCGCTCGAACTCCTTGTTCTCGCCGACGTAGCTCGAGATCATCTTCTTCACCTGCCGCGTCCGCAGCAGCTTGCCGAGCCCCTCGCCGTCGATGCCGGCATTGTTGCTGGCGATGGTCAGGTCTTTGGTACCCGCCGCCTGGATCGCGTCGATCAGCCGCTCCGGAATGCCGCACAGGCCGAAGCCGCCCGCGCAGATCGTCATGCCGTCATGCAGCAGCCCGTCGAGCGCCGCGGCCGCATCGGGATAGAGCTTGTTCATCGCCCGTGACTCTCCTGTCTGTGCCGCGGCGATAGCGGGGCGGGCGCGGCGTGGTCAATGTGACGCGGTGTTCCTGCGCCCGCAGGAACCCAGGGCCAAACAGCGCACCTGGGCTCCTGCATGCGCCGGAGCACGGAGGCCTAGCGCAACGCCGCCTGCGCCGCCGCCAGCCGGGCGATCGGCACGCGATAGGGCGAGGCCGACACGTAATCGAGCCCGACCTTCTCGCAGAAGGCGATGCTCGCCGGGTCGCCGCCATGTTCGCCGCAGATGCCGAGCTTGATGTCGGGCCGCGTCTTGCGCCCGCGCTCCGCCGCCAGCTCGACCAGCTCGCCGACGCCCTCGACGTCGAGGCTGACGAACGGGTCCTTGGCGTAAATGCCCTGCTCGACATAGGCGCCGAGGAAGCGCGCCGCATCGTCGCGGCTGACGCCCAAGGTGGTCTGGGTCAGGTCGTTGGTGCCGAACGAGAAGAACTCGCCCGTCTCGGCGATCTCACCCGCCTTGAGCGCAGCGCGCGGCAGCTCGATCATCGTGCCGACGAGATAGTCGATCGTCGTGCCGCGCTCGGCGAACACCGCCTGCGCCGCCTTGTCGACCACCGCCTTCATCAGGTCGAGCTCGCGCTTGGTGGCGACCAGCGGGATCATCACCTCGGGGATCGGCGCCTTCCCCGACCTGGCTGCGACGTCGAGCGCCGCCTCGAAGATCGCCCGCGCCTGCGTCTCGTAGATCTCGGGATAGGTGACGCCGAGCCGGCAGCCGCGATGGCCGAGCATCGGGTTGAATTCGTGCAGCTCCGTGGCGCGGCGCTTGAGCAGCTCGATATCGACGCCGGCCGCCGCGGCGACCTCGGCGAATTCATTCTCCTCGTGCGGCAGGAATTCGTGTAGCGGCGGATCGAGCAGCCGCACCGTCACCGGCAACCCCGCCATCACCTCGAAGATCGCGGTGAAGTCGCTGCGCTGCGCCGGCAGCAATTTGGCGAGCGCGGCGCGACGCCCCGCCTCGTCCTGCGCGAGGATCATCTGGCGCACCGCGGTGATCCGGTCGGCGTCGAAGAACATATGTTCGGTGCGGCAGAGGCCGACGCCCTCGGCGCCGAAGTCGCGCGCGGTCTGGCAGTCGAGCGGCGTCTCGGCATTGGCGCGCACCTTGAGCCGGCGCACGCCGTCGGCCCATTCCATCAGCACGCCGAAATCGCCGGCGAGCTCGGGCTGGACGGTGGCGACGGAGCCGAACATCACCTCGCCGCTGGTGCCGTCGATGGTGATCGTGTCGCCCTCGCCGATCGTCCGACCGGCGACCTTCATCACCTTGTCCTTGGCGGAGATCGACAGCGACCCCGCGCCCGAGACGCACGGCCGGCCCATGCCGCGCGCGACCACCGCGGCGTGGCTGGTCATGCCGCCGCGCGCCGTCAGGATGCCGGCGGCGGCATGCATGCCGTGGATATCCTCCGGGCTGGTCTCGACGCGGACGAGGATGACCGATTCCCCCGCCGCCTTGCGCTTCTCGGCGCTGTCGGCGTCGAACACGACGCGGCCCGAGGCGGCGCCCGGGGAGGCGGGCAGGCCCTTGGCGATGACGTCGCGCGGCGCCTTGGGATCGAGCGTCGGGTGGAGCAGCTGGTCGAGCGCCATCGGATCGACGCGCAGGATCGCCTCGTTCCGGCTGATCAGCCCCTCGTTCGCCATGTCGACCGCGATCTTGAGCGCCGCCTTGGCGGTGCGCTTGCCCGATCGCGTCTGGAGCATCCACAGCTTGCCCTGTTCGACGGTGAACTCGATGTCCTGCATGTCGCGGTAATGCGTTTCGAGCCGGTCGAACACCGCGGCCAGCTCGGCATAGACCGCGGGCATCGCCTCTTCCATCGACGCGGGCTTGGCGCCCGCTTCCTCGCGCGCGGCGCGGGTCAGATATTGCGGCGTGCGGATGCCCGCCACCACGTCCTCGCCCTGCGCGTTGATCAGGAATTCGCCGTAATAGGCGCGGTCGCCCTTGGACGGATCGCGGGTGAAGGCGACGCCGGTCGCCGAGGTCTCGCCCATATTGCCGAACACCATCGCCTGGACGTTGACCGCGGTACCCCAGTCGGCGGGGATGTCGTTGAGCCGGCGGTAGACCTTGGCGCGCTCCGACTGCCACGATCCGAACACCGCGCCGACCGCGCCCCACAATTGATCGTGGACGTCCTGCGGGAAGGGCTTGCCCCATTCCGCCGCGACCAGCGCCTTATATTCGCCGACCAGCGTGCGCAGATCGTCGGCACTCAGCTCGGTATCCAGGGTGAAGCCGTTGTCTTCCTTGGCGATCTCCAGCGCTTCCTCAAATGCGCCATGGTCGAGTTCGAGCACCACGTCGGCATACATCTGGATGAAGCGGCGATAGCTGTCCCAGGCGAAGCGCGCGTCGCCGGAGCGGGCGGCAAGCCCCTCGACGGTCGCGTCGTTGAGGCCGAGGTTGAGCACCGTGTCCATCATCCCCGGCATCGACACGCGTGCGCCGGAACGGACCGAAACGAGCAAGGGATTGGCCGGATCACCGAACGCCTTGCCGGTGATCCCCTCGATATGCGCGATGCCGGCGGCGACCTCGTCCCGCAGGCTTTGCGGGAATTGCTCGCCTTCCTCGTAATAGCGCGTGCACATCGCGGTCGAGATGGTGAAGCCCGGCGGCACCGGCAGGCCGATCGACGCCATTTCGGCAAGGTTCGCGCCCTTGCCGCCGAGCAGATTCTTGTCGCCCTTCCCACCGTCCGAAACGCCGCCACCGAAGCGGTACACGTATTGGGTCATCGCTAATCCTTCACTGCGCTGGATGCCTGCCCCGGGGAGGATGGAGAGCATGTCGGATCGGGCCGCTACCCCTCGATCCTGCTGAAATCGGCGACCGTATGAACGGCGGCGCGGACCCGGTCGAGCAGCTGGAGCCGGGCGGCGCGCTTGGCGGGATCGGCGTCGTTGACGGTGACGTCGTCGAAGAACGCGTCGATCGGCGCACGCAGCGAGGCGAGCGCCGCCATCGCGCCCTCGAAATCCTCCGCCTCGATCGCCGCCGCCGCCTTGGGCTCGGCCGCGTCGAGTGCGGCGATCAGTGCGGCTTCGGCGGGTTCGGGCGCGTAGCTGGCGACTGCCGCCTCCCGATCGGGAACGCCTTCCTTTTTGAGGATGTTCGCGGCGCGCTTGTAGCCGGCGAGCAGGTTGGTGCCGTCCTCGGTTGCGACGAAAGCCTGCAGGGCATGGACCCGCGCGAGCAGCCGGACGAGATCGTCCTCGCCGCCGAGCGCGAACACCGCGTCGATCAGATCGTGGCGGACGCCCGCCTCGCGCTGCTGCACCTTGAGCCGGTCGGCGAAGAAGTCGAGCACGCCCTGATCCACCGCGGTGCCGAGCGGAAAGCGCAGGCCGTTGTCGAGGATCAGCGCGATCACGCCGAGGGCGGAGCGGCGCAGCGCGAACGGGTCCTTCGATCCGCTGGGACGCAGGTCGGCACCGAAGAACTGCGTGATGCTGTCGAGCTTGTCCGCCAGCGCCACCGCCACCGTCACCAGCGCGGCCGGCACCGCATCGCCCTGTCCGACCGGCTTGTAATGATCGCGCACCGCTTCGGCGACCGCGTCGGGCTCGCCCTGCGCGGCGGCATAATAGCCGCCGATCAGGCCCTGCAATTCCGGAAACTCGCCGACCATGCCGGTGACGAGGTCCGCCTTGGCGAGCCGCGCGGCGCGCTCCGCCATATCGGCGAGCACAACATGCTCCTCCCCGGCACGGGGAGGGGGACCGCCGGCCGCAGGCCGGTGGTGGAGGGGGGCTTCCGCGGGCGATGCCGCCTGTGGCACCCCCCCTCCACCGGCTTCGCCGGTCCCCCTCCCCGTGCCGAGGAGGATTATCCCCTCCTCCACCAGCCACCGTGCGAGCGTCGCGACGCGATCGACCTTGTCCGCCACCGTCCCCAGTTTCTCGTGGAAGACGATGTTCGCCAGCTTCGTCGCCTGCGTCTCGAGCGGCGTCTTGAGGTCGGTCTCGTAGAAGAAGCGCGCGTCCGACAGCCGCGCCGCGAGCACCTTGCGATTGCCCTCGACGATCTGCGCGCCGCCGTCGGTCGCCTCGATATTGGCGGTACAGACGAAGGCATTGGCGAGCGCGCCCTCGGCATCGCGGCAGACGAAATACTTCTGGTTCACCCGCGCGGTGAGCTGGATCACCTCGGGCGGCACCGACAGGAAGTCGGGATCGAACCGGCCGAGCAGCGGCACCGGCCATTCGGTCAGCCCGGCATTCTCGGCGACCAGCCCCTCGTCCTCGACCAGCACGAGTCCGGCCTCGGCCGCCAGCGCCGTCGCCCGTTCGCGGATCAGCGCGCGGCGTTCGTCCTGATCGACGATGACGTGGCAGGCGCGCAGCTTCTCGACATAATCCGCCGCCGAGCCGATCGTGATCTGGCCGGGATGGTGGAAGCGGTGCCCGAAGGTCGCGACGCCCGACCGGATGCCGGCGATCTCGACCTCGACCAGATCCTCGCCGAACAGAGCGACGATGCCGTGCAGCGGCCGCACCCAGCGCAGCGATTCGGTCGAGGCGGAGGCCGCGCCCCAGCGCATCGACTTGGGCCAGGGAAAGCCGCGGATGATCGCCGGGATGGCCTCGGCGAGCACGTCGGTGGTGGCGCGGCCGGGCCGCTCGGTGATCGCATAGAGCACGCCGTCGCGCTCGGTCAGCGCCTCGCGGGTCAGCCCGGTCTTGCGCAGGAAGCCCTCGAGCGCCTGCGGCGGCGCGCTCGCCTTGGGGCCTTTCAGCTCCTCGGACACCGCCTGCGTCTCGGCCGGCAGGTCGCGCGCGATCAGCACCAGCCGCCGCGGCGTCGCATAGGTGACGAGCGATCCGGCGGCGAGACCCGCCTTGCCCAGTTCGGCGGCGAACAGCCGGGCGAGATCGTCCCGCGCCTTGTCCTGCATCCGCGCAGGGATTTCTTCGGAACGCAGTTCGAGGAGGAAGTCGGTCATCATCTTCTCAATCCTCCCCGGCACGGGGAGGGGGACCGCCAGCCGCAGGCTGGTGGTGGAGGGGGTTGGCCGCAAGCGCTGCGATCGCGTCAGCAGCGGCGTCGGCATCTTTCAGCACGTCCTTTGCGGGGATGTGCAGAACAGGATACCCGTTCTCGATCAAGAAGGCATCACGCGCGATATCCCGGCTCGGCCGATCGGCGCGGTCATGCGCTTCGCCATCGACTTCGACGATCGTGCGGGTCGCGCTGCAATAAAAATCGGCGACATAGGGGCCGACCGGATGCTGCTTGCGGAACTTTGCGCCAGCCTGTTGACCTTTGAGCCGCTGCCAGAGCAGCGCTTCGGGCAGGCTCATCGACTTGCGCAATTTGCGGGCAGTGGCGGTTTCGGGGCGAAGCGAGCGCGGAGAGCCCCCTCCACCATCGCGCTGCGCGCGACGGTCCCCCTCCCCGTGCCGGGGAGGAATGGTCACGCCGCCCACCCGTTCTTCTCCATCCACGCCGCGCAGGCGCCTTTGGCAAGATCGCGGACGCGGCCGATATAGGCCTGGCGCTCCGCCACCGAGATCACACCGCGCGCCTGCAACAGGTTGAACGTGTGGCTCGCCTTGATCGCCTGTTCATAGGCGGGGATCGCCAGCCCGGCGGCGAGGCTGTTCTCGCATTCCGCCGCCGCCTTGCGGAACAGGTCGAACAGGCTGGCGGTGTCGGCGACCTCGAAATTCCACGTCGACATCTGCCGCTCGTTCTCGAGGAAGATGTCGCCATAGGTGACGCCCGCGTCGTTGAAGGCGAGATCGTAGACGTTGTCGACGTCCTGGATGTACATCGCCAGCCGTTCGAGCCCGTAGGTCAGCTCGCCCGCGACCGGCTTCATGTCGAACCCGCCCATCTGCTGGAAATAGGTGAACTGCGTCACCTCCATCCCGTCGCACCACACCTCCCAGCCGAGGCCCCAGGCGCCGAGCGTCGGGCTTTCCCAGTCATCCTCGACGAAGCGGATGTCGTGCCGCGTCATGTCGACGCCGATCGCCGCGAGGCTGCCGAGGTACAGCTCCTGCAGATCGGGCGGGCTCGGCTTGAGGATCACCTGATATTGATAATAATGCTGGAGCCGGTTGGGGTTCTTGCCATAGCGGCCGTCGGTCGGGCGGCGGCACGGCTGGACGAAGGCGGCGTTCCACGTATCGGGACCGAGCGCGCGCAGCGTCGTCGCGGTGTGGAACGTGCCCGCGCCCATTTCCATGTCGTAGGGCTGGAGGATCACGCAACCCCGGTCGCTCCAATAGTCATGGAGCGTCAGGATCATCTTCTGGAAGGAGAGAGGTGCGGCTGCCATCGGTCGAGGCTTTGGCCGATGCGACAGCGTCTAGCAAGTGGTGCGGCGCGGCATTAGCTTGGGGTAACACGACCCGATGATGGATAGATCCCCCGCATGATACGTCCCCTTGGCGCTGCACTGTCGGCGATCGCGCTCTGCCTGTCCCTGCCCGCCTGCGCCCGTCCCGCCGCGCCCGCGCGCGCCGCCAACGATGCCGATCCGGCGCTGTGGGTGGTCAAGGACAAGGATACGACCGTCTATCTGTTCGGCACCATCCACGTGCTCAAGCCGGGCCTGACCTGGTTCGACGAGGCGGTGAAGACCGCCTTCGACCGGTCGGACGAGGTCAAGCTGGAGATCGTCATGCCCGACCCCGCGGCGATGCAGGGCCTGGTGCAGGCGACCGGCGTCGCCGCCAAGGGCACGCCGCCGCTGACCGAGCGCCTGCCCGCCGACAAGCGCGCCGCCTTCACCGCCGCGGTGACCAACCTCGGCCTGCCCGCCAATGCGCTCGACACGTTCAAGCCGTGGCTGGCGGCGACGCAGCTGTCGGTGGCGCCGCTGTCCAAGCTCGGCTACGACAGCAGCAACGGCCCCGAACAGGTGATCACCGCCGCCGCCAAACAGGCGAACAAGCCGCTGACCGGGCTGGAGACCGCCGAACAGCAGCTCGGCTTCTTCGGCAGCCTGTCGGACAAGGCGCAGCTCGACTTCCTGGTCAGCACCGTCGATGAACTGCCCAAGCTCGACCAACAGATGGCGGCGATGGTCGACGATTGGGCGAAGGGCGATCCCGATGCGCTCGCCGCCGAGATGAACGACGAGCTGAAGAGCTCGCCCGAGGTCGCCAAGGTGCTGCTCACCGATCGCAACGCGCGCTGGGCGGCGTGGATCAAGCAGCGGATGGCGCGGCCGGGCACGGTGTTCATCGCGGTCGGCGCGGGGCACCTCGCCGGGCCGGACTCGGTGCAGGCGCAACTGGCGAAGCTGGGCGTCAAGGCGGAACGGGTGAAATACTGAGTCAATCCTCCCCGGCACGGGGAGGGGGACCGCGCCCGCAGGGCGTGGTGGAGGGGGCTTGCCGCAAGCGGCACCACTTGTGATGCTCATTACCGGGCCCACACACCCTCGCAGGTAACAGCCGCCTGCGCGGGAGGAGAGCCCCCTCCACCAGCTACGCTGGTCCCCCTCCCCGTGCCGGGGAGGAATTTGCGTTTTGGCGCACTCTCCGCTATGCGCGCCCGCTTCCGCTCCATGGTCATCCCTGGAGGCGTGGCGCGGGAACGGACTTTAGCACGTTTTGAAAAGGTAATCTGATGAGCGACACCATTACGCTCGCAGCCGAGACGCGCGACCGGGTTGGCAAGGGAGCCTCCCGGGCGCTGCGTCGTGACGGCCGCGTCCCCGCCGTGATCTACGGCCAGAACAAGGAACCGACGGCGGTTCACCTCGAAGAGAAGGCGCTGACCAAGGCGCTGATGACCGGTCACTTCATGACCTCGGTGATCATGGTCGCCGGCGAGCGGACGCTGCCCAAGGACGTCGCCTTCCACCCGGTCACCGATCGTCCGGTGCACGTCGACTTCCTGCGCATCGGTGAACATACCGAAGTCACCGTCGCGGTGCCGGTCGTGTTTGCGGACGAAGAGGAATGCCGCGGCATCAAGCAGGGCGGCGTGCTCAACATCACCCGTCACGAGGTCGAGCTGATCGTCGACGCGGCGGACATCCCGTCGGAGATCACCATCTCGCTCAAGGGCCGCGAGATCGGCGATTCGATCCACATCAGTGACGTCGCGCTGCCCAAGGGCGCCAAGCCGGCGATCGACGACCGCGACTTCGCGATCGCCACGATCGTGCCGCCGACGGTGCCGACCGCCGCCGACGAGGCGCTCGACGCCGAGGTCGCGGAGACGCAGGCCGCCGGTGCCGCTTCGGACACCGCCGAGGGCTGATCCCTTCGCAGGACGAGAACAGGGGCAGGGAAGCGACACGGCTTCCCTGCCCTTTTTCATGCGCCGGCCCGATCCCGATCCCGCCCATCCCCCGCACCGGGCGGCGTTCCCCGACCGCGTACGAACGCCTTCGGAGCCGCAGGCCGAACCGCGGCCCGAGGAACGTCATCGCCGGATAGATGCCGACGTGCGGCCGGATCGCGCCGGATCAAGGCGCAGCGGCGAACGCCATCCACAGCGCCATGACGACCATCATCACGTTTTCGGTCAGCGACAGGAAGCCGAGCGGCACGCTGCTGTCCCCGCCCACGCAGGCGCATTTCAGCTCGCGCCGGTCGATGTAGACCGCCTTGATCACCGACACCGCGCCGATCGTCCCGATCACCAGCGCGATCGGCACCGACAGCCAGGTCAGCACGCCCGCCGCCATCAGCACCCCTGCCAAGCCTTCGGCATAGGGATAGACGTACGAATAGGGCACCCAGCGTCTGGCCAGCAGGTCGTAGTTGAGGAACATCGTCGCGAACCGCTCGACGTTCTGGAGCTTGAGCAAGGCGAGGACGCACATCGAGAAGGCAATGAACCACTCGCCCGCGCGCAGCGTCAGCAGCGCACCGAACGCCGCCTGGCTCGCGGCGAGCGCCATCAGCGCCGTCATCGCGAACACCACCGCCACCGGGCGATAGGTCACCGCCTTCGGGTCGGCGACGGCCTTGCCGAAGAACCGCCGGACGTCGTCATAGCCGCCGACACGCTCGCCCGCGATGAAGGTCTGCGGCGTCGTCTTGACATGATGCTGCGCCTTGAACGCGTCGGTCTCCTCGCGGGTCGTCAGCCAGTGATCCTCGACCGCGAAGCCGCGCCGTTGCAGCAGATCCTTCGCCTTCAACCCATAGGGGCAGACGTGGGTCGGCATCACCATACGATAGAGGATCGCCTTCTTCGTCGCGGCCGGCATGTATCTTCTCCCATGCGTGATCGGCCCCTATATAGGGGCCGTACCATGGTACGGAGTCAAGGCGTGTCTTCCATGACGATCGCGACGCTTGCCGCCGAGGGCGGCGTGGGCGTCGAGACGATCCGGTTCTACCAGCGGCGCGGTCTGCTCGACACGCCGGACCGACCGCGCGGCGCGGGCAGCGGCGGTGGCATCCGCCGCTATGGCCCGTCCGACGTCCGGCGGCTGCGCTTCATCCGCTCCGCCCAGGCGGCCGGCTTCACGCTCGAGCAGATCCACGAGCTATTGGCGCTCGATGCCACCGACGATCGCGCGCGGGCGCGCACGCTCGCCATCGAGCGGCTCTCGGCGCTGGACGCGCAGATCGCCCATCTCGAAACGGCCCGAACGGCTCTTCGGCTTCTCGCGCAGGAATGCGGCAATGGCGATGCCGGCCCCTGCCCGATCCTGACCGCCTTCGACGGGGGGCACGGCCAAGCGCCCGTCCCCTGACGTCCGCGCGTCAACCGATCACCGCCGATCCCGACCGTTCCTCGCAGTGCCTCGTGCCGGTACGGGCGACCAGATCTCCGCCTTGGTGGACGCGCTCGACCGGGACAGCATCCCGGAGCTGGCAGCGCCGCCGCGCGCCTGCGTGGCCGAGGCACGTATCGGGTCGCGACGCCAGATGTGGACCTAGAATAAAGTTTGTTCAAAAACCAGCGCTCGTCCCTCGGGACGGGCGCTTTCCGTATGTACCGTCAAACTACCAGAGTTTGTCCATTTTCCGGAATTGCGTGCTCCTTGCCCGCTTGAGGTCGGGAATAAGGATTGGCCAAAAGCCCTCCCCCATCAAAATGCCTCGTCGAATAAAGATTGTCCATTATGCCGGCATCGCCGGATCATGCCGTTGGGGATCGGGAATAAAGATTGTCCATTTCTCCGCAGTCGCCGGGTAAGACCAAAGCCGGCCGGGAATAGAGATTGTCCATTTCCGGGCTCGGCGCGGTCTATGGCGCTGGAGGTCGGGAATGTAGCTTGGTCAAAAGCGCCGCGAGGCGAGTCGGCGAAGCCAATTTCAGGATGGCTTTTCCCACGGATCAAGGATGCCTTCCTTCTTCATGTGGCGCCGCAGGACGTCCCAGTTGGTGCCGACGGAAGCCGCTGCCTTCGTGATGGTCAGTCCGTCGCGCGCGCACTTCGCGACATGATCGCGGAGGAGCGGGCCGAACCGAACCCGGAAGGATCGGCCAAGTCTGCCGTCCGGGTATTTCGACCGCGTGTAGACGTATCCGCACGAGCAACGGAACTTGACCGTGATGATGCGGCCGTTGGTCTTCAAAGGTGCATCCGTTTCCGTGATCGTCATATGGCCGAAGTGCTCGGCAAGCGGGTTCTCGCAAGCCCAGGGGCCGTCGCCGAAGGGGCCGCTGCCCTTCTCGATCTCGTCCATTACCAGAGACAGGAAACACAAAGGGTCGGAATGAACCTTTCGTGTCGGATCCATCGTATGTTCCATCCAGCCGTTCGTGCGCCCGGTGCCAGCGAGCAGGCCAGGAAAAGCCGGCTCGAGAGGTGCCAGAACGTCGTCGACGATCAGGTTGAGACGCGTCCAATCGACTTGGGAGCCCGCACGGACACCCTTTGCGACGATCCGGGCGGTGATGCTCCGCGCCGCCGTCACTTCATCCTCGGAACGCGGGTTCTCGAGCCAATCCGTCGCTCGGCGCGCAAGTTTCAATAATCGCTGGCGCGGCACACTGCGATCGGCGACTGCGGACGGCGCATCGGGAGGGCATGTGTCTTTGTTCGCGCGGTGCAGAAAGTTGGTCTTCCCCAGCTTCACCTCGCTGATGCGCAGGTCGCACTCGTGCCGCGGACACACGAGGACGATGGGGAGCTGATGCTCCCGGCGAAAATATGCCTCGCCCTGACCTGCGATCATTTCTTCGTAGCACGCGGGGCAGAAGCGGACGGTTTGCAACGGACCAAGCGGCTTTGCCCTCAGGCCGATGACAAGCCCCACCTTCCCTTCCTCGCCCCGCATCGCCTTCATGGCTTTTTCCCGAACCTGCGCGGTCGCGAAAGCCGTGTAGTAGGGCAGAAGCGTATGGCGCATCGCGAGTTCGTCGGCGGACGGACCCGAATGAAGTCGCGACGCGAACCAATCGAGGTTGGACGGAAAGTCGACGACAGGTCTCTGGACATGGCGACCATAGACATGATCCCAGGTGTCCATGGCCGACACATGCGCCATGTGAAAGCTGAGCCGCGCGAACACCGAGTATAGGATTTCGCCGGGGTAGATCTCCGGGAAATACGGCATTCGGCGTGGATGGCTACGCGACTCGGCATTTTGCGTCATGCCGCCGACATGCGACTGTCAGGCCTGCCATTTCGTCAACGGCGGCAAGAGAGCCGTCAATCCGGCTCGCGGGGACAGAGCAGTTCGATCAGCAAGGTTTCCGACTGCAGGGTCTTGACGCTGCCCATTGTCACATCTGGTCGATTGAAACCGGGAGCCTCGAACAAACACGAGATCGGGCGTCCTGGCAAAGCGGCCTTGATGGTGTCGGGATAATCATTGTGCGGCGGCGTGAGAAAGACCTCATAGCGCCCATCGACGTACAGGACTTTGACACTCGAATTCATGACGATCTTCTTGACGCGCACCCTGTCGTCGACAAGGCTCAACTCGATTTGCACTCCCTTGGGCGACGCAATCTGCACGGCTCCGCCGCCTTTGCGCAACATGTCGGGTATGCTCGCTGGATCATGGCCCGCGGCACGAAGCTGATCGGCCAGGAAGACGGGCGCCCCGGGGAGGGGCGATGGGGATTGTCGTCGATGATTCGTCATCGCGCCTTCATCGCGGACGAATCTTTCCAGGTGGTGTTCGCTTCATACGGCCGGCGTGGCGGAAGCGGCTTCCTCGGACCAGAAGACCATCATCTCGATTTCAGACACGAGTTCGGCCGGCAACCCGCCGCCCAGACTGCTCACCGTTCCGCCCGTCGGGGTGGTCGAAAGCAGGATCGGCGCCGGATACGCCGGCGTCGCGATGACCGTCGCGGCTTCGTCCCCGTCGAGCGTGAAGACGACGGGGACCCCGATCTCGCGGCGGACGTCGTACGGGTGAGGTGACATCTCGACACGGTAACTCTCGCCTTGGTAAGTCACCCCTACCGGCAGACTCGCAGGATCTAGCCCGATACTGCGGATCAGCGCTCCGATGGCGGAGCTAAGTTCCTGATCACGCGACATTGGTCTTTTCCTCTCAAAACATGCAACCGCTCACTCCCCGATCAGCATCGTCGGCTCGATTGGCCTTCCACTCTACGTATCTCACCACGGTCTTCTCGTGGCCTGCGCTGCGGCTTTGGATGCCCCCATGTGAAGTTCGATCGATCGCCTTGGGCTAAAGGCGATCGGAGAAGCGCTCCCATGCGGTGACGCGTCGCACGGGCGGATCGGCCTCGTACAGATATACTCTGTCGTTGAGATACGCTCGTTCCGCATCCAGCTGATCACTGGGCACCTCTCGCCACCAGCATTTCGGCGGCGTGCCGTCATTGCCGGACCAGCTATAGCCCCGGCGCTTGAGCAGATCCTTGCGTTCGAAAGGCGCATGCTCGGCATGGATGATCCACGATGGCGCGCGAGCGCACCGCAGCAATGCGTCGAGGCCGGTCGATCCCGATGGCAACGTGGCGCCCAGCAGCGCGATGGTCGCATGACAGTCGTCCGTCGCGCGGTGGCCATCGTGGAAGAAGCCGATCCCGGCGAGGAGATAGCCTAATTTGGTCCCCTCGAAACCCTCGGCGCGCCAGTCGACCTGCGCCATCGAGCAGCCCCACGCGATGTCGGCGAAGCAGCCCCATGACCGCTCGACGAAGCGGCGATCGAACCGGGCGTTGTGGGCGATGACGATCCCGGCGTTCGCGATGAAGGCCGCGACGGCTTCGGCGTCGATGGCCTGTCCGGCCACCATCTCGTCGGTGATGCCCGTGAGCGCCGTGATCTCCTCGGGGATCGGCGTCTTGGGCTGTCGGTATGAGTGGAACGGCGCGAGCGTGCCGAGGACCTGACCATCGATCGTATAGGCGAAGGGCACCATGGCGAGTTCGATGATCTCGTCGGCGGCGGCATCGATGCCGGTCGTCTCGACATCGAGGACGATGCCAAGCCGTGCGCCGTCCGGCAGCCGATCCAGCGGGGTGGGCGTCCGCAGCCGCCGGAGCACGCGATAGTCGCCGGTCGCAGTGAGCGCCTCGACCATCATCTCGTGACGGCCGGCGTCGCCAGCCCAGCGCTCCGCCACGGCGTCGAACATCCGCTCGAACGCCGTATAGGTGGCTGAAGCCATGCCGCGGCGGGCGGATTGATCACGATCGTGGTCCATCGTCAGCGCCTTAGCGAACCGCCGGCGTCGGGAAACCGACGATCGCGGTGAGGCCGTACGGTTTCCAGTGAAGGTCGAGCGTGCCGCGACGCGCTGCGACGATGCGGCGCATGAGGGTCATGCCCTGTCCGCCGTCCCGGACGTTGGCCGCCACCCGACGCGACCCGCGTTCCGACCAGCGGATCTCGACGCGGCCGCTTTGCACCACGGACGTGACGTCGATCGCGCCCATGCCGCTCAGCGCGCCGTGCTTCGTGCTGTTCACCGCAAGCTCTCCGATCACCAATGCCAGCGCATCCGCCTGGCCGTGATCCAGTGTGCCAGGCAGATGACGCGCGACGATCGGACACATCGGCGTGGCGAAAGACGCGACGAGCGCAGGGACGAGATCGGCGACGGGCCGTTGGCCGCGATCGTCGCGGTGGAAGAGCTGCTGCGCGGTGCCGAGCGCGGCCAGCCGCGCCGCCATCTCGTCGGCGAATGCCTCCCGGTCGGCATTGCCGCGGGCGAAGGCGGACATCATGCCTGATGCGACGGCGTAAGTATTCTTGAGCCGGTGCTGCATCTCCTCGACCACCGCCTGCATGGCGTGGACGTCCTGGATGCGCTGGCTGATGTCGCGGGACCTGGCGATATAGGCTGCCGCCTCGCCTTCGCCGTTCTCGATCATCTCGATCGTCGTCTCCCACCATCTGTCGGGCATGGCGGGCGTGGGGCGCGCGAGATCGATGCGAACGTGCTCGAAGGCCTGTGCGCGTAAGAAGGCTTCGTCGATCGCGGTGCGGGATTCGATCGGCCAGACGTCCCGCCACTGCTTGCCGCGGACCTTGGCCTCATCGGCGATCTCCATCAGCCGGACGCCGATCCGGTTGATGCCCCGGATCCGGCCGTCGACCGTCAGCGTGGTCACGCATTCGAGATCCTGTTCGAGTACGTCCTCGATCGTGCCGTCCGGGACGATTGGCGGATTGTACTCGTGCAGCTCCCGGCGGGGCTGCGGCAGGATCGGAGCGATACCTGGTGGACGGGTGACGGGGTCGAGCAGCGCTGACATCAGAAGGGAACTCCGTCGATGGCGGTGGAGTGGGTCAGGGAGCGGTGGCGATCCCAGTCGACCTGGCTGAGCGTCGATGCGTTGAGCAGGACGCCGCAACGGCCGAGCCAGCTGGCCGCGACGCTTAGGCGGTCGCCGAGGTGGATGCGCACCAAGGGTTGGCTGAGGTGGTTCAGGAGATGGATGAGGCCGAGCGGATCGGACTGTGCGGCCGAGAGCGCAGCGCAGCTGCCTGCCACGTCGCCGGCGACACCGGCGTTCAGACCGTCGATGACATGGAATCGCACACAGAGTTCGTTCCAGACCGACGCGCTCGCCGTGGGCTCCTGCAGCAGGATTTCGCTGATCAGCCAGTCCGGCGCCAGCTTGGTCGCGGTGACGAGACTCGTGACCGCGGAGGCGATCTCCTCGGCCTCCTCAATGAATGCCGAGGCGGGCAGCCGCCGCCACAGCGACAGTGGGCCGACCAGGTTGCGTTCCTGGGTCGCGATTTCGCCTTCCAGCGCCACGTTGCGCATGTTCACCACCTCCTGTTTCAGGATGGATTTGATCCGGAAAACGGAACAAATAACGAACGCGATCGACTCATTTACGGGCGGGTTTTTCTGGGCCGGCAGTGACTCGGATCGGGACGATCGTCGCGGGAGGCGTCGTCAGTCGAGGCGTGCTCATCAGGCCGTCGCGCATCGTCGCCGGGGACATCAGTTGTCTCATTATGTCACATTTGATTTGAATAATGTGACGACGGGTGTCAGGGCTTGAATATGGACGACAAGGCGCAATTCCAGCGGGCGATCGCCGCTTACGTCGAGGACCAGCCGACGCAGGCAGTGGCGGCCCGCAAGCTCGGGCTGAACCGGCAGACGGTGCATCGTTATGTGAAGGGTCAATCGCACCCCAGGGTGAAGCGCCGAAGAGATTTGCTGCGGCTGATCGGCGGCGGCCCCGAAGGCGGGGAAGCCATGAAGATGCCGCCCCAATTATCTTCACTGGACGATGAAAGCCTTAGGGGCTTCCGTGACCTAATGGTACACTTGGTGACATTGATCGACCTTGACGTGGCGTCGAGGGCCGGCAAAGAACGGAAGGGCGGCTGAATCGTAATGATCCGGCCGGTACGGTGAAGCGATGAGCAGAGCGGATCTAGTGGTGCAGCTGGCGGAAGCCGGCGTTCAGAACGACCATGCGAAACTGGAGCGGACCGTGTCTGCGCTGGTTGCGGAAGCGCGCGCCAAGCAGCATCATACCCTTGCCGATCGACTCGCCAAGGCGCTCGGTGTCGTGGCGCCCCCGCAGCGTCAGGCCCCCCGTGCGGTCGGAGGTACGTTCCTGCCCGACAAGGTCCGCGATCTCATCATCGAGCGCCCCGCACGGCGCAGCATCGATGACATCATGCTGCCCCGCGAAGTCGACGCGCAGGTCCGCGATCTTCTCGAGGAGCAGCATCAGGCCGATGTGCTGCGGGCGAATTCGCTCGACCCCCGTCACCGCGTCATGCTTGCCGGCCCCCCGGGGAACGGCAAGACCACGCTGGCCGAGGCGATCGCCCATGGTCTCGGCGTCCCGTTCTTCACGATCCGCTACGACGCCGTCATCGACAGCTATCTCGGCGAGACAGCCGCACGGCTGAAGCGCGTGTTCGACTTCGCCCGGTCGACGCCTTGCGTGTTGTTCCTCGATGAGTTCGACGCGCTCGGCAAGGAGCGCGGGGACGTGCATGAAACCGGCGAGATCAAGCGGGTCGTCTCGTCGCTTCTCCTGCAGATGGACGACCTGCCCTCGTACACCGTGATCGTGTGTGCATCGAACCACCCCGAACTGCTCGATCGGGCCGTGTGGCGCCGGTTCCAGCTGCGTCTGGAGCTCCCTATGCCCGACCGCGCCGACTTCCGTCGCTGGCTCGATCATGTCGGAGCGGACCGCAAGTCGCTGGGGATCGATCCGGCCTCGCTGGCCAGGGATCTCGAGGGCGGAAGCTTCGCAGAGGCGGAGGAGTTTCTCCTCAACGTGAAGCGCAAGATCGTACTCGCCAAGGGGGATCCCAAAGCGATCGTTACGCAGCAGTTGAAGGCGTGGAAGCGCCGGTTCGTACCGCAGACGGGAGTGGCGGAGGGGAATGGCGCAAGAGATACTGCCGCTCAGTCGGAATAAGGAAAAAAAGCACGACCCTTTCAAGGGCAACCCGGACAAGCGCAAACGTCTGACCATTCCCGCGGGGTCGCAGGCGCAACGCATCGGATCCTCGATCGACAAGCGCCTGTCCGACGTTCTGGATCGCACCGACATCAAGGTTGCAGACGATCCGTCCGCGCTTGCGCCGGAGCGGGCGTTGGTGATGGAGATCATCGGCTCGCCCGAGCGATTCGTGAACGCCGCCCGCAAGATCGATCTCGAGTGGCTGGCGGAGGAAGTCGCCCTCCTCCACGGGGTCAGGGCTTATTTCGATCCGGGCGTCGACGCCTCGGACGATGATGACGGTGAAGCAGATGATGACGATGCGACGGCATTCGCGGAGACCGACGTTCTGCTGAACGAGGTGCATCCGGCGGATGAGATGCCGGGCGCGATATATCTCGGCATGCCGACGAAAGCTTCGTTTGAGAAGCTGCGCTCGCTCTGGGATCGCTACAAGGCCGGCAAAGCTCCCCCCGACAAGCACGGTGATTGGTGGAAGCTCTTCGGCCTGCTCCATGTGCTGCGGCCGTGGGGACCGGAGGATCGCATCGGCGATGCCACCAGGCGTCGCCTGAAGGACGACCGCTATCGCCGCGTCGGCGAAGATCTCCGTCTGGAGATTGATCTCTGGTATCGCATGGATGCCGCGCGACGCGATGAGGCTTCAGCCGAGTTCCGCACCGCCGTTCTGAAGCTTGGCGGATCCATCCTCGATGAATTCCGGATCGACGAGATCCGGTATCACTCCGTGCTGGTGAACCTTCCAAGTGAAGCGATCGATGCCATCATCGAACGCACTGGCCCGCTCGCTCTTGCCGACAACGTCATGTCGATCCGCCCGCAGAACGGCTTCCGCTTCGCGATCGAGGAGCCGGTGTCGGAACGGATGCCCGATGAAGCTGACGACGGCGATCCCGAGGGGGTGTCGATAGGAGCCATGCTCGACGGATACCCTGTCGAGAACCACGTCACGCTCCGCAACCGACTGGACGTCGTCGAACTCGACGTCGCCGACAGCATGGCCCCCGTGAAGAAGCGGTTCCACGGCAGCGCGATGGCATCGCTGATCATCTGCGGCGATCTGCACGAGGACAATCCCCGGCTGCGGCGCCGACTGAAGGTCGTCCCGGTGCTCGTTCCCGATGGCGACGTCGAGACGACGCCGAAGGACAAGCTCGCGCTGCGCATGATTCACCGTGCCGTCGTGGACCTGAAGGAAGGGACGGGCGGCCAGGATCCGAGCGGGCCCGACGTGGTCATCATCAATCACTCGATCTGCGACGAGGCGTTCGGTTTCGCCGGATCGATCTCGCCATGGGGGCGACTGCTCGATTATCTTGCCTGGAAATACCGCGTGCTTTTCGTGGTCAGTGCGGGAAACATCGCCGAGACGTTCGAGCTACCGAACTATCCGACCGCTGCCGACATGCGAAAGGCGACGCCCGATCATCGCCGAGCGGAGATGTTGCGTGCCATCGACGCTGCCAAGGCGATGCGGACCATGTTTTCGCCGGCCGAATCCGTCAATGCGTTGACCGTCGCGGCGGCGCATTGCGACGGATCGACGGCGACGTTGCCCGCCAGTAAGACAGACCCCTACGGCGACGTCGCCGCCCCGATCTTGGGTTCCGGCCTGGGCCACGGCTTCAATCGATCCGTCAAGCCGGACGTCATGCTGCCCGGCGGGCGGCAGGTGGCTCACCCGACGGAGGGGCCGATCCTGCGGGTGCACGGACGCGAATTCGCCGATCATATCGGACAAAAGGTGGCGATGCCCGATGTGACGCTGGGCCGGCTCGACTTCACCCGCATGTCTGCGGGGACGAGCAACGCCGCTGCATTGGCCACGCGGACGGGGATGCTCATCGGCGACGTTCTCGACGCATCGTTCGAGAATGCGGAAGTCCCTTGGTACCGTCGTCCGACGGCGCCGTGCATATTGAAGGCGCTGATCGCGCACGGCGCCAGTTGGGGAGACCTCGGTCAGTACATGTCCGATATTCACATCCCCGCAGGGCACCCCAACCGCCGCAAGGAAGCGGTCTCCCGGGCGATGGGCTATGGGGCGGTGGATCGTGACCGGGTCATCGGGGCTGCCCTGAACCGGGTTACGCTCCTGGGCGAAGATAGCATCACCAAGGGCGAGAGGCACATGTGGCGCATTCCGCTTCCCGATGAATTGCAATCCTACGCGGAATTCCGACGCATAGTCGTCACGCTCGCGTGGCTAACCCCCGTCACGCCCAACAGCTCGCAATACCGGACCGTCGGGCTTTCCCTGCATGGTGCGAGCGGCAAGTCCGACATTTGGGATGGGGTGAACCGGGTCGGGCATCAACCAGCGATCGGATTCGGCAAGCGCGGCACGCTCATCCACGCCGTGTACGAAGACGAGAGGAAGGCGATACCTTTCCTGATCGGCAGCGATTTCGAGATCAACGTGCAGGCGGCGAGCAAGATGCCCCAGATGGGCGGCGTGATGGTGCCGTATGCACTTGCGATCACCATAGAGGTTGCAAACTCGATCAAAACGGACATCTCGTCGTCGGTAAGGCGTCGCGTGATGACGCAATCAAGGGCCAGCGGATGATGAGCGATTTCAACGAAGAACTGAGCATCGGCTATCTCGGCGACGCTGAACTGGCTGATGTTCTGGACGGTCTTGACGACGCCGACGGGGCCGCTCGCCTGCGGGAGGCCGGAGTGCGCGGGCAAGGTCTTGCCCGGCTTCACAACATGCCTTGGAGTCACACGTCGCACGTCTTCGGATATGTCGAGGAGCGGGGTTCGGACACGGATGCCGACATGCTCGTTCCGATTCTGCCCGCTGCCAAGGCCAAGACCGATGAAACGTTGATCGGCAGCCAGGTCAAGGTCACCCTGGATGCTTTCCAACTACAGGAATATCCGGGATTCAGCCCGCACAAGGTTCTCTTCGATTTCCAGGGGCGTGATCAAGCCGGTGGAGAAGCGCAGGATCTCCAATTTGCGAGCGTGATCTCGGTTAACAACCACGATCGGGCGTCGATCAACGGGATGCCGATCTTCACGGGACTGACCGTCCCGAGAGATGGACTGTCTTTCAAGGTTAAGACGATCCGCATCGGCAGCGGAAGCGACGAGGCCCTTCTGGAAGTCTTCGGGAGCTCGGCGTTCAAGGAAGGGTTGAAGCTGATGGGCACGCTCCAGCCCGCCTTGCCGCAGCTGGTGGGACTGGCTTCGGGCATCACGAAGAACATCCTTGGCCGCATGAGGAACCATCAGATCCAGGCGTTCGACCTAGGGCTCGACTTCGCGGACAATCAGACATCCATTCGACTTCGCCGCGGCTCCTATGTGGTCGTCCAGGTGCCAGGCGCTTCGATGTGGCGGTGGGACGATTGGCGCTTCGACCGCAATACGATGAGCGTCGTCGACCTTGACGGCAACAAGGCGCCTTACAACGTCATCGTGTTCGGTGTGGCGGAAAGCGGCTCCAGCGAAGCACGATCGGCATCGCGCAAGGAGGGCATCGACGCCTTAGCGGCCTCCCGAGGCCCCGCCTGAGCTTCGTTATTGGGTCAAACGCTCCTCGCACTCTCCGTCCAAGGACCATCAATCGGTAACCGCGGCCAAATGCGTCGTTCTCAATATGTTCCTATCGTCCTATAAGCTCTTTCGTGATGCTTGGACGACGAGATATGACGATAACCCTGCATGATGTGCCCTTCGATCTCGTGCCGGGAGAGGCGCGGCTTTTCGTCGAGACGACGCCAGCTGGATTCCCGTCGCCGGCCCAGGACGACATGGAAGAGCCAATCGATCTTGCCGCCTGGCTGATCGATCACCCCGCCGCCAGCTATGTTATGCGGGTCTCCGGCCATTCGATGTCGGATGCCGGGGTCTCCGATGGGGATCTCGTCGTGGTCAGCCGGGCGCACGAGGCGCGCCCCGGCGACATCGTCGTTGCGCTGGTCGACGGCAACCGCACCATGAAGCGCCTGCGACGGTCGGCGGGACGGCTCTGGCTGGTGCCGGAGGCGGAAGGGTACGAGCGGATCATCGTCGACGAGACGGTCGAGATCTGGGGTGTCGTAGTGGGTCTCGCGCGGCGCTACCGGCGGTGAGTACGATCGCGCTCATCGACTGCAACAATTACTACGTCAGCTGCGAGCGCGCGTTCGACGCCAGCCTGGCCGGCGTGCCCGTCGTCGTGGCCAGCAACAACGATGGCTGTGCGATTGCCCGGTCGGCCGAGGCGAAGGCGCTTGGCGTGAAGATGGGCGACCCCATCCACCTGATCCGCGATCGGTTGACCAAGCACGGCGTCGTGGTGCGATCGTCGAATTACACCTTGTACGGCGACATGCAGCGCCGGGTGGTTGCCGCGGTCGAGGAGTTCGCCAGCGAGGTCGAGATCTATTCGATCGACGAGACCTTCCTCGATCTCGAGCCCTTCGTCGATCGGGATCTGGTCGACCATGCCAATGCGATGCGCGATCAGGTTCGGCGCTGGACGACGATCCCGACCTGCGTCGGAATCGCGCCGACGAAGACGCTGGCCAAGCTGGCGAACGCGGCCGCCAAGAAGAACCCGCTGTTCGACGGCGTCGCCGACCTGCGTGACCCTAGATTGCGTTCATGGGTGCTCGACCGCTTCCCCGCCGCCGACGTCTGGGGCGTCGGGCGGGCGACGGCCGCCAAACTGGCTGATCTCGGCATCACGACTGCCGGCCAGATCCGCGACATGCAGCTGAAGCAGGCCCGCAGCGTCGGCACCGTCGTGCTGGAACGGCTGGTGGCCGAGTTGCAGGGGGTTGCGGCGAGCGCCGTCGAGGTCGTCGAGCCGCAGCGACGCGGCATGGCCGTGACGCGCAGCTTCGGGATGCCGGTGCACGACATCGAGACGCTGATGGGTGCGGTGGCGCAGTACGCGATGCGCGCCGGCGAAAAGCTGCGTCAACACGGCCTCGTCGCGGGTCAGCTCACCGTCTTCTTCCACACCAACCGCTTCAAGACGGGCGCCGGTCAGTATCAGGGCGCCCGGCGCATGGGGCTGCACCCGATGACGTCGGACTCGCTGGAGCTGCTCGCGGCGGCGCGCCGGGGCGTCGAGGCAGCGTGGCGGGATGGCTACGCCTATACCAAGGCCGGCATCATGCTCGACGAGCTCGTGGCTGCCGATCTGCGGCCGAGAACGCTGTTCGAAGGCGATGTTGGACGGCGCGAGCGGCTGATGACGGCGCTGGACGAGGTCAACGGCCGGTTCGGCAAGTTGACGGCCGTACCGGCGGCGCAGGGGTTCAAGCGGGATTGGAAAATGCGGGCAGAGAACCGCTCGCCCGCTTGGACAACCCGCATCGATCAGGTGCCGCTGGTGTTGGCGGATTGAAGCATACTCGGCACACTGTGGCATGGCTTCACCCTCACGCATTACGGCCTGGCTCATCGTGAGGGCTTAATCATGAGAGACTGGATGATGGTGGAGACGACTAAACAATTATCGATGAATCGGCACACCGCGCTGGCCGAAGACTATAGGTCACCTTCAACCTTTATTCGACGTTTGCGGGCTCCCCCCCCCACCAGTGATGCGACGATGCACGAACCATATTGCCGCCGGCACGATCGCGCCCAGTAGAAACAGGTCGATCTTATGAAACAAGGCCGACAATCGCGGGTCCGTATTCCAGCGGCTTCCAAGCACTTGGCCGGCATAGGCCAGTCCCAGGCACCAGGGCAGTGACCCTATGAAGGTGTAGAGGTGAAAGCGCAGCAACGGCATCCGGGCGATCCCCGCGGGCAGCGCGATAAACGAGCGGATGCCTGGCAACATTCGACCTATCAGAACAGCCGCGCCGCCAAAGCGCTCGAAAAACCGCTCCGATCGGTCAAGATCCTCGGGTGTGAGCAGGAGCCAGCGTCCGTAACGCTCGACCATGGCACGGCCACCGCGGCGCCCCACCTCATAAGCAAGAGCTGATCCGAGATTACAGCCGACCGCTCCCGCAATCGCTACCAGCCATAGGTCTAGCCGACCAGTCGAGACCAGATAACCACCGAACGGCATGATGATTTCAGACGGCAGCGGGATGCAGGCGCTTTCAAGAGCCATCAAACCGATGATGCCAATGTATCCGGTCACAGCGATCGCCGCGACGATCCAGCCCGCCATCGTTGCAACCAGGTTGCTGATCGCAGTCATATTGAAACTCCTATGCGGGGATCACGATCATCGAGCGCTGACAGCCAGGTGAGGACGACATCCAGGTGAATGGGATGTGATAGCATCACACCGCCGATATCTGCGACAGTGCAACAGCGTAGGACAGACTGTCGTACGGCGTTGCACAGTACGACGTTTGCGTCTGCGAATTGATGGCGCGCACGTCAGCGTGGTCGCCGGGAAATACGACCGCGAGATCAAGTCCCGCAGCGCTTCGCACAAGTGAGGATAGAAGCTCAGGCTCGTACGAGACAAGGATCACGGCATCGAACAAGCTCACGTCAAGGTAGGGGGGCAGATCGACTGACGAGAACGAGACGATTGCGTCGACGCCCAGGGCCCTTGCCCAATGCTCGAGCCGGCGACGGTGTCGACCATAGCCGATCATCGTGAGGCGATCACCTAGCTTCCCGCTGAGAGCAAAGGCCCGGATAGCGGTGACATAGCCCCGGCGATCGCCAGCTTTGCCAACGGCGAGGTAGCGCGTCGGCGTGAATGATCGCCGACGTGCGCCATCCGGGCCGCTGCCACGTCGCACCAAGTGACGGCACGCTTGCGCAGTGAGGTTTGATCCAGTCTGATCAGTCGATACGGTTTGGCTTCGAGAAGGCGCAGGCACCATGCACCGTTGGCTGCGGCAGCTTTCATCTTGCTGGACGTGTCTGCCGGCTCGCTCCGGCTGAACGCGCCCACCATGTTCGCCCCGACTTCCAAAGAATCGTGCCAGCCAGCTCATTTGGGTTCGCTCAGGCGCAGCGTCTGCTTGCCGAAGGTTCGTGACTCTCCGCCAATCCGTCGACCAAAAACCTGTGTAACGGTGGCCGTCCAGCACAAGCCAACTGCCCAGCCAGCTGCGACATCCGTTGGCCAGTGGACGCCAAGGACGATCCGCGACGCACCGATAGCAAACACCAAAAGCATGGCAGCGACGACCGCCGGATTCCATCGACGTCCGCCACCAGCACCTGCCACAATGACGACAGCTATCGAGCCATAGACGAAGGCGGAGTCCATGGCGTGCCCGCTTGGAAAACTTGGAGTGTGAACATCCACGAGATGCGAGACTATTGTCGGCCTGGGCCGGGCCACCGCCGCCTTAATCGCACTGATGATGACAGCCCCGCCTGCGGTCGTGCATGCGAGGTAGGCGCACCACAGCCAGCGTCGCCTTACCGCGCACACTGCGATCGCGACCGCGGTCGCGATCCACAGGGTGACATTGTTCCCCATCACCGTCACGACACCCGCAATGGTGATCAGCCAACCATGATCGCCGGTTTGGTTGCGCGTCCATAATAAAATGGCTGGATCGAAGCCCGTTACGCGGCCCGTCGCGAACAGTGCCGAAACGCCGAGTAGAAGCCCTCCTCCAAGCGCAAGCAGTGCGGCCCTGGCGAGAATCTGTGCGGGCACAGCAGCCCGGGTCATCCCACAAGGCTCGGTCACGCCGGCTTAACGACCAATACCTTGAACGTGCCAGGCAATGCGACCGGGCGGGCACCAGGTTTGGCTGGCGGGCCAAACGACGCGGTCGGCAAGTAGATGGCACCGCTGTCTGAATCGAGCGCACCCGTCCGTGCACCCACCGCAGTCTTGATACGGCCCACGCGCTTCACGACGGCGCCCTCGAGAGACAGTACGTCCAGCACTCCGTCCTTGCCGCAGGGAATGAACGCCAAGCGACGCTGCGGATCCAGAATAACGGCATCTGGGCCTGCGCCTATGTCGACCAGCTGCGAAAGTTTGTGGTTGGAGCCCGTGACGATGGCTGCCTTGCCGTTGGCACACGCGGAAATGAGGCGATCCGCCTTCACGTCATAGGCAAGGCCAGAAGGCTCAGTGCACCCTGGCAAGGCGATCGGCGCAGCGGCCGTGCCACGCCGCACGTCGACGACCTCCATCTCGTTTTCGTCCTCGTTGTTGACGAACAGGGTGCCGTCCGGCGTCAGCGCTGCATATTCGAGGCCGGGCTTGAGCTGCACCGTGCGCGAGGTCCGCATCGCAGCCGTGTCGATGATCGATACCGAGCCGGCCTTGGCATTCATCACGAAGCCAGTCTTGCCGTCAGCCGAGACGATCGCAGCGTCCGGTTTTTCGCCCACCGCGACACGGCCCAGTTCGCGACCATCGGAGGTTGAAAGAAAGCGGACCGAGGCATCGTCGCCGCTCGTCGCCATGAGGCGCCCGCCGGGCAACGGTACGACCGCATGACCATGCGCGATGGTGCCGATCGATCCGACTGCTCGCTCACCTCGGGTGTCGATGACGGTGACCGAGGTCGACCGGGCGATATAGAGGCGGTGGTCGACCGGATCGACGCGGGCATAATCCCATCCCCCGCCATCCGGACCGGAAATCGTAGCAGTGACACGATATGCTGGCGCCGGCGGGACAGCCCCTGCCGCAGCGAAGGAGGTCAGCGCCAAAGTGGCCGTCGTCAGTACCCTCTTCATTGTTCAGTTCCTTGTGCTGAAATGGCAGGATCACGGTCGGAATGCGGTAGGGTCAGCCGAACGAGGATCGGCATTGCCAGGAGGACGAGCGGATATTGCAGCAACAGGCCGGCGATGATCGCGATCGCCAGCGGCTGCTGGATGCCTGAACCTTGGCCGATCGCGAGGGCGAGCGGCAGGAGCGTCAGGATCGCCGCCAGCGTCGTCATTGTAATCGGACGGAGGCGGTTGCGGCTTGCCTCCCGCGTCGCGACGACGGGCGGCATGGTGTGGCAGAGTTCCTCGAATTCCGAGACGTAGAAGATCGCCATCTCAGTGCCGATGCCGATGATCATCGTCATGCCCATCAGCGCCGTGATGTTGAGGTCGACGCCGGCGAGCCACAGGGCGGTGAACACGGCCGTGGTCGACAGGAGCGAACAGCCGATGATGATGACGGGGAACCAGAACCGCCGATAAAGCACAAGGAGCAACACCAGCTCGGCGACGAGCGCTGCGCCGAATACCTTGATGAGGCCTGCGAAGGCGATCTGCTGCTGCTGATAGAGACCGCCCAGCTCGTAGCGGATACCGGGTGCCAGTACGCCTGGCTGGTCGAGGGCCTTCGTCACGTCGCCGACGGCAGCGCCGATCCCGCGTCCCTGGATCCGACCGGTCACGGCCACCATCGGTTCCAGATTCTCGCGGGCGATCTGCGGTTGTCCGATGACCGCCTCGATAGACGCGACGCGCGACAGCGGGAATACATGGCCATCGGTGGCACGGATGGGCAGTTGGGCAAGCCCGGCTTGGCTGATCGTCATCGCCTGCGGGAGCCGGACGCGCACGTCGATGGCCTTGTCGGGTCGGGCAAGGGTTGTGGCGACGGTGCCGCTCAGGGCGGTCGACAGCTGTGTCTCGACGTCGGCGGGCGCGATCCCTTCCACGCCGGCGCGGACCGGGTCGACGCGGACATCGAGCGCGTCACCTGCCAGCTGAACCCCGTCCTTCACCTCGACGACGCCATCGATCTTCTCGATCAGGGCAGCGACCTTCTTCGCCTGGGCGTCGAGCACGGTGGGGTCGGACGAATAGAGCTTGACCTCGATCGGCTGCGGGACGGCGGTGAGATCGCCGATCAGATCCTCGATAAGTTGCGCGACCTCGACCTGGACGCCTGGCACCTTCACCCCGATCTCGTCGGCGACGTCGGCGGCCACTTCCTCGGTCGGGCGGCTGTGGTCCGGTTTCAGTCGCACGAAATAGTCGCCGTGATAGCTCTGGCCGAGATCACCGCCGAGGCCGGTGCCGAGCCGCCGCGAAAAGGTCAGCACCTCCGGATTGGCGGCAAGCAGACGGTCGATCTGACCGACCTGACGCCCGCTCTCGTCCAGCGACGTGCCGGGCGAGGTGTAATAGTCCATGACGAAGCCACCTTCGTCGACCTTCGGCATGAAGCCGGTCGGCACCTTGGAATAGCCGATATAACCGATCGCCAAGAGCGGCACGAGGATAACAAGGAGCAGCCACGGCCGGGCCGACAGGCGATCAAGGCCCTTGTCGTGGACCACGGCAAGCCGCCCCTCACCGGCGACGCCGGGATCCTTCCATGTGCGAAAGTCCACCAGCCACCGCACGAGGACCGGCACGACGAAGGCGGTCATCGCCCAGGAGATGGCAAGTGCCGCCGCCATCGTCACTGACAGCGCTTTGGAAAAGGCACCGGTCACACCGGTCAGGAATGACAGCGGCACGAACACGATCAGCGTCGCGAGGCTAGATCCGGTCAGCGGTGCCATGAACTCGCGCGCGGCCGGGATGACCGCAGCGTTCCCGGCGACGTCCCCGTCCGGCTTCACCTCGCCGGCGCGGCGGGCGATATGCTCGACCATCACGATGACGTCGTCGATCAGCAGCCCGACCGCTGCGGCGATCCCGCCCAGGGTCATGATGTTGAAGCTCATGCCGAGGATGCTCAGCACCAGCACCGTGGTCGCCAGCGTTGCCGGCACGACGATGATGGCGACGAGCGTGACGCGCCAGCTGCGCAGGAACAGGAGGAGCACCAGCGCGGCCAGCACGAGGCCGATCAGCACCGCGTCACGAACGCTTGCGACCGATTGGGTCACCAGCTCACTCTGGTCGTACCAGTTGACCAGCTTTACCCCGGACGGCAGCTTCACGCCTACCAGCTTTGCCTGCACTTGCCTTGCGATCTGCACCGCGTTGCCGTCGGGCTGTTCGTAGATGTTGAACAGTACCGCGGGTTTCCCGTCCTCGACGATCCGCTGCCAGACGGGCACGGCACCGTTCTGCACCGTCGCGACGTCCCGCACCCGCACGACCCCGGCCGGCGCCGCCTTGACGACGATGTCGCCGACCTGCGCGGGGGTGGCAACACTGCGATCGGCAATCACCAGCGACAGGCGACCACGATCCTGGACCTGGCCCACCGCACTCAACACGTTGCCGCTACGGATGGCGGTCGCAAGATCCGCCATCGCCAGGCCGTAGCTCGCGAGCCGTTGCGGGTCCGCGAGCACCTCGACCTCTGCGGTGTCACCACCCTGCACACCGACTTTCGCAAGGCCGGTGATCGAGGACAGCAGCGGGGTAATCTGAAGTCGTCCGAAGTCCTGGAGCTGGGCTGGATCCGCCGTGTCGGATACCAGGGCGTAGGAGATGATCGGAAAGACGGTCGGGTCCATCCGGCGGACATTGTACTGCGTGCCGGCAGGCAACGACGGCAGGATCCGGCCGACCGCGGTATCGACGAGCAGCGTGCTCGCGATCATGTCGCGCCCCCAACCGAAGTCGATCGAAATCTGCGCCGTCCCGCGCGCCGTCTCGGAACGGACGTTGTTGACGCCAGGGATGGCGCGGATCGCCTCCTCGACTGGACGGGTGACGGTCAGCGCGGTCTGATCTGCGGGGCGGCTCCCGGAATCGAGATCGACGACGACCCGCGGAAACGACACCTGAGGGAAGAGCCCGATCGGCAACGACAACGCCGCGACGATCCCCGCGAGCGCCAGCGCCAAGCCGACAAGGACGAAGGCGCGCGACTGGGTGCGCAGGAGCCGCTCCAGCATCAACGGCTCCGGACGGCATCGCCGTCGGTGACCTGATAAGCACCGGCGACGATCAGCGGTAGTCGTGGAGACAGTGTGCCATCGACGACGTCGCCCGCGTCCGACGACAGTCTGATGGTGACCGGCACCGCCTTGGCTTTGCCGTTCTGCACCTGAAATATCCTCGGGTTGCCACTGGCGGTTACGACGGCCGCGTGCGGCACGACCCATCCGTCGACCGCGCCAGTGCGAATGTCGACCTGCATCGGCTCACCAGAAAGGAATGCGCCCGCAGGGAAGGACAGGTCGACATCGACCATCTTGGTCACGGCATTCAACGCGTCGTCGACCCGCACGACGCGTCCCTCGATCGTACCGCCACCCGACATGCGCTTCAGTGATGCCGCTTGCCCGACAGCGACGGCGCCACGCTGCGACGGGTCTATCCCGACCGTGACGACGATCCCGCCCGATCGCGCAACCGTCAGGATGGTCGCGCCCGCTGCGGTGCGATCACCTTGGGCAACCGCGACGGCGGTGACGACGCCCGCAAACGGTGCCACGACGGTATGGACAGGGGTGCCAGCCCCCTCGGCGCGAAGCGCAGCAAGCGAGGTCCGAGCGTCGGACACTGCCTTGTCGGCCTGCACCAGTTGATCGGTTGTCGCGAGTTGCTGCGCGAGCAGCTGCGCCGTGCTGGCGCGCGCCTTCTGAGCCGCGGCGAGAGCGCTCACTGCTTGTTCGTAGGCGCTGCGCGAAGTCGGTGCGGTGACGAACGTAGCGAGTGCCTGTCCGGCCTTCACGGCGCTGCCCGGAGCGACGAACAGCCGTGTCACCTGGCCCGGCGGCGCTTCATTAAAGGTCCGGGTGCCGATCTCGGAAGTCGCCACGGAGCCATAAGCCGTGACGATCGCCGGTAGCGCACCCTGCCGGGGAGCGACGATGCTGACGAGAACGCTGGGCGTCGGCGTGCCCTTCGCATCCGGCGTGGTGGACGTTCCGCTGCAAGCCGTGACCAAGAACAGAAGCAGAGCAGCAGATATTCTCGGATGAGGCGGCATCACCGACCGCTCCCCGCTTGTTCGGCGGACAAGTCGATCGTCGGCAGGTCCGCGCCGACCAGCGTCTGTATGGCGATCTGACGATCGAACAGCGCGAGTTCCAGGGTCATGATCTCCTCTTCCTTGGCGAAGCGGTTGGAGACGAGGTCGACATAGCCCCGCTCGTCGATATTGGAGGCGCCGAACGCCGCCTGTGCCCGGGACGCGGCGATGCGGGCGGCAGGCAAATCGCGGCGCGCGATCGCCAGTTGCGCCGCGAGCTGCTCATATTCCCGCAGCAGCGCGCCGACCGTACCGGTAGCGGCCGCCAGCCGCGCGGCATAATCGGCTTGCAGCTGTGCCCGCGTCGCCCGCGCGACTGCGACATTGCCTTGGTTGCGATCGAAGATGGGCAAGCCGACCTGCACGTTCGGCCCGCCGTTAATGACCTTCGAACTATCGCTCGACGCGGAATCTCCAAGGATCAGGTCAGGAAACTGCGACAGGATCGCGACGCGCAATTGCTCGTCGGCGGCTGCATAGCCGAGGCGCAGTGCGAGCAAGTCGGGCCGGCGATCAGGCAGCGTCGCAAGCCCTGCGCGGATCGCGGCGGGGTCGAACGGCGGGAGGTCGGGCGCGGTCGCAAGCGGCACGACCGCATCGGGCGTCAAGCCCAGCAGTGCGTTCAGCTGGTGCCGCTGGGATAGCAAAGTCTGGTCGAGCGTATTGAGCGACGTGCGCGCCGCCTGAAGCGCGACGCGGTCCGGGGCGACGGTGACGAGCGTCACGGTTCTGGCAGCGAGGGCGCGCTCGAGCTTGCCGTTGCGGTCGGACAGGAGATCGTAGGCCGTGACATAGGTCGGGCGGCTGCGCGTACCGATGATAATGTCGGTGGCAAGCTGACGCGCCTGTCCGGCGATCTGCCATTCCTGCCAGACGATATCGGCCGCGACCTGCCGGGTGCTGGCAGTGGCAGCGCGGCGTCGCGCGCGATAGGTGACGAGGCTCTTGATGTCCTGTGCCAGTCCCAGATTCCAGGCCGGGACAGTGCCCGCCCCCGAAAGCAGAGGCAGGAAAGCGCCCGACAGGGACGGATTGGCGAGGATCGAGGCTTGCGTCGCCTGGCCCTCGGCAACGCCCCGCTTCAGGCGTGCCGCGCGAAGATCCGGATTGTTTGTCAGCGCCAGCGTGACAACCTGGTCGACCGTCAGGGGCGTAGACGAGGCCGGTCCGTCGAGCGCCGCAACCGTTGTGGCCAGCGGCGCCGTCGTCGCCAGCGGCAAGGCGGAATAGTGCGCGCATCCGGCCAGCATCGTCGCGAGCAGGAGAGCGATCGATCGTCTCACGCGGGGGGTCCTCATAATCGCGCCGATCCGTGGCGGTGCATCGCTCAGTTCGGAGCCCAGCCCCTATCGCAGAGGCGCACCTCGCAAAAATTGTATAACCCCAACCTCGCCCGGCTGCCCGCAAAGGCACGTGCGCCGGCCGCCGAAACAGGCCAATCAGAAGCGGCTACCGATCGTGACGACGGGATAGGACCGACGATGCACATCCTGATTGCGGAAGACGACGATCCCACCGCCCGGCTGGTCGAGCACGGCCTGCTGGAACGCGGCCATGCCGTGGTGCGCGTCGCTGATGGCCCCGGCGCCCTGCGGGCCGCGTCGGACGATCCGTTCGACGTCGTGATCCTCGACCGCATGCTGCCCGGGCTGGACGGCATCCAGGTCCTGCGCAGCCTGCGCGCCGCGGGCGTCAGGACGCCCGTCCTGCTGCTGACGGCGCTGGGCAGCATCGCCGACCGCGTCGCCGGGCTCGAGGCGGGCGCCGACGACTATCTGGTCAAGCCGTTCGCCTTCGCTGAACTCGCCGCGCGGCTCGACGCGCTCTACCGCCGGCCAGCGATGACGGACGGGCCGACGCGGTTCGTCGTCGGCGACGTCACGCTCGACCTGCTCCGGCGCGAGGTGCGCCGGGGCGATCGCGATATCCGCCTGCAACCGCGCGAATTCGCGATCCTCGAACAGCTGATGCGCCACGCCGGGCAGGTGGTGACGCGGACGATGTTCCTGGAAAGCGTCTGGAACTTTCATTTCGACCCGCAGACGAACATCGTCGAGAGCCATCTCAGCCGCATGCGCACGAAGCTCAACGACGGGTTCGATCACGACCCGATCGAGACGCTGCGCGGCGTCGGCTATCGCATGACGTCCGCATGACCACCCTCTGGCGGAGCGCCGCCTATCGCATCGCCTTCACCTATTCCGCCGCCTTCGCGCTGGCGATCGCGGTGCTCGGCGCGTCGGTCTATCTGGCTGCGGACGCGGCATTCCGTCACCAGCTGGATGCCGGCATCGCCGAGGAGATGACGGATCTCGCCCGGACCTATCGGGCCGGCGGACTCGACGGCGTGCGCGCGGCGATTGACACCCGCCGCTCGGGCGCGGCCAACGCCTATCATTATGCGCTGTTCGACGCGGCCGGGCGGCGTGTCGCCGGTGCGCTGGATACGATGCGCCCCGCGCCGGGCTGGTCCGACATTCGGTTCGTCGATCCCGCCGAGGGCGAGGATGCGGGACGCGCGCTAGCACGGCCGATCGGTGGCGCGACGCTGGTCGTCGCGGTCGATCCCGAATCGCTCGAACGGCTGGATGCGGTCATCCTGCTGCTGTTCGCCGGCGCCTTCGTCATCGTCCTGATGCTGGGCACCGTCGGCGCGCTGGTCCTCGGCCGCTACCTGCGGCTGAAGCTCGCGACGATCGGCGACACCGCGCAGGCGATCGTCGCCGGCGACCTGTCGCAGCGGATCCCGATCGGCCGGCGCGGCGACGAATTCGACATCGTCGCGACCTCGGTCAACGTGATGCTCGACCGGATCGCGCAACTGCTCGACAATCTGCAACAGGTGTCGAGCGACCTCGCCCACGACCTCCGCACGCCCCTGTCGCGGCTGCGTGGCTCGCTGGAGGCGGCGTTGGACGGGCCGTCCGATCGCGCGACGCTGAAGGCGGCGCTGCGCCAGAGCGACGACATCCTCGCGCTGTTCGCGGCGATCCTGCGCATATCGGAGGTCGAGGGCGGCGGCATCGGCCGCAGCATGGAGATGCTGGACGTCGGCGAACTGGCCGGCGACCTGTGCGAAACCTATGCCCCGGCGGTGGCCGACGGCGGGCGCACGCTCACCTGCCGCGCGACCGCCGGCGCGCCGGTGCGCGGCGACCGCGAACTGCTCGCGCAGGCGCTCATCAACCTGCTCGACAATGCGCAGGTGCACACGCCCGCCGGCACCGCCATCACCCTCGCCCTGACGCGGCAGGACGGGACGATCCGGCTGAGCGTCGCGGACGACGGCCCCGGCGTGGCCGAGGCGGATCGCGCGCGGATCGTCCGCCGCTTCGTCCGGCTGGAGGAAAGCCGCAGCCGTCCCGGCAATGGCCTGGGCCTCAACCTGGTCGCCGCGATCGCGGCTTTGCATCGGGGGCGACTGACGATCGAGGACAATCGCCCCGGTTTGCGCGCCGTCCTCGTGCTGCCGGCGCCCTAGCGGATCCCGGCCGCGGCCAGCTCGGTGCGCGCCTTGGAGAACTGGCGCGCGAAGGCGGGCAGCGCCATCAGCCGTTCGGCGACGAGCGCCCCCAGCACTGCGCCCGCGCTGACGTCGCTGCGCCAATGCTGGCCGCAGACGATGCGGGTCTGCGCATAGCCGGCGGCGCGGTCGAGGATGGCGGCGGCACGGGTCGGGACCAGACGCGCCAGCACCTCGCCCATCGCATAGGCCATCGCGGTGTGCCCGCTCGGATAGCTCGAATACAGATCCTCGTTGCGCTTGCAACTGTGCAGCGTGGGATCGACCGCATATGGCCGCAGCCGGTGGAACGCGGACTTGCCGCGGTCGATCGTCGCCTTTTCGGTCGCCCGCGTCATCGCCATCAGCAATCCGGTCTCGGGCAGCCGGTCGAGGTCGAAGCGCGGGCCGAGGACGCCCGCGAAGATCGACGCGTTCTTCGTGTCGCCGTCCCGCCGCGCCACAGCTTCGTCCGCCGGCGAGCGCGCGGCTTCCGCCGCATGCAGCTCGGCCAGTTCCGCTTTGGCCTGTACGCCATCCGCGCGCGGCGGTGGCGGCAGGACGCGCGCGGGGTCGAGGTCGATCGGCAGCGGCGCCACCTTCGGCCCCGACGCCGCCATCGCGAGCGCGAGCGCGAGCGCGAGAAACACCATCAGAACGTGACCGTGATATCGCCGGTCACCGCGCGGCCGGTCTGGTAGAAATACTGGTCGAACGGCGCGGTCTTGCCGGTGCTGATGTTGGTGATCCGCTGCGAATCGAACAGGTTGTTGATCTCGGCGCCGATCCGGACCGGCCCGACGTCGTAGCGCGCCGACAGGATCGCGACATTGTAGCCGCGGCTCTGATAGATCGGATTGTCATAGGCGTTGCCGACCGCGGTGGACCCCGCCGGCGCGACGAAGAATTGCCTACCGACCCATTTGTCGATCAGCGAGAAGCGGACCGGCCCCGATTTCACCAGCACGCCGCCGGCCGCAGTCCATTCGGGCGCCTTGGCGACCTGTTGCCGGATCGCGCCGGCATTGTCGGTCTTGGCATAATTGCGCGAACCGTTGGCGAACACCGCGATACCGTGCGGCAGCGCATAGGTCACCTGCCCCTCGACACCCTTGTACTGGACCGCGCCCTGGTTGAGGAACACCGTGCCCTCGCCCGGCACCGTCGAGACGACGGACGTGAACTTGTTGGTGAAGCCGATCCTGTAGACATCGGCGTCGAGGCTGAGGTTGGCGCCGTGGTAGACCGCACCCGCCTGGTAATTGGTCGATCGCTCCGGCGCGACCGTCGATAGCCGCGGGTTGGCGACGTAGAGCACGCTGAGTGGCGGGGCGAGGAAGCCGCGCGCATATTGCGCATAGACCGATACCTGGGGCGTCACCGCATAGTTGATTGTCGCGAACGGCAGATCGGCGGTATAGGTGTTGCTGAGACGCTGCGCATAGCGCGTCGTCTGGTTGTAGGCGGCATCGATCCGGCGGTTGAAATCGACGTGCTTGTAACCGGGCGTGATCGTCAGGCCGGGCAGCGGCCGCAATTCCAGCTCGGCGAATTCCTCGGTATGGTTGGTGTGACTGTTCTGGTCGAACTTGATGTTCTGCGGTGTCGCCGCGCCGCCCACCGGATTGGTCACCGCCTTTTCGACATAGTTCGGCGTCCCGTCGAGCAGGTTGACGTCGCGCTGCTGGCGATAGGTGTTGGACCATTCGATCCACGCGCCGACCGTCAGTGCGGCGAACCCGACGTCGAGGCGCGTCTTGGCGATATCGCCGAACATCCGGTATTTGTTGGTCTTGGTATAGCCGGGCACACCATAGGCGGTCACCGCCTTGGTCGTCGCCGTCGCGGGCGCGACGGTGACGACGTTCGCCGCCGCGATCTGCGCGGCGGTGGCGGTCGCGAACAGGGTGACGTCGTTGCCGCTCAGCGTCTCGTTGTCGTAGCTGTAGGTGTAGGCGCGATTTTCGAATGTCGATCCCGGCGCGATGTCCGCCTCGAACTTGACCAGTTCGAAATCCGTCGTCTTGTGCGTGCGATTGTACTTGTAATAGGTCTGCGACGTCGGATCGTTGTTCAAGCTGAAGTATTTCCCGTACTGCGCGACCTGGCTCAGCGTCGCGCCGTCGTTGTCCGGCTGGTTGAAGCTGTTTTCGTTATAGGTCGCCAGCACCGTCAGCCTGGCGTGCGGCCCAACCGGGATCACCGCCTTGCCGAACAGGTTGTTCGACGTGAACGGGCTGTAGCTGCGGGCGCCGTCCGAGCGGACGTGCTGCCCGCTCACCACGATCTCGGTCCCGCCCAGCGCGTCGATCGCGCCCGACTGCGCCAGCCCGCGCAGCAGATAGGTGTTCCAGGTGCCGTAGCTGCCCTTCAGCTCGATGCCGGGCTGCGCGCGCGTCGCGCGGCTGAACAGGTTCATGTTGCCGCCGAACGTCGCCTGGCCGAGCTGGCTGGCGTTGCCCGGACCGCGATCGACGATCAGCGTCTCGATCGTGTTCGACGGGAAGAAGGTGTTGGAATGGTGCGTCGGATCGTTGGTGTCGCCGAACGGCACGCCATCGTAGGTGACGTTGTATTCGCCGTCCTGGAACCCGCGGATCTGCGCCTTCGATTCCGACAGGCCGGCGCCGTTGGCGTTGCCGGTGATCGACACGCTGGGCGAGATCGCCGCGATCTGGTTGAAATCCGCGGTAGCCGGCAGCGAATCCTCGATGAAGCTGCGCGAGATCACCGATTGCGGCTGCGTCGTCTGCAGCGAGGCGGTGACGGGCGCGATCCGGTTCGCCGTGGTTCCCGTGATGACGATGTCGGCGCCCTCGGCGATCCCGGCCGGCTGCGTCTGCGGATCGGCGGGAGCGGCAAGAGCGGCAGGAGCGGCAGGAGCGGCAGGAGCGGCAGGAGCGGCAGGAGCGGCGCGGGGCGCATCCTTCGCGACGCCGGCGCTCGCCAGCGAAAAGGCGAGCGCCACGGCACTCGCGCCGATGCGCAGGGCGCGCATCGTCGTCACATCGGTCATCTTTGGATTTCCCCACCCTTGTCGGCAGGGCTCGGGTTAGGTCCGCTCCATGACACTTTGCTTGCCGTTTCGTGGCAGTTGATCGCATTGGGATTTTGTAATCGACCGACGCGTATCGCATCACCCGGTGTCGCCGCGCTCCGCCAGCTCCTCTTCGGCCGCCTCGCCGTTTCGGCGCAGCGCCTCCAGTTCCTCCGCCGACTTGGTCTCGATGCCCGCCACCGCGTTGCGCGCGCCCTGCATCGCATAGACCAGCTCGTCCATCTTGAGGTGCAACGCCTGCTCGCTGCGCCGCTGCCCGTTAAGGACCATCTGCGTCAGCGTGATCGACGCCACCGACAGGATCAGCGTCAGCGTGTTCTCGCCCGCCGCGCCGGCGCGCAGGAACCAGCCGGCGCAGAACAACGCGACCCCGATGATCGCGAGCGGCGCACCGGCCAGATCGGCGGTCCGTCCGGCGATCCGGCTCCCCAGTTCGTTCATCCGCTTCAGCATGCAACCCTCACCCTACGCCCTCGATACGAACGCCCGCCGCCGGCATCCTCATGTGACCGGCGCTCCGAAGCACCAGGTTGACGTGCGGCGGCTCAGCCCCGGTCGATCGGGCGTGAAACCGCGGCCGGTCAGCGGCACGAACATCGCCCAGCCCAGCGAGCAGCGATCGAAATGGCCATCGGCGGCCTTGGTATAGACTTCCAGATGCTCGGTCGCGGTCGATGGCCCGATCGGCATCACCAGCCGCCCGCCGATGCGCAACTGATCGAGCAGCGGCTGCGGCACCGCCGCCGATCCCGCGGTCACGATCACCGCGTCGAACGGCGCCCGATCGGCCCAGCCGGCAAACCCGTCGCCGTGCCGCACCGTGATGTCGCGATAGCCGCGGCGGCGCAGGACGGCGGACGCGCGGGTGGCGAGTTGCGGGACGATCTCGATCGTCCAGACCTTCGCGCCGAGTTCCGCCAGCAGCGCCGCCTGATAGCCGGAGCCTGTTCCGATCTCGAGCACCCGCGATCCCGCTGTGATCCGGGTCGCCGCGGTCATGATCGCCATGACGTAGGGATCCGAGATAGTCTGGTTCCAGCCGATCAACAACGGCGCACCGATATAGGCGCCGCGCCGCGCCCGTCGCGGCACGAACGCCTCGCGCGGCATCCGCGCCTCGGCGGCGATGGCGGCGACGAACACCGGGTCGTCCCGCAGCGCCGGCACGTCCTGCGCCGCCGCCAGGATCGACGCGATCATGCGGGCGCGTTCGGGCCCGCGGTCGATCGTCCCACAGGCTGAGGGCAACAGCGTAAGCGGCAGCATTAAGGCAGGCATTTTAGCAACGATGCGGGCCTTCCTGCGAAGGCTTGTCGACGACAACCGCCGCGTCATGCCCATCGCTCAACGCAGCATTGCAATTTTATGGCGCCCGGCGCTTTGCGCAAAAGCGGGCCATGATCGTAATGAAGAGGGCGGTCGTCAGCAGTAGTCGTGCTATCGCCCAACACAATTTTTCCTATCCGCAATACCAGCCAGCCGTCCGATCTACCCTCGACCGACACAGGAGCAAGACCACGAACCATTCATTGGGAATTTGTATAATGCCTGACCGTAGTTTGTCGTCCAGACTGCGAACCCCGCCATAGTACCTTCGTTGAACCTCTCGCAGTCGTTCGCGGCATTTGATCCGCTCCCCGCCCAGTCAGATCGCCGTCGAGGCGGGCGCGTCCATCTCCCCCTCCCGCGATGGTCAACACGTACGGGATCCATCCTCAAAATGTAGTCAATACGACGGAACGACTACCATACCACCCTCGTTCAGCCAACGCGCACGCGGTTCACAGGGGGCAGGAAAGGAATTTTACGCCGTTAACTTCGAAGTCAAGTAGTCAAAAGGTTGACTCATCATCCACTGATGGGTCAGGGTCGTTCAATGAGCCGAGATGATTCGCAAAATGCCGGCCGGGTGATCCTGGTGAAGGAGCAGACGGTACGAGCGCGCATCGCGGCGGCTGAAGAAGAATTGCGCTCGATCGATCAGCGGCGCGTGGAATTGCTGACGGTGATTGCCGCCAATCGGGAGATCCTCGGCTACTTCGGCGATGCATCCGCCCCGACGGAAAACGCCGAAAGCGATCGGCGTCGCACTTCGATCAGGGAGATGCTGATCGACGTTCTCGGCGAAGCCGAGAAGGCCTTGGGCGTGCGCGAGATGATCGATCTGATCGCCGTACGCTTCGACCGGCATCTGGTGAGAACGAGCGTCTCGCCCGTGCTGAGCAAGATGGAAGCCCGCGGCTTGGTCAGGCACGTAGGCACGAAATGGATTTGGAATCGAATGGGGTCGTCCGCTGGAACGGACGACCCCGAAGATGGCGTGGAGTGAGACCCGCGTCCCTCTCGACCGGCCGAAAGGCTCAACCAAGAAAGGATCACCGATGACGTAACCGGAAAACCAGTGACGATCTCGGAGGAAACCAGCCAGATAACTGTGTGACAGGCTGACGATTCGCCGTCAACCGCCATTCACGCGGCCTGCTCTTTCCTGATCGCCGACAATCGGGCCATCGTCACTGGCGATGGCCGCCTCGCTCATGACGGGCTCGATTCTGCAAGGCTGCCGCCCTGCGGGCGGGATCCGTGCGTCCTCAGGAAGAAACATGGCCAAGAACCGTACTCGGCTGACCGAGAAGCGCATCGCAAAATTGAAGAAGATGGGCAGAGGCATGGGTTGCGGCCCGGACTATCTGCCCTGGGTCAAGATCCACGACTTTTCCTCGATGGGAAGGGCCAAGCGCAGGCTCGGTCAAAAGTCGGGACGGGTCATACACTTGATGTCCGATGGCGAGGAAGACGTGTTCCTGGCGCTTGATGCGTCGCGCGACGTGCTGGACATCCGCGAGCAGTATCCGCTCGCACGAACTCAGACCATCATGATCGCAGAGCGCCTAGGCGTACCTCACCCCCGTGCGGACGGCGTCGATATCGTGATGACGACCGACTTCCTCGTCGATCTGAAGGGGGGTCGGCAGAAGGCGATCGCGGTCAAAACCGAGAACGATCTCGAAAGGCGCCGCGTCCGGGAGAAGCTCGACATCGAGCGCCTGTACTGGACTGCCCGCGGCATACCCTGGCATTTGATCACCAAGGTCGAGGTGGACAATGCCGCACGGCTCAATCGGCAGGAAGTCGCCGAATGGCATTCGGTGAAGGATCTCACGACGCCAGCCGAAGTGTGGGACGCGCGGGGGCATGCCCTCCTGCTAGCGATCGCAGAAGCGCCGTCTACGCCGCTGCTCGGTCTGCTGAAGAGCGTCGAGACCGATCATGAGTGGGTACCCGGTACCGGCATCTCGACGCTGAAGCGCCTGCTTGCGCTCGGGTTGCCGACCAAGCTGTCGGATGATCGACTGGACCTGCAGGCTTCGACGGACCAGCTCTCGTTGGGATCGGAGTAGGCGCATGCTGCTACAGTACGATCTCGTCGAAGTCGCGGGAGATCCACCGATCCTGTTGAAGGTGGTCTGGGCCGATGCGGCTCGTGGCTTGTTCGCGTTGAAGGATGCAGGGACGCCGAACGAATGGCCCCGGCTTTACGACCTGCCGGAGGTGACCGAGTTGGTCGCCTCCGGTCTCTGGACTCCGCGCCCTGGCGAAATGCCCTTGTTCCGTGATCCGGCATACCTTCCCGAGGAGCACAGAAACCACCGTGACCATCATTGGAGCGCACTCCAGTCTCTCATCGAGGATAGTCTACCGAGGCTGTTCTTGAAGCGTGACAGGTGCATGCTTCTGAAAGAAGCGTCGGAAACGTTCGGAATTCCGTTAAGGACGATGCGCCGCGATCTGCAGCGTCTGTTCGATCGGGGCATTCACCGAGACGCACTCCTGCCTGATTGGCATCATGTCGGCAATCCGGGCAAACCGAGGCTGGCAACGGAGGAAGGCGTAAAGCGCGGACGAAAGCCGTCGGGCGACGCAAAGCCAGGCGTCAACGTCACCGAGAGCATCCGGCGCCTCTTCATGATCGCCTCGGACATCGGCAGTCGCAATCGCAAGATGACGCTGCTCGACACGTATCATCTGTGCATGCGCATGTTCTTCGCAGAGGATGTCGGCGAGATCACTGGCGGGAAAAGCCGGCTGATCGCGGTGGGCGAGTACCAGGAACGTGGGCTCCCGCGGTACGAGCAATTCGCCTATCATGTGCGCAAGGAGGTGGATGTTCTCGACGCGCTGCGTCGGCGCATCGGCGGTCGTCAGTACGAGATGAAGAAGCGCGCACTGCTGTCGAACTCAACGCAGGAGGCGTGGGGACCAGCCGCCCGATACCAGATCGATGCAACCGTCCTCGACGTCTACATCCGTTCGCGCAAAAGCAAGAAGCGAGTGGTCGGTCGACCGACCCTCTACGTCGTCATCGATGTCTTCTCGCGCATGATCGTTGGCATATCGGTGACGCTTGAACACCCCTCATGGGCATCGGCGATGATGGCACTCGCCAATGCTGTCGGGGACAAGGTGAAGTTCTGCGAACGCTACGGTATCACGATCACACCCGAAGAATGGCCCTGCAACCACATATGCGGGATCCTGGAGGGCGATCGCGGCGAGATCGAGTCCGCGAACATCGATCACGTGCTCCAGCGCTTCAACATGACCGTGGAGAACGCCGCGGCTTTTCGGGCCGACTGGAAGGGGATCGTCGAATCCCGTTTTCGCATCCTGCAGCAATCGTTCAAGGCCTACGTCGACGGCTATGTCGAGACCGATTTCAGGGTGCGCGGGGGCAAGGACTACCGCCTCGATGCCGTGCTGGACATCGATGAGCTCACCCGGATCATCATCCGTAATGTCCTTCATTACAACAATGCGCACGAGTTGACGAAATATCCGCGGCATCCCGGCATGACCGAGGACCGCGTACCGTCCGTTCCGAGGGAGATATGGAATTGGGGCGTCGCGAACGTCGGTGGATTGCCACGCACGCCACGCGAAGACGTGTTTGCGTTTTCTCTGATGCCGACAATGAAAACGTCGGTGAGACGGGAAGGCATATACTTTCACGGCCGCCACTACACCTGCCACCACGCCGTAGTGAACAAGTGGTTTGAAAAGGCCGGTGAGGCCCGGTTCTCGGTGACCATCAGCTACGACAAACGAGACAGTGATGAGATCTACGTCCACGATCCCAAGGATCCGAAGGGCTTCCACGTTGCCGTGCTGACGCCTGGCAGCCGCCACCAAAAGGGCATGAACGGCTGGGAGACCGACGCGAGCCTGAAGGAGGACAAGCGCATCGCGCAGGAACGGCGTGACGAGCAGACCCTCGAGAAGGCCGCGACCGATGCTGCCAACGAGCGAGAGGTGGAGGAAGCTCGCCGCAAAGCGGCGCTCAAGCCGGACCTGCGGTCTGCCGCTCAGAAAGTCAGCAACATCCGTCAGGATCGCAGCGACGAGCAAGCGACCGAAATTTTGGGAGAAGTGGCAGACTTCAGATCGCTGCTCCGTCCCGACCCGCCGACTACTGGCGGCACAGACCCGACACCCCTCGGGCAGGTGAACGGCTCGTCATCGGGCAATTCCCGCCCGAGCGTGCGTGAACGATTGCGAGCGGCAGGAAGGATTAGGTCATGAAGGACGCGGCCTGGTTGCCAGAATACGAGAACAATCCCTTCACCAAGGTCCTCGGCCCGCCGCCGGATTTTGCCCGGCAGTACGAGATTCTCGAGGCGAAGCCCGACTTCGACCCGGCTGAACGCGAATTACCGCATCATCTGCGGCGTCATGCAGTGCTGCGGCTCTTCGACATCATGGCGCCGCTGGAGCGACAGGTAGACGCCGTCGAACGCGTCCATATGATCGTCCGGCAGGGTTACAAGGCGCGAGATCCGGCAAAGGGGCTGCACAAGCGACAGTTCCTGGCGAGCGCGTCGGCGATTGAACGGTTCGCCGAGGGTCTGCCCATCGACGAGGCGACATCGCTGATTGCCGTCGAGCATGGCAGTGCGGCAGTCGGCTTTGCTCTGCTTGGCGATCCGGGCATGGGCAAGACGCGAACGGTCGGCCGGATACTTGCATCACTCCCGCGCATCGCAAGGCCGGAAGGACTATCGTACGAGGTGGTGCAGTTGCCGTATCTGAAGGTGGAGGCACCCTCCACCGGTGGACGTCGCGCGCTGTGTATCGACCTGATCACTGCGGTCGACGAGGTGCTGGGGACGAACTACGTTAACACCTTCGTCAAGTCGAAGGTGACCACCGAACGATTGATGCTGCACGCGCAGCACCTCGCAAATCTTCACGCGATCGGGCTCCTCGTCATCGATGAGGTGCAGCACCTCCTTCTGTCGCGGGACGGCGTGAAGCCGGTCATGAACTTCCTCGTCACGCTGGTGAACCGGCTCGGCATCCCCGTGATGCTGATCGGCACCAATGAGGCACGCCCGGTAATCGAGGGATCCTTCCGGAACGCTCGCCGGGCGATGGGGCTCGGTCAGCTGAACTGGCCGCGTTTGAGGCGCGGCGAAGAGTGGGAAGACTGGCTGGCACAGGTCTGGGGCTACCAATGGACCAAGGTCGAAACTCCGCTCACGCCCGATCTCAGCGAGGCGATGTTCGACGAATGTCAGGGCGTAATTGACGTCGCCATGAAGCTGTTCCTGCTGACCCAGTTTCGAGCCATCCTGAACAATGAGGTTCGCGATCTTCCCGAAATCATCACGCCGGAACTCATCCGGGCGATAGCCAAGGAAGAATTCAAGGTAATCGCACCCATGATACAGGCCATGCGGGACGGCCGCGACGATGTTCTCGCCGCCTATCCGGATCTTGAGGATTTCCACGCTCACATAAACCGGCTGTTGGCCGGTGACACCAATATGGCCATGGACGAATTCAGGCAGTTGCGTGCGCTGCGCGAACGCGTCGCCGAGGCTCGCCGCGAATCCGCCGAGGCTCCGTGGATGGGATTAAAAGCCGGTCTTCTGACACGGGGTCATGCACCCGAGGTCGTGGATCGCGTGATCGCGGAGGCGATTCGGCGCAACGCGGCCGACGATCTTTTCGGCATGGCTGACACCATCAACGTGCTCCTCGAAACGGAACCCAAACCGACCAGGAAGCCCCCCGTGAAGCGAGCCGTGAAAGCTCCGCCTGCAGGTAGCATTCAGGACGTCGGTCGCGCGGCTGCCGGGGACGTTCACGCGAAAATGTCAGCCGCCGGCATGATCAGCACATTGGACGACGTGTTGTCGGCGTGACTGTGTACCGCCCCGATATCCACGCAGATGAGCTTGTTTACGGAATAATGGCCCGCAGGCGTCATCATCTGGGCCAGCCGTCGAATGCGGCGGCTGGCGTGGATGTCTTTGGTACGAGAATGACGGTGGCGGCGCCCGACCTTCCCGGGCATCTGCCGGAAGTGGCGGCTGCCCTGGGCTTGCCGGTGGACTGCCTGATCGAGGGGCATACCCTCCTCCCCTACTATCTGGCTTTCCAGTCTTCGGACGTTCGACGGCGTGCGATTGACGTTATGCGTCGCGGGGATGCCACACGCGTGCATCACTGGCTGGGCTTGACGGCCTTCCGGGTCGACGCGCCCAAGGTTCTTCGGTTTTGCCCTGCGTGCCACGTCGATGAAATGGACCGGCTCGGGGAGCGGCTATGGCTGCGCGCCCACCAGCTGCCGGGATCGGTCGTCTGCCATGTGCATGGCGAAGTGCTACGATCTAGCCGAGTATTTCCGCGTCAGCTCAGGCGAAACCAGTTCATGCGCGCCACCGATGAATCCTGCCCTGTCCCTCCTGTTGCGAGGATTCGTCCATCGGCACTGCCTGTGCTGCTCGACATCGCTAAACGGCAGGCCGCGCTTTGTTGCGAACCGCGTCAGCCTCGATCCGCCACGGATTGGATGCCGCTGTATCGGCGGCGGCTTGCCGAGGCGGGGTTGATGCGCTCGCGCCACAAGGTCGATCAGCGGCGCCTCGCCGACGCATTGTCGGATCACTTCGGCGCGTCAGCGGCCTATCTGCCGCAAGCCTGCCGCCAGCTTGGTGCGGGAGGATGGCAGGAGGAGCTCGTCCGTACGCATCGAAGGGCGATACACCCGCTGCTCCATGTGATGATGGAATCCTTCCTCGATGTCGCCGCGCCGGTGACCGATCCGTTCGGCCGCGGCCCTTGGCCGTGCTTGAACCCTCTTTCCGAACACAACGGCGACCACCGCATCCGCGAGATGGATCGCTATCGAAACCGCGACGCCGTGGTCGGCGTTTTCGCCTGTGACTGCGGCCATTCCTACACTCGTGGAATTAGCCCGGAGGGCGTTCTGCTACCACCGCGGCTGAGATCTGCGGGCCCGCTGCTGGATAAAGCATTGCATCGCCTCGTCCGCCCGGGCGCGCCGTTGCGCGAGACGGCAAGGCGGGTCGGCATGGACCCGAAGACCATGATCCGTCATGCGCTTTCGTTGGGGCTCGCCATACCATGGACCACCCGGTCGTCAGGACGTGCGATCGCTCCGTCCATCCGGGCTGAGCTGCCCGACGACGGCCACATGCCAAAGCCGAAGGTTCGAAGCGTTCGAAAGGCCCGGGTCGATTGGCAATCGATGGACATCGATGTGGCGGCAAAGCTGAGAGGCGCGGCGCGGTTGATCGCTGCCGAACTGCCGCCGCGCCGCGTCACGCTTGCCGAGCTCGAGCGTCGGGTGGCCTCGGTCGGTTGGATCGCAAAGCGCCGGGGCAAGCTTCCGAGTTGCGCATCGACGGTCGTGGACGTGGCCGAAGGGCTGGACGACTTTCAACGACGTCGAGCGAGATATTTCTGCCGGTTGCTGGGGGATGGCGCTCCCGCTTGGCAGGTCATGCGCGCGGCCGGGCTCAGGTGCCGTCACCTCGGGATGATCGAGGACGAATTGCGCGATCTCCGGAGGCCGATCCGCCGCGCGGCGTGACGCGGAGGAGCTGGAGTCTCCTGCCGATGTCAGGATGGTTTTTCGAGGACAAGACCGTCAGCCCATCCGCAAACACCAAGCTCTATTCCTGACCCCTCGAGCGGTGACCGTTGGAAACGGACAATCTTTATTACCGACCTTTTCGCCGATCTCGGCGACGATGCGCGGAAATGGACAATCTTTATTCCTGACCATTTCATCATTTTGCACGGCGGCGGGCGAAAATGGACAATCTTTATTCCGGTGTCATTTTCAAGAGAATGACAAGCATTTCGATAAATTGGGCGGAATGGACAAGCTATATTCCAGAGTTTGCCCGTCGTAAAACGGACAAACTCTGGAATTGGACAAACTATATTTTTTTGGACAATCTTTATTCAATGTCCACACCAGACGTGCGGGGATCCGCGTCTCACTCCACCGTGACGGACTTGGCGAGGTTGCGCGGCTGATCGACATCCGTGCCCTTGGCGACCGCGACGTGATAGGCCAGCAGCTGCACCGGGACCGCATAGACGAGCGGCGCGATCAGCGGATGCACCTTGGGCATGGTGATCGTCGCGACGCAATTCTCGCCCGCCGCCTGGATGCCGTCATAGTCGCTGATCAGCACGACCTTGCCGCCGCGCGCCTGCACCTCTTGCATGTTGCTGACGGTCTTCTCGAACAGCGGCCCCGACGGCGCGATGACGATGACGGGGACATTCTCGTCGATCAGCGCGATCGGCCCGTGCTTCATCTCGCCCGCGGCATAGCCTTCGGCGTGGATGTAGCTGATCTCCTTGAGCTTGAGCGCGCCCTCCAGTGCTAGCGGATAATCGGTGCCGCGCCCCAGGTAGAGGACGTCGCGCGCCGAGGCGATGACCCCGGCCATCTCCTGGATCGATTCGTCATAGGCGAGCGCGGCGTTGAGCGATGCCGGCGCCTCGCCGAGGTGGCGGACGATCTGCTTCTCCTCGCCCGGCTTGAGCTGCCCCTTCACCTGCGCGAGGTTGGCGGCCAGCGCGGCGAGCACCGCGAGCTGGCAGGTGAACGCCTTGGTCGAGGCGACGCCGATCTCCGGCCCGGCATGCGTCGGCAGCAGCAGGTCCGCCTCGCGCGCCATCGAGCTGGTCGGCACGTTGACCACCGCGGCGATCTTCTGCCCCTCGCTCTTGGCGTGGCGCAGCGCGGCGAGCGTATCGGCGGTCTCGCCCGACTGGCTGATGACGATCATCAGCCCGCCCGGCTCCATGACCGGCGCACGGTAGCGGAATTCGGAGGCGACATCGAGATCGACGGGCACGCGCGCGAACTGCTCGAACCAATATTTGGCGACCATGCCCGCGTAGAAGCTGGTGCCGCAGGCGACGATGGTGACGCGCTTGATCGCGCCGAGGTCGAAATCGGGGATCGGCAGCGTGACCCGCTCCTCCATCCGCTGGAGGTAGGAGCGCAGCGTCTGCGCGACGACGATCGGCTGCTCGTAGATCTCCTTGAGCATATAGTGGCGGTGATTGCCCTTCGAGATCAGCTCTCCGGTGACGCCGGAGATGGTGATCGGCCGCTCGACGGGGTGGTTGTCGCGATCATAGACCTGCGCGCCCTCGGCGGTGCAGACCACCCAGTCGCCCTCGTCGAGATAGGCGATCCGCTGCGTCAGCGGCGCGAGCGCGAGCGCGTCCGAGCCGAGATAGGTTTCGCCCTCGCCATGGCCGACCACCAGCGGCGAGCCGAGCCGCGCGCCGATCAGCAGTTCGGGATGCTTGCGGAACAGGATGGCGAGCGCGAATGCGCCGTGCAGCCGCGGCAGCACCTCGCGCACCGCGGCGATCGGATCGAGCCCCGCCTCGACCTTCTCGCTGACCAGATGCGCGACCACCTCGGTATCGGTCTCGCTGGTGAAGACGCGGCCGCGCGCGATCAGCTCGTCGCGCAGCGGCTTGAAATTCTCGATGATGCCGTTGTGGACGACCGCGACCTCGTCGGTCGCATGCGGGTGAGCGTTGTTGGTGGTCGGGCCGCCGTGCGTCGCCCAGCGCGTGTGCGCGATGCCGGTGGTGCCGGGCAGCGGATGCGCGGCGAGCTCGCGCGTCAGGTTGACGAGCTTGCCCGAGGCGCGCCGCCGCTCGATCGCCCCGTCATGATCGGTGGCGATCCCGGCCGAGTCGTAACCGCGATATTCGAGCCTGCGCAGCCCGTCGAGCAGGCGCTCCGCGACGTCTTCCGTGCCGACGATTCCAACGATTCCACACATAGTCGGTACTGCCTTCAGATCAGGTAGGGGACGCGGATGCCCGGCATGGATGCCGGAAAATCGCGAATATTTCGAGTAACAAGAGTGCGACCATATCGCATTGCGCTGGCAAGGATGATCGCATCCGGCGATTTCAGCCGCAAGCGTTCGCGGCGCAACGCCGCGGCGCGCAGGGCGATATCGGCATCGATCTCATCGACGTTGAAGCCATGCAGGAACGCCTCCGCCTCCCGCACCAACTCCGGCATGCCTTTGGCGAGCACTTCCACCCAGACCATCCGACTGACCCAAGCGCCGCCGGCGTCGCGGGCACGCCGAATCTCTTCACGGGCCGGGATGAAGCCCGCCAGAGCATCGATGACGATGTTCGAATCGAAGGTCGCAGTGATCATGCCGGATCGGGATAGATCGGCTCGGGATAGCGACCGGCCACCATGTCCAGATAGACCTGGCGTTGCCGGTCGTCCTCGGCGTCGAACAGATCGGGGAATTCCGCTTTGACCGCTTCGTAATCATCGTCCCACGGTCGCGTCCAGCTGGCCCGTTCGCGCCGCTGCCATTCGACGGCATCGCCGATATCGGTGCGGTCCTTCCACAATCCGAACCCGCGATCGAGCCAGTCCCCGTTCTCCGACTGGGACTGCGCCCGGAACGTCGATACCGCCTCGCGGAGCATCGCCGCGCGCGACCGGCCGAGCGCGGCGGCGCGCTGATCGAGCCATTGCAGATCATCGGCTGGGATGTCGGCGAGCACGCGGGTCATGCCGGTATGATATCACGCAGTGATATCACCCACCACCCTTGCGCGCCGCCATCATCGCGCGGAAGCGCGTCGCCCAGCCGGGCTTGGCGACCTGCGGCGGGCGGACGAGCGCCAGCGCCCCGGCCTCGACATCCTGCGTCACCACCGATCCCGCCGCGACGATCGCGCCGTCGCCGATCGCCACCGGCGCGACCAGCGCCGAATTCGACCCGATGAACGCGCCCGCGCCGATCTGCGTCTTATACTTGAAGAAGCCGTCGTAATTGCAGGTGATCGTCCCGGCGCCGATGTTGGCGGCGGCGCCGATGCTCGCATCGCCGACATAGGACAGGTGGTTGACCTTGGCACCCTCGCCGACCGTCGCCTTCTTGATCTCGACGAAATTGCCGACCTTGGCCTTGGCGCCGAGCACCGCGCCGGGGCGCAGCCGCGCATAGGGGCCGACCTCCGCCTTCGGGCCGACCGAGGCGCCCTCGACATGGCTGAAGGCGTGGATCGTCGCGCCGTCGGCGATGCTGACGCCGGGGCCGAAGACGACATGCGGCTCGATCACCACGTCGCGGCCGATGACGGTGTCGTGCGCGAACCACACCGTCTCGGGCGCGATCAGCGTCGCGCCCGCCGCCATCGCCTGCGCGCGGCGCTCCGCCTGCCAGCCCGCCTCGACCGCGGCGAGTTCGCCGCGGCTGTTGATGCCGGCGACCTCGACCTCGCCGGTCTCGATGCACACCGCGCGGCCACCCTCGGCGATCGCCAGCATGACGACGTCGGGCAGATAATATTCGCCCGCGGCATTGTCGTTGCCGACCGATTCGAGCAGCCGCCACAGGTCGCGCGTGCGCACCGCGGTGACGCCCGAATTGCACAGGTCGACGGCGCGTTCGGCGGGACTCGCGTCCTTATATTCGACCATCTTGCGGATCGTGCCGTCGCTCGCCGCGATGATCCGGCCATAGGCGCGCGCATCGGCGGGGCGGAAGCCGAGCACCGCGACGGTCGGCGCGTCCGGCGCCTCGAGCCGCGCCGCCAGCCGCGCGACGGTGTCGCTGGCGAGCAGCGGCGTATCGCCGAAACAGACGATCGCGATGCCGTCGAACCCGTCGAGCGCCGCCTTGGCCTGCAGGGCGGCATGCGCGGTGCCGAGCTGCTCGCGCTGCCAGGCGATCTCGACCCCGGTGCTCGCCACCGCCGCCTCGACCTGCTCGCCCGAGGCGCCGACGACGACGACGCGCCGCGTCGCGCCGGCGCGGTTGAGACTATCGATCAGGTGGAGCAGCATCGGCCGCCCGGCGATCGGGTGGAGCACCTTGTGCAGATCGGACTGCATCCGCGTACCCTTGCCGGCGGCGAGGATGATGACGGCGAGAGCTTGGGTCATGCGCAGCGACTGCCACGGAAGGCTTGCCATTTCCAGAGCGACGCGTCACCGCCGCGCGGGCATGACGCCGATTTCATCCCGCCCCTCGCCCGCCGCGCCGTTCGACATCGTCGGCTTCGACCTCGACGGAACGCTGCTCGACACCAGCGGCGACCTTGCCGCCGCGGTCAATCACGCGCTCGCCTCGGTCGGCCGTCCGGCGCTGAGCGTCGAGGCGGTGCGGCCGATGATCGGCGGCGGCGCGCGCGCGATGCTGGCACAGGGCATGGCGGCGACCGGCGGCTGCGACGAAGCGACGCTCGACCGGTTGCACCGGCTGCTGCTCGATCATTACGAGGCGCATATCGCCGATCTGACCCGCCCCTTTCCCGGCATGATCGCGGCGCTCGACACGCTGGCGGCGCGCGGCGCACGGATCGCGGTGGTGACCAACAAGCTCGAGGCGCTGGCGCGCAAGCTGCTCGACGCGCTCGGCCTGACGGCGCGGTTCGCCTGCATCATCGGCGGCGATACGATGGGGCCGGGCAATGCCAAGCCGAGCCCCAAGCCGATCTACGAGATGCTGGCGCGCTGCGGCGGCGGCACCGCGGCGTTCGTCGGCGATTCGCTGTTCGACATCCGCGCCGGTCAGGCGGCGGGGCTGCCGACGATCGCCTGCGCGTTCGGCTTCCTGACGCAGCCGGTGGACGCGCTCGGCGCGGATGCGGTGATCGACGGCTATGCCGAGCTGGTGCCGACATTGGAACGGCTCGCCTCGCCGCCACGGTAATCGCGCGAAGACGCGAAGACGCGAAGGTGTTGCGCTCAGGGGCGCGGCAGCGCTGAAGCATCGGCGGGAGGCGAAAGCCTGCGGTGCTACGCATGCGACATCTTTGCGTTTTCGCGTGAGTCACCCTGCCGGCGGGACATGTGCGGATTCGCATCCGAATAGCGAAGGCCCCGATCACGCTCCTTTTTTCACGCGGAGGCGCGGAGGCGCGGAGAGGTCGCGGTCGGGGATGCGGCAGCTCGGATCAAAAGGGACGGATTGGAGAGCCTGCGGCGCCACGAGCGCATCGCCTCCGCGCCTCCGCGTGAATCAATTCAACGCCGCCACTTGGTCCACAGATGCCGCGCGAGCATCGCCGGCGGCATGCGCAGCCAGTGCGAGCGGACGTAGAAGGCGAAGCGGGTCGCCGGGCGGATCGGCCGACCCCAGTCGTCACGCGCCAGCACCCGGCGCAGGTAGAGCGCGTCGCCGCCCCTGAGATCGCGATGCTCCGGCGCGACCGGCGTATCGAACAGCCGGTGGCACAGCCGCAGCGCCCGTGCCGTCTCGCGGGTGAGACCATGATGTGCGGCGCGTGCGGCGAGGCCGTCGCTGCCGTGATCGTCGATCAGGCAGTGGATGTCCCACAGGTTGCGCAGCCCGCCGGCAAGGTCGCCGTCCGCGAACAGATGCGCCGCGGCGTGGACGATCAGATCACGCGGCGACAGCACCGACAGACCGTTGCCGAGCGGCTCGGCGTCGGCGAGCAGCGCCGCCGCGTCGGGGGTGATGCGCGCGGTCGGCGGCAGGATGGTATGGTGGACGTCGATCATCCGGTCGCGCGTCCGGTGGATCAGCGGCGGCAGCTCGTGCATCCAGCGCCGGTAATAGGCATCGTCATAAGGGTCGGGCTTGACCCATTCCCACCCGGCGGCGAGCAGCGCCGCCTCGACCCGGTCGAGCGCCGCGCGCGGCACGAGGATGTCGCAATCGCCGATCGACCGCCCGCGCCCGGCGAGCGACCCGGCGGCGACGAAGGCGGTGCCCTTGAGCAGCACCACCGGACAATCGAGCGGCGCCAGCGCCCGCCGCGCCATCTCCGCCTCCCACAGGGCGGCGCGGCGCCCGTTCTCCGCCGAGGCACGCGCATCGGCGAGCAGCAGCGCGACATCCTCGGGCAAGGGCAATCCGTCGAGCCGATAGGCGAGCGTGCCGAGCAATTGCTCCGCCCGCGCGGTGGTGATCAGCCCGATCCAGTCGGTATCGAGCGCCAGCGACTGCGGATCGGCGAGCGCACGGGCGAGGATCAGCGCGTCCGCCACAGCGCCTCCACCTGGTCGATCGCGGTGGCGCCGTCGGGATAGTCGATCGCCTGGGCCGGCACCGCGCGCACCAGCCGGGTCAGCGCGGTGAACCCCGCCTCGCCCATCGCGACGTAATTGGTCGAGGCCTGGGTCAGCCGGACGAACGATTCGGCCGGCGGCACGCCGCGCTTCTCGGCGGCGAAGCCGTGGCGCGGATAGAGCAGTAGCGCCGGCCGCGCCGGCTCGTCCATCGCGCCGACCGCAAGCGCATCGGGCACCATATGGCGGATGTCGCCCTTCGGCGTGCCGACCAGCAAGGGTCCGAGCTTGGCATCCGGCCGTGCGGCGATCGCGGTGGCGATGGCGGCATTCTTGAGGCTGATCAGCCGTGGGAACGGATGGACCAGCCCCGTCTCGGGATCGATCAGCGCGAATTCGTCGCTGAGGAAGCGCCAGCCGCGCGCCGCGAGCAGCGTCGCCAGCGTCGACTTGCCCGCCCCCGATTCGCCGGTGAGCAGCAGCGCCTCGCCATCGCGCGCGACGCAGGCGGCGTGGAGCAACAGGTAACGTCGACCGCCGAGCGCCAGTTGCAGGTTCATCGCCATCTCGGCCGCGAGCAGCCCGAAGCCGAGCGGCAGCGGCGCCGCCTCGGGCAGCATGTAATCGCCGCCGATGCGGATCGACGGCCGCAGCCAGCGCCGCCACCAGTGGGTCGCCTCCAGCCGCACCGTGAAGTCGGGCAGATTGGGCGAGGGGTAATAGCGGTAGAGGTCCTGCAACGCCGCGATCGGCGCGGCCCAGTCGCTGCCGACGCGGAAGCCGATCGGGCCGATGCGGACGGTGAACTGGTGCCTCATAGCGGCTCGACCAACCCCGCGACGACCAGCTCGTCGAGCCGCGCGGCGAGCGCGTCGCGCGTCGCATCGGCGACGTCGTAGCGGTCGGCGAGCCGCGCCAGCAGCATGTCGCCGTCGAGCGGCTCCTCGCCGAGCAGCGCGAGGATCTCGCGCGCCGGGCTGGCGAGCAGATGCGTGATCCCCGACGGGCGGTGGAAGATCGCGGTGAACGCGTCGAGCTCCGCGGTCAGCAGCGCCGCGGCATCCGGGGCGCGGTAGCGCATGGCTCAGCCGCGCGGCATCTGCAGCGAGGCGAAGCAGGTGAAGCCCCCCTGCCCCCGCTGCAGCCGGCGGATGTAATTCACATAGGCGCGGCTGCTCTCATAGGTCGTCCCCGGCAGCTGGGCGCCGCGGAGCGCGCGCTTGACCTCCTCGCCCTTGAACGGGCGCGCCACCGGCGGGAACGCCCCCTTGGTGCCGGACGGGACGACATTGCCCTCGGCATCGATGAACTGGCCGGCGCGGCCGAGATCGGGCACCGGGATCTCGCAGGTCATCACCGATCCCGCGGTCTGCGCCAGCGCCGGACGGATCGACACCACCGCGCCCGCGGTCACCGCGCCGAGCATCAGCACGCGCCGCCGGCTCGCCACGCCGGCCTCGTCCGGCTGCGCCTGCGCTTGCATAGGGCCGTCGTCCGGCGTCTCGTCAGTCATGCCACCCCGCTAGCGCCACTGCTTTTCACATTCGCTAACCACTGGCAAGCGCGAGCAATGTACGGTTGCGGGACGGGTAAGGATTTGGCGGGTCGGGTGAGGCCCGGCGAACGGATCCGCTCGGTCGGCGTCGGATCCCGCAGGAGCGCGTGCTTCGTGTAAGTGGACGTCGTAGCTCGACGTCAAAGTGTTCCTGCGAAAGCAGGAACCCAGGGTCAAACAGAGCAACGACTGAGACCCTTTCCAACCCTGGGCTCCTGCGTGCGTAGGAGCACTGGCGTGGTCTCGCAGAAGTACAAGGCGTTGATTTTGCGGCACGGTGGACCCGGGACCCCGTCCGGGGTGACGCAGTCGGCAAGGCGAGCTCGGATCGGGCACGAAAAGGCGCCCCGCAGAAGCGCCGCACACACCCCCTCCCCGCCGCCGCCAAGCTCGGCTAGCGAGTCGCTCATGGCTTCCCGATTCGTCCAACGGTTCAGCGGTGCGTTCGGCATCGCCTGCGGCACCGCGGCGGGGGTGTTGCTGGTCGACGGGCGGCCCGACGGCGCCGGCATCGCGCTGGTCGGCGCGATCGCCGCCGCGCTCGCGGCGATGGGGCGCGGCGACCAGGGGATCGCGACGACGCGCACCGCCGGGCCGGACGCCAATCTGCTGCTCGGCGAAGTGCTCGACGTCATCGCCGAGCCGGTGCTGCTCGTCCGCGGCGGCGTCGTCACCTGCGCCAACACCACCGCCCGCGGGCTGCTCGGGCGGCATATCGTCGGCGAGGACGTGCGCGTCGCGATCCGCCATCCCGCCGCCGCCGACCGGCTGAGCTCGACCGCGCCGCTGCCCGGCCGCCCGGTCGAGCTGGTCGGGCTCGGCAGCCCCGACCAGCGCTGGGAGATGCGCACCGGCGAGACCGCGGACGGCGCGCGCATCGTCCATCTCGTCGACCAGTCGGGCAATTACGCTGCGGAGAAGATGCGCGTCGACTTCGTCGCCAACGCCAGCCACGAATTGCGCACTCCGCTCGCCTCGATCCTCGGCTTCATCGAGACGCTCAACGAGGAGGCGGGCGAGGATCCCGGCCTGCGCCGCCGCTTCCTCGACGTGATGTTTTCCGAGGCGCGGCGGATGCAGCGGCTGGTCGAGGATCTCATCTCGCTCAGCCGGATCGAGGCGGAGAAATACCGCATGCCCGACGAGCGCGTCTCGCTCAGCGAATTGCTCGAGGACGTCGCCGCGGAGATCGCCGCCGCGCATAGTCCGCGGGCGCAGGACGTCCATGTCACGATCGACGTCGATCTGCCCGAGGTGGTCGGCGACGAGGCGCAATTGTCGCAGCTGATCCACAATCTGATCGGCAATGCGATGAAATACGGCCGCGCCGGCACGCCGGTGACCGCGACGCTCGGCCGCGATCCATCGGGATTGCTGCGCCTCGCCGTCACCGACGAGGGCGAAGGGATCGCACCGCAGCATATCCCGCGGCTCACCGAACGCTTCTACCGCGTCGATCCGGGTCGCAGTCGCAGCGTCGGCGGCACCGGGCTCGGCCTCGCCATCGTCAAGCATATCGTCGAGCGGCACCGCGGGCGGCTCGACATCGTCAGCAAGGTCGGCGTCGGCACCAGCGTCACCGTCATGTTGCCGCCGGCGGCGGCCGACGCGGGCGCTGTCATCAAAGGGTAACGAAACCGTCACACAGGCGGATGTAGCGGCACGGGGGCCGTTCGCGGGGAATCGATGCGCAGTTTTTTTCTTGGTCCGCTGCTTGCCGGGGCGCTCGTCCTCGGCGGCTGCCAGGATCAGGCGAACGGCGGCGGCGGCGGTGCCCGCGACCAGATTACCGCGGTCGGATCGTCGACCGTCTATCCCTTCACCACGCTCGTCGCCGAAACCTATGTCGCCAACCATCCCGACGCCAAGGCCCCGGTGATCGAATCGACCGGCACCGGCGCGGGCATGCGGCTGTTCTGCGCCGGCCTCGGCGCCGCGCATCCCGATATCGAGGACGCCTCGCGACGGATGAAGCGCAGCGAATATGCCGCCTGCGCCACGCATGGCGTCGGCGCGCTGATGGAGGTGCAGATCGGCATCGACGGCATCGCCTTCGCCGAGGCGAAGACCGGACCGGGAATGCAGCTGACCCCCTCCGACCTGTATCGCGCGCTCGCCGCGACGCCGCTCGGCCAGCCCAATCGCGCGCGCGTCTGGCGCGACGTCAATCCGGCGCTGCCGGCGACGCCGATCCAGGTCTATGGCCCGCCCGCGACCAGCGGGACGCGCGACGCGCTCGCCGAACTGATCCTGACTCGCGGCTGCGAGGCGATCGATCCGCGCGCGCGCCGGCTCGCGCAGCGCGATCCCGCCGCGCACGCCGCCTTGTGCACGCGGGTCCGCGAGGACGGCGCCTATGTCGACGCCGGCGAGAACGACAATCTCATCGTCCAGAAGCTGTCCGCCAATCCGCAGGCGATCGGCGTGTTCGGCTACAGCTATCTCGAACAGAATGCCGGCACGGTGAACGGCGTCGCGATCAACGGCGTGTCGCCGAGCTATGCGACGATCGCCGCCGGCGCCTATCCCGGCTCGCGGCCGCTCTATCTCTACGTCAAGGTCGCGCACCTGCGCGCCATTCCCGGCCTGCGCGACTTCCTCGCCGCTTATGCCGTCGCCTGGGGACCGGACGGCCCGCTCGTCCGCCGCGGCCTGATCGCCGCCCCGCCCGCGGTACGCGCGCGCGCCGCCGCGGTGATCGCGCAGACGATCCCGCTCGATCCGGCGGAGCTGCCGCTGTGAGAGGGGGCGCGGTCTTGCGCTTTCGCGAACGGCAGGGTGCAGGCGTAGCGCTGCTCGACCTTGGGTTCCCGCTTCCGCGGGAGCACCGTGAAGGTCGGAGCGACGATGTCGCGAGCACCCGTATTCCAGCGCAGGCGGGAATCCAGAGCCAGGCAGGCCGGCGGATCGTGTGGCGATCGAGCGCCTGCCTTCGCGTATTCCTTGGAAGGATCGTCGCCCTTCCTCCCGTTACACCACCCCGGCGGAGGCCGGGGTCCAGCTGGGCGGAGCTTCTTGGAAGACAACGACGGTTGCCCAACTGGCCCCCGGCCTCCGCCGGGGCGGTGCTTTGGGTGAGTCCGCCATCGTGCGCAAGCGCGGGCATGGACGCGCTTGCGTCGGGGGCCGTGCGATGACCCCGCTCGCGCTCGCGATCATCGTCTTCGGGCTCGCGCTGATCGGCTGGCTGGCGGCGCGGATGCGCGCGGCGACGTTCCGGCCGCCGGGCCATGCGCGCTTCACCGCATTGCCCGTCCATTACGGCTATTTCGTCGCGATCTGCGCGCTGGTGCCGCCGCTCGTCTTCCTCGCGGTGTGGAGCCTGACCGCGCCGGCGCTGGTCACCGACACGGTGCTCGCCACCCCCGCCGCCGCCGCGCTGCCGCCGCCCGGCTTCGAGCGCGCGTCGATCCTGTCGGAGGCGCGCGCGCTCGGCGCCGGGCGCAGCCATGGCGCGTTCCACGATCTCGCCGCGCAGCTTGCCCCCGCTTATGCCGCGGCGCAGACCCGCTACGACTGGATCGCCACCGCGGTGGCGCTGCTGCTCGCCTTCGCCGGCGGCGGCCTCGCCTTCACCCGCGTCCGCCCCGATTTCGCCGCGCGCACGCAGGTCGAGCGCGTCGTCATGCTGCTGCTGCTCGCCGCGTCGCTGATCGCGATCCTCACCACCGTCGGCATCGTCGCCTCCCTGCTCTACGAATCGAGCCGCTTCTTCCGCATCGTGCCGATCGGCGATTTCCTGTTCGGCACGCACTGGAGCCCGCAGGTGATCGACCCGCGCGATCTGGGCGCGAGCCTCGGCGCGGTGCCGCTGTTCTGGGGCACCTTCTTCATCGGTGCGGTGATCGCGATGGCGGTGGCGATCCCGTTCGGGCTGATGAGCGCCATCTACCTGACCCAATATGCCCATGCCGCGACGCGCGCCTGGCTCAAGCCGGTGATCGAGATGCTCGCCGGCGTGCCGACCGTCGTCTACGGCTATTTCGCCGCGCTCACCGTCGCGCCGGCGGTGCGCGAGGTCGGCGTCGCGCTCGGCATCGCCAATGCCTCGTCGGAAAGCGCGCTCGCCGCGGGCGCGGTGATGGGGATCATGATCATCCCCTTCGTGTCGTCGATGGCCGATGATTCGATCGCCGCGGTGCCGGCCGCGATGCGCGACGGCAGCCTGGCGATGGGCGCGACCCCGTCGGAGACGATCCGCCGCGTCATCCTGCCCGCGGCGCTGCCCGGCGTCGTCGGCGGCATCCTGCTCGCGGTCAGCCGCGCGATCGGCGAGACGATGATCGTCGTGATGGCGGCGAGCGGCGTCGCGACGCTGACCGCCAATCCCTTCGCCAGCACCACCACCGTCACCAAGCAGATCGTCGACCTGCTGACCGGCGAGGCGGAGTTCGACAGCGCCAAGACGCTCGCCGCCTTCGCGCTGGGCCTGACGCTGTTCGTCATCACGCTGGCGCTCAACGTCGTCGCGCTCAGCGTCGTCAAACGCTATCGGGAGGCGTATGAATAACCCGCGCCAGCCCACCGACTGGACCGCGGCGGCGGTCGCCCGCCGGACGCGGCGGCGCTATGCCGCCGAGCGGCGCTTCCGCCTCGCCGGGCTCGCTGCCGTATGGCTGTCGGCCGCGTTCCTCGCCTGGCTGCTCGCCAGCATGGTGTGGCAGGGGACGAGCGGATTCCGCCAGACGCGCATCACGCTGCCGATCGATCTCGCCGCCGCACCGCTGCCGGTGACGCCCGCGCAGCTGCGCGGCCGCGGCGCCGATCTCGCGCTCGCCGGCGCGGGGCTCGACGCGCTGGTCGATCGCGCCGCGGTGCGGACGCTCGGGCCGGGCGGCGATGCGCTGATCTCGGATGGTGCGTGGCTGGTGGTGCGCGACGCGATCAAGCGCGATCCCGCCCTGCTCCACCGCCGCTTCACCATCGCCGTCCCTGCCGCCAGCGCGATCGACGTCGCCGCCAAGCACGACGGCACGCCGGCGGCGGAGGCGATGGTGGCGACGCTCGACGCACGCGGGCTGCTCGGCATCGGCTGGAGCGGCGGTTTCCTCACCGCCGCCGATTCGACCGATTCGACGCGGGTCGGCATCTGGGGGGCGCTCAAGGGATCGCTGCTGACGATGGCGGTGACGCTGGCGCTCGCCTTCCCGATCGGCGTGCTCGCCGCGCTCTATCTGGAGGAATATGCGCCGCGCAACCGCTGGACCGACCTGATCGAGGTGTCGATCAACAATCTCGCCGCTGTGCCGTCGATCATCTTCGGCCTGCTCGGCCTCGCTGTTTTCCTCGGCACCTTCCACCTGCCGCGCTCGGCGCCCCTGGTCGGCGGCCTGACCCTCGCGCTGATGACGATGCCGGTGATCGTCATCACCGGGCGCAACGCGATCAAGGCGGTGCCGCCGTCGATCCGCGACGCCGCGCTCGCGGTCGGCGCGTCGCCGGTGCAGGTGGTGTTCGATCACGTCCTGCCGCTGGCGCTGCCCGGCATCCTCACCGGCACGATCATCGGCATGGCGCGCGCGCTCGGCGAAACCGCGCCGCTGCTGATGATCGGCATGCGCGCCTTCATCGCCTCGCCGCCGGGCCGGCTGACCGATCCGGCGACGGTGCTGCCGGTGCAGATCTTCCTGTGGTCCGACGATATCGACCGTGGCTTCATCGAAAAGACCAGCGCCGCGATCATCGTGCTGCTCGTCGTGCTGCTGGCGATGAACGGCATCGCCATCTATCTCCGCAACCGGTTCGAGACCCGCTGGTGACCCCCAAGATTTCCGCCCGCGACGTCAGCGTCTTCTACGGCGCCAAACAGGCGATCGATCACGTCTCGATCGACGTCGACCGCGATACCGTGCTCGCCTTCATCGGCCCGTCGGGCTGCGGCAAGTCGACCTTCCTGCGCACGCTCAACCGGATGAACGACACCGTCGCCTCCGCCCGTGTCACCGGCGAGATCCTGCTCGACGGCGAGGACATCTATGCGAGCGGCATGGACGTGGTGCAGCTGCGCGCGCGCGTCGGCATGGTGTTCCAGAAGCCCAATCCCTTCCCCAAGTCGATCTATGAGAACGTCGCCTACGGCCCGCGCATCCACGGCCTCGCCACCGCGCGCGCCGATCTCGACGCGCTGGTCGAACAGTCGCTGCTGCGCGCCGGCCTGTGGGACGAGGTCAAGGACCGGCTGTCGGACAGCGGCACCGCACTGTCGGGCGGCCAGCAGCAGCGGCTGTGCATCGCCCGCGCGATCGCCGTCGACCCCGAGGTGATCCTGATGGACGAACCGTGCAGCGCGCTCGATCCGATCGCCACCGCGCGGATCGAGGAGCTGATCCACGAGCTCAAGGGCCGCTACGCGATCGTCATCGTTACGCACAACATGCAGCAGGCGGCGCGCGTCTCGCAGAACACCGCCTTCTTCCATCTCGGCCGGCTGGTCGAATTCGGGGCGACCAGCGACATCTTCACCAATCCGCGGGAGGAGCGCACCCGCGATTACATCACCGGTCGCTACGGCTGAGGACACGGACATGCCATTGGACCATACCGTCAAGGCGTTCGACGCCGACATCGGCCAGCTACGGGGCATGATCTCGCAGATGGGCGGTCTCGCCGAGGATGCGATCGCGCAGGCGATGCAGGCGCTCGCCCGCCCCGATCCCGCGCTCGCCGCAAGGGTGCGCGCCGACGACAAGGCGATCGACGCGATCGAGGCGGAGGTCGAGCGGCTCGCGGTCCGCATCATCGCGCTGCGCGCGCCGATGGCGGTCGACCTGCGCGAGGTCGTCGCCGCTCTCAAGATCGCCGCGGTGGTCGAACGGATCGGCGACTACGCCAAGAACATCGCCAAGCGCGTGCCGTTAATCGAAGGCGAGCATCGCATCGAGCCGATCTCGCTGCTGCCGTCGATGGCGCGGATGGCGAGCGACATGGTCCGCCACGCGCTCGACGCCTTCGCCGCGCGGGATGCCGAGGCGGCGGTGCGCGTCGTGCAGAGCGACGCCGCGCTGGACGATTTCTACGACAGCATCTTCCGCACCCTCGTCACCTACATGGTCGAGAATCCGCGCACGATCAGCCAGGTCGCCCACCTGCTGTTCGTCGCCAAGAACCTGGAGAGGATCGGCGACCACGCGACCAACGTCGCCGAAATGGTCTATTTCGCTGCAACCGGCACCCAGATGGCCGACCGCGACCGCGGCGGCCCGGACAAGGACTGAACCCAGATGGCCCGCGCTTCCATGTTGCTGGTCGAGGACGATGCCGCCCTCGCCGAACTCCTGATCTATCATTTCAAGCGCGAGGATTTCGACGTCGCGCACACCGCCGACGGCGAGGAGGCCTTGCTGCTCGCCAAGGAGAAGGCGCCCGATATCGTGCTGCTCGACTGGATGGTCGAGGGCCTGTCGGGGATCGAGGTCTGCCGCCGCCTGCGCCGGATGACCGAGACGCAGAACGTGCCGATCATCATGCTCACCGCGCGCGGCGAGGAGGAGGACCGGATCCGCGGGCTGGAAACCGGCGCGGACGATTACGTCACCAAGCCCTTTTCCCCGCGCGAGCTCGTCGCCCGCGTCAGCGCGGTGCTGCGCCGCGTCCGCCCGGCGCTCGCCGGCGAGGCACTGACTTATGACGACATCGAGATGGATACGGTCGGCCACAAGGTGCGCCGTTCGGGTGAGGTGGTGCCGCTCGGGCCGACCGAATTCCGGCTGCTCAAGCATTTCCTCGAACATCCCGGCTGGGTGTTCAGCCGCGAACGGCTGCTCGACGCGGTCTGGGGCCATGACAGCGACATCGAGAGCCGCACCGTCGACGTCCATATCCGCCGGCTGCGCAAGGCGATCAACATCGGCAACCGCCCCGACCTGATCCGCACCGTCCGCTCGGCGGGCTATTCGCTCGATTCAGGAGCCTAGGCAAAGGCCTCCCGCCGCGTCCGCTCCGGAGCCCGGGCTCGGAGCGGATGCGACGTCATGACGGCTCGGGCACGCGACCGATCCGCCGACCGGATAGAATCGCCCGCGAAACGATGGAGAAAAGGCCGCATTGGGACGTTCAGCGCAGGCGTTGACAGATAGTGACGCATGAGATTCGAAGAGGAGATCTTGCGATGAAGTTCATCCTGCTGGCCGCCACGGCGTTGCTCGCCGCCCCGGTCATGGCGCAAACGACGCCCGCGCCGACCGACGGCCAGACCATGCC
>NZ_JFYV01000024.1 GCF_000632225.1 Sphingomonas sp. RIT328
AACACCGCCATTACCGGCCTCCGGTTCCGCTTCGCTCCACCTACGCCCGGCAATGGCGGCCGAGACAACAATGCACTAACGATAAACCCGGACCACCCGGTGGGGGCTGCTCATCATCGGCTCCCCGAATGTCGCCTGCTACATGTTAGAAGAAAGCGACCGCAACCGCGCTCGGTGGACAACTTAAGACGCCGTTTGCAAGCAACAGCTCATTCAACGAGGTTAATGAAATCGCAGTTGACATCTGCGCACTGTAGTGACTATAAACAGGTAACTCATAGAGCGGCGCCCGCGAGGGTTAGTGGCTCTTGTCGATTTCGGCTCATTCGATACTAATCGTCACGCTTTTTAGTAGACATTCGATAGGCGTCGAACGCTCAGCGCAAAGGTGGTGCTATGGGCAAGCTCAGAGCCTTGCCGTCCCGCCTGACCGCGCTGTGGTCGGGCTTGGGCGGCCTTGCGCCTGTCGAGCGCACCCGCGACGAAGATCGCGCTCTACACTCGCCATGGCGGAAACTCTACAAGACGGCGCGCTGGCGCGCGCTGCGCATGTCGATCCTCGCGCGGGACCTATTCACCTGTCAGTGGCCAGGCTGCGGCTTCGCCTCCGCCGACACGTCGAAGCTGGTCGCTGATCACCGCGAGCCGCACCGCGGTAACAAGGCGCTCTTCTGGTCGCCGGCGAACCTCTGGTGTCTCTGCGCACCGTGCCATAACAGTCGCAAGCAGCGGCAGGAGCATCGGCGGCAATAAGGCTCCACATGCTGCCTTAATTCGACGTCGATTCCGAATCCGCTTCAGGCTGTGTCTTCGAGGCTCGCCGCTGCTCTGCTAGTACGCGGCCTCTCCTAAAAACAAGGCGCAGCGCGTAAAGCAACAACGACAGGAACAAGACGTCTTTCGTAAACTCGACCAAGAAACCACCAGGCTCTCGGTCGAATGAGTAACCGCCTGAATGGCCTCGTTTATGCTCTGCGATCACCCCAGTGGTGACCGCACCCCAAAGATCGTACAAGATAGCCGAAATCAGCAAAGGCAGAAAACCTTTTAGGACGTTCACATCTAGCCGCTTCCATTCCCGGCCGATCTTGGGAAAACTTGGGGGAAGCAGTTTCACGTCATCGTTCCATCTACGGAGTTACGTCTATCTATCCCATCCCTATCGTAGCGACGTTTACGGATGGTTGAGCCTCCGGCGGTCGATCTACCCCCCCCGGGGGGGGTAGGTCCGACCTCCGCCGGGGGCCGACGCTAAGGACCCCATAGGCTCTCACGCGGAGAAAAAATTCCTCTGGAAAGCGGGCGGGTGCGAACCTCCAATCTTGGATGCCGCGAAGGAAGCCCGCGAAAATAGTGTTTACTGGTCGCGTATTTGACTTTAATACTTGGCACGCGATGTATCGGTTCGCAAAATCGCTGACAAATACAGGATTTTGGACACGGCTATACGTAAGCGCGCGAAGGCCGAGAGTCAGATTCGCGAGGCTAATAAGGTTCGCACTGCGAACCAGTGCGAACTAGTGCGAACCTGTGCGCGCCCAGCCGCCCTCTGGCCTCGATACCTTAGGACGGGAGCATCTAGAGAGAGAGAGAGAGAGAGAGAGAGGTGCGCGGGCGACCCGACAAATCGGTCACACAGATCATAGCCACCTCAAGAGGCTTTCCCCGTGTCCTGCGCATGCGTTGGCCGATTGCCATGGCCGCTAAACTGCTCGACTTTTCGCCCGAGACGGTCGAGCCGGATCCAACCTGCACGAAGCTGGTAAGGCGCGAGTGGGCAGTGAGCGTTCCGGTTCTAGGAAGCGCTCCGTTTCGTTGGTAGAAAGACCCATTTGCGGCCGTTCGCGCCGTCTTCGCCGCTTCTGAACTTCAGACGTTGATTCAGGCTCGGAGTGAGAGGTCGTGAAGCCAGCATCAGCGTGGGCCGGACGATCGTTAGCTGTCCCGAAAAAGATGGGGTTTCGATACATCGCCATGAGAGGCGACGAAAAGTCGACCAACATTTTTTTACCGCTGCCCTCCCGACAGAGCCTGCAAGAGGATGCACAATTCCATCGTCTGCCATAAGCAAGGCTATGGCATCTCCGAACCCGCACGCGAGCTTAGCCCATTCCAGCAGTGTGACCGGCAAGGAGATTGCCGAATACGACTGGTCATCCACTGCTCTCGGCCCGATGGCAGAGTGGCAATCGTCACTGCGCTCGACCATCGCGCTGATGCTGGCCTGTCTGACTCCAATGTTTCTCGCCTGGGGGCCCGATCTGCTGTGCTTCTATAACGACGCTTATCGCCCCTTTCTGGGCTACCGCGTCGATGATGCCCTTGGTCGCCCCTTCAGAGAGGTTTGGGCGAGCATATGGGATGACATTGGCCCGCTGGTGTCGGCGACACTTGCAGGCGAACCTCGGACCATGACCAACATGGCGCTCGACCTCAGCCGCGACGGAACGTCCGAACAGAGCTGGTGGACATTCACTTACTCGCCCGTGTTCGACGACGGCGGAGCCATTGCCGGCCTGTTGTGCGTCACCGGCGAGACGACTGCGCAAGTCGTGGCTGAAAGGGAGCTGCGCGAGCTGGCGGACACGCTTGAGGAACAGGTGCGCGAGCGCACCGCAGCGCTCCTGCTGTACCAAAACATTGTGCAGTCGGATCAGGCACCCGTATGTGCGTTCGACAAGGATTGCCGTCTGATCGGCTTCAATCAGGCGCACAGCGACGATTTCTACCGCATCTACGGCTACAGGGTGCGGATCGGTGACGATTTTCCCAGCCTGTTCCTGCCCGATCAAGCGGCGACCATCCGCAGCTTCATGCTGCGCGCGTTACAAGGCGAGACCTTTACCGTCATCGAGGAGTTCGGGGACCCCGATCTAGAAAAGCCGCATTGGGAGGTTGCTTATTCTCCGTTGCGGGACGAACGGGGGCGGATCTTCGGCGCCTTCCATCACGCGCAGGACATCACTGCTCGGGTCCGTGCGCAACGTGAACTCCAAGAGGCGCAGGAAGCCTTGCGCCAGTCGCAGAAGATGGAGGCGGTAGGTCAGCTGACCGGGGGGTTGGCACACGACTTCAACAACCTGCTGACCGGCATCATGGGAAATCTCGAACTGCTCCAACTACGCATCGCGCGTGGAAAGTTGGACGGGCTCGATCGATTTATTTCATCCGCGCAAGGAGCGGGCAATCGGGCCGCCTCGTTGACGCAGCGCCTGCTGGCGTTTTCACGTCGGCAGACGCTTGATCCCAAACCGATCGACGTCAATCGCCTCATTGCGGGAATAGAGGATATGATCCGCCGCACGGTCGGCCCCGAGATACAGATGGAGGTGGTCGGTGCCGCCGGTGCGTGGCCAGCCATGGTAGATGCGAGTCAGTTGGAGAACGCTCTGCTAAATTTGTGCATCAATGCCCGGGACGCAATGCCAGAGGGAGGCAGATTGACGATCGAGACGGCCAACAAGTGGTTGGATGGGCGCGCCGGCCGCGAACGCGACATCGCCCCAGGCCAGTATCTCTCCATCTGCGTGACCGACACTGGCACCGGCATGACGCCCGAAACGATCGAGCGTGCCTTCGACCCCTTCTTCACGACCAAGCCGATCGGTCAGGGAACTGGCCTCGGCCTCTCGATGATCTACGGCTTCGCCAAGCAGTCCGGTGGGCAGGTGCGCATCTATTCCGAGGTCGGACACGGCACGACGATGTGCATCTATCTGCCCCGGTACCTCGGCGATGCCGTAGACATTGATAGCAGCGGCGGGAGCGCCCCCGCAGATACCGAAGGCCGGGAGTCGATCCTGGTTGTCGATGATGAGCCGACCATTCGCCACCTCATCGACGAGGTGCTCAACGAAGCTGGATACAGCGTGATCGAAGCTGGCGATGGAGCGGCGGGCCTTAATGTGCTGGAGACGAATGCCAAGATCGATCTTCTCATCACCGACGTCGGACTGCCGAACGGCATGAACGGTCGTCAGGTTGCCGATGCCGCACGGGTACTCCGTCCGGGCCTCAAGGTGCTATTCATCACCGGGTACGCCGAGAATGCCGCCGTCGGCAATGGCCACATGGATCCCGGGATGGAGGTGCTGACTAAGCCCTTCACGATGGCCGATCTGGCACGGCGCGTTCGCGATATTCTTGGAAGGACGAGCGAGATCTGTACCGGCTGACCGGTTCAAGACAATCGCGATCGAAGAGCGAGTCGGAAATGACGGTGAAGGTGGCTCAACCGCAGCGACGACCCATTTGCGGTCATTCGTGGTCTCTTCCCCACTCCCCAACTCCAGTCATTCGTTCATATCCGCAGCATGGCCGCGCCAGGCACCTGATCCTTTGGCGTCGAATGTTTTGATGTGGGAGGAAAGCAGACAGCAGCTAATGATCGGCTATGCCTGTGTCATGATAGTTTACACTACCGAAGGCCATGCGCTTCTGGATACGCACGACGAGCGCTTAGCTGGGGATCTCGACAGTATCGACCTATCCGGTCGTGACTTGCGACGTGCGGACCTCGCAGGATTTGACCTAAGCGACGCTAACTTACGCTTTACGAATCTGCAGAACGCGGACCTCTACTGGGCCATCATGTTTCGTACGGATTGCACACGCGCTGATCTACGCGACGCGCTTCTATGCGGGGCGGATCTAAAGGAGGTCAATTTCGACCAGTCAGACCTCCGCGGTGCCAATCTCGCCCACGATAGTGTGGGAGGGGCAACGCAATTGCAAGGAGCCTCGCTGGCTGGTGCACAATTGGACGGAGCCGACCTCACTGGCGCAGAATATGACGATGCTACCGTATTTCCGGACAGCTTCGACCCTCAAGCACACGCGATGGGGGAAGTTTTCAGGTGAGCGAAGCGAGCGTCTGCAATTCGGCGAGAGCCGCCGCCCTGCCCTGCGGTGACGACGACCCGATTGCGGCCATCCGGGCACACTTTGCCTCGGCCCGAAAGCGGTCATTTGTTCAACTGGATCCGATCACCGTTAGGCCGAGATCTCCCTGCGGCCATAATCGAGGCAATAGCGGGCCCACCAAGGATATGGCACTGTTCTGACGTTGCTACCTATTGCACAACGCGGCCGATCATCGATGGCAGTGCTGAAACATGGATAAGCTGCCTGCCCGCCATCACCTATACGAAGATCCCGCGCTTCTCTGGAGGTAAAAAACTCTGGGAGACGGCATAATCCAGCATAAAATTTTTAAAACGGTCGGTTTTCGTACGTTGCCAAGCTCTACACTTAGCCGCCAGCCCAATACAGGCGAATTGGATTATCGACGAGTAGGCTCTGCCTTAGCGCCGGCGTAGGCGCAATCAGCGGCACCATATCGAGCAAGTTGCCGTCGTCCGGCATATGGCTCGTCATATTCGGGTGCGGCCAATCCGTGCCCCACAGCACGCGACCTGGAAAGCGCTCCACCAGAGTCCGGGCGAAAGGAACCACGTCGGCATAGTGCGGCGGACCGCTCTTCGACAGCCGTTCCGGACAAGTCACCTTGCTGACGACATTCGGATGCTCCTCCATCAGGCGGAGGAAGCGCCCGAACTCCGGGCCATCGACCGGCCGGGTGACGTCCGGCCGACCCATATGATCGACGACGACGGTGGTCGGCAGTCTGGTGAAGAAGTCCCAGCGCTCTTCCAGATCGGCCGCTTCGAAATAGAGGACGACGTGCCAGCCGAGCGGCGCGATCCGGTCGATGATCGCACGGTAATAGGCGTCAGGCTTGGGGTCGGCGAGGCGGCGGACGAAGTTGAAGCGCACGCCGCGCACGCCGGCCGCATCGAGCTCGGCCAGTTCGGCATCGCTCACCGTGTCGCGCACCGTCGCTACACCGCGCGCGCGGCCGTCGGCGCTACGCAGCGCATCGACCAGCGCGCGATTGTCAGCGCCGTGGCAGGTCGCCTGGACGATGACGTTCCGGGCGAAGCCGAGATGATCCCGCAATGCGAACAGCTCCGCCTTGCTAGCGTCGCATGGCGTGTATTTCCGCTCGGGCGCATAAGGAAAGACATCGCCCGGCCCGAAGACATGGCAATGCGCGTCGACCGCGCCCGGCGGCGGCACGAAGCGCGGCTTGCTCGGTGCCGGGTCCCAGCACAGCCAGCCCGGATCGGATGTGAACGCCGCCATCACAGCCCCCTCGCCGCCAGTTGCGCGTCGAGCCGCGGGTAGACGCGCCGCGCATTGCCCTCGAACACCTTGCGCTTGTCGGCGTCGGGGATGGCGAGCGCGTCGATATAGCGTTTGGTGTCGTCGAAATACTGGCCGGTCTGCGGGTCGATGCCGCGCACCGCGCCGACCATCTCCGACCCGAACAGGATATTGTCGACGTCGATCACCTCGAACAGCAGATCGATGCCGGGCTGATGGTAGACGCAGGTGTCGAAATAGACGTTACGCATAACATGGTCGGCGAGCGGCGGCCGCTTCAGCATGTCGGCGAGCCCGCGGTATCGCCCCCAATGATAGGGCACCGCGCCGCCGCCATGTGGGATGATGAAGCGCAACGTCGGGAAGTCGCGGAACAGGTCGCCCTCGATGAACTGCATGAAGGCGATCGTGTCGGCGGCGATGTAATAAGCGCCGGTCGCGTGCATCGCCGGATTGCAGCTGCCCGAGACGTGAATCATCGCGGGCACGTCGAGTTCGACCATCGCTTCGAAGAAGGGGTACCAGGCGCGGTCGTACAGCGGCGGCGCGGCGAACCGGCCGCCCGACGGATCGGGGTTGAGGTTGCAGCCGACGAAGCCGAGCTCGGTGACGCAGCGTTCGAGCTCGGCGATCGACTGGTCGATCGACAGATCCGCGGTCTGCGGCAGCTGGCAGACTCCCACGAAGGTCTCGGGGAAGAGATCGACGACGCGCTTGATCAGGTCGTTGGACCGCTGTGCCCAGATCCGGTTGACCGCCGCATCGCCGACGTGCGGCGCCATCGCGGAGGCGCGTGGCGAGAAGATCGTCATGTCGGCGCCGCGTTCGCGCAGCAGGCGCAACTGGTTGGTCTCGATCGTCTCGCGGATCGCGTCGTCGGAGATGGCGGGATAGGCGGGATCGATGTCGCCCCCGGTGCGGAACGCCGCTTTCTGTGCCTCGCGCCAGTCGGTGTGGGGTGCCGGCGCGGTGGTGTAATGGCCGTGACAGTCGATGATCATGCCGGCGACGCTACTGCCGCGCGGCGGCTCAGGCATATCGGAACGGCTGATCGGCCATTGCTTTTGCGGAAGTCCAGTCGGCACAGGTGACGCGAAACGTCTCGACGAAGGCCGCCTGCAACGCGGTCGGGTGCCAGTCGCCGCGCATCGTCAGTCCGATCCGGCGGCGGAGTGCGATGCCCGCACCGGGGATCTCGACGAGCAGGCCGGCCCGGCGCTCGAACAGGAACTGGTCGCGCGCCATCAGCGTCAGCCAGTCGTCCTCGAGCATCAATCCCCGGATCACCAGCACCGAACCGCATTCGACGCGCAGCCGCGGCGGTGTCAGGCCGTGGTCGGCGAACATCTGCTCCCAGCGCTGTCGCGTCGGCGTGCCCGCCGCGGCGATGACCCAGGGATAACCCTCTAGCGCGGCGAAGGGCGGATCGGTGCCGGCAAGCGGGTGACCGGCCCGCGCGACGATCACCGGATCGTCGGTATACAGCGGCTCCTGCACCACATCGCCGACCGGCACGGGATCGCGCATCGCACCGACCAGCAGGTCCATCTCGCCCTCGCGCAGCCGGGCGAGCAGCTCGAGATACGGCGCCTCGACCACCTCGACCGACGCGGCGGGATAGGTGCGCGCGAAGCGGGCGAGCGCCTGCGGCAGCAGCACCGCGCGCGCCAGCGGCATCGTGCCGACGACGATCCGCCCCGCCCCCGTCGACCGCAGCGCCGCGATCTCGTCCAGCCCCGCCTGCAACTCGGCGCGCGCCAGACGCGCGAAGCGCAGAAAGCGGCCGGCGGCAGGCGTCGGTTGCACGGTCCGGCCCTGGCGCATCAGCAACGGCACGCCGAGCTGCTGCTCGAGATCGCGCGCGGCGCGGTGCAGCGCGGGCTGCGACAGGCCGGTGCGCATCGCCGCGAGCGCGAAGCTGCCCGCCTCGTCGACCGCGATCAGCGCACGCAACTGACCGAGCGTGACGCGTCGCTCGATATGCGGCAGCGGCGGCAGCCGCGCGCCGCGCCGCACGCTCTGGCCACCGCGTGTCAGATAGCCGAGCGCGCGCTCGATACGGAAGGCGAGCCGCCGCCCCGCCTCGGTCGGCACCGCGCCGCCCGGTTGACGATCGAACAGTGATTGGTCGAGCCGCGCCTCCGTCTTGGCGATCGCCTGGGTCAGCGCCGGTTGTGAGAGATTGAGCGCCTGCGACGCGGCGCTGATGCCGCCGAGCCGCGCCGCCGCGGCGACCGCGTCGAGATGGCGCAGGTTGAAGTCGAGTGGCTCGTTCATCGCACACACTTAGCACCAGCTTATGCCTCGTGCACAAATCGACGTTGTCCGCCGCCCGCCATATCCCTTCTAAGCCACGACAAAGTTACACGGGATCGAGGATGAACATGGCGCGCGTCGTCACACAGATCGAACGAACGAATCCGGCGACGATCGCCGGGCTCGGTGCTGCCGGGGTCGCCACGGTGCATGAGGCGCAGGGCCGCACCGGCCTGCTCGCCAGCCGGTTGCGGCCGATCTATCCCGGCGCACGCATCGCCGGGTCGGCGGTCACCGTGTCGGTGCCACCCGGCGACAATTGGATGATGCATGTCGCGATCGAGCAGTTGCGCGAGGGCGATCTGCTCGTCGTCGCGCCGACCAGCCCGTGCGAGGACGGCTATTTCGGCGACCTGCTCGCCACCTCGGCAATGGCGCGCGGCTGTCGCGGACTGATCATCGACGCCGGCGTGCGTGATATTCGTGATCTCACCGCCATGGGCTTTCCGGTCTGGTCGCGAGCGATCAGCGCGCAGGGGACGGTCAAGGCGACGCTCGGCTCGGTCAATGTCGATCTGGTCTGCGCCGGCGAGCTGGTGCGTGCAGGCGACGTGATCGTCGCCGACGACGACGGCGTCTGCGTCGTCCGCCGCGACGATGCAGACGCGATATTGACCAGAGCGCAGGCGCGCGAGTCCAGCGAGGAGGCGAAACGCACACGCCTCGCCGCGGGTGAACTCGGCCTCGACATCTATGCGATGCGCGATGCGCTCGCCGCGAAGGGCCTGCGCTATGAGTGATGGCATCCCCGCCATGTGGATGCGCGGTGGCACGTCGAAGGGCGGGTTCTTCCTTGCCGACAACCTGCCCAGCGCCATCGACGCCCGCGACGCCTTCCTGCTGCGCGCCTTCGGTTCACCCGATCCGCGCCAGATCGACGGCATGGGCGGCGCCGACCCGCTGACCTCCAAGGTGGCGGTCGTCGCGCGGTCGAACCGGCCCGGAATCGACGTCGACTATCTGTTCCTCCAGGTCTTCGTCGACGCGGCGATCGTCACCGACAAGCAGAATTGCGGCAATATGCTCGCCGGCGTCGGCCCGTTCGCGATCGAACGCGGCCTTGTCACCGCGTCCGACGGCGAGACGCGTGTCGCCATCCATATGGTCAATACCGGCAAGGCCGCGACCGCAGTGGTGCAGACGCCCGGTGGCGCCGTCACTTATGCAGGCACCACCGCGATCGACGGCGTCCCCGGCACGGCCGCGCCGGTGGCGTTGTCCTTCGCCGACATCGCCGGATCGAGCTGCGGCGCGCTGCTGCCCACCGGGCGACCGGTCGACGTGATCAAAGGCGTGGAAACCACGCTGATCGACAATGGGATGCCCTGCGTCGTGCTACGCGCCGCCGACGTCGGCATCACCGGCTATGAGGATCGCGACACGCTCGACGGTGACACAAGCCTGAAGGCCCGGATCGAGGCGATCCGCCTTGCCGCCGGGCCGCTGATGGACCTGGGCGACGTCAGTGCGCAATCGGTGCCGAAGATGATGCTGGTCGCCGCGCCGCGCGCCGGGGGCGCGATCTGCGTCCGCTCGTTCATTCCGCACCGCTGCCACGCCTCGATCGGCGTGCTCGGCGCGGTCAGCGTCGCCACCGCCTGCCTGGTGGCCGGCAGCCCCGCCGCGGCACTTGCGACGGTCGGCGCCGGCGCGACCAGGACGCTCGGTGTCGAGCATCCGAGCGGCATCACCCCTTGCGTGATCGAGACCGACGCCGACGGCGTCGTCACCGGCGCCGGGATGATCCGCACCGCGCGCAAATTGTTCGACGGCACGCTCTTCGCCTGACCGTCGCCCCAGCAGAGAAAAGTATAACGATCATGACGACGATAGGAGAGACGGAGAAGAAGGCGCGCCGCTTCGGCATCGCCGGGCAATTGTGGTTCCAGGTGCTGGTCGGCACGCTGATCGGCATCCTGCTCGGCCATTTCGCACCGGGCACCGCCGTGGCGATGAAGCCGTTCGGCGACGCCTTCATCAAGCTGATCCGGATGATGATCGGGCCGATCATCTTCGTGACCGTGGTGCACGGCGTGGCGGGCATGAACGACATGACCGCGGTCGGCCGGGTCGCGCTCAAATCGATCCTCTATTTCGAGGCGATCACCATCCTCGCGCTGATCTTCGGCCTCGTCGCCGTCGATCTGTGGCGACCGGGCGTCGGCATGAACATCAACGCCGCCGCGATCGATACCGCATCGATCAAAAGCTACGTCGCATCGGCGCATGACCAGTCGGTGACCGGCTATCTGATGGCGATCATCCCCACCACCTTCGCCGGCGCGCTGACCGAGGGGCACGTCCTGCAAGTGCTGTTCGTGTCGGTGCTGTTCGGCATCGCTATCGCCGCGATCGGCGAGCGCGCCAAGCCCGTGCTCGACGTGATCGAGAGCGCGTCGCAGGGCTTCTTCCGCATCATCGGCTATATCATGTATTTCGCGCCGCTCGGCGCGTTCGGGGCGATCGCCTTTACCGTCGGCCAGTTCGGCACCGCCTCGCTGCTGTCACTGGGCGAGCTGATCGTCGAGTTCTTCGTGGTCTGCGGCGTGTTCACCGCGACGGTACTCGGCGGTGTCGCCTGGTATTGCGGCGTCAGCCTGTGGCGGCTGCTCGGCTATATCTGGGACGAGATCGTCATCGTCGCCGCCACGACGTCGACCGAGACGGTGCTGCCGCGACTGATCCAGAAGCTGCGCAAGCTCGGCTGCGAGGAGAGCGTCGTCGGCTTCGTCATCCCGGCGGGCTATTCGTTCAATCTCGACGGCACCTGCCTGTACCTCACCACCGTCGCGGTGTTCCTGGCGCAGGCGACCAACACGCACCTGACCGTCTGGCACGAACTCGGGCTGATCGCGGTGCTGTTGCTCACGTCCAAGGGCGCGGCGGGGATCGCCGGGGCGGCGTTCGTCGTGCTGGCGGCGACGCTCAACACGACCGGGACGATCCCGGTGGCGAGCATCGCGCTGATCCTCGGCATCCACCGCATCCTCGCCGAAGGGCTGACCTTCGTGAACCTCGTCGGCAATACCGTCGCGACGATCGTCATCGCCAAATGGGAAGGCAAGCTCGACGAGCGCACGCTCGCCGCCGCGGTCGGCACCGACGCGGCCCGGCGGCGATGGGGCATCGCCGCCGCCTGACCCTGCCCTGCCCCCGCCAATGACATAGACCGGTCGCGCGACATCGCGACCGGTGAAGGAGAGACGTATGTCCGCCACCCTCGCGCTCCTGCTCGCCGCCCAGGCGATCATGCCGCAAACGACCGCCCCGACCGCGCCGCAGCGGACCGATCCGGTAGCGCCGACGAGCAATGCGCCGCCACTGACCGGCGAGGGCGAACGCGAGACGGCGCGCGATCCGGCGACCGCCTTCTCGTCGGGGCGGACCGACGCGGCGCCCGCCGAGCAGAGCGCGGCGCCACGCGGCTTCACCCGGTGGCAGCGCGACAATGCGATCGGTAAGACGCTGCGCGGCCTCAAGGCGGACGGCGTCACGCTCGCGCTGGATGTGGTCGACAACGTCGCGGGCAATCCGGTCGGCGGCGTCCGCCAGGGCGTGCGCGAATCGCACTGGGTCAGCGGCGCGGCCGATCTCGATCTCGACAGGCTGCTCGGCTGGTCCGACACGCGCGTCCACGTGCAGGGCGCATGGTTCACCGGCGATAGCCTCGGCCGCGACGTGATCGGCAATTCGATCAGCTTCCAGCAGACCTGGCGGCCGGTATCGGGGCCGCGCCTGACGCAGCTCAATATCGAGCATGATTTCGGCAGGCTCAACCTGATGGTCGGTCGTGCGGCCGTGAACAGCTATTTCAACAATTCGCCGCTCAACTGCGTGTTCATGACCAACACCAGTTGCCTCACCGCTTATGGCGGGATCAGCGACATCGGCATCACCGCCTTTCCCAACTCCTCCTGGGCAGCAAAGGCGCGCTACGCGATAGATCAGCGCCGCTACGTCCAGATCGGCGTGTTCGAATACAACAATGCGCTCAATGCCACCGGCAAGGGCGGGCTCGATTTCTCGCTCGGCAAGGGCACCGGCGTGCTGATCGCCGGCGAGGCAGGCTATCAGACGAGCTTCGCGCAGGAACGGCTGCCGCGCCGCTACAAGCTCGGTGTCTATCTCAACACCGACGGCGGCAGCAGCCTCTATTACGATCGCAACGGCGGTTCATCGGCCCTCTCCGGCCTGCCGCGTGTCGCGCTTGGCGGCAACCGCGTCGGCCTCTATGCGATGGTCGACCAGACGATCGCGCGCGCCGCCGGAGCGAGCAAGCGCAACCTCGCCGTGTTCGCGCGCGGCTATTGGAACGTCGGCAACGTCCAGCAGCTCGACTGGTTTGCCTCCGCCGGGTTCGTCAAGACCGGGACGTTCAGGGGCCAGGACAATGACACGATCGGGTTCATCGTCTCCAACACCCATTTCAGCGACCAGCAGATCGACTATTTGCGCGACCTGCGCGCCAAGGCGGGCGGCACCGGCGCGCCGCACCACGACGAGATCGTTGGCGAAATCAACTACGGCTGGGCCACCGTGCCCGGTCTGCGTGTTCTGCCAAACGTACAATATGTCATCAACCCCGACCCAATTTATGCGTCCAAGCGCACGACCAACATTCCAAGTGCCATCGTGCTGGGCGTGCGCATCGACGTCAAACTGGCGCAGCTGTTCGGCGGATGAAGACATCCGTGGTTCGGTTGGCGCGGCTCGGCTTATGAAGACAGCTTCAGGTGACGACGACGCTTGTCCGGCGCCTGCGACCCTGCGTGATTTGGTAGACGCTCGTATGGCCGCTCTGGCGGCTTCATAAGCCAGAGTTTCAAGACGGCTGCTGCTCGGTAAAGCCAAGCAGCAAGGTGCCAGCGAGGTCTCGCGCGGTGGACGCGAGTGCCCCGTCGGGCAATTCGCCCGCCGTCCAGAACGACAGCACCCCACGAAAGGCGAAGGCGAGTTGCCCCGGCAAACATCGTAACGCCTCTTCCCGCCGGGCCGGGATCAACCCGTCTCCCGCGCCGAGCGCGAGCGTCCAGAGCGCCGTCGAGCGCGCCCAGACCTGTCCGGGCGACGAACTGGCGGTGCCGAGCATGCCCATCACCGCGCGGTTGATCGCAGGTTCCTCCAGCATCACCGCCGCCGCCGTATCGATGGCCAGCATGACGCGCGCGGCCGTATCCGTCAGCCGCGGCGCAGCGGCGAAGCGGATTTCCATCGTGTCGATCCGACGCTGGGAGAGCGTCTGCATGATCGCCGCCTTGCATCCGAACTGATTGAACGGAGTCGCGAAACTGACCCCGGCCTCCGCTGCGAGGTCGCGCATCGAGAAGTCGGCCTTGCCGTCGCGGAGCAGCCGTTCGGCCGCGTCGATCACGCGCTGACGCAGCGGCTCGCCTCTGGAGCCGGGGGAAGGAGGATCGATCTTGCTGTTCGCCATGTCCGCATCTATATCATGATATAGGTATTGTGAGTTTGCGGAGTGTAGTCATGACGACCCCCACTTTTAAGACTTTCCTCATCACCGGTGTCAGCTCCGGCCTCGGCAGGGCATTCGCCGAAGGCGCGCTGCACGCCGGCCATCGGGTGATCGGCACCGTGCGCCGGGCTGCCGATGCCGAAGCCTTTGCCGCACTCGCACCCGACCGCGCGCATCCGCTGGTGCTCGACGTGACCGACTTCGATGCCATTCCGGTAGCTGTGACGGCTGCCGAGCGACAGGTCGGCATCATCGACGTGCTGGTGAACAACGCCGGATATGGCCATGAGGGCGTGCTGGAGGAATCGTCCATCGACGATCTGCATCGGCAATTCTCGGCGAACGTGTTCGGTCCGGTCGCGATGATGAAGGCGGTGCTGCCCGGGATGCGCGAAAGGCGTCGCGGCCGCATCATCAACGTCACGTCCATGGGTGGCTTCATCACCATGCCGGGGATCAGCTTCTACTGCGGCAGCAAGTTTGCCCTGGAGGGCATTTCGGAAGCGCTCGGCAAGGAACTAGCGAGTTTCGGCATCCGGGTGACGGCGCTCGCGCCGGGCCAGTTCCGCACCGATTGGGCCGGCCGGTCCATGGATCGCACGCCACGCACCATCGGCGATTATGACGCGGTGATGGATCCGATCCGTGCCGCGAGGCACGCCAAGAGCGGCAACCAGCCCGGCGATCCGGCAAAGGCCGCGCAGGCCCTGCTCGCACTGGTCGAGTCAGCAAATCCGCCAGTCCGGCTGTTCCTGGGCGATGACGCGCTCGACTTGGTCGAACAGAAGTTGGAGGCAATGAAGGTGGAACTCGGCGCTTGGGACACCCTCTCACGCTCGACGAGCTTCGGGTGTGATCGAGGGGCCACGCGTTCGGCTTAGGGCGGCGGTGCACTTGCTGCGCGACAGCTTCGGCCCACCTGCAGACGCTCGGGTCGAGCCCCGATGATGTGAGGGAAGCGATCTGATTTCAGGCTCCATGAGGCAATCGGTTTGGGCGAGCTGTTTGGCTGTCTGACGAACTTATGGAGCATCTGCGGCCGTTCTGTCTCGAGAGCCACCGCAAGCCCCGAATTGGCGACCGGCGGTGACCTGACCCCAGTCTTTCATCCAGCAGCAACCAGAGACCGACCGGGTGTTGAGGGTCCCCCGGTTTCTCATCCGGGTCGAGGGTGAGTTTCCGGCGTTCATTCGGCCGCGATCTTGGCCGTGGCAGCAGCATATTCTACCGGCGTCAGCCAGCCAAGCGATGTGTGAGGGCGGCTCTCGTTGTAGTCCCGCCGCCAGGCCTCGATCTTGGCCCGCGCGTCCTCCAGGGACAGGAACCAGTGCGTGTTCAGGCACTCGTCTCGCAGGCGACCGTTGAACGATTCCACGAAGGCATTGTCCGTCGGTTTGCCTGGACGGCTGAAGTCCAGCATGACGCCGTTCTCATAGGCCCATCGGTCGAGCGCCTTCGAGATGAACTCCGGCCCATTGTCCACCCGGATGGTTCGGGGCGCATCGCGGATCGACGAGATCCGCGCCATCACCTCGACTACCTGCTCACTCTTGATGCCCTGGTCGACGTCGATCGCCAGCGCCTCGCGCGTGAACGCGTCCACCACCGTCAGCGCCCGCAGCCGCCGACCGTCGAACAGCGCGTCCGAGATAAAATCCATCGACCACATCTCGTTGGCCGCCGCAGCCGCGGGTTGCCGGTCGCGGTTGGCGGCGCTGACGTTGCGGCGAGGCTTCTTGAGCCGCAGGCTCAGTCCATCATCCCGGTAGAGCCGGTAGACCCTCTTGTGGTTCACGATCCATCCTTCCCTGCGCAGCAGAATGTAGATGCGGAAGTAGCCGTACCGCGTTCACGTCGCGGCCAGATCACGGATGCGCAGCATCAGCGGTGCCTGATCCGGCCGATGCGACACGTAGCGCACCGACGACCGGTCGACGCCTAACGCCAGGCAGCTGCGTCGCTCGTTGACGCCGTGAGACGCCTGGACGTGCGCGACGAGCTCGCGCCGTCGTCTAGGCGTCAGGGCTTTTTTGCCAGAACGTCCTGCAGAATATGCTTGTCCAGGCTCAGGTCCGCGACCAGCTGCTTGAGCTTGCGGTTCTCCTCCTCGAGCAGCTTCAACCGCCGCAGCTCGCCCACCCCCAACCCGCCGTACACCTTCTTCCAACAGTAGAACGTCTGCTCCGAGATCCCCATCCGGCGGATCACCTCCGCAACCGACGTACCCGTCTCCGCCTGCTTCAGCGCGAACGCGATCTGCTCTTCCGTGTGCCTCGTCTTCTTCATGTCCAGCTCCTCGCCCGCAGGCTTCAAAGGGCCGGAAAACTCTCACTCAACATGGATGAAAAAACAGGGGGGACGTCAAGCGGCACGCCGACATTTCTTTAGCCCGTATGCATGATGTTCTTGAGCGCCTCTTTGCCGGACATTGCGTCGCACGCTTGTGGCATCGTTATCTTCTGCCAAGCGACGTCAGCAAGGTACGCACAAAGTGGCTGGACAGCTGCAGCGGCATGCAGACCAGCTCGGGGCGATCGGCACTTACCCCGCCAAATTTCAAACCGCGCGCGATGTCGTGATGCACTGGGATGGTTGGTCGGTAAAAGCGCCCGATCTTGCGGCCTGACCAAAATCCAGTCATCGGGGTCCGACCGTCACCTTCTCGAAAACGGCCACTCATTCAGGCATAGGTGGTGCCACCCGGCGATTATGCGTGGCACCCAATAAAGAGCGCTATGCGGCCACTTCCCTCGCGACTTGAGCTGCACTGATACCCTCAAGCGCAAGGCCATAGGCGGTGCCTTCCTCAACCAGGCGACGGAGCCGATGGGTGAGCGCCATGCGGGTGTAGCGGCCGGTCAGCGGCGGCAAGGCAGCGATACCGTCGGCGATCTCATGCGCGCGGGCGAGCAGGCGGTCGGCCGGGACGATCTCGTTGACGGCGCCGTATTCCTTGGCTGTCTGCGCATCAAGAATCTGCCGCGTCAGCAGGAAGTAGCGACCACGTACCGAACCGATCACATGCGGCCACAGGATGTGAACGCCGTCGCCGGGTACGATGCCGAAGTCGAAATGCGGCTTATCCTGAAAAACGGTGTCGGGGGTGACCAGGACGATGTTGGCAAGCAGCGCATATTCGCTGTGGAGCAGCACCGGGCCGTTCAGTGCGGCGATCATCGGCACCTCGATATCGAGGATGTTCGACAGCACCTTGCGCCCCTCGCGCAGGATCTTATCGTACCCCTGCGGCGTGAAGAAGTCGAAGCCGTCCGGCTCGATCGCATCCATGAAGGCATTGCCTGATCCGGTCAGGATCACCGCGCGGGTATCCCGGTCCTCGCCGATCTGGTGGAACAGCTCCACGAACTGCTCATGAGTGTGCCCATTGAAGACGAGCTTGCCGCCATCGGTGTGCAGCGCGACTTCCAGCACACCGTTGTCCTTCCGGGTCAGGTGGGCATTCGGAAAGGCATCGCGATAGGTGTCGAACTTGGCCATGGTGCTGATCCTTGATCCTGGCGCGACCGGGTTGGTCGGCATGACGATCAGCTAGGCCAACGAGCGCGGAAGCGGACGACGGCGTGTGGCGATAAGGCTTATGCCGGTTGGGAATAGACCTCGTCGAGTGCGGCTGCGACGAAGCTTGCGAACGCGCGGGCCTTCGCGCTCGCCATGCGCCCAGCCGGGAATACGGCCCAGAGATCGATCGGCGGCAGCGACCAGTCGGTCAGCAGACGCCTGATCCGGCCATCGGCCAGTTCGGGACCGAACATCCAGTCTGACCCGATCGTCAGCCCCATGTCGGCGAGCACCGCCGCGCGAAGGCCCTCCGCCGCATTGACGCGAATCCGGCCATGAACGGTCACCGACGCCTCGGTACCCTCCCGCGTGAAGGACCAGACGTCGGTCAGCTGGCTGTAGATGATGGTCTCGTGGACGGCGAGATCGGCTGGGCTCTCCGGCTCGCCAGCTCGCGCCAGATAGTTGGGCGTTGCGAACACCGACCGCCCGCCGGTCGCCAGCTTGCGTGCGACGGCCGCAGAATCCGGTAAATTGCCCATCCGCAACGAGACATCGATACCTTCTGCGATCAGGTCGATCACCCGATCGTCTAGGATGACGTCGATCTCGAGATCGGGATGATCGTCGAGAAATCGCGGCAGCAGCGGCAAGATGTAGAGCCGGGCGAAAGTCGTCGCGGCCGACACCCGCAGGCAACCGGATAGCCCTGCCCCAGCGCCGCGGGCAGCGAGCTCCGCCTCGTCCGCCTCGCGCAAGGCCGCTTTGGCCCGTTCGTAGAATCGCAGCCCCGCCTCCGTCGGCGTCAACCCGTGGGTGGAGCGGATCAGAAGGCTGACTTGCAGACGCCCCTCCAGCTGCGCGATCGTCTTGGATACGGCGGGCTGGCCGACATTGAGCTGGCGTGCCGCCGCGGAAAAGGAGCCGGTTTCCACGACCCGCACGAGCGTCGCCATCGCTTGATATCGATCCACGTCATTCCTCCTCGGAATGAGCGTTATCGCTCATGGCCTGCTGCCGTGTCGAGCGGGAGCGCGGCATCTGTTCCTCACACCGCCGAGGAGCCCGCCATGATCGACGTCTACGCCTTCGCCACCCCTAACAGCATCAAGGTACTGATCGGTCTGGAGGAACTGCGGCTCGACTACACACTGCACGGCGTCAACGTTCTCAAGGGCGAGCAGAAGGATGCTGCGTTCGTCGCGCTCAATCCCAATGCCAAGGTGCCGGTGCTGGTCGACACGGCGGCCGATAGCGAACGCTTCGTGCTCACCGAGTCCGCGGCGATCCTCGTCTATCTCGCCGAGAGGACGGGCCACCTGCTGCCCGAAAGCGGCGAGGACCGGGCGCGTGTCTTCGAGCAGCTCTTCTTCCATGCCTCCGCGCTCAGCCCCGCCTTCGGCCAGTCCGGCTTCTTCCAGCGCTTTGCCGCAAAGCCGCAGCCGATCGCGATCGACCGCTTCACCACGGAAGCTCGTCGGGTCGTGACGGTCCTGAACGGTGTACTGTCCGAGCGCCGCTTCGTCGCCGGTAGCGAATTCAGCATCGCCGACATCGCCCACTACGGCTGGCTGTGGCGGCGTGAGTTCGCCGGGATCGACTTCGACGATGCGCCGCATGTCGCCCGCTGGTTCGCCGCGATCGACGCCCGCCCCGCCGTCCAGCGCGCGGTCGCCCGCGTCAACGCTCTCGCCCCCTCTGCCTGACCTTCAAATCGAAGGAGAAGACCCATGACCCTGCAAGCCCAGCTCGACGCCTTCAAGACCGACTTCGAAGCCGGCAAACCGCCGTACAACGTCCCGCCATCGGTCATCGAGACGATGCACCGCGCCACGGCCGAACTGATCGCCAGTGGCGCAGCGGGGCGCGCGTTGAAGGCGGGCGACCGGGCACCGGCCTTCACGCTCGATGATCCCGATGGCAAGCCCGTCTCCTCGGCGAAGCTGCTCGCCCAGGGGCCGCTCGTCGTCAGCTTCTATCGCGGCGTGTGGTGCCCCTATTGCAATATGGAGCTGCAGGCCTTGCAGGCCGCATTGCCGGACTTCGAAGCATTGGGCGCAAAGCTCGTGGCCATCTCGCCCCAGACCGCCGTCAACAGCCGCAAGTCGGTACGTCAGAACGCGCTCGGCTTTCCGATCCTCTCGGACACGCACAACGATGTCGCGGCCAGCTTCGGGCTGCGCTTCGAACTGCCGGACTATCTGGTCGAGCTTTACAAGGCGCTGAAGAACGATCTGCCCTCGTTCAACGGCGATCCGAGCTGGACGCTGCCGATGCCGGGCCGCTTCGTGATCGGGCAGGATGGCATCATCCTCTATGCCGAGGTGAACCCCGACTATACGCGCCGCCCAGAGCCCGAAGACATGCTGCCGGCACTTCGCCGCGCCGCCAGTGTCGCCGCCTGACCGATCGGCCCGGTCGCGATCGCGACCGGGCCTTCCCGACGGAGCATTCCATGTCCCGCACCTTCCTCGTCACCGGCGCCAGCAAAGGCATCGGCCTGGCGCTCGCCCACCGCCTGGTGCGCGCCGGCGATCATGTCGTCGGTCTTGCGCGTGGCGTCGCGCCGAACCTCCCCGGCACATTCCGCCAGGTCGATCTTGCGGATGCCGAGGCGACCGGGGCGGCCCTTACCGACCTGACGACGCGCTTCGCGTTCGACGGGATCGTCAACAATGTCGGGCTGGTCGCGCCCCAGCGATTGGGCGAGATCGCGCTGCCAGCGCTCGATGAGGTGCTTCGCGTCAACCTCCATCCGGCGGTTCAGGCGGTGCAGGCGCTGCTGCCCGGCATGAGCGCCCGTGGCTGGGGCCGCATCGTCAACATCACCAGCCTCACCGTCCTCGGTGCGGTCGATCGGACCGCCTATGCCGCCGCCAAGGCCGCGCTCGCGAGCTTCACCCGCAGCTGGGCGCTGGAGCTGGCGACAACAGGCATCACCGTCAACGCCGTGTCGCCGGGCCCGACCGAAACCGACCTCTTCCGTGCCAACAATCCGCCGGGCAGCGAAGGCGAACGCCGGTATCTGGCGAACGTGCCCATGCTCCGTTTCGGCCAGCCGAACGAGATCGCCGCAGCGATCGCCTTCCTGCTGTCGGACGATGCCGGGTTCATCACCGGCCAGACGCTGCACGTCGATGGCGGAGCCTCGATCGGCAAGGCCGCGTTCTGACCGCAACACAATATTGGAGAAGATCATGACCCGACAGACCGTTCTCGTCCTCGGCGCCTCGCGAGGCCTGGGCTTTGCGCTTACCGAAGAATGGCTTGGGCGGGGGTGGCACGTCATCGCCACCGCACGCGGAAGGTCGGACGCGCTCGACCGCCTGAGCGAGCGACATCCCGGAAAGATCAACGTCGAGACGGTCGACATCAACGATGGGGACGGCGTGCGCGCCCTGCATGACCGGCTGCGCGATCGCCGCCTCGATGTGCTTTTCATCAACGCTGGCATCGCCCGTGCGATCGAAGCGAGCCCCGCCACCGCCAGCGAGGGCGACTTCCTCGACATGATGCTGACCAATGCCTTCTCGCCGATCCGCGCGGCTGAGGTGCTGCGTGACCTGGTTCCGGAGGGCGGGACCATTGCAGTCATGACGTCCGAACTCGGCAGCATCGCCAATGCGAACGGCGGCTGGCAGCTTTACGCATCCAGCAAGGCCGCGCTCAACATGCTGATGAAGGGGTATGCCGCCAAGCAGGCGCGCGACGGCCACACGCTCCTCCTCGTCGCACCGGGGTGGGTGCGGACGGACATGGGCGGCAGCGACGCCTCCCTTTCGATCGAGGAGAGCATTCCATTGGTCGTCGATATGATCGACGCCAATCGGGGCAAACCCGGGCTTCGCTATGTCGATCGCTTCGACACGACCTTGCCTTGGTGACGAGGCCCGCGGTCACCTCCCGATTCGTCCTCAACTCCGGCCATTCATTCGGGTGGGATGCCATGGACATCAGCATCGGGGCATTCGCCGGAACCGCTCTGGCCAACGGTGACATGTCAGTAGCGGCGTCTTTGCTCGACCCGTCGCCGCTGCAAGGCCAGACGAAGCGGCAGGTCCCACCAGCGGTAAGCGGCAAAGGCGAAGGCTATCGTGAAAGCATAGAGGGCCGCCGCAACCGACACCGTCACCCATGTCGTCGTGCCACCGGCAGCGATCCAATTCATGTATAGGTACACGAAGGGGTAATGCGTGATGTACAGTGGGTAGGATAGCTGTCCTGCCGCACGACACAGGCGGCTCACCACCCGACCGCCGCCCGAATGCCGCCCCAACACGATGATTGCTGGAAACAACAGCAGCACGCACACTGTCTGATACAGGCCGTTCAACTTGAGGCCACCGTAGCTGGGCAACACGGGGGCGGCGAAGATGACGCCGAGGCTCAGACTGAGCGGCACGAAGCCGATACGCCATCGCGGCAGCCGGTCATGTAGGCGGAAGATCAGCAGACCGGTGATGAACGGATAAGCAAGCCGCACGGGCGCGCCCCAAAAATTGGCGAGCCCCCAACCGGTATCGTAAGACCCCAGCGACAGCGCCATCGCCGCGGACATCAGTCCGGCGATAAGCGCCGTTATCGCCAGCGCACGCGTTTCGAGCCGCCGGAGCACCAGCGCATAGGCCAGGTTGCCGATATATTCCTGCAACAGCGTCCAGGCGGGGGCATTCAGCGGATGGCTGTCCCCCAAGCGGTTGGCCAGCGGCGCGGATGGCAAAGCGAACAACGCCATGACGAACGCAAATGCGATGCGTATTCCCGGCGCATTTTGCCGATTGCCCGCGAACGGGTCCGCCACATAGCTGAGCAGCCCGAGCACCGCGCCCAGCACGACGAGGGGATGCAGCCGGATCAACCGGCGGACCAGGAACTGGCGTGTCGACATCGTTCCCCATCGATCGTCATAGGCATAGCCGACGACGAAGCCCGACAGCGCGAAGAAGAAATCGACTGCCAGATACGCATGCGGCAGCAGCAGTCGCGGCGCGTCGAACAGCACCGTGATGCCCTGGATATGGAACGCTACCACTAGCAGCGCTGCGGTGCCGCGCAGCCCATCGAGAACCTCGAAATGAGCCTTGCCGTCGCGGATAACCACGGCATCCGGTGGACACTGCGGGATCATCGTCGTGCTGCTCGTGCGGGGTTACCCACGACTGTCTCTCCAACTGCGACATCACGGGTGACCACGCTGCCGGCGCCGACAATCGCATCGTCACCGATCGTCACGCCGGGCAAGATCAATGCGCCACCGCCGATCCAAACGTTCGCGCCGATCCGGACTGGCCGTCCGAATTCCAGCCGCCGCGCCCGCAGAGCGGGGTCGCGGGGATGGTCGGCGGTCAGGATCTGCACGCCCGGCCCGATCTGCGTACCGGCACCGATATCGACGCGCACGACGTCGAGCACGACGCAGCCGAAGTTTAGGAACGCTCCCGTGCCGAGATAGATGTTATAACCATAGTCGCAGTAGAATGGCGCTCGGACGGTAACCTGTTCTCCGACGTCCCCCATTGCCTCGCGTAGCAATTGATCGCGATCGGCCGCTGAGGCGTCAGCCATGCCGTTGTACCGAGCTATCCACGCCGCCGTGCGCGCCGCGTCGGCGGTCAGTTCGGGATCGTCGGCGGTGTAAAGCTCGCCCGCCAGCATCTTGGTCTTCTCGCTCATCACACTCAGCTCAGATCATGCAGGTCTTTGCCGAGCGGCGGGGTAATCCGCAGATCGGAAAACCGTACACCCAGCCCCTCGCGCTCGGGCGTGCAGGCCATGGGGCCGACGCGATAGGAAGACACCACGGGAAACGGTGCCAATCGAACAAGAGGCCACGTCATGCCATCCGCCGAGACCTGCAAGCGCAGCACACCGTTGGCGACCGTGGCCCGCATCCAAAAATCGCGTGGATCGTGTGCGTAAGGGCTGGTCGCCCAGTCCGAGCGACCATCGGTCAGGACGCTGCTCAACATCGCGCGGCCATCGGACAGTTCGATTCCGGCCTTGATCCAGCGACGCTCGTCGATCCGGATCATGATGCCTGCCTGATCATAAAGCTGTCGATACTCCCCGCGAATGCGCAGCTGCGCCGTGAACGCGGCTGGAGTGGCGAAACCGAGGAAATGACCGGAATCCCGCGTGAAGCCATAATGGGTTTCGCGCCAGAAATCGGTGGCCCGATCGGTGACCAGTGTCATTTCTCCGCTCGCATCGACGTTCCAGCGACGGGGCGCGTTCAGCCAGACGCCGTCGCCTCGCCCCAGCACGGTATGTACCAAGCTACCGCTGCCGCGTGCGATCGACGGGACCGCCAGCGCCGTCGCACCACCCATGACCGTGCGCCGCGATACTATTGCTTCCTGCATGCCCCCCGTCCTCCCTATAGGTTACGGCAGCGAGCGACGCCCGCTGACGAAAGATATGTACAAATGTACATATGTACATATGCTTTGCAAAGGGGGTGCCGTGAGCGGCGGGACAAAGCGGAACGATCCTGAACGTCGACAGCGGATCATCGAAGCGACGCTGGATGTCGTCGCCGAATACGGCGTGACGGGCACCACGCATCGTCGCATCGCGGCGGCTGCAGCCGTGCCGCTAGGGTCCGTCACCTATTATTTCGCGACACTGGACGACCTTATCGCAGCGGCATTTCTGCAATTGGCCGAGCAATCGTCGGAGGAATTTGCGAAGCGGATGGCAATGGCAGGCGATCGGGACAGCGCCAAGGCGGCGATCGTCGCCATCATCGCGGGATCGATATGGGCCACACCGCGCACCTTGCTGCTTAGTTATGAACTCTATGCCTTTGCCGCACGCCATCCGCCCGTCGCCGCGGTGATGCGGCGGTGGATGAGCAACAGTCGCGCGGCGCTCGAGCGCTTCTTTGATCCGTTGACGGCAAGGGCGCTGGACGCGCTGGTCGAGGGCATCGGCATCCACAATTCAATCGACACCGAGCCGCTTGATGAAGATGCCATTCGGATGATTGTGGATCGCATAACCGGCATGGATAACAGCATGAGACAAAACTGACGGTTTGGACAAAGTGACCCGAAAACGGACATTCGCGGCCCCTTTTTCGGCTCCTCACCTTCTGCCATTCATTCACGTTGGCAGCGAAGGAGGTACTGAGCCTCGCCCTGCCGGCTGCCCCGCCAGCTTTTTCAAAAAGGATCGAATAACGGGCATAAAAAGCTTCTCGAAACTCGGCCCTAACGAGCATCGGGACGCGGGAGTGATGATTGACATCGCAAGATGGGCATGGCTGATGAAGCGCATGGGGATTGCGATCTCCCCACGAGGCGTCAGCCAGAGCATCGCGTCCAGCACGATCACGCAAGGGACGCATCATGCCTGCTCCGAACGCAATAACACCCGATAAGCTCGCCCGCCTCGTCGCATCGGTCGGTACGAGGACGGCCCCGTCAAGGTGGTGGGCGAGCTGTGGGACAGCCGCGTCTCCGGCGACAATGCAGGGACGCCGCTTTTGACCGGCGAGGTGAATAGGTTCGAGCTCATCCAAGCCTACTATGTCGAATGGAAGCCGACCGCCCCATTCGGGCGCGACACGAACGCGACGATCCAGGCTGGGCGGTTCCTACTCAATCTCGGCTCCCGCCGGCTGGTCGCGGCCGACGACTATCGAAATACCACCAACGGCTAAACCGGCGTCCGCGCCGATCTCGCCTAGCGCGGTGGGTGGAGGTCGACCGCCGTCTACGTGCTGCCGCAACAGCGCCGCCCCGAAGACGTGCCCTCGCTGCGACGGAACAGCGACGCACTGGATCGCGAGGGTTTCTACCTTTTCCTGTGGGGCGGATTGCTGAGCCGCTCGAAGACAATCGGGCGTGCGACCGTCGAAACTTCGCTCTTCCATCGTGGCGAACGCGACCGGCCAGGCAGACCGACCCGCGACCGGTCGCTCAACACGGGCGCCCTGCGCGTCATTGCCGAACCCATTGCAGGCGGCGTCGACTATGAAGTGGAGGGGATCATTCCGCGCGGACGCATCTCCACAAGCCTCGCCGCCAATGCGCCGCGCCAGGACGTCGCTCCATGGTTCTTGCATGGCGACATCGGCTACACGTTCCAGGGCGGCTGAAGCGCTTGCCGATCCGTTCGTCGAACGTGAGCGTCGCGAAGACCCGCCACTGCTCGCCCGACCAGAACATCCACTGTAGGATCTCGTACCGCTCGCGTGTCGTGGCACCGGCCAGATCACTCCCCGCCTTCTCGGCGAAATAGAGGTTGATCGCCGCGGACTCGTAGAGGACGAAGTCGCCGTCGACCATCACGGGCGACAGCCCGTGCGGGTTCAGCTCGAGGAACTCGGGCGTGTGGCTCTCGCCCTTGAAGAGGTCGACATTCACGCGCTCGATGTCGACGCCCATACCCGCTTTCAATTACCAGCCGGTGCATTTGGTCTGACGGAGCCTCTGCTCTGCATGAGAGCCGTGATCCGCCGGAGGCTATGCCGGATCCTTCACATCAGGAAACCGCCAGAGCCGGTTTTGGCGTGCAAGATGACAAACATGTTGCAGCGCAAGAAAATCTTTGGTTTACTTCGATTCGTACCGGTCAGGCATCATTGAGTGCCAGTTAGTTTCGCGTAGAGCCGCGAATGCGAACAAGCGTTGCGAGCCATCGGAGCTGGATGTCTGGGGTGTCTGCCGCCGACGGGGCGGGGTGCGCAGTAGGCCTGCGCGCAAGGGGACGCTCTTCATGGTGACACGCAGAAGGATTCTGACCCGTCTCGGTATGGTCGGGGGGTTGGGTGCGACACTCGGCGCGATGCAGGCTTTGGGACTTGCCGGCATTGCCGAGGCACAGGACATGAGTGGCATGACGCCGACGCTAGGGCGCGGTCGGCACGTCATCATCCTTGGCGCCGGTATCGCCGGACTGACCAGCGCCTATGAGCTCGAACAGGCCGGCTTCCTTGTCACGTTGCTCGAGGCTCGCAAACGTGTCGGCGGAAGGGCGTGGACCGTGCGCAACGGCGACACGATCGAGATGAACGGGGAAGAGACGCAAACCGCCAAATTCTCGGACGGCGTCTATTTCAACGCCGGGCCGGCACGTATTCCCAGTTTCCATCAGGGCCTGCTCGGCTATGCCAGGAAATTCGGCGTTCCCCTCGAAGTCGAGGTCAATTCGAGCCGCTCCGCCTATATCATGGCGGACGACGGCTCCAAGATCCGCATGCGGACCGCGATCAACGACATGCGCGGTCGGATCGCCGAACTGCTCGCCAAGGCGATCCGCAAGGGGGCGCTCGATGCGGAACTCAGCGCCGTCGATCGGGAAAAGCTGCTGCCGTTCATCAAGGCCTATGGCGATCTCGGCGAGGACGGCGCGTTCGCAGGCACCGAGCGATCGGGCTTCGGCACAGCGCCGGGCGCGGGCGTAGCCTTCGCCACGGCGTCGACGGCCATGCCGATCGATCAGCTGCTCGCCAATCAGCGGCTGCCGATGACCCTGTTCGAAGACAATCTCTACATGCAGGCGACGATGTTCGAGCCGGTCGGCGGCATGGACCGCATCCACGCGGCGATGGACAATGCGCTGCGACGACCGGCGCTGCGCGGCGCCGAGGTCACGCGCATCCGCCAGCGCAGCGGCGATGTCGAGGTCGTGTATCGCGACCCCGCGAGCGGCGCCGTCGAGACGGTGGTCGCCGATTATCTGATCTGCACCATCCCCTTTCCGGTGCTGGCCAAGATCGACACCAACCTGTCGGCTAAGCTCAAGACGACGATCGCCAACGTCCAATATGATTATTCGAACAAGGTCGCCTTCGAAAGTCCGCGCTTCTGGGAACGCGAGCAGATCTACGGCGGTATTTCGTTCGTCGGCGGACCGACGACGCTGATCTGGTATCCCTCCGCGGGGCTACACAGCGAGCGCGGCATGATCCTCGGCTGCTATTCGTCGGGGCCCACTGCGGCGGAATTCCAGAAGCGTTCGATCGCAGAGCAGATCGCCTTCTCCCGCGGCGTCGTCGACAAGCTCCATCCCGGCCATGGTGCCGACCTGGTCAATGGCCTTGCCGTCAACTGGCACAAAATCCCCTACAGCCTGGGGCCATGGCCCGACTGGAACGCGGGCAGCGCCAACGGCCGTCAGGAGGGCCACATCGACACCGCCGCCTTCCGCCTGCTCCAAGCGCCGGAGGGACGGATCTATTTCGCCAGCGCAGCGCTCAGTCAGACACCCGGCTGGCAAGAGGGCGGTATCCAATCCGCCCGGGCGCAGGTGCTCGCGCTCGCCCGCCGCGTCTCAGCGGAGGCGCTTGTCAGCCCGGCGCGTCGCCGTGCCGTATGACGCCCGGTGCCACGGCGCTGACGCTGCGCGCGGCGACGCCGGCCGACATCCCCGCCTTGGAGGCGCTGATCGCACGCTCGGCCCGCGCGCTCAGTCGGGATCATTATGAGACCGATCAAATCGAAGCGGCGATCGCGCACGTCTTCGGCGTCGACAGCGAGCTGGTCGCCGACGGGAGCTATTTCGTCGCGGAATGGCACGGCGCGCTCGCCGGCTGCGGAGGCTGGAGCCGGCGGGCGACGCTGTTCGGGGGTGACCGCTTCGCCCGGCGATCCAGCGCCTTGCTCGATCCGGCAACGGACGCCGCCCGCATCCGCGCCTTCTTCGTCGCGGAGGAGCAGGCGCGACGCGGCGTCGGGCGGGCGCTGCTCTCCACCTGCGAAGCCGCGGCGGCCGCTGCCGGCTTCGGCCACGCGACGTTGATGGCGACCCTGCCCGGCGAACCTTTCTACGCTGCGCACGGCTATCGCGCGACGATGAGACAAACGCAGATATGTGGCGACATCGCCGTGCCCTTCGTCGCCATGATCAAGTCGCTGTGACGGCCAGTCACCATCTGGCCAGTAAAATGCGTTGCCACTATCGAAAACCGAACAAACAATTGCAAACGTAACTCACGCGTAAATAGTCATTTATTGAATCACGACATTATAACAAATCGGGGGTCACGACTTCCGGAACGGTAGATTGTGCACAAATCCGAGAGGCTTGGGAGAAGATGGCGAGGCTGACCTGACAACATCTGGGGGCCGACCATGAGTTTCTATATCGGAACGTCACGTGCCGCGATCGCGGCCATGCTCTTCATCGCTCAGACGACGGCGGCAAACGGTCAAACCCTGACGCCGATCGCGACACCGGTCGAACCGACACCGTCGCCGCTCGCCGACGGCGAACCGCCGCAGGACAATGACATCATCGTCACCGGCACGCGCGCCACCGGCATCACCGCCGCGGAAAGCGCCGCGCCGATCAAGGTGCTCGACGCGGATACGCTGAGCCATGTCGGCCAGCCCAATCTCAACCAGGTACTCACCCAGCTGGTCCCGTCGTTCACCGCGCAGGCGTTCGGCGGCGATACCGCCAATCTGACGCTGTCGGCGCGGCTGCGCGGGCTCAGCCCCAACCACACGCTCGTGCTGGTCAACGGCAAACGCCGGCACGGAACGTCGAACCTCGCCGTCCTCGGCGGACCCTATCAGGGCGCCGCCACCGCCGACCTCGACCTGATCAGCCCCTCGTCGATCAAGCGGATCGAAGTGCTCGAAGACGGCGCCGCCGCACAATATGGCTCGGATGCGATCGCCGGGGTGATCAACGTCATCCTCAAGGACGACAAGGAGGGCGGCGACGGCTACATCACCGCCGGCAAGAATTACCAGACCGGCGGCGATACCTATGCCGGGACGATCCACCTCGCGACAAAGATCGGTGACTCCGGCTTCCTCAACATCACCGGCTTCCACCGCTTCCACGATTTCACCCAGGTCGGCGGTCTCGATCGCCGCGTGACGGATGCCAATGGCAATCTGCTCGGCAGCACGACCAGCCCGTCGCTCAGCGCGACGCAGCAGGCGCTGTATCCGGGGATGGCCGGCTTTCCCTATGTCAACAGGATCAACGGCGATGCGCAATCGCGGCTGACCAACCTTCAATATAACACCGCCTATGATTTCGGCGGTGCCGAGATTTATAGTTTCGGCACCTATTCGCGGCGGATCGCCAGCGCCTATGAGAATGTCCGCGTGCCGACGCGCGTCTCGCGCACCGTCAATGGCGTGACGACCTATTTCGATCCCGATGGCGACAGCCCGGCCAACGGCTTCAGCCCGCGCGAGAAGATCCGTGAAGACGATATGGCGTTCACCGGCGGCGTGCGCGGCATGGTCGACGGTTTCCATTACGACCTGTCGACGACCTTCGGGCAGGACAAGAACGCGATCTACACCGTCGATTCCGCCAACGCCTCGCTCTACGCCGACACCGGCTTCACGCCCACCAGCTTCTACGACGGCTTCTTCAAATCGACCGAGTTCACCGTCAACGCCGATATCACGCATGAGATCGACGCGGGCCTCGCCACCCCGATCAATCTCGCCTTCGGGGGCGAATATCGCAAGAACGTCTATCAGATCGGCGCGGGCGATCCGGCTTCCATCTACAAGGAAGGCGGCCAATCCTATCCCGGCTTCAGACCGTCGGACGCCGGCACCCATGGCCGCGAAGCCGCCGCAGCCTATGTCGATGTCGCCGCCAGCCCCGTCGAGCATCTCAAGATCGACGTCGCCGGCCGCTACGAACATTATTCCGATTTCGGCAGCAAGTTCATCTACAAGGGCACCGGCCGCTACGACTTCTCGCCCGCCTTTGCGCTTCGCGGCACCCTCTCGACCGGTTTCCGCGCGCCGACGCTCGCCGAATCCTATTATTCGGCGACGAACGTCTCCCCGACCGCCGCCTTCGTGCAGTTGCCCGCCAATTCGGCAGCCGCCAAGCTGATCGGCTTCCAGAACCTCAAGCCGGAAAAGTCGACCAATTATTCGCTCGGCACGGTCATCCGCCCGATCGACCGGCTGACCATCACGCTCGATGCCTATCAGGTGAAGATCCGCGACCGCATCCTCGGCACCGGTTCGATCTATGGCAGCGGGGGCGCGATCAACTTCCCGATCGTCACCCAGGCGATCATCGCCAACGGCAACGTGCTAGATCCCACCGTCAGCCAGACCGGCATCAACATCTTCACCAACGGCGCCGACACCCGCACCCGCGGCGTCGATCTGGTGGTGAGCTACGCCACCGACTTCGGCGACTATGGCAAGGCGAACTGGACGATATCGGGCAATTACAACGAGACCAAGCTCACCCGGCTGATCGCCGCCCCGGCCACCTTGACCAACCCCATTACCGGCGCGGTCATTCCACTGTTCGATGCCGGTGCGCAGAGCAACATCGAGACCGCCTCCCCCAAGGTCAAGGTGATCACCTCGGTGCTTTACACAATCGACAAGTTTTCGGCGACGCTCCGCGGCACGGTCTACGGCAAGAGCTCCGCCAAGCTGACGCCCGATGGCGGCACCTTCTACGAACAGACAATCGGCACCGCCTTCATCGGCGACATCGAGCTCAACTACGATATCACGCCCCAACTCGGCATCGCGTTGGGCGCCAACAACGTCTTCAACAAGCGACCGCCGATCGTGCCGCTCGTGCCCGGCACTACCAATGCGACGCTGGTCAACGGCGGTAACGTGCTCGACGCGCCGCTGACCTTCAGCCCCTACGGCATCAATGGCGGCTATTATTACGCACGCCTCAACATATCGTTCTGACAGAGGATCATGGGAGAATGACTTTGAAGACGCTCATCCTGGGGGCCGCGCTCGCGGCCGCCCTCCTGCCCCGGCCGGGGACGGCGCAGACGGTCGGCAAACACGCCAGCACGCCGGCCGGCCTGATCCTCCAGTCCGTGACGGTCAAGCCGGGCGCGACCACCCTCTATCTTAGCGGGCAACTGGCCGCGCCGCTCGATCCCGCCAGGAAGATACCGCCCGCCCAGCTCACCATGGCCGACCTCGGCGACACCAAGACGCAGACGCTCAGCGTCTTGGCCAAGATCAAGACGATCCTTGCCGAACATGGCTTTGCGATGAGCGATATCATCAAGCTCACCGTGTTCGTCGCCGGCGATCCCAAGCTCGGCGGCAAAATGGACTTCGCCGGCATGAACGACGGCTTCAAAACTTATTTTGGGACCACCGACAATCCAACGACCGTCGCACGCTCGACGGTACAGGTTGCAGCGCTGGCGGGACCAGCATTTCTTGTGGAAATCGAAGCAATAGCCGCTAAGTAAAATATGCTTGACGTGCATTCACCAGACGGGAAAATGCTCGTATTTGGTGGATGCACGCCAACGTATACAGGCTGGTAATTAACAATTATCGCAGTATTTCTCCCGTCAAACGGAAAGACTCATATGCGGCCATTCACTGGCCTTTTCACCGGGGTCAATACCTGCCGCTTGTTCATGTACGTGGCAGAGCACCTGGGCGCCCCCCGCCCCGCTTCACCACCAGATCCGGTGAGTCCCGCGGGCTGTTTGGATCAGACAGCGCGGAGCAGATTGCTATGGAGCCTCGACGATGCTGCTTTTGCTAGTGCCATGGCATGGTCGCTATAACGCGTCCCGCCTTCCGCTTGGAGGTGAACGACGGGACGCGGGCACCGGGGAGGCAACCACGAGCAAAATGGGGCTTCGCCAGCCACAAACAACACAGCTGCACCTACTAGCGGGTCGGACCCAAAGCCGGACATTCGCGCCCCCTCCCCCGCTCCCCATCTTTAGACATTCGTTCATCTCCGCGCTGAATGGCCTTGCCGCATGATCGACCGTGATGGATGTCGTGAATGGGAGGGAAGCGGAACGTCTGCTTACCGAAACGCCGAGGGCGATAGCCGACACGCCGTGGCACCGCCTTTCTTCCAATCCAATGGAGCTACCGAAATCAGGGCAAGGGCGGGTCGTTCGCGATCAACACCTTCCCAGTGGTTATCTTCAGTGGAAGAGCTGGTGAAACCGTAGGGTTCGTCGGATAGCTCCGACCATCAAATCGCAATCTCGCTTCGTGACCTTTGATGATCCCGCCACCCGCGACGGTGACACTTAGATCGCGCCATCCGTGCGTGATGGTCGGCAGGACTCGGATCGGCGCACGTGATACGGATATATCCGAGACTTGCCGATAGCCGGCTGGCGTCAGGGATAGAACATAAAGATCGCAACCTCCGCTCCCGCAGAGGTCGGATTGCTGACCCCCGGCGGAGGTGGACATTGCGTAAACCAGTGCTTCGGCACGGTTATCGCCATTCAGATCAACCAACGCGACGCTGTACCGAGTGAGGTGATGATCCTTCAAAAAGGCTGCTACCCCCGGCACCATCGGACTGTTCACAGATGCCGCGCTCAGTAAAACCAATATCATCGGTAACATAACGGCCACGGTCTCCGGCAAATGCGGCTTGGTTCATAGCACGGGATCGTCGGCCTGAACCAATGGCCGCTTTCGATTTAGTCAGATTGCCAGCCTAGTCGCCAAGCTTGGGCGATCATCTCTAGAACGCCCTCTGCGGGCAGTGACCCAGAACCGGCCATTCGAGGTCGCGAGTCCGCTTCTGGCTTTTTGCCATCCGTTCATCTCGCGACAGCGGGCCACTCGCGGCAATGCTGAGGGGCGGAGGGCCGCCTATTGGGAGGAAAGCGGACGGTTCGCTTTTGGCCCGACCTGTAACCCCCAACCGGTGATCCGGTAAGGTGCATTGCCGTTCAATGATCAGCCCTACGGGGCACCTCCCTATGCACCGCGGCGATGCATTCCTCGATCATCGCTGCAGCTAACGTGTTATCGATGCGCACAGCCGCAGCCAATGCGTCATTTAGGCTAGCCAATAAACGATCGTGGTCCGAATGACTCGTCATGCGCGATTCCTTGTGGCAGTAGGCCGCTGACGCGACCGGAGTGTTATGGGCCTCAGGCTGCCTAGTTGTTACCGTATTCGCCTGCTCTGGAGCGTATGATGGCCATATTTGATGGGTGCCTTGACCTTGCCAAGTCACAAGTGGCGTTGAGGGCGCTCCGCTATGGCCACTTTCCGGCCGATATTTTTGATGAATACGCTTGGGATATGATGCTCCACATGTACATCGCTGGGCTGCGCAACCAGGTTATGTATATAGACAATGCTGTAAATTTAACATCAAAAAATAAACGGATAGGCGATCGTTGGATTAGCCATCTACGCGCCGAGGGCATGATAGAAGTCGATGGCGAGGTCATAAAACTTAGCGATAGTGCAATGAAGCGCATGAACTCGTATCACGAAGAGGCGCTGGCTGCCATGAACTAAAGCTAAAAGTATACATCTTGACGCCGATATTTCCTAATATTTTACTTGTAAATTTGTTTTTGTAAAATTTGATAAGCGGACACAGGAAATTAGTATTAGATGAGAACTAGAAGCTGTCAGAGGCCAAAAGGTTAGCACGCTGCACAGAGCGGCGACGCCCCGAGGCTAAGGGTATGCGCATAACCCAAATGAATGAAGGTTATTGGGCGGAAGCGGAATGGCAAGTGTTGAGCGAGAGCCGCCCTACCCTATTGCCGCGACGATCCGAAAACGGCCGTTCGAGGCCGTCAGGCCGATTCCCGCTTCTTGCCGTGGTACGTTTACCCAAAGCCTTAAGCGAACAATCAACGAACAGACGTTTTCTCAAGTGCGCCGCAGAACATCCGCAATCGTCTCCACTGTTTCGGCCGCCCCGTGCCGCTTGCTTAGAGTTGCTACGTCGGCCTGAGTTTAGCGCCGATGAGGCATGAGTTTTAAGCGATCTTGTCAGGGCGACCACGGTGCGTTTCTATTACTTGGTCAAAGAAAAGCAACCGGCCCCGAAGGCAGTAATCATCTGTTCCTGACCCATCTCGTACGTGAAACCGCACCCACGATCATCTTATCTTTGAAGTGGCGACGCATTCGCGCGGCATCGTCGCCGTTCATAAAAACGACCCGCGTGCCGCCAGATAAGATCGTCTCGATCGCGCTGATAGGTGTGCCGTGCTCGGCAGCTGCCGCTCTCACTTCTATCTCAGTTGCAGTGACATTCATGGCTCGTGACATCAAATTGCCTCCGTATGCCCATATTCCGTCCGATGTGTATTCAAGCCACACCAACCTCTTGGGCGCGTATGACGTCCAATAAATGTTCTACACGCGCCAGACCGGTATCGCTTGCAATCGCGATGTCGATCGGCCGCGCGGATAGCGTGGCGTGGTCGCTGTTTAGGAAAGACTTGACGCGTTCTGGCGTCCGCAACGTGCTCCAAGCGACTGCAGTCAGCCGTAGCTGCCGTGCGGCTGCCTCTCGTGACATCGCCGTCCGTGCAGGCCGGAATACTCGCGTCTTCCTCTGATCGGGGTTGTTCGCGCCATCGTTGCGGGCCTGCTGGGTGATAGGCGCACTCAACTTACGCGCGAACCGACCAGAGTGACCGCACCGGTGGCAGCTCGAGATTGAGCAATGCTGGCTGAATATGCTGCGGCAAGACCACGGTGCGAAGCACGTGCTTCGACCGATAGCGCGGTCGAGGCGGCGGCCAGCGAAACCTGATGCCGATGATAGAGATAGCTCAGATCCATGGGGATACTTCCAGCTGTAAGCGGGAGCGCATGTGTCTCTCAGCCAGTGGCGCCTACGATCGGATGCCAGTGATGGCTTCTATTTAGGGGCCGAGTACCCGATTTGTAAGCCGGAGCCTCGGCCGCTTGACATGGATCGACAAAGATCCGTTGGTATCGATCGGCTATTTCCGAATCGTCACCATCCCAACTGGATTGTCCTTGGTCGATGCGTTGGCTGCGATCGTCTTCACCTTCTCTGCCTTAGGCTTGCGAACTTCCTTGTTCGATTTGCGCTGGCTTTTGGCCATCGTCATCATCCTTTAGGGCGAAACGCCCTTTTCGTTGATACACCGTTCCACCGGAATCACGGCATTGCATCTGACATGCGCGAATGAAGGCTGCCGAAACTCTGCGTGAGACGTTGAGCAGTGGAACAGGAGAACGTCATGCCCGACGAAAAGCATATTGCTAGCGGCGCTAGCTCCGACAGCCGCGGCGAAACGATCGACAAGACGACAGCGCCGCAAGCTGAAAGCAGCACGTCAGCCGCCAACGACGATAACGGCAAGGGGCAGAGTGATACCGGCCGCGCAGATCAGACCGATGACAAGGCCTTCCGTATCGATGAGGCTGCGCACGACGCCTTCGATCCGGACGAGGAACAAGCATAGTCGTCGATGACACCGGACGATAGGTTCGTACTGACGATGTGGCATAACGCAAAGCCACTTGCCGAGGTTCTTTGTTTTGCATTCTAAAAGGGCATAACGCCCGGACATTGATCTTCAGAAACCCATAATTCTACATGCCGCACGGGAGCACAGGGTGGTTACGATGCTGCGCTTCAATGATAGTCAAACACTGGCGGATGAAGCGTGGCGCAAGCTCCACCCTGAAGGGACACCTACTTCCGACCAGCGTCGACTGAGCTGCTGCCGGTTTCGTGGACACCGAGATAGGGTGTTTTTCGGAACCGGAGGATGGAGATGCAACGACGAAAGTTCAGCCGTGAGTTCAAGCTCGAGGTGGTGAAGCTGGTTCGGGAACGCGGGGTATCTGTATCGCAGGCCGCACGCGATTTGGACCTGCACGAGAACGTGCTGCGCAAATGGGTGCGGGAGCAGGCGGCGGAACCGGGGTCGGCGTTTCCTGGGCATGGCGTGATGAGACCGGAGCAGCAGGAGATTGAGCGGCTGCGCCGCGAGTTGGCCAGAATGAAGGCGGAGCGCGACATCTTAAAAAAAGCGGCGGCCTACTTCGCCAGGGACTCGATATGAGGTTCGAGTTCATCGCGAAGCAGCGGGGGACCTGGCCCGTATCGTGGATCTGCGAAGCGCTCGGTGTTTCGCGCAGTGGCTTTCACGCCTGGCTGGTTCGGGCACCCAGTGCCCGTGCCCGGAGCGACGAGGAGTTCGGCGCCAAGGTGCGCGCCAGTTTCATCTCCAGCTATCGGACGTACGGTGCGCGCCGGGTCTGGCACGATCTTCTGGCCGAAGGCCTGTCATGTGGTCTTCATCGCATCGAGCGGCTGATGCGTGTTCAAGGCCTGAAGGCGCGTCCGCGGCGCCGTGGGCTGCCGAAAGACGATGGCCTGCGCTCCATCATCGCCGGCAACCTCCTCGACCGCCAGTTCACGGCCGAGGCGCCAAACCAGAAGTGGATCGCCGACTTCACCTACATCTGGACCGCGGAAGGGTGGCTATACGTCGCCGTCGTCATCGACCTGTTCTCGCGCCGGGTCGTTGGCTGGTCAATGAGCGACACCATGGCCGCCCAGCTCGTCACCGACGCGCTGATGATGGCGATCTGGCGGCGCGGAAAGCCCGACGCCCTGCTGCACCACTCAGACCAGGGCAGCCAATATACGAGCGAGAAGTTCCAGCGGCTGATGGCCGAAAACGGCGTGACCTGCTCGATGAGCCGGTCGGGCAACGTCTGGGACAACGCAGCGATGGAGAGCTTCTTCTCCTCGCTCAAGACCGAGCGGGTCGGACGTAAAACCTACCGCACGCGCAATCACGCAAAGGCAGACGTGTTCGACTACATCGAGCGCTTCTATAATCCGATGCGACGCCACTCGACCCTGGGCTATCTCAGCCCCATGGACTTCGAGCGGCAAGCGCAGGTAGCTTAACCTCGTGTCCACGAAACCGGCAGCAGCTCACTCCAAGGCGTCGGTCACCTCTGAATGACCTTTGTAGTAGCGTCGTCGCCGTCGCAGGCAAGGTGGGCCGAGCTGGAAATGGGCATGCCCGCGGTTTGGGGCTGGTTCAGGCTTGCTCAACGAATGACGCGATGGGCCCATTCGACGAAGGTGTCTCCCCCGAGCGCGAGCGCTATTGAGCGAAAGCTGCCGCCCTCCCCTTCGCGGCGATGACCCAGAAACCGTCATTCCAGGTACCCTGCCCGCCCCCCGTTCTTTGCCATTCGTTCACGTCGCGATTGCGGGTCACAAGGACTTTGCTGGCCAATTGCCTGTGAGGCGTTGGGCGCGATTGGAATGGTCGCTTTCGGAAGGGGTCCTTGAATGTCACCGGCCGGCTAAATTGGTGCTTTCAGGTATAATTGATCGGGTGGCGGCCATGCCCGGCTCGACCCATATCCGGTCGTTGGCGAAGTATTTGCCCCGCCCCAACTTCGGCCATTTGTTCATCTCGAGTAAGCGTCCAATCTCACCGGTGAGGGCAAGTCGGCGAGATATGGGTATCTCAAGCCACTCATGGGGTCATCCGGGGGCGGCAGTCGGCAGATTCAATTTGATCAGAGGCCGAGTAGGCGCCGATGTTCCGCCTCGGCGAACCCGTAGGTGTCGCCGGCGAGCCTCAGCAGCCGCTCGCGATCACGCACGATCACGCGCCCGCGCACGGACCGGACAGCCTCATCCTCTTCGAGCTTGTGCAGTGCGTCGGTCACGCTGCTACGGCGGACGCCGAGCATGAGCCTGAACTCCTCGTGCGTCATGCAGATGTCGTCCTCCTGCACACGATCGTGGTAGAGCAGGATCCATCGCGCCATCCGCCGCTCGATCGAATGCGCGAGCGACGAGACGATCGTCCTAGACATTTGAATCATGACCACGTCGACGAAACGGAGCAGAACGGTTCGGATCGCCGGACGGTCGGCCAGTATCTCGTTCAACGCCGCAGCCGACAGCCGCATCGCCGTGCCGTGTTCGGCCCTCATCACCACGTCATGCGACCAACGCTCGTTGCCAAGCAGCAACTGCCAACCGATGAACCCTTCGCTGCCGACCAGCGCGACTGCGTAGCGGCGGTCACCCTCGAGCGAGTCAAGTATTGCAGCGATACCGGTCAACGGGAAGCAGATGCTGTCGGCCGCATCGCCAGCGCGTGCGATCATGTCGCCATTGCGAAACGGTACCGGTTCCAGATGCGGCGCAAGGGCGGCGCGGTCAGCGTCATTCAAGAGACGCAGCAGCCCATTCGCCTCCCAGGGCAACGCGTTAGACCTGCGCGTCTCATCCACGATCGAAGCCTGATCATCCATGCCGCCGCCCATACTCCCGAATTTCGCTGCCCAAACGCTTGCGTCTACTTTCGTACCGAAACGCCGAAGCGCGCTCGATGGTTGAGAAACGGATAGTTACAGGAGGGATTTTTGCTCAAAACCATTTCCATGCTGATCGCCGCGTCGACGGCGATCGCAGGCGTTCCGGCTCTCGCCCAGTCAGCCCGCTCGGTCACGGCCCCTCCTCCGCCACCTCCGCCCCCGACATCCGTGCAGCCCCCGAAAGCCGCACCCGACATGCAGTCGGTCCTGGACGCGCTTGCGTCGCTCGGCGGGAAGCCGATCGAGACGCTCACGCCGGCCGAAGCCCGGATGCAGCCCTCGGCTGCGGACGGAGCCAAAGCGGCGATGCAGAGGAAGGGTATGTCGACGGCGCCTGATCCGTCGGTAACGACGAAGGACCTGCCGTACGGCAGCGACCCCAAGCAATTCGCGCGCATCTACAAGCCGGCCGGTGCACCCGCCGGTGGCAAGGCCATGCCGGTCATCGTTTACTACCATGGCGGCGGCTGGGTCATCGCCGACGTCGACACCTACGATGCTGCGCCGCGGGCCATGGCGAAGGCGCTGAGCGCCATCGTCGTCTCGGTCGAATACCGCCATGCGCCCGAGTTCAAGTTCCCGGCGCAGCATGACGATGCGGCCGCTGCCTATCGCTGGACGCTCCAGAATGCGGCAAGCTGGGGTGGCGACCCTGCACGGATCGCGACGGTCGGCGAGAGTGCCGGCGGCAATCTTGCGGTCGCGACCGCGATCTACGCGCGGGACAACGGCCTGACGGTGCCGCGGCACATCGTGTCGGTCTATCCGATCGCGAACAGCAGTATGACGCTTCCCTCGCGGCGGGACTCGGCGAACGCCAAGCCGCTCAACACTGCGATGCTGCCGTGGTTCGGCTATTACTATCAGACGAGCAAGGCCGATGCGCAGGATCCGCGTCTCAACCTGGTCGCCTCGAACCTGCGTGGTCTGCCGCCGACGACGATCATCAACGCGCAGATCGATCCGCTCCGCTCGGATGGCGAAACGCTGGCGGCCGCGATGCGGGCGGCCGGCGACAAGGTCGAGCAGAAGACCTTCCCGGGCGTCACCCATGAGTTCTTCGGCATGGCCAATGTCGTTGGCGGCGCCAAGCAGGCGAACGACCTCGCTGTAGCGCGGCTCAAAGCAGCGCTGGCGCGTTGATCGATATGGAAGGGCGGCGACTGCCGCCCTTCTCCCCTTTCAAAACACGAGGCCGTGCCATGACCGGTTCACCCGTCCGCTATTCACCCGACGTCGAACAGAGGCAGTCCGACGAGGCCGACACCATCCAGCAGCTCAACGAGGCGTTCGACGTCATCCTGGAGCGAACGGCGGAGGATTACGGCCATGCGGTCCGCTCCGTGCATGCCAAGGCGCATGGCGTCTTGAAGGGCGAACTCGTCATCGACGATGCCCTGCCGCATGAGCTGGCGCAGGGAGCGTTCGCCTCTCCCGGCACCCATGAGGCGCTCATCCGCATCTCGACCAATGCCGGCGACATCTTGCGCGACGGCATCAGCCTGCCACGGGGTCTCGCGATCAAGGTTCTCAATGTCCAGGGCGAGCGTCTTCCGGGTGCCGATGGAACGGCACAGGATTTCGTCACCAATAACGGCAAGGTGTTCGTGGCGAAGGACGCCAAAACCTTCCTCGGCAACGTCAAGATGCTGGCCAAGACAACCGACCGCATGGAGGGCGTGAAGGAGGTACTCTCGACCACATTGCGGGGCGTACACAAAGCGCTGGAAGCGGTCGGGCTTTCCAGTCCAACTGTCGACACGCTGGGGGGTACGCCCAACGCCGATCCACTGGGCGAAACCTACAATTCGGTCACGCCATATCGCTGGGGCGATTACATCGCCAAGTATCGCCTCGTACCGATCGCGTCCGATCAGGTCGCGCTCACCGGGCGCACCGTCGAAGCGGCAGATCGCCCGGATGCGATCCGTGAGGATGTGCGTGTCGAGATGGCCCGGCTCGATGCGGAATGGGAATTCCAGGTCCAGCTTTGCAACGACCTCGAAAAGCAGCCGATCGAAGACCCCACGGTCGAATGGGACGAGGAGGTCTCGCCGTTCCAGCGCGTCGCCGTGTTGCGCGTACCGGCGCAGGATAGCTGGAATCCGGCCCAGGTGCGCAAGATCGATGAGGAAACACGCTTCAGCATCTGGACCGGGCTCGCGGCACATCGGCCGCTCGGCAACGTCAACCGTGCGCGCAACGAGACCTACCGTCACTCCGCGGACTTCAGGGCGCGCGTGAACGGCTGCCCCTATCACGAGCCGACCAGCGCAAACGCCTGATTAATCGAAACAAGGAATACGCAGGATGACCAAGGCCCTCGGCTACGCCGCCAAGCATTCGTTCAGCCGCCTGAAGCCCCTCGAGTTCGATCGCCCCGAGCCGAAGGCCAACGAGGTGCAGATAGACGTCCTCTATTGCGGCGTCTGCCATTCCGACATTCACCAGGTCGAGAACGACTGGGGCAATACGGTCTATCCCTGCATGCCGGGCCATGAGATCATTGGCCGCGTCTCGGCTGCCGGTGCGAGCGTTTCGCGGCACAAGGTCGGCGACCTCGTCGGGGTCGGCTGCATGATCGACAGCTGCCGGCAGTGCGAGCCCTGCCGCGAGGGCGACGAGCATCATTGCGAAGGGCATAACAGCTGGCTGGCGACCTACAACGGCCCGATGAAGCCCGCCGCGCAGACCGAGGACGGGGTCAACACCTACGCCGAGGACAACACCTATGGCGGCTATTCGAACGTCATCGTGGTTCCGGAGGATTTCGTCCTGAAGGTGCCCGAAAGCTTGCCGATCGAAGCGGCGGCGCCGATCCTGTGCGCCGGCGTCACCACCTATTCGCCGCTCAAGCACTGGGGCGTGAAGGCGGGCGACAAGGTCGGCATCGTCGGCCTGGGTGGGCTGGGCCACATGGCGGTGAAGCTTGCGGTCGCGATGGGCGCCGATGTCACGGTGTTCACGACCGACAAGGACAAGGTCGAGCCGGGCAAGGCGCTGGGCGCCAGCCGGGTCGTGATCGAGGGCGACAAGGACGCCTACAAGGAACTTGAGCTCAGCTTCGACTTCATCCTTTCGACCATCCCGGAAAAGCACAAAGTCGACCCGTTCATCACGCTCCTGAAGCGCAATGCGACCTATTGCGCGGTCGGTGCGCTCGATCAGATCCCCGGCTACAATAACCAGGAACTCATCATGCACCGCCGGACGCTGGCGGGCTCGCTGATCGGGTCGATCGCCGAGACGCAGGAGGTGCTCGACTTCTGCGCCGAGAAGGGCGTCGCGCCCGACGTCCAGTTGATCGACATCCAGGACGTCAATGCGGCCTACAAGAAGGTCAAAAACGAGGACGTGCGGTTCCGCTATGTCATCGACATGGCCAGTTTGAAGCGTGAGATGGACGAGGCCGCCTGATGCGCGCGCCTCCATTTCCTCCGGCAGACATGCCGGAGGATCTCCGCTCGCTGCACGATGAGATGAGCGGATACATCGCCGAGCACCTCAAGGGGTTCGTGTCCCGTCGGACCGATGGCGCGCTCATCGGACCATTCGCACCGATGCTCCGTTTTCCGGCATTCGGTCGCGCCGCCTGGATCTACACAAAGGCGCTGATCGACAATGCGAACCTTCCCAAGGCAGCGCACGAGGTCGCGATCCTCGCCACCGGCGCGGCTATGAATTCCCGTTATGAACTTTACGCGCACGAACGGGTCGGCGAGGCCGCCGGGCTGTCGAACGAGAAGATTGCCACGATCGCAGCAGGCCAGCGGCCCGCCGATCTCACCGAAGAAGAACAGGCCGCCTATGACGTGGCTGTGACCTTGGCCGGCGGACGCCAGTTACCCGCCTCTACTTATGGTCGCGCCGTTCGCGCGTTCGGCGAAGATCAGACCGCAGAGCTGATCTACCTCGTCGGGGGTTATTGCCTCGTGTCGCTGCTGCTCAACGCATACGACATGTCCGTGCCCGGCCGCGAGGAGGGCTTGTGCGACGACGCCCGAGAGGAAGCGGCCGGGGACCGATCGTGAGCGGTGACCAAGGTTTGGCATACTTTGCGACCGACACGCTCGACATCGTTTATCGCGACCAGGGCCCGCGGGACGGTACGGTAGTCGTGTTGCTCCATGGCTGGCCGGACGATGCCTCGACATGGGAGCATGTCAAAGGACGCCTGAACGAGGCTGGCCTGCGTACGATCGTCCCGACGCTTCGTGGCTTTGGGGCGACGCGGTTTCGGGACGATGCATCGCCCCGGACCGGTAATAGCGCGATCCATGCAATGGACGTGGTCGCGCTGCTTGACGGCTTGGAGATCGACCGGTTCATGGTGGCCGGTCACGATTGGGGATCGAACATCGCTGAAGCGCTTGCGGTAGGCTGGCCAGAGCGGGTGGAACGGCTGGCGATGCTGTCGACCCCGCCCCGGCTCGGCGGCATGGCGAATCCGCCCTTCGAGCAGACCCAGCGGCAATGGTATCACTGGTTTATGGCGACCGCGCGCGGGGCGGAGGCGGTCCGTGCAGACCGCCGCGGCTTCGCCCATCTCCACTGGGTCAATTGGTCGCCGCCTGGCTGGTTTGACGAAGCAACGTTCGCTCGTATCGCGCGGTCGTTCGACAATCCCGACTGGGTCGACGTGACGCTCCATAGCTATCGTTCCCGGTGGGATGAAGCGGCGCCCGACCCGGGCAGTGCATGGCTGGAGGAGAAGGTGAAAGCGGCTCAGACGCTGTCGCTGCCAACGCTTTACCTCCATGGAGATGCGGATGGTGTAAATCCGCCCTCTACAGCTGAGGACGTCCCCTCGAAGTTCGCCGGCCCGTTCGCGGCCGTCACGCTGGCAAGCGTGGGTCACTTCCCGCAGCGCGAGAACCCGGAGGCGGTCGTCCGCCACCTTCTTACCCTCTTTACCGGCGACCCCGCCGTGCTCACCGATACGATCGACAGGAGCCTGACCATGAAGAAAGCCGCCCCCTATGCCGCCGGGATCGCCGCCATCGGCCTGGTCGCCGCTGCCGCAGCCGGAGTCGCCCATGCCCAGGGACGCAGCGCGCAGCTGACGCAGGTGGCACAATTCGATCATCAGGCGACCGGCGTCGCGGTGACCGAGGATGGCCGTCGCTTCGTCAACTTTCCTCGCTGGACGGACGACGCGCCCATCTCTGTTGCCGAGGTGATGAAGGACGGATCCTTACGTCCCTATCCCGACGCGAAGTGGAACAGCTGGCGCAACGCTCGCGCCAACGAACTGCCGGTCGGCGATTATTTCATCTGCGTGCAGTCGATCGTCCCCGATGGCCATGGCAACCTTTGGGTGCTGGATCCCGGCGCGCCGGGTAACGAGAAGATCCTCGAAGGCGCCCCGAAACTCGTCCGCATCGATCTGGCGTCGAACAGGGTGACGAAGACGATCCCGGTTCCCGGCGACGTGGCGTTGCAGGGCACCTACCTCAACGACATCCGCTTCTCGCCCGACGGCAAGATCGGCTACATCACCGACAGCGGCACGCGGGGCGCGATCATCGTGGTCGACCTGGAGAGCGGCAAGAGCCACCGTGCGCTTGACGGGCACCCCTCGACGCAGATCGACAAGACGGTGAAGGTCACGCTCGACGGCAAGCCGCTCGTCCGCCCCGATGGCCGCCAGCCTGCCTTCGCCGCCGATGGCATCGCGATCTCCAAGGACGGCAAGACGCTCTACTATCAGGCGCTGACCGGCAAGACGCTCTATTCGATCGACACCGCCAAGCTGCGGTCGGACGTCAGCGAGACCGACAGGTCAGCTGCTGTGAAGACGGTCGCGCAGACCCACGTTGCCGACGGCCTGTGGATGAGCAAGGCGGGCGTCCTCTACCTGACCTCGCCGACCGACTATGCGATCAAGCGGCTGAACGGCGCGACCGTCGAGACGGTGCTGACCGACCGCCGGCTGCGCTGGCCCGACACCTTCTCCGAAGGGCGTGACGGGACGATGTACGTCACCGCCAGCCATATCCAGGACACCAACTGGTTCACGCCCGGCACACCCCCGTCGATCAAGACGCAGCTGTTCTCCTTCGCGCCCGCCAAGTGATCGGACATCCCATGACCTATCTACGCTATTCGCCCGACATCGAAACACCGGAGACCGACGAACAGGACAGCATCAACGGCATCATCCAGGGCATGACCCAGGAGAGCCAGACCGTCGAGAAGCGCGACGGGCATGCGGTACGGGCGAGCCATGCCAAGAGCACGGCCTGTGTGATCGGCAAGCTCATCGTTGCGCCCGGGTTGCCGCCCGAGCTGGCACAGGGCCTCTTCGCAGATCCAGGCACGTTCGATGTCGCCGTCCGTTTTGCGCAAGGCCCCGGTGAGAAGCTCGGCGACCGCGTCTCAACCCATCGCGGCATGTCGATCAAGGTATTCGGTGTCGAGGGCACGAAGCTGCCTGGCCATGACGCGCCGACGCAGGACTTCGTCCTCGCCAGCGGTACGACCTTCCCGGCGGGGACCGCCGCGGGCTTCCTCTCGCAAGCCAAGAAGATTGGGCTGACGGTGCCCATGCCCGAAGGGGTGAAGAGTGCGGCCGCCTCCGTCGCCCGCAACATCAACAAGGTACTGAATGCGGTCGGTGCGGGTCCGAGCCCGACGCTGGACTTCTATGGCCACCCCTTCAGCCACCCGCTGGTCGAGGAATATTTCAGCCAGTGCCCGGTGCGCTACGGCGACCATGTCGCGAAGATCGGGGCCTTTCCCGTTTCAGCCGAGCAACATGCGCTCGCCGATTGGCAGCTCGACCCGCATCAGGATGAGGATGGCTTCCGCCATGCCTCGGTCGAGTACTTCGAGGGCAAGGATGCGGTGTTCGAGCTTCGGGCGCAGCTGTGGACCGATGCCGAGACGCAGCCGATCGAGGACACCTCCGTCGATTGGCCGACAAGCGAAAGCCCATATCGTACCGTCGCCACGATCCGATTGCCGCGGCAGTCGGCCTATGGCCCCGACCGCGTCCGCTACTTCGACGAAGTGATGACGTTCCGCCCGGCCCATAGCCTTGAGGTCCATCGCCCGCTGGGCGGCGTGATGCGCGCGCGCATGCAGGTCTACCAGGCGCTCAGCGACTTCCGTCACCGTGAGAACGGCATCGCCGCCGCCAACACCGCTACCATCCAGGACATTCCAGCCTGAGCTGAACACCAGTCCTGATGACAGTGAGAGGACAATCATGAAGCTGCAAGGCAACCACGACGCTCAGGCGGGGAATGCATAATGGCGCGCTTTTCCAACAAGGTCATCGTCATCACGGGTGCCGCCTCGGGGATCGGTGAAGGGGTCGCGCGTCGCTTCGCTGAGGAAGGCGCAACGCTGGTATTGGGCGACATCGACAAGGCCGCGCTCGACAAGCTGGCGGGCGAACTGCACGGCACAGTCGAAACCCGCGAGACCGACGTGTCCGATCACGCTGCATGCGAGACGCTCGTCCAGGCTGCGATCGATCGCTTCGGTCGGATAGACGTGCTGGTTAACGACGCGGGCGTCGATCATCTCGGCAAAGTCGATGAAGGCGACTTCGCCGAATTCACCAAGGTGATTGAGACCGACCTCTACGGCGTCGTTCACATGAGCCGCGCGGCGATCCCCCATCTGCGCCAATCGAAAGGCTGCATCGTCAATGTGTCGTCGGTGTCCGGGCTGGGCGGCGACTGGAACCATAGCTTCTACTGCGCGGCAAAGGGCGCAGTGAGCAACTTCACCCGTGCGCTGGCGATGGACGAGGCGAAGCACGGCGTCCGCGTCAACGCGGTCAACCCGTCGCTCACCTACACCGCGCTGACCGCGGGCATGAAGGAGCAGCCCGAGTTGATCACCAAGTTCGAAGAACGCATCCCATTGGGCCGCGGTGCCGAGCCCGCCGACATTGCGGGGGTAATCGCGTTCCTCGCGAGTGAGGATGCGCATTTCGTGACGGGCGTGAACCTGCCAGTCGATGGCGGCCTTACTGCCTCAAACGGGCAACCGCCGCTGTCTTGATGGATGTGAGGCGGGCCCTCGCGCCCGCCCAATATTCGGGATGTGAGCATGCCCCTGATGCCAGATTCATTAAAGGGCAAATTGCTCAAGCCGATTGATTCACGTCGCAGCAATTTGACCCAGAAGACGACATTCAGACCGACTTGCCGGCTTCCCGACTTCGGCCATTTGCTAATCGGCGCGCTGCCACCGGCAGGCGATGTCACGCCGCCGTGTCACGCGCGACGTCCGCCCGCATAAGCTTCGACGCATCCCACGCGATCTGCTCTTCCTCATCAGCCGAGCAGACTCTGACGTTCCCCGCATCTGCACCCTCTGCGACTCCGGCCCAGGCGAGATCGGCGCATATCGCGTTCCGCGTCTCGGCATCATGCTCGCCGATGCCACCGCTGAAGACGAGCAGGTCGATGCCGCCCAGGCTGGCGGTCATCGCCGCGATCTGCTTGGCGACCGATCGGCAGAAGATGTCGATGGCAAGCCGGGCGTCGGGAGCGGCGGGTGCCAGCCGACGGAGTGTCTGCAGGTCGCCGCTCCGGTCCGAGATGCCGAGGAGGCCGGATTCACGATCGAGCAACTCCTCGAGCCGACCAGCCGTCATTCCGTGTTTGCGCAGCAGGAACATCAGCAGGCCGGGATCGAGATCGCCGCTCCGGGTGGCCATCACGACGCCCCCCGAGGGAGTTAGTCCCATCGAGGTATCGACCGAGACGCCGTCCAGGATCGCCGTGACGCTTGCCCCGCTGCCGAGGTGCGCGATCACCAGCCGCTCGGGCAGGTCGGCGCCGAGCTGGCGCACGATCGACTGACAGGATAGGCCGTGAAAGCCGTAGCGTCTGACCCCGACCGTCCGGAGCGCTTTGGGAACGGGCAGAACGGCGGCGATCGCCGGTAGGTGTTCGTGGAAGCCTGTATCGAAACAGGCGACCTGCGGTGTGCCCGGATAGCGGCGCCGCGCCGCCGCGATCAGGTCCAGCGCGGCGGGCCCATGCAGGGGCGCAAACGCGCATGCCGCCTTGAGGTCGGCAATGACACCGTCGTCGATCAGCGTCGGCCGGAACAGCTTTGAGCCGCCGTGGACGACGCGGTGGCCGATCGCATCGGGCAACCTGTCTAGCTTCGCCGCGATCCCGTCGAAGCTATGATCGTGCGCAGTCTCGATCGCACCAGAGACTACCGTCTCCATCCGGTCGTTCCCGACGGTGAATGCACCGTATTTCAGTGACGAGGAGCCGCCGTTGATCGCCAGGATCAGCGTGTCCACTGCCAGTCCCGCACCTCGGGCAGGTCGTCACCCTGTTCGGCGACGTAGAGCTTGTGGCGCTCCATCATCCCCCAGTAGCGGGCAGTCTCCGCGGGCACGCGATCCTTCAGGCGCGGCACGCGCTCGATCGCGTCGAGTGCGAGCCGGTATCGGTCAAGGTCGTTCATGACGACCATGTCGAACGGCGTCGTCGTGGTACCCTCGCCCTTGTAGCCGCGGACGTGAAAGTTGTGGTGACCGTGACGGGCGTAGGCCAGCCGGTGCACCAGCGAAGGATAGCCGTGAAAGGCGAAGATCACCGGCCGGTCGGTGGTGAACATCGCGTCGAACGCACGATCGTCCATCCCGTGCGGATGTTCCGACTGCGGTTGCAGCACCATGAGGTCGACGACGTTCACCACCCGAATGCGGATGTCGGGCACATACTCCCGCAATAAGGTCGTTGCCGCGAGCGTCTCCAGCGTCGGCACGTCGCCGGCACAGGCAAGCACCACATCGGGGTCGCCGTCGTCGCTCGCCCAGTCCCAGATGCCGGCACCGGTCGTGCAGTGGCGCACCGCCTCGTCGATCGTCAGCCACTGCCATTCGGGCTGCTTGCCGGCGACGATGACATTTACATAATTGCGGCTGCGCAGGCAGTGATCGGCGACCGACAACAGACAATTGGCGTCGGGCGGCAGGTAGATGCGCGTGACCTCGGCCGTCTTGTTCGCCACGTGGTCGAGGAAACCCGGATCCTGGTGTGACGAGCCGTTGTGATCCTGCCGCCAGACATGCGACGTCAGCAGGTAGTTGAGCGAGGCGATCGGTTTGCGCCACGGGATCGTGCGCGTGGTCGTCAGCCACTTCGCGTGCTGGTTCACCATCGAGTCGACGATATGGACGAATGCCTCGTAGCACGAGAACAGGCCGTGGCGTCCTGTCAACAGATAGCCCTCCAGCCAGCCCTGGCAGAGATGCTCGCTCAGCACCTCCATCACGCGGCCGTCCTGAGCAAGGTCGGTATCGTTCGGCTCCGTTTCCGCCATCCACGTCTTGCCTGTAACGTCGTACACCGCCTGCAAGCGGTTCGAGGCGGTCTCGTCGGGGCCGAACAGCCGCATGTTCGACGCGCCCAGGTTGAGCGCCATCGCCTCCTTCAGGTAGCTGCCGAGCGTCGCCGTGGCAGGCGCCCTGACGCCCCCGGGCGCCGTGAGCGCGACGGCGTGCGACCGGAAATTGGGCAGCGCCAGCGAGCGCATCAGCTCCCCGCCATTGGCGTGCGGGTTGGAGCCCATCCGGCGGTGACCGGTCGGCGCCAATGAAGCGAACTCTTCGCGGAACTTGCCGGTGGCGTCGAACAGCTCTTCGGCGCGATAACTCCGCATCCACGCCTCTAGCAGGACGAGATGCTCAGGATTGTCGAAATCGGCGATCGGCACCTGATGTGCGCGCCAGGTGCCCTCGACCGGCTTGCCGTCGACAATTTTCGGCCCGGTCCAGCCCTTCGGCGTGCGGAGCACGATCATCGGCCAGCGTGGCCGCAACCCGCTTGGCGTGGCCGACCGGGCCTCGCGCTGGATCGTGCGGATATGGTCGAGCACCGTGTCGAGCGCCCCCGCCAGCTGCTGATGGACGAACATCGGGTCGTCACCTTCGACGAAGAACGGCTCGTGACCGTATCCGCGCAGCAGGCTGGCAAGCTCCTCGTCGCCGATCCGGGCGAGCACGGTCGGGTTGGCGATCTTGAAGCCGTTGAGGTGCAGGATCGGCAGCACCGCGCCGTCACGCGCGGGATTGAGGAACTTGTTGCTGTGCCAGCTTGCCGCGAGCGCGCCTGTCTCTGCTTCGCCGTCGCCGATGACGCAGGCGACGATCAGGTCGGGATTGTCGAACGCGGCGCCGTATGCGTGGGCGAGCGAATAGCCGAGCTCACCGCCTTCGTGGATCGATCCCGGCGTCTCCGGCGCGACATGGCTCGGGATCCCGCCCGGCCAGGAGAACTGCCGGAACAGCCGCTCCATGCCGCCGCGACTGCGCTCGATTGCGGGGTAGCGCTCGGTGTAGGAGCCTTCGAGATAGGTCTGCGCGACGATGCCGGGGCCGCCATGGCCGGGCCCGATGATCGCGATCATGTCGAGGTCGTGCTCGACGATCAGGCGGTTGAAGTGGACGTAGAGGAGGTTCAGCCCCGGCGTGGTGCCCCAATGGCCGAGCAGCCGCGGCTTGATGTCGGCCAGCGTCAGAGGACGTTCCAGCAACGGATTGGCGCGCAGGTAAATTTGGCCGACCGAGAGGTAGTTCGCCGCCCGCCAGTAGCCGTGCATCCGCCGCAGCAAATCCGGCGACAGCGGCGACGCCTCTGCCGCGCGGATGTCCGTGTGAGGGTTCCCGAGGGGCGAGCGTTCGAGCAGCGCGTCCATGCTCAAGCCGACCCGCCGTCCGCCGACGGTCTACCGGTTCGAGTGTGGCCGGCCGCCCAGTGCAGGTCGGCAAGCTCGGTATGGATGATGCGCGCCATGTTGGTAGCCGAGAGTTCGGCCATCTTCCGTTCGAACCGTGCGCGAGCGAGATGATTGCGGCGAATAAGCGGCATAGCCGTCTCCCGTTGGTAAGCGGGAGCGCTGACGGTCTCTCAGCCGTCGCGGTGCCCAGGGCGGAAGCGACGATGACCTTCATTACCACGTTGGCGCTTTATCCCCTAACGATCTCTGGCCGGTAAACGAGGAGCCGGCGTGCAGTACAGTCGCCCGCGACAAGACCCACGACCGGCCGTTCTCGGTGACGCCGAGCCCTCCCAACTTCGGCCATTCGTTCACTTCGGTGTCGCAGCCCCTTCTGCTCCTTCCGGCCTTCCGATAGCAGCCGCCTGCAAAGTTGAGGCTGGAATTGCGTGCGAAGGTGCTGCACGTGCAGTCCATAGGAAACGAAAGAGGTTCGGCGTGCTGAACAAGGTGTTGCTCCGCGTCATTACTGCGGTTCTGCTGCTTCACACGGCCACTCCGCTTCGGGCACAAGAGGTGCTCGATCCCGACCCGAATACGCTGGCACCGTCCAAGGACCCGAGGCGTACTGCGAACGGCCTGGCGCAGCAGCCGCCGATGGGCTGGAACAGCTGGAACAAGTTCGCCTGCAAGGTGGACGAGACCACTATCCGTGCGGCCGCTGACGCGATCGCCACTAACGGGATGAAGGGCGCCGGGTATAACTATGTCGTTATCGATGATTGCTGGCACGGCGCCCGCGACGCGAACGGATTCATCACCGCGGACAAGACGCGCTTCCCCAGCGGGATGAAGGCGCTGTCGGACTATATCCACGCCAAGGGGCTCAAGTTCGGCATCTACTCAGACGCCGGCACGAAGACGTGCGGGGGGCGTCCGGGTAGCCAGGGACACGAATATCAAGATGCCCTGCAATATGCACGCTGGGGCGTGGACTACCTCAAGTATGACTGGTGCTCGACAGGCGTTCGCAACGCCGAAGAAGCCTATGCGCTCATGTCGGACGCGCTCCGTGCGTCGGGTCGCGATATCCTGTTTTCGATGTGCGAATGGGGGAATTCGAGGCCGTGGCTATGGGCGTCCAAGATCGGCAACATGTGGCGCACGACCGGCGACATCACCGATAAATGGACTGGCCGTTATGGCTATAGCTGGGGTGTGGCGTCGATCGCCGACATGAACGAGCCGCTATGGCCCTACGCCGGACCGGGTCATTGGAACGATCCCGATATGCTGGAGGTAGGGAACGGCGGCATGACCGACACCGAATATCGTTCGCATTTCTCGCTCTGGGCGATCATGGCCGCGCCGCTGATCGCCGGCAACGATATCGTCGGCATGACCAATGCGACCCGCGCGATCCTTCTCAACACGGACGTCATTGCCGTCGATCAGGATCGGCTTGGCATACAAGGCCACCGGGTGTGGAAAGACGGTGACCGCGAAATTTGGTCCAAACCTCTGTCAGACGGGGGGCGTGCCCTGCTGCTGTTCAATCGCGGCGACGCCGCCGCGGCCATCGCCGCCGACTGGACAATGCTCGGCTTGCCACGAAAAGTACGGATGGAGGTGCGCGACCTCTGGGCGCACAAGAGCCTCGGCAAACGCTCTGGCCGCTTCGAGGCGTCGGTCGCACCTCATGGTGTCGTCATGGTGCGATTGAAGCAATAATTCCGAAAAGAATGCCTGCGGATACGATCTCGGCCCGGTGTTGGGGCGGATTTTTCCGTTCGGTATGTGTAGCGCGACGACCCACATGCGGACGCTCACAGCCGCTTTATCGCTTCCCGAAAGCGGACGTCCATTCAGGTGGCGCGGCAGGGCAGCAAATGGGCCGATTGCGGACCGGCAGCCTTTTACATGGGCAGCGGAAGCTGCTGTTTTGCGGGTGTCACAAACGCTCGGTTGTGACACTCGGCCTCAGCCCACAACCTCGATTTCATCTTCTGCGAACCAACCCTGCTGCAGCAGCGCGTCGCGCGATGCTGTGGGGTTCTCCGCGTAATAGACGACTGCCAAGCTCCGCTCGGCGCGGCTGCACGTCACATAGAAAAGTCGCCGTGTACGATCGATTGTCGTCTCCTTGCCTGCCGCCTCGTTGTCGAGATCGGTCTTGCTCTTACCCTTGGCACCGAACAGCTTGTCATAGTTGAACAAGAATCCGCGAGCCTCCTCGTCGCTGATGACGACCATTACTCGTGGAAACTCCAAGCCCTTCACGCCCTGATGGGTGTCGAACTGCGAAACGCCGCGGACATAGCGGTCATATTTGTCGACCTGATCGAACGGCGCCTCAAGCGCCTGCCGCCAGGCGGCGGTCTCGCTCTTGTTGTCGACTTCTTCTTCGTTCTCGTCCGCGTCGTCCTCGTCTGCCGGATCGGGGTCGGCGGTGGCGAAGGGTAGCAGCACGTCCGGCACGGTGAACAACCGGTGCTCGGCAACATAGCGCAGCACGTCGCGCAGGCTCGCCGGGGGTTGCCCGTCGACCAGCGCCAGCAGCCCCGCACAGGCTCCTTTCGCCCGATCGAGCCGACCCTGCTGCGCCTCGCCGGCATCTCGCAGGGCGTCGCGGTCAAGCAGCGGCGAGGTCTTGCGGATGATCGCAGCCGTCGCGAACCGGTCGCCAGCTCGCAGGGCCTTGACCAACGGCAGGATCTCACGCGTGAAGATGCCCAAGCCAGCACCAGTCCCGTCGCCGAACCGCCGCTGACCGGCTTTGCCGAAGAGGCGTTGCCTATCTTCGTCCCGGCTGAACAATGCGAAGGCGTCGATACAGGCCCCATCGTCACCGCCGCGCCGCCCAGTCAGGACACAATGTGGGCTCGCCTGCAAAGCGTCGTGTGGCGCGTCGAGGAAGGCACGTTGCCGCCCGCCGCCCTGGTCGCCATCACCGATCCTGCGCAGCCCCTAGAAGCCGCTGTCAGCGCCGCCGGAGCGTCGGGCACCGATCTTGCCACCTTCCCCCTGCTAGCCCTTCCTACCTATGCCCTAGCGCCCTTCTACCGGGCCGAGATCGGGCGTCGTCTTCCCAAGCTTCGGTGACTGCCACCACCGAAGGTTCGCCGCGCACTGTGCCAGCGTGAGCGAATGCTAGCCCCGGCGTTTCCTTCCTCCGCGCCGGGGCTAGTTCATTGATCGCAATCGCCGCTAGCTAGGGTATCGTTGAAGCGTCGTCGGCTTCCTACATCCATAGAATGAGCCGAAATAAGGGTAGAGGGAAGAGCCGCCGCGCAGCCGAAATTTTTGGCTGGAAACCCACGCTGCATTTATTGTGCGAACCCTGCGAAAACCGTCGAGCATATGCCGTCAAAGGCGCTCTTTCGAGCGAAGGATCGGCCAAGCGGACTCGAATTCCCAAGCTGCAAACAATGCAATAACGGGACTAACGCGGCCGATAGCGCCGTCGCATTTCTCGCGCGCATCGATCGCTTCGGAGACGACACGGATACGTGGCAAGTTCAAGAGGCCGTTAAATACCTTGCTGCGGCTGAACAAGGCGCGCCGGGATTCTCCGCTGAACTCTTCAACGACGGAAACTCGCGTGACACGATCATGCGAACGCCCGGCGGGCTGCTAATCCCACTCGCGGAAACGCATGTCGGCGCAATCGGTAAAGCACTGCTAGACGTTTGGGCGGCTAAGCTTGGCATGTCCCTATACAATGAACATGTGGGCTCCCCCTTGCCGCTGACCGGCGGGCTCCATGCAATGTGGTTTCTCAACAATGGATTGTCGGGAGAAACAGCAGGCCATTTCCTCCAAATACTGCCGGTTCATTCAACATTGAAGCAAGGACGCCGGAAGAGCGCGAGCGGCCAATTCGATTACCGCTTCAACTCCGACGACAAGAGCATCGTCGCCGCACTTACGCACTTCCACTCGAATATTCACTTCTTCACGATCGCAATGGCCGAACCTAACGTCTATGGCTTTCCAAAGGACAAGCTACCGCACGGTCGCTTTTCGCGGCCCGGCGAATTGCTAGCGATGATGCCGCCGAAAGCGCCGCCCGCGATCCTAATGAACCCGAACTGGAAACCGCTAGCGATCCCGCGCTTCAGCTTGCTTCGGCCCTGAACAGGCACGTCAATGAAGGTGGACATTATGGCGGACAGCTTGCCGTGATGGTTGCTAAACCATTGTAAAACAACGGTTTTTGGCGGAGCGGGAGGGATTCGAACCCTCGATACGCTTTTGACGTATACTCACTTTCCAGGCGAGCGCCTTCGACCACTCGGCCACCGCTCCGCATGTCCTGGAGCAGCGCGCCTAGCCGCTCCCGGGCCGGCTCGCAAGTGATTGCGTGATCCGTCGCCTTGCGCCAATCTTGCGGCCATGATCAGCCTGCTCCTCGCCGCCGCGCCGCTGCAAGCCGCTGCCGCCACGCCCGCCGATCCGATCGACGCGGACTGGCAGGCGGTCCCCGATGACGAGCTGCTGGTGATGACGCTCGCCTCGGGCAAGCAGGTCGTCATCCGCCTCGCCCCCGCCTTCGCACCGGCCCATGTCGCCAACATCCGTGCGCTGGCGCGGGCGCGCTGGTGGGACGATGCGAGCGTCTATCGCGTGCAGGAGAATTGGGTCGCGCAATGGGGCGATGCGACCGAGAAAAAGCCGCTGCCCGCCGGGATCACCGATCACCCCGCCGCCGAATTCGAGATCGCCGGCTTCCAGCCCGCCGTACGCCTCGCCAAGGCGGACAGCTATTCGAGCGCGAGCGGGATCACCGCCGATGGCTGGCCGGTCGCGACCAACGGGCGGCAGGCGTGGCTGACGCATTGCTATGGCATGGTCGGCGTCGCGCGCGATGCCCTGCCCAGCACCGGCTCGGGCGCCGAGCTGTTCACGCCGATCGGCCAATCGGCGCGGCGGCTCGATCGCAATTACACCGTCGTCGGGCGGATCGTCGACGGCATGGGCTATCTGTCGGCCCTGCCGCGCAGCGACGCACCGATGGGTGTCTATGCCGATCCGGCCGAGCGCACCGGCATCGTGTCGGTGCGGCTCGCCAGCGATATGCCGGCCGCCGGCCGACCGCATTTCCAATATCGCCGCGCCGACAATCCGCGCTTCGCCGCCGCCGTCGCCAAGCGCGAACATCCCGATGCGCCGACGGTCGGCCTGGGCGGGGCGGCGGTGTGCGAGGTGCTGCCGGCGGTCCGTCGCGCGCGCTGAGGCCAGCCGCTTCCGTATGCCTTCGGATAGGCCGTGCCCCTCGTCCGGCACTGCGGGCCCACGGCATGGTCAATCGCGCGAGGCCGGAAATCTCACCGACGAGACCATCGCAAGCACGGCGCGTCCTATAAGGGAGAGATCGTCTCCACCGTCAGCGATGTGCCCGAGACCGGGGCGCCATCGTGTCGACCCATCCGATCGGCCGTAAGCATCATCTCGAACCATGGCCGATCCCGTCACGATGCTTCTCTGCGCCCACGGCCGATCGCAACGCAGCCGGTTCCACAAGCGACCGATCCGATCCCGTCGTGGAAGGTCGGGCCGTCGCCCCCGCGCCATCTGTAGCACCGACGATGCGGCGCTCTCCCCCCGAAGCCTGGCGGCGATAGCGCGCCCCGCTGATCTTCCACCAAGACGGACCTTCCTGCGATGAACCTCGCCCTGCTCGGCTTCCTGATGGTCGCCACCTTCATGACGCTCATCATGACCAAGCGGATGACGCCGCTCGTCGCGCTGATCGTCGTGCCGACCGTCTTCGCGCTGATCGCCGGCTTCGCCAGCGGCGTCGGCGCGATGATGATCGACGGCATCACCGCGCTCGCGCCGACCGGCGTCATGCTGCTGTTCGCCATCCTGTTCTTCTCGACGATGACCGATACCGGGCTGTTCGATCCGCTGGTCAACCGGCTGCTCCGCCTCGTCCATGGCGATCCGCTCAGGATCCTGGTCGGATCGGTGCTGCTCTGCGCGCTCGTCAGCCTCGATGGCGACGGCTCGACCGCCTATATCATCACCATCGCCGCCATGCTGCCGCTCTACCGCCGCTATGGCATGAACCGTCTGTACCTGTGCTGCCTGCTGATGACGACCAGCGGCATCATGAACCTGACGCCCTGGGGCGGCCCGACCGCGCGCGCGGCGAGCGCGCTCAAGCTCGACCCGGCGGCGCTGTTCCTGCCGCTGATCCCCGGCATGATCGCCGGCCTCGCCGCGCTGGTCGCGCTCGCGCTGATATTGGGGCGGCGCGAGCGCGCGCGGATCGGGATCGTCCGCCAGCCCCAATCGGGCGACGCGCCGGCGATGGCGGTGTCGCAATGGCCGGAGGCGCGCCGGCCCAGGCTCCGGTGGTTCAATGCCGCGCTGACGATCGCGCTGCTCGCCGGGCTGGTGCTCGGCCTGTTGCCGCTGTCGGTGCTGATGATGCTCGCCTTCGCGGTGGCGATGCTGGTCAATTATCCCCAGGTCGCCGAGCAGAAGGCGCGGATCACCGCCCATGCCGGCAATGCCCTGTCGGTGGTGTCGCTGATCTTCGCGGCGGGTATCTTCACCGGCATCCTGTCGGGGACCGGGATGGTCGCGGCGATGAGCAAGACAGTGGTCGGGCTGATCCCGTCGGCGCTCGGCCCCTATATGGCGCCGATCACCGCGGCGCTCAGCCTGCCCTTCACCTTCTTCATTTCGAACGACGCTTTCTATTTCGGCATGCTGCCGATCCTCGCCGAGGCGGGGGCGCATTACGGCGTCGCGCCGATGGCGATCGCCCGCGCGGCGCTGATGGGCCAGCCGGTGCACATGCTCAGCCCGCTCGTCCCCTCGACCTATCTGCTCGTCAGCCTTGCCGGCGTCGAGCTCGCCGATCACCAGCGCTTCACCCTGGTGCCCGCGGCCCTGGTGTGCGTGGTGATGACGCTGGTCGGCATGGCGGTGCTGGCCTTTCCGCTCGCCGGCTGATCGATGAGCCGCGCCCGTCACCCGATCCCGCTGCGGAAGGCATACCGGCCCGACGGCACCTCGATCCCCGGCCGGCCGTCGCGGTCGACCA
>NZ_JFYV01000025.1 GCF_000632225.1 Sphingomonas sp. RIT328
CCCGGCGGTCCCCCTTTCGAGGGACCCACCCGCCCCCCCCCCCCCCTCCCCCCCCCCCCCGTCGTCCCCACCGCCGGCGCGACCACGGCCGCGACCGCCGGTATCACCGCCGGCCCCGCACTGGCGTCGCTGCCGATCACCGAGGCGCAGGCGGAGGCGGCACGGCAGGCGTTCGTCACCAGCTGCCCCGGCCTGATGCGGCGCACCGATGCCTCCGGCCTGACCCGCGGCAGCGACTGGCAGGCGGCCTGCGCCGCCGCCGCGAGCGTCCCGCGCGGTGGCGCGCGCGCCTTCTTCGCAAGCTATTTCGAAGCGGTGCAGGTCGGCGACGGCAAGGCCTTCGCCACTGGCTATTACGAGCCGGAGATCGCCGCCTCGCGCGAACGCCGCACCGGCTATAGCGTCCCGATCTACGCGCGGCCCGACGATCTGATCGACGTCGATCTCGGCAAGTTCAGCGATGCGCTCAAAGGCAAGAAGATCCGCGGTCGCGTCGATGGCAGCAACCTCGTCCCCTATTTTGATCGTGCGGCGATCGAGGGTGGCGCGCTCGACGGCCGCGCTCCGGTGCTCGCCTGGGGCGCCGACGAGGCAGCGGTGTTCTTTCTCCAGATCCAGGGTTCGGGCCGGCTGCGGCTGCCCGACGGTTCGGTGATGCGCGTCGGCTATGACACGCAGAACGGGCGCGACTATACCGGCATCGGCGCGTTGATGAAGGCACGCGGCCTGCTCCAGCCCGGCCAGACCTCGATGCAGGGCATCGTCGCCTGGCTGCGCGAGCATCCCGCCGAGGGCCGAGCGATCATGCAGGAAAACAAGAGCTTCGTTTTCTTTCGCGAACTGAACACGCCGCCGGTGGGGGCGATGGGCTATGTCGTCAACGGCGGAGTCAGTGCGGCGGCCGACGTCAAATACGTGCCGCTCGGCGCGCCCGTCTTCCTGTCGATGGACCGGCAGGATGCCAGCGGCCTGTGGGTGGCGCAGGATACCGGCGGCGCGATCAAGGGCGCCAACCGCTTCGATACCTATTGGGGCGGCGGCGCGGTGGCGGAGGCGACGGCGGGCGGTATGGCGGCGCGCGGCACCGCCTTCCTGCTGCTGCCGATCGGCACGGTCGCGCGGCTTCAGCCCGATCGCTATACGCCCTATGGATCGGGCAGCGATGCGCCAGCTCAACCCTGACGAAGCCGACCTCTGGGCGCGGGTGATGGCGACGGTGAAGCCGTTGCGCGCCGTCGCGACCCCGGTCCGCCCGGTCGCGCCGCCGCCGCCGACGGCAGCCGCCGCCGCCAAGCCGACCAAGGCCTCCAAGGCGCTGACCCGCGCGATGGCGACGCGCGCGCCGGCGCCGCAACCGCTCGTCGCGTCCCCGCCGCCGCGCCAGAACACGCTCGACGGCAGCTGGGACAAGCGGCTGACCCGCGGTATCGTCAATCCCGACGCCTCGCTCGATCTGCATGGCCATACGTTGAGCTCCGCCTATGCGATGCTCGACGACGGCCTCGGCCGGGCGATCGCGCGCGGCGATCGCGTGCTGCTGCTCGTCACCGGCAAGCCGCCGCGCCCCGAAAGCGAGCGTCCGCACGCCCGCGGCGCGATCCGCGCGGCAATCGCCGACTGGCTCGCCGCCTCCCGCCATGCCGATGCGATCGCCGCCGTCCGCGGCGCGCATCCGCGCCATGGCGGCCAGGGCGCGCTCTATATCGTGCTTCGCAAGGGGCGCTGAGAATTCTTTACGCGTTCGCGCGGAGGCGCGGGGGCGCGGAGAAGCGGCGGTTGAGGAGCTAGTGTACCCGTCACGACGGGACATGGTGAAGTGCCGCTGTCGCGGCAGGCACTGCCTCCGAGACCTCTGCGCCTTGCCGCGAACCCCAGGCCCGCGTTACGCCTCGAGCTCGCGCATCAGCGTGCGCACGGCGGCATCGATGTCGCGGTCCTGATCGCGCAGCTCCTCGATCTTGCGCACCGCATGGATCACCGTCGAATGGTCGCGACCGCCGAACTTGCGGCCGATCTCGGGGAGCGAGCGCGTCGTCAGCCGCTTGGCGAGGTACATGGCGATCTGGCGTGGGCGCGCCACCGCGCGGCTGCGACGCGCCGAGACGAGGTCGAGCGGCTTGAGCTCGAAATGCTGGCTGACCAGCTTCTGGATCTCGTCGATCGTCACCCGCCGCTGCGCGCCGCGCAGCACCTCGCCCAGCGTCGCCACCGCAAAGTCGAGATCGATGCTGTCGCCGGTCAGCTGCGCATAGGCGACGACGCGGTTGAGCGCGCCTTCCAGCTCGCGGATATTGGCGTGGATGCGTGCCGCGAGCAGGTCGAGCACGTCGTTGGGGACCTTTGCCTCGGGCAGGTCTGCAAGTTTCCTGTCCAGTATCGTGCGGCGCAACGTCAGGTCGGGCGCCTTGATATCGGCGACGAGGCCGACCGACATGCGGCTGACGATTCGCGCCTCGACCCCGTCGAGCGCCTGCGGGCACCGGTCCGCCGAGATGACGAGGCGTTTGCCCGCACTCATGATCTCGTTGACGGTGTGGAAGAACTCCTCCTGCGTTGCGTCCTTGCCGGCGATGAACTGGAGATCGTCGATCAGCAGCAGGTCGGCGCCGCGCAGCCGTTGCTTGAAGCTGTGCGTGTCGCGCGCGCGCATCGCCGCGACGAAGTCGAACATGAAACGCTCGGCCGACATGCAGAGCACGATGGCGTCCGGATGCGCGGCGAGAAAGGCATGGCCGATCGCGTGCATCAGGTGCGTCTTGCCCTGCCCGGTCCCCGAATGGAGGAACAGCGGGCTGAACCGCGGCACGCCCGGCTCGGCGAGCATCCGCGCGGCGTTGAAGGCGACGCGATTGGCCGCGTCGACGACGAAGCGATCGAAGGTGAAGCGCGGATCGAGCGGCGGGCGCTCGGCAGCCGGGCGCGTTGGCGCGGCGGCGGCCACCGGGGCCGCAACCGGCGCGGCGGCGGGAGCGGGAGCCGGCACCGGTGCCGGCGTCTCGGCGACCAGCTTGATCGCCGCGGGCGCGGCGAGCCGCGTCTCGATCGACACGCCGCGCACCTGCGGCAGCAATGCCCGGAATTCGAGCAGCAGCCGGTCGGCATAATGGTTGCGGACCCAGTTGGTCATGAACGCCGAAGGGAGGCCGAGGCGGATCGATTCGGCGTCGCCGTCCTCGATCAGCTCCATCGGCTTCAGCCATTGTTCGAACAGGCGCGCACCGGCCGATTCACGCAGGTTGCTGCGGACACGGGTCCAGGCGCGATGCGCCTCGCTCTCCGTCACCGCCACTGCCTGCCGATCGTTCAATGCATACCCCTTCGTTGCCGAAAGCGACGCATGTCGCCCGGCGGCCGTATTCAAGACAGACAAATCCCCCTGACGGCCAACGGCCGTTCGGCATGCCCACGCTGTTCAGGTCCCCGCCGGCGATGAATATCGCTGCGGTGGAGCGGAGTTATGAGGCCTGGGGCGAGTCGATCAACCCCTCGCCGGGTCACATTGGTGAAATAAACGGGATTGACAGCCCCTGCCCCGCAGAAACGCGTCCGGGAAAATGACAAGTGCTTGTTATTGCTCGATTTTTCGGGCGGACCGCGCGGAAGGGCGCAAATCCGCGGCACTCGAATCGCGGGAAGTCCGTGCTTTCCGTTTTCGTTCCCGATCGACCCGAAATCGACATCAAAAAACCCGCCGGGACGCGTGTCCCGACGGGTCGAAATCGACCTGAAACAGGAGGATCAGGCGAGCGTGCTGACCGCCTTGGTCAGACGCGAGAACTTGCGGCTCGCGGTGTTCTTGTGGAGCACGCCCTTGGCAACGCCACGCTGCAGCTCGGGCTGCACCGCCGCCAACGCCGTCGTCGCCGCGGTCTTGTCGCCCGAGGCGAGCGCCGCTTCCACCTTCTTGATGAAGGTGCGGATACGGCCGACGCGGTTTCCGTTGATTTCGGCGCGGCGATCGTTGCGACGGATGCGCTTCTTGGCTTGCGGCGTATTCGCCATTCGGTACGTCCTTGCGAGTATAGGGTCTGGTCAGAGCGGCGCCGGATCACCCTACGCCCTCTCGAAGGCAGCGCCCTTAGCGAAGGCGGTGTGCGAGGTCAACCTCGCTCCTTCCTTCGCCCTCCGAGCATCCCGGTCGTGCGGCGAAATGGCGACGCACCTCAATTCCGCTGGCACTTGGGGCAATAGAAGGTCGAACGGCCGCTATCGACGCGGCGCCGGACGGTGCCGCCGCAATGGCACGGCTCGCCCTCGCGACCATAGACGAGGAACTGTTTGGAGAAATAGCCGAGCTCGCCATCGGGCCGGGCATAGTCGCGCAGCGTCGATCCGCCCGCCTCGATCGCCGCGAGCAACACATCGCGCACCGCCACGGCGAGCCGGTCGAGTCGCGGCCGGGTGATCTGCCCGGCGGCGCGGGTCGGCGCGATGCGGGCGACGTGCAGCGCCTCGCAGACATAGATGTTGCCGAGCCCGGCGACGATCCGCTGGTCGAGCAGCATCGCCTTGATCGGTGCGGCGCGGCCGGCAAGCGCGGCGTCGAGATAGGCGCCGGTGAAATCCTCGCCGAGCGGCTCCGGCCCCATCGCCAGGAACGGCGGATAGAACGCCAGCGCCGACGTCTCGACGAGATCGAGAAAGCCGAAGCGACGCGGATCGTTGAGCGCCAGGCTCCGCCCGTCCGCCGTCTCGATCAGCAGATGATCGTGCGCGAGCGGCTCGGCCGGATCGACGCGCCAGCGCCCCGACATGCCGAGATGGAAAATCAGGGTGTCGCCGCGATCGGTGTCGATCAGGCCATATTTGGCGCGACGGCCGAGCGCAGTGACGGTGGCGCCGGTGAGCCGCTGGCGCAGGTCGGGCGGGATCGCCTTGCGCAGGTCGGCGCGGCGCGGTTCGACCAGCGTCAGCCGCTGGCCGGCGAGCACCGGGGTGAGACCGCGGACGGTGGTTTCGACTTCGGGGAGTTCAGGCACGTCAAACAGCTAGGTTGCGTTTGCCCCCGCCACAAGCGGCGGCTAGGGCAGAGCCATGACCGACACCGCCCCCCCCGGAACCGTCTCCTTCGGCTATGAGGACGTCGCCCCCGACGAAAAGACCGCGCGCGTCGGCGGCGTCTTCTCCAGCGTCGCCAAAAACTATGACCTGATGAACGATGCGATGTCCGGCGGCATGCATCGCCTGTGGAAAGACCGCTTCGTCCGGCGCGTGCAGCCGCAGCCGGGCCAGCAGATCCTCGACATGGCGGGCGGCACCGGCGACATCGCGTTCCGGCTTGCCGCATCGGGCGCCTCGGTGACGGTGGCGGACATCAATCCGGCAATGCTCGAGGTCGGCATGCAGCGCGCCGCCAAGCGCGGCATCGACGGGCTGGTGTGGACCGAGGCCAATGCCGAGACGCTGACCTTCCCCGACCGGTTCTTCGATGCCTATACGATCGCCTTCGGCATCCGGAACGTCACCGACATTCCCAAGGCGCTGCGCGAGGCGCATCGCGTGCTGCGCCGCGGCGGCCGTTTCTTCTGCCTCGAATTCTCGACGACGACCTGGCCGGGGTTCAAGGACGTCTACGACAGCTATTCGCACAAGCTCGTCCCCAAGCTCGGCCAGTTGCTCGCGCAGGATGCCGACAGCTACCGCTATCTGATCGAATCGATCCGCCGCTTCCCCGACATGCCGCGCTTCCAGGCGATGATCGGCGAGGCCGGTTTCGTCCGCACCAAGGCGGAGTCGATCCTCGGCGGGCTGGTCGCGATCCATTCGGGGTGGAAGATTTGACGATCGTAAGGCGCGTCCGATGACCGCGGCGGTCACCCACGTCTGGCGGCTGCTCAAATGGGGCCGCATCCTCGCCCGTCACGGCGCGCTGCGCGGCATCGAGCGCGATCCCAACACGCCCGCGCCGGTGCGCCGGCTCGCCCGCGTCGCCCGGTTCGGCGCGCGCGTGCCCAAGACCCCGCGCTATGCCGATGCGTTCCAGGCGATCGGGCCGGCCGCGATCAAGCTCGGCCAGACGCTCGCCACCCGCCCCGATCTGGTCGGCGAGGAGGCGACGCAGGATCTGCTGCGCCTGCAGGACCAGCTGCCGCCCGTCCCCTATGCGACGATCGCCGCGGCGATGGAGGCAAGCCTCGGCCGGCCGCCGTCCGACCTGTTCCGCCAGATCGAGGAGCAGCCGGTCGGCGCCGCCTCGATCGCGCAGGTGCATCGCGCGGTGACCACCGACGGCCGCACCGTCGCGGTCAAGGTGCTGCGCCCCGGCGTCGAGGCGGATTTCACCCGCGCGATCGCCACCTATGAATGGGCGGCGGCGCAGCTCGAAGGGATGAGCATCGAGGCGCGGCGGCTGCGGCCGCGGCTGACGGTCGAGAACTTCAAACGCTGGACCGCGCGCGAACTCAACTTCCGACGCGAGGCGGCATCGGCGTCCGAACTCGCCGAGTCGATGACCGCCGAACCCGATTTCGTCGTTCCCGCGATCGACTGGCAACGGTCGACCGCGCGCGTGCTGACGGTCGAGTGGATCGACGGCATCAAATTGTCCGATCGTGCCGCGCTGGTCGCGGCGGGCTATGACCTGCCCAAGCTCGCCAACACCCTGGTCCAGGCGTTCCTGCGCCAGGCGATCGCGGAGGGCTTCTTCCACGCCGACATGCATCAGGGCAATCTGTTCGCTCTGCCCGGCAACCGCATCGCCGCGATCGACTTCGGCATCATGGGGCGGATCGACCGGCGCGCGCGCGTCTGGCTCGCCGAGATCCTCTATGGCCTGATCACCGGCAATTACCGCCGCGTCGCCGAAATCCACTTCGAGGCCGGCTATGTCCCGAGCCACCACAATGTCGCGGAATTCGCCACCGCGCTGCGGGCGGTCGGCGAGCCGATGCGCGGCCTGCCGGTCAAGGACATGTCGATCGGGATGATGCTCGACGGGCTGTTCTCGATCACCCGCGATTTCGACATGGTGACGCAGCCGCATCTGCTGCTGCTGCAAAAGACGATGGTGATGGTCGAGGGCGTCGCGACGCGGCTCGATCCCGACATCAATCTGTGGGAGTCGGCCGCGCCGTTCGTACGCGAATGGATCCGCACCGAATTGGGGCCGGAGGCGGCGATTGCCGACCGGCTGATCGCCGACGTCAAGACGATCGCCGCTTTGCCCGAACTCATCCGCCGGATCGAGGCGCGCTACCCGGCGCCGGGCGGCGAGCCCCCCGCCCCGCCGCTGCGCGAGATCGAGGTGGTGCGGATCGGCGGTGGCTGGCGCTATGCCGCGGTCGCCGCCGCGACGGCGGTGGCGAGCGTCGGTGCGACCTGGCTGGTCGTCCACTGAGCCGATGATGCGGCGCGGCCCCGCCCCGTTATGGCTGGTGCAGCCGTCGCGGTTCGCCGGCCTGTCGCCGCGCAATGCCGCGGCGGCGCTGGCGGCACTGGCGCTGCTGCTGCTCGCGACGTTGCTCGTCTTCGCCGCGCCGACGCCGCCCGCCGCGAGCGGCGATGCCGGGCGGCGCGACGATGATCTGGCCGATGTCGTGCTGTACGAGACGATCGTCGCCAACGTCCGCCATGGCGCCGGCTATTACGACACCGCGACCGAGGCGATGCGCGCCGGCAATTATCCGCTGCGGCCGTTCGTCACCGTGCGCCTGCCGACGCTGGCGATCGTCCAGGCCTCGGTTCCCCATGCGATCGTCGTGCTGCTGCTCTATCTGCTCGCCGCCGCGGTGATGCTCGCCTGGTGGCAGCGGCTTGCCCCCGTCTTTGCGCGACCGCCGCCGCGGGTGATCGCGATGGTGCTGCTCGCCGGCGGATTGATGGCGTTCGTCCAGCGCGAACTGCTCGCCTTTCACGAGATCTGGGCGGGGTTGCTGATCGCTTTGTCGCTCGGCGTGCACCGGCGCGGCCAGTGGCTGCCCGCGGTCGCCTTCGGCCTGTCGGCGGCGGTGATCCGTGAGACCGCGGGACTCTACCTGCTCCTGATGACGGTCGGCGCGCTCGTCGAGGGCGAGCGGCGCGAGGCGGCGGCCTGGGCGGTCGCCGCGGCGATCCTGACGCTGGCGCTGGCGGCGCATGCCCATGCGGTGGCGCAGGTGGTCGGGCCGCTCGATCCGGCGTCGCCGGGCTGGTCGGGGCATCTCGGGTTCGGCTTCTTCGTGCGGACGATGACCGTGTCGACCGCGCTGATGATCGCGCCCCTGTGGCTGGCCGCACCGCTGGTCGGACTCGCGTTGTTCGGCTGGGCGGCGTGGCGTGACCGGACGGGACTGCGCGTGCTCGCGGTGCTGCTCGGCTATGCCGTGGTGCTGAGCGTGTTCGGCCGCGTCGATACCTTCTATTGGGGCCTGCTGATCGCGCCGCTGCTGCTCGTCGGCCTCGTCTTCGCGCCCGACGGCCTGCGCGACCTGATCGAGGCGGCGGGCGACCGGCGGCGGATTACGGTGAAGAGGGTGGTGCGATGACGCGTATCCTGCTGATCGTCGGCGGCGGCATTGCCGCCTACAAGGCCTGCGAGCTGATCCGGCTGCTGCGCCGGCAGGGGCATCAGGTGCGCTGCGTGATGACCGAGGGCGCCAGCCACTTCGTCACGCCGATGACGCTCGCCGCGCTCAGCGAGGACAAGGTCTACACCAGCCTGTGGGACCTCAAGGACGAGGCCGAGATGGGGCATATCCAGCTCAGCCGGCAGGCCGACCTGATCGTCGTGGCGCCGGCGACCGCCGATCTGCTGGCGCGGATGGCGGGCGGCCTCGCCGACGACCTCGCCACCACCTTGCTGCTCGCCACCGACACGCCGGTGCTGGCGGCGCCGGCGATGAACGTGCGGATGTGGCAGCATCCCGCGACGCTGCGCAACGTCGCGCAGCTGCACGCCGATGGCGTCACCATCCTCGAACCCGATGCCGGGGCGATGGCCTGCGGCGAGTTCGGCCCCGGCCGCCTGCCCGAACCCGCGGCGATCGCCGCGGCGGTGGCGGCGATGCTCGCCCCGCGCGAACGACCGCTCGCCGGGCGCCACGTGCTGGTCACCGCCGGGCCGACGCACGAGCCGATCGATCCGGTCCGCTATATCGCCAACCGATCGTCGGGGCGGCAGGGCTTCGCCATCGCCGCAGCGCTCGCCGACCTGGGTGCCGCGGTGACGCTGGTCGCCGGTCCGGTGACGCTCGCCACGCCGCCGGGCGTACGCCGCATCGACGTCGTCACCGCCGCGGAGATGGCGGCGGCGGTGGCGGCGGCGCTGCCCGCCGATGCCGCGGTGATGGTCGCCGCGGTCGCCGACTGGCACGTCGCCGCCGCGCCGCAGAAGGTCAAGAAGGGCGATAAACCGCCGGCGCTGGTGCTCGCCGAAAACCCGGACATCCTCGCGACGCTCGCGCAAGGGCCGCAGCGGCCGCGCCTCGTCGTCGGTTTCGCCGCGGAGACCGAACGCGTCGTCGAACAGGCGACGGCGAAGCGCATCCGCAAGCGGGCCGACTGGATCGTCGCCAACGACGTGTCCGGCGACGTATTCGGCGGCGAGGCCAATACGGTCCACCTCGTCACCGCCGATGGCGTCGAATCATGGGAGCAACTGCCGAAGGCGGCGGTCGCACGCCGGCTCGCCGACCGGATCGGGGCGGCGCTGGTTCTTGATCCGTTCGACAAGGCGGAGTAGCTCAACCCGGATGAGTCCTGACATCGAGCTTCGCCTGCGCCGCCTGCCCCATGGCGAGGGACTCCCGCCGCCGGCCTATGCGACCGCAGGCGCGGCGGGGCTCGATATCGTCGCTGCCGAAACGCTGACGCTTGCCCCCGGCGCGCGCGCGGCGGTGGCGACCGGATTCGCGGTGGCGATCCCGGAAGGCTATGAGGTGCAGGTTCGGCCGCGGTCCGGCCTCGCGCTCAAGCACGGCATCACCTGCCTCAACACGCCGGGCACGATCGACTGCGATTATCGCGGCGAGATCAAGGTGATCCTCGCCAATCTCGGCGCCGAGCCGGTCGATATCGCGCGCGGCGAGCGGATCGCCCAACTCGTCCCCGCCCCGGTTCAGCGCGCCACGCTGGTCTTGGTCGACGCACTCGACGATACCGCGCGCGGCAGCGGAGGATTTGGATCGACCGGCCGATGATTACAGCATGGCTTTTGGCGGCACAGCTTGCCGGCGTCTCGGCCCCGCCGATGCCGCCGCAGGACTGGAGCCAGCTCCGTCCCCTCCCCTACAGCCGCGATCCCGATGACGGCGGCACTCTGTCCAGCTTCGTCCGCGCCGAGGTCAAGGCCGGCCGCTGCAACGCGGCGACGCTGTCGGCGCAGGGCTATGTGCTCAAGGTCGATCTGGCGGTGCTGGTCGGGCCCGGCGGCACGCCGAAGCGGGTCGTGCCCCGCGCCATCGCCTGTCCTTCGGTTGAGCAATATGCCGCCGGGCTGGTGTCGAGCATGGCGCGCGGCAATGTCACCCCGGGCGATACCGATGCCGACAGCTGGTATCGCACCAGTCTGACCTTCACCTGGCCGGCGTGACGCTGTCCGACGCGGAGCTGACCCGCTACGCCCGTCATATCGTATTGAAGGAGGTCGGCGGCGCCGGGCAGCAGCGCTTCGCCGCCGCGCGGGTGCTGGTGATCGGTGCCGGTGGCATCGGTTCGCCGGCGATCCAGTATCTCGCCGCCGCCGGTATTGGACGTCTGACCATCGTCGACGACGATCACGTCGACCTCTCCAACCTCCAGCGCCAGACGATCTACACCAGCGACGACATCGGCGCCGGCAAGGCCGAGCGTGCGGCAGCGGCGGCGCGGCGGCTCAATCCGCATGTCGCGGCCGTCGCGGAGACGACGCGCGTCGCTGCGGACACGGTCGCGGCGCTGGTCGCGACGGCGGATGTCGTGCTCGACGGCTGCGACAATTTCACCACCCGGCTCCTCGTCGCCGATGCCGCTTATGCGGCACGGGTCCCGCTCGTCTCGGCGGCGATCGGCCAGTTCGATGGCCAGCTCGGCGTGTTCCGCGGTTGGGAAGTGGACAAGCCTTGCTATCGCTGCTTCGTCGGCGCCGATCCCGACCGGCCCGGCGTCAGTTGCGCCGAGGACGGCGTGCTCGGGCCGATGGCGGGGATGATCGGCAGCCTCGCCGCGCTTGAGGTGATGCGCGCGCTGCACCCGTTCGGTGACGACAGCGCTGGCCGGCTGCTGCTCGCCGACACGTTGGGCCTGCGCTTCCGCACGCTGACCCTGCCCAAGGACCCCGGCTGCCCGACCTGCGGCTTAGCCCGAAATTAAGCCCGGTCGGCTAGTCAGCGCCGATGACCCGTGCCCGCCCCAAGATCCTGACCGTGTTCGGCACCCGGCCCGAGGCGATCAAGCTGTTCCCGGTGATCCGCGCGCTCGATGCGACCGGTGAAGTCGAGACGGTGACCTGCGTCACCGCGCAGCATCGCGGCCTGCTCGACCAGGTGCTCGCCATCGCCGGCCTGACGCCCGACATCGACCTCGACCTGATGGAGCCGGGCCAGTCGCTCGACCGGCTGACCGCGCGGCTGCTCACCGGGCTCGGCGAGGTGATGGACGCGGTGCGGCCCGATCGCGTCATTGTCCAGGGCGATACCGCCACCGCGATGGTCGGCGCGCTCGCCGCTTATTACCGCAAGATCCCGGTCGCGCATGTCGAGGCAGGGCTGCGATCGGGCGACATCTACCAGCCGTGGCCGGAGGAGGTGAACCGCCGCATCGTCGCACCGATCGCCGACCTGCATTTCGCCCCGACCGATACCGCCGCGGCGGCGCTGGCACGCGAGACGGTCACCGCGGGGGTGCACGTCACCGGCAATACGGTGATCGACGCGCTGCACTGGACGCGCGAGCGGATCGCCGCCGACCCGGCCCTCGCCGCCACGCTCGACCCGTTGGCGGAGCGGTTCGCCGGCAAGCGGATCATCCTCGTCACCACGCACCGGCGCGAGAATTTCGGCGACGGCATGGCGGCGATCGCACGGGCGATCGCCCGGATCGCGGCGCGTGACGATGTCGCCATCCTCTTCCCGATGCACCCCAATCCCAACGTCGGTGCGGTGATGGATCGCTGGCTCGGCACACCGGACAATGTCGCGCGTATCGCGCCGCTCGACTATCCGCATTTCATCCGCGCGCTCGGCTGGTGCGATCTCGCGCTGACCGATTCGGGCGGCGTGCAGGAGGAAGCCCCGGCGCTCGGCAAGCCGGTGCTGGTGATGCGCGACACCACCGAGCGGCCCGAAGGGGTCGCCGCCGGCACCGCACGGCTGATCGGTACCGATGAAGAGCGCATCGTTTCCGAAGTCTTCACGCTTCTCGACGACACATCGGCCTATGCCGCGATGGCGCGCGCGCATAACCCGTTTGGCGACGGCCACGCCAGCACCCGGATCGCGAGGATCATCGCCGATGCTATCGGACACTGAATTGAACGTCGTCGTGCTCGGCCTCGGCTATATCGGCCTGCCGACCGCGGCGGTGATCGCCCGCACCGGCGCGAAGGTGCTCGGCGTCGACGTCACCGAGTCGGTCGTCGAGACGGTCAATTCGGGGCGCGTCCATATCGAGGAGGTCGATCTCGACGGGCTCGTCTCGGGCGTGGTCGCGCGCGGCGCGCTGCGCGCCTCGGCGCAGATCGCGCCGGCGGACGTGTTCGTGATCGCGGTGCCGACGCCCTTCGCCGCGGATCACGCGCCCGACATCACCTATGTGCTGCAAGCCGCGACGACGATCGCCGCGGTGCTCAAGGCGGGGGATACGATCATTCTCGAATCGACCTCGCCGGTCGGCACCACCGAACGCGTCCGCGACCTGCTCGCGCAGCTTCGCCCCGATCTGCGCGTGCCGGGGCGTGCCGGCGAGGCCGCCGACGTCGCCATCGCTTATTGCCCGGAGCGCGTGCTGCCCGGCCGCATCCTCGTCGAGCTGATCGACAACGACCGCGTCATCGGCGGCATCACCCCGCGGTGCGCGCGCAAGGCGCTGACCTTCTATCGCCGCTTCGTCCGCGGCGCCTGCGTCACCACCACGGCGCCGGCGGCGGAGATGACCAAGCTCACCGAAAACGCCTTTCGCGACGTCAATATCGCCTTCGCCAACGAGCTCAGCCTGGTCGCGGATACGATGGGGGTCGACGTCTGGGAGGTGATCCGCCTCGCCAACCGTCATCCGCGCGTCAACATCCTCCAGCCCGGACCGGGCGTCGGCGGCCATTGCATCGCGGTCGATCCCTGGTTCCTCGTCCATGCCGCCCCCGACCATACGCCGCTGATCCGCACCGCCCGGCTGGTCAACGACGGCAAGACCGATCACGTCATCGCCCAGGCGAGCGCCATGATCGAGGCGCGGCCCGATGCGCCGGTCGCCTGCCTAGGTCTCGCGTTCAAGGCCAACATCGACGATTTCCGGGAAAGCCCCGCACTCAAGGTCGCGCAGGCGCTGGCGCAGCGCTACGGCGAGCGGGTCCGGATCGTCGAACCCTATGCCAGCACCCTGCCCGCGCCATTCGACGGCACCGGTGCGACGCTGATCGACATCGACACTGCGATCGAGGGCTGCCCGATCATGATCGTGCTGGTCGATCATGACGTGTTCCGATCGGTGCCGGTCGAGGAGCGCAGCGACAAGCTGGTGCTCGACACCCGCGGCATCTGGCCCGACCAGCCCGCCGCGGCACGGCAGACGGAGTCGCTGCGACTCGTCGGCTGAGCGTCACGTCGCGTTCAGACGGTTGCAGCCAGACTCATGCCGTTCTACCTGCCTTGGCTCACGATCGACAGGATTCCATGCTCAAGAAGCTGCTCAAGGTAGGCCGCGCTCCCGTAGCGCCCACCACCGCCATTCCCGATGGCGAGCGCGTCTATGCGATCGGCGACGTGCACGGCTGCGCCGATCTGCTCGACGATCTGCTCGACCGGATCGACGCGGACGACCGCAGCCGCGCCCCGGCGCGGACGACGATGATCTTCCTCGGCGATCTGGTCGATCGTGGCCCCGCCTCGGCGCGTGTGCTGGAACGGCTGCGCACGCTCGCCGCCGAACGGCCGGACACGCACTTCCTGCTCGGCAATCACGAGGAGGTGTTCCTCGAAGCGTTGAAGGGCGAACCCAAGGCGCTGCGCATGTTTTGCCGGATCGGTGGGCGCGAGACGATCCTAAGCTACGGCATCGACGCCGCCGATTACGACCGGATGGATTATGAGGAGCTGCACGTCGCGATGCGCGCACGCATCCCGGCGGACCATCAGGCCTTTCTCGAACAGTTCGAGAATATGGTGACGATCGGCGACTATGCCTTCGTCCATGCCGGGGTGCGCCCCGGCACCGACCTCGCCTCGCAGCGCGGCGCCGACCTGCGCTGGATCCGCAATCCGTTCCTCGACCACGATCGCGCGCTCGAGAAGATGATCGTCCATGGCCATACGATCAGCGACGGCCTCGACGAACAGGTGCATCGCATCGGGGTCGATACCGGCGCCTATGATACCGGGGTGTTGAGCGCGCTGGGGCTGGAGGGCGCCGCGCGCTGGCTGGTGCAGGCGCGGCGCGACGGCTGACATATTGCTCTGTGGCGCGGCGGCAACAGCGTCGCTCGAAACCGCGCCGCTGCGGCTTAACGATTGTTGGCGCTCCCATCATCTGTCATGCGCCGAACGGACGAGCTTATTCGGGAGATTTGACATGACCTTCGGCAAGACCATCCTCGCCCTCGCCGCCGCCACCATGGCGGTCGCCCCCGCCGCTGCGGCGTCGGCCAATCCGGCCGCCAGCCTGTCGGTCGCCAAGTCGGTGCGCACCGGTTCGGCGTCGGCGAAGAAGAACGAGCTTGCCGGCGGCGGCATCATCGTCGCGGTGATCGCGGCGGCTGCGGTGATCGCTGGCATCGTCGTGGTTGCGGACAGCAGCGACAATTCGGACAGCAACTAAGCTGATCGTCCGCTCCGGCGGAAAGGATGGCGGCCCCGACCGGGGCCGCTATTTTTTTGTCCGGCGCAGATCGACGCGAGCGGAAAAGACGCGGGCGGCGGACGATCCGCCGCCGGCGTGAGCGGATCGATCAGCGACCGCCGGGAGCGCCCTGCGGCATCGCGCCGGGAGGCATCGCACCGCGCGGCAGGCCACCGGGCATGCCGCCCTGCTGCGCCTGGGCCTGTGCCTGCATCTGGCGGACCACCGCCTCCGGCAGGAAGTCGATCAGCTCGATATCGAAGACCAAAGTCGAATTGGCCGGGATCGGCCCCTTGGCCTCCGCGCCATAGCCGAGCGACGGCTTGATCCAGACGCGATACTTCGACCCCTTGGGCATCAGCTTCAGCGCCTCGGAAAAGCCGGGGACGACGCCGGCGACCGGCATCGGCGTCGGCTGCTGCGACTTGTCGAAGGTGGTGCCGTTGAGCAGCTTGCCTTCATAGTTGATGAGCGCGACATCGCTGTCGGTCGGCTTGGCGGCACCGGGCGCGCCGGGCTGGATCACCTGATATTGCAAGCCGGAGGCGGTGGTCACCACGTCGCTGCGGCGCGCGTTCCGCGCGAGGAAATCGTCGCCCTGCCGGGCCAGCAGGAAGGCGGCGAGGATCGCGACCGCGATGCCTACCCAGAGGTAGATGAGATAGGTGCGCTTGACGGGGCGCAGCGGGACGGCGGTGACAGTCGACATCGTTGGGGCACCTGAGGGTTATGGTGCCGGGCCGGCCGTCACCGGTTGAGGTTCACGTCGCGCCCCGCGGCTGCGCCCGACCGGCGCGGCCACGGGGCGCGGGCAGTACTTAGCGCGCGCCGTCCTTCTCGGCGCGCTTGCGCTCGAGCTTGCGCGAACGGCGGACCGCCGCGGCACGCTCGCGCGCGCGCTTTTCCGACGGCTTTTCGAAGTGACGGCGCAGCTTCATCTCGCGATACACGCCCTCGCGCTGCAACTTCTTCTTGAGCACACGAAGAGCCTGGTCGACGTTGTTGTCGCGGACGACGATCTGCATGGAACTGAAACACCTCGGTCAATAGCAATAGCGGCGGCAGACGATGGTCCGCGCCGTTCGAACGCCGCCCCTACCAGCGAGGGGGCAAAATGGCAACCCGCGCGACCGATCGCGGCCCCCGGCCGCTGCGATCCGGGGCGCCCCGTCTACAAATGGTATGCGGTTTCGGCTTGCGGCGGCGAAGTCGGCAGGTAATGGTAGCGATAACGAGCTGGGAGGATGGAGGGCGACAGCCACGGGCGCGCGGCACCTTGCCCGCCCGCCGCGGTGATGCCAATCCCGTCGCGGCCAGCCCCACCGCCGCGCCGGCCGCTCCGACGGTCGACGCGACCGATCCGGAGACAGATGCTTATGCCGATCCCCTTCGACCCCGCCGATGCGCTCGGCAGCGACTGGCGCAGCGCGCGCTGGCTCGGCCGCATCGACTTCGGCGCCGGCCCCAGCCCGGTGCTGATCGTCGACGGCATCGTGCATGACATGGCACGCGTCGCCCCGACCGTCGCCGACCTCGTCGCCGGCGGTCGCTTCGACGCGGCGCAGGGCGAGGCGGTCGGCGCCCTCGACGCGATCGGCCTGTCCGTCGACGGTTTGCCGCGGCTGCTCAGCCCGATCGATCTGCAATGCGTCAAGGCGGCGGGCGTGACCTTCGCGGTTTCGGCGATGGAGCGCGTCATCGAAGAGCGCGCCCGCGGCGATGCCGGCGCGGCGGCCGAGGTGCGCAGCCGGCTCGAAGGCCGGATCGGCGGCAGCATGCGCGCGGTCGTCCCCGGCTCGCCCGAAGCGGCGGCGCTCAAGCAGGCGTTGATCGATGAAGGCCTGTGGTCGCAATATCTCGAGGTCGCGATCGGCCCCGACGCCGAGATCTTTACCAAGGCGCCGGTGCTGGCGACGGTCGGCTGGGGCGCGGACGTCGGCATCCGCTCCGACTCGACCTGGAACAATCCCGAGCCCGAGGTCGTGCTGCTCGCCGGCCCCGACGGCAAGGCGGTGGGCGCGACGCTCGGCAACGACGTCAACCTGCGCGATTTCGAGGGGCGTTCGGCGCTGCTGCTCGGCAAGGCCAAGGACAATAACGCCTCCTGTTCGCTCGGCGCCTTCGTCCGCCTGTTCGATGCCGATTATACGATGGACGACGTGCGCGAGGCGGAGATCACGCTGCGCATCGAAGGCACCGACGGCTATACGCTCGACGGCGCAAGCTCGATGAACCAGATCAGCCGCGATCCCGAGGAGCTGCTCCGCCAGGCGCTGAGCGAGCATCATTATCCCGATGGCCTCGTCCTGTTCCTCGGCACGTTGTTCGCGCCGACGCAGGATCGCGACGTCGCCGGTCAGGGCTTCACCCACAAGGTCGGCGACACGGTGGCGATCGCGACGCCGCGGCTCGGCCGGCTGATCAACACCGTCAGCACCTCCAAGGCGGCGCCGGCGTGGCGCTTCGGCATATCGGCGCTGATCCGCAACCTCGCCGGCCGCGGCCTGCTCGCATGACCCTTACGACGGAGACGACCTTGACGACCACCGACGCGCGTGCGGTTTACCCATCCCTGCGCGGCAAGCGCGTGATCATCAGCGGCGGCGGATCGGGCATCGGTGCCGGACTGGTCGAGGCGTTCGTGCGGCAGGGCGCGCGCGTCGCCTTCGTCGACGTGGCGGTGGCGGACAGCGAGGCGCTGGTGGCGCGGCTCGGCGATGCCGCCTATCCGCCGCTGTTCCGCCGCCTCGACCTCACCGACCTGTCCGCGCTGGCGACGGTGTTCGCCGAGTTGCAGGGCGAGCTCGGCGGCGTCGACGTGCTGGTCAACAACGCGGCCAACGACGATCGCCATACCGTCGCGGACGTGACGCCGGCCTATTGGGACGAGCGGATGAACGTCAACCTGCGCCATCAGTTCTTCGCGGCGCAGGCGGTGATCCCGGCGATGAAGGCCGCCGGCGGCGGATCGATCATCAACTTCGGCTCGATCAGCTGGCATCTCGGCCTCGAAGACCTCGTCCTCTACCAGACCGCCAAGGCGGCGATCGAAGGCCTGACCCGCAGCCTCGCCCGCGACCTCGGCCGCGACAATATCCGCGTCAACGCGGTGGTGCCCGGCAACGTCAAGACGCCCCGCCAGGAGAAATGGTACACGCCCGAGGGCGAGGCGGAGATCGTCGCCGCGCAATGCCTCGACGGCCGGATCGAGCCGGCGGACATCGCGGCACTGGTGCTGTTCCTCGCCTCGGACGACGCGAGGATGTGCACGGCGCACAATTACTGGATGGACGCCGGCTGGCGGTGAACCGTTCAAAGGTGAGGGCGGACGGGCACCGCCTCACCCAACAGATAAGCACCCCGAATGCGCCTCCGGCTACCATACCGGCGGATTGTGCAATTTGATTCGATTACGCGATAGCGTTCCTGATCGCCCTATAATGCAGCAGAGCGTGGTCGCTCCAAATTGTAACCCGGCCATCTTGGTGGCCGTTGACGGGCGACCGCGTTTCTTGCCTGCCAATTAGGCGTGGATGACGGAACAGCATAATGACAGATCAAATTAGTCGGGATGACCTAAACAACTATATAGAACAGCTTGAGCGAAGACTGGGCGAGGCGGTACATGCTTCCATCACATGCTCGCAAACGGCGATATCAGCTTATTACGCGTGCACAAAGCAGCTTCCTATCCTGCAATACTATGGAAATTCGTCACCGACTCTCCCAGAAGCCGTCATGGAGAAGGCTCAGCTACTGCCGAATCGGGAAGCCATCATCGCTCGGCTGCCAAAAGGCGGCCGCGGACTGGAGATCGGTACGCAACGGGGGAATTTCGCCAAACATATGCTCCAGGTTGCCGAGCCTGAACAACTTCATCTCGTCGATATAACTTACGATCTTTTCGACAAGCCGTGGTTCGACAACTACATTTCATCGTCTCAAGTAATCCTCCATGAAGGCGTATCGTGGTCTATCGTCAACGATTTTGAAAAAGATAGCTTTGATTGGATCTACATTGATGCCGGTCATGACTACGAGAGCGTAACCAAGGATATCGTTGCATCTTGGGACAAAGTAAAACCGGGGGGCTATCTCATATTCAACGACTTTACATCATGGTCGCCCTTGGAAATGATCCCGTACGGCGTGATGCAGGCGGTATGCGAGTTTCAACTTGGACACGCTGAAGATTTTTCGATCGCTTGGTTCGCATTCCATCCGCAGGGGTATCACGACATAGCCCTTCGTCGCGAGAAGTAGACACTCGTAAACGGCAATCGAGAGGCGGGATAGCTCGCCGATCGCATCTGCGGGGGCTGGACTTGGGTGGTTGGCCGGGCCGGGCACGGATCGGAGCCCTGCGCTGTTCGATCCCTCGCTTTGTCGCTCATCTCTCCGTAGACGGACGATCGAGCGGAGGGCGTGATGACGGCATTGGCGCGGCGGTGGTGGATCGGTTTGCTGGCGTTGGTAATGCTGGCGCTCGCCCTCCCCGCCGCCGCCCAGACTTCGCCGGTCGATGCCGCGACGAAGCAGCTCGCCGCCGCCGAGGCGGCGCTCGATGCGGTCGACAAGGCGCTCGATACCAAGGTCGATCGCGAGACGCGCGGCAAGTTGCGCGACCAGGCGCTCGGTGCGCAGAGCGATGCGCGCGACGCGGCCGAACAGCTCCGCGACCAGCTCGCGCTGATCGACGCGCGTATCGCCGGGCTCGGGCCGCCGGTCGCCGGCGTCGTCGAGGCTCCCGACATCCGCGCCGAACGTCGTTTGCTCGCGCAGGCGCGCAGTTCGCTCGATTCGAAGGTCAAGCGCGGCCAGCTCGTCACCGTCGAGGCGGGACAGCTCGTCACCGAGATCGACGAGACGCAGGCGGAAGAGATCAACCAGCGCATCGCCGCGCGGACGCCCTCGCCGCTTTCGCCGCATTTCTGGAGCGACATCGTCTCGGCGCTGCCCCGTGACGGACGGCGCGTGTCGAGCTTCGTCGGGCGCGGCTGGTCGCAGGTGCAGATCGGCCTGCGCGGCGGTTTCCCGATCGGCGCGCTGCTCGGCGGCCTCGCGGCGCTCGCGCTGCTGCTGCCGGTGCGGCAGGCGTTGCGGCGGCTCGGCCAGCGCTATCTGGTGGCCGATGCGCCGGGGCATCGCGTCCGCCGCTCCGCCAATGCCCTGTGGCGGGTGTTCGTCGGCACGGTGATGCCGATGGGGGCCGCCTTTCTGTTCGTCCAGGGGCTACGCTGGTCGTCGCTGCTCGCGCCGTCGTGGAACGCGCTCGCCGATGCGCTCGTCGCCGCCGCCGGGTTCAGCGGCCTGATCGCCGCGGTCGGTGCCGCGTTCCTGATGGCGCGGCAGCCGTCCTGGCGGGTGGTGGCGCTGACCGACGCGACGGCGGCGGCGCTGCGTCCGGTCGCCTGGGGCTGCGCGGCGCTGACCTTCTTCGTCATCCTCGTCAATGCGTTCAACACCGCGGCCGGGGTGAGCCCGACCGCGCTGGTGACGACGCAGGTGATCGAGATCATCCTCCACCTCATCCTGATCGCCGGCACGCTGATCGTCATCGGCCGGCTGCGCGCCGCCGAGGCGGCCGACGGCGAGAGCGCGGCGGAAGCGGCGGCGAGCGCGGGGGTCGGCGCGATTACGCTGGCGCTGTGGCTGGTCGTCGCCGGCGCCGCCATCGCCTTGCTGATCGGCTATATCGGGCTGGCGATCGTCACCGTGCAGGCGGTGCTGTGGGCGACATTGCTCGCGGTCAGCACCTATCTGCTGATGGTGGTGATCGACGATGTCGCCACCAGTCTGTTCCAGCGGGACAGCCGCATTGGGCTGACGCTGCGCCACGGCATGGGGATCGGCGGCAGCGCGGTCGATCAATTCGGCGTGCTGCTGTCGGCGGTGCTGCGGCTCGCCGTGATCGTCGTCGCGCTCGGGCTGCTGCTCTACCCGTTCGGCGCGGGGTTCGGGTCGCTGCTCGACCGGGTCGGCGGGCTGGCGCGCGGCGTCACCGTCGGCGGCATCGCCATATCGCCGGGGACGATCCTGAAATTCGTCGCTGTACTCGCGCTCGGCCTGTTCCTGGTGCGCCAGTTCACCGCCTGGCTCGACCAGCGCTATCTGCCGAGCACCGATCTCGACATGAGCGTGCGCAACTCGATCCGACTGGTCGCGCGATATCTGGCGATCGCGCTTGCCGTTGTCTGGGCGCTCGCCTCGCTCGGCATCGGCATGGAGCGGATCGCGCTGCTGCTCTCGGCGCTGTCGGTCGGTATCGGCTTCGGCCTGCAGGCGATCACCTCCAATTTCGTGTCGGGCCTGATCCTGCTGGCCGAGCGGCCGATCAAGATCGGCGACCTGATCCGGGTCGGCACCGACGAGGGCGACGTCAAGCGGATCAGCGTGCGCTCGACCGAGATCGAGCTTGCCGATCATTCGACGCTGATCGTCCCCAATTCGGAACTCATCACCAAGTCGGTGCTCAACAAGACGCTCGCCGGGCCGATGGGGCGGATCCAGATCCATTTTTCGGTGCCGATCGCCACCGACGCCGATCGGGTCCGCACGATCGTGCTGGAGACGTTCGCGATCGAGCCGATGGTGCTCGATACGCCGGGCCCGGTGGCGCTGGTCGACGGCATCGCCGACGGACGGATCGTCTTCAACTGCCTCGCCCATGTCTCCAGCCCGCGCAGCACCGGCGAGGCGCGCAGCAACGTCTTGCTGACGCTGCTGCGACGGATGCGGGAGGACGGCATCGACCTCGGCACGGTGCCGCAGCGGGTCGAATGGGTGACGATGCCGCCGCCATTCGGCGACGGCGCCAACGCCTAGCGCCGGATCAGCCGATCAGGCCGGTGCCGGCCTGTTTCCATTGCTGATAGGCATGACCCGCCGACGCCGCCACGACCGGCGTGGGGAGCGACGCGACCGGCATGCTGCCGCCGAGCCGGTCGATCACCGCGGCGCGGGCGCGGAAGACGCGGCTGCGCACCGTGCCCATCGGCACGCCGAGCCGCAGCGCCGCCTCTTCATACGACAGCCCCTCCTGTGCGACGAGGACCAGCGCCTCGGCCTGCCCCGGCGTGATGCTGTCGAGCGCCGCATCGAGATCGGCGAGCATCACGCCCGATTCCTGATCCGCCGGCGTGACCAGCCGGTCGTCGTCGACCGCCGGATTCCACGATACGCTGCGACCGGCGCGACGACGACCGCTGAGGAACAGGTTGCGCAGGATACGGAACAGCCAGGCGCGGAAGTTGGTGCCCGGCTGGAAGCGGCTGCGCGCCGCCCAGGCGCGGACCATCGTCTCCTGCACCAGATCGTCACCGTCGCCCTGATCGCGGCTGAGCTGCCGCGCATAGCGGCGCAGCGCGGGAAGCACCGCGTCGATCGCCGCGACAAAGCCGCGTTCGGTCGACACGTCTGGCAGCAGGGCGGCGGTGGTCATGCGGAACTCTCGACACGGGACGCGCGCACAATGAGTGACGCGGGGCGCTGCCCTTAGGCTGCGATCCTGAACGATTACAATACCGCCCGGTTCCTTTATTTTATTGCAGCGCAGCAATCCGGCGGCAGAGCGTAGAGACGCAGGAACACGTCGAAGCGGGCGGAGAACGCCCGGTCCTCGCACATCCCGCCGAGCGCGGTGTCGGGCGCGACGCAATAGCGCATGCGGTTGACCGGCCCGGCGAGCAGATCGAACAGCATATTGGCCATCACCTCGACATCGCCGGGTGCGAGCCGCGCCTGCGCCTGGGCGGTCGCGATCGCGGTCTTCATCGGCTCCATCAGCATGACGTGCCATTGCTGACGGCGGCGGGCGAAGGCGACATCGGTGAGCGAGGCATGATCGATGAAGATCGAAAGACCGACATTCTCGGGCTTGCGCATCATATCGAACATATGGCGGGCGAAGGCGCGCAGGCTTTCGATCGGATCAGCGGCGGCGCTGGCGGTATCGCGCGCGAAGGCGTGGAGCTGGTCCATCTTGCGCCGGATCGCCGCGTCGATCAGCGCATCCTTGCTCGGGAAGCGGCGATAGATCGTCTGCTTGGTGACGCCGATATCCTGCGCCAGCGCGTCGATCGACAGCGTCGCATAGCGGGCGTCGCGCATCGCATCGATCGTGCCGTCGAGGATCAAGGCCTCGATCGCCAGCGCTTCCTCACGGCTCGGCCGACCGGCGCGCCGCTGCACCGTCGCCGCGCCGCTGTCGCGGCCCTGGTCGTCGATGGTCACCGTCATCCGTCCCTGCCCTGCTCCGTCCTGCCGCATCCGTCTCTGTCGCACCATGGCCACCGGCCCCGCGCATGTCCACCGCCGGCCCGTTGCCGCGACGCCGCCGAGCGCCTACGGGCGGCGGACAGGAGACCGGCGGTGACGACAAGCGAGACGTGGAGCGACGAAGTGCAGGGCGATCATGTCGCGATCGTCGGCGGCGGATTTTCGGGCAGCCTGCTCGCGATCAACCTGATGCGGCACGACGGGCCGCGCGCGACGCTGATCGAGCGCCGCCCGACCCAGATGGCGCGCGGCGTCGCCTATAGCGCCGCGCATCAGGATCACCTGCTCAATGTCCGCGCCGGCAATATGAGCGCGCTCCCCGACGATCCGGACCATTTCGTCCGCTGGCTGGAGGGCAAGGCGCTCGGCGATGCGCGCACCTTCGTGTCGCGGCGCATCTACGGCGCCTATCTGCGCGAGATGCTCGATGCCGCGGTCGCCGCGCATCCGCAGCGGCTGACGCTGATCGAGGGGGAAGCCGTCGGACTGGCGCGGGACGATGGCGGCGTGACGGTGCGCCTCGACGACGGCCGCGATGTCGCCGCCGATGTCGCGGTGCTGGCGATCGGCAATCTGCCGCCGCATACGCCGCCCGGGCTCGATCCCGCCGCACTGCCGCCGGGCTGCTACCGCGCCGACCCCTGGGCCGGCAATATCAGCGAGGGGCTGGCGGCGGAGGACAGCGTGCTGCTGATCGGCACCGGGCTGACCGCGATCGATGCGGCGTTGTTGCTCGATGCGGCCGGCTTCACCGGGCAGATCGTCGCCATGTCGCGCCGCGGGCTGGTGCCGCGTGCGCATGCCGATACGCCGGCGCAACCGGGCCTGCGCGAACGCCCCGCGGGCGGCCTCGCGCAGCAGGTCGCGCAGCTCCGCACGCGCGCCGCCGCGATCGGCTGGCGCGCCGCGGTCGACGCGTTGCGACCGATGACGCAGATCATGTGGGGCGCGGCGGATGCGGCGACGCGCCGCCGCTTCCTGCGGCACCTCCGCCCCTATTGGGACGTGCATCGCCATCGCCTCGCCCCCTCGGTCGCCGCGAAGATCGCGGCTTTGCGCGACTCGGGACGGCTGCACTTCGTCGCCGGCAAATCGGTGGCAGCGGCGACCGACGGCGATCGCGCCCTCTTCCACTGGCGACCGCGCGGCAGCGACGCGGTGACGACGACGCGCGTCGCGCGGATCGTCAACTGCACCGGCCCCCAGGGCGATCTGCTTCGCTCGGACGAGCCGCTGCTGCGCGACCTGCTGCGCCAGCGGCTGATCCGGCCCGATCCACTGCGCATCGGCCTCGACGTCGATGCCCAGTCGCAGGTGATCGACGCCGACGGCCGGGCCGATCCGCGCTTGTTCTGCATCGGGCCGATGACCCGCGGTGGCCTGTGGGAGGTCGTCGCCGTCCCCGACATCCGTCAGCAGAACTGGACGCTGGCCCGCCGCCTCGCCCATGCGCAATGGGTCGGCGGCGAGGGCCTCTAACCCGCGCGCCTCACCAGTTGAGGCCGACGCGGGCGTAGAGATAGCGGCCGTTGAAGCCGAACGGCGAATAGGACGGGAAGCCGAGCACGCCGGTCGTGTTGTTCGCCGCGATCGTCCGGTCGGGATAGACGTCGAACAGGTTGCTGACGCCGAGCCCGATCTGCGCGCCCTTGGGAGCGGCATAGCGCAGCTCGAGGTCGGTGATCGCATGCTTGCCGGTGTGGACGTCGGCGGTGCCGCTGGCGAGCGTGCCGGGCTGGTTGACGTCGCCGTAATAGGTCACGCGGGCGAGCGCGCCGAGCCGGTCGAGCGACCAGTCGATCTGCCCCGTCACCTTCTCGCCCGGCGTCCCCTGTTCGAGGGTCAGGATGCGGCTGCGCGCGAACAGGGTCGGTGCCGGATCGAGCGTCGCGGTCGAGGTCGGCACGCGGGTGACGTCGATCGTGTTGACGTTGCCGGCGAGCGTGAAGTCGAAGGCGCCGGCGCCGTCGGTGGCGAGCCGGTAATGCGCGACCGCGTCGATGCCCTGCGTGGTCGAGGCGAGGCCGTTGAGGAAGAAGCGCGCTGCCGAGACGTTGTACGGTGCAAGCAGTGCCGCGACCTGGGTGCTGGCGGTCGCCTGGATATTCTCCGACAGGCCGATCTGGTCACGGATCTTGATGAGATAGCCGTCGACCGTCAGGTCGAAGCCGCCTGCGCGGATCACCGTGCCGACCGAGAAGTTGGTCGACTTCTCCGGCTGCAGCGGCAGGCCGCCGAGGGCGCTGCCGACGGAACTGACCGAGGGGAAGGTGCCGGTGAGGATCGGCACGCCGTTGGTCACCACCGACGCGGTCTGGGTGAAATATTGCTGCTGGAGCGACGGCGCGCGGAAGCCGGTCGAGGCGGTGCCGCGCAGCGCGAACCAGCGCGTCAGGTCATAGCGGAGCGAGGCCTTGCCGTTCACCGTCGAACCGAAGTCCGAATAATCCTCGAACCGACCGGCGAGGCCGACCAGCAGCTTGTCGGTGACCTGCGCTTCGAGGTCGAGATAGGCGCTGCCGTTGCGGCGGCTGCGCTTGGTCTCGTTGTCCGGCGAGAAGCCGCCGAAGCCCTGCGCGCCGGGCGCCGCCGACGCCAGAGCACCGGTGACGGTGCCCGCCGCCGGATAGCCGTAGGACGCAAGCTCGCCGGCGACGATCCGATAGCCCTCGCGCCGTCCTTCGAGCCCGAAGGCGACGTTCAGCGACTGGAAGACGTCGAACTGGCGGCTGACGTCGAGCCCGGCGACATATTGGTCGTAGATCGTCGCGCCGTCGTAGAAGGCGCGCGGCGTTGCCGAGCCATAGGCATAATTGGCGGAGTTGAGCGTGCGATAGTCGATCTTGTTGCGGCCGTAGCTCAGCGACAGGTCGACCGTGAAACCGGACACGTCACCCTTCAGCCCGACCGCCGAGTTGATGTCGCGCGACTTCGTGTTGATGATCGGCAGGAAGCCGTCGGCATAGCCGGCAAGCGCGAGCTGGGCGCGGGTGGCGGCGGCGGCGGCCGTCTGCGCCGCGGGGCTGATGCGCGGGAAGGCGGCGCTGCGGCTGTCGCGATCCTGATAGCCGCCGAACGCATAGAGTTTGAGATTGTCGGTGAGCGAGGTGCCGGCATTGACGAAGCCGGTATATTGCTCGACCTCGGGATCGCCATAGCGGCCGGTCACGCGATTGGGCGCGACGCGCAGGTCGATATCGGCGCGGTTGGTCGGCTGGCGCTTGGTATATTCGCCCGACACGGTGATGAAGCCGTCGTCGCCGAAGCCGATCCCCTGCCAGCCGCTCGCGGTGACGGCATGTTCGCCCTTCACGTTACGCCGGTTGTTGGCGGTGTCGATCTGCGTGTCGTAGAAGCCGTAGGTGACCGACGCGCCGCCGCCGCTGCGTGCCTCGCGCAGGCGCAGGTTGACGACGCCGGCGATCGCATCAGAGCCGTATTGCGCCGAGGCGCCGTCGCGCAGCACCTCGATCCGGTCGAGCGCGGCGGTCGGCACCGTGTTGAGATCGACCGCCGCCGAACCGCGGCCGATGCTGCCGTTGGTGTTGACCAGCGATGAGGCATGGCCGCGGATGCCGTTGATCAGCACCAGCGTCTGGTCGGGCGACAGGCCGCGCAGCGTCGCCGGGCGGATCGCGTCGGTGCCGTCGGTCGCCGACGGCCGCGGGAAATCGATCGACGGCGCGACGGCGGCGAGCGCGCTGGCGAGTTCGGTCGTGCCCTGCCGCTGCAGCGTCGCGCCACTCAGCACGTCGACCGGCGCGGCGCTGTCGAGGCGGCTGCGGCCGGCGGTGCGCGTACCGGTGACGACGATATCGTCGCTTTCGTTCGGCTGAGCCGCGGCATCGGCGACCGGCGCGGCCTGCGCGGCCTGATCGATCGCGGGCGGCTGCTCCTGACCGGCCGGCGCCGGCGCAGCCTGGGCGGCGAGCGCGGCGGAGCTTGCCGCGAGCAATAGTTCGCTGATGATCGTCACAAACAACCCCTTGGACTGGTGCGCTATTACGCGTGCAGCGCAGCATAGACCGGTCGGGCTGAGTTTGCGGGCGAAGAAAATCTATATCGCGGCGGAGCCCGTGCCGCGGCGCCCATCGCGATCGCCGCCCGGGCCATCTTTTGTAACATCGCCGCTCTGGCCGCGCACGCCCTCGCGACGCTAGGGGCGGCGGACGAGCAGATAGGGGAACTAAGGCGTTGAGACGCATCACTTTAACCTGCGCGCTGCCGGTGCTGGCGGGGATCGCGATGCCGGCGGCGGCACAGACGCTGACGCCGCTGGTCGAGGCGCGGCTGCGCGAAGAGCATGTCGTGCAGGACGGCCTGCCCGACAGCTCCGATGCGGTGACCGCGCGGATCCGCGCCGGCGTGCAGGCGAAGCGCGGCGCCTGGACCGCGCTGGCCGAGGCGCAGGGCAATCTCGCGATCGTCGGCGATTATTATGACGGGCTGCACGGATCGGCGACGCAGCGTCCGCAGATCGGCGATCCGCAGAACATCGCGCTCTACCGCGCCCAGTTGCAATATCGCAGCGATCCGTTGACCGTGACCGCGGGACGCCAGCGGTTGCAGATCGATGACGAGCGTTTCGTCGGTGCCGCCGGCTTCCGCAACAACGGCCAGACGTTCGACGCCGTGCGCGCCGAGCTCAGACCGCTGCGCGGCGTCAAGGCGGATCTGACCTATGCGTGGAGCGTCCGCACGATCTGGGGGATCGACGGGGTCGGTGCGCGGCAGCAGGCGGTCGCCGGCGACAACGTCTTCGCGACGTTGGGCGTCGCGACGCCGGTCGGCACGCTGACCGGCTTCGGCTATCTCGTCGATCAGGACGAGCGGCTTGTTCAGGGCTATCGCCTGTCGAGCCAGACCTATGGCGCGCGCCTCGTCGGCTCGCGCCGCATCGGCGGCACGACGCTCGCCTGGAGCGCCAGCCACGCGCGGCAATCCGGCTATCACCGCAACCCCAACGCCTATGCCGCCGATTACTGGCTCGCCGACGTCGCGCTCGATCTCGCCGGGCCGAAACTCGGCGGCGGCTACGAAGTGCTCGGCGCCGGACGCGGACGCAGCCGCGGCGCGACGCTGGCGAGCTTCCAGACGCCGGTCGCCTCGGTATTCAAGTTCCAGGGCTGGGCGGACAAGTTCACCACCACCCCGGCCGACGGAGTCCGCGACGCTTATGGCAGCGCCGGCTGGAGCTGGCCCCGGCTGGCCGGCCTGCGCGCGGTCAGCGTGCAGGCGATCTACCACCGTTTCGACAGCGACCGGCTGAGCCGCCATTACGGCAATGAGATCGACCTGCTCGCCCAGGCGACGATCGGCCATACCGTCGCCGGCCTGCGCTATGCCGACTATCGCGCCGACCGTTTCGCTGTCGATACGCGCAAGCTATGGCTCCAGCTCGACTGGACGCTATAGGCGTCGGCCCCGGAGGGAGCGGCGCATGACCTTGCATCATTGGTGGCTGTTCGTCGGCGCGGTGTTCCTGCTGTGCGGGACGCCGGGCCCGAACATGCTGCATATCCTGTCGCGCAGCGTCGAGCTCGGCGCCCGGCGCAGCGTCGCGGCGATGGCGGGGTGCCTGACCGCCCTCGTGCTGGTGCTCGCCGCCTCCGCCGCGGGCCTCACCACGCTGCTGCTGGCGGTGCCCGGCGCGTTCACGCTGCTGCGCTATGCGGGCGTCGCCTATCTGCTCTACCTCGGCTGGCGGGCGTGGCGGGCGGAGGTCGCACCGATCGACGTCGGCGCGGCGCCCTTGCCGCGCACCGTCTCGCTCGCCGCGCTGTTCCGCGGCGGCTTTGCGATCGGCATCAGCAACCCCAAGCTGATCCTGTTCGCCGCGGCCTTCCTGCCGCAGTTCGTCACCCGCGTCGCGCCGCAGGCGCCGCAGTTCGCGATCCTCGTCGTCACCTTCGCCGCGCTCGAATGCTTCTGGTACGGCGTCTATGCGCTCGGCGGGCGCTCGCTCGCCGCGCATCTCGCCGCGCCGCGGGTCAAGCGGGCGTTCAATCGCGTCACCGCGGTGATCTTCGTCGGCTTCGGCCTCGCGCTGCTCCGCTCGCATCCGGCGTGACGCTTTGCGAACCGCTCCACCGCTTCCTATCAAGGGAGCAAAGGAGATCACGATGAGCGACGACGCATCCGCCAATCAGCCCGCCGGCTATGTCCCGCCCCAAGTGTGGACGTGGGAGCCCGGCAACGGCGGCCAATTCGCCAGCATCAACCGCCCGATATCCGGCGCGACGCACGAGCGCGAGCTGCCGGTCGGCAAGCATCCGCTCCAGCTCTATTCGCTAGCGACGCCGAACGGCCAGAAGGTGACGATCCTGCTCGAAGAGCTGCTCGCCGCCGGCCACAGCGGCGCCGAATATGACGCCTGGCTGATCGAGATCGCCAAGGGCGACCAGTTCGGCAGCGGCTTCGTCGCGCTCAATCCCAATTCGAAGATCCCGGCGCTGCTCGATCGCTCGGTCGATCCGGCGATCCCGCTGTTCGAGAGCGGCTCGATCCTCTTCTACCTCGCCGAGAAGTTCGATGCCTTCCTGCCGCGCGACGCACAGGCGCGGGCGCAGACGATGAACTGGCTGATGTGGCAGATGGGATCGGCTCCGTTCCTCGGCGGCGGCTTCGGCCATTTCTATGCCTATGCGCCGTTCCGCATCCAATATGCGATCGACCGCTATGCGATGGAGACCAAGCGCCAGCTCCACGTGCTCGACACGCAACTCGCCGAGCGGCGCTACATGGTCGGCGACACCTATACGATCGCCGACATGGCGATCTTCCCCTGGTACGGCGGCCTGTTCGACGACATCTATTCGGCGCGCACCTTCCTGTCGCTCGACGATTACCCCAACCTGCGCCGCTGGCATGCGGAGCTCAGCGCGCGCGAGGCGGTGCGGCGCGGACGGATCGTCAACAAGGTGAACGGCGATCCCGCCGCCACCTTGCGCGAACGGCATGACGCGAGCGACTTCGATGCGATCCGTTATTGAACGGTGACCGGCGGCGCGGGTGAAGATCCTGCGCCGCCCGACTTTTTCCGCGTGATTGCGCGGAAATGTCACAAACAATGACCAAAGAGCCCCTGCACGCCGCAACGGCGGCACCGATCAGACGATCATCATCAATGGGGCCTTATGTTGACATCCGCTCTCGCCGCCGGCTCGGCGCTCGCATCGCTGTCGGTCGCGCTCGCCGCGCCTGCCACCGCGCAGACCAGCGCACCCGCCGACACCGCCGCCGCACCGGCCGAGCAGAGCGGCGCGACCACGCCCGAGCCTGCGGATCGCGACATCATCGTCACAGGATCGACGCGCGCGCAGCGCCGCTTCGATGCCTCCTATGCGATCAACACGGTGACGCAGACCGATATCGAGAAGATCGCGCCGGTCAATTTCGCCGACCTGATCGGCCAGCTTCCCGGTTTCCAGACCGAGATCACCGGCGGCGAGGTGCAGAACATCTACCGCATCCGCGGCCTGCCAAATGACGGCGGCTTCGTCAGCTTCCAGCAGGACGGCCTGCCGCTGTTCCACGAGAATGACGGCGTCTTCTTCCGCGGCGACGCCATCCTCAAGCCCGATCTGATGACCGAGCGGGTCGAGGTGGTGCGCGGCGGCCCGGCGCCGGTCTATGCCAGCTATTCGGGTGCGATCGTCAACGCGATCGAGGTGACCGGGCGCGACACGGTGCGCGGCAAGGCGCAGCTGACGCTCGGCGACACCGGCCTCTATCGTGGCGACGTCGTCCAGTCCGGCCCGCTCGGCAACGATACCTATTACGCGCTCGGCGGCTTCGTCCGCTATCACGACGGCTATCGCGACAATGGCTTCCCCAATGACAAGGGCGGCCAGTTCCGCGCCAACATCAAGCACGACCTCGCCAACGGCTCGCTGCGGCTGAGCGTCAACTACGTCAACGATCACAACGTCTTCTATCTGCCGATCCCGACCGCCGATCCGCGCAACCCGGCGGTGTCGCTGGATCGCTACATCGATTATTTCAGCGGCACGCTCAATTCGCCGGCGCTGCGCAACGTCGATCTGCGCTATCGCAACGGCGCCGGCGTCGTGCAGAACGAGGCGAGCGACCTCGGCGACGGCCGGCATATGCGGATGGTCAACATCGGCACGCAATATGATGCCGAATTCGACGGCTGGCTGGTTTCCGCCAAGGCGGGCTTCACCATGGGGCGGCTCGACTTCACCGCTTTCTATTCGACCACCAATCCGGCCGATGCGACCGCCTTCCCGAGCAGCTATGTGAGCAAGGCCGCCGCGGCCTTCGGCCCGGTCGCCTCGTTCGGCTATGTCCTCGCCGGCACCAACACCATCTACGATCCCGCCGCCGCCTCCGGTCTCGTCATGCAGGGCCAGTATCGCGACGTGCGCTCGCGCTTCTATTCGAACCAGGCCAATCTGTCGGTCGCCAAGAAGTTCGACACGCCGATCGGCAGCCACGACCTCAAGCTCGGCGTCTATGGCAGCCTGTACGGTGAGGACAGCCGCACGATCTATCAGAACTATCTGATTGAGGTGGCGAGCCGCCCGCGCCTGCTCGATCTCGTCGCCTATAATGCCGCCGGCGCGCGGATCGGCCGCGTCACCGACAATGGTGCGCTCAACTATGCCGCGACGCTGACCCAGGGCGACTCGGACGCCAAGATGGCGGCGGTGTTCGCCAACGACACGTGGGAGATCATCCCCGGCCTGCGCATCGACGCGGGCATCCGCTACGAAGGCTATAGCTACAAGGGCTATGCGCTGCTCACCGGCGCGGCCAATCTCGGCGACCCGACGACGCTCGCCGATGATTCGACGCGCGCCTTCACCGGCGGCATCCTCAACCAGCGGCTGCGCACGCATGCGACCAACTGGACGGTCGGCGCCAATTACGACTTCAACCGCCATATCGGCATCTATGGCCGCGCCGCACACCTCGAAACGCCGCCGAGCGTGCAGACGGTGATGAGCATCAACCCGACGATCATCACCACAATCGCCAACCAATATGAGGCGGGGCTCAAGCTCGCCGCCGGCCGGTCCTACCTTTACGTCACCGGCTTCTATACCAATTTCGATCCGCTCAATGCCTCGTTCCTCGCCTTCGACCCGACGACCGGACGCAACGACGTCAACGTGCCGTTCATCGGCAAGGCGAAGGTCAAGGGCGTCGAGTTCGACGGTGCGCTGGCGGTGACCAAATGGTTCATGCTCAACGGCGCGCTCACCGTCAGCGATCCGACCTATCGCAACTTCCAGAACGCCAACGGCGCCGACCCCGCCCTCGCCGAGGGCAAGCAGATCATCCGCCAGCCCAAGATCTACGGCAACATCCGCCCGAGCTTCGACTTCGATCTTGGGGACAATGCGATCTCGCTCTACGGCCGCTACACCTATATGGGGAAGCGCTATGTCGACTTCTACAATCGCACGGCGCTGCCCGCTTATGGCACGACCGGCGCGGGTGTGACCGTGCGGCACGGCAGCTGGCAGTTGCAGGTGGTCGGCGACAATCTGTTCAACGCGCATGGCCTGACCGAGGGCAATACGCGCACCGATCAGGTCAGCGGCCAGGGCAGCCCCGAAGCCATTTATGGCCGGCCGATCTTCGGCCGCAACGTCCGCCTCGTCGTCGGTCGGTCGTGGTGAGGCGGGCCGCGCTGGCGGCCGCGCTGATGCTGGCGACACCGGCCGTCGCCGGCGCGCCGCAGGCCGTGACGCAGGCGCCGGTCGGCGATCGCGTCACCGCGGCGCTGTCGGCGCGGCTGTTCCCGCTGCTCGACGCGGTCGGTGCCGATCCGGCCGCCACCGCCCGGCTGACGGCGCAGCCGCAGATCGCCGCGATGCTCGCCGGCCGTGCGGCGCGGCGTACCGCCTGCACCGCGGACCTCGCCTGCCTGGTGCAGGCGCTGGTCTGGACGCCGGAGGAGAGCGCGACGCTCGCCGCCGCGCTGCCCGCCGGGCTCAGCCATGCCGATGACGGCGCGGCGGCCCAGGCGCTGCGCGAGACGGGCGGGATCAACACGATCCTGCGCGATTACGGCTTAGCGCAGGTGCCGCGTTATCCGCAGATCGACGGCGCCGGACCGATCGATCCGCTCGAACTGCGCGCGCGGGTGCAGGCCGCCGATTGGCTGGCGCGGACCCCGCGGGCGCGATCGGCGCAGGCGATCGACCCCAGCGTCGACTTCGCGCTCGCTCTGCTCGACGGTAGCGACCGGACCGACGCGATCGGCTTCGACCCGCTCACCGGCGGGCGCAACGCCGCGGCGACCGCGCGCGCACGGCGGCTGGACTGGACACACTGGCACTATACCGCGCTAATCCTCACCGGCGTCGGGCCGGAAACGCCCGACATGCCGCTCAGCCCCTATGGCAAATACCATATCCGCCTCGCCGCCGAGCGGTTCGCGCGCGGCGATATCGCGACGATCATCGTCACCGGCGGCCGCGCCCATCCGCGCGCGACGCGCTTCACCGAGGCCGAGCAGATGCGTCAGGCGCTGATCGACCGATACGGCATTCCCGCCGACGCGATCCTGATCGAGCCCTATGCGCGGCACACCACCACCAATTTGCGCAATGCCGCGCGGCTGCTCGCCGCGGTCGGCGCGCCCTTCGATCGCGAGGCGCTGATCGTCTGCAATCCCGGGCAAAGCGAGATGATCACCAGCGCCGCCTTCGCACAGCGCAACCAGAGCGAGCTCGGCTATATGCCGGGCCGCATCGGTGCACGGCTGTCGCCGACCGAAGTGGAATTCCGCCCCTCGCCGTCGTCGCTGCGGATCGACCCGCGCGACCCGCTCGATCCCTGATCCGGAGCCTGCCGATGCGCCCCGCCCTCCTCGCCCTCGCGTTCACGCTGCTGCCCACCCCGGCTTTCGCCTGGGGCGGCACCGCGCATGCGGTGATCGACCGCGCCGCGATCGAGGCGATTCCCGCCGATGGCCCGGTCTTCCTGCGCCGCCACGTCGATTATATCGCCGCCTCCGCCGCGGTGCCCGACAGCTGGCGCAACAATGCGGAGAATTTCGCCAAGATCGAGGAGGACCCGAACCACGGCTGGTTCCGCGAGCAATTCGCCTTCCTCAAACCGATCCCGCGCTCGCGCTACGCCTTCGTGATCGCGCTGTTCAAACGCTATGAGGCGATCAAGGCGAGCGACCCCGCCACCGCGGCGCGCACCAACGTACGCTGGACCGGCACCCTGCCCTATGCAGCGATGGAGGCCTATCAGCGGATCATCGTCTGCATGCGCCAGGTCCGTGCCACGCAGGCGACCGGCGGCGACCCCGCCTTCGCCGAACAGCATTGCGCCTTCGACGTCATCCGCCTCGGCCATTATATCGGCGACGGCGCGCAACCGCTGCACGATTCCGTCAACAGCGACGGCTGGCGCGGCCCCAATCCGCGGCATTATACGACCGACCGTTCGATCCACGGCCGCTTCGAAAGCGGCTTCGTCGACGGCATGAAGCTGACCGTGGCGGACATCGCGCCGCGGCTCGGCACGCCCGGCCATCACACCGGCGACATGTTCGACGCGATCCTCGCCTTCCTCGATACCGCCGGCAACCGGATGGAGGAGGTCTACCGGCTCGAACAGCGTGGCGGCTTCCACGATTTCGCCGATCGGGACGTGCGCGCGCTCGTCTACGAACGCACCGGCGCGGGGGCGGCGATGCTGCGCGACATGCTGTGCCGCGCCTGGGCGGAAAGCGCGACGCCGCCCGCGCGGATCACGCCGGAGCCGCTCGACTTCACCAATCCGGCGTTCGATCCGGAGACCGGCTCCGCGCCGGGCTGATTTGGGAAACGCTACCATTCCGGGTGAAGCCTTGCGGCCGGCGGCGCCAACGCCCAGCTTCGTGCGATGAAGAACATCGGCTTTCTCTCCTTCGGCCATTGGTCGGACGCCCCCGGTTCGGCGACGCGCACCGCGCAGGACGTGCTGCTCCAGTCGATCGACCTTGCCGTCGCGGCGGAGGAACTCGGCGCGGACGGCGCCTATTTCCGCGTCCACCATTTCGCGCAGCAGCTCGCCTCGCCCTTTCCGCTGCTCGCCGCGGTGGCTGCGCGGACGAAGCGGATCGAGATCGGCACCGGCGTCATCGACATGCGCTATGAGAATCCCTTCTACATGGTCGAGGATGCCGGCGCGGCCGATCTCATCAGCGGCGGCCGTCTGCAACTCGGCATCAGCCGCGGGTCGCCCGAGCAGGTGATCGAGGGCTGGCGGCATTTCGGCTATGGACCGGCCGCGGGTGAAAGCGATGCGGACATGGGCCGGCGCCACGGCGAGTTGTTCTTCGAGCTGCTCGCCGGCAAGGGTTTCGCCAAGCCCAATCCCCGACCGATGTTCCCCAATCCGCCGGGGCTGCTGCGGCTCGAACCGCATGCGCCGGGCCTGCGCGAGCGGATCTGGTGGGGCTCGGGCAATGACGCCACCGCCATCTGGGCGGCGCGCAAGGGGATGAACCTGCAAAGCTCGACGCTGAAAGCGGACGAGAGCGGCGAGCCCTTCCACGTCCAGCAGGCGAAGCAGATCCGCGCCTATCGCGCCGCCTGGGCGGAGGCCGGCCATGCCCGCACCCCGCGCGTATCGGTCTCACGCTCGATCTTCGCGCTGATGACCGATCGCGACCGGCAATATTTCGGCCGCGGCGACACCAGCGATCAGATCGGCGTGATCGACAATATGCGCGCCGTCTTCGGCCGGTCCTACGCCGCCGAGCCCGAGGCGCTGATCGAGCAATTGCGTGCCGACGAGGGCATCGCCGAAGCCGATACGCTGCTGCTCACCGTGCCCAACCAGCTCGGCGTCGCCTATAACACGCATGTGATCGAGGCGATCCTGCGCCACGTCGCGCCGGCGCTCGGCTGGCGCTGAGCGCGGTCAGCCGGCGTCGGCGGCGGGGCGGCTGACCTTCCAGAACATCGCATAGCCGAACAGCCCCGACACGATCGAGGCGACCAGGATGCCGAGTGCCGCCTCTTCGGTCTGCACCGCATCGGTGAAGGCGAGCTCGGCGATGAACAGCGAGATGGTGAAGCCGATGCCGGCGACGCCGCCGATGCCAAGCACCATTGGCCAGGTCACGTCCTTGGGCAAGGCGGCGCGACCGATCTTGGTCGCCAGCCAGCTCGCGCCGAGAAAGCCGAGCGGCTTGCCGATCACCAGCCCGGCGACGACGCCGCCGGTCAGCGGCGAGTGCACCGCCTTGCCGATCAGCTCCGCAGAGAAGTGGATGCGGACGTTCGACAGCGCGAACAGCGGCAGCACGACATAGGACACCCAGGGCGTGAGCAGCCGCACCAGCCGGTCCGCCGCCTCGTCGGTCGCCGCCGCCATCTCGTGGATATAGCCCAGCCGGCGCTGCGCCTTGTCGCGCTGCTCTTCCTCCTCCGCCGGATCGTCGGCGCGTTCGGCGGCGGCCTGTGCTTCCTTGAAGCGGTCGACCGGGTCCTGCACGCGCTTCGCGAACACCGCCTCCGACAGGCGCGAGCTGGTCGGCAGCAGCAGCCCGACCGCGACGCCGGCGATCGTCGGATGCACGCCCGATCCGAACACGCCGATCCACACCACCAGTCCCAGCAGCACATAGGGCACCGATGCGACCCAGCGCAGCCGCAGCAGCGCGAGGATGCCGAGATAGGCGCAGCCGGCGAGCGCCAGGAACCCCCATGCGATCGACGTGGTATAGGCGAAGGCGATGACGAGCAGCCCGAACACGTCGTCGATCGCCGCAAAGGCGAGCAGCACCGCGCGCACCGCCATCGGCAGCCGGGTGGTGAACATCGCGACGATGGCGAGGCTGAAGGCGGTATCCATCGCCGCGACCACGCCCCAGCCATGCGCCGCATCGGTGCCGTGGTTGAAGGCGACGTAGAGCGCGACGGGAACGACGAGGCCGCCGATCGCGCCGGCGATCGGGAAGACCGCGGTACGCAGCGAGGCGAGCGAGCCTTTGACGAATTCGCGCTTCACCTCGGTGCCGACGATCAGGAAGAACAACGGCATCAGCGCATCGTTGATCCATTCGGCGGCGGGTCGGGCGACGCTCCAGGCGCCGTAGCTGAGTCGCAGCGGCCGATCCCACATCCGCGCATAATCGGCCCCGATCGGGGAGTTGATCGCGACCAGCGCGATGATCGTGGCGATCAGCAACGGCCCACCCGATACCTGCCCGATCGCGAAGAACGGCTCCATCTTCTGCAAAATCGCCGCGGCGGGCGAATGGTGCGCCCGTGCCGCGACACGCCCGGACAGGCGGGGGTTGAGAGCCATGATAATCCTGTTTGCCAAGCGGACGTTATCGATACGGTTAAGCGCCGCCATGCGTTCCCCGCCGCCTGATCGAACCCACGTTCGTCGCGCTGCCACTTGCCGGTCCGCGCCGATACATTGCTCCGACAAGAGGCGAAAACGGCAAACGTGTGTTACAAATGTTTCAAGATTTACGCGGTCCACCGTTTTTCGCAAATTGACCTTTGACTTTACCTCGCTCAACTGCATGAACGCTTGTCGCCGCGTCTCCCCCAGGACGTCGGCGCGATATGTCCGACTAAGCGAGAACCCCCCGATGACGACGGAAACCAACACGGTCGAGCTGGCCACCGAATTGACGATCGCCTGGCTCAGCAACCCCAACACCCGCACCACCGCCGATGACGTGCCCGCCTTCCTCCAGTCGATGCACGCCGCGGTCGAACGACTCGCCAGCCCAGAAGCCGGTGACGGCGATACGGCCTCGCCCGAGCATGTGCCGGCGGTATCGGTGCGCAAGTCGCTCGCCTCGCGCGATCACATCATCTCGATGATCGACGGCAAGCCCTATCGCACGCTGCGCCGCCACCTGACCACGCACGGCCTGACGCCGGACGACTATCGCGCACGCTACGGCCTGAAGTCGGATTATCCGATGGTCGCGCCCTCCTACAGCGAGAGCCGCAGCGCGATGGCCAAGACGATCGGCCTCGGCCGCAAGTCCGGCCAGAAGCGCGAGGACGGCACCGACGCCCCCAAGGCACCGCGCAAGAACGCCAAGGCGGCGTTGCAGGCCGCCAAGGATACGCTCGGCACCGAAGAATAAGACAGTCGGGGCGGCACCGCTATCGCTGCCGCCCCTGCCCCGCGCACGCGGCGTCTAGGCTTTCCGCCAGGTCGATGATCGCGCGCATCACCAAGCCACTCCAATATTCCCGCGCAGGCGGGAATCGAAAGGCCAATCAGACCCATCGCTTGCGGGCCGAAGAACAATTGGCGCCCGCCTTCGCTGGAGCACTGGCAGGTCTGCGACCGTCTTGCTTCGCTCGAAACCTGAACCAGCCGAAGCAGAAAAAAGGACCGTGCCGCCTCCGGTTTAAGCCGAAGCGGTCACCGCCGCCACAGGCCGGGCACCTGCGGGAGGTCCCGCAAGCGCCGAAAATTCCGCCTATTCGAGATCGTTCTCGCTGATCACGATCAGCGACTGGTCCGGATTGCGCGCCAGCGCGGCCAGCCCCGCCTCGGCGATCTCGTCCGAGAAGCGGTTGAACATCTCGACCGCATCGTCGTCTTCGGGGGCATCGCCGCTCAGCGCCTCGAGCACGTCATATTGCACCGCGAACTGCAATTCTTCGGCGTCGACCTCGCCGGAGAACTCCACTTGCCGTTCGTTCGGATTGTCGAGCACGGATGCGGTGTCGATGTCGAGCTTGTCTGCGGCCACGGGATACCTCTTTGGTTCTGACTGCCCCGCGATTGGCGGGGATCGCCGGATAGCGCAAGGCGCGTGTCGATGTTCCGTGGCGGTGCATCGCCATCGCGCGCGCGCGACGTGACACACCTTGCCAGCGGCCGTCGCGATGCGCAGATGTCGGCGATGACATCCCCTCTTCGTCCGTCGCGTCGCGGGCTGTTGCGTCACGCCGGCCTGGGGCTCACTGCGATCGCGGTACCGGGCTGGGCGCAGCGGGTCTCGTCCGGCCTCGCCGGCCGGCCGACCCTCGCCGGACCGGACATCGCGCTCACCGTCGACCATGTCCCGGCGACGATCGACGGCCGCACGGGCCATGCGATCAGCGTCAACGGCAGCTGGCCGGCGCCGCTGCTGCGGCTCCGCGAGGGACAGAGGACGCGGCTGGCGGTGACCAATCGCCTCGCCGAGCCGACCTCGATCCACTGGCACGGGCTGCTGGTGCCGTTCCAGATGGACGGCGTGCCCGGGATCAGCTTTCCCGGCATCGCTCCGGGCGAGACCTTCACCTATGAATTCCCCGTCGTCCAGTCGGGGACCTATTGGTATCACAGCCATTCGGGGTTGCAGGAGCAGATGGGGCATTACGGCCCGATCGTCGTCGACCCGGCCGGGCCCGAGACGGTCGCGGCGGAGCGTGAGCATGTCGTCGTGCTGTCCGATCATAGCCCGCTGCATCCGCACCGCATCTTCACCAAGCTCAAGCAGCAGGGCGGCTATTTCAACTATCAGAAGCAGACGCTTGCCGGCCTGATCGCCGGGCGCGACCAGTCCGCTGCCGAGCGACGCGACTGGGGCCGGATGCGGATGGACCCGACCGACGTTTCCGACGTCACCGGCGCGACCTATACCTATCTCGTCAACGGCCATGGCCCGCAGGACGACTGGACTGCCCTGTTCGCGCCGGGCGAGCGCGTCCGGCTGCGCGTCATCAACGCTGCGGCGATGACCAACTTCAACCTGCGCATCCCCGGCCTTGCGCTCACCGTCGTGCAGGCGGACGGGCAATATGTGCGGCCGGTGACGGTCGACGAACTGCAGATCGCCGTGGCGGAAACCTACGACTTGATCGTCACGCCGGAGGATCGCGCCTATACCCTGGTCGCGGAGGCCTGGGACCGCTCGGGAATGGCACGCGCGACGCTGACCCCGCGTCCCGGCCTGACCGCCGCGGTGCCGCCGCTCCGCGCCCGGCCGCTCGCGACGATGCGCGACATGGGGATGGGCGCGATGAGCGGCATGGCGGCGATGCCCGACATGCCGGGGATGACGCACGACGCGGCGCCGATGCAGCATGGCATGCGCGACTTCGCCACCGCGCCCGAACTGCCTCGCACGCCCGCAGTCCAGACGATCGCGCCGATGCCGACCGATCGCACCGGCGAACCGCCGCAGGGCCTCGCCGATACCGGCCACCGCGTGCTCGTCTATCGCGATCTCGTCGCGCTCGCCGCCAATCCCGATACCCGCGCGCCGTCGCGGCAGCTGCGCATCCACCTCACCGGCAATATGGAACGCTATATGTGGGCGTTCGACGGGGTGAAGCTCAACGCCGTCACCGCGCCGATCCCCTTCCGTCAGGGCGAGCGCGTCCGCGTCACCCTGGTCAACGATACGATGATGGCGCACCCCATCCACCTGCACGGTCATTTCTTCGAGCTGGTCACCGGCCATGGCGATCACGCGCCGCGCAAGCACACGGTCAACGTCGCGCCGGGCGGCACGGTGACCTTCGACCTGACCGCGGACGCCTTCGGCGACTGGGCGTTCCACTGCCATCTTCTCTATCATATGCATGCGGGCATGATGCAGGTGGTCAGCGTCCGCCCCGACGGCGCGGTGGCGGGGGCATGATCGCGCTCGCCCTGCTGCTCGCACCGGTCGCGCAGATGCAGATGCATGACATGCCCGGCATGACGATGCCGATGCCGCCGGCCAGGCCCGCCCGCGCCAAACCGAAGCCCCGGCCGAAAGCCGCGCCTCTCCACAAGGCTGCCCCGGCGACACCGGCCCCCTGCCCGCCGGAGCATGCGGCGATGGGCCATTGCGCCGCCGCCGGCCAGCCACCCCGGATAGCGCCCGCCATGCCGGACATGCCCGGCATGGCCATGGCTCCCGCGAAGCCCGCAGCCGCCGCCACAATCGGTACCGATCAGCCCGCCGGCGATGCGCCGCCACCCGCCCCGCCCGGCGATCGCGCCGCCGCGCGCTTCTATGATCCGGCAGCGATGGCGGCGGCGGATCGGCAGATGCGCCGCGACCATGGCGGGATGCGTTTCGGGCAAGTGATGTTCGATCTCGCCGAGGTGCAGATCCGCGACGGCCGCGACGGCTTGCGCTGGGACGGGGAAGGCTGGTTCGGCGGCGATCGCGACCGGCTCGTCGTCAAGAGCGAAGGCGATGGCCGCATCGACCGGATCGATCGCGCCGAGGTGCAGGCGCTCTATTCGCGTGCGATCGGCCCCTATTTCGATCTTCAGGCGGGCCTGCGCCAGGACGTCGGCGCCGCGTCGCGACGCAGCTATGCGACGATCGGGGTCGAGGGCCTCGCCCCCTATTGGTTCCAGGTCGAGGGCGCGCTGTTTCTGTCCGATCGCGGCGACCTGCTCGGCCGGGTGCAGGCCTATACCGACCAGCGCATCACCCAGCGCCTGATCCTGCAACCGCGTGTCGAGCTCAACCTCGCCGCCCAGGCCGTGCCGCAGGACGAAATCGCGGCGGGCCTGTCGCAGGCCGAGGCGGGGGTGCGGCTGCGCTACGAGATCCGGCGGGAGTTCGCCCCTTATGCCGGCATCAGCTGGGAGCATCGCCGCGGGGATGGCGACGGCGCGGCGCTGGTGCTCGGCGTGCGAAGCTGGTTCTGATGATAAGAAACAAAGTGATCCCAAACGGATCACATAACTTACATTAAGCAGTCTTCAACCGCCTCTCAGCAATGAAGCATCATGGCGTGGCGCTATGGTTTCTCTGCGATGATGGTCGCGGTCGCGATGATCGCTGCGCCGGTGCGTGCGCCGGCCGCGGCGGCCGCGCGCACCGATCCCTGGGTCGCCGCCGCCGATTTGTTCTTCAAGATCGCCGCGCGCGACGATGCGATCCCGGACGCCGGCGTGCCGCGCGCGGTCGCGCAGGACGGCGAGGGTTTCATCTGGCTCGCCACCGATGGCGGGCTGGCGCGCTGGGACGGCACCGGCTTCAAAAGCTATGTGACCGATCCGACCGACGGGTCGGGCGCATTGCCCGAGCTGATGGTCAACATGGTCTACGCCGACCGTGCCGGGCTGCTCTGGCTGGGGATGAGCGCCGACGGCCTGTGGTGGCGCGATCCGCAGAGCGACCGGTTCCGCCGCCCGCTCAACCGCACCGCGCTCGACCAGGCGCATATCACGCTGATCGTCGACGATGGCGGTGACGGCCTGTGGGTGGGCAGCGACGTCGGGCTCGGCCGTGTGCGCGGCCGCGACCATCGCGCCACGATGGTTCGCGATCTGCCCGCCGGCGCGATCACCGCGCTGCACCGCAGCCGCGGCGGCACGCTGTGGGTCGCGGTCGGCACGCGGCTGTTCCGTCAGGCGGGCGCACGGTTCGTCCCGATCGCGCTCGCCGGCGTCGACGGCGAGATCACCGGGCTGCATGACGATGCCGCCGGCGGGCTGTGGCTGGCGACGCATGGATCGGGACTGCATCGGCTCGCCGCCGGGACCGTGCGCCACTGGCCACTACGCGTCGATGGCCGATCGCCGCCGCTCGGCGCGATCATCGATGCCGGCGCGGGCCAGCTCTGGGTGACCTCGCGCGCGGGCATCGTGACGATCGATCCGCTCCGCTTGCAGATCAACCGGCTCGTCCACGACGCCAATCTCGCCGCGACATTGCCCGAGAATGGCATCAACCACCTGTTCCGCGATCGATCGGGGCTGGTGTGGATCGCGAGCGATGCCGTGCTGAGCTACGTCGATCCAGCGCCGCGCCGGGTGCTCGGGCTGGTCGGCGCGCTGCGCCCGACGCCGACTGAGGCGGTGGACGTCGCCTGGACGCTCGGCGCCGCACCCGACGGCGCGATCTGGTACGGCTCGCCCGATGGTCCCGCGTCCCGCCTGGCGCCGACCGGCAAGGGCCAGCCCGGCGCCGTCCGGCGACTGCCCGGCGCGCGCCGCGACGCGCAGAGCTTTGCCTTCACCCCGGCCGGCGACGGCTTCGTCGCCGGGGGCGATGGCCTGAATCAGGTGTCGCGCGACGGGCGGCGCAGCCGCATGCTGTCGCCGCTGCCCTGGTCGCGGCTGCTGATCCGGGGGACGCAGATGTTCGTCGGCGGGGGCAGCGACAATGGACGCGCGCGCAGCGGCGGCGTCGCGACGGTCGACCTGCGGCACCCCGGTGCGCCGGTGCCGACGCCATGGAGCGGCCGGCTGACCGATCCACGCGTCCGCTCCTTGGCAATGATGCCCGGCAACCTGCTCTGGGTCGGCACCGCGCGCGGCCTCAATCGCGTCGATCTCGCCAGCGGCGCGGTGACGCGGCTGGTCCGCGGCGACGCAATGTCCGGCCTGCGCGGCAACTACGTATCTACCCTGCTCGCCGACCGGCAGGGGCGGCTGTGGGCCGGCACCGCCGGCGGCGGCATCACCATCCTCGCGCGAGGACCGGCAGGCTGGCGGGCGGCGGCGCATATCGGACGGCGCGACGGCCTGCCGCACGATACGGTCGACAAATTGCTGGCCGACCGCGGCGGCACGATCTGGGCGAGCACCGACGGCGGCATCGCGCAGATCGACCCCGCCAGCCTGACGGTGACGCCGCTGCGTGCCGCGGACGGCGTGCCGTTCACCGCTTATTGGACCGGCGGCGGCGCGACGATGGGCGACGGGCGGCTCATGTTCGCCGGCTTCGGCGGCCTGACCCTGGTCGATCCCGCCGCCCCGGCC
>NZ_JFYV01000026.1 GCF_000632225.1 Sphingomonas sp. RIT328
CCCTGCCCCGCCGCCAGCTGCTTGCGCTCGGCCTTGGTCTTGCCGCGCGCCATGCGGATCAGGAAACCGGGGACGCCCGGCAGGGTGAGGTCGACGACCTTCGAGGAGACGTCCCACGCGCCGGGCTGTACCGCCGATGCGGCCGCCGCGACCGGTTGCAGGACGAGGGCGACGGCGAACAGGCTGATCATCCCCGGATGGTGAACCGCCAGCGCCATCGGCGCAACCGGCAATACCGGACAGATCAAGGCCTTGTCGACGATCCGCGCCATGCCTCGCCGAACCGGGTCGCGGCGTCGGTCCCCGACGGCAGCCTGCCTTGCCCGCATCGGTCCGGCGCGGATAGATACGTGCCCCATCGACAGGAGTCGCCATGTCCCGCCCCTTCCGCCTCGTCGACGTCTTCGGCACCGAACCGCTGACCGGCAATCCGCTGGCGGTCGTCACCGATGCGGAGGGACTGACGACGGACGCGATGCAGGCCATCGCCGCCTGGCTCAACTTCTCCGAAACGGCTTTCCTGCTGCCGCCAACCGATCCGGCGGCCGACTATCGCGTCCGCATCTTCACCATGGCGCAGGAGTTGCCCTTTGCCGGCCACCCGACGCTGGGCAGCGCGCACGCCTGGCTGGAAGCGGGGGGCGAGCCGAAGCGGGACGGCGTCATCGTGCAGCAATGCGGGGTCGGCCCGGTCACGCTGCGGCGCGACGGCGATCGGCTCGCCTTCGCCGCACCGCCGCTGCTGCGCGGCGGCCGGCCGGACGAGGCAGACATCGCCCGCGTCGCCGGCCTGTTGCGCATCGACCGCACCGCGATCGTCGATGCCGCCTGGGCGGACAATGGCCCCGGTTGGATCGCGGTGATGCTCGAATCGGCGGCGGCGGTGCTCGCGGTCGAGCCGGTGCGGCACCATCCCGAACCGGTCGATATCGGCATCGTCGGCCCGCATCCGCCGGGCGCCGCCGTCGCGTTCGAGCTGCGCGGCCTCTTCACCGATGCCCACGGTGGCCTGATCGAGGATCCGGTGACCGGCAGCCTCAACGCCTCGGTCGGGCAATGGCTGTTCGCGAGCGGCCGGGCGAGCGGCCGCTATGTCGCCGCGCAGGGCACGCGGCTCGGGCGGACCGGACGCATCCATGTGTCGCAGGACGAGGCGGGACAGGTCTGGGTAGCGGGCGCGACGCGGACGGTGTTCAGCGGCCGGACGCACGACTTACGCGAGCCGCGGCCGTCCGACGGCGAACCCTCAGCCCCGCTCCGCCAGCAGCCGATCGAGCAAGGCGAGCCGCACCGCTATGTCGCGCCGATACGACGCCTGCGCCGGGCATAGCGCCAGCGCGCGCGCCCATGACCGGCGCGCCGCGACATAGTCGCTCGCCCGCACCTGTGCGAGGCCAAGGAAGAAGAGCGGCGCGGGATGCTCCGGCGCGAGGCGGATCGCCTGCTGGAAGGCGAACACGGCCGGCGGCGACAGCTGGTTGCCGTCATGCATCGCCAGCGTCGTGCCGAGCCCGGTCCACAGCATCAGGCTCTGCGGATAGCGGTTGAGCCCGCCGAGGATCGCGCGTGCCGCCGAGCGCGTATCGCCGGCGCGGGTCATCGCATCCGCCGCGATCAGATAGGCGGCATCGGCGGTGAAGCGGCCGAGCATCCGTTCGCGCAGATCGACCAGCGACGGGTCCTCGGCGACGCGCAGGCGATCGGGTTGCGCCGGGCTCGCCGCGAGCATCGGCGACCCCTGCCAGGCATAGCCCGCCGCGCCGAGCATCAGCGCCGCGCCGACCATCGACCAGAGCAGCCGGTCGACGCACAGCAGCACCAGCGCCGCCATCGCCGCCGCCGCAAGCAACAGGAGCGCGATCCAGCCCATCAGCGCCGCCGCCGGAAGCTGGACCGGGCGATCAGCGCGCCGACGACGAGCAGCGCCACCGGCGCCAGCCACAGCGGCCAGGTCGCCGGCCCCAGCGGCGGATCGTAGCTGACGTAATCGCCATAGCGTTCGACCAGCCAGGTGCGGATCGCTGCCGGCCGCTCGCCCGCAGCGATGCGGCTGCGCACCAGCGCGCGCATGTCGCCCGCCATGCTCGCATCGCTGTCGGCGATCGACTGGCCCTGACAGACGAGGCAGCGCAGCGTCGTCATCAGAGCGCGCGCCTGCGCCTCCTGCGCGGGATCGCGCAACTGCGTGTCGGCGAGCGCGGAGGGCGGCGTCGTCGGATCGGCGAGCGCGGGGGCGGCGAGCAGCGCCAGCGGAAGCAGCAGCCGCCTCATCGCGCGCTCCGCACCGCCGCCGCGATGGCCTCGACATCGTCGGCGCCGATGACGCCGACGTGCTGGAGCACGATCGTCCCGTTGCCGTCGATCACGAAGCTTTCCGGCACCCCCGCCGAGCCGAGCGCCAGTTGCACGCGGCTCTGCGAATCGTCGCCGATCGCGCGATAGGGATCGCCGTAGCGGGCGAGGAAGTCGCGCAGGTCGGGCGCCGTGTCGCGGATCGCGATACCGTCGATCGGCACGCCCATCGCCTTCAGCCGCAGCAATTGCGGCGTCTCGGCGGCGCAGGGGATGCACCAGCTGCCGAAGATGTTGAGCAGGCGTGGCCCCCCGTGGCGGAGGCTGGCGTTGGACAGGCCGGGCTTGCCGGGCGCGATCGCCGGCAGCGTCACGTCGGGGAGCGACTTGCCGATCAGCGCCGAGCGGACGGTGCGATCCGCCGGGCGGAACAGGCCGCTCGCCACCACCGCCAGTACGATCACGAACGCGACCAGCGGCGTCCACAGCAGCACCCGCCTCATGCCCAGGCCTCGCGCACCGCCGCGCGCCGCTCGCGCCGCCAGCGTCCGACCAGCGACAGCAGCCCGCCCAGCGCGATCAACCCGCCGCCGAACCAGATCAGCGTCACGAACGGCTTCCACCACAGGCGCAGCTGCCAGCGCCCCTCCCCGTCCGGGCGGCCGAGCACGGTGTAGAGCTGGCCGTCGCGGAAGGTGGCGATCGCGCTCTCGCTCGTCGTCGTGACGGGGTCGGCGAAGAAGCGCGACTGCGGCCGCAGCACGATCGTGTCGTCGTCGCGCGTCGCGCTCAGCCGCGCCTCGAGCGCCGACCAATTGTCGCCGATCACCGGCTTGATCCCATCGAGCCGCACGGTGAACGGCCCGACCCGCACCGGCTGGCCGACCCGCGCGGCGATCAGCGTCTCCGCGGTATAGGCGCTGTCGCACGCCATGCCGGCGAGGCTGACCGCGATGCCGAGATGTGCGACCACCATGCCCCAGGTGAACAGCGGCGTCCGCCACGGATTGCGCCCGATCACCGGCAGCACGCTCGCCACCGCCAGTCCCGCAGCGAGGCTCAGGCCGAGCAGCGGCATCACCCCCGGCGGCGCGAGCGCGACGAGCCCGGCGCCGGTGAAGCCCGCCGCGGCGATCGGCCAGATCATCCGGTCGAGCAGCGCCGCCGCATCGTCGCGTCGCCAGCGCAGCAGCGGCCCGACCGCCATCGCCACCATGAGTGCGAGGGCGATCGGCCCCGCCGCGGCGTTGAAGAACGGCGGTCCGACCGACAGCTGCACGCCGAACTCCGCCGCGACGAGCGGATAGAGCGTGCCGATCAGCACGACGCCGAGGATCACCGAGAGCAGCAGGTTGTTGAGCACCAGCCCGCCCTCGCGGCTGACGAGCGTGAAGGTGGTGCCGGCACGCACCGTGCCGATCCGCGCCGCGAACAGGGCGAGCGCGCCGCCGGTATAGAGCGCGAGCAGGACGAGGATGAACCGGCCGCGCACCGGATCGACGGCAAAGGCGTGGACGCTGGTCAATATGCCCGAACGGACGAGGAAGGTGCCGATCATCGACATCGAGAAGGCGACCACCGCGAGCATCACCGTCCAGGCGCGCAGGCCGTCGCGCGTCGCCAGCACCGTCACCGAATGCAGGAGAGCGGTCGCGGCCAGCCATGGCATCAGCGAGGCATTCTCGACCGGGTCCCAGAACCACCAGCCGCCCCAGCCGAGCTCGTAATAAGCCCAATAGCTGCCCGCGGTGATGCCGAGCGTCAGGAAGATCCACGCCCCCAGGACCCAAGGCCGCATCGCCTTGGCGAAGACCGGGCCGACGTCGCGCGTGACCAACGCACCGACCGCAAAGGAGAAAGCGACCGATATGCCGACATAGCCGATGTAGAGCGTCGGCGGATGGAAGGCGAGGCCGGGGTCCTGCAACAGCGGATTGAGCCCGAGCCCGTCGCGCGCCGCGGGACTGACCCGCGCGAACGGGTTGGAGGCGGCGAGCAGGAAGGCGTAGAAGCCGAGCGCGATCACCGCCTGCGCGCCCAGCGTCGCGATCAGCGTCCGCTCGGGCAGCCGCCGCTCGAAGATCGCGACCGCGCCGCCGGCAAGACCGAGGATCGTCACCCACAGCAGCATCGATCCTTCGTGATTGCCCCAGGCGCCGGCGAATTTGTACAGCCACGGCTTGGCCGAATGGCTGTTCTCGACGACCAGTCGCACCGACATGTCGCTGGCGAGGAACAGCGCGATCAGCGCCGCCATCGCCAGCGCGGCGAGCCCGCCCTGGACGATCGCGATCGGCCGCACCGCCGCGGTCGGCGCCGCCTGCCCGCGCGCCAGCCCGAGCGCGGCCATCGCCACCTGCAGGGCGGCGAGCGCGGCGGCGAGCCACAGAGCGGCGAGACCGAGTTCGGCGGTCATCGTTCGAGCGTCCGCGTCTCGTGCATCTTGCCGGCGAGTTCGGGCGGCATGTATTTCTCGTCGTGCTTGGCGAGCAAATTGGTCGCGGTGAAACTGCCGTCGCGATTGAAATGCCCCTCGGCGACGACACCCGAGCGCTCGCGGAACAGGTCTGGGACGATGCCGGCGAAGGTCACCGGCGTCGTCGCGATCCCGTCGCCGACGACGAAATGCACCGTGACGCCGTCGCCGGCGCGGCGGATCGACCCCGCCTGCACCATCCCGCCCAGCCGCACCGCGCGCCCGAGCGGCAGGCCCTGTTTCGCCACGTCGGACGGCGCATAGAAGAAGCTTGCCTGATCCTTGAGCGCCGACATCGCCAGCAAGGCGGCGGCGACGATCGCCGCGACGCCGAGCAGCGCCAGCGTCAGCCGTTGATGCTTGGGGCTCATTTCTCGGCGCGCTTCATCGCCAGATAGCTCGCCAGCGTCAAAGCGGCGGCGGCGCCGAGCGCGATGGCATAAGCGGCGATGACGAAGGGCCAGGCGTTCACGACCGCGCCATCCGCCGCATCCGCGCCTCGCTGCGCAGCCGCGCCAGCGCCGCGCGCATCCGCATCAGCACGATGCCAGCGAACAACAGCGTAAAGCCGCTCATCGTGAAGCCGAGCGGCCAGAGAATGCTGCCGGCGATCGTCGAGCGGGTCAGGCCGATCGACGGCCCCTGGTGCAGCGTATTCCACCAGATCACCGAATAGCGGATGATCGGCAGGAGGGCGGTGCCGGCGATGCCGTAGAGCGCCGGGATCCGCCCGTCGCCGCCCCGTTCGGCATCGGCGCGGGCGAGCGCCATATAGCCGCAATAGACGAAGAACAGCAGCAGCATCGAGGTCAGCCGCCCGTCCCACTGCCACCACGTCCCCCAGGTCGGCCGCCCCCAGATCGAGCCGGTGACGAGGCACACCGCGGCGAACACCGCTCCCGGTAACGCGATCGCCCGCGCGGCGACCGCGGCGAGCGGATGCCGCCAGACGAGGAAGGCGATGCTGCTCGCCGCCAGCCCGCTCCACCCGCCCATGCCGAGCCACGCCGCCGGCACATGGATATAGAGGATGCGGACGCTGTCGCCCTGCAGATAATCGGGCGGCGTCTGCGTCAGCCCGGCCCAGCAGCCGATGCCCAGCAGCAGCAATCCGGCGCAGGTCAGCAGCGGCGTCGCCGGTCGGGCGATCGCCAGAAAACGCGCGGGATTGGCAAGGGCATGAAGGCTCGGCACGGTTGCCGGCAGTCATAGAAAGCTTTGCGTGCCGCGTCACCCGTTATGGCAATGTCGGAGGAGGATGTCCGACGGACCCGACCGGCACGATCCGGCTCAGCCCATGTCGTGCGCCGTCCATCGCGCTGCGAAGGACAAGACGGCTTGGCTTAATCGCGCCGCTGTCCTCTTCGATTTCGGGTGGCTCTGCTCCGGCAGAAGGAATCCGCCTCCCACGCCTCGTGTTTCCGCGAAAGTGGGACCCCAGTAGCCAAGCCAATCAACGACTTGCAACGGCGGGAACCGGGCGCGCGGCTTTCGCGAAACATCTGCAAAAGCCGCGCCGTGATGCCGGACTTGGTCCGGCATCAACTGGTCAGGCGGCACGGTGGACCCCGGACCACGTCCGGGGTGACGGCAGGCGTTGGGCGGCGACGAAACGCAAGCACACGTCTCGCCTCGCCGCCCCACGCCTCACCCCCGCCCGATCAGCCGCTGCGCGATCGTGTCCGCGACCTCCGCCGCCGGGCGGCCGGTGCGCTCGCTCTCGTCCCACACCTCGTCGAGCCGCGCGGGGATCTTGGCGATCCGGGCCATCACCTCGGCCTCGTCGCCCTGGCCGAGATATTCTAGGCCGACGTTGATGATGCCGCCCGCGTTGATGACGTAATCGGGCGCGTAGAGGATGCCGCGCGCATGCAGCCGGTCGTAATCCTCGCGCGTGGCGAGCTGGTTGTTGGCGCCGCCCGCCACTACCTTGGCGACCAGCGTCGGGATCGTCGCCTCGGTGAGGATCGCGCCCAGCGCATTGGGGCTGAAGATATCCGCCTCCACGCCGAGGATCGCGCCCGCCGCGACCGTCTCCGCGCCGAGCTCCGCCGCCAGCGCCTTGGCGCGCTCGGCATCGACATCGGCGAGCGTCAGCCGCGCGCCGTCCTTGGCGAGCAGCCGGGCGAGCCCGCCGCCGACCGAGCCGACGCCCTGGATCGCGACATGGACGCCGCGCATGTCGTCGCTGCCCAGCCCACGCTTGGCCGCCGCCTTGACGCCGAGATAGACGCCGTGCGCAGTATAGGGACCGGGGTCGCCGCCCGCGGCGCCGCTCGCCACCGGCAGGCCGCTGACGAACTTGGTCTCGCTGGCGATCACCTTCATCCGCGCTTCGGACATGCCGACATCCTCGGCCGTGACATAGGTGCCGCCGAGCGATTCGACCGCGCGACCGAAGGCGCGCAGCCGCTCGTCGCTGATCACCGCGCCGGGCTGGTCGGCGAGGATCACGCCCTTGCCGCCGCCGAGCGCGAGGCCCGCCATCGCATTCTTGAAGCTCATCCCGCGCGACAGGCGCAGCGCGTCGGTCACGGCGAGATCGCCCGCGGCATAATGCCAGAAGCGCGCGCCGCCCGCCGCCGGCCCGAGATGGGTCGAATGGACGGCGATGATGGCGCGCAGACCGGAGGCGCGATCGGTGAAGGTATGCACGCCCTCGTGCGAATCGAAATCAGGAAGATCCCACACCGACGTCATAGCTTACTCCGCTGTCCGGCCCCACGACGACCCAAGCCGCGCGAAGGCACAAAATTGCTGGGACTCGTAATATTGTTTCTCGACGCCGTTGACTAGCCTCGAAGTGGACCGAGGGCGGAGAAATGGGGCGACCGACGGGACTTGAACCCGCAACTTCCGGCATCACAAGCCGGCGCTCTAACCAATTGAACTACGGTCGCCGCGAAGGATTGCGCCCCTAAGCGGACAGCACCGCGCCGTCAAGGCCGTCAGAAGCTGCCCTCGACCGAAAGTCGGTAACCGCCTTGCCCGGCGACGAACCCTGCCGCGGTCAGCCGCTCCCCCGCCGCCGGATCGGCCGGCACGAGGCGCAGCGCCGCGGTGTAGCGGCCGTTGCCGGTGATGCGCAGATCGATCGCCTCGTTCCCCGACTGGCTGGCGAGCGGCAGCAGCAGCGCGCCGCCGTCGCAGCGGGCATTGCCCGATACCTCGGCCGGCAGGGCGATCCCTGCCGCCTCGCCGATCAGCCGCGCGCGCACCCGCCCCTCCGCCGAATCGCACAGCCCGTCGGTGAAGTGGACGGTGACCGCCTCGAGCGACAGCTGGCTCACCGGCAGCGGCGCGAAGGCGCCGCCGGTCGGCAAGGTCGCGGTCATCCCGTCGATCCCCTGGCCATGCCGGCTGAGCGTGATCGCGCCGTCGATCAGGCCGGGATCGCCATGGACCGACACGCGGGCGCGGCCGAGCAGCAGCGCGAAGGGCGACAGGCTGGCGTCGAGCGAGCCCAACGGCAGCGTGCCGAACCGCGCCTCGTTGAGCCGCCCGTCCCACACGCTGCCTTCGACGGTGCGGGCGGAAAATCCCTGCTGCCCCAGCCCGACGATGCCGAGCACCAGCCGCATCGGCAGGAAGATCAGCAGCGCGATCACCAGCGCCGCGCCGAACAGCGCGACCGGCCCGGTGCGCAGGCGGATGCGGGTCATGCCGCGCGCGCCCGCACGACGAAGTCGACCGCGACGCTGCCGTCCTGATTGTCGCGCCAGTTCGCCGATTCGATCAGGATGCCGCTCGCCTCAAGTCCGCCGAACCAGCGGGCGAGCGCGCCGGGCTTGGCCGCCTGGATCGTCGCATGGACGCGGCCCGCGCCCGATTCGTCGACGCTGGCGAGCGTCAGCCCGGCCGCATCGGCGCGCAGCCGCAGCGTGTCGGCGAGCGTTCCGCTCAGCGGCACGCGGCGCCCGGCGGCGCGCAGCAGGTCGATCTCGTCCTGCGTCGCGGCGAAGCGCACCGCCGCGTCGCCATAGCGTTCGCGCGCGCTCGACAGGCCGTCGCGCACCGGCAGGATGATCCCGCCCCACACGAGGGTGATCGCCAGCAGCGCGAGCATGACGAGGATCATCCGCCGTTCGCGCAGCGACCGTCCGGCGAACCAGGCGCGCATTCCCGTCATGGCCGGCTCACCGTCATCTCGCCCGTCACCCTTCCGTTGGCGGATTGGAACGTGCCCGCGGTGACGGTGAAACCCGCCGCCTCGAGCGCGCGCTTGAGGTCGGTCGGCAGCGATTCGCGCGCCGCGCCGACGCCGATCCGGACGCTACCGTTCGACTGGAAGTCGAGTGCGGTCAGCTCCGTCCCCGGTGTCGCGCGCACCGCCGCATAGATCGCCGCGACCGTCGTCGAAAAGCCGAGCCCCGGCCCGCGCACCGCCGACAGCCGCTCGGCGAGCTGGCGGTCGACATCGGTCACCGTCTCGCCGCGGGCGAGCCCGGTGCGGCCGAGCGCCTCGGTCCGCGCCTCGAGCGCATCCGCGCCGAAACTATATTTGGCGATGCGGACGAGATCGATGGCGAGCGTGACGAGCAGGATCGCCGCGCCGAGCAGCGCCAGCCGGCGCACCAGCGCCCAGTCGATGCCGATCCGCCGCCGCCGTCGCGCGAACGGCCCCTGCCGCAGGTCGAGAACCGGTGCCACCGCCGCGGCAACCAGCGCCGACTCGACCATCCCCGCAGTCAGCGTCTCCTGCATCGTATCGCCGATCACCAGGTCGGCGAGCGGCGCTTCGTCGGCAAAGCCGGTGGTGCGGCTGCGCGCCACGCCGACACCGGCGATCGTGCCGCGGACATAGCCTTCGTCGGGACGCGGCAGCAGCAGCGGCGCCGGGACGATATGCTGCGGATCGATGCCGATCGCGGCGCAGTCGACCAGCCATTGCGCGATCACCGCATTGGCGACCACCGCGACCGGCCGCTCGGCGCTGCCCTCGACCTCGCCCTCATCGCCGGCCGCGACATGCAATTCGCCGATCGGGGTGGCGCTCGCCTCGGCGACGAGCAGCCGTGCCGCCGCGATCGCCTGCGCCGGCGATCGGCTCGGCAGCTCCGCCCAGTGCAGCGCGACCGCGTCGGCGGGCGGCACGACGATGACCGGCGCCTCGCCCGCATCGGGGGGCACGCCCTCGCCCCAGCGCACCGCGCCTTGGTCGATGCGGCACCAGCGAAGGCCGAGGGTGCCGGCGGGAAGGAACAGGAGCGTCGTCATGAGTCGTCGCCCCATTGCCGTGCAACGAGCCGCGCGGGAAGCCGGCTTGCGTCGATCAGCGCGCTTTCCTGCAACCGCGCGGTGCCGTTGCTGACGTCGATCGCCAGCGCGAACCAGGTCGAGGTGAGGCTGAGGCCGCCGCGGTCATCGGGCGTCGCGCCGCTGCCGGCGGCGTTGAGGAAGGTGTCGACGCTGCTGAACCCCTGCGGCGGACGGCGCAGCAGCAGCGCCTGCGCCTGCGCGACCGACAGATTGCCGGGGAAGAGCATCGCGATCAGCGGCGCCTGTTCGGGGAGCAAGGTGTTGATGTTGATCGGCGCAGACACCGGCTTTGGCAAGGTGCACAGCCATGGACGCAGTGTCGCGTAGATCTCCGGCGTGACGCCGTCGACCGCGCGCAGCTCGCTGGGGTCGGCCATCAGCGTGCCGGCGGTGCGATACGGCACCGCGCGCGCCAGATAGACCGGGTCCTCGGCGCCATTGCCCTGCTGATCCTGATCGGTATCGATCCAGTCGGCGCTCGCCGCGGCGATCCGCTCCGCCGCCTGCGCCGGCACGTTGAGCGATCGCATCAGCCGGACGAACTGGACGCGCTTGATCGCACTTTGTGTCGACGTGTAGACACCGGGGCCGAGCCGGCTGACCAGACTGTTGAGGTTGAAGCAATTGCCGCCGTCGCGCACCCGCGCCACCGCGAGGCCGCCACCGGGCAGCGGCAGGCCGAACGGACGGTTGCTCCAGCCGCCGGCGAGCGTGACGCGGTCGCGACTGGTGCCGAGCATATCGGTCACCTTGCTCGTCGCGAGCGCTTCCGCGGCGCGGGCATAGCCGCGCGCCTGTTCGCCGGCGAGGGCGTTGCCGGCGAGCCGCGTCGTCAGCCGCAGCCGTTCGAGCGCGGTGCCGGCGAGCACCGCGACCATCGCGACGAGCAGCAGGACGGTGAGCAGCGCGGCGCCGCGCTCGCGATGGTCCGTCACGGCGTCGCGGCTGGGTTGGGAATGTTCTGCGCGCCGGGCGGCGGTTCGCCGCTGCCCGCGCCGACCAGCAGCATCAGGCGGAAGGCGGTGCCGTCGGCGCGTCGCACGATGATCTCGGCGGCTTGCGGCAACGGCGCGCCCTGCGTGCCGTCCCAGCGGTCGCTCCACGCGCCGCGATAGCGATAGCGCGCGCTCAGCCCGGCGACCTTGTCGAGCAGCGTCACCGCGGGCAGCGGCGCGGCGCCGTCGATCATCGGATAGGCGATGCGCACCAGGGCGCCGTCGCTCAACTGATAGGCGACCTTCTGCGCGCTCGCGCGCGGCGCCGCGTCGACATTGGCCCAGCCGGCGCGGACGAACCGCATCCGCCCGTCACCCTCGCCGGTGAAGGCGGGCAGCAAGGTGCCGCCCTCGTCGCGCGCCGGCCGCTCGACCGCCTGGCCGAGATCGCTGGCGAGCAGTGCCGCGGTGCGGTTGAGCGCGGCGATCTCGTCGAAGCGCTTGCCGGTCGCGGTCTGCGCGCGCACGCTGAAGGTCAGGATCGCCACCCCCGCCGCAGCGAGCAGGCCAAAGATCATCAGCGCGACGAGGACCTCGACGAGGGTGAAGCCGGCCTGCGCGGGGCGTGCGGCTGGGTTGCGACCGGCGGTGGGCGCGCTGGTGGAAGGTGCAGTGCCGGAGGGTGTGAAGGTTGTGCCGGATCGCCTGCCGGCGATGCCGTCACGCCGCCCGGTCGACGGCTGCGTGCCGCCGATCAGCGCTCCCGCGCAGGCGCGAGCCCAGTGGTCTTGCCGCAGGCGGTTGTCCTGTTCGGCCACCGGATTCGCGCCGGCGCGGGAACACGGGTGCTGTTTGACAGGCCCCACACTGCCAGTCGGATGTCCGCGCACTAGGGGAAATCGGCGACCGATTTCCGGCAGATACAATCCGAGGCCGAAGACTAGGCGGCAGGCCCTTCCCCCACCACGCCCCACCCCGGCGAAGGCCGGGGCCCAGTTGGGGGACCTCGCTAATCTGCGGCAGAACTCCACCCAGCTGGACCCCGGCCTCCGCCGGGGTGGGGCATGGGTCGCGGCGATCCGGTCCCCACGCAGAGGTTCGACGCACTCTCCGTCGCAGGCCACCTCCCTCACCGACGGCCCGCTCACGACGGCTGATCCGGCGGCCGGATCGCGGTGGTCCGCCCGACGATCTGCCCGGCGCGATTGCTCACCGCGACGTCGATCCGGACGATCGCGGCATTGCCGGTGCCGCGCACCTCGCGCACCCAGGTCCAGCTCTGGCCGCCGTTGACCTCGCTGCCCGTGGTGCGTCCCGCCACCGGCGGGCGGGCATCGGTAATCGCGTCATTGGCGACGTTGCGCGCGACCAGCCCGGCGAGGAGGCTGTCGTCGAGCGTACGTGCGCCGCGGATCGTCGCGCTCTCGAGTCGCAGCAGCGCCAGCACGGCGAGGCTGAACACCGCCAGCGCGACCATGATCTCGATCAGCGTGAAGCCGCGGTCACGCATCAGCTCGCCACCCGTACCGTGCCGTCGGCGGCCATGTCGATCACCGCACGCGCGCCGCTGCGGCTCAGCGTGATCTGCGCGGGCCGGTCGGCGAGCCCGGTCGGATCGAAGACGATGCGCAGCCGCCCGCTCGCCTCGCCGGTCGCGGCGGTGGTGCCCGGCGTCCAGCGCTCGACGCGCAGCGGCTTGTCGGCGACCGCGATCCACTGGCCCGCGCCACGCCGGTCGAAGCCATAGCCCGCCGCCGTCACCCACAGGCTCATCGGCCGCGATTCGACGATCGCCGCGTCATGCGCCGCGCGCGCGCGCAACGCGAAGCGTGCCGCCTCGTCGGCCAGCCGGCCGCGCGGATCGGGCATGTTCCATACCGCAACCGCCGCGGCGAGGCCGATGATCGTGACCACCACCATCAGCTCGACGAGGGTAAAGCCGCGCTCCCCGGCGCGGCGGCGGCGCGGCGTCATGGTTATTGCCAGCTGGTGATATCGGCGTTGACGCCCTCGCCGCCTTCCTTGCCGTCGGCGCCGAGGCTCCACACGTCGGCCTCGCCATGCTGGCCGGGCGAGGCGTAGAGGTACGGCCGGCCCCAGGGATCGGGCGGCAGCTTCTTGATATAGCCGCCGCGCTGATATTCGGCGGCATTGACCCCGGCGGGCGCGGTCACCAGCGCCTGCAACCCCTGCGAGGTGGTCGGATAGCTGTTCATCTGCAGCCGGTACATCTCCAGCGCGCCTTCGATCGTGCTGATGTCCGACTTGGCCTTGGTGATCTTGCCCTTGTCGCCGGCGGGCAGCACGTTGAACGTGACGATCGCGGCGAGCAGGCCGATGATCACGATCACCACCATCAGTTCGACGAGCGTGAAGCCGTGTTCGGCGGAGCGCCTCACGGGGGTGAAACCCTCCTCGCGACGGTGGCGTTTCTGTTCGGGTCTACGCATGACTTCCCTCATTGGCCCCTCATTGTCCCGCCAGCGTGTTGAGCTGGAGGATCGGGAGCAGGATCGATAGCACGATCGTCGCGACGACGCCGCCCATCACGACGATGATCGCCGGTTCGAGCAGCGACAGCGCGGTGGCAGTGAACCGGTCGAACTCGCGCTCCAGATAATCGGCGGCGCGTTCGAGCATTTCGTCGAGCCGCCCCGCCGCCTCGCCGCTCGCGGCGAGATACGTCAGCAGCGGCGGAAAGACGCCGGCGCGGCGCATCGCCGCCGACAGGCTGCCGCCGCCGCGGATCGCGTCGACGATCTCGTCGGAGGCGACGCGCAGCCGCCGGTTGTGGATGGTCGAGGCGGTGAGCGCGAGCCCCTCCAGCAGCGGCAGCCGGCTGGCGATCATCGTGCTCAGCGTCCGCGACATCCGCGCCGCATGCAGGTCGCGCAGCAGCCGCCCGAGCAGCGGCAGCCGCAGCAGGCCGGTGTCGAAGGCGAGGCGCAACGCCGGATCGCGCAGCGCATACCAGCCGCCGACGCCGACCACCGCGACGACCAGCACGATCAGCCACCAATAACCGACCAGCAGCGCGGACAGGCCGATGACGATGCGGGTGAGCAGCGGCAACTCCTGCCCGACCGTGTCGAACTGCTGCACCACCTGCGGCACGACGAAAGCCATCAGCGCGGTCACCACGCCCATCGCCACCACCGCGAGGATCGTCGGATAGGCGAGCGCGGTGATCAGCTTGCCGCGGATCTCCGCCTGCCGTTCGAGCAGCGCGGCGAGCCGGTCGAGGATCGTCGGCAGGCTGCCCGAGCTTTCGCCCGCCGCGACCATCGCGCGATAGAGCGGCGGGAAGCTCTTGCCCTCGCGCGCCATCGAATCGGCGAGCCGGCGGCCTTCGACGACGCCGCCATGCACCTTCTCGACGATCGCGCGGACGCTGTCCTGCTCGGTCTGGCGGGTGATGGTGCGCAAGGATTCCTCGAGCGGCGAGACGCGGTTGAGCGTCGCGAGCTGGCGGGTGAACAAGGTGAGCTGCTTGCCGCTCATCCGCGCACGGCCGAGACGGATGCCGAACAGCGGCCGGCTCTGCGCCGGCGCAGGCGCGCCCGGTTCGAGGCGGACGACGTAGAGCTTGCGCCGGTCGAGCTGCGCGCGCGCCGCATCGAGCGACGCGGCGGCAACATGACCGCGCTGCTCCTGCCCGCGCGTGTCGATGGCGAGATAGTCGAAGTCAGCCATCTATTTCCCCCCGCTACGAGGAGGTGGCACCGCGTACCGGTGACGGAGGGGGGCTTCCGCGAACGCTACTCGGCGTGAATAGCCCCCTTCACCAGCCTCAGTATAGTGAAGGGGAGCCTTCCAAAGATGGTGCGCTGCGTGGAGAGCCCCCTCCACCAGTCTTCGGCTGGCCCCCAGCAGCGGGTCGACCATGCCCCGCATGGTCAAGGATCGTCCGGGGGACGGTCCGACCCGCTGCTCCGTGCCGGGGAGGAATTGCCGCCCCTCACGCATCCTCGGCCACCGGCTCGCTCGCATCGCGCCGCGACACCCGCACCGCCTCTTCCGCGGTGGTCAGCCCCTTGCGCACCAGCGTTTCCGCCGCCTGCGCAAGGTTCGGCGTCCGCGCGAAGGCATGCGCGGCGATCGCGGTCTCGTCGGCGCCATCGTTGATGTAGCGGCGGATGGTATCGTCGACGCGCACCGCCTCGAAAACGCCGATCCGCCCCTTGAAGCCGGTATGGTTGCACGCCGCGCAGCCGACCGCCTCATAGACGACCGCCTCGGGCTCGATGCCGAGCAGCCCGGCGACGCCGTGCGCGCCGGACACCGGCCGCCGGCAGGCGGGGCAGAGCCGCCGCACCAGCCGCTGCGCGATCACCGCGCGCAGCGTCGAGGCGAGCAGGAACGGCTCGACCTTCATGTCGCGCATCCGGGTGATCGCGCCGACCGCGTCGTTGGTATGGACCGTCGACAGCACGAGGTGGCCGGTCAGCGACGCTTGCACCGCGATCTCGGCGGTTTCGCGGTCGCGGATCTCGCCGACCATCACCACGTCGGGATCCTGGCGCAGGATCGCGCGCAGCCCCGCGGCGAAGGTCAGCCCGACCTTGGGATTGACCTGCGTCTGCCCGACGCCCTCGACCGCATATTCGACCGGATCCTCGACGGTGAGGATATTGCGGCTGCCGTCGTTGAGCAGCCGCAGTGCCCCGTAGAGCGAGGTGGTCTTGCCCGAACCGGTCGGCCCGGTGACGAGGATGATGCCGTTGGGCTCGGCGAGCGCGCCGCGCAGCAGCGCATACATGCCCGCATCCATGCCGAGCGCGTCGAGGTCGATCCCGGCATTGTCCTTGTCGAGGATACGAAGCACGACGCGTTCGCCCGCCCGGCTCGGCAGCGTCGAGACGCGCACGTCGAGCAGCTTGCCGCCCAGGGTCAGCCCCATGCGTCCGTCCTGCGGCACGCGCCGCTCGGCGATGTCGAGCCGCGCCATCACCTTGATGCGGCTGACCACGACCGGCGCGACGTGCGGCGGCATGCGCAGCGTCTCGCGCAGCACGCCGTCGATCCGCATGCGCACGATCAGGCCGGTCTCATAGGGCTCGATATGGATATCCGACACGCCGTTGCGCGCGGCATCGGCGATGATGCCGTTGATCAGCCGGATCGCCGGCGCGTCGTCGGCGGTGTCGAGCAGGTCCTCGGCGGTCGGCAGGCCCTCGGCGAGACTGTCGAGCTCGTCGCCCATGCCGACCGCGGCGAGCGCATTGGCCTGGCCGTCCATCGCATACTGATCGGACAGCAGCCGGTCGAACTGCGGCGCCTCGACCACTGAGACGTCGAACGGGCGGGCGAGATAGCGGCGCACCTCGATCAGCGCTTTGGGATTGGCGCCGGCGCGCAAGGCGACGGTGAGGTGCGTGTCGCTCTCGGTATGGGTGACGACGACGCCGTGCCGCCGCGCAAAGCCATAAGGGATGGCGAGCATCGGCAGCGGCTCGACCGGCGCGGTCGCCGCCGCATCGATGACGAGCTGTTCGGGCGCGGCGAGCGCCTCGCCGGTGCGGATGATCATGCCGATACCTCGCCTTTCCGCGTCACGCTCGACCGATGCCGGGACGCCAGCAGCCAGATGGGGAGGCCCCCATCCCTCGTCATCCCCGCGGGGGCGAGCCGCGATGGGCCCACGAGGTCCGCGCCTCCGGTTTTACGGCGGCGTCGGGACGACATAGCGACGGAGCACACCATCCCCTCTTCTGTCATCCCCGCGCAGGCGGGGATCCATAGACGCAGGTGCGGCGACAAAGCCGGGAGATTAGCGTGTCTGGATCCCCGCCTGCGCGGGGATGACGATCCGGGGGGAGGAAGCGAACACCCTCCCCTCGGCGTTGCGCGGGACGAAACGGTGCGGAGGCATCCAACCGTCCGCCCACGCTCCGCCACCGGCCGGTCCGAGCGACGGACCGCCGGCCCGCGCCGGCCTGCCGATCCGCGCGTCCTCACCGCTCCCTCGGCCGGATGACCTTGGTGGTGTTGTGCTGGATCGGCACCGCGATGCGTGGATCGTCGATATTGCCCGGCACCGGCGCGGAGGGGATCGGCGCCGCCGCCCCCAGATAGTCGCGGACGAGCTGGTCGATCGACGGCTCCTCGTCGGGCGACTGCAATCCCTGTTGCAGCCGGATATAGCCGTAACGCTGCTCGGCGAGCTTGCGGCTGTCCGCCGCGCTGCGCAGGATGGTCGGTCGGATGAAGATCATCAAATTGGTCTTGTTGCGCGACTTGGCCTTCGACTTGAACAGGTTGCCCAGCACCGGAATGTCGCCGAGGAACGGGATCTTCTCGATCGTCCGCCGCTCCTCGTCGCTGAGCAGCCCGCCCATCACCGCGATCTGCCCCTCGTCGACGGTCAGCGTCGTCTCGATCTCGCGCTTGTTGAGGATCAGGTCGCTGTTGTCGCTCGACACCGGCCCGGCGATCGAACTCACCTCGAGGCGCAGGATCAGCTTGACCGTGCCGGACGAATTGACCTGCGGCCGCGCGGTCAGCTCGATGCCGACATTCTCGCGCTGCGTGGTGCGGAAGGTATTGTCGAAATTGTTCGACAAGGCCTGCCCGGTGGTGATCGGAATCTCCTGCCCGACAAGGCTGTGCGCCTCCTGATTGTCGACGGTGACGAGGTGCGGCACCTGCAGCAGGTTGGAGGTGGTGTCGCTCTTCACCGCATTGATGATCGCGCCGAACAGCACGTCGCCGATCTTGCCGCCGAAACCACCGAAGCCGCCGGTCGAGCTGAGGATCGAATTGAGCGCCGACTGGGTCAGCGTATCCGACGCGGTATTGTTGGTGACGGTGGTGACGACGCCGTTGGCGACCGTCGTCGTCGTATTGTTCGACAGCTCGCGCGCGCCGATCGCGCCGGCGATCTGGAGGATGTTGGGCGCGCTGTTCGAGAAGGTCGAGGCGGCGAAGGCGCCGCCGGACGGATTGGCGAGCACGAATTGCGCGCCGAGCTTGTTGACCGTCGCGTCCGAGACTTCGGCGACGATCGCCTCGATCAGCACCTGCTCGCGGCGCGTATCGAGCTGGCGGACGACATCCGACAGCTGCCGCTGGATATCGGCGGGGGCGGCGATGACGATCGCATTGGCGCCCTGGAAGCGCGTCACCACCGCGGCGGAGCGCCCGCCCTCGGTCGAGATCGCCGGGCGGCCGTTCCCCGTCGTCGTGCCGCCGGCGTTGCTCGTCTGCTGCACCGGTGCCTGCGTCACCTGCCGCTGCTGGCTCGTGTTGCTGCTGCCGCCGGTGCTGCTGCCGAAGCCGGTCTGGGTGCGCGACAGCTGCGTTTCCTGCACCGCGTCCGGCGTCTGGCCGACGAGCTGCTGGAGCACGGGCAGCAATTGCGCCGCATCGGCGTTTTCGAGGAAGACGACGCGGATCTCGGTGCCGTTCTTCGCCTTCTGATCGAGATCCTGCGCGACCTGGACGAGCCGCGCGACGCTGTTGACGTCGCCGCGGATCACCACCGAATTGCTGCTGTCGACCGCGGTGACGGTGGTGCCGACGCCGCCCTGCGCGCCGCCCTGCCCGCCCGGTGCGCCGGTGGCGAGCCCTTGCAGCGCCGCGGCGATCTCCTTGGCCGAGGCGTTCTTGAGCGCGACGACGCGGGTCGAGGCATTGTCGGCATCGACACGGCGCAGCACTTCGCGAATGCGGCGGATGTTGTCGCCGAAATCGACGATGACGAGGCTGTTCGAGCCGCGGTTGGCGCTCACCGCGCCCTGCGCACTGACCAGCGGCCGCACCGTCTCGATCGCCTGCGCCGCGTCGATCGAGCGCAGGCGGATGATCTCGGTGACGAAGCTGTTGCGGTTGGCGCCCGCCGCACCGATGCGGCTCGGCTGCGAGGCGGCATTGTCGATCGGTTGGATGCGGAAGGCGCCATTGCCGGTCGGCACCGCGACCAGGCCGTTGGCGCGCAGCGTCGACAGGAAGGTCTCGAAATATTCGGACCGGCTGAGCGGCCGGTCGGTGACGACCGTCACCTTGCCGTTGACCCGCGCGTCGATGATGAACGTCCGCCCGGTCACCTTGGCGGCATCGGCGATGAAGGCGCGGATATCCGCATCGCGGACGTTGAGCGTGGTCTGCGCGGTCGCCGCGACCGGCAGCGCGAGCCATGCGGTGGACAGCAGCAGGGCGGAAGCGAAAGTCTTCATGTGGGTCTTCATCGATTGGGCGCGATCGTGATGGCGAGCGCGAGCGTCTGCGACCCACGTTCTACGGTGATGGGGATGTTGCCGCCACCGGCGAAATCGGCGGTGACGCGGTCGAGGTCCTGCGGGCCGCTGACCGGCCGGCCGCCGATCGCGGTGACGACGTCGCCGTCGCGCAGGCCGGCGTTGCGGAACAGCGCGCCCGAACCCTGCGGCCGGACGACGAGGCCGGAGATACGCCCCGAATCGATCCGCGGGATGAAGCCGATCTCGCTGCGGATCTGGTCGGCGCGGATCGGCGCCGCGCCGCCGGGCGGCGGCGCGAGCGGCGCACCGGGGATCGGGCCGGTCTGGCCGAGCCCGCCCGATCCGACCGGCGGCGGTGGCGGCGCGTCGGACTGGACGAGGAACAGATCCTCCGCCGTGCCGCCGCGATCGATGGTGATATGATCGAAGGCGACCGCCTTGAGCCGCACGCCCGGCTGGATCTCCTCGCCGACCGCGACGCTCTTCTGGACATTGTCCGGCCCGGCGAGGATCGCGGAGCCGCGCCCCGACGCCTCGTCGACGCGGATGCCGAACAGCGTCAGTTGCAGCGCGGTCACCGTCGCCGGCCCCTGCGGCGCGCCACCGAGCCGGAAGAAGGGATCGAAGCCGGCGAGCACATCATAGGGCCGCCCCGGCACGCTGACCGTCGCCGGACGCCAGTCCCCCAGCGGCGACACCGGCGTCACCAGCGTCCACACCAGCCGTGCGCTCTGCGTCGCCAGCCCTGCGATCAGGAGCAGCTCGGCCAGCGAATAGACGTTCACGACGGGCAGGCGGCGCACCAGGCGCCGCGTGCGCGCGTCGAGTTTCAAGCGCATGAAGTCATCCCGTCCCGCAGCGTCGGCCTACGCATGGCATGTTACGGTTTAGCGGCAAAGGGGGATCATAGCGTGACGACGCGGGTCGCGAGCCGTTCGGCCTCCTCGGGATCGTGTGTCACCATCAGCATCGGCAGCCGCGCCTCGTCACGCACGCGGAGCAGCGCGTCCATGATCTCGGCGCGGCGCGGCCGGTCCAGCGACGACAGCGGCTCGTCGAGCAACAGGAAGGCGGGATCGCTGAGCAGCGCCCGGCCGATCGCGACGCGCCGCGCCTCGCCGCCCGACAGCGTCCGCGGCCAGCGATCGAGCAGATGCCCGATGCCGAGCATCGCCACCGTCGCCGGCAGCGCCCGCTCGTCGCGCGCGCCGTACAGCAGATTGGCGCGGACGCGGCGATGCGGGAACAGCCGCGGGTCCTGGAAGACATAGCCGGCGCGGCGATGCTGCGGCGGCACGTCGACCCCGGTCGCGGCGTCGAACAGCACGCGCCCGGCCACCGAAATGCGACCGCGGTCGGGGCGGAGCAGCCCGGCGACCATGTTGAGCACGCTCGTCTTGCCCGTCCCCGACGGACCGAACAACATGGTCAGCCCGTCGCCGGCGACGCAATCGAGCGCGATTTCGGCCTCGCCCAATCGCTTGGCGACCTGGATCTCAAACGCCATGCAGCCCCCGGCGGACGCGGCGCGTGAGCCATTCGGAGGCGAGCAGCGCAGCGAAGCTCACCGCGACCGCAATTCCCGACAATCGCCATACCGTCGCCTCGGCGCCCGGCTGCTGCAACGCCGAATAGATCGCCAGCGGCAGCGTCTGCGTCTCGCCGGGAACGTTGGAGACGAAGGTGATCGTCGCGCCGAACTCGCCGATCGAGCGCGCGAAGCCGAGCACCGCACCGGCGAGCACGCCGGGCAGGCTGAGCGGCAGCGTCAGCGTCCAGAACACCCGCCACGGCCCTGCGCCGAGCGTGCGCGCCGCATTCTCCAGACCCGCGTCGACCGCCTCGATCGACAGCCGCATCGCCCGCACCATCAGCGGCAGCGCCATGATCGCCGCCGCGATCGCGGCGCCGGTCCAGCGGAACAGCACGCTGATCCCGAACCAATGCTGCAACAGGCTGCCGACCGGCCCGGCCGGCGCGAAGGCGAGCAGCAGCAGCCAGCCGGTGACCACCGGCGGCACCACCAGCGGCAGATGGACGAGCGCGTCGACCAGCACCTTGCCCGGAAACCGCACCCGCGCGAGCAGCCAGGCGAGCGCGAACGCCGGCGGCAGCGCCGCCGCCATGGCCACCGCGCCGACGCGCAGCGACAGCGCGAGGATCGTCCATTCGTCGGCGGACAGCATCAGCGCGGCGCGAAACCGTATCGCGCGAAGATCGCCTTGCCCGCGCCGCTGACGAGGAAGCGGCGGAAGCGCTCGCCCTCCGGGTTGCGCGACGCGGTGAGCCGCGCGACCGGATAGGTGATCGGCGGATGGCTCGCTTCGGGGAAGACGCCGGCGATGCGGACGCCGGGCGCGGCGCGCGCATCGGTGGCATAGACGATGCCGAGCGGGGCCGCGCCGCGTTCGACCAGCGTCAGCGCGGCGCGCACGCTGTCGCCGCGGACGACATGGGGCGCAACCGCGCTCCAGACGCCGAGCGCCCGCAATGCCGCCTCGCCATAGCGCCCCGCGGGCACCGGCGCATCCGCCATCGCGAGCGGCCCGCGGCTCAGCACGCGCGCGAGGGCTGCGGCGGGGCGCAGCGGGATGCGCACGCGGTCGTTCCTGTCGGCGACGACGACGAGGCGGTTGCCGAGGAAGGTGACGCGGCTGCCGGTGACGATCAGACGCCGGGCGGCGAGCTCGTCCATCCACTGCTGGTCGGCGGAGACGAAGAGATCCGCCGCGCCCCCCGCCTCGACCTGCCGCGCCAGCGCCGAGGAGGCGGCGAACGACACCACCGGCCGCGGATGCCCCTGCTTGGCCCAGGCATCGGCGGCGGCGTTCATCCCTTCCTGCAGGCTCGCGGCGGCGAGCACCAGCGGCGCGCGCTGCGCGACGGCCGGCGCGGCGAACGTCAGCGCGAGGATGAGCAACAGCGGACGGATCATGACGGCACCCGGATAGGAAGACTGTATTCCGCCGTATACAAGGCTTTGCGCCGACGCGACCGTCCTTTTGTCAGTTTGGCTAGGTGACGCCCGACGCCTGCGCGACCAGCTCCTGACTGCGGTCGACGATCAACCGCAACGCCCTGGACGCCCGAACCCGGCGTCAAAGGCGTCATGACGCTCATCAATTCGAACCACTGTGCCCTACATGCCGCGACTTACGGTCAGTCCTGCGATTGACGTTGCCCCAAGCAGGAAAGGGGCAGGCTCATCCTGTCTCCACCCCGCTCACGACGCGCTCACCCGCCCGGTCCGCTGCAATTTGCCCCAACCGACCATCGGTCCGCGCAGCGCCTGCGCGATCGCCTTGAGCACGACATAATACATGATCTGGCGATAGCCGATCCGCTGCGGCACCAGCAGCCACAGCAGGCGCCAGCGCTCGCGCCGTTCGAGTGCGAAGGCGATCGTCGCAGCGAGCAGATCGATCGCGGTGAACACCAGCCAGAAGGCGAGCATCGTATAGACGTCGTGGCTGGTCTGCGCCCAGCCATGCGCCTGGATGTCGAGATAGGTGACGACGAAGCTGACGAGCAGCGCGAGATCGATGATCGGGCTGATCGCGGCGAGCAGGATCTGGAAGACGATCGCCTGCGGCAGGCCGATCCAGCCCAGTCCGCGAGGGCTGCTGCGGCCGATCGCCGAACGATGCTTCCACAGGCATTGCAGCGTGCCGAACGCCCAGCGGAACCGCTGTTTGGCGAGCGCGCGGAACGTCTCGGGCGCCTCGGTCCAGGCGATCGCATATTGATCGTACTGGACGCGCCAGCCGGCACGCTGGATGGCGACGGTGAGGTCCTGATCCTCCGCCAGCGTGTCGTGCGGATAGCCGCCGACCTGGCGGATCGCGGCGAGCCGCCACGCGCCGACCGCGCCGGGCACGACGGTGATCGCATCGAGCCGCGCGAAGGCGCGCCGTTCGAGATTCTGCGCGGTGATATATTCGAGCGCCTGCCATTTGGTGACGAGATTGACGCGGTTGCCGACCTTGGCATTGCCCGCGACCGCCCCCAGCCTGGGATCGTCGAACCAGCGCGCCAGCCGCGCGATCGTCGTCGGCTCGAACTGCGTGTCGGCGTCGAGCGCGATGACGATCTCGCCCTTGGCGTGCTCGAGTCCGGTGTTGAGCGCGCGCGCCTTGCCGCCGTTGACGAGCGTGAGCAGCCGCACGCGCGGATCGTCGCCGAAGGCGGCGCTGACCACCGCGGAGGTCGCGTCCTTCGACCCGTCGTCGATCACGATCACCTCGACCGCGACATCGACCGAGGCGAGCACGCCGCGCACCGCGCGCTCGATCACCCGCTCCTCGTTATAGGCGGGGATCAGCACGGTGACGAAACGGACGGGATCGATCGCCGGGAACACCGTCCGGCCCTCGCGCCGCGCCTGGATCAGCGCCAGCGCGGAGAGCGCCAGCGCGCGCAGGATGCCGATGGTAATCGCGATCATGAACAGCCAGCGCAGCCCCACCGCGATCCCGCCGAGTGCGCTGAACAGCGCGAGGTCGACGTTGGCGGCAAGCTGGTCGCTCGCGCTGATCGGCGGCATCGAGGCATGGCGCGACAGGCCGGCGAGCGTCGAGACGGGCACGAATCGATACCCGAGCGCGCGCAGCCGGTCGATGATCACCGGCAGCGCCGCGACCGTCTCGGCACGATTGCCGCCGGCGTCGTGGAGCAGGATGACGTTGCGGCTGCAATCGGCATCCGAATCGCCGTCGCAGGTCTTGGGGCCGCTGGTCACGCGGTCGATCGTCGCGTCGATGATCTGCTGGACGCCCGGCCGCTTCCAGTCGCCGGGGTCGACGTGCAGGCCGACCGAGACATAGCCGCGCTCCTGCGCCTGCAGCGCCGGCTCGATCTCGTCCGCGGTCGACGGTTCGGCGTCGCCGAAATAGGGCGCGCGGAACAGCCGCAGCGAATGGCCGGTGAAGGCCTGGAACAGCCGCTGCGTCGCGTTGAGCTCGAACCACACCTGCCCTGGCGAGACGGTGGCGAGATTGGGATGGGTGTAGGTGTGGCTGCCGATCTCATGCCCCTCCGACACCATGCGTTGCAGCAGCGACCGCTGGGTCAGCGCATTCTCGCCGATGATGAAGAAGGTCGCCGGGGCGTGCTTCTGCTTGAGCACGTCGAGGATCTGCGGCGTCCATTTCGGATCGGGGCCGTCGTCGAAGGTCAGCGCGAGCAGGTTCCTGCGATAGCCGGTGCGATCGACCTCATAGGCCTTGGGCAGACGCTGGAACTGGACGTCGGCGATCGTTCCGCCCGGCCCGGCGATCGCGCGGCGCTCGCCCGGCACGGGGGTGGCGGCGATCTTCAATATCTCGCCGGCGCCCTCGATGTCGGTGATCGTGCCGGCGGGGATCGAGTCGATCGCCGAGACCGCCGGCAGGCTGCGGTGATCGCGCCCGAACACGGACCACAGGCCCGGGTCCTCGGCGCCGAGCCGCCACAGGGCGACGCTGCCGATCCCGGCGCGATGCAGCAGCGCGATCTCGTTATAGGCGGAGGCGGCGTCGAGCAGCCAGACGACATGGCGGCTGCCGCCGTCGCTATAGGCGAAGCTGCTGTTGCCGCTCGCCCGGTCGAACGCCGGCATCGCCCCCGAATCGCGCGCATTCTGCCACGCCTCCTCGACGCCGAGCGGATCGCCGCCGCCGTCGTGCCAGTCATAGGCATAGGAGCCGATCGCGACGACCAGCTTGGCGGCGGGGATGCCGCGCGCGGCGCTGGCGACGCTCTCCGCGAACCAATGTTGCGAGGCGATCGGGCCGGCGGGGCCGCTCGGCTCGTGCTCGTCATAGGCCATCAGGAAGATCTTGTCGGTGACCTTGGCATAGGCTGGCAGGTTCCAGTCGGGATCGGCGACCGGCGCGGCGATCGAGACGCTCCAGCCGTGCGGGGCGAAGCGTCGCTGCGCCTCGGCGAGGAAGGCGCGGTAATTGGCCTGGGCGCTCGCCGGCAGTTCCTCGAAGTCGAAGAAGGCGCCGCCGGCGCTGTTGGCGGCGAGCCACGGCACCAGCCGGTCGAGGAACGCGGCGCGCGCCCGCGGGTCGGCCAGCATCGCGGCGGTGCCCGCACCGTCCCATTCGCCGTTGCTGGCGTTCTGGACCATCGGGATCACCACCGGGCGATGCACCGCGCGGTTGAGGATCGCCCGCCCGGCGGTATCGCGCAACACCTGGATGCGATGGTCCGGCCCGGTCACCGATACCCAGCCCGGGATCACCCAGTCGAGCTGATCGACATGCCGTTCGAGGCTGGCGGCGCTCGACTGGTCCCAAGGCGTATGGAAGGCGATGGCGAGATTGGGGTTGCCGGCGCTCGCCTTGCCGCCGCGACCGGTGCCGAACAGCTGGCCGGCATAATAATCGAGCCCGCGCTTGGCCCGGCGGATCACGCCATGCGGCGGCGCGAGCCGGCGCAGCGCCGGCCGCTCGACCTCGACCGGCAGCAGCGGCGCGCGGGGCACCGCGCCGATCGACACCGCGAACACCGCCACCGACAGCACCAGCAACGCCACGAACGCGACGACGCCGAGCGTGAAGCGCCGTTTGCGCCGGCCACTGGCGTCATAGAATATGGGATGCTGGGGCATGAACGAGGAACTCCGGATAGATCGCTGTGCAGCGGGATGGATGGCGGATCCGCGTCAGCGGCGTGACAAAGCCGTCACTTGCCGCGATCGGTCCGCCCCTGCGCACCCGTCCCCGTCGTCCATCGCTCATTCCCCTGCGGCCACGTCGCCGTCAGCGCGGCTTATCCCAGCGCACCGGCGCGAGGGCAATATGCCGTGGCGGGGTGCGACTGTCGTAGCAACTGTCCGCTCCGAAGCGTGACCAGTATTCCTGCGAACGCAGGAATCCAGAGCGAAACAAAACACCGGCGGTTCCGTTCGCCGCCCTGGGCTCCTGCGTGCGCAGGAGCACGGGACGCCCGTTCGAGGGCGGCTATTCTCTCGACGGTCCGCGCGATCTCCGACGACGTTCGGATCGAGCGGCCTTGGCGACCGCCACCCCGCGCATCGTCGCGCGTCACCCCACCGTCAGCACCGTACTCCCCCGCGTCTCCCCCTGTTCGAGCGCGCGATGCGCGTCCGCCGCCCGTTCGAGCGGGAAGCGTTGGCCGATCTGCGGCCGGATCGCGCCCCGGCGCAGCATCGCGAAGACGCGGTCGACGCCCGCGCGCCGCTCTTCCGGCGTGACATAATAATCGAACAGCGTCGGCCGGGTGACGAACAGCGACCCCTTGGCCGCCAGCGTGCCGAGCGACACGCCCGTCACCGCACCGCCGGCATTGCCGTAGCTGACGATCAGCCCGCGCCGCGCCACCGAATCGAGCGACGCCTGCCACGTCGCCTGGCCGACGCCGTCGAACACCGTCGCGACGCCCTCGCCGTGCGTGATCTCGCGCACCCGCGCTGCGACATCCTCGTCGCGATGGAGCAGCACGCGGTCGGCGCCGGCGGCACGGGCATGATCGGCCTTGGCGGCGGTGCCGGCGGTGCCGATCACCGTCGCGCCGATCGCCTTGAGCCAGCCGACGAGCAATTGGCCGACGCCGCCCGCCGCCGCCCAGACCAGCACCGTCTGCCCCGGCTGGACGCGCGCGCAGCGATCGACGAGGCATTCGGTGGTGCAGCCCTTGAGCAGCAGCGCCGCCGCGGTCGCGTCGTCGATATCGTCGGGCAGGTGCAGCAGCTGCCGCGCCGCGACGTTGCGCGCGGTCGCATAGGCGCCGCGCGCCGGGCCGAAGGTGCCGACGCGGTCGCCGACGGCAAAGCCCTCGACGCCCTCGCCCACCGCCTCGACCACGCCCGCCGCCTCGCTGCCGAGGCCGCTCGGCAGCTCGACCGGATAGACGCCGCTGCGATGATAGGTGTCGATATAGTTGAGCCCGACCGCATGGTGCCGCATCCGCACCTCGCCCGCGCCGGGCGGCGGCAGGTCGATGTCGACCCATTCGATCACTTCGGGGCCGCCGGTACGGGTGATTCGTGCCACGCGATCGCTCATCGTCTTCGCTCCTTCGTCCGCCGCTCCGAACCGTTCGGGGCGGGCGCCGGTTGCACGACTCAGCGCGGCACCGCAAACCAGATGGTGTGCATCGCGCCCTTGCCGTTGCTGCGCGCGCGGACGGTGACCTCGTCGACGGTGAAGCCGCCCTCGCGCAGCCGCCGGGCGAACGCCGCATCCTTCGCCGCCGACCAGATGGCGAGCACACCGCCGGGGGTCAGCGCTGCGCGCGCCGCGGCGAGGCCGCGCGCCGCATAGAGCCGGTCGTTGGCGGCGCGGACCAGCCCGTCGGGTCCGTTGTCGACATCGAGCAGGATCGCGTCATAGGCGCGCGGGGCTGCGGCGATCACCTCCGCGACGTCGGCGAAGGTGACGGTGACGCGCGGATCGTCGAGGCAGCCGTCGGTCAGCGCCGCCATCGGCCCGCGCGCCCAGTCGACGATCTGCGGCACCAGCTCGGCGACGGTGACGCGCGCCTGCGGCCCCAGCCGGCCGAGCGCCGCGCGCAGGGTGAAGCCCATGCCATAGCCGCCGATCAGCAGATGCGGCGCCGGCCGCCCCAACCGCTCGATCGTCATCGTCGCGAGCGCCTCTTCCGATCCGCTCATCCGGCTGTTCATCAGCTCGTTGCGGTCGAGCACGATCATGTAATCGGCGCCGCGCCGGAACAGCCGCAGCGGCTCGCCGCCCGGCACCTCGGCGGTGTCGATCAATTCGCGTGGCGTCATCGCGGCTCCCTTCGCGTGCAAAGCCGGCGCTTTATCGCGGCTGGTGGCGCGCCGCGACGGGCGTTTTTGCCAATTCGGGCGTTTTGCAGTAACGGCCACCGCCGAGACACTCTCACAATCGACAGGATCATCACGCCTCACATGTCAGCCTACAAGCCCCAGACGTTCCAGGAGCGCGCCGCGCTGTCCGCCAAAGCCAAGCAGGCGGCGCTCGAGAAGCTGCGCGCCAAGCCACCGCTCGACCCGGCGATCGTCGCCGCCCGTGTCGCCGCCGCCGAGGCGAAGGAAGCCGCGCTCGCCAAGGCGCGCGCCGAGAAGCAGGCAGCGCGCGAGCAGGCGATCGCCGAGAAGAAGGCCGCCGCCGAAGCCGCCGCCCTCGCTGCGGCAGAAGCCGCCGCCAAGGCCAAGCCCAAGATGCCGACCGAAGCCGAGATGAAGGCGGCGCGCGACGCCCGCTACGCCGCCCGCAAGCAGCGCGCCGGCAGGAAATAACGGGACGTCCTCCTAGCCTGTCGAAGCGGCAGGGCATTTACCTGCCCTTCGTCAGGTCAAGGTGAGGCGGAAGAGGCGGCGAACGCCCCACCTTCGTTTGCGCCGAGCCTGTCGAAGCGCACTGTCCCACAAGGACGCGCGCCTGCGGAGACCCGCCTTTCGACAGGGTCCGGGCCAATGGTCAGATGACCTCATCCCTCCTTGCACTGTCGGTCGAGGCGCCGCGGGGCGAATGGGTCCCCCGCCTCAATAATCCTTCGACACCCGCACGTTCGCGCTCTGCCGCCCGAGCGTCGAGATGCTCGACAGCAGCGACAGCCAGCGCGTCACCTGGAACTCGACCTGCGTCGCCGAATAGCCCTGCCCGTCGGTGACGATCTCCGCATAGAGCCGGCGCGTGACGTATTTGCCCGCGGCGATCGACGTGCTCTGCCCGGTCTGCGGATCGGCAGGCAGGATGCGCAGCCGGTCGAGTCCCGCGGCGCGGCGCACCGCGTTGATCGGGTTGAGGCCGTTGCCGCCGTTCTGCAACGCCGCCACCGCCGCGGCGAGTTGCAACGCCTCGGGCGCGGACAATTTGGTGATCGAGGTGCCGAACAGCAGCCGCGACAGCAATTCGTCCTCGGGCAGCGCCGGCGTGCTGGTGAAGCCGATCTCGGGCTTGAGCGCGGTGCCGGTAACGCGGATCGTCGCGGCAAGGCCGGTGCTGTCGGCATTGGCCTCGATGTCGAGCACCGGATTGGCCGGCACCTCGCCGGCGAAGCGGATCACGCCGCGCGACAGCTGGAACTTGCGCCCGGCGAATTCATAATCGCCGCGGATCATGTTCGCCTGGCCGGTGATCGCCGGATTGCCCGGCTGGCCGGCGATGCCGAGGTCGGCGGACCATTCGCTCGACAGGCCGAGGCCGCTGACGATCACCTTGTCGGGCGCGCGCGCCTTGATCGCCAGCGTCCACGGCGTGACGGGCGTATCATCCTCCTCGCCGCCGTCGGGCAGGTTGATCTCGCGAACGTTGAGCCGTGGCAGCGCCGCCGCCGCGCTCGCCTGGCCGAGCCGGTAGCGGCTGCGGTTGAGCACGATGTCGCCGGCGATCGTCCCGCCCTTGCCGTCGGAGGTGAAGGTGAGCGGGCCGGTGACGGTCGCGCCGATATCGTCGCGGTTGATCATCACCGCATGATCCGCCTGAAGCTTGAGCGCGAGGCCGATGCCGTGCGGCGCGGCGAAGTCGAAATCGCCGCTGCCGGCGACGCGGCCGCCCTTGCCGGCGTCGGCGGTCAGCCGGTCGATGACCAGCCGCGATCCGTTGAAGCGGCCGTTCGCCTGGACGTTGGTCAGCACGGTGCCGGTGTTGGCGCTCTCGATCCGCGCGCCATTGGCCTGCAGCACGCCGCGGATCAGCGGCGCGCCGATCCGGCCGCTGACGTCGGCGCCGATCGCCACCGGGCCCGACAGGTCGAACAGTTCGAGCCCGGTCAGCCGCCACACCGTATCCGCCGGCCCCGAATAGCGCAGCTGCGCGAACAGCGGCGCCGCCGCGATCCGGCTGGCGAGGTCGCCCGAGCCGAGCGGCTTGAGCAGCGCCTGGGCGCGGCCGATCGTCTTGCCGCCCGACGCCATCACCACGCGCACGCCCAATCGGTCGGCGGAGAGGATGCCGGCGAGACCGAGGTCGATCGGCCGCGACGACAGCACCAGCCCGGCGCGGCTCAGCCCACGGACGGTCAGATTGGCCTTGCCGGTCGGCGCACGATCGGCCCCGGTCGCATAGCTGAACGTCCCCGACGCGGTGCCGCCGAGGCCGAGCCGCGGATAGCCGATATCGAGGATCGCCAGCGGCATGCCCGTCAGCGCGGCGTCGAGCGACAGCGCATCCGCAGCATAATGGCCGCCGACCTCCGCCTCGCCGCCGGCGAAGCTCAGCCGCGTCGGCGCGAGCCGCCAGCCGTCGCCCTCACGACGGATGTCGGCGGGCGCGAGCAGCCGCAGCGGGCGGCGGTCGAGCGTGCCCTGCGCGGCGACCGACAGATGATCCTGCGCCATCTGCGTCACCGTCTGGATGTCGAAGGCGCGCCCGCGCGATCCGGCGATCGACGCGCGCACCTCGCCGACGCCGCCGCGCAGCTTCGCCGTGCCGGCGAAGCGCGCGAGGCTGAGTCGCCCGAGCCGCACGCCCGCACCGCTGGTGGTGAGATCGAGCGCGGTGCCGGCGGGATCGAGCAGCAGCGCCGCGTCGACGCGGCCGCGGCGCAGCGTCGCGCTGCCGAGCTGCGCGTCGGCCGCGCTGAGATGCGTCTCGATCCGCTGCACCGTGCCGACCGGGCGGAACAGCAATTCGCCCGCCAGCCCGCCGCCCGCCACCGCGAGCCGCCCGGTGAAGCCGCCATGGCCGATCGTCAGCCGGCCGCTCGCCGCGGTGCCGCTCACCGCCAGCCGGTCGACGACCAGAATGTCGTCGACGCCCGGCGGCAGCAGCAGGATCGATCCCGCCAGCGTGAACGGCCCGAGCCGCGATTCGCCCGCGGCGCGATAGGTGAAGCCGCTCGCCGTCGGATCGAGATGCGCGCGCACCTGCGACAGGCCGAGCGCCGCATTGGGGCTGGCGAATTGCAGGTCGAGCGTCGGCCGGTCGATCTTGCCGTCGAGCCGCATCACCACCGGGCCATAGGTGGCATGTCGCCCGCTCGCCTCGATATGGAAGGTATCGTCGGGACGGCGATAGCCGTTGCCGCGCAGGCTGAGCAGCGGCGAGGTCAGCACCATGTCGGTGAAGCGCAACAGGCCGTCGGGGGTGCGTTCCAGGCCGGCGCTGATCCGCGGCAGGCCGCCGGTCAGGCCGCGCAGGAAGCCGTTGTCGAGCCGCACGACCTGCGCCGTGCCGCGCCCGACGATGCGCGTGCCGCGCCCCCCCGCCCCCGGCACGACGCGCAGGTCGGAGCGCAGGTCGACGATGCCGAGCCCCTTGATGAACAGGCGGTTGAGCGTGCCGTTGAGCCCCACCTCATAGCGGCCGGTGGCGAGATCGAGCGCGACCATCAGCCGCCCGTCGAGCTGGTCCGAGCGCAGCCGCAGCGAATCACCGGTGAGCAGTGAGCCCTTCAGCATCAGCGGCCCGTCGAGGCTGAAATGCCGCAACACGCCGCCCGCGACGGTGCCGACGCCGGTGACCTGCGCCGCGGTGAAGCGCGTCGGCAGCACGAGCTGCCGCTGGCCGAGCCGGCCGCTGCCGGCGAGCCGCACCTCTTCGAGGCCGGTCCGGTCGATCGCCAGCCGGTCGGCGCGCAGCCGGTAGTCGAAGCGGGCGCTGCGGAAATCGCCGTCGATCACCGCGCGCGCGGCGACGCCGCTGCCGGTCATCGCCGGAATGATCGCCGCCGGCCGCAGCAAACGCGCGCTGAGCCGCAGATTGCGCCACGCCCCCGCACCGAGATCGGCGAGGCCGGTCGCCTCCAGCGCCAGCGCCGGGCTGCGCAGCGTCAGCCTGCCGTCGAGCCGCCGATCGGCGAAGCGCGCCTGCCCCTGCACGCGCAGCCGCGGTGCGGCGAGGCGCAGCGCCGCGCCGCTCAGCAGACCGGTCGGCACCAGGTCGCCCGCCAGCGTATAGCGGCCATCGTCGGCAGCGAGCGCGAGATCGAGCGCGCGCGCGCTACCGATCCGGCCGACCGCCCGCCCGCGCCAGCGCGTCCAGCCGCCCGACCCGTCGATATCGAAGGCAACGGCACGCCGCAGGCCGAGGCTGCGCGACAAGACGCCGCCGGCGCGCCCCGCCGCGCTGGCATCGAGATCGAAGCGACCGGCATCGGGCTCGGCATCGAGGCGCAGCGTGAGCCGATCCGATCCGGCGACGCTGGCGGCGAGCCGCACCAGCGCGCGGCCGCGGCGGATGTCGGCACGGCCGGCGATCCGCCCGACCCGCGCGGTGCCGAGCACCGGCTTGGCGAGCACCAGCCGCTCGACGTCGAGGGCGCGGATGCGGATGTCGAAATCGGGCAGGATCGGCCCGGTGCGCGGCATCGCCCGGGTATGCGGCGCGTGGAACAGCACCGCCCGCGGGATCGCCAGCCGATCGATGATGAGCTGATGCCGCAGCCAGCGCCACGGCGACCAGTCGAGCGCGACGGTCGGCGCCTGCACCAGCAGGCCGTCGAGATCATAGACGCGCACGTCGCTGAGCCGCGCCCGGTCATAGAGCGAGCCGTCGATCCGCCCGATGGTGAAGCGCAGGCCGTTGGCGGTGCGGATCGCGCCGATCCGCTGCGCCACCCAGCGATGGCCGATGCCGGTGTCGACCACCGCCAGCGCCAGCGCCGCAAGCGCGAGCAGTCCGGCGAGGGCGAGCGCGATCCGGCGCAGCGCGCGGCTCAAAAGGCCTGCCCCAGCGAGACGTAGACGGCGATGCGGCTGTCGCCCGGCTGCGGATTGAGCGGCGTGCCGACGTCGAAGCGGATCGGGCCGAAGTTGGAATAATAGCGCACGCCGACGCCCGCGCCATATTGGAAGTCGCCGAGCCCCGGCACCGCGCTGGTATAGATGGTGCCGCCGTCGAGGAACGGCACGATGCCGAAATTGCCGAAGGCGCGCACCCGCGCCTCGATCGAGAATTCGGCGAGGCTGCGCCCGCCGATCGGATCGTTGTTGACGTCGCGCGGCCCGATCGCCTGATAGCCATAGCCGCGCACCGACGCGCCGCCGCCGGCGTAGAAGCGCCGCGACGGCGCGATGCTGTCGCGCGAGGCGCCGAGGATCGAGCCCAGCCGGATCCGCTCGGCGAGCACCAGCCCGCGCCGCGCCGGCTGATAGGCGCTCGCGTCGATCTGCACGCGCGCATAGCCGAACGCGTCGTTCTCCAGCGAGAATTCCGGGCTGACCCGACCGCCGAGGCGGAAGCCGCGGGTCGGGTTGAGCAGATCGTCCGATCCGTCGTAATTGAGGCTGGTCGGCGCGGCGGCGATATAGAAGGTGCGGCGGCGCGGCTCGCCGGTCGCGGCGATGACGTCGCGCTCGTCCGAACTCAGCACCTCGCCGCCGAGCGACCAGGTCCAGGCCTTCTGGAAGAAGATCGTCGTCTGCCGCTCGATATTGGCGGCGACGGTATAGGTCTTCGCCTCATAGGCATCGCGCTGGACGTGGCTCGCGGAGATCTGCGCGGTCAGCACGCGGTCACGGTCGCCGAAATTGTTGCGGCGGAAGACGACGCTGCCGAGCTGCTCGCGCGTGCCGAGCACGCTGCGCAGGGTGAGCGCGCCTTCGGGCGGGAACAGGTTGCGATGCGTCCAGTTGAGTTCGGCACGCGCGCCTTCACCGGTGCCATAGCCGAGCTCGCCGGCGATCGTATGCACAGGTGCGGCGCCGAGCTTGACGCCGATGTCGACCACCCCCGGCGCGTCGGCCGGGATCGGCTTGACCTCGACCGAGGAGACCAGCCCGGTCTGCACCAGCGCGCGGCGCAGATCGTCGAGCGTCGTCGCATCGAACGTGTCGCCGGGGGCGAGCCGCGAAATCTCCTGGACGTGATCGGGACCGAAAACGCGGTTGCCCGGCAGCGCGACGAACTTGCCGAACCGGCTTTGCGCGCCCGGCGCGACCTGGAGGTCGAGCGTCGCGGTCTTGCTGGCGTGGTCGACGACGATCTGCGGTTCGCCGACATCGGCGAAAGGGAAGCCGGTCTGGCCGATCCGCGCCGTCAGCCGCGCGGTGCCGGCGACGATCGCATCGGCATCGACCGGGTCCGAAGGCTTGACCCCGAACGCCTCGCGCAGCGGCGCCGCCTTGTCGCCCGCCGCGGCAAGACCGCCGAGCGTCACGTCCCTGAGCCGGTACAGCGTCCCCGGTTCGGCGGCGAGCACGACCAGCGGCTTCGTCCCCGGCTCGACCCGCGTCGTCACCCGTGCGTCGTAATAACCCGCGCCGCGCAGCAGCGTCTGCAACAGGTCGGCATCCTCGCGGGCGCGGCGGTCGAGCTGCGCGGCGTTGGCGGCGCTGCCGTCATTGGCGCTGAGCGTCGACAATTCCTCGAAGCGCTTGCGCAGCAACGGCGTCGCGCTGGTGTCGATGCCGTCGATCCGCCACGCATAGCGGCGCTCGGCGGCGCCGTCGGTCGCGGCGGCCGTCGTGCTGGCGGGATCGTTGCCGAGTTCCGGCCAGGCGACGCCGATATCGGGCAAGGGCGCGAGCGGGGCATTGGGATCGAGCGGCACCTCCGCCGGTGCCGTCTGCGCCGCCGCCGGGCCGGGAAGAAGGAGCACGGCAGTCGCGCCAAGCCCGAACCACCCCAAACGCAACAGCATGGCGCCGTCCTAGCGTGCGTCGCCGGCCTGCAACAGTCCCATATCCGGCGGTTTCGGCCTCAATCGGCCCCGCTTATCGTTCGCCCGGGCGCGCCGCCGCGGCAGCCGCCAGCCCGACCAAAGTGGCGCTTGCCTCGGCCCGCCACGCGCGCGAAGCCGGAAACCATGAGACCGATGCTGACGATCGCCGCGCTCGCCGCGACGCTGACCGCCGTCCCCGCCGCGGCGGAGGACCAGTTCAAGCTGCTGGTGATCGCCGCGCCGAGCACCTACCATTACGAATATATCCCGGTCGCGCGCGACAGCATCGAACGCCTGGCGCGGCTGCATGCCTTTGCCGTCACCTGGTCCGCCGACGGCGCACCGTTCGACGGCGACCTCGGCCCATATGCCGCGGTGATGTTCCTCAACACGCCGCCCGAGACGCTGAGCGAGCCGCGCCGCCGCCGGTTCGAGGCCTATATGCGCGGCGGCGGCAATGCGATGGTGGTGCACCGCGCCGCGATCGTCCCGGCCGCCGCCTGGCCGTGGTATGAGCGGATGGTCGGGCGCAGCTTCGTCAACCACCCCAAGCTGCAGACCGCCGCGGTCACCAAGCTCGACCCGCGCTTTCCCGCGACCTTCGCGCTGCCCGACCGCTGGATCTGGAGCGACGAATATTACGTCACCACCAATCCCTATCGCGTCACCATCCACCCGGTGCTCGGCGTCGACGAGACGAGCTACGACCCGACGCTGATCTGGCCCGGCCAGGTCGGCCGGCCGATGGGCAAGGACCATCCCGAGGCCTGGTATCATACGTACGAAAAGGGCCGCGTCTTCGTCACCCTGCTCGGCCACAATGCCGACATGTACCGGGACGGGCGGTATCTGGATCACCTGCTCGGCGGGATCTGGTGGACCGCGACGGGGCGCGGGATCGGCTGAGACCGGCGTGTGGCGCTGCCGGCGCCGCGCCTAGTGCACCGTCCCCACCGCCGTATCCGCCACCAGCAGCGCGACCAGCCGGCCGGTCTGTCGCCAGCGGCAGAAGTGGACGACATTGCCGATGTCGCGCATCCGCCCGGCGCGGATAGCCGCCTCGACCGGCGCGTCCTCGCCGAAGCGGGCGATCAGGTCGGTCGCCTCCGCCACCTGCTGCGCGTCGTCGAGGTGGATGGCGATGGCGGGATCGGTGTGCATCCCCGTGCCGTTACACGCGCCGTGCCATATGGTGAGGACGCGCGGAACTGGCGGAGGACGATGGTAAACCGCCGCCGCGTCGCCGTCCCGCCCGTCCCGTCGGGGGACGCTGGCGTCTCGCCGCGGGACGTGGCAGGGACGGGCATGGCCGAAACCCCTCCCTCCGCCGCGGGCGGCATCCTCGTCGCGATCTGTTCGATCGGGGGTGCGATCGTCGGCCTCATCCAGGGGCAGGTGACGATCGGCTTTCTCGCCGGGCTGGCGATCGGCGCGGCCGGCGCGATCGCGGTGTGGCTGCGCGACAGCCGCCGCTGATCAGCGCGGCGCGCGCATCAGCCAGACGACGCGTCCGATCACCTCGACCGCCCCCGCCGGCACCGGCGGCGCAGCGGGATTGTCGCTGGTGACGGTGATCCGCCCACCCCGCCGCGCGACGCGCTTGACCATCACCGTGCCGTCGATCCGCACGACGTGCACGCGCGGTTGCGCATCGGGGCGCGCACGGGCGCGGTCGACGACGATCAGATCGCCGTCGATCAGCCCCGGCTCCATCGAATCGCCCCGCACCCGCACGATCGCCGCCATGCCGTCGCGCAGGCCGAGCTGCGTCGCCAGCGCCGGATCGAGCGCCGCCGTGCCGAGCACGATCTCGGTATCGACGAACGCGCCCGGCCCCGCCGAGGCGGCGACGTCGAGCCGCGGCAGCGCGAACAGGCGCGGCGCGGCCGGACCGCCCAGCTCGCTGTCCGCCACGCCGAAATAGTCGCTCAGCCGCCGCCGATCGTCGTCGGCGAGCCGGCGTGGCGATCCGCGCGCGACGAACTGCTGAAGATAGGCATCGTTGCGCCCGAGCATCCGCGACAGCGCGGCGAGGCTGTCACCCCGCGCCGCGGCAAGGGCGGTCAGCCGCCGGCGGGGATCCTCCGCGTCCATCGCCCGCGACCGTATCGTAGGAAATTTTCCTAGACAAGTTGGAAAGACAGGAACAGATCAGGAACGTAATCGCCGGACTCGGGAGGGAAGCCATGTCATTGCTGCTCAGGATCGATCGCTATCTCCGCCGTTCGCGCATGTCGCGCAGCGAGTTCGGCAAGCGCACCGTCAACGACCCGCGACTCGTCACCGACATGGTGCGTGGGCGCGTCGTCGGCCCGTCGGTCGAGGCGCGGATCATCCGGTATCTCGACGGAGCGGGGGCATGATGCACATGACGCTGCCGCACCGCCGCCTGCACCGCGCGCTCGGCGCAAGCGCCGCCTGCCATGGCCTGACGTTCCATCCGCTCGGACTGCACGAACGCCCCTGGTCGAGCGCGACCTTCACCGGCGTGCGCCTGACGATCGACCTCGCCATCGCCGGTGGCGACGCCGCGGCGTGGCTGGACGCTCTGCCCGAGGAGGATCTGCCCGTCCCCGCCGCGATCGTCGCCGACCTGATCGTCACACGCCGCCGCGGCGACCGCGCGACGCTGGAGGTGCTCCTGCTGGAGCAGTGAGGCCGGTTGCGATAGGCTGCCGCGATGACGATCACCTATCGCAGCTACCTGCGCCTGCCCGAGCTGCTCGACCTGCAATCGCCGCTCAGCGGCGTGCATGACGAGCTGCTGTTCGTGACGATCCACCAGGCGTCCGAATTGTGGATGAAGCTCTGCCTGCACGAACTGGGCGAAGCGCGGCGGCGGATCGCGGCGGACGATCTGCCGCCCGCGCTCAAGATGATGGCGCGGGTCAGCCGCATCCAGACGCAGCTGATCCAGTCGTGGGAGGTGCTGGCGACGATGACGCCCGCCGATTATGCCGCGATGCGCGGCAGCCTCGGCCAGAGTTCGGGCTTCCAGTCGGATCAATATCGCTGCCTCGAATTCATCCTCGGCAACCGCAATGCGGCGATGATCGACCTGTTCGACGAGCCGGCGGTGCGCGAGCGGCTCGCCGCCGAACTCGCCGTGCCGAGCCTCTATGACGAGGCGCTGCGCCTGCTCGCGCGCCGCGGCTTGCCGGTGCCGGCCGAGCGGCTGGCGCGCGACTTCACCGTCACCGCGCCGCCTTCGCCGGCGGTCGAGGCCTGCTGGGCGACCGTCTATGCGCAGCCGCACGCCTATTGGGACCTGTACGAGCTGGCCGAGAAGCTGGTCGACCTCGAATATCACGTCCAGCTCTGGCGCTTCGGCCACCTCAAGACGGTCGAGCGGGTGATCGGCTTCAAGTCGGGCACCGGCGGCACCGCGGGCGTGCCCTATCTCGCCCGCGTCGTCTCGCACCGCTTCTTCCCCGAGCTGCTCGACGTCCGCACCAGCCTGTGACGCAGGGCTTGCCCCGCCCCGCCTTCCCCCGTACCGGGCCTTCCAAAAGGAGATGATGATGGCGGGCATGGGCAAGTTCGACTGGGCCGATCCCTTCCTGCTCGACGACCAGTTGAGCGAGGACGAGCGGATGATCCGCGACACCGCGTGCGGCTATGCGCAGGACCGGCTGGCGCCGCGCATCGTCGCCGCCTTCCGCGACGAGCATACCGATCCGGCGATCTTCCGCGAAATGGGCGAACTCGGCCTGCTCGGCCCGACCCTTCCAGAAGAATATGGCGGTGTCGGCGCGAGTTACGTCGCCTACGGCCTCGTCGCGCGCGAGGTCGAGCGGATCGATTCGGGGTACCGCTCGATGATGAGCGTCCAGTCGAGCCTCGTCATGTATCCGATCTTCGCTTATGGCTCCGAGGAGCAGAAGCGCAGCCTGCTGCCGCGCCTCGCCAGCGGCGAGTTCATCGGCTGCTTCGGCCTGACCGAGCCCGATGCCGGCTCCGACCCCGGCGGGATGACCACCCGCGCGCGCAAGGTCGACGGCGGCTATGTCCTCAATGGCGCCAAGACCTGGATTTCGAATTCGCCGATCGCGGACGTCTTCGTCGTCTGGGCCAAGTCGGACGCGCATGGCGGCGCGATCCGCGGCTTCGTCCTCACCAAGGGAATGAAGGGCCTGTCCGCGCCCAAGATCGAGGGCAAATTGTCGCTGCGCGCGTCGATCACCGGCGGCATCGTGATGGACGATGTCGAGGTCGGCGACGACGCGCTGCTGCCGCATGTCGAGGGGCTGAAGGGCCCGTTCGGCTGCCTCAACCGCGCGCGTTACGGGATCAGCTGGGGCGCGCTCGGCGCCGCCGAATATTGCTTCCACGCGGCGCGCCAATACGGCCTCGACCGCAAGCAGTTCGGCACGCCGCTCGCCGGGCGGCAGCTCTATCAGAAGAAGCTCGCCGATATGGAGACGGAGATCGCGCTGGGCCTGCAGGCCAGCTTGCGCGTCGGGCGGCTGATGGACGAGGGCCGGTTCGCGCCCGAGATGGTCTCGCTGGTCAAGCGCAACAACGTCGGCAAGGCGCTCGACATCGCCCGGGTCAGCCGCGACATGCACGGCGGCAACGGCATTTCCGGCGAATATCAGGTGATGCGCCACCTGATGAACCTCGAAACGGTCAACACCTATGAGGGCGCGCACGACGTCCACGCGCTGATCCTCGGCCGCGCGATCACCGGGATCGCGGCGTTTTGACCGAGGCGGCGGGGCGCGCGCATCCGCTCGCCGGCCTCAAGGTGCTCGAGCTGGCGCGCATCCTCGCCGGCCCCTGGGCGGGGCAGGTGCTCGCCGACCTCGGCGCCACCGTGACCAAGGTGGAGAGCCCCGCCGGCGACGATACGCGCAGCTGGGGCCCGCCCTTCGTCGACTATCCCGACGGCGGCCGCGACGCCGCCTATTTCCACGCCTGCAACCGCGGCAAGACCAGCGACGTCATCGACTTCACCACCGCCGCGGGGCAGGCGCAGGTCCGCGCGCTCGCCGCCGGGGCCGACGTGCTGATCGAGAATTTCAAGGTCGGCGGCCTCGCCAAATACGGGCTCGACTATGCCAGCCTGTCCACGCTCAATCCCCGCCTCGTCTATTGCTCGATCACCGGCTTCGGGCAGGACGGCCCCTATGCGGCGCGCGCCGGCTATGACTTCATCGTCCAGGGAATGAGCGGGATGATGGACCTGACCGGCGATCCCGACGGCGCGCCGCAGAAGATCGGCGTGGCGATGGCCGACATCACCACCGGCCTCTATGCGGTGATCGCGATCCAGGCGGCGCTGGCGATGCGCGAGCGGACCGGGCGCGGCCAGTGGATCGACATGGCGCTGCTTGATTCGATGACCGGCGTGCTCGCCAATCAGGCAGCGAATTATTTCGCCAGCGGCGTCACTCCGGCGCGCGTCGGCAACGCCCACCTCAACGTCTGCCCCTATGCGGTGTTCGAGACGAGCGACGGCTGGTTCATCCTCGCGGTCGGCAACGACGGCCAGTTCCGCCGCTTCTGCGCGATCGCCGGGATCGACGCCGACGATCCGCGCTATGCCAGCAACGCGCTGCGCCTCGCCAACCGCGAGGCGTTGTTCGCGCAGATCACCGCGGCGACGCGGACCTTCGCGCGCGACGATTTGCTCGCGCGCCTCGCCGCGGCCGGCGTGCCGGCGGGACCGATCAACTCCGTCGAACAGGCGCTTACCGATCCGCAGATCGCCGCTCGCGGCCTGGTGATCGGGTCGGACCCGATCCGCGGCCTGCGCACGCCGATCCGCTTCTCCGACGCCGCGCTCGCCTGCGACCGCCCTGCCCCCCGGCTCGGTTCGGGCGATGACGAGCGGTGACGGTCTGGCGACATGCCGGGCTTTGCGGCTAAGGGCCGGACATGGCGCGCCTTACCGTCAACAACCAGCCGGTCGAATATCGCCTCGATCCGGAGACGCCGCTGCTCTGGGCGCTGCGTGACGCATCGAACCTCACCGGCACCAAATATGGCTGTGGCACCGGCGATTGCGGCGCCTGCACCGTCGATGTCGACGGGCGGGCGGTGCTGTCGTGCCAGGTCGCGATCGGGCGGATCGAGGGCAGCTTCGTCACCACGATCGAGGGCCTGTCGCGCGAGCGCAACCACCCGTTGCAGCTCGCCTTCCTCGCCGCCAACGTGACGCAGTGCGGCTTTTGCATCCCCGGCATGCTGATGGCGGCGTCGGTCCTGCTCAACCATCGTCCCGACCCGAGCGAGGCGGATATCCGCGGTGCGATCCGCAACCTGTGCCGCTGCGGCGTCTATCCGCGGCTGATCGAGGCGATCCAGCGCGCCGGCCGTGCCGCGCGGGGTGAGGAGACGATCCCCGCCGGCGCCCGCCCGGGTATAGACCCGGCCGATGCGGCGCGCGTCGTCCCCGCTTTGGTCCCGCCCAAGCTTTCGCAACGCTGACAGAGGTATTCAGCTTCGTCACAGCGGCTGTGGTGCAAGTATCGGTCATCATCCGGGCCGGCTCGTGCGCCGGCGGACGAGGACGAAGGACGATGAAGACCGTGATCAAGGCGCTGCTCGCCGCATCGATGCTGATGCCCGTGGCGGCACAGGCGCAGGATGGCCGGCGCAACTGGGATCAGCGTGGACCCGACGGACCCGGCCGCCCCGGCCCGCGGCCGGATGACCGCGGCCCACGGCCGGACGACGGCGGTCCGCCCCGCGTCGCCGATCGTGGCTGGCAGGGCCGTGGCGATCGCCCCGCC
>NZ_JFYV01000027.1 GCF_000632225.1 Sphingomonas sp. RIT328
CGGCGATCGCGGCGGCTTCGGCGGCGGCGGCGGCGGCGGGTACCGTGGCGGTGGCGGCGGCTTCGGCGGCGGCGGCGGTGGCGGCGGGTTCAGCGGCGGTGGCCGCGGCATGCCCCCGCAGGTTGTCGGCGAAGGCACGGGCGTCGTAAAGTTCTTCAACGCGCAGAAGGGCTTCGGCTTCGTCGTCCGTGATGACGGCGGCGAGGACGTGTTCGTGCACATCTCGGCGGTCGAGCAGGCGGGCATGAGCTCGCTCGCCGAAGGCCAGCCGCTCGGCTTCACCCTCGTCGACCGCGGCGGCCGCATCTCGGCGACCGAGCTGAAGATCGACGGCGAGCCGATGGCGGTGACCGAGCGTGCGCCGCGCGAGCCCCGCGAAGGCGGCTTCGGCGATCGTGGCCCGCGGGCCGGCGGTGCCGGTGGCGCGCCGCAGCGTCAGCTGACCGGCGAGAAGGCGACGGGCGTCGTCAAGTTCTTCAACGCGATGAAGGGCTTCGGCTTCATTCAGCGCGACGCTGGGCGTCAGCTGACCGGCGAGAAGGCGACGGGCGTCGTCAAGTTCTTCAACGCGATGAAGGGCTTCGGCTTCATTCAGCGCGACGATGGCCAGCCCGATGCGTTCGTTCACATATCGGCGGTCGAGCGTGCCGGCATGGCGACGCTCAACGAGGGCGATCGTCTCCAGTTCGAACTCGAAGTCGATCGTCGCGGCAAATATGCCGCGGTGAACCTCTCGGCCGCGTCGTAACGGTCCCGACCCGATCAGTGAAAGGCCCGGCTCCGCAGATCGCGGCGCCGGGCCTTTTGCGTTTCGGCATAGGACAGGCGATAGGCGTGGCGTGCCGGACGGGCGGATGTGAGGATATGCAGGTGGTCAAGCTGACGCTGGTGGTGGGGCTGATCGGGGCGCTCGGCGCGTCGGCGTGGCATGTCGCGGCGCCGACGCCTCAGGCAAGCGTCCCGCCGCCGTCGGCCGCCGCGCCGCCACCGGAAACCGGCACCCCGGTCTATGCCGCCAACGTCGTCGCGCGCTTCCCGCACGATCGCGATGCCTTCACCGAGGGGCTGCTGTTCTGCAACGGCACGCTCTACGAAAGCACCGGCAAGGAAGGCGCGTCGGACATCCGCCGCGTCGATCTCGCCACCGGCAAGGTGCTCGCGCGGGCGCGGCTGACGCCCGATCTGTTCGGCGAGGGGATCGGCTGCTGGAAGAACAGCCTGCTCAGCCTGACGTGGAAGACCGGGATCGGCTTCCGCTGGACGCTGCCGACGCTCAAGCGGGTCGGCGCGCCGTTCCACTATACGGGTGAGGGGTGGGGGATGACGAGCGACGGCGGTTCGCTGCTGCTCTCCGACGGCACGCCGACGCTGCGCCGCATCGACCCCGCCGGCTTTACCGAGCGCGGCCGGATCGCGGTGACGCTCAACGGACGGCCGCTCGCCAAGCTCAACGAGCTCGAATTTGTCGGCGGCCGTATCCTCGCCAACGTGTGGATGACCGGCTTCATCGCGCGGATCGACCCGGCGAGCGGACGGGTCGACGGCCTGATCGACCTGCGCCCACTGATCGCCGAGGTACAGGCGAGCGACCCGGACGCGGTGCCGAACGGCATCGCCTATGACGCCGCGCACGACCGATTGTTCGTGACGGGCAAATACTGGCCGACGCTGTTCGAGATCAAGATTGGCGAAGAGGTCGGCCGGGCGAACTGAGGGCGATCCGATCGGGCCGAATGGCTCGGCTCCGGCATGGCGCGGGCAGAGCCTGCGGCCAGGACGCCGGGGCGGCGCGCGCGCTGTGGGTGCGGGGGCGGGCCTGATGCGATCCGCCACCCGTGCGTTCACGTCACCAGCTTGCGCAAGGTCTCGATCCGGTCGGCTTCCGCCGCCGGTTTGTCGGTGCGGATGCGGGCGATGCGGGGGAAGCGCATCGCGACGCCCGATTTGTGGCGGGTCGAGCCGTGGATCGAATCGAACGCGATCTCCAGCACCAGCGACTTCTCGACCTCGCGCACCGGGCCGAAGCGGGCGAGCGTGTGGCGGCGCACGAAACTGTCGAGCATGCGCAATTCCTCGTCGGTGATCCCCGAATAGGCCTTGCCGACCGGCAGCAATTCGCCCTCCTCGGTCCAGCAGCCGAACGTATAGTCGCTGTAATAGGAGGAGCGACGCCCGTTGCCGCGCTGCGCATACATGATGACGCAATCGGCGGTGAGCGGATCGCGCTTCCATTTGTACCACAGGCCGGCACGACGACCACCGACATAGGGCGAGTCGCGGCGCTTGAGCATCACGCCCTCGATCGCGGCATCGCGCGCACCGGCACGGATCGCCTCCAGCTCGGTGAAGCTCGCCGCGGTGATGACCTGGCTGATGTCGAAGCGATCGGGGTCGAGCCGCGGCACGAAAGCTTCGAGCCGGGCCCGCCGCTCGGTCCACGGCAGCGCGCGCAGATCCTCGTCGCCGTCGAGCAGGATATCGTAGAGGCGGACGAAGGCGGGATATTCGGCGAGCATCTTCGCCGACACCTGCTTGCGGCCGAGTCGCTGCTGGAGCGCATTGAAGCTCGCCGCGCCGCCGCCATCCTCGAGCGTGCCGCCCTGCACCTCGCCCTTGACGAGCAACTCGCCGTCGACCGTGCCGGGGGTGGTGAAGGCGGCGGCGACGTCGGGGAAGCTCGCGGTGACGTCGTCGCCGGTGCGGCTGTACAGGCGGGTCTGGCCGGCGACATGGACGATCTGGACGCGGATCCCGTCCCATTTCCATTCGGCGGCGTAATCGGCGAGATCGACCTGCGCATCCTCCAGCCCGTGCGCGAGCATGAAGGGGCGGAAGACCGGCACGTTGGCGGCGGTCGGCTGGTCGCCCTTGCCCTCCGCCCAGGCGAACAGGCGGGCATAGGGCGGGGCGAGACCATGCCACACCTCCTCGACCACATCGACGTCGAGTCCGAAGGCCTGCGCCAGCGCCGTCTTGGCGAGTCGCGCCGAGACACCGATGCGCAGGCCGCCGGTCGCCATCTTGAGCAGTGCGAACCGTTCCTCGGCATCGAGCCGGTCGAGCATCGCGGCAAGGACGCCGGGCGCATCCGAGCGCGACAGGTGGCGGAGCGCATCGATCGCCGCGCTGATCGACAGCGGTGCCGCCGGCGTCGGGGGCACCACGGGGGCCGGCCAGAGCAGCGCCACCGTCTCGGCGGTGTCGCCGACGTAGTCGCGGCTCATCCGGAACAGCACCGGGTCGACGCGCGCCTCGATCAACGCGCGGATCTGTGCCGGCTTGACGCCGGGCAGGTCGAGATCGCCGGTCAGTGCCGCCATCGCCCAGCCGCGGTCGGGATCGGGCGTGGCGTGGAGATAGTCGACGATCAGCTTGAGCTTGGCGTTGCGCCCGCGCGTGTAGATGAGCGAATCGAGGAGCGCGGCGAAAGCGTGCATGACGGGGAAACGCGCAGGGAGGGCGTTCCGCTCCGTCGACGGCGGGTGGATGATACACCCGCCGTCGCGACGCCTCAGCCCTTGCGGCTGGCCTCGAACAGGAACCAGGCGCGCTCTTCGGCCTCGTCGGTCCAATCGTCGACGATGCCGCTGGTGGCATTGTCGCGCGCCGCGTCCGCGGCATCCTTGACGACGCGGAAGCCCTCGACGAGCTTCAGATTGTCCTCGCGCAGTTCGGCGAGCATCGACGCGGCGTCGACGAAGTCGAGGTCGTTGTCGACGATCGACTGGCGGCGGCTGATGTCGCCGATCGAGCGCAGCGTCGTATTGCCGGTCTTGCGGACGCGTTCGGCGATCGCATCGGTGACGCCGAGGATCTGCGCCGCCTGATCGTCGAGCAGCAGGTGATAGTCGCGGAAATGCGGGCCCGAGACGTGCCAGTGGAAGTTCTTGGTCTTGAGGTACAGCGCATAGCAATCGGCGAGCGACGCGTTGAGCGCGTCCGCCACCGAGCGGGTGTTGCTGAGATCGGTCGGCGTGTTCAACGCCGGGTTGATGTCGGCCATGTCAGTCTCCGTGGATGGGATCGTTGCGGCAACGATCCGATAGCGCAAACGCTCCGCACGGTGGGGCCATTTTGGTGATGTCGATGATCGACGGCTCAGATCAGCCGCAGCGCGCCGAGCCCGAGCCAGAGGGCGACGAGGACGAACAGGATCCCGACGATGCGACGGGCGGGAGCGAGCGGCAGGCGCCGCCAGTCGCGCTCGCCGAGGATCGCGGCAGGGGCGATCACCGCCAGCGATCCCAGCATCGCGCCGACCGCGGCGAGCCAGGGGAGGGCGGCACGCGCGGCGAGCGCGACGACGATGAACTGGATGCCGTCCCCGAAGGCGAGGATGAACAATCCGGCGGCGCTGGTGGCGAAGCCGCCGATCCGCCAGCCGGCGAGCCGTTCGGGCGCTTTCGCCGGCAACAGCGCACCGCCACCCTGCAACAGCAGCGCCAGCGCAAGGAACAGCTGTTTCGCCTCGGGTGTCAGATGCGGCGCGAGCCACGCGCCCGCCGCGGCAGCGATCAGCCCGGCGGTGAGCAGCGCCAGCGCGGCCGCGAGGATGACGCGCAGCGGCATGCGGTAGCGATCGGCGAGGATCGCAGCGAGCGCCGCCGGACGATCGCCGATCTGGGCGAGCGCCGCCGCGACCAGCGCCGCCATCAGCGCGTCCAACGATCGTCCCCTATGCTATGCCGATCCGTCTGCATGTCCCGCCCCCTGTGACCGCGCGACCATGGGCGCGGACGGTAAGCGGCTGGTTAAGGGGACAGGATCGTGCCGTCGACGGTTGACTTTGCCGCGCCTATCCGCCATGCGCCGCGACTGATCGAGCGGCGGCGTTAGTGCTGCCGCTCTCCTTGTTTTCAGGATTTGGGGCTCATGGCCAAGCCGACTACCGTCAAGATCAAGCTCGTCAGCACCGCCGACACTGGCTTCTTCTACGTCACCAAGAAGAACCCGCGGACGAAGACCGAGAAGCTGAGCTTCAGCAAGTATGATCCCGTCGTGCGCAAGCACGTCGAGTTCAAGGAAGCCAAGATCAAGTAACCCCACGCGGCGGCGTTCTGCCGTCTGCGGGTGATGATCGCAATGCCGCCGGCGCCACGGGTGCCGGCGGCATTGCGCATGTCCGCGGGATGCTTGCACCAGCGCCTTGATTCGGGCGTGCTTCGGACACCTTGCGTTCATCTTCTTACGGCATAGCGGCGTCTGGCACCGGATCGTCCGGTTGCCCTGTATCGCGTCACTACGGGCTAAGGGCGGTGGTCTCCACGGGAGGGCGCCGCCCTTGGTTTTTGGGTCGCGGAACCGCAGCGGCGTCGGGTAGTTTTCTACCATGCTCGCAGCATCTGGCCCTTTTCGGGGGGCAAGGGCTACGAAGCGCGCGACGCCCTGTCGATGCCCCGCCGGCTCGGCAGGGCGTCTTCATATGCGCGCCCGCGCAGCCGGCGCCGGCCCGCTCCCCCTACAGCAACGCGTTCACCGCTTCCATGAAGCGGGCGAGGCTGATCGGCTTGGAGACGTAGGAGCGCGCTCCGGCGGCGCGGATGCGATCCTCGTCGTCGCGGCCGGCATAAGCGGTCACCGCCATCACCGGAATCGCGCGCAGCTGCTCGTCCGCCATCAGTTCGAGGATCAGCTCATAGCCGGTGACGTGCGGCATCTGGATGTCCATGATGATGAGGTCGGGAACCAGCTCGCGCGCGCGGGCCACCGCCTCGCGGCCGTCGCGCACCGGCTCGGCCGCGATGCCGTGGGCCCGCAGCAGGTCGCAGAACAGTTTGAGGTTGAGTTCGTTGTCCTCGACAACGAGTACCCGTTTCGCCACGTGCGTCACCACCCTTCCAAGATCGGACGATAGGCAATGCGCGCACGCGATACAAATCTCCCGGATGCCGACGTGCTCGGCCTGCAGGCGCTGGTCTGGACGATCGGCGAGCCGGACCGCGCCGACCGGCTGATCGCGGTCACCGGCCTGTTCCCCGACGATCTGCGCGCGCGTGCCGGCGAGCCGGCGGTGCTGGCGGCGGTGATCGCCTATCTCGAATCCTACGAACCCGATCTGATCGCCTGCGCGGAGGCGCTCGGCGTCTCGCCCGAGGCGCTGGTCGCCGCCCATGCGATGCTGGAGGCCCGATGAGACCGCTGCTGATCACCGATTGCGACGAAGTGCTGCTGCACATGGTCAAGCATTTCGGCGCCTGGGTGGGCGAGGCGCATGATATCGACTTCACCCCCGACGGCGAGGATTTCGCCAACAGCCTGCGCCGCCGCGACGGCGGTCCGGCGCCGACCCGCGACGAGATGTGGGCGCTGCTCGGCGGCTTCTTCCCGGCGGAGATGGACCGGCAGACGCTGGTGCCGCACGCCGCCGAGGCGCTGGCGCAGCTCGCGACGCAGGCGGATATCGTCGTGCTCACCAACATCACCGATGCGTGCAAGCCGGCGCGGATCGCGCAGCTCGCCCGCTTCGGCATCGCGCATCGCGTCGAGTGCAATCAGGGCGGCAAGGGTGAGCCGGTGGCGCGGCTGCGGGCGGAATATGGCGACCCGGTGACGGTGTTCGTCGACGATCTCGCCACGCATCACCAGTCGGTCGCGGATCATGCGCCGGCGGTCCACCGGCTGCACATGGTGTCCGAACCGACGCTCGCGCCGCGGGTGCCGCCGGCGCCGTTCGCGCATGCGCGGATCGACGACTGGCGCGAGGCGGGCGCTTGGATCGCCGCGCGCTTCGCGGCGGGGGTGGGGGCGGACGCGTAGGCGGGGGCGATCCTCCCTCAGCTTCGTCAGCCCGGCGCAAGCCGGGATCGATGGACACGGCGCCATCGCCGTCGCGCGCCGTCGCCAGCCACCCGCCTCCATGGATCCCGGCGAGCGCCGGGATGACGAAGGGGGTGGGACAGGCCGCCGCATGAGGAGCGAACGGCTCCCATCGCCGCCCAACGCACCCGTTCCACCGGCGCGGCAAATCGGCTAGACGCACCCGCCATCTTCCCGAAAGGACTTCGCATGACCACGCACGTCGATCGCAAGCTTGAGGAGCTCGGCCTGTCGCTGCCCGAGGCGGCGGCACCGGTCGCGGCCTATGTGCCGGTGGTCGAGGCGGGCGGGATGCTCCACCTGTCGGGGCAGTTGCCGTTCAAGGCGGGACAGCTCGTCACCGGCCGGCTTGGCGACGGCGTGTCGCTCGAGGACGGACAGGAGGCGGCGCGGCTGTGCGGGCTGATGATCGTCGCGCAGATCAAGAAGCATCTCGGCGGCGACCTGTCGCGGGTCAAGCGGATCGTCAAGCTCGGCGTGTTCGTCAATTCGGCCGCCGATTTCACCGATCAGCCCAAGGTCGCCAACGGCGCGTCGGAGCTGATGGTCGCGCTGTTCGGCGAATCCGGCAAGCATGCGCGCAGTGCGGTCGGCGTGCCGGTGCTGCCGCTCGGCGCCGCGGTCGAGGTGGATGCGATCATCGAACTGGCCTGACCCCTGCCCAAGCGCGGTTCATGACCTATATCGGCGGGCGATGACCCTATCGTCCTTCGCCGCATGAGCCCGCTTGCCGCCCGCCTTGTCGACGGGGTCCGCGCGATCCCGGCCGAGCAATGGAATGCCTGCGCCGGCACCGCCAACCCCTTCGTCCGCCACGCCTTCCTCGCCGCGCTCGAGGAATCGGGCAGCACCGGCGGACGATCGGGGTGGCAGCCGATCCCGATCGTCGTCGACGATGCCGCCGGCGTGCCGGTGGCGATCGCCCCGGCCTATGCCAAGAGCCACAGCCAGGGCGAATATGTCTTCGACCATGCCTGGGCCGACGCCTGGGAGCGGGCCGGCGGCCAATATTATCCCAAGCTGCAGGTCGCCGCGCCGTTCAGCCCGGTGCCGGGGCCACGGCTGCTGCTGCGCGATCCCGGTGCCGCGCCGGCGCTGATCGCCGCGCTGGAGGCGGTGACCGACCAGCATGACCTGTCGTCGGCGCATGCCACCTTCGTCAGTCCCGATCAGGTCCCGGCGTTTGAACAGGCCGGCTGGCTGATCCGCGAGGGGACGCAATTCCACTGGGCGAACGACGGCTATGCCACGTTCGACGATTTCCTCGGCGCGCTCGCCAGCCGCAAGCGCAAGGCGATCCGCAAGGAACGTGCCGCTGCGGTGGAGGGGCTGACCATCCGCCACCTCAGCGGCGCCGAGATCCGGCCGGAGCATTGGGACGCCTTCTGGACCTTCTATCAGGATACCGGCAGCCGCAAATGGGGGCGGCCGTATCTGACCCGCAGCTTCTTCCCGCTGCTCGGCGCGGCGATGGGCGACGACGTGTTGCTGATCCTCGCCGAGCGCGACGGCCGGCCGATCGCCGGGGCGCTCAACCTGATCGGCGAGGAGACGCTCTACGGCCGCTATTGGGGCTGTACCGAGGAGGTGCCGTTCCTCCATTTCGAGCTCTGCTATTATCAGGCGATCGACGCGGCGATCGCGCGCGGGCTCAGGACGGTCGAGGCGGGGGCGCAGGGCGAGCATAAATTGGCGCGCGGCTATGTGCCGGTGCCGACCTGGTCGGCGCATTATATTCCCGACGCGGGCTTCCGCCGCGCGATCAGCGACTTCCTGGTGCGCGAGCGTGCCGCCGTCAGCGACGAGCAGAGCTACCTCGCCGAGCTGGCGCCGTTCAGGAAGGGCGGGGGATGAGCCGCCGCCGCGGCGGCAGCAGATCGGGATCGAGCGTCACCTTGGGCCGGCTGCGATCGTCGATGCGGTAGAGCACGTCGCGGCCGCTCCGCCAGATCGGGGTCAGGCCGGTGAGGTATTCGGGCTCGACCGGCGCCGGATTGATCAGCCAGACATAGTCGAAGGCGTCGCGCGGCAGATAGGCGAGCGAGACGCGCAGCGGCCGCCACCATTCGCCGCGACAGCGCCGGTCGGTGACGAGCTGCGAGGGATCGTGCGCGAAGGCGCCGGCGGGCGTGTAGCGGACGGTGAGCAACTGCCCGCCCGCCATCGACCATTGGTCGTTGGCATAAGCGATGCGGCGTTCGAGCGCGATGCCGGCGGCATGTTCGAGCCGCGAATAGAGCCATTCGTCCCGGCAGGTGCGCCCGACCATGGTGAGCAGCCGCGCGCCCTTGGGCACGCGGTCGAGCGCGGCGAGCGTGCGGTCGTATTCCGCATCGAACATCCCATAGCTCACCGTCGTCGCGACGAGCCGCGCGCCGAAGAAGGCGAGGCCGAGCGCGGCAAGCGTCGCCGCGCCGCGGAACGACAGGCCGCGCCGCGGACGCAGCGCGATCAGCGCGATCGCGATGACGAACGGCGCCAGCCGCATGTCGGCATAGGCCGAGCCGAAGACGATGCGCGGCAGCAGCACGAAGATCGCGCTGAGGAACAGCGCCGAGAGCAGCAGGTTGCGCGAATATTCGATGCGGTCGTCGCGCATCCCCTTGAACAGGATGACGAACAGGATGGTCGCCGAAGCGAGGTCGAAAGCCATCCAGCGATCGCGCAGCACCATGATGATCCAGTTGACCTTGGCGCGCCAGTTGAACCAGTCCATCGTCTTGCCGGTGACGTGATCGCCCGACCGCCACAGCACCATCATCAGGAAGGGCAAGGCAAGCGGCAGGCAGCCGATCGCGGCGCGCGCCCAGCTCTCCGCCCAATGCCCGCCCCCTCCCGGCACATCAGGCCCGTCCTTGCGCAGGTCGTGCTGGCGGATCATCTCGGCGGAGAAGGCGAGGATGCCGAGCACGCCCCAGCCGAAGGTATGGCAGACCCATAAGGCGCAGGACAGCGGCACGAACAGGATCGCGCGCAGCCGCAGGCTGCCGAGCCGCCCCATCCGCAGCCACAATGCGAACAGGTTGAGCGCCAGCGCCATCGACAGCGCGAAATTGACGAAGCCGAACTGGAACGGATAGCTGTAGGCGAGCGGCAGCGCGAACAAGGCGGTGGCGGGGATCCGGCCGTGCACCTCGCGCGCGATCCACAACAGGCCCGAGACGGTCAGCGCCGGGATTGCCATGACGATCAGCTTGACCGCCAGCTCGAGCCCGAAGATCGGCGTCAGCGGCTCGATCAGCAGGTCGACGCCGAGATTGCCGATCAGCGCCCAGCGGAAATCATACCAGTCGGCGAGCCAGGGATAGGCCGCGCCGTCGAGCTGGACGCGATAGCGCCCCATATGGCCGGGCAAGTCGACCAGCGGCGGGATGTCCGGCCACCATAAGGGAATCGTCGTCGCGATCACCATCGCCACGACGAACCAGCGCGTTTGCCACCAGTGCAGCTTATGCCCCTGCATCCGACCGCCTTACGCGGGCGGAGCGCCCCCCGACAAGCGGTTCCGCGCGAGGATGCGGGCGCCGTCCGGCAAAACGGCGACGGTGGCGAAGCCGGGCAGGGTGCCGCGGGCGAGCGCGGCGGCAGCGCTGCCGCGGCGGTGCGCGCCGGGAAGGGCCGCGCAGGCGAGCAGATAGTGCGCGCCGAGCCGGTCGGCGGTGGCGGCGGCAACGCCTGCCGGCGCGGCGTAGAAGGCGTAGACCGCGCGCAGTCCGGCGCCGTCGCGATGATAGGGGGCGGCCAGCACCGTATCCGCAGTGCCGCCGATAATCCGCGCCCCGGCATCGACCGGTGCGATCACGCGCCCCGGCGGCAGGCGGTCGAGCGTCGCGATCATCGCCGGCGCACCGCAATCGCCGCGACCGACGCTCGCCTCGCCGGTCGGCGAGGGCAGGACTCGGGCGGCGAGCGGGTAGAGGATGCCGGCGGCGGCGAGCCAGCTCGCGACCAGCGCCGCCGGACCGCGGTCACGCGCCGCGGCGACCATCGCGGCGAGGGCGGGTGCGGCGAGCAGGGCGGCGGGATAGGCACCCCGCAGCTGCACCGCGGTGATCGCGAGCGCGCCGGCGAGCAACAAGGCGATCAGCTCCCAGCCGGGACGTGTCTCTGCCGCCATGCCGCTCGCGGTGTCGCCGGGCGTTCCCCTGTGCGACGCGAGGCGTCGGCGGTGGGCCATCTGCCATAGGGTCGCCGCGAAGCCGACGAGCGGCAGCCCGGCATAGCCGAAGCTCGTCGCGACGGGCGCCGACCGGATCGACTGCGCCTCGCCGACCTGATGCAGCCAGAGCGCGGCGATCCGTGGATCGACCGCGCCATAGGGATGCAGGCATTGCGGCGACAGGGCGAGCCCCAACGCGACGGCGCCGCCGCCGAGCGCGACCACCGCGATCCAGCGGAGCCGGTGACCGGTCAAGAGCCGGTCGAGCAGCGCCAGCAGCAGCACCGCGCCGGCGGGCGCCAGGAACGCGCGCCAGGCGATGCGGGTGAAGCCGTCGCAGGCCGGATAGGCAAAGTCATCGCTCGCGAACAGCGCGCGGCCGACGATCAGGGTGAGGAGCAGGCCGAGCGCGAAGGCGGCCAGCGTCGCGCCGGCGACGCGGTGCCGTGCCCATCCCGCGACGAGCCAGAGGCCGGCGAGCGCGAGCAGCGGCGCGGTCTCCAGCCCGACGATCAGGCTCGCCGCCGTACAGCCGCCGGCGAACGCCGCGCCGCGCGCATCGCGGGCGAGCAGCCCCGCGACGCCGGCGAGCAACAGCACGAGCTGCAAGCCATGATGATCAATCCGCCCCGGCAGGAAGACCGTCGTCGCCGGATAGGCGAGCGCGGCGATCACTCCGGCGGTGGCCGCGACCCGCTCCCCGCCCATTCGCCGGGCGATACGGATGACGAGCCGCAGCGCGACGGCGAACAGTACGATCGGCCAGACGGTGACCGCGATCACCTCGGCGGTGTGGCTGCCGAGCAGCGGCCGCAACGCAACGATGATCGCCGCGGGGCCGAGATCGGCGAGTCGCGTCCAGTGCATCGGCAAGCCGCCCGCGAGGCGATGCTGACGCAGATCGCCGAACGGTTGACCGGCCAGCCAGTCGCGAATCTGCGCGAGCCGCATCACGTCGTCGGTATCGGGCAGGCGGAGCTGCCCGAGATCGGAGCTGGCGCGGATCGTCCAGACGTGGCCGAGCAGCAGCGCCAGCACGGCTGCGATCAGCGTATCGGATCGGAGCCGCCGGGCCATGGCGGCGATTGTGCGGGGAGGGTGGTTAAGGCGGGTTTAAGGGTGGTGACGAGGCGCCAGGCGGCGGTCACGCCACGTTACCCCTTCGGGGCCGACGCCTGGGACAGGCTGGCTATCGCCGCTTGCCGCCTCGTCGCGCTGCCCCTTACCGGTCGCGCCGCCCGAGCAGGCGCAGCCTGAGCGCGTTGAGCTTGATGAAGCCCGCCGCGTCGCGCTGGTCATAGGCGCCCTGATCGTCCTCGAAGGTGACGACCTTTTCCGAATAGAGCGAATTGGGCGACTTGCGGCCGACGATATAGACGCCGCCCTTGTAGAGCTTGAGCCGCACCGTGCCCGACACCTTGGCCTGGCTGTGGTCGATCGCGGCCTGCAGCATCTCGCGCTCCGGCGAGAACCAGAAGCCGTTGTAGATCAGCTCGGCGTAGCGCGGCGCCAGTTCGTCCTTGAGGTGCGCGGCGCCGCGGTCGAGCGTGATCTGCTCGATGCCGCGATGGGCGAGATGATAGATGGTGCCGCCCGGCGTTTCGTACATGCCGCGGCTCTTCATGCCGACGAAGCGATTCTCGACCAGATCGAGCCGGCCGATGCCGTGACGGCGGCCGAGCTCGTTGAGCTTGGCCAGCAGCGTCGCCGGGCTGGTCGCCTCGCCGTTGAGCGCGACGCCGTCGCCGCGCTCGAAGTCGATCGTGATATATTCGGGCGCGTCGGGCGCATCCTCCGGGTTGACGGTGCGCGAATAGACATAGTCCGGCACCTCCTCCCACGGATCCTCGAGCACCTTACCTTCGGACGAGGTGTGCAGCAGATTGGCGTCGGTCGAGAAGGGCGATTCGCCGCGCTTGTCCTTGCTGACCGGAATCTGATGCTGTTCGGCGAATTCGATCAGCCGGGTGCGGCTGGTCAGGTCCCATTCGCGCCACGGCGCGATCACCTTGATGTCGGGCGCGAGCGCATAATAGCCGAGTTCGAAGCGGACCTGGTCGTTGCCCTTGCCGGTCGCGCCGTGGCTGACCGCATCGGCGCCGACCTGCCGCGCGATCTCGATCTGGCGCTTGGCGATCAGCGGCCGCGCGATCGACGTGCCGAGCAGGTACAGCCCCTCGTACAGGGCATTGGAGCGCATCATCGGGAAGACGTAGTCGCGGACGAACTCCTCGCGCAGATCGTCGATGAAGATATGCTCGGGCTTGACGCCGGCCATCTGCGCCTTCTGACGCGCCGGCTCCAGCTCCTCGCCCTGGCCGAGGTCGGCGGTGAAGGTCACCACCTCGCAATTGTACGTCTGTTGGAGCCATTTCAGGATCACGCTCGTATCCAGCCCACCCGAATAGGCGAGAACGACGCGGTTGATCTGATCGGTCACGGCAGCATCCTTGGATAGGGCAAGTCGCCGCGCCACTAAGCGTCCGGGCGCGGTGGCGCAACGGTTGCGTTCACGATGGGTTTAAACGCCCGCGCCTAAGCGGGCGCCATCCTTTCGTTCGACCGGAGATATCATGCGTCCGTTGCTCGTCATCCTGCCGCTGCTGCTCGCCACCCCGGCGCTGGCGGCGGAGAAGATCGATCCCAAATTGCAGGCGGAGTTCGACCGCACCGACGCCAATCACGACGGCGTGCTGACCCGCGCCGAGATCGACGCGCGCGTCGCGAGGATGGATGTCGGCAAGAACAAGATGCCGCCGGGCAAGGCCAAGGCGATCAGCGCCGCCTGGTTCAACACCGCCGATGCCAATCACGACGGCAAGGTGACGCCGACCGAGATGCAGGGCCTGTTCCGCGCCCTGGCCTATCGCTACGACACTAACCACGACGGCGTCGTCAGCGTCGAGGAACGCAACGCCGCGCGCTCGGCGATCATCGCGCCGGCACCGGTACCCAAGGGGCGCTAGCACGATCTGCCGCGACCAGGCGCCGGATGGGCATGCCCCGCTGCGCCCGGCATCATGATGCCCGGACCGGCGGTGTGATGGCCGTCGGTCCGGGCGCGACGATCGATCACGGCCGACTCCCCGGCCCGGCCGCTACCCCAGCCGATCCGCGATGATCCATCGCCGGCTGATTGCGGTCCGCATCAGCAGCAGGCCGCAGCACAGGCAGCGGGCGCGGCGGATGCCGTCGGTCTCGCTGCGGCTGCGGCCGGGGCGGTGGCGGGTCGCAAGGCAGGTGGCGATCGGCGGCGGTGCCGGCATGGCGAGGCTCCTTCGCCGCAGGCCATCGCGCCGGCGGATTGCAGGCAGATGTCCGGTTCGGTCGATCCCAGACATATCGGAGCAACATGCCGCCCGTATCGCAGCCGCTGTCGGCGGCGTTCTCTCCCACTCACCCGTCGACGTCCGGGCGCTCCCCGGTGCCCGACCGTCGAGCTACGAAGCCCCCCCGGCTTCGTAGCTCGGCCCCTCGGCGGCATCGATCGGCGCGACCGCCAGCACCTCGATCGTCTCGTCACGGCCGTTGAACGCCAGCCGGTCGCCGACCTCCGCCCCGAACAGCGCCTGCGCCAGCGGCGCGCCATAGCCCAGCCGGTCGGCGGCGGGGTCCGCCTCGTCGTCGCCGACGATGTCGATCGTCCGCTCCCGTCCGCCGAGCCGGATCGTCACCCGCGTGCCGAAGCCGGCGCTGCCATCCTCGGGCGCGGCGGTCGGGATCGCGGTGGTGCGGCGCGTCTGCCAATAGCGCAGGTCGCGGCGCAGCGCGTCGACCGCATCGGGCGCCGCCGTCGCCAGCGCGGCCTCCAGTTCGGCGATCCGCGTCGCGATCAGCCGCTGGCCCGCGGCGGTGACGCGATTGGGCGCACGCGGGATCGGCAATTCGAATTTAGGTTCGAGATGTTCCTCGTCGCTCTCGCGGCGGAAGGCGACGCTCATCGATCTACTCCTACAATTGCGTCCCACAGTCGGACAGCCGGATATTAACCACCTTAGCCACTGGTCCAATTCGTAAACAATTCGTTAACCCGGTCGCCATGACCAGACGCCTCGTCCTCACCAATGAAGCCGCCCGCCATCCCTTCCGGCAGACTCTGCCGCCGCCGGTGGCACCCGACGCCCGGCGCGGCGACGATTCGGACTGGAAGCTGTTCCTGCTCAGCTTCGCCGCCTTCTTTACCTGCTTCTACACGTTCCTGTTCTAGCAGCGGCGCCGCTCAGTCGCAGGCGCGATGCAGTCGCTGTGCGATCCAGGCGGAGATCAGGCACATGGCGGCGACGAGGAACAGCATGTCAACCGGCTGCACGCCGGCGAGGTTGATCCCGATCGCCGCGATCGAACCCAGCGTCATCGCCCCCGAATTGACGACGTTGTTCGCCGCGACGGTGCGCGCGGTCTGGTCCTTCTCCACCGTGGTGGTCAGGAAGGCATAGAGCGGCACGACGAACATGCCGCCGGTGGTGGCGATCGCGAGCAGCGATAGCATGATCGGGATGCTGCGCGGCTGCGCGACGAATTGCGTCCAGTCGTAGAATTGCCCCGGCGGCGCCGGCACCCAGGTGCGGCAGAGCAAGGAGAAGACGACGACGAATCCGCCCATCGCGATCACCGACAGCGGCGAATAGCGCGCGCTGATCCGTCCGCGCAGCATCGTGTTGATGACCACCGATCCGATCGCGACGCCGACCGAGAAGACCGCGATCGCGCCGCTCGCCACCATCTTGTCGGCGGTGAGCACGTTCTTGACCAGCGGCGGGAAGATAATGATCAGCACCGCGCCGATCGTCCAGAAGAAGCTGATCGCGCAGATCGCCAGGAACAGCCGCGGAATGTGCATCGTCGTGCGGATCAGCCGCCACGAGGCGGAGAAGGGATTGTAGTTGAGCGTCAGCCGCGGCCCCTCGCGCGGCGCCGGCGGCACGAAGCGCGCCGCGAACCAGCCGATCGCCGCGACGACCAGCACGAGGATCGCCGCGCCCTCGATCGGCACATAGCCGGCCACGATCGTGCCGAGCAGGATGGCGAGATAGGTCCCCGCCTCGACCAGCCCGGTGCCGCCGAGCACGTCGTGCGGTTTGAGGTGCTGCGGCAGGATCGCATATTTGATCGGGCCGAAGAAGGTCGAGTGGACGCCGAGGAACAGCACCGCGCCGAGCATCAGTCCGACGCCGAGCGTCGGCAGGCCGGCGCGCGCCACCATCAGCCCCGCCGCGCCGAGCAGCATGATGCCGATTTCCGCGGTCTTGACGATGCGGATGATCCGCGCCTTGTCGTGGCTGTCGGCGAGCTGCCCGGCGAGCGCCGAGAACAGGAAGAACGGCAGGATGGCGATCCCCGTCGCCAGCGCGTTGAAGTTCGTTTCCATATGCGGATCGTTGAAGATCGCATAGGTCGCGAACAGCACCATCGACGTCTTGAACAGATTGTCGTTGAAGGCGCCGAGGAACTGGGTGGTGAAGAGGGGCAGGAAGCGGCGCTGCTTCAGCAACCCCATGGCATTCAACATGCGATCAACGGCCTTCAATCGTGGCGCTATTGTGATCGGCATAGCGGACGGAGCGGGGCACGCCAACGGGGAAGGCGCATCCGCGCCCCCGCCCGCGCCCTCAGCCCGGCCGGCGCATCGTGAAGCGCGTCTCGGGCGTCACCTCGAAATAATCGGCCGGACCGCCGCCGCGCAGGATCGGGCGGGGACGGGCGGTCTGGTAGACGCCGTCGTCGAGCATCGCACTGTCGATATGGATGCCGACCGCCTCGCCGATCACCAGATATTGGTCGAGGTCGGTGCCCTGCCGGTCCTTGAGGCGGATCAGCTGGGTCAGCCGGCATTCGAACGCCACCGGGCTCGCCGCGACCCGTGCCGGCGCGACCAGCCGCGACGGCAGCGTCTCCAGCCCGGCGAGGTCGAACTCGTCGACCTCCGCCGCCACCGCCGCCGCGGTCGCGTTCATCGCCTCGGCGAGATCGCGCGTCGCGAGGTTCCAGACGAATTCGCCGGTCGCCGCGATATTGGCGACGCTGTCCTTCCAGCCCATCGAGGAGAAGGCGATCAGCGGCGGCGTATAATTGATCAGGTTGAAGAAGCTGTACGGCGCGACGTTGCGCACGCCGTCCGCCGAGACGCTGCTGATCCAGCCGATCGGACGCGGCGCGACCATCGCGTTGAGGGGATCATGCGGCAGCCGGTGGCCGTCGCGCGGTTCGTAGAAATGCCAGTCGATCATCGCTGCTTAACTGCTATGATGCGGGAATGGACGCAAACACTCCCGGAACGTCGATCGTCCGCCACGCGCTGGCGACGCGGCTGTGGCATTGGGTCAACGCCGTATCGGTCGTCATCCTGCTCGGCAGCGGCCTTGGCATCTCCAACGCGCATCCGCGGCTCTACTGGGGGCGTTACGGGGCGAATTTCGACCATGCCTGGGCGCAGCTGCCGCGCTTTCCGGCGTGGATAACGATCCCCGCCAACTACAATCTCGCCATCTCGCGCCGCTGGCACCTGCTGTTCGCGCTGGTCTTCGCCTTCGGCCTGCTCGGCTATATGATCGTCAGCCTGATCAACCGCCATTTCGCGCGCAAGCTCGCTTTGCGCCGCGCCGATGTCAGCCCCGCGCATCTGGCCGCGGACGTGCGCGATCATTTCAACCTGCGCTTTCACGACGCCGACGATCCTGCCGCCTACAACAGCCTCCAGAAGTGGAGCTACATCCTCGTCCTCTTCGTCGCGCTGCCGATGATGATCGCCACCGGGCTGGCGCTGTCGCCGGGGATGGACGCGGCCTGGCCCTGGTTGCTCGATCTGTTCGGCGGCCGCCAGTCGGCGCGCTCGCTGCATTTCGTCACCGCCACGCTGGTCGGCGCGTTCATCGTCGTCCATGTGGCCCTCGTCATCCTCGCCGGCGCCGGCAACGAACTGCGCTCGATGATCACCGGCAAGTGGAAGGTCCCCGAGGCATGATCCTCCCCCGTCGTTCGCTCCTGACGGCAGGCGCCGGGCTGCTGCTCGCCGGCTGCGACAAGGTCGCCGCGATCCCGCAGGCGCGCAAGATCCTGTTCGCGGGCGAGGACATGCATCGCGGCCTGCAACGTGCGTTGCTCGATCGCGGCGCGCTCGCGCCGGAATTCACCCGCGAGCAGATGTCGCCGATCTTCCGCGCCAACGGCACGCGCGATCCCGGTACGCCGGCTTATGCCGCAATGGTCGCCGACCAGTTCAGCAGCTACCGGCTCGCCGTCGACGGGCTGGTCGACCGGCCGCTGTCGCTGTCGCTCGATCAGCTCGCCGCGATGCCCGCGCGCAGCCAGATCACCCGCCACGATTGCGTCGAGGGGTGGAGCGCGATCGGCCAGTGGCAGGGGCCGATGCTCGGCACGGTGCTCCAGGCCGCGGGGGTGCGCCGCTCGGCGCGCTACGTCGTCTTTACCTGCGCCGACCTCTACAACGGCCAGCCCTATTACGAATCGATCGACACCGTCGACGCCTTCCACCCGCAGACGATTCTCGCGCTCAAGATGAACGGCGCGCGGCTCACCGTCCCGCATGGCGCCCCGGTGCGGCTGCGCGTCGAGCGCCAGCTCGGCTACAAGCACGCCAAATACGTCACCGGCATCACCGCGGTGGCCAGCCTCGCCGCGATCGGCAAGGGCAAGGGCGGCTATTGGGAGGACAATGTCGATTACGATTGGTATGCTGGCATATAGGCGATTATGGCGGCGCGCATGGCGCTGATCGACATGTTCCTCAGCCGCGCCGTCAAGCGTGGCCAACTCACCCTCCACCGTCCCGGCAAACCCCCCGCCACCTTCGGCACGCCCGATCCCGACCTCGGTCATATCCAGCTGCGGTTTCAGGACAATGGCGTCGCCGGTCGCATCGTCCGCAACCCCGCGCTCGCCGCGGGCGAGATGTATATGGACGGGCGGATGACCGTCGACGGCGACGACATTATGGGCCTCGTCCGGCTGATGAAGCACAACAGCGCCTATGAGCATGGCCAGAACGCGCTCCAGCCCTCGGCGGTGGTGCGCGGCGTCGGCGCGGTCAAGCACCGGCTCGACCGGATCAACATGGAGCGCCGCTCCAAGCAGAATGTCGCGCATCATTACGATCTGTCGGCGCGGCTCTACGATCTCTTTCTCGATGCCGACAAGCAATATAGCTGCGCCTATTATACCGATCCCGACAACAGCCTCGAACAGGCGCAGTCGGACAAGCTCGCGCATATCGCCGCCAAGCTGGCGCTGAAGCCGGGCATGACGGTGCTCGACATCGGCTGTGGTTGGGGCGGCATGGCGCTGTATCTCAACAAGCATTTCGGCGTCGAGGTGCTTGGCGTGACCCTGTCGGAAGAACAGCTCAAGATCGCGCGCGAACGCGCCGCGGCGGCGGGCGTCGCCGACAAGGTGCGGTTCGAGCTGATCGACTATCGCCGCGTCGAGGGCCAGTTCGACCGCATCGTCTCGGTGGGCATGTTCGAACATGTCGGCCCGCCGCAATACCGGGCCTACTTCCGCAAATGCCGCGACCTCCTCACACCGGAGGGTGTCGCGCTGATCCACACGATCGGCCGGCTCGGGCCGCCCAGCGTGACCGACGACTGGACGACCAAATATATCTTCCCGGGCGGCTACAACCCCGCCTTGTCAGAGACGATCGCGGCGTTCGAGGGGCTGAAGATGTTCCTCACCGACGTCGAGATCCTGCGGCTGCACTATGCCTATACGCTGCACGAATGGTATCGCCGCACGGTGGCGGCGCGCGACGCGATCGTCGCCTTGTACGACGAGCGCTTCTACCGGATGTGGACCTTCTATCTCGCCGGCGCGGCCAATGCCTTCGAGAATGGCGGGCTGGTCAATTTCCAGATCCAGTTCAGCCGCAGCCGCACCGCGCTGCCGATCACGCGGGATTATATGTTCGAGGGCGAGCGCGCGTTGCGAGGGCGATAGCCGCAACGTTGCGCTCCGGCGGCACCGGCTTACAGCCGGCCGCTCTCACACCGGCAAGGTCACCCGCGCCACCGCGCCCGCTTGCGGGTGGTTGGCGATCGTCGCGTCGCCGCCATGCGCGCGGGCGACGCCGCGGACGCTGCTGAGGCCGAGGCCGATGCCGCCGGTGTCGCGGTTGCGCGACCGTTCGCCGCGGAAGAACGGCTCGAACAGGCGGTGGACGTCCTCGGGCGGAATGCCGGGGCCGTGATCGCGCACCTCGATCAGCGCATGGCCATCGATCCGCGCCAGCGTCACCTCGGCGTCGCCGGCATATTTGAGCGCATTGCCGACCAGATTGGCGACCAGCGATTTCAGCGCGGCGGCGTCGCCCTCGATCACCAGCGGATCGCCGTCGTGGAGCACCACCGGCTCGCCATGATCGGCGAGGTCGTCGGTGACGCTCTCGACCAGCGAGCGCAGGTCGAGCCGGCGGCGTTCGACCGCCTGCGTGCCGTCGCGGAAGAAGGCGAGCGCGGCCTGGATCATCGCCTGCATGTCACGGATGTCCGCCTCGCTCGCGCTGCGCAGCGGTTCCGGCGCGCGTTCGAGCCGCAGGCCGAGCCGCATCAGGGGCGTACGCAGATCGTGCGCGATCGCGGCGATCATCATCGTGCGGTCCTCGACATAGCGGTTGAGCCGCGCCTGCATCCGGTTGAACGCCGCCGCCGCCTCGGCGATCTCCGCCGGCCCGCCGAGCGGCAGCGGCGCGGCGCGCGGATCACGGCCGAGCCGCTCCGCCGCGGCGCCGAAGGCGGCGATCGGCTTGGTCAGCCGTCGTGCGAGCAGCCAGGCGAAGGGGGCGACCGCGAGCAGCGCGGCGAGCAGCCACTGAAAGGCGCGCCACCGCCAGCTTTCGAAGCCGGTATGCGCTGCGCGCGCCACCCGCCAGCTGCCGTCGCGCTGCTCCACCGCGACGGTGAAATGGCCGAACAGGATCTGGTTGCGCGCGTCGGGCGGCGGCCGGTCGCCGAACCCGCCGCGCGGCGGCAGCGGCCCGAAGACGAGTGGCGGCGGCCCGCCGAACTGGACGTGGACGCGCGCCGGCGGCAGATCGAGCTGCATCGCGATCAGCCGGCTGATCCGCGTGCCGCGCGGATCGGCAGGGGCGGGGTTGCTCGCCTCGCGCGTCACCAGCACCTCGCCGGTCGCATCCTGCCCGGAGCGCAGCGCATTGGCGACCTGCGGCACCGAGAAGATGCGCGGCGTCGGCGGGGTGAGGAACACGACCAGCGCCACGTTGAGCGCCTGCACCGCCGCGACGCTCAGCAGCATCACGAGGAAGACGCGCCAGAACAGCGACTTGCTTACCCAACGCACCGCCGGCCGGACCGGCCGGTTGGCGGTCATGCGCGCGCCACCGCCGGCACGAACAGATAGCCTTCGTTGCGGATGGTGCGGATGATGTCGTCGCCGCCGCTGCGCAGCTTGCGCCGCAGCCGGCTGATCTGGACATCGATCGCCCGATCGAAGGCATCGGAATTGGGGCCGCGCGCCGCCTCGAGCAGCAATTCGCGCGACAGCACGCGCCGCGGCCGTTCGGCGAAGACGCGCAGCAGCGCGAATTCCCCGTCGGTGAGGCCGACCAGCACGCCCTGCGCATCGAACAATTCGTGCGCCATCAGGTCCATCGTCCAGCCATCGAAGGTCAGTCGCGACCGGTCGGCGGGCTCCGCCTGATGACGGCTGCGCAAGGCGGCGCGGACGGTGGCGATCACCTCGCGGGCGCTGCACGGCTTGGTGAGATAGTGGCTCGCGCCGATCTCCAGCCCGACGATCCGGTCGCGCTCCTCGCCGAGCGCGCTCAGCATGATCACGGTCGGGCCGCCGTCGCGGGTGATCCGGCGACAGGCGGAGATGCCGTCCTCGCCCGGCATCATCACGTCGAGCAGTACCGCGTCGATCCGCTCGCGTTCGAGCACGCTGTCCATCTCGCGGGTGTTGGCGGCGGCCTGCACGCGATAGCCGCGCGCGCCGAGGCTTTCGGTCAGCAGCGAGCGGATCTCACGATCGTCGTCGACCACCAGGATCGCCGCCGCTTCGTCCCCCGCCGCCGTCGCATTATGCTGTTGGCTCATCATGCTCCCCTTCTGGCGGCAAAATGTTTCTCCCGAATAACCGGATCATAGTCTCTTCCGGCGGCGTGGACATCCAGCCGCAACATTGGGCTGGTTGACCGCACTGAACTACAGGGGACACCGATCATGAGTCGCATCGCCTTCGCCGCATTGCTCGCCTGCTCCGCCAGCGTCGCGGCGCAGCAGCCGCCGGCACCGCCGCCGCCCGCGCACGGCAACCACCGCACCTTCATCAGCCCGATGGGCCAGCCGTTCCACGGCACCGACGCCGCGCCCGACCCGGAGCGTGCCTGGTTCGACGCGGCGGACGCCGATCGCGACGGCTTCGTCAGCCGCGCCGAATTCCAGGCGGATGCCAGCCGCTTCTTCGCGCAGCTCGACCGCAAGCATGATGGCGAGATCGACCCCGACGATATCGATTATTATGAAAGCACCGTCGCGCCGGAGGTCCGATCGGGTGGCGGCGGCGGCTATGTGATGAGCAATCCGGATGGCGAGGGCGGCGGCAAGGCGCCGAGCTATGACGCGGGCAAGCTCGGCGCGGCGCGGTTCAGCTATTTCGAGCTGCCCGAGCCGGTGACCGCCGCCGATCGCAACTTCAACCGCGGCGTCGATGCCCGCGAATTCGCCGAGGCCGCAGCCAAGCGGTTCGGATCGCTCGACACGAACCACGACGGCAAGCTGGCGTGGGACGAATTGCCGCACGTCTCGGGCCGCGTCTCGGCGCAAGACCGCCGACGTGGCGGCGGCGGTGGCGGGCGCGGCGGCCGGGGCGGCCATGGTGGGCGCGGCGGCATGGGCGGCATGGGCGGCATGGGCAGCGGCGGCTTCGGCAGCCCCGGCGGCGACATGACGGGCATGGGCCGCGGCGAGGAATAAGCCCGTCGCAGCCGGAAGAGCGCAGCAATCGGCCGAGTCGCACGATCGTGCTGCTGAGACGAGGCCTGACCGCTCTGACCTTACCCCGAGCGTTCCGTCATTCCGGACATGTTCGAAATCGCTGCCGATATCTCATCATGCTCCCGCGAAGGCGGAAGCCCAGTGGCGCTTTGCCATAAGCCGTCGTTTTGACTGGCTATTGAGGTTCGGCTCGCGCGGGAACACTGGTGCTGCCGCCGAGTGGAGCGACCCGTCATAGGGTTCGGCTTATGGCGGGCCATCGGTCCGCCGCACAGACAATGACTGACCTGCGGCGTTGCAACAGATCAGAGCCGGATCGCGATACGCAATCCGCGTCGCCGACGATCCGGGGCGGCGGCACGCGCCGGCCGCCCCGTCGCCGATCAGTCGAGCCGGCGGGCCAATTCCTTGTTGAGCCCCAGCGCGACCAGCGTCGCGAACGCACCCGACAGCAAATAGCCGCCCGCCGCGAGCAGACCGAACTGGCTCGCCAGCACCAGCGCGGCGAGCGGCGCGAAGCCGGCGCCGAACAGCCAGGCGAGGTCCGAGGTCAGCGCCGCGCCGGTGTAGCGCGCACGCTTGGGGAAATTGTTGGTCACCGCGCCCGACGACTGGCCGAACGACAGGCCGAGCAGCACGAAGCCGCCGATCATGAAGGCGAGCTCGCCCGCATCGCCACCGGCGAGCAGCTGCGGCGCGAAGCCGCTGAACGCCGCGATCGCGGCGGCGGTATAGCCGAGCACCGAGCGGCGGCCGATGCGATCGGCGAGCAGGCCCGAGATCACCACCGCGCCGAGGCCGAAGAAGGCGCCGATGATCTCGATGCCGAGGAAGCGCGCGATATCCTCACGCGTGAACAATGCGACCCACGACAGCGGGAATACCGTCACCATGTGGAACAGCGCGAAGCTGGCGAGCGGGGCGAAGGCGCCGATGACGATGTTGCGCCACTGCGCCTTGACTGTCGCGGTGACGCGCGACGGCGTCAGCTCGCGCGATTCGAACAGCCGGCTGTATTCAGGCGTGACGACGATGCGCAGCCGCGCGAACAGCGCGACGACGTTGAGCGCGAAGGCGACGAAGAACGGGTAACGCCAGCCCCATGACAGGAAGTCGATGCCCTCCATATTGGCGAGGAGGAAGGCGAACAGCGCGCTCGCCACGATCAGGCCGAGCGGCGCGCCGAGCTGCGGCACCATCGCATACCAGCCGCGCTTCTCCGGCGGCGCGTTGAGCGCGAGCAGCGAGGCGAGGCCGTCCCAGGCGCCGCCGAGCGCGAGACCCTGGCCGATGCGGAAGGCGGCGAGCAGGATCGCCGACCAGATGCCGACCTCGGCATAGCCGGGCAGGAAGGCGAGCGACACGGTCGAGGTGCCGAGAAGGAACAAGGCGATGGTCAGCTTGGTGCCGCGGCCGTGCTCGCGGTCGACCCACATGAAGATCTGCGTGCCGATCGGCCGCGCGATGAACGCGAGCGGGAAGAGCGCGAACGAATAGAGCGTGCCGGTCAGCCGGTCGACATAGGGGAAGACCAAAGCCGGGAAGACGATGACCGAGGCGATCGCATAGCAGAAGAAGTCAAAGAATTCCGACGTCCGGCCGATGACCACGCCGATCGCGATCTCACCGGGACGGACCTCATGGTCGCCATTGGTGTTGATTGCACGGGCATCGCGTTCGAGCGCCCCGGAATGGGCAGAAGCCACTGACATGTATCACGATCCTGTCGTCTCACAGCCCGAGGGCCAGCCGTCATCAACGCGCCTTGCCCGCAAACGGACGCAACGCCAGCGTCCTTGTGTAGCGCAGCCGGCGCGCGGGCGGGATAGGACAAAATGTCCTATTTTGCGGTGCAGCACGCAGGAGTACGGGCGATGGTGATGCGAACCCCGTCTCTTCTCGCGTGCGCCCGGCGCACCGCCGCACCGCGGGTGATGCGCGCCCTGCGCACCACCGCCGTCCTCGCTGCGCCCGCCCTGCTCGGCGGCTGCGACTGGGTGGTGATGAACCCGTCGGGCGACGTCGCCCGCCAGCAGGCCAATCTGATCCTGTGGTCGACCGGGCTGATGCTGCTCATCATCGTGCCGGTGATCGTGCTGACCCTGCTGTTCGCGTGGAAGTTCCGCCACACCAACGAGGACGCCGAATACCAGCCCGACTGGGACCATTCGACCGGGCTCGAGCTGATCATCTGGTCGGCGCCGCTGATGATCGTCATCGCGCTGGGCGCGATGACCTGGATCAGCACGCATGCGCTCGACCCCTACCGCCCGCTCGGCCGGATCGCACCGGGCCAGCGGGTGGCGAAGAACGGGAAGCCGCTCGAGATCCAGGTCGTCTCGCTCGACTGGAAGTGGCTGTTCATCTACCCCGAACAGGGCGTCGCGACGGTCAACGAACTGGTGCTGCCGACCAACCGGCAGGTGCAGTTCCGCATCACCTCGTCGTCGGTGATGAACACCTTCTACGTGCCCGCGATGGCCGGCATGATCTATTCGATGCCGGGTATGGAGACGCGGCTGCACGCCGTGCTCAACAAGCCGGGCCGGTTCGAGGGCCAGTCCGCCAATTACAGCGGCGCCGGCTTCTCCTACATGCACTTCACCGTCGACAGCGTCGACGATGCGGCCTTCGCCAAATGGGCGTCGGAGGCGCGATCGGCGCAGCAGCGGCTCGACATGCCGACCTATGCCCAGCTCGAGAAGCCGAGCGAGAAGGTGCCGGCGATCCGTTACGCCGCGGTCCAGCCGCAATTGTTCGACCGCATCGTCGGCATGTGCACCAAGCCGGGTGAGACCTGCATGCAGGCGACGATGATGAAGGACGGTGCGATGGATCCGCATCGTGACAGTGGCCACGGCATGACCGTCAACGACAGCGGCCACATGCGTGGCAGCGAGTCGAAGGGCGCCTTGCAGAAGGAGCCCGAGGAAAAGGGCAGCAGCCCGCACCGCAACGCCCCGCGCGCTCCCGCGCCCGGCAGCAGCAAACCCGGCAACGCCGACAATCGTTCGATGACCGCCGCCGATCCGCTGCCCGCCCCCATCACCGGCCTCACCGCCGCTGACCGTTCGTAGGACCCAGATGATGTCCGATGCCTTGCTCAAGACGATATTCGGGCGCCTGACGCTCGACAGTTTCCCGATCCACGAACCGATCCTGATCGGCACCTTCGCGGTGGTCGCGATGGGCGGCGCCGCGATGCTTGCCGCGCTGACCTATTTCAAGGTCTGGGGCTATCTGTGGAAGGAATGGTTCACCTCGGTCGACCATAAGAAGATCGGGATCATGTATATGATCCTCGGCATCGTCATGCTGCTGCGTGGCTTTTCCGATGCGATCATGATGCGTGCGCAACAGGCGATGGCGTTCGGCCCGAACGAAGGCTTCCTGCCCGCGCACCATTACGACCAGGTGTTCACCGCGCACGGCGTCATCATGATCTTCTTCGTGGCGATGCCGTTCGTCACCGGGTTGATGAACTATGTCGTGCCGCTGCAGATCGGCGCGCGCGACGTCAGCTTCCCGTTCCTCAACAATTTCAGCTTCTGGATGACCACCGCGGGCGCGGTGATCGTGATGGCGAGCCTGTTCGTCGGCGAGTTCGCGCGGACCGGCTGGCTGGCGATGGCGCCGCTGTCGGGGCTCGACTATTCGCCCGATGTCGGCGTCGACTATTACATATGGTCGTTGCAAATCGCCGGCGTCGGTACGCTGCTGTCCGGCGTCAACCTGCTCGCGACGATCATCAAGATGCGCGCACCGGGCATGAGCCTGATGAAGATGCCGGTCTTCACCTGGACCGCGCTTGCCACCAACGTGCTGATCGTCGCCGCCTTCCCGGTGCTGACCGCGGTGCTGGCGATGCTCAGCCTCGACCGGTACGTCGGCACGCACTTCTTCACCAACACCATGGGCGGCAACCCCATGATGTACGTCAACATGATCTGGATCTGGGGTCACCCGGAGGTGTACATCCTGATCCTGCCCGCGTTCGGCGTGTTCAGCGAGGTCACCTCGACCTTCTGCAGCAAGCGGATCTTCGGCTATACGTCGATGGTCTACGCGATCCTGGTCATCACCATCCTCGCCTACCTCGTCTGGCTGCACCACTTCTTCACCATGGGGTCGGGGGCGAGCGTCAATTCGTTCTTCGGCATCACCACGATGATCATCTCGATCCCGACGGGCGCGAAGATCTTCAACTGGCTGTTCACCATGTACAAGGGGCGGATCCGCTTCGAACTGCCGATGATGTGGACGATCGCATTCATGATCACCTTCGTGATCGGCGGCATGACCGGCGTGCTGCTCGCGGTGCCGCCCGCCGACTTCGTGCTGCACAATTCGCTGTTCCTGATCGCGCATTTCCACAACGTGATCATCGGCGGCGTGCTGTTCGGCATGTTCGCGGGGATCAACTACTGGTTCCCGAAGGCGTTCGGCTTCAAGCTCGACAAGAAGTGGGGGACGATCAGCTTCTGGTTCTGGGTGATCGGCTTCTACGTCGCGTTCATGCCGCTCTACGTGCTCGGCCTGATGGGCGTGACGCGGCGCCTGCGCCACTTCGACGATCCGTCGCTGCAGATCTGGTTCATCATCGCCGCGATCGGGGCCGCGATGATCGCGGTCGGCATCGCCGCCTTCCTGATCCAGTTCTACGTCAGCTTCCGCAACCGCGAGGCGCTGCGCGACTGGACGGGCGATCCGTGGAATGCGCGCACGCTGGAATGGGCGACCTCGTCGCCGCCGCCGGCCTATAATTTCGCCTTCACCCCGGTCGTCCACGATCTCGACGCCTGGTATGACATGAAGTCGAACAATGCCGCGCGGCCGGTCAACGGCTTCCGCGACATCCATATGCCGCGCAACACCGGCGCCGGCGTCATCCTCGCCGGTCTGTCGACGGTGATCGGGCTGGCGATGATCTGGTACATCTGGTGGCTCGCCGCGCTGGCGTTCGTCGGATTGCTGGCGGTCGCGGTCGGCCACACCTTCAACTATGACCGCGATTTCTACATCACCGCCGCCGAGGTCACCACGGCGGAGGACGAACATACCCGGCAGCTGACCGGACACGCTGCGGTCGCGGGGGCCTGAGGATCATGAGCGAAGCAACCATTCCACCGGGCACCCAGGCCCCGGTCTTTTACGAGACCGACGAACATCATCACGACGCCGGCGGCAGCACGATGCTGGGCTTCTGGCTGTACCTGATGAGCGACTGTCTGATCTTCGCGATGCTGTTCGCCGCTTATGGCGTCTACGGCGGCAGCTATGCCGGCGGACCGCAGCCGCACGAGATCTTCGAGCTGCCGCTGGTCGCGCTCAACACGTCGATGCTGCTGCTGTCGTCGATCACCTACGGCTTTGCGATGCTGGCGATGAACGACGGCAAGGTGCGCGCCGTGCAGGGCTGGCTGGCGATCACCGGCCTGTTCGGCCTCGCCTTCCTCAGCATCGAGCTGTACGAATTCTCGACGCTGATCCAGGAAGGCGCGGGGCCGCAGCGCAGCGCCTTCCTGTCGTCCTTCTTCACCCTCGTCGGCACGCACGGGCTGCACGTCACCTTCGGCATCATCTGGCTGGTGACGCTGATGGTCCAGGTCGGCCGCAAGGGGCTGATCGCCGCCAACCAGCGTCGCCTGCAATGCCTGTCGCTGTTCTGGCACTTCCTCGACGTGATCTGGATCGGCGTCTTCACCTTCGTCTATTTGCTGGGAGTGCTGCGATGAGCGCGGACACGCATCACGATCATGGCCATGCGCCGGGCGCGCACGGTCACGACCCGCACGACAATGCGCATGGCCATGGCCATTCGTCGGAAGGCGCGCACGGCAGCCGCAAGGATTATCTGATCGGCTTCGTGCTGTCGGTGATCCTCACCGCCATCCCGTTCGGGCTGGTGATGAGCGGCGTGATCGCCGATCCGCGTATCACCGCCGGCATCATCATGGTGTTCGCGCTGGTGCAGATCGTCGTCCACATGATCTACTTCCTGCACATGAACGCCAAGTCGGAACAGGGCTGGACGCTGATGGCGCTGATCTTCACGATCATCGTCCTCACCATCTGTCTCGCCGGGTCGATGTGGGTGATGTACCACATGAACCTCAACATGATGCCGAACATGGGCGGAGACGCGAGCGCGATGTGAGCGGGCGGGCGTCCCGTTCTGCGCTGGCGACCGGCCTGACGCTGGTCGCGATCGCGCTGCTGATCGGCCTCGGCATCTGGCAGCTCGAGCGGCGGACGTGGAAGCTCGCGCTGATCGCGCATACCGAACGCCAGCTCCGCCAGCCGCCGGTCGCAGCGCCGGGGCCGGCGGCCTGGCCGGCGGTCGGCAGCGACGACGTCTACCGGCCCGTGCGGGTCACCGGCCGTTATCGCGCCGGCGCCGACACCTATGTGCAGGCGGTGACCGAGCTCGGCGGCGGTTTCTGGCTGCTCACCCCCTTCGAGACGCGCGGCTTCACCGTCCTGATCAACCGCGGCTTCGTGCCGGCGGAGCGACGCGGCCGGATCGCCGTGCCCGCCGCCCCGCAGACGGTGGTGGGCCTGCTGCGGCTCAGCGAGCCGGGTGGCGGCTTCCTGCGGCACAATGATCCGGCTGCGGATCGCTGGTATTCGCGCGATGTCGCGGCGATCGCGGCGACGCGGCGGCTGGGGACGGTGGCGCCCTATTTCATCGACGCGCGCGAGCCGCACGTGGGTTTCCCACGCGGCGGGCTGACGGTGGTGACCTTCCGCAACAGCCATCTCGTTTATGCGCTGACCTGGTTCGGGCTCGCGGCGCTGGTTGCATTGATGGCATGGCGGGTGCGGCGGCCGTCGGCCGGTTCATCAGACCGGTGAGGGTTCGCGCGGAGGCGCGGAGGCGCGGAGACTGTTTGGAGGCTCGCGTCAGTTTCGCCTCACCGGCAGACAGGAAGAGCTGCGCTCGCGGCGCCTAGCTACCTCCGCGCCTCCAGGTGAATTCTATCAATCCTCGAGCTTCGCCCCGTCGACGATCCGGTCGACGCGCGCCCGATCGGCATCATCGGCAGCGCGCTCGGACTTGGTGCGGCCGAACTTGGCGCGGTTGGCGGCGGCGGTGCGGTCGGCAGCGGCGCGGGCGGCGGCCTTGCGCGCGGTGCGGAGGTTGATGATCTCGGCCATGCCGCCGCCTAGCAGAGCGCGGCCGGGCGGGGGAGGGGCGTCACGCGCGCGCCTGCGCCGCGTCACGGACGAGGCACCAGCGCCGCCATTCGTCGCGTGCGTCGGCGAGCGCGCGATGCGTGGGCACGTCGCGGTCGCGCACCTCGGCGAGCGCGACGACATCCGCCACGGTCCGGCCGAGCATATCCGCCGGCACGATGTCGCGCAGCAAAGCGGTGGCGGTCGCCCGCTGCGCCTCCTCGGTGTCGCGCAGGCGCAGGGCGTGGCGCGGCAGCTTGGCGGCGCGGAGCAGCGCGCTCAGCCATTTGCCGTCCCACGACGGCGCGCTCGCGAACAGGTCATGCCCGGTGAGCGTCTCGACCATCCGCCGCGCGACGACGTCATGCGCGACGCCGTCTGCCGCCAGCGTCGCGCGCGGGATATGGTGGATCGCCTCGGCGGCATCGTCCCAGTCGGTCCATTGCGCCGCGGGGCGGATCAGGTGGCTTTCCTCGCGCCCGTCCTCGAACACCCAGGCGACCTCGATCGGATAGCTGCGTTTGGCGAGGGAGGAGGCTTCGAAGTCGAGGAAGACGTACATGGCTGTGCAACGCGCAGCGGCGCGAAAGGGATCAGTCGCGCGCCGATCGCCGCCACGCCAGCGCGAGCAGCAGCCGGACCCATCGCGCCGCGCCCGGGCGGAGCAGCAGCCAGTCGCGGATCGCGGGTCCCTGCTCGGCACCGATCACCCGCTTATAACCGCTGTCTCCGGCGCCCCAGTCGACGCGCGTCACGCCGCGGCCGAGCGCAGCGACCAGATTGCGGTAGGAGAGCAGCTTGCCGGGCGAATGTCTCGCATAGGCCGGGTCATAGCTGTTCGCGATGGCATATCGCAGGGCGCCGGCGTCGAGGTCGAAGGAGAAAGCCACCGGCCTGCCGTCGATCGTCAGCAGTGCCGCGCGGAACATCGCCGCGAGCGCCGGGTCGGCGGCGGCGGCGCGCCAGAAGGCGCCATGGCCGGTCGCGGTGAACTTGGCGTCCGACCCGTCGGTGCGCGCGGCGATCCAGCTCGCCTGTTCGACGTCCGCGAGCAGGTCGAACCCCGCCGGCCAGTCGGCGCCATCGAGGAAGCGCCAGGCGAGCGTACCGTGTTCGGCGAGATGCTTTTCGTGGAAGCGGTTCTTGCGCAGCGTCGAATTGCGTGGCCAGCCCTGGGCCTGCGCTGCCGCCATGTCGAGCAGCCAGCTGTCGGCGACGAACCGGTCGAGCACGCTCCAGCCACGCGCGCGGGCCAGTGCGATCAGCCGCGCGGCGGCGGCGTCGCCGTCATAGACCGGGCCGATGCGCAAAGCGCGGACGGTCTGCGCCAGTATCACGAGCAACGCGTCGAGCACGGCATCGTCCGAATCGGCGGCGAGCGGGAAGCTTCGGAACGGCCAATAGCTTCCCGGTATCGTGGCAAGGCGCGCAGGCCGTGGGCCGAGCGGGACGATCGGCAGCGCGGCGACCGGTATCCCGCTCGCGGTGACGAGCATCGTCCGCGCCGTACCGCCATAAGCGGCGATCGCCGCGCGATACCAGCCGCGCCGCAGAAAGCGATGTGTCGGTGCCGCCGCTGCGGCGACCGTATCGATCGCGGCGGGCAGCCCGTCGACGAGCGTGGCGATGGGGGCGGGGGGCATCACGTCGCCACGCATAGGCTGCGGCGTCTTACCATGCGGTGCACCAGCCCTTCCCCGATCGCGGATGCAGCTTATGATAGCATCATGCCCGTGCTGTTCCAGGTTTCGACGATCGCCCAGACGATCCAATTGTCGCTCGCGCCGGTGTTCATGCTCGCGGCGATCGGCCAGATCCTCAACGTTCTCGCCGGCCGGCTGGCGCGGGTGATCGATCGCGCGCGGATCCTCGAAGAGCGCGTGGTGGAGATCGACGTGCCCGCCGACCGCACGCGCTACATCTGGGAGCTCAAGCTGCTCGACGAGCGCATGTCGATCATCAACGCGGCGCTGTTCCTCGCGGTGTCGAGCGCGGTGATGGCCTGCCTCGTCATCGCCTTGCTGTTCATCGCCAATATCGCGAAATTCCACATCGGGACGTGGATCGCTCTGGTGTTCATCGTCGCGGTGTCGTTGCTGATCTGCTGCCTCACCGCCTTCATGTGGGAGGTGCGCGTGTCGCTGCGCGCCATCCACGTGCGCAAGGAGATCCTGTCGTGAGCCCCGCGATCGAGCGGCGCGCCCTGCAGGGGGTGGTGGCGATCGCCTGCCTCGTGCCGCTGATCGTCGGCGGGCAGAGCGTGCTGCACGGGCCGGGGTTCCTAGGCCATCCGCCGGTGATCCCGACCGATCTCGACAGCCATTTCCGCTATGTCTCGGGCATCTTCTTCGCGGTCGGCGTCGCCTTCGCGAGCTGCGTGCCGCAGATCGAGGCGCGCGGCGCGCGGTTCCGATTGCTCGGCGCGCTGATCGTCGCGGGCGGACTGGCGCGGGTGGTGTCGCTCGTCGCGGTCGGCGTGCCGTCGTCGGGGCATCTGTTCGGCTTCGCGATGGAATTGGGCGCGGTGCCGCTGCTGATGCTGTGGCAGGCGCGGGTGGCGCGGCGATGGTCCGGATCGCCGCTCCGGCCCTGACCGGCCGAGGGCACGCTTATTGCGGCAGCGTCGGCACCAGCACGCCGTTGACCACATGGATCACGCCATTCACCTGCGCGATATCGGCGGCCTCGACATAGCTGCGATTGCCGGTGGCGCTGGTCAGCGTGATCACGTCGCCGGTCAGCGTCGCGGTGATCGGCTGGCCGCCGAGCGTCACCAGCGTCGCGCGACCGCCACCGGCGCGGATCCGCTGCGTCAGCTGCTCGGTGGTCAGCGTGCCGGCGACGATATGATAGCGCAGCAGCGTCACCAGCGCGGCACGGTTGGCGGGGGCGAGCAGATCGCCGGCGATCCCCGGCGCGAGGCGGGCGAAGGCGGTGTCGCTCGGCGCGAACAGCGTATAGGGGCCGGTGCCGGACAGCAAGGCGTCAAGTTCGGCGGTGCGCAGTTCGCTGGCGAGCGTGCCGAGCCCCGGCGTCGCCGCGATCGAGGCGGCGATCGTCGCCTCCGATTCGATCCGCGACGGATCGACCGCGACCGGCGCGGCGGCGGCGGCGGGCGGCGGCGGCGCGGCGACCGGCGCGGTGGCGGGGGGCACGCAGCCGGCAAGCAGCGCGAGGGCGACGACGGCAAGCGGCCGGGCATACGAAAAACGGTTCATGCGCAGGCCTCTACGCCCGAGCCGCGTCGCGGTTGCGTCACCGCGCCTCGGCGAGGGCCGCGGCGAGCAGCTGAAAGTCCTTCTCGCGCGGGCTCGCCCGCCGCCACACCAGCGCGATGCGCCGCACCGCATTGTCGGCATCGAGCGGTCGCGCGACGATATTGGTATGGTCGAGGATGCCGGCCTTGAGCGCCATCTCCGGCAGCATCGTCATGCCGAGGCCGTTGTCGACCATCTGCACGATCGTATGCAGCGAGGTGCCGAGCATCGTCGCCTCGGCGCGCAGCTCCGGCCGGTTGCAGGCCGACAGCGCGTGATCCTTGAGGCAATGCCCGTCTTCGAGCAGCAGCAGCCGCGTCTCGTCGATCAGCGCGGCGGGAATCGACGGCGGGTCGCTCGGCATGTCCTGCGGCTGGTAGGCGACGAACAGGCGATCGTCGAACAGCGGCTCCGACGCGACGTCGCCGCAGGCGAAGGGCAGGGCGAGCAGCACGCAATCGGTACGGCCGTTGTGCAGCCCCTCGCAGGCCGCGCCCGAAGGCTCCTCGCGCAGGAACAGCTTGAGGTCGGGATAGTCGCGCCGCAGCCGCGGCAGGATATGCGGCAGCATGAACGGTGCGATCGTCGGGATGACGCTCATCCGCATCTCGCCCGACAGCGGCCGTCCGGCGGCGCGGGCGATGTCGCCCAATTCCTCCGCCTCGCGCAGCACCCGCCGCGCCTTGTCGGCGATCCGGTCGCCGAGCGGCGTGAAGCGGACGACGCGGCGGGTGCGCTCGACCAGGGTCACGCCGATCAGCGTCTCGAGTTCGCGCAGACCCGCGGACAGCGTCGACTGGGTGACGAAACAGGCATCGGCCGCACGGCCGAAATGGCCCGCATCCTTGAGCGCGACGAGATATTGCAGCTGCTTGAGCGTGGGAAGGTAGGTCGCCGCCATGGCCCGCGAGATAGGCGGGCGGGGCGGAGGGCGCTACCCCTTATCCTGCCCGGTGCGGGGAAGGGATCGTTCGCGAAGCGAATGGGGGGCTTCCGCAAACGTCGCAGTTGCGGAAGCCCCTTCGTCACCGCATCCCGGCTACCTCCCCGCGCCGGGGAACTAACTTTAACGGCTATTCCGCCGCTTCTTCCCAGTCGTGCGTCTCTTCCGCGGGCAGGCGGATGAGGTGGTCGAAGGCGGCGAGCGCTGCGGTCGAGCCGGCGCCCATCGCGATGACGATCTGCTTGAACGGCACCGTCGTCGCGTCGCCGGCGGCGAAGATGCCGGGCTGCGAGGTGTGGCCGCGATCGTCGATCTCGATCTCGCCGCGCGGGCTGAGCGCCACCGTGCCGGCGAGCCACTCGGTGTTGGGCACCAGCCCGATCTGCACGAAGATGCCGGCGAGCTCGACGCGGTGCATCGTGCCGTGGGTGCGGTCGCGATAGGAGAGCGCGGTGACCTTGTCGCCGTCGCCATGCACTTCGGTGGTCAGCGCCGAGGTGATGACGGTGACGTTGGGCAGGCTGGCGAGCTTGCGCTGGAGCACGGCATCGGCGCGGAGCAGGCTGTCATATTCGATCAGCGTGACGTGCGCGACGATCCCGGCGAGGTCGATCGCCGCCTCGACGCCGGAATTGCCGCCGCCGATCACCGCGACCCGCTTGCCCTTGAACAGCGGTCCGTCGCAATGCGGGCAATAAGCGACGCCCTTGTTCTTATACGCATCCTCGCCCGGCACGTTCATCTGCCGCCAGCGCGCGCCGGTCGACAGGATGATCGTGCGCGCCTTGAGCGAGGCGCCATTGGCGAGCGTCAGCTCATGCAGTCCGCCGGCCGAGGCGGGGACGAGCTTGCTCGCGCGCTGCAGGTTGATGATGTCGACATCATATTCGCGGACGTGGCGTTCGAGGTCGGCGACCAACTTGGGACCTTCGGTGTGCGGTACCGAGACGAGATTCTCGATCGCCATCGTGTCGGCGACCTGCCCGCCGAACCGTTCGGCGAGGATGCCGGTGCGGATGCCCTTGCGCGCGGTGTAGATCGCCGCCGCCGCGCCGGCCGGGCCGCCACCGACGACAAGCACGTCGAACGGCTCCTTGGCGGCGATCGTCTCGGCGGCGCGCGCCGAGGCGCCGGTGTCGAGCTTGGCGACGATCTGCTCGAGCTCCATGCGGCCCTGACCGAAGACCTCGCCGTTGAGGAAGACGGTGGGCACCGCCATCACCTTGCGGGTGGCGACCTCGTCCTGGAACAGCGCGCCGTCGATCGCGGTATGCGTGACGCGCGGGTTGAGCACCGCCATCAGGTTGAGCGCCTGCACCACGTCAGGGCAATTGGCGCAGGACAGCGAGAAATAGGTCTCGAAGTGATAGTCGCCGTCGAGCGCGCGCACCTGATCGAGCAGCGCGGGCGCCGCCTTGGACGGATGACCGCCGACCTGGAGCAGCGCGAGCACCAGCGAGGTGAACTCATGCCCCATTGGCAGGCCCGCGAAGCGCACGCCGATATCGGTGCCGGTGCGGCGGATCAGGAAGCTCGGGCGGCGCGCATCGTCGCCCTCGGCGGTGGTGATCTGGTCGGAGAGCGCGGCGATCTCGTCGATCAGCTCGCGCATCTGCCGCGACTTGGCGTCGTCGCCCAGGCTCGCGACCAGTTCGATGGGCTCGCGGATGTTGACCAGATAGGCCTTCAGCTGCTGCGTCAGATTGGCGTCGAGCATAGGGGACTCCGAAACAATGGGTCTTCAGAAACAAGCGGCCCGGGGCGGAGGGAACCACCCCGGGCCGCGATCACCTGCCACGGGGAGAGGCAGGGATAGGTTTAGATCTTGCCGACGAGGTCGAGGCTGGGGGCGAGCGTCTCTTCACCCTCTTCCCACTTCGCCGGGCAGACCTCGCCCGGATGCGCGGCGATGTACTGCGCGGCCTTGATCTTGCGGAGCAGCTCGGCGGCGTTGCGGCCGACGCCTTCCGACGTGACCTCGATCAGCTGGATCACGCCCTCGGGATCGATCACGAAGGTGCCGCGGTCGGCCAGACCCTGGCCTTCGCGCAGGATCTCGAAATTGTTGCTGATCGTGTGGTTCTGATCGCCCAGCATGTAATAGTTGATCTTGCCGATCGCCGGCGAGCTGTCATGCCATGCCTTGTGGCTGAAGTGCGTGTCGGTCGAGACGCTGAACACTTCGACGCCCATCTTCTGCAACGTGGGATAGACGTCGGCGAGGTCTTCGAGCTCGGTCGGGCAGACGAAGGTGAAGTCGGCCGGATAGAAGAAGAAGACCGCCCACTTGCCGAGCACGTCGGCGTCGCTGACGCTGACGAACTTGCCTTCCTTATAGGCCTGGGTGGTGAACGGCTTCAGTTTGCTGCCGATAAGGGCCATGTCGGGTCTCCGGTGTGAATGACGTGAACCGGATATAGGGCGGCTTGCCGCAGTGCAAAATCAATCTGTTCGCTCGTGCTGATCGAACTGGACGATCAGTAGCGGAAAGCCGTGCTTTTTGCGCGTTCTAAAGGTGCTGCACCTGCGCCGTCATCCCTTCGCAACTGCGGCGTAAATCGACCAGGCGCTGGTCAAGGTCAGCAGCACGCCGACCAGCGCCATCAGCCCGCGGGTCGGCACGCGCTTGGCGAGGACGCCGCCGATCGGCGCAGCGACGAGGCCGCCGATCAGGATGCCGAGCGTATGCAGCGTGAACGCCGACCAGCCGAGCGCGATGAAGAAGGTGACCGAGGCGGTCGCGGTGAGGAAGAATTCGGCGGTATTGACGGTGCCGATCGTATGCCGCGGCGTCGCGCCCTGTATCAGCAGGTTGGAGGTGACGACCGGCCCCCAGCCGCCGCCGCCCGCCGCGTCGAGGAAGCCGCCGACCAGGCCGAGCGGCGCGATGACGCGGGGCTTGCGCGGCTCGATCCGGCCCCGGATCGCGCGGAACAGCAGATAGAGGCCGATACAGGCGAGATAGGCCATGACGAACGGCTTGGCGACGGAGGCGTCGATCGTGCTGAGCAAAGTCGCGCCGAGGATCGCGCCGATCACGCCGGGGATGACGAGCTTGCGGAACAGCTTCCAGTCGACGTTGCGATGCGCGACGTGGCTGATCCCCGACGCGGCGGTGGTGAAGGTCTCGACCGCATGGACGCTGGCGGAGGCGACCGCGGGCGGCACGCCCATCACCGTGACGAGCAGGGTCGAATTGATCACGCCGAACGCCATGCCGAGCGCCCCGTCGACGACCTGCGCCGCAAAGCCGATCGCAATGAACGGCAGGATCTGCGACCAGTCGAGGGTGCTGACATAATCGAGCATCGGCAAACATCTTTCCGGTGGATCGGGGGACGGGACGGCGGGACAATATGCTGTCCTGCACGCGGAGGCGATTGCCTACAAGAAAGCTAGGCTTTGTCGCCCCCCAAAGCGCTGCGTGCGCTTATGGCAATTCGGCGATGGACCGATTACATCAACGCGTCTGCAAGGAGACGTTGGCGCATGTTGCGACGCTTGGCCGCCTATCTGGATTCGATCAAGGCGCGCGATCCCGCCCCCCATTCGCGTGCCGAAATCCTGCTTTACCCTGGCGTCTGGGCGCTCGGGCTGCACCGGATCGCGCATGCGCTGTACCGGCGCCGGCTGTTCTTCTTCGCGCGGCTGGTCAACCATATCGCCCGCGCCTGGACCGCGATCGACATCCATCCCGGCGCGACGATCGGGCGTAACTTCTTCATCGACCACGGCTTCGTCGTCATCGGCGAGACCGCGCACATCGGCGACGACGTCACCATCTATCAATGCGTCACACTCGGCGGGACGAGCCCCGACAATGGTGTCGCGGGCAAGCGGCATCCGACGCTGTCGGACGGCGTCATCATCGGGTCCGGCGCGCAGGTGCTCGGGCCGATCCTGGTCGGCGAGCGCGCGCGGGTCGGCGCCAATGCGGTGGTGACGCGCGACGTGCCCGAGGGCGCGGTGATGGTCGGCATCCCGGCGCGGGCGACGATGGTCGACGGCGGCGCCGCGCAGCCGCCGCGCTTCGTCCCGTACGGCACGCCGTGCAGCGAGGTGTTCGACCCGGCGACGCAGAAGATGGAGATGATGCGGTGCGAGCTGGAGGCGATGCGCAAGCGGCTCGATGCGCTGCTCGGCGAATCCGTGCCCGAAGCGGAGCGTGATCGCGCCTGATGGGTATCGTCACCCCGTTCCCGCATGCCGGCAAACCGTCGCAGGTCGGCTTCGATCGCATCGAATTGTCACGCATCCTCGACCTCTACGGACGCATGGTCGCGGCGGGGCATTGGAAGGATTATGCGATGGAGCTGGGCAAGGACGCCGCGGTCTTCGCCGCCTTCCGCCGCGCCGCCGAACGTCCCGAATTCCGCATCGAGAAGCGCCCCGCCTTGCGCCAGCGGCAGGGGATGTGGGCCTTGATCGGCGAGCAGGGCAATGTGCTCAAGCGTGGCCACGAACTGGGTCCGGTGCTCGCGCCGGTCGAGCGGCGGCTGATGAAGCTGGTCGAATAGCCGGGACGGCGCGACGCCGGTCACGCGACCGGCGGCAGGCGGCGGCGTGTCCCGTCCGGCAGGCGGATGACGACCGCGCGGCGCATCGTCTGCCAGAAGGCGGAGAGGCTGAGCAGCGCCGAGCCGATCACGAAGGCGGTGAGCGCCGCGCTGAGCTCGATCGCGCCGGCGGTCCGGAACAGCGCGTAGAGCGCCGCCAGCACATAGGCGAGACCCGACACGAGCAGGGCGCGCCGGTCGACCGCCAGCGCGATCACCGCAAAGCCGATGTAGAGCGCCAGCACGACCACCGCCATGCCGACGCCGATGTCGCCGCGGAACACGCCGAGCAGCTGGAACACCGAATGCGCGATCATCGGCGCGGCGGTGAGATGCAGCCAGAAGGCGACGTCGGAGCGGCGGGTCTTGCGTTCGGTATCGCTCATGTCCCAGCGCATCGCGACCGCGAAGACGATCAGCCCGCCGATCAGCAGCAGCGGCCAGCGTGCCCGATCGATACCGGGGACGGCGGCGAGAAGCAGTGCGATCGCGGTGCCGACCAGCGCCGCCGCCCCCGCCGCGACGGTGATCGGCACCATGAAGCGCCGCCAGTGCAGCCAGGCTGCCGCCGCCATCGCCAGGCTCGCCGCCGCCATGCCTAGCGCCCCGGCGCGATCGGTCAGGTTCGGCAGCACGGCGCTGAGCAGGCCAAGGATCGTCCAGCCGATTCCACCGACGAAGCTGCCGAGCAGCAGGATGCTCGGTAAGGCCATCCGCCGCTGCCGGGTGAAATATTCGGCCAGCCCCCAGGACGCGGCGGCGAGCAGGACGCCGCCGCCGAACGCCGCGACCGTCTGGCCGATCTGGCCGAGCGCGACGAGCAGCAGCACCAACGCGATGGTGACGAAGATGTCGTTGAAGCCGGTCAGCAGCCGGAAATGCTCTTCGTCCACCGCCGGGCTGGCCTGACGCGCGGCGACATAGTCGCGCAGCGCCGCGGCTGCCTGCGGGGTGATCGCGCCTGCCCCGACCGCGCCGTCGATATCGCTTTCGCTGTACATGCCGTTCCCCCGTTATCCGCGCGAGGGTAGCGGACGTGTATTGCAGGTTCAATACACCTCAGGATGGCAGCAGCGCGGCGATCGACATCGCCTGTTCGGCGCCGGATCGGGGGACGATCTCGCCGCTGCGGTCGACGATCGCGTCCCAATGCGCGGCGACGCCCTCGGGGCTGAGATCGTCGCCGCTGAGCAGCACGCCCGGCGTCAGCGTGATATAGGCGGCCTGGAACGCGCCGGCGCCGGCGCCGAGGATGACGTTGGTCGGCGCGTCCTCGCTGACAAGATAGAGCGCGCCGGGCGCGACCTTTTCGGGAGCGAAGGCGGCGAAGGCGGCCTCCGGGAAGAGATCCTCGGTCATCCGCGTGCCCGCGGTCGGCGCGATCGTGTTGACGCGGATATCGTGACGCGCGCCCTCGATGGCGAGCGTCCGGGTCAGTCCGGCGATGCCGAGCTTGGCCGCGCCGTAATTCGCCTGACCGAAATTGCCGAACAGGCCGCTCGACGAACTGGTCATCAGCACCCGGCCGTAATTCTGCTCGCGGAACGTATCCCAGCACGCCTTGGTGGTGAGCGCGGTGCCGAGCAGGTGGACGCGGACGACGAAGGCGAAATCCTCCGGCGTCATCTTGGCGAAGGTCTTGTCGCGCAGCACGCCGGCATTGTTGATGAGGATATGGACGCCGCCCCACCGCGCCTTTGCCTCGGCGACCATCGCCGCCATCTGCTCGTAATCGGCGACGTCGCCGCCATTGGCGATCGCCTCGCCGCCCGCGGCGCGGATCTCCTCGACCACAGCCAGCGCCGCATCCGACTGGCCGGTGCCGTCACGCGCGCTGCCGAGGTCGTTGACCACGACCTTCGCGCCGCGCGCGGCCAGGTCGAGCGCATAATGACGGCCGAGGCCGCCGCCGGCACCGGTGACGATGGCGACGCGGCCGTCGAAGCGGATCGAGGACATGGAAAAGGCGCTCCCGCACGAAGGTTGGAGCGCCTTGTCCTAAAGATCAGGTTTCAGATGGCAACCGGTCGATCCGGCTGCCGTGGCTTACTTGCCGCCGCGCTGCATGCACTGGTCGTACTGACCCTTCTTGCAGATCGGATATTTGGCGAGCGGCGCCGGGGCCGGGAAGGCCTGATCGGGGGTCGGCGCGGGGCGGAACACCGGGGTGACGCCGGCGCCCGGCGTGCCGCCGCTGATCGCCGAGCCGCTCGGGGCATAGCCGCCCGCCGGGGT
>NZ_JFYV01000028.1 GCF_000632225.1 Sphingomonas sp. RIT328
GAGAGGATGATGTCGCTTCGAATGACCGCCGCCTTCGGCATGATCGCCCCGCTGCCGCATCCGGCGAGCAGCAGGGCGATCATGCCGAAGGCGGCGGTCATTCGAAGCGACATCATCCTCTCTCCTCTTCCACCACCATGGCGTCGCGCGGCGGCGCGGTCGAGCCGCGGACGACGAGTCCGGCGGGAACCACGGTGGGTCCGTCGGGCGTCGCGCGGCCGGCGCGTTCGGCGATGATCAGTTCGACCGCCCGGGCCGCGACCTCGGCGATCGGCTGGACGATCGCGGTCAGCGCCGGATGGGTGAAGCGGACGATCGGCGTATCGTCGAAGCTGACCAGCGACACATCGCGCGGCACGTCGAGGCCGCGCGTACGCAGCAGCGCGAGCGTTGCCAGCGCCATCTGGTCGTTGCTGGCGATGATCGCGCTCGGCGGGGCAGGCGAGTCGAGCAGCCGCTGCGCCGCGTCGCGGCCCGAGGCGAAGCTGAAGTCACCCTCGGCGAGCAGGTCGTCGGTGGCAAGGCCCGCCGCCGCCATCGCCCGCCGCCAGCCGGCGACGCGCCAGTCGCTCAGCTCATAGTCGGACGGCCCGGCGATGAACCCGATCCGCCGGTGGCCGAGCGCGACGAGATGCTCGGTGGCGAGCCGCGCGGCATTGTCGTCGTCCATGGTCAGCGCGAAGCCGCCCGGCGCCAGCGAGCCGATCCGCGCATAGCTGATGCCGTGCCGGTCGAGCAGTCCGGTGATCAGCGCGTTCTCCGAATGCGGCGGGGTGAGGATGACGCCGTCCGGCTGCAAGGCGGCGATCGCGCCCGCCAATTCGCGCTCGATATGGTCGCTGTGCGTGTCGACCAGCTCGATGATCAATCGATAGCCGTGCTCGGCGCAGGTCAGCATGCCGCCGAGCAGCATCTGGTCGACCCAGTCGGCGCCCTGGCGGCTGCGCCAGTCGGCGATGGTCCGCTCGCGATCGTTGAGCGCGAGGATCAGATAGGAGCGCGATCCGCTCATCCGCTGCGCCGCGATCGAGGGCACGTAGCCGAGCCGGGCGATCGACTCCTGCACGCGCTGCATCATCTCGGGCCGGACGTTGGGTTCCTTGTTGATGACGCGGCTCACCGTCTGCAACGATACGCCGGCATCGGCGGCGACGTGGCGGATGGTGACGGCCTGGCGACGGCGGGCCATCGGTCAGCCGGCGTCGCGGGCGATGCCGCCATGATGCGCGACATAGCTGGCATGGTCGGGCAGGCCGCGCACCGCCGCGGCTACGGTGCGGCGCAGCGTGTCGAGCAGCCGGGCGAGGTCGGCGTCGCTCGAATTGGCCGCGATCGGATGGTGGCTGCGCGGCATGATCCCCTGACCCATCATCACCTGTACCCAGCTCTGCTCCGCGAACAACTCCTCATTGCGGCGGAAGGCGCGGCGGGTCTCGCGGAACAGCTCGATCTTCTGCGCGCGACTGTCGGGGATCGGCATTGCCGCGCCGTATCGCCAGCAGCCGTCGCGCCGTTCGGTGACCTTGTAGGGAAGGATCAGGACGTCGCGGGTCTGCACCCTATCGAGCTGTTGCTGGTCGATTCGAGCAGCTCCATGAAGTCGCCGGCAAGGCCCGGGCGATGCGGTTGCGATGCCATGGCCGCCGCCGCGTGCCGGTAACGAAGCGCAGCCGGTTGGGCGCGCTGCGCAACTCGCAATCGACGTCGCCGAGCAGGCGGGCGAGCGCGGCATCATGGTCGAGATGGCGGCTGCACGAGACGATGGCGTCGGCGACGCGATGCCGGAGCGGTATGCGCCACTGCCAGCCGGCGTCATGTGCCATCGCGCGGGTACAGGGCATCGGCGGGCGGACGCTGTCGATACGCCGACGGTGCCGATCCCCTGCGACGATACGGCGTGGCAGGCTCGTCGGCTAAGCGGGCGCAGGCAAGACGCTGGAGAGCTTTCCGGTCGATCATGTCGAGGACGCCGATGACGGCTATCGCTGGTATGAGAAACAGGGGCTGACGCTGCTGTTCCGCTTCGGCCACGGGCTGAGCTACACCGCCTTCGCCCATCGCAACCCGGTGGTGACCGGCGGGTGCCGCCTGCGCGTCACCTTCGACGTGACCGGCACCGGTGCGCCGACGTGCCTCGCCGGCCTCACCCGCGTGACGGTGCATCCCGGCGAGACGCGGCGCGTGACGCTGGCCGCGGAGCCGCGCGTCGTCGCCGATCACGATAGCGCGCTGCCCGGCGGGCGGATCGCCGCAAGGCGCTATCGCGTCGCGCTCGCGCATGATGCGGGCGATCGTTCGACGGTGGCGAGCGCGACGCTGCGGGGGGCGACGATGAAGCCGTAAGTCGCGCGACGGACGCGCTTATCCGGGGGCGCCCCGCATTGCCTGCCGGCCGGATCGCGGGCAGGATCCGGCCGACGATGATCCAGTCCGCCAATCCCCGTCCGCGCCTGTTCCTGGCGATCGTCGCGCTCGCCTATGTCGGCGGGGTGATCGCCTATCTGCCGCTGCTCACCTTGCTGCTGCCGCTCAAGATCGAGGCGCTGAGCGGGGCGGGGCGGATCGGCCTGTCCGCCGCCTGCGTCACCGCCGGGGCGGTGGCGGCGAGCCTGTCCAACGTCGTCTTCGGCTGGCTGAGCGACCGGTCGCGACAGCGCGGCGGCGGGCGGCGGCGATGGATCGCGGGCGGCGGCGTCGCCACCGCAGCGAGCTATGCGGCGGTGGCGCTGGCGACGACGCCGGCGGCGCTGATCGCGGCGATCGCCTTCTTCCAGGTCGTGGTCAATGCGATGCTCGCGCCGCTGATGGCGATCATGGCGGAAGAGATCGCCGACGGCGACAAGGGCGTCGCCGGCGGGCTGCTCTCGCTCGGGCCGCCGACCGCCTCGGCCTTTTCGGCATGGCTGGTCGGCGAGGCGTTGCTGCCCGCCGAGATGCGGCTGGCGCTGGTGCCGGCGGTGGTACTGGTCTGCATCGTGCCGCTGCTGCTCGTCCACGGCCGCGCCGCGCCGGTCGCCGCGGATCAGGCGGCGCTCGCGCTGCCGCCGCGCCGCGACCTGATCGTCGCCGGCGTGTCGCGCCTGTTGTTCCAGATCGCGAGCGTGGTGACGCAGGGCTATCTGCTCTTCTATTTCGAAAGCATCGTCGCGCCGGCGGGGCATGGCCTGTTGCCGGCGCGGGTCGGGCATCTGATGACGCTGGCCTTCGTCGTGCCGCTGCCGATCGCGCTGCTGCTCGGCCGGCTGTCGGACCGGGCGCGGCGGCGCAAGCCGTTCCTGCTGCTCGCCAGTGCGGTCGCGGCGGCGGGGCTGGTCGGCATGGCGGGGGCGAGCGGCTGGACGGCGGGCGCGATCGCCTTCATCGTCTACACCACCGGTGCGTCGGTGTTCGTCGCGCTGCAGGCGGCGTTCGCGATGCAATTGCTGCCGAACCCCGACCATCGCGGGCGCGACCTCGGGCTGCTCAACCTCGCCAACACTGTGCCGTCGCTGCTCGGCCCGCCGCTCGCCTGGTGGCTGGCGACGCCGCAGGATTTCGGCGCGGTGATGCTGCTGCTCGCCGGGCTGACCGTCGCCGGCGGGCTCGCCATGCTCGGCGTGCGCAGCTGGCGCTGACGTCTATGGCCGCTGCCAGAAGCGGACATAGTCGACCGCCATCCGCTGCGGCAGCGCGGCGTCGTCGATGCCCTTGCTGCCGCCCCAGTCGCCGCCGATCGCGAGGTTGAGGATCAGCTGATAGGGGCGGATGAACGGCCAGGCGCCGGTGCCGCCGGGCCGATCGTTGGCGACGCGCATATAGGCGCGGTCGTCGATGCCGATCAGGATCGCGTCGGGCCGCCAGTCGAGCTGATAGCGGTGGAAGGCGGTGCAGGCGCTCGGCACCGTGACCTGCGCGCCGCGCTGCGTGCCCTTGACGTGATTGTAGAGCGCGCTGTGCACCGTCGCATGGACGACATTGGGGTCCCAGCCGACCATCTCCATCACGTCGATCTCGCCCATCGCCGGCCACGTCCCCGACGAGGGCAGCAGCCAGATCGCCGGCCAGGTGCCTCGCCCGCAGGGCAGCTTCGCGCGCACCTCGTAGAAGCCGTAGCCGAAGGCGCGGCGGCTGACGAGCTTGGCGGAGGTATAGGATTGGCCGCCGCTGTCCGCCGCGGTCGGGCGTTCGGCACGCGCCTCGATCACCAGCGCGCCGTCGCGGATGCGGGCGTTGTCGGGGCCGTAATATTGCTTTTCATGGTTGAACCAGCCCTGCTTGTTATTGGCGGTGTCGAAGCGCCACAGCCGCGCGTCGATCGCCGGGCCGGTGAATTCGTCGGCGACGTCGGGCGCGCGCGCCGGTGCGGCAATCGGCTGGTCGACGCGCTGGTCGGTGGCGCCGAGCGTCGCCGGCGGAGCGAGCGCGGCCTGGGCGGCGAACAGCGGCAGCAGCATCGGTGTCATAAGCATCCTCTTATTTTTATAGGGACATGCTAGCAGCTCGCGGTGCGACGGGTGACGAAAAGTTCATCGGCCCGTCCTCGTCCGGACAGCGACGCGGGTGCAGGACCGGAGGATGGCCGCGTCCCGCATCCGATCGTCGCGCCGGCGGCTCGTCCGCGTCGGCGGCGTTGCGGCGGTGGTGCTGGCGATCATCGCCGGGGTCGCCGCCTCGGCGGGCTTCTTCGATCGCGATCCGCTGCACCTCGTCCGCCCGCGCGGCCCGGCACAGCGGATCGGCGTCCTCTATCTGTCGGGCGACATGGGGCTGCGCTACGGGCCCAATCCGCACACCGTCGCGGCGCTCGCGGCCGCCGGCCTGCCGGTCGCGGCGTGGAGCACGCCGGCGCTGTTCGGCCGACGACGCGACCGCGGCACCGTCGATGCGATCATCGCCGATGCGGTGCGCACCTCGCTCGCCCGGACCGGGGCGGCGCGGCTGATGCTGGTCGGCCAATCCTATGGCGCCGACGTGTTGCAGACCGGCCTTGCCGCACTGCCCGCCGATCAGCGGGCGCGGATCGCCGGGGTGGTGCTGATCGTGCCGGGGGAGACGGTCTATTTCCGCGCCGATCCGTCCGGGATAGCCTATCGCGGCACCGCCGACAGCCTCGCGCGCCTGACGCTGCCGCGGCTCGGCTGGACGTCGCTGACCTGCATCTACGGCATCGCCGAGCCGGACAGCGCCTGCCCGATGCTGCGCGGTACGCGCGCGACGGTGATCGCGATGCCGGGCGGCCATTTCCTCGACGACGATTATGCCGCGCTGGCGGACCGCGTGCTGACGGCGATCCACCGCGCGGCACCCGGGGAAGCCGCGCGATGATTCGACGCAATGGTGCGGCAATGCGCGGCCTGTGCCGTCTATGATCGTAAGATGGTGGGGGAGACGATCATGACCATGACGCGATGGGCGCTCGTGCTCGCAGGCCTGACCGGCGCGACCGTGGCGCAGGCCAACGTGCCGGCCAGGCCGCCGGCGGTGATCGGCCGCTGGGCCAATCCGCGCAATACGCTGGCGGTGCAGACCGGGCGTTGCGCCGACGGTACGCTGTGCGGCCGGATCGTCTGGGCGAGCCCGCAGGCGCGCGCCGAGGCGCGCAACGCCGGCCTGCCCGATCTGGTCGGAACGCAATTGCTGCGCGGCTATCACCGCAACCGCGCCGGAATCTGGGTCGGGCGGGTGTTCGTCCCCGACATGCGCCGCACCTTCTCGTCGCGCATCCGCCAGGAGACGCCGGCGACGCTGACCATCTCGGGCTGCGTCGTCGCCGGCTTGCTGTGCAAGTCGCAGGTCTGGCACCGGGTGGCGTGACAGTCGGCCGTCTGGATGCGGTGATCGCCTATGCGCAGCAGCACCGCCGCAGCCTGACGGTCGCCGCGGTGCTGCTCATCGCGGCGATCGGCTTCGCCGCGCTGCGGCTGGTGCTGCGCGAGGTGCATCTCAGCGACGTGCGCGCCGCGCTGCGCGCCATTCCCGATACGCACATCGCCGCCAGCCTGGCGCTGACCGCGGCGAGCTATCTGCTGCTGACCGGGCTCGACTGGGTGGCGTTGCGGGCGGTCGGTCGACCGCTGCCGTGGCGGATCGCGGCGGCGGGGTCGTTCACCAGTTATACGCTCAGCCACAATCTCGGCCTGTCGCTGATCACCGGCGGATCGGCGCGGCTGCGCCTCTACGGCGCGGCGGGGCTCGCCTTCGGGGAGATCGCGCAGGTCGCGGGCATCTGCGCGCTCGCCTTCTGGGCAGGCGTCGCCGGCGCGGCGGGGATCGGGCTGATCGCGGGCGACGGCATGACGCTCGGCCCGGTGACGCTGTCCGCCGTCGCCGCGCGATCGCTCGGCGCCGCGCTGCTCGCGCTGCTGACGGTGCTGCCGCTGCTGCGGCTGCGCGGCGCGACGACGCTCGGCCCGGCGCGGTTCGGCATCGCGCTGCCGAGTCTGCGGCAGATGGCGGCGCTCGCCGGCCTGTCGCTCGCCGATCTGACGATGGCGTCGGCGGCGCTGTTCGTGCTGGTGCCGGGCGCGGCGCCGGAGGCCTTTCCCGGCTTCGTCGTCGCTTATGCGGTGGCGGTGGTCGTCGCGCTGCTGCTGCACGTGCCGGGCGGGCTCGGCGTGTTCGAGACGGTGGTGCTGGCGACGGTGCCGGGCGACCGGCCGACATTGTTCGCGGCCCTGCTGCTCTACCGGCTGATCTATTATCTGCTGCCGCTGCTGATCGCGGCGATCGGCATTGCCGCGAGCGAGGGCTGGCGGCTGCGCCACCCGATCCGCCGCGGCCTCGGCTATGTCGATCGCGCCGGGCAATTGCTCGCGCCGAGCGCGGTGACCGCGCTGGTGTTCGTCGCCGGCTTCGTGATGCTGGTGTCCGGCGCCCTGCCCGGCGTGAAGGGGCGGCTGACCGAGCTGACCGACCTCGTGCCGCTGCCGTTCATCGAGGGATCGCACATGGCGGGCAGCCTGATCGGCACCGCGATGCTGCTCGTCGCGCCGGCGCTGACCGCGCGGCTGCGCTCGGGCTGGGCGGCGGCGCGCCTCCTGCTGATCGGCGGCGCGCTCTTCTCGCTGCTCAAGGGTCTTGATTACGAAGAGGCGCTGCTCCAGCTGATCGTCGCGGCGGTGCTGCAATATTGCCAGGCGAGCTTCTATCGCGAAGGCGGCATCCTCACCGACCGGCCGCGCTGGCCGTGGCTGGTCGCCGCCGCCGCGGCGCTGGCGTTGAGCATCTGGGCGGGCTTCTTCGCCTATAAGCGGACGCCGTACAGCGACGATCTGTGGTGGCGCTTCGCGCTCGACGGCAACGCGCCGCGCTTCCTGCGCGCGAGCTTCGCGGCGGGGGTGATGCTGACCGCGGTATCGGCGTGGCAATTGCTCACCGCGAGCCGGACGCGCGCGATGCCCGACGCTCTGCCGCCGCCGGCGGCGCTCGCCGCCGCCCTGCCGCACTGCCCGCGCACCGACGCCGCGCTCGCCTATACCGGCGACAAGAGCTTCATCGTCTCGGCGGCGGGCGATGCCTTTCTGATGTATCGCGTGCAGGGCCGTAGCTGGGTGGTGATGGGCGATCCGGTCGGCCCGGCGGCGGCATGGAGCGAATTGGTATGGAGCATCCGCCGCGCCTGCGACGCGCGCGCCGGGCGTCTGTGCTTCTACCAGGCGAGCGAACGGATGCTGCCGCTGTTCGTCGAGCTAGGCCTGCAGGCGATCAAATATGGCGAGGAGGCGCATGTCGTGCTCGCCGATTTCACCACCGCCGGGCCGCGCGGTAAGTCGCTGCGCCACGCGGTGCGGCGCACCGAGGCGGCGGGCGCGGTCTTCGCGGTCGAGCCGGCAGAGGCGGTACCCGATCTGCTTCCCGCGCTCGAACGCGTGTCGGCGGCATGGCTCGCCGGCAAGGCGGGGCAGGAGAAGCGCTTCAGCCTCGGCGCGTTCGAGCCCGCCTATCTGACCCGCTTCCCGGTCGCGGTGGTGCGGGTCGCGGGGGAGATCGTCGCCTTCGCCAATATCTGGACCTCGGGCGACGGCGACGAGGTGTCGGTCGACCTGATGCGCCATCATCCCGATGCGCCTTATGGCACGATGGAGATGCTGCTCGTCCGGCTGATCGAATGGGCACGCGACGCCGGCTATGAGCGGTTCAACCTCGGCATGGCGCCGCTGTCGGGGATGCCGAGCGGGCGGCTGGCGCCGGTATGGGCGCGGCTGGGCCATGCGCTGTTCGCTAATGGCGAGCGGCTCTACGGTTTCGCCGGGCTGCGCGCGTTCAAGGCGAAGTTCGGGCCGATATGGGTGTCGCGCTACATCGCGACCCCCTCCGGTGCGGCGATGCCGCGCGCGCTGATCGACCTTGCCCGGCTGGTGAGCGCCTGATCGCTGCTCTAGGATGCGGCGGATGAATGATGTGCCGTTCCGCCGCCGCAGCGTGCTGTTCATGCCCGCCTCCAATCCGCGTGCGCTCGCCAAGGCGCCGTCGCTCGCCTGCGATGCGGTGATCCTCGACCTTGAGGATGCGGTCGCGCCGACAGCGAAAGCGACGGCGCGCGAGGCGGCGGTCGCGGCGGCGGCGGGCGCGCGCGCCTGCGCGGTGCGGATCAACGCGCTCGACACGCCATGGGGCCGCGACGATGCCGCAGCCGTGGGCGGGGCGATGGCGGTGGTGGTGCCCAAGGTCGCGCGCGCCGACGACCTGATCGCGGTGCGCGCGGCGGTCGGCGCCGGCGGCCCGCCGATCTGGGCGATGATCGAGACCTGCGGCGCGATCCTCGCCCTCGGCCAGATCGTCGCGGCGGCGGCGGCGACGCGGACCGAGCTGCTGATCGCCGGCACCAACGATCTCGCCAAGGAGATGCGCTGCCGCCCCGATGCGGCGCGCACGCCGCTGCTGCCGGCGCTGAGCCACCTCGTCATCGCGGCGCGTGCCGGCGGCCTCACCGTGCTCGACGGCGTCTGCAACGCGATCGGCGACGAGGCGCGGCTTGCTGCGGAATGTGCGCAGGGCGCGATGCTCGGCTTCGACGGCAAGACGCTGATCCACCCGAGCCAGATCGATGCCGCCAACGCCGCCTTCGGCCCGAGCGCGGAGCAGCTTGCCTGGGCGCACGCGGTCGTCACCGCCTTCGCCGCGCCCGAGGCGGCGGGGCAGGGCGCGATCCAGCTCGACGGCGCGATGATCGAGCGCCTGCATCTCGCCGAGGCGGAGCGGCTGCTCGCGAGCGCCTAAGGCCAGCGCTGCTGCTCTGCCTAGCTGTCGAGGATCGTGTGGATGCGGTCGGTGATCACGTCCATCGCGAAGGGCTTGGTGAGCAGCGCCATATTGGCGCCGAGCGGGCCGTTGCCGATCACCGCATTCTCGGCATAGCCGGTGATGAACAGCACCTTGAGCGCCGGCAGCAGGGTCAGCGCGGCATCGGCGACCTGACGGCCGTTCATCTGGCCGGGCAGGCCGACGTCGGTGATCAGCAGATCGACCTGCGCGCCGGTGCCGAGCAGCCGCAGCGCGGTCGCGCCGTCGCCGGCTTCGAGCACGTTATGGCCCATCTCGCGCAGGATCTCGACGACGAGCATGCGGATCGTCGGCTCGTCATCGACCACCAGCACGGTATGGCGGCCCTCGGTCACCGCCGGCATCGCGGACGATACGGCGGTGTCGCCATGCGGATCGGCGTCGCCGTAATGGCGCGGCAGGTAGATGCACATCGTCGTGCCCTGGCCGACCTCCGAATAGATGCGGACCTGCCCGCCCGACTGGCGGGCGAAACCGTAGATCATCGACAGGCCGAGTCCGGTGCCCTCGCCCATCGGCTTGGTGGTGTAGAAGGGGTCGAAGGCGCGCGCCTGCACCTCGGGGGTCATGCCGGTGCCGGTGTCGGTGACGCAGAGGGACAGATACTGGCCGGGTTCGAGGTCGCGTTCGCGCGCGGCGCGGTCGTCGAGCCAGCGGTTGGCGGTCTCGATCGTGATGCGGCCGCCGTCGGGCATCGCGTCGCGCGCATTGATGCACAGGTTGAGCAGCGCATTCTCGAGCTGGTTGGGATCGACCATCGCGGGCCAGAGCCCGCCCGCGCCGACCGTCTCGATCGAAACATTGGGCCCGACGGTGCGCTGGATCAGCTCGCGTAGCCCGTCGATCAGCCGGTTGATGTCGGTCGGCTTGGGATCGAGCGTCTGCCGCCGCGAGAAGGCGAGCAGGCGATGCGTCAGCGCCGCCGCGCGCCGCGCCGCACCCTGGGCGGCATTGGCATAACGGTCGAGCTCGTCGAACCGGCCCTGCCGCACGCGCACCTGCATCATCTCGATCGCGCCGGAGATGCCGGTGAGCATATTGTTGAAGTCATGCGCCAGCCCGCCGGTGAGCTGGCCGACCGCCTCCATCTTCTGCGCCTGACGCAGATGCGCCTCGGCGGTCATCAGCGCGCGCGTCCGCTCCTCGACCTGTTCCTCGAGCGAGGCGGTGAGCGCGGCGAGCGCCTGTTCGGCGCGCCGCCGCTCGACCGCGTCGCGGGTGCGTTCGGCGACGTCGCGGACGAAGGCGATCTCCTCGGGCTGCCAGGCGCGCGGCTGCGCATTGTTGAGGTAGAGCAGCGCGACGAACCCGCCCTGTTCGGTGACCGGCATGTTGATGAACGACAAGGCGGCGAGGCTCTTCAGCCCCTCGGCGGTGCTGGCGGTGCGCGGATCGTGGTGGACGTCGCCGATCGCCACCGTCTCGCCGCGCTTGAGGTCCTCGATATAGGAGCCATAGTCGCGGAAGTGGAGGATCTCGGGCAGCGGATCGATCCCCGGCGCGCACCACGGCCGCGTCGTCACGATCGTCTCCGCCTCGCGGTCGATCGTGCCATAGCCGCAGCGGCTGACGTCGAACAGCCGACCGAGGGTCTCGACGGTGGCGAAGGCGAGATCCTCGGGATCGCCGGCGCCACGCAGCCGGTCGTTGAGCCGGACCAGCGCCTGCAAGCGCAGTTCGGCCGATTTACGCGCGTCGATGTCGAAGCTGATGCCGGGGAAACGCACCGCACGGCCGGCCTCGTCGTAGCTGACCCGGCCGCGCGCCGCGACCCAGCGCGCGCGACCATCGGGCTGTTGCAGCCGGTATTCGCTCTCGAACGGTTCGCCGCTGGCGAGCGCCTCGGCGATCTCCGCCTGGACGCGCGGCGCATCGTCCGGATGCATCCTGGTGAAGAAGCGCGCGAGTGCCGCGCCCTGCTGCGCCTCCTCCGGATCGACGCCGTAGAGGCGGGCGAAATCGGCATCGGCGGTGACGCGGTCGGCGACGACGTCCCAATCCCAGCTGCCGACGCTGCTCGTCTCTGCGATCTTGGTCGATTCGGGCATAAGCGACGGTAGGCTTCTAGAGGTTAAGGGGGGGGGCTCGCCAAAACGCATCGGATCTGAGAGCGATCCGGGCCGTCGGCATATTGCGATGCAATACTGACGTTACCGTTGCGTCGCGGTCACATCCGCCGGCGACCAGCCGCCGCCCATCGCCTGATAGAGCGCGACATAGGCGGTGATCCGGTCGGCGCGCGCCTGGACCAGCGCGAGTTCGGCGGTGAGCAGGCCGCGCTGCGCATCGAGCTGTTCGATATAAGAGGTATAGCCGGCCCGATACCGGTTGCTGGCGTTGCGCAGCGCGGCGGCGAGGGCATCGACCTGCCGCTCCAGCGCCACCGCCTGCTCGCCCGATCGCTGCACCCCGGCGAGCGCATTGTCGACCTCCTGGAACGCGACGAGCGCGGTACGGCGATAGGCATAAGCGGCCTGATCGCGGCGGGCGACCGCGACGTCGTTCTGCGCGCGTAGCCGGCCGCCGTCGAAGATCGGCGACAGCACGCTCGCGCCGATGGAAAAGACGCCGATCGGATTGGCGAGCGCGGTCGACAGCACGACGCCCGCCGAGCCGGTGAGCGCGAGATTGGGCAGCATCGCCGCGCGCGCGCTGTCGAGCGTGCGGTCGGCGGCGACCAATGTCTGTTCGGCCTGGAACAGGTCCGGACGGCGGCGGAGCAGATCCGCGGGCAGCCCGTCGGGAATCGCCGGCGACAGCAGCCGGTCGAGCGGCAGGCCGCGCGGGATCGGCCCGGGACTGGCGCCGAGCAACAGGCTGAGCGCATTTTCCTGACGGCTGATCGCCAGCTCCGCGGCGGGGACGAGCTGCTGCGTCGCGCGATATTCGGCCTCGGCCTGATGCAGTTCGAGGTTGGAGGTATAGCCGGTCTCGGCGCGGCGGCGGGCGATGCGCAGCGCCTCGGCGCGCGCCGCCAGCGTCTGCTGGGCGACGGCGAGCCGTTGGTCGAGCGCGCGCAACGTGATGTAATTGCTCGCAACGCCGCTGGCGATGGCGAGGCGGACGGTGTCGCGCGCACCCTCGCTCGCCAGCGCCTGCGCCTGGGCGGCGCGGCTTGCGGCGCGCAGGCGGCTGAACAGGTCGAGGTCGTAGCTGGCGGTGAGCGCGGGCTGCGCGCCGAAGGCGTCGCTCGGCGTGCCGAAGGGGCTCACCGTCTGGCCGGTGGTGCCCGGCACCGCGCCGCCGAGCGTCGGCGTCTGCTGCGCGCGGGCGAGGCGGGCGGCGGCGCGCGCCTCGTCGATCCGCGCGACCGCGGCGGCGAGATCGACGTTGCTGCCGAGCGCACGCGAGACGAGGCTGGTCAGCACCGGATCGCCGAACGCGCTCCACCAGTCGGCGCGGATCGGACTGCCCTCGCCGAGCGCCGTCCGCCACGCCGGCGGGGGCACCACCGCGCTTGCCGCGGGCGCGTCGGGCCGCGGGCCGATGCAGGCGCTGAGGGCGAGGCAGAGAAGGGCCGCTGAATAGGGTGCGCGTAGCGGCGCAGAGGACGCGCAGGGCTGATATGCCGCGCAGCGGCCCTCCCGATCACGAGAGGGGGAGGAGCGGGCGTTCCATCCTCGGCGCACGTCCTCCGCGCCTCCGCGCCTCCGCGTGAACCCTGCATCGTTGGCGAAAAGGGTTGTGCACGCGAAGACGCGAAGGCGCGAAGAGGTGGCCTTTATGGCGAGGCCGACGCTTCGATCGAGCAGCAACGGGAGAGCCGCTGGCGCGGCAGGCGCACCCTCGACGCGGCTTCGCGTCCTCACGCGGATCATCACTTCACCACCGGCCCGTTCGCCGTATCGACGCGCGCCTGTACCGACATGCCGGGGCGCAGGCGCGCGGCGAGCGACTGGCCCGGGTCGACGCGGATGCGGACCGCGATCCGCTGCGGCACCTTGGTGAAATTGCCGGTGGCATTGTCCGCCTTGAGCACCGCGAATTCGGAGCCGGCGGCGGGCGAGATGCGCTCGATATGTCCGGTCAGGCGCGCATTGGCGAGACCGTCGACGGTGAAGCTCGCCGGCTGGCCGACTGTCATCCGCGCGGTCTGCGCCTCCTTGAAATTGGCGATCACCCAGGTTTCGGGCGGTACGAGGAACATCAGCTGCGATCCCGCGGTGACATATTGGCCGACGCGGACGCCGACCTCGCTCAGCCGGCCGCTCTCCGGCGCGCGGATCACGGTGTTGGCGAGATCGATCTGGGCGAGGCGCAGCGCCGCCTCGGCGCCCGATACGCCGGCCCGCTGGCCACCGCGGCCGACCTGCACGGTGCGGATATCCTGTTGGGCGATCTCGCGTGCCGCGCGTGCCTGCTGCACCGCCGCCTGCGCCTGGCGCAGCGCGGCGAGCGTCTGGTCGCGTTCGCGCAACGAGACCGAGCCGTCGGTGACGAGGTCGTTGACGCGGTTCATGTCCGCCTGCGCGCGCATCAGCTGCGCCTCGGCATTGGCGACCGCGGCGGTCTGCGCGGCGAGGCTGGCGGTCCGGCTGCGCTCGGTCTGGTTGGCGTTGGCGAGCGTCGCCGCCTGCGCATCGACCTGCGCCTGCGCCTGGTCGACGCGCTGGCGATAGATGCGATCGTCGATCCGGACGAGCGGCTGGCCCGCCTTCACGTCGGCGAAGTCGCGGACGAAGACGGTGGTGACATAGCCCGACACCTGCGGCGCGATCACCGTGGTGCGGCCACGGACATAGGCATTGTCGGTCGATTGATAGGCGGTGGCGAAGGGCGGCAGCCGCCACGCCGCGAGCACCGCGAGCACGCCGCCGACCGCCAGCGCGGCGATGACGACGAGCGCGGTGCGGCTCGGCGGCTGCGGCTTCCAGCCCGAGCCGACGGGCGCGGCGGCAGCGGCAGCGGCAGCGGCAGGCGCGGCGGCGGCCTGCGCCTCCTCGGTCGCGGGGGTGGGATCGACGGGGCTGCGGCTATCGGTCATGCGGCACTCTGGCTGGACGCGGCGCGGCGTTCGCGATGCGCCCGGCGGATGATGAGGAAGAGGAGATAACAGAAGGTGAGCGCGGCGAGCAGCGCGATCAGCCGGAACACGTCGTCATAGGCGAGGACATTGGCCTCGCGCGTCGCGGTCTGCGACAGGATCGCCGCGCCCTCGGCACTGCGCAGGCCGGGATCGCCGACGACGCGGGCGACCGCCGCGCCGCCCGCCTGCAACCGCTGGGTGACGATCGGATCGGTCGGGTCGATGCCCTGCACCAGAGCGGCGCTGTTCGCCTTTTCGCGGATCTGCTGATAGCTGCCGAGCAGCGCGGTCCCGGCAAGGCCGCCGATCGAGTTGATCATGCCGAACAGCGCGATGAAGCTGATGATATGGCCCGACCCCGCCTTCAGCGCGCGGGTCATGCCGAACAGCAGCGCCGGCCCGAGGAAATAAGTGGCGGCGAAGGCGATCAGCGCCTGGCTGGCGTAGAGCTGCGGCGCGCGGGTCAGGCTGGTCGCATGGCTGTCGGCATAAGCGGCGATCGCGACGAGGCCGATCGCCAGCATGATCGGATGCGCCAGCCGCTCGACGTCGAGCGTCACTGCGCTCATCACCACGCCGGCGAGGGAGGCGAGGAAGATGATCGAGAAGAAGGTGATGAGCTGGTCGTTGTTCTGGCCGAGCACGGTGAGCAGGCCGACCGCGGCATAGGTCTGTTCCGACAGGACGATGCGCGCCATGATCGTGACGACGGTGAAGCGGACGATATCGGCGCTGCCGAGCCAGCGCGTGTTGAGCAACGGATTGACGCGGTGATGCTCGATCGCCAGCGCCGCGGCGAGCATCGGGATCGCCGCGATCAGCGCCCAGCCGATCCACCGCGCATTCGCCCACCAGACGATCCGCCCCTCGCCGAGCACCGCGGCGAACAGCGCCATCGCGCCCGCGAACAGGACGAAGGTGACGAAATCGAGCGGCTCGAACGCCTTGGACCGCGTCGTCGGCGGCAGGCGGAGCAGCGCGACCGCGGCGAGGCTGAGCAAGGCGAGGCCCAGCTCGAACAGGTACAGCGTGCGCCATTGCGACATGGCGAGCAGATCGGGCGAGAACAGCCGGGCGAGCGGCGTCGCGCATTGCGGAATGCCGATGCCGACCACCACCGCCTTCAGCCGCCATTTGGTCGGCAGCGCCTGCATCATGTAATAGAGGCACAGGCTGGAGACCGCCGCGCCCGCCATGCCGCTCGCCGCGCGCACCAGGATCGCGGTATCGAATTCGCGCACGAACAGATGGCCGAGCGTGAAGAGCACGTAGAGGCCGAGGAAGATCATCGCGAACGGGCGCAGGCCGAATTGCGCGCGGAACTTGATCAGCAGCAGGTTGATGCTGACGTTGGTCATCACATAGACGGTCGGCAGCCAGGCGATCTCCGCCGGATCGAGGCCGAGCGCGCCTTGCAGCGTATAGGTGTTGGCGGAGATCAGCGCATTGCCGAAGCCGCCGGTCAGGCCGAGCAGCACCGCGATGACGCCATAAGCGATGCGATGGCGCGTGCGATGCTCGACCGTGCCGGGTGAGCCGGGCAGCACCGGCACTTCCTGCGGCGCGAACGTCCAGTCTTCTTCGGACAGGAAACGGCGCAGGCGGGCGATCATATTCCCGTTATGGCCCGATCGCCGCGGCCGGTTCAACCACCTAAGATGTCGCGATACAAAGCGATATAGCGGTCGGCCATGCGCTCCACGGTAAAACGTTCGGCGACCGCCGCGCGGCAGGCGGCGCGGTCGATCTCGGGCAGGCGCGCGACCGCGGCGATCGCCGCCTCGACGCTGTCGACGAGGAAGCCGGTGACGCCGTCGTCGATCAGTTCGGGCATCGATCCGCGGTTGATCGCGATCACCGGCGTGCCGCAGGCCATCGCCTCGATCACCGACAGGCCGAACGGCTCGTCGAAGTTGATGAGGTGGAGCAGCGCCGCGGCCTGGCCGAGCGCGGCAGTCCGTTCCGCGCCGCCGACCGCGCCGGGGTGGCGGATTTGGGCCCCGAGATGCGGCACCACCGCGCGCTCGTAATAGCCCTGATCCTGGACGATGCCGTACATGGCGAGTTCGCGGCCCGTCGCCTGCGCCACCGCGATCGCCTCGGCGGCGCCCTTGTCGGGATGCATGCGGCCGAAGAACAGCAAGGCGTCGCTGCCCTGCGCATCGAAGGGGAAGTCGTCGAGGACGATGCCATGGTGGATCGTCGCGGCATAGCGCAGCTGCGGCGAGCGGTCCGCTTCGCTGATCGCGACATAGTGTACGCGGTCCTGATAGGGCTGGTACATCGGCAGGATGCGGTCCGACGAGAAGCCGTGGATCGTCGTCACCATCGGCGTGTCGACCAGATGCGCGAAGGCATGGGCGGGGAAATCCGCCTGATTGTGGATCAGGTCGAACTCGCCGGCGCGTTCGAACAGATGCGCGAGGTGGCGGAACTCCCACACCTTGGCATCGACGCTCGGGTCTTCCGAATAGGGCGCGGGGACGACGGCGGCGAGCGTACCGGCGGTGAGGCTGTCCTGCGTCGCGAACAGCGTGACGTCGACGCCGCGCGCGACCAGCGCCTCGGTCAGCAGGCTGGTGACGAGTTCCCACGGGCCGTAATGGCGCGGCGGGGTGCGCCACGAGATGGGGGCGAGCATCGCGATTTTCATGACGCTCGCTTAGCGGGTTACGCGCAGGATGATAGCGTCGTCGCCGCGCAGCGTCGCCGGATCGGCGGTGCCGCCCAACGTCGACAGCAGCAGCGTACCGGCGGGCAGCTCGACCGGCTGCGGCGTCGCGCCGAGATTGAGCGCGACGACGATTCGCTCGTCACCGTGGCTGCGCTCATAGGCGAGCACGTCGCCCTCCGCGGCGATCAGGCGGAAGTCGCCGACCGCCAGCGCCGCGTGCTTGCGCCGCAGCCGCAGCAGGTCGCGGTGCAGCGCGAGCATCGATGCCGGATCGGCCGCCTGCGCGGCGACGTTGCGCGTCGGCCAGTCGGGGTTGAGCGGCAGCCACGGCTCGGCGGTGGAGAAGCCGGCGTGGGCGCTCGCATTCCACGGCATCGGCGTGCGCACCGGATCGCGGCCGAGGCCGAGCCCGGGCTCGCGCAGCTCGCGCGGGTCCTGCACGCGCTCCGCCGGAATCGCGACATCGGTCAGGCCCAGTTCGTCGCCATAATAGAGCGTCGGCGTGCCGCGCAGCGTCAGCAGCAGGACCGCGGCGTTGCGCGCCTGCGCGGCGCCGACGCGGCTGGCGATCCGCGGCCGGTCATGATTACCGAGCACCCAATTGGGCCAGCCGTCGGCGGGCAGTGCCGCCTCATAGTCGGCGATCAGCCCGGCGAGGTGGCGCGCGTCCCACGCCGCATCGATCAGCTGGAAGTTGAAGGGCAGATGCACCTCGGGCACGTCGAGGCCGTAATAGTGCATCAGCCGCTCGACCGGCAGGTAGATCTCGCCGATCAGCACGCGGTCGCCGGGGTAGGAATCGGCGACCGCGCGCATCTCGGCGGCGATGCCGTGCACCTCGGGCTGGTCGGTCGAATGCTGCTGGAGCACGGCATGCATCCCGCCCATTGCCGGGTGATAGTCGGGGTTGGCGGGATTGTCGGGGAAGTCGGCGTGCTTGACCATGTGCCACAGCACGTCGATGCGGAACCCGTCGACGCCGCGATCGAACCAGAAGCGCAGCGCCTCCATCATCGCGCGGCGCAGATCGGGGTTGCGCCAGTTGAGGTCGGCCTGTTCCTTGAGGAAGGCGTGATAGTAATATTGTCCGGTCGCGGCGTCATATTCCCACGCCGATCCGCCGAAGTCGCTGATCCAGTTGTTGGGCGGTCCGCCATCGGGGGCGGGATCGCGCCAGATATACCAGTCGCGCCTGGGATTGTCGCGCGACGCGCGGCTCTCCTGGAACCAGGGATGATCGGTCGAGCTGTGGTTGGGGACGAAGTCGAGCAGCAGCTTGAGCCCGCGATCATGCGCCGCGGCGAGCAGGCTGTCGAAATCGGCGAGCGTGCCGAAGCGCGGATCGATCCCGCAATAATCGGCGACGTCATAGCCGAAATCGCGCATCGGCGACGGGAAGATCGGCGAGATCCAGATCGCCTCGACGCCGAGCATGACGAGATGGTCGAGCCGCGCTTCGATCCCCTGGAGGTCGCCGACGCCGTCCCCGTCGCTGTCCTGGAACGAGCGCGGATAGATCTGGTAGATCGTCCCCGACCGCCACCACGTCATGCGAACCGCTCCTTGGCCAGCCGGGTCATCCGGCAGGCGAGGTCCGCCTCGCCGCTCGCGACCAGATAGTCGTCGCCCATGTCGACCAGCCCGGTCGAGAAGACCACGGGGGTGGGCAGGTACATCTGATGCGCGATCCGCGCGGTGAGCGCGGGGTTGGCTTCCAGCAACGGCACCTCATCCTCGACACGCAGGATGCGGGCGGGATCGTCGCGGTCGAGCAAGGCCCAGAAGCTGCGATAGATGCCGACGCTCTCGCGTGCCTCGACGCCGTGATAGATCATCATCCAGCCGTCGCGGGTCAGCACCGGCTGGGTGCCGCCGCCGATCTTCATCGCCGCCTGCGATCCCTTGCGCGCGCGCAGGCCGGGCGCGTCGAGCGGCTTCCAGTGCAGCGCGTCGGGGCTCTGCGCGAAGTTGATCGACGGGCCGCCGACATAGGGGCTGTCGGGCGGATAGGCGAAATAGACCTCGCCGAGCGGCCGGGTCAGCGCCATGAAGCGGCCGCCGACCAGACCTTCGAACAGGATCATGTCCTTGTTCTGGTGATCGAGGACGATGCCGTCGAGCCGGTAGTGGAGGCCGTCGCGCGCGCTGTGCAGCGTCGTGCTGTGCCGCTCGGCGCCGACCGAACAGGTCGTCATGTACCAGGTGTCGCCGATCCGGGTGATGCGCGCATCCTCGACGCCATAGCATTGGTAGCCGGCGGCGGGCTCGATCGCCGCGTCGTAATGGATCGCGACGATCCGCTCGCCGGCGGGATCGAGCTCGACCGGCAGCAGCCACGACAGCGACGTAAGGGCGAGGATGCGGTGACGGTTGCCCTTGACCTCGAACTGGCGCGGATCGGTCATGTCGACCGCGTCGAGCGGCCAGGCGTCGGTGACATAGCCTTCGGGCGTCCAGCGGATCGCATGGACGTGGCCGTCGCGCACCGGCTCGCGCAGCGCCTCGGCGACGCGGACCATCAGCAGCAGATTGCCGTTCGGCAGGCGGGTGAAGCCGGGGTTGAACGCGCCGAGCACATAGGTCGGTTCGGCGATGCCGCGGCGTAGCGGCGACCGGGTCAGATCGACATCGTCGGGGGTGAAGATCAGGGCGTCATGCATGACGGCGACAGCGCGGCGGCGAGGGAGTGGTTCCATCGCCAAAATCCTCCCCGGCACGGGGAGGTGGCACCGCGAAGCGGTGACGGAGGGGGGCTTCCTCAAGCGGTCCGCTGGGCGAGAGCTCGCCAACCGCCGTATCGCCTGCGGAAGCCCCCCTCCGTCACGTCTTCGGCGTGCCACCTCCCCGCGAGCGGGGAGGAATGACGGGAGACGTCAGAACGCCGCGGTCAGCGCGAACACGACCTGGCTGGCGGCGATGCTGCTGCCGTTCTTGGTCGAGGAGAAGTTCGGCTGGAGGTAGGCCGCCTGGCGCTTGGTGATGTCGGTATCGACATAGGCGACGCCGAGCGTCAGCGGCGTGCCCTTGATCGCGTAATCGGCGCCGAGCAGCCAGTCCCAATATTCGCCGGTCGGCGCCACCGAGGTGCCGTTGGGGCCGAGGCCCGAATTACCCTTCGAATAGCCGATATGCGCCTTGGCGGTGAACGGCGTCGTCGGGATCGCGCTGGCGAAATCCCCCCACAGGTAGAGATTGTCGTTCTTCTTGCCCGGACGGTTGGGCACGCCGGTCGCATAGTCCGCGCCGCTGTTATACCATTTGCCGAGCGCCTCCTGCTTGGGCGCGTAAGCGACGCCGGCGAGCAGATTGACCGGGCCGATCGTGCCCGACAGCTTGGCATAGGGTTCGGCGAAGTCGGTCTTCGACGCGCCGCCCGGATACATATACCAGGTCAGGCCGACATCGATCGCGCCGCCGCTGATCGCATGTTTGTAGCCGCCGATCAGGTCGAGCTCCATGTTGGAGCCGCCGAACGTGCCCCAGCCGGCGAGGTTGGACGCCCAGGTGCCGACGTAGACGCCGCTTTCGTGCGCGATGGTGATGCCGCCCTGGACCGCGCCTTCCTTGTCGGTCTGCGACACGCCGCGCAGCCGATAGTCGGAGACGAGCGCGACGCTGCCGGAGACGGTGACCGCCTTGGGCGGCGCGGTGTCCTGCGCCGCGGCGGGCATCGAAGTCACGGCAGCGAGCGTGGTAGCCGCGAGGAGAAGATACTTCATGGGACCCCTTTCGAGTGGATGGAGGTCCCTCCTGCGTCCGCGCCGCCGGCGCGCTCGCCTCGCGGGATGCGAAGGGGCACCGGTCTTGCTCGGACGCCCTTTCGCTACCGCGGCATTATGGCCAAAAAGCTGCTTTCCTGTAACGAAACATTGCTGGGCGGGGATCAGTGGGCGAGTGCGGCAGTCTTGCCACGCGCGCCGAACACCTCGATCGTGTCGCCTGCGGCGCGCCGGCGCTGGAACCAGTCCTTGATTAGCTCGGCGCAGGTATGGTCGACCGTCGACAGGCCGGTGACATCGAGGCGGACCGGCGTGCCCGCCGGCGCGCGCTCCAGCGTGTCGGAGAGCTTGGGCAGCGAGACGAAGGTCGCCGACCCCGACAGGTTGATCGCATGCGCGCCGCCCTGTGCGCCTTCCGACACCTTGAGGCCAAGGCGACGCAGGTGCGGCACCAGCTCGAGCATCGACAGGCCGATGCCGACCAGCACGCCGGTGAGCAGGTCCGCGACGACGACGGTGACCAGCGTCGCCAGCCAGATCAGCGCCGGCAGCGGCCCGTAATGCGAGAAGAGGTGGCGGGCATGGGCGAGGCTGACCAGCCGCCAGCCGGTGATGACGAGGATCGCGCCCAGCGCGGCCATCGGGATCTCACGCAGCACCCAGGGCAGCAGTGCGACGAAGCCGAGGATCCAGAAGCCGTGGAACATCGTCGACAGGCGGGTGGTCGCGCCGGCCTGGACGTTCGCCGAGGAGCGGACAATGACCCCGGTCATCGGCAGTGCGCCGGCAAGGCCGCAGAGCAGATTGCCGATGCCCTGCGCGCGCAGCTCCTTGTTGTAATTGGTGCGGACGCCGTCGTGCATGCGATCGACGGCGGCGGCGGAGAGCAACGTCTCGGCGCTGGCGATGAAGGCGATGGCGAGCGCCGCGGTGATGATCGACGGATCGGCCCATTTGGCGAACAGGCCGACGCCGGGGAAGGCGACCGCGCCGGCGATCGATTCGGGCACGTTGACGCGGGCGACGTCGAGCCCGAAGGCAAGCGCAACGAAGGTGCCGGTGAGCACGCCGACCAGCGCGCCGGGAACGAGGCGCAGCGACGCGGGGCGGAACTTCTCCCAGCCGAGCATCGCGGCGATGGTCAGCATGCCGACCCCGAAGGCGATCTCGGTCGCGGCGATGTTGCTCGGCGACAGGCCGAACAGCCGGCCGGGCGCGGCGGCGAGGTTCTGGAGGCCGCTCGGCAGCGGCTTGGCGTCGAACAGGACGTGGAACTGTCCGACGACGATCAGCACGCCGATGCCGGCGAGCATGCCGTGCACCACCGCGGGCGAGATGGCGCGGAACCAGCCGCCGAGCCGGGCGATGCCGGCGACGACCTGGATCAGCCCGGCAAGGACGAGGATCGGCCCCAAGGCCGACAGGCCCTGATCGCGGACCAGCTCGAAGACGACGACGGCGAGGCCGGCGGCGGGGCCGCTGACCTGCAACGGCGATCCGGCGAGCGCGCCGACGACGATGCCGCCGATGATGCCGGTGATCAGGCCCTTTTCGGCGGGAACGCCCGAGGCGACAGCGATGCCCATGCACAGGGGCATGGCGACGAGGAAGACGACGATCGAGGCGGTGAGGTCACGTGTGACCGTCGGCCCGCTCGGCAGCAGCGCGCGCAGCCGGTTCATTCCGCCGCATCCGCGAAGGCGACGTCGGAGGCGCGGCGCGGCGCGGCGTGGAGCGCGACCGGGAAGGCATCGCCCTCGCGGATCGGCACGAACCGGCCGCTGATGCCGTCGAGGCCGAGCACGACGCCTTCATGGATGTCGACGAACCAGCCGTGCAGCGTGATATGCCCCTGTGCGATCCCCGCCGCGACGGAGGGATGGGTGCGCAGATGGGCGAGCTGCGACACGACGTTCTCGAGGCTGAGCGCGCGGATGCGCTCGCCGTCGGTGAGGTCGGGATAGCTCTGGTCGACGACCTGCCGCGCGGCGGCGCCATGCTTGAGCCAGTGGGCGACGGTCGGCACCGCGGCGAGCGCGGCGGGATCGCCCGACAGGCCCTTCATCGCGCCGCAGTCCGAATGGCCGCAGACGATGACGTCGCGCACGCCGAGCACCGAAATGGCATATTCGACCGTCGCCGACACGCCGCCGGTATGCGCCGAGAAGGGCGGGACGATATTGCCGGCGTTGCGGCAGACGAACAGATCGCCGGGCTGCGCCTGCATGATATGTTCGGGGACGATGCGCGAATCGGCGCAGGAGATCATCAGCGCCTTCGGAAACTGGCCGTCGTGCGCCAGCGTCGAATAGAGCGCCTGCTGGTCCTGGAAGACCTTCTTTTCGAAACTGAGGACGCGGCCGATGACTTCGTTCACGCTGGTTGCTCCCGAACCTGCGGCGGGCGCCGCAGTTGATCGACGAGCGATAGCGCGCGCGGCTTGCCGCTCCGCAGCGGGGATGTTTTATTATGTTGCCGGGGGATCGTTTGGCCGGCTTTCGCGCCAACCTGGATCAGCGCGGCAGCATGATCGCCGCGCGCAGGCCCCCTTCGCGCCGGTTGGACAACGTCAGCGTACCGCCTTCCGCCTCGACGATCCGGCCGACGATCGGCAGGCCGAGGCCGAAGCCGACGGTGTCGCGCGGCCGCGCCGTATCGAGCCGGACAAAGGGCTCGAGCACGCTGCGCAACTGATCCTCCGGGATGCCGGCGCCGTCATCCTCGACGATCATCGTCACGCCGGCGGGCTCGCTGTCCAGCCGCAGCGTCACGTTGCCCGCATAATGGAGCGCATTGTCGATCAGATTGCCGAGCGCGCGCTTGAGCGCGAGCGGGCGGACTACCACCTCGCAATGCGCCGGACCTTCGTAGCGACCGGGCAGGCCGCGGTCCTCGACCTCGTCGATCAGCGTCGCGCAGAGCACGGCAAGATCGATCAGCACCGGCGTCTCGGGATCGCTGCCGCCGCCGAGGAAGGCGAGCAGCGAATTGACCATCGCCTCCATCTCGCCGATGTCGCGCTGGATCGCGGCGCGCGTCGCCTCGTCGCCCACCGCATCGGCGCGCAGCCGCAGCCGGTGGAGCGGCGTGCGCAGATCATGGCCGACCGCGGCGAGCGCCTGGGTGCGGTCGACGATCAGCCGCTGGATGCGCGCCGCCATCCGGTTGAACGCGGCGACGACGCGGCGTACCTCGCCGGGGCCGGCCTCCGGGATCGGGTCATGCTCGGCATCGCCCAGCGTATCGGCGGCGATCGCGAGCTGGCGCATCGGCCGCAGCGCGCGGCGGATCAGCAGCCCGCCCATCAGCATCAGGCCGAGCGCCGGGATCAGCGCGAGCAGGATGCGCTCGGTCGCCAGCTCCATATTGTGCAGCCGTTCGAGCGTGCGGAAATACAGCCAGCTGCCGTCGGGCAGCCGTAACCCGCCGGTGACGACCGAGCTGCGCCCCGGCGAGGTCAGCTTGAGCCGCAGGTCGGTGGCGGCGAGCGTCGGCTCCCATTCGATCACCTGATGCCGCATGCTGTCGAGCGCGGGGGCGATCGGCGGCGGCGGCGGCAGGTCGCGCCGCCAGTGCAGCGCATAGCGTTCGGTGGTGAGATCCTCCGCCATCGCATCGCGCCGCGCCGGCGGCTGTTCGGCGACGAGCCGACGTGCGATGACGAGATGCTCGGCGAGCCGCCGCGCCTCGTCGTCGCGCACCGCGAACTGGCTGGCGCGCTCGTAGAGGATCGTGCTGACGCCGAATTCGATCACCATCGTCAGCAGCAGGATCGCGACGATCTGCCCGATCAGGCCGATCGAGGGGCGGACGAAGCGGGTCATCGGCCTGGGGCGGGGCAGGGGGCGGCGGGGCGAGGGCGCCGGGCCGCCACCGCTCGAGCTGAGCCTGTCGAAGCCCATCGTGGCACAGGCGAGGCGGAGATGGGCGCCAACCCGCTCACAGACAGACGCAGAGCGAACGCAGGATGTCGGGCCGGCACCCCCGCCGTCACCGGCGCGTCACCTCGGTGTTGAGCATATAGCCGACGCCGCGGACGGTGATGATCGGCGCATCCTTGCCGGCGCTCGACAATTTGCGACGCAGGCGGCTGATCAGCACGTCGATGCTGCGATCCGAACTGTCGCCCAACCGCGTGCGCGACAGCTCGATCAGCCGTTCGCGGGCGATCACCCGGCCGGCGTGATCGGCGAGGCTGACGAGCAGGTCGAACTCGGCGCCGGTCAGGTCGACCACCGCGCCGGTCGGCGAGGTAAGCTCGCGGCGCGGCAGCGTCACCTGCCAGCCGTCGAAGGTCAGCACGCCCTCCTCGCGCTCGCCGGGGCTGCGTTCCAGCGAGCCGCGGCGCAGCACCGCGCGGATTCGCGCGATCAGCTCGCGGCTGCCGAACGGCTTGGCGATATAATCGTCGGCGCCGAGTTCGAGGCCGACGACGCGGTCGGTCTCGCTGCCCTTGGCGCTGATGAAGATGATCGGCACCTCGCTCTTCTGGCGCAGCGCGCGGCAGAGATCGATGCCGCTCGTCCCCGGCAGCATGATGTCGAGCAGGATGAGATCGACCGGCCCCGCCTCCAGGGCCAGCCACATCTCGGGCGCGGCGGACGCGGGGCGGACGAGATAACCGTTTTCCTGCAACGCTCTGGTGGTCAGCGTGCGGAGGGCGGGATCGTCCTCTACCAGGAGGATGGTGGGGGCGGTCATGACCGCGAGAGGTAGGCACACCGGCCGGGGCGGTCAACCGCGGCCGGGCCTTCCGTTCCTCGCGCTGGCTCAGTCCGCCGCGACCGGCCCGTGCCCGCCCTTGGGCCGACGCGTGAACCAGACGAGGACGATCATCGCCGCGCTCAGCCATGCCGACAGGCGGAACAGGTCGGTCGAGGCGAGCAGATACGCCTGATTGACCATCTGGCGGGTGATCATCGCGCTTGCCTGCACCGCATTCACGCCGAGCCGCTGCAGGGTCTCGGTCGCCATCTGCAACGGCATGCCGCTGCCGATCGCCTCGGCAAGGCGGCTCTGGTGCAGCGCCTCGCGCCGGTCCCAGGCGGTGGTGATGATCGAGGCGGAGAAGGAGCCTGCGACGATCCGCCCGAAATTGGAGATGCCCGTCGCCGAGGGGATGCGCGGCGGGGCGATGCCGTCGAGCAGGATCGTCACCATCGCCAGGAAGAAGATGCTCATGCCGATTCCCTGGACGAGCAGCGGCAGCATGAAGTCGAAGACGGTCGCGCCGGTGACCAGATTCGACCGCATCCAATAGGAGACGGCGAAGGCGACGAACGAGATGGTCGCGAGCAGCCGCGCATCGACCTTGCCCGACAGCCGCGCGGCGAGCGGCGAGATCACCACAGCGACGACGCCGCTCGGCGCCGCGATCAGCCCCGCCCAGGTCGCGGTATAGCCGAGCTGCGTCTGCAGCCACAACGGCAGGATCAGCGTGTTGGCGAAGAACACCGCATAGCCGAGGCAGAAGACGAGCGTGCCGATCAGGAAGTTGCGGTTGCCGAACAGCGACAGGTCGACTGCCGGGTTGGCATCGGTCAGCTCCCAGATGATCCAGGCGACGAAGCCGACCGCGGCGACCACCGCGAGCACGCAGATCGCCGGATCGTTGAACCAGTCGGCGTTCTTGCCGAGATCGAGCATGATCTGCAGCGAACCGACCCACAGCACCAGCAGCATCAGCCCGACCGTATCGATCGGCAGCTTGCGCGTCGGCGTCTCGCGGCTCTTGAGGCCGTTCCAGCAGACCAGGGTGGTGAACAGGCCGAAGGGCAGGTTGATCAGGAAGATCCAGCTCCAATGGTAATTGTCGCTGATATAGCCGCCGAGGATCGGCCCCATCACCGGCCCGACCAGCGTCGTCATCGACCAGACGCCGAGCGCGGTCGAGCGTTTGTCGGGAGGGAAGATCGAGATGAGCAATGCCTGGCTGCCCGGCATCATCGGCCCCGAACAGGCGCCCTGCAGGATGCGGAAGGCGATCAGCGAGGGCAGGTCCCAGGCGATGCCGCACAGGAAGGAGGCGACGGTGAACGCCGCCACCGCGGTGCAGAAGGTGCGCACCACGCCGAACCGCCCCATCAGCCAGCCGGTCAGCGGCACCGCGACGCCGTTCGCCACCGCGAAGGCGGTGATCACCCAGGTCGAATTGTCGCTGGAGACGCCGAGATTGCCGGCGATCGTCGGCAGCGAGACGTTGGCGATCGTGCTGTCGAGCACCATCATGAACGTGCCGAGCGCGAGCGCGAAGGCGATCAGCGCGCGCTGGCCGCCGACGAGCGGGGCGGGGCCTTGGGCTTGGGTGGCCATTACAGGATGTTCCAGACGGACTTGCCGTCCTCACCCTTGCCACCCGGCTGCGCCGGGCGGGCAACGTCCCTCTCCCGATCGGGAGAGGGGGCGGCAAAGGGTGGGGGCAGCGGAGGCGACATCAACGATTGGCGGCGATGATCTGGCGGATGCGCGCCTCGACCGCAGGATCGCTGCCGTCGGTGGCGCGGCCGGCATAGGCCTGCGCCGCGGGCTGGCCGAGCAGCGCGCCCGAGCGATTGGCGGTATCCACCGTCGCATTGACCGACAGGCCGACGCGCAGCGGATGGGCGTTCAGCTCGCGCGGATCGAGCGCGATCCGCACCGGCACGCGCTGGACGATCTTGATCCAGTTGCCGCTGGCATTCTGCGGCGGCAGCAGCGCGAAGGCGTTGCCCGATCCGGCGCCGACGCCGATCACCTTGCCGTGGAAGACGATGTCGTCGCCGTACATGTCGGCGGTCACCGTCGCGGGCTGGCCGATGCGCAGATCCTTGAGCTGCGTCTCGCGGAAGTTCGCGTCGACCCACACCTTGGACAGCGGCACCACCGCCATCAGCGGCGTGCCGGCGGCGACCTGCTGGCCGATCTGCACGGTGCGCTGCGCGACCACCCCGTCGATCGGCGCGACGATGTGCATGTGGCTGCGCATGATCGCGGCGCGGCGATAGGCGGCGGCGGCGGCGAGCACCGCGGGGTTGGTGCTGGTGTCGGTGCCCTGCACCGTCGAGCGCGACTGCGCCTGCTGGCTGCGTGCGAGGTTGAGGTTGGCGCGCGCGACCTTGACCGCATCGGCGGCATGGGCGAGCTCCTCGCCCGAGATCGCGCCCTGGGCGGCGGCACCGCGCCGGCGCGCATAATCGGCAGTGGCGGCGGAGAGCTGCGCCTCGGCCTGCACCACCGCCGCGCCGCTTTCGCCGACCTTGCTGATGTCGGCGCGGGTGGCGCGCACCGCGCGGGCGAGCTCCGCTGCGGCCGAGGCGAGCGCGACGTCGGCGGTCGCCGGGTCGAGGTCGAGCAGCGGCGCGCCGGCCTTGACCGTCTGCGTATTGTCGGCGTGGATCGCGGTGATCTGGCCGGGATCGCGCGCGGTGATCGCGACGACGTCGCCGGCGACATAGGCGTCGTCGGTCTCCTCGGCGGGTTTGGCGAGCAGGAAGTGCGACACCGCCCAGGCGATCAGCCCGATCGCCACGACGATGCCGAGGATCAGCAGCCCGCGGCGGCGGGCTTGCGGCTTGCCGGCGGGCGGGAGGGGCGCGGACGCTTGCGTATCGGTCATCGGCGGGGTTCCTGGGGAGAGAAGCCGCCGCCGAGCGCCAGCACCAGCGCGACGCGCTGGCGGGCCGCATCGGCGGCGAGATTGGCCTGGGTCAATTGCGCATCGAGCAGGCGGACGTCGTTGTCGACGAGGTCGAGCTTGCTATCGAGGCCGCTGGCGACACGGATCGCATTGAGACGGTTGGTCTCGCCGAAGCCGCGCACCACCTCGGCGGTGCGGGCGCGCTGTTCGGCGAGGTTGGCGACCAGCGCGATCGCATCGGCGGCGTCGCGCACCGCGCCGATGACGCGATCATTATAATCGGCAGTGGCGAGATCGAGCGCCGCGGTCGCGCCGGCGAGGTCCGCCTTCAACCGGCCATTGTCGAACAGCGGCAGGTGGATCGCCGGACCGGCGCCGGCGGTGCCGGCGTCGAGGCTGACGAGATTGCCGAGTCCGATCGCCTGGAAGCCGGCGAGCGCGGTGAGGTTGACGTTGGGATAGAAGGCATGGCGTGCGACCTGCCGGCCGGCGGCGGCGGCGGCGATCCGCGCCTGCGCCGCGGCGATGTCGGGCCGCCGGGCGAGCAGGTCGGCGGGAACCTGCGCGGGCAGCGGCAAAGCGGCGTCGAGCTGCACCGTCGTGGGGACGATCGCTGCGGCATAGTCCGGCCCGCGCCCGGCAAGCGCCGCGAGCGCATTCACCGCCAGCGCCCGCGCGCCTTCCGCCCGCACCAGCGCGCTCTGCGCCTGGGCGAGCAGCGTCTGCGCGGCGGTCGCCTGCAGATTGCTCGCCAGCCGGTTGCGGATACGGATGGCGACGAGGCGTACCGATTGCTGCCGGGTCGCGATGGTGCGGCGGGCGATCGTCGCCTCCGCCTCGGCGCGGGCGAGGTCGATATAGGTCTGCACCACCGACCCGGCGATCGCCAGCCGCGCCGCGGCGAGATCGAGCGCCGCAGCCTCGGCCGAGGCGCGCGCACCGGCGATCGCCGCCTTCTGCCGGCCGAACAGATCGAGGTTCCAGCTCAGATTGGCCTGCGTCGTCCCGACGAAGCGCACCGACCCACCATAGGGCGGCGGGATGATGTAGCGGCCCGACAGGCGCTGCACCTGTTCGTTGGCGTCGAGCGAGACGTCGGGGCCGGTGTCGGCGCGGCGGCTCGACAGCACCGCCTGTGCCTGCGCGATACGGGCGAGCGCGGCGTCGAGCGTCGGATTGCCCGCGGTCGCCTCTGCGACGAGCCGGTCGAGCTGCGGGTCGCCGAAGCCGGTCCACCAGTTGTCGGCGATCGCCGGTGCCGGCGCGCCGGTGAGGCCGAGCGACGCGGGCGCGACCGCCTGCACCGCGGGCGGGCTGGCCGGCACCGCGCAGCCGGCGAGAAGAAGGAGCGCCGCGGGCGGCAGGATCTTGGTGGTCACGCTGGAGTGCCTTGTTCGGGGCCATTCTGGATGGTGTCGCGCAGCCGCCGCAGCAGCTCGGTCAACCGGTCGACATCGGCGGCGTCCCAGTCCTTCAGCCAGTGGTTCCAGAGCTGGACGACCTCGTCCCGGACGGCGCAGGCGATCTGCTCGCCCGCCTCGGTCAGGATCAGGCGGATGACGCGGCGATCCTCGCCGCTCTCGCGGTCGCGCCGCACCCAGTCACGCTCCTCGAGCGTATCGACCAGCCGGGTGATCGCGCCCTTGTCGTGGCACAGGTCGCGGGCGATCTCCGCACAGCTTTGCGCACCGTTGAAATGCAGGGAGACCAGCGCGCTCCATTGCGTCTTGGTGAGGCCGGCGCGGCTGAAGATCGGTTCGAGCGCGATCGTGCCGAGCTGCTCCGACCGGCGGACGAGATAGCCGATCGAATTTTCGGGCGTGAAATTATGCTCGGAGTAATGCGCCATAAGGTTGCCTTGGCAATGGTTGCCTCGGCAGTCAATCGCTTGTTACGAACTGTTTCGCAATGCAGCATTTTTCCGCTGCGCCGCATCGCGGCCATTCCGGCGTCTTATCCTGCGGCGGTCGGCGTGATTCGGTGCTAACTCCTTTTTAGGGCTGCTGGACTAGGCCGAAGGGTAGATTTCGCAGGACGCCGATATGGAATTTCCGTTAATCGCGCCGCAGCCGCCGCGACTCAGTGCCATGACGGACGATCTCCGCCGGATCGAGGCCTCGGGCGTGTTCAGCAACAACGGCCCCGAGGTGCGCGCGTTCGAGGCGGAGGCGACCGAGCGGCTGTTCGGCGGCAGCGGCGCCTGCCTCGCGGTGGGCAATGCGACGCTCGGGCTGATGGTCGCGCTGCGGCAGGCGGCCGGGCTGCGGCCGCGGGCGGATAGCCTCGCGCTGATGCCGGCGCTGACCTTCGCCGCGACCGCGCAGGCGGCGTTATGGGCGGGACTGACCCCGCTGATCTGCGACATCGAGCCAGACGGCTGGACCGCCGACCCGCAGCAGGAAGAGGCGCTGCTCGCCCGCTACGGCGCGCGGATCGGCGTCATCGTGCCCTATGCGACCTTCGGCACCGCGATCGATCTCGACCGCTACGCCTGGCTCGCCGCACGCTATCGGGTCGGCGTGGTGATCGATGCGGCGGCGTCGCTCGGCACGATCGATGCGGCGGGGCGCGGCTTCGGCACCGGCGCGCCGTTCGCGATCGTCTATTCGATGCATGCGACCAAGACCTTCTCGGTCGCCGAGGGCGGGCTGATCTACAGCGGTGATGCCGCGCAGGTGGATCAGATGCGCGGCATGATCAACTTCGGCTTCGAGCGGGGCCGCAGCGCGACGCTGCCGGGGATCAACGCCAAGCTGCCCGAGGTGATCGCGCTGATGGCGCGCGCCAAGCTCGCCGAGATCGACACGGTCTGTGCGCATCGCGCCGGCATCGACGCCGCCTATCGCGCCGCACTGCCCGATCTGACGATGCAGCGCAGCTGCGGTCGGCGGCAGGCGACGCAGTTCATGCCGGTGCTGCTGCCGCCCGCACTCGCGCCGCGGCGCGATGCGATCGTCGCGGCGATGGCGGCGGAGGGCGTCGGCGTCGGCCAATATTTCAGCCCGCACATCGGCCAGCAGCCGCTGTTCCGCGACACCGCGTTGATCGAGCCGACCCCGGTCGCCGATGCGATCGGCGGACGGATGTTGAGCCTGCCGATCACCGATGCGATGCAGGCGGCGGACGCGCCGGTGATCGCCGAGCGCCTGCACCGCGTGCTGGCGCGCGAGGCGGCGCGGCAGGGATCGCAGCGGCAGGGAGCGGCGATGGACGATCTGACGACGGTGGTGATCGGCGGCGGTCCCGCCGGCACCGCGATGCTGACCGCGGCGAGCAAGCAGGGCAAGCTTGCACCGCTCGTCGAGGCGGGCTTCGCGATCGTCGAGTCGCGCGCGCGGATGGGGGCGGGCGAGCTCGGCGCCTATGCCATCCGCTCCGACACCACGGCGGAGACCTTCCTGTCGGCGGTGAAGAACAACCCGCATCCCGAACTCGCCGCGCTCGAACATCATCCCGCCGGGCAGCTGATGAGCCGCTATGTCGCCGAACTGGGTGCGCCGCTGGTCGATACCGCGCCGCTGCTCTCGGTCACCGCCGACCGGCTGGCCGAGATCGTGACGCGCCACGGCGGATCGGTGCTGACCGGGCATCAGGCGGAGCGCGTTCAGCGCACGCCGGACGGCCGCTGGCAGACGACGGTGCGCGACGGGGCCGGCGGCGCGCGCAGCCTGGTGTCGCGCAACGTCGTCATCGCGACCGGCGGCTATCAGACCGACGAACAGGTCGCCGCCCAGCGCGTCGCCGGCGTGCCGCTGATCGCGCTGGCGGGCGAGCGGCTGATGCGCTCGGACGCGCTGCTGCGGCTCGGCGGCGTCGAACAGGCGGTGGAGCGGCTGCGCGGCATCGCCGCACCGCGCGTCGCGATCATCGGCGCCTCGACCAGCGCGATCGCCGCGGCGGTGCTGCTGCTGAAAGCTCAGCCGGGCTTCGCCTTTGGCGCGGGCGCGGTGACGCTGCTGCACCGCCAGCCGCTCAAGCCCTTCTATCCCAACGTCGCCGCGGCGCACGCCGACGGCTTCACCGATTTCGACGAGAACGATATCTGCCCGGTCAGCGGCTTCGTGCTGCGGCTCGCCGGGCTGCGGCTCGAATCGCGCGAGCTGGTGCTGCGCATGCTGTCGCTTGGCGGCCGGGTGCCCGATCCGCGCGTCGCCTCGCATCGCATCGCCGGCGACGACGATGCCGCGGCGCGCGGACTCATCGCCGATGCCGATCTGGTGATCGGCGCGCTCGGCTATCGCCCGCGCGCGGTGCCGCTGTTCGGCAGCGACGGCGCGCCGATCGCGCTGGCGCATCAGGCGGGGCGGCCGATGGTCGATCGCCATTGCCGCCTGCTCGATGCGCAGGACCGGCCGGTGCCCGGCGCGTTCGGCATCGGCCTGTCGGCGGGCTTCGTTCCCTGGGGCCGGCTCGGCGGCGAGGCGAGCTTCCGCGGCCAGGCCAACGGCCTGTGGCTGTGGCAGAATGACGTCGGCCAGATGATCGTCGACCAGCTGCTCGAACGGGAGGCGCAGGAGGCGGCATGACCGCGCCGATCGTCTCGATCGTCATCCCCGGCTACAATGGCGAGGCCTTCCTCGCCGACACGCTGCACTCGCTCGCCGCGCAGACGCTGACCGACTGGGAGGCGATCGTCGTCGACGATTGTTCGGCCGACGGCACGCGCGATCTGGTGCGCGGCTGGGCCGATCCGCGCGTGCGGCTGATCGAGAATGACGTCAACGGCGGCCCGGTGCGCACCCGCAATCGCGGCGTCGCCGCGGCGCGCGGCCGGTTCATCGCCGGGCTCGACCAGGACGATCTCTGCCTGCCCGAACGGCTGGCGCGGCAGGTCGCCTATCTCGACGCGCATCCCGACGTCGTGCTGGTCGGCGCGCAGGCCGAGCAGTTGCGCGACGGCCGCGTCTCGGCGATGCATTATGCCTCGCACACCACGCCCGATCTGATCGCCTGGCTGAGCTGGATCGAGAATCCGCTGGTCTGGTCGACGGTGATGGTGCGCAGCGAGGTGGCGCGCGCGCTCGATCCGTTCACCCGGCCCGAGATCCTCTATGCCGAGGATTTCGACCTCTACCACCGCGTCGGCGCGTTCGGGCGGATCGCGCGGCTCGACATGCCGCTGCTCCGCTATCGCCAGCATGCCGCCGGCGCGTCGCAGCGCTTTACCGAGACGATGCGCCAGTCGGCGATGCGCGTGCTCGCCGAACGCCATGCCGCGGTGCTCGGCGTCGCCGCGGCGGAGGAACTGGCGCGGCTGCTGGTGCTGCACAATATGGGCGGGGTACCGGTGCCCGATCGCGCGACGCTGCAACGGCTCGGCGCCGGCATCACCACCTTGCAGACCGCCTTCCTCGCGCAGGAGCGGCCCGACGCCGAAAGCCGCCAGCTGATCCGCTGGGAAACGGCGCGGCGCTGGGCGCGGATCGGGCGCGCCGGGTTACGATCGGGCGCGGTGCGGCTCGGCGACGTGGTGCGCGCGCGGCCGCCGCATCTCGGCCTCGGCTATGCCGGGATCGAGACGCTGGCCTGGTGCGCCGCGGTCGGCGCATTGCGGCGCGCGCAGGAGCGGCGCGCGGCGGATCAGGCCGGGCAGCGGCTGTAGCGGAACGAGCCGGCGCGATCGGGGCCGCCCTTGGCCTCGCGCACCAGCGTCTTGCCGGCATCGAGCAACGTCAGCGTCGTCGGTTCCTGCCAGGTCATGCCCTCGCCGCTCAGCGGCAGGTCGAAGGCGATCTGGTCGCTGCGGAGCTCGCGGATGCCTGTCGCCTCGCCGCGCGATTCGAAGAAGGTGAGGCGGTTGCCGGTGATCGTCAGCACGCCCTTGTCGGCGCCGCCCGCCCGGTCGCAATCCTCGACCACCATCCCCCAATGCCCCTGGAAACCGGCCGGGATCGTCGCCACCGGCGAGGGGCTGGGCGCGGCGACCGGCACGACGCTGTTCTGCGGATCGTCGGTCAGGTTGGTCGGCGTCGGCTCGACCGCGGCGCTGCCGCCGCTCGATTCATTGTTGGCGGTTTCGCCGCCCGAGCAGGCGGCAAGCGCGAGGGCGAGGGCTACGGCGCAGGCGCGCGCATGGCGGGCGGGGCGGTGGGGGTGCATCCTGGACTCCTTGGCGCCACTGGCGGGCTTCGCTAGCCTTGGTCGCAGGCTCGGGTGGGGGACGCAAGGGGCGCCGCCGGGGCGGCCTCAAGGGGGAGGCTTGGCCGTGGGGGGTATCTGGGTAGATTGGTTGAGATGCAGGTTGATGCCCAGAAGAGGATTTTACGGTTGGCACCAAAAACGGCAGATTTTCGCGGTTTTCTGAAAGAGCGTCGGGACGATTGTATCAGGCCTTTGTACTAGCCGTGACAAGCGTGGAGAGTTACCCCTGGGCTAAGATAGCGGAGGGGGCGGCAGCATGGCCAGCATGGCAGATGGTTGGAAGTTGATCCGCGACTATATGGATCGCCTTGCCTTCGAGGGTAAGAAGAACGCGATATACCGGGGTCAAGCTAACTATGAATGGGAGCCGATCCCCTCATGGTTTCGTGGAAGATGGCTTGGCATAGGTAATCAGCATAGGCTCGATGAGTGGAAGTGGCGCGCAGCTAGATTCGCATCCCCAACACCTACTGATGACATCGAGTGGCTGGTACTTGCGCAACACTTTGGATTGCCAACTACCCTGCTTGATTGGACTACTAGCCCACTAATTGCGCTGTTCTTTGCTTGTGATGATAAAGCGATGATAGACCAAGACGGCTGCGTTTGGATTACGAGCATCAATCAGTTTGAGAAAGCTCACCATACCCTTACGATCAGCCCCTTCGCAGCTAATCGCAGCAAGCCATTCATTATCAATGCTGTAGGAAAGAACGTTCGATCAACGGCGCAGGATAGTATGCTTACGCTTCATACGGAAAATGACATCAACAGCTATAATAGAAGACGGCTGTTCACAGTGCCCGCTAGCTTGAAGGCGGTGACTCTAAATCAGTTGGAGAAGTTGGGGATTGCGGGAGACAGGCTCCTCTACGATATCGGACACCTCGTTGAGACGCTAAAGACAGAGCAGCTTGGACGCTCACTTACATTGACCCTCACTGATGTTCCTGAGCCGCCTACGGCCTAAAAATGTTAGAGATATGCGAGAGAGTAATCGGACTATTTTGAGGGTCGATTTACCCCCGTATCCCAACTTGCCCGGTCACACGATTATGTCACGCCTGCCCGACCTGCATTATTGCGCGCGGTTGGTTCTCCCTGCGTAGCGTGTCACAGTAGCAGGATCATGGCTGGATCGGCGCTGTCCAGAATAATCAAACGAGCGTTAGCCAGGAAACGGCGTGGCGGTAAGGCGCATCCTCATCTCCCGCCGCCGCTAACGAGTCAGATTCCCGCGGCCGTAAAGCGATCCGACGCAGCAAGCCCCCGCCGCCGGCTGGAACCGGCGAAGACCGTGACCATATGCTCGGCCGACAATCCTTCCCACGGAGCCTCGCATGAACATCCTGATCGTCCTCACCTCGCACGACCGGCTCGGCGACACCGGCAAGCCGACGGGCTTCTGGCTCGAAGAGCTCGCCGCGCCCTATTACGTCTTCAAGGATGCCGGCGCCGCGATCACGCTCGCCTCGCCCAAGGGCGGCCAGCCGCCGCTCGATCCGAAGAGCGACGCGCCCGATGCGCAGACCGAGGCGACGCGGCGCTTCCTCGCCGATGCGGAGGCGCAGGCGGCGCTCGCCGCGACGGTGCCGCTCGCCGATGTCTCCACGGCCGAGTTCGATGCCGTCTTCTATCCCGGCGGTCACGGTCCGCTGTGGGATCTGGCGGAGGACGCGACGTCGATCCGGCTGATCGAGGCGACGCTGGCGGCGGACACGCCGGTCGGGCTCGTCTGCCATGCGCCGGGGGCGCTGCGCCACGTTAAGGCGGCCGATGGCACGCCGCTGGTCGCCGGAAGAACGGTGACCGGCTTCACCAACAGCGAGGAAGCCGCGGTCGGCCTGACCGAGGTCGTGCCGTTCCTCGTCGAGGACATGCTGCGCGACCATGGCGCGGACTATCGGCACGGCGCCGACTGGCAGTCCTATGTCGTCGCCGACGGCCGCCTCGTGACCGGTCAGAACCCGGCCTCGTCCGCCGAGGCGGCGGAGCGGCTGCTGGCGATGATCGCGCCGCGCTGAGGCAGGAGGCGCCGACCGGCGTGCTGGCCGGTCGCCGTCTTATTCCGCCGCGGCCTTCTTGGCCGCCGGCTTCTTCGCCGGGGCCTTTTTCGCCGCCGGTTTGGCCGCAGCCTTGGCGGGCGCCTTGGCCGCCGGCTTCTTCGCCGCGGCCTTCTTGGCCGGCGCCTTCTTCTTGCCCTTGGCGGGGGCGGCGGCGGCGCGGTCGTCGATCAGCTGGGCGGCCTCTTCCAGCGTCAGCGCCTCCGGCGTGATCGACTTGGGCAGCGTCGCATTGGTCTCGCCGTCGGTGACATAGGGGCCGTAGCGCCCCTCCATCAGCTTGATCTCCGCCTCGGTGCGCGGGTGCTTGCCGAGTTCGCGCAACGGCGCGCGCGCCGCGCCGCGGGCCGGACGGCCGCCGCCCGCCGCCGCCTCGGCGAGCTTGACCACCGCGGCGTTCATCCCGGTCTCGAACACCTCGGCGGTCGATTGCAGCCGGGCATATTTGCCGGCGTGGGCGAGATAGGGGCCGTAGCGGCCGATCGAGGCGGTGATCGGCTCGCCCGTCTCGGGATGCGTGCCGATCGTGCGCGGCAGGCTGAGCAACTTGAGCGCCCATTCAAGGTCGAGCTCGCCGGGCAGGTCCTTGGGGATCGAGGCGCGCTTCGCCTCCTTGCCCTCGCCGAGCTGGATGTACGGGCCGAACCGCCCCGACTTGCGCTCGACCTCGAGGCCGGTCGCCGGGTCCTTGCCGAGGCCTTCGGGGCCGCTGTCCTCGCCCGCCTCGCCGCCGGGCTGGGCGAAGCGGCGGGTGTATTTGCACTCGGGATAGTTGGAGCAGGCGATGAACGCGCCGAACTTGCCGCCGCGCAGCGCGAGCTTGCCCTGTTCGCACTTGGGGCAGAGCCGCGGGTCCGATCCGTCCGCCTTGTCGGGGAAGAGATAGGGGGCGAGGAACTGGTCGAGCTCGGCGGTGATCGCCGAGGGCTGCTGCTCCATCACCTCGTTGGTGCGCGGCTTGAAGTCGCGCCAGAAGGCGTCGAGCACCGCCTGCCATTGCGCGCGCCCGCCCGACACGTCGTCGAGCTCTTCCTCCAGCTCGGCGGTATAGTCGAAGCCGACATATTTCTCGAAGAAGCGTTCGAGGAAGGCGGTGACCAGCCGGCCCGATTCCTCGGCGAAGAAGCGGTTCTTCTCGACGCGCACATAGGCGCGGTCCTTCAGCGTCTTGATGATCGAGGCATAGGTCGACGGGCGGCCGATCCCCAGCTCCTCCATCCGCTTGACGAGGCTCGCTTCGGAGAAGCGCGGCGGCGGCTGGGTGAAATGCTGTTCGGCATCGACGCTCTTCCTGGCGGGGGCATCGCCTTCGCGCAGCCGCGGCAGGCGGCGCGCCTCCTCGTCCTGCGTATCGTCTGATCCTTCCTCATAGAGCGCGAGGAAGCCGGGGAAGAGCACGACCTGCCCGGTCGCGCGCAGCACGTGCCGCCCGGTGCCGTCCGCCATCTCGACGGTGGTGCGCTCCATCCGCGCCGACGCCATCTGGCTGGCGAGCGCGCGCTTCCAGATCAGGTCGTACAGGCGGGCATGATCGCCGCCGCCGACGCGGTCCTTGCCGAAATCGGTCGGGCGGATCGCCTCATGCGCTTCCTGCGCATTCTTCGCCTTGGTCTGATACTGGCGGGGCGAGTCGGGGACGTAGCCCGCGTCATAGCGGTTGGCGATGGCGAGGCGCGCGGCGGAAATGGCGCTGCCGTCCATCTGCACGCCGTCGGTCCGCATATAGGTGATCGCGCCGTCCTCGTAGAGCCCCTGCGCGATCCGCATCGTATGATCGGCGGAGAAGCCGAGCTTGCGCGCCGCCTCCTGCTGCAGCGTCGAGGTGGTGAAGGGCGGCGGCGGGTTGCGCGTCGCCGGCTTGGTCTCGACGCTCTGCACCGAGAAGCGGCCCTCTTCGACCGCCGCCTTGGCCTTGAGCGCGTCGCCCTCGGTGCCGATCGACAGCCGGTCGAGCTTCTTGCCGTCCCACTGGACGAGGCGGGCGAGGAAGGGCGTGCCGTCCTGCTCCATCTGCGCGGTGACCGACCAATATTCCTGCGCCTTGAATGCCTCGATCTCGCGCTCGCGGCCGACGATCAGGCGCAGCGCGACCGACTGGACGCGGCCCGCCGACTTGGCGCCGGGCAGCTTGCGCCACAGCACCGGCGACAGCGTGAAGCCGACCAGGTAATCGAGCGCGCGACGGGCGCGATAGGCATCGATCAGATCGGTATCGAGCTCGCGGGGCGCCTTCATCGCGGCGAGGATGGCGGGCTTGGTGATCGCGTTGAAGGTGACGCGCTGCACGTCCTTGGGCAGCGCCTTGCGCCCGCGCAGCACCTCCTGCACGTGCCAGCTGATCGCCTCGCCCTCGCGATCGGGGTCGGTGGCGAGGATCAGGCGGTCGGCGGTCTTGGACAGATCGGCGATCGCCTTCAGTTGCTTCGACTTGTCCGCGTAATTCTCCCATTCCATCGCGAAGCCGTCGTCAGGGTTCACCGAACCGTCGCGCGCCGGCAGGTCGCGGACATGGCCGTAGGAGGCGAGGACGCGGAAGTCCGAGCCCAGATACTTTTCGATGGTTTTCGCCTTGGCGGGCGATTCGACGATGACGAGCTGCATGGCGGTTGAATAGCGTCCTTACGTGTACGCGCGAGGGTGGCGAGCGGCGGGTGTCGCCGTCAAGTCGGGGGCCGGGGCGAAAAGGTCAACGGGCGGCGGCGATCAGCCGACCAGGCTCGCCCGCGCGCCGGCATGCCGCTCCAGCCGCCCGGCAAGCTCGAGTTCGAGCAGCACCGTCTGGACGATCGCCGGGGTGAGGCTGCTCTGGCGGACGAGTTCGTCGACCGGCGTCGGCACCGGGCCGAGCAGCGCGGCGATGCGGCTGCGGTCCGCGTCGCTCGCCTCGGCGGGCGGCGGCGGGGCGTAGGG
>NZ_JFYV01000029.1 GCF_000632225.1 Sphingomonas sp. RIT328
GGGCGGCCGCGGCCGGGGCGCGCGATCCCCCGCCCGCCGGCGATCCCGCGGCCGGCGAGCCCGCGGCCGGGGAGGATATCGTCGTCGAAGGCCGGCGACGGGACGAGGGCGACGGCCCGCCGCCGGGGCCGCCGCCCGACGACGGTATGGGGCCGCCGCGGCGCGCGCAGGATGCCCGTAAGGTTCACCCCCCAGCGGATCTCCTCGCGATCCTCGCGCGCGAAATTGACCGCGCGACTGTCGACCGCGGTCAGCATGCCGGTGTCGTCGCGGGTGAAGCGCTCGGCGAAGGCCGCTTCGGTCGCGGCGGTCGCGCCGCTCAGCGTGCCGATCGGATTGCGCGTGCGGCTGTTGATGTAATTGGCCGAAAGCGACAGATTGCGCCGCGGGAACGGCTTGAGCGCGACGCCGAGCTTGACGACGTGACGATCGTCGGCGGCGAGCGCGGCATTGCCGCCGGTGCTCTGCAACACCGTCACCGTCGCGCCCGTCACCGCATCGTAGACGCGCGCCTGGGTGACGACGACCGGCGCATTGAGCTGCTGCAACGTCGGCGCGACGCGATCTTCGTTGACCGAGGCGATCACGCTGATCCCGGTGCGCGGCGTCCAGTTGAGCCCATAGCCGAAGGTCGCGAGCGTACCGTAATCGGCGACCCGCGTCGCACCCGCGTTCAGATTGGCGGTGAGGTTGCCGAGACCGCTGAGGAAGCCGCTGCGCCGGCTGGTCAGCGGCACGTCGAGGCTGATCTGCCCGCGCCCGGTGGTGCGCGTCGCCGCGCTCGTCCGGGTGACGCCGGCATAAGCGGTCGACGAGCGCAAAGCGCTGACGTCGCCGCCCAGCCGCAGCGACACACGGACGTCGCCCGCCGGCATCGCGAACAGCCGCCCCATCAGCACGGCGCTGGCGCTGCCGGCGTCCGATCGCGCCACCGCCCGCTCGCGCTGCAACGGCCCGAGCAAGGCGGCGGAGAGCGGGCCGTACGGATCCACCGCGATGGCGTTCGCCGCGATCGCCTGTTGCAGCGCGGCCGTATCATAGCCGCGGTCGGTCACGGTGCGCGTGTCGCCGTGATCGTAATTGGCGATCACCGACAGCTTCCACCGCGTCGACACATCGGCGTTGAGCGTCGCGCCGAGATGCCCGCTTGCGGTCGCGGTATCCTGGCGCAGCGCCTGCGTGTCGAGATAGCGGTTGATCGTGGTATCCGACATACTGATGGCGAAGGGATTGTCGGCGGTGACGTCGAGCGTCGCGGTCGCCAGCCCCTGCAGGGCGGCGCTGGTGGCGTAGCTTGCACCGGCATTGAGCGAGGCGGTCACCGCGTCGCTCACCTGATGCGCGACCGCACCGTTGAGCGACCAGGTCCGCGTCGCCGGCACGAGCGTGCGATAGGCGGTGTCGTCGGCGATCCGTCCGGTCGGATCGATCGCGCCGGTCGCCGAGATCAGGCCGCGCTCGCTCTCGCGCAACGACGCCGTCGATTCGACGCGCGCGGCGACATTGACCCGGTCGTTGTCGTGGATGCGGGTATAGGTGACGTCGGCCCTGGCCTTCTCGCCCTGCCCCGCCAGCGAGCCGCCGCCGCCGATATTGGCGACGGTGGTGCGGATCCGCCGCCGCAGGATGAGATTGACGACCTTCTGCTGCGCGTCATAGCCATATTTGAGCGCGACCTCCTCGGGCAGGATGTCGACGCGCAGGATCGCCTCGGTCGGCAGGTCGCCGATCTCGTTGACGCCGGAGATCCTCTTGCCGTTGACCAGCACGACAGGGCCGCTGCTGCTGTCGCGACCCTGATCGCTCTGCGTCTGGCCGCTGATCTGGTCGAGCAATTCGGTGACGGTGCCGACGCCATAGCCGGCGATATCGGCGGGCGAGAGGCGGTTCTCGGCGGGAATGTCGCCGATCACCGCACCGGGCACCGCGCGGCCGGTGACGACGATATCCTCGTCGCGCGCGGTGGCGGGCGCGGCGGTGCGGGTCGCCGGCTGCGCGGCCGGCGCGCCGCCGCTCTGCGCCGCCGCCGCAGGCGCCAGCGCGCCACCGACCAGCAGCGCGAGCAGGCAGGACGCGGGATAAGAAGGGCTGCTCATCGCCGCGCCTTCGGGTCGGATTGTGTCAGACCGATTTCATCACGATTGCGCCGGCTGCAACCTGACGCGGTGGTCGGGTGGGATGAGGCTTTGGTGGGCGGATGGCGAGCAGCCCCCCTCGCAAAGCGTACCGCAAGGCCGTCATCCCGCACGACGCGCGTTCCTTGGATATCGGCACCGGACGGCGCGAGGTTCCAACCGCCTCAATGTCTGTCGTGGCACCGCGGCCCGCTATGGGCGATGGGCCATTCTTCCAAAGCTATAGTCGATCCCGCCGCTGCTTAGATTTCGCTGCGGCGGGCGCGACCCGGCCGGATCAGAATTTGAAGGTCACCGCACCATGATAGGCTTGGTTGCGCACGTCGCGGCGCAGCGCGGTGGTGTCGGCGCTGAGCGATAGCCTGACACGGTCGGTGGTGTAGGACAGGCCCGCGGTCAGCTCGACCCAGTCATGATCCTGGCTCGCCAGCCGGAAGGCCGCCGAGGGCGTGCCGCCGATGAAATTGGCGGTGAACACGCCCGGCCGATCCTCGAAATCATGGACGTAATAGACCGAGCCGAACGGCTTGATCGCCTCCCCGCCGGCGATCTGCACACCGGCACGTGCCTGGGCGCTGTCCAGCGAGTAGCGATCGAAGCGCAGCGCGCCGTCCCCGCCCGTTTCGACCGTCGGCGTGAAGCCGATATGGCTGACGCGGGCGGCGAGGCGCGGACCGACCTGCAGGCCGGCAAGATCGAATTGCTGGCCGACGCCGACTTCGGCGGACAGGGCGAAGGCGTCGTCGCGGCTGCGCAGCGTTTCGCCGATTCCTGCCAGCGCGACGCTGCGCCGCGTGCTCGCCTGGAACACGCCGGCGCTGACCTGCGCGTCGAGCAGCTGACCGCGGCTGCCCTGCGCCTTGCCGAACAGCGTACCCTGGAACAGCTCGCCGACCGCATGCTGCGCGACGCCTCCAGTGGTGCCGTCGAGCTTGGTGAAGCCGAAGCCGAAGCCGAGCACGCTGGTGTCGCTGACCTTCGTCTCGATGCCGCTGACCACGTAGAAGCCGTCGAACGAGTCGCGCCCGCCCGCCGGGCTGGCGTCGCGCAGGCTGCGGCTGCTGCCGTCGACATAGCCGCCGGCGATGAAGACGTTGACGTTCTCCGGCAGCACGTTTTCGCGCACCGTGGTGGTGGCGTCGCTCGCGGTGGCCTGCGCCATCGGCAGATCGCGCGCCATCAGCGCGGCGAATTGCAGCGGCTGGCCCGTCATCGTCAGCGTCCCCGACAGCGGCTGGCGCGCGTCGATCGCGCCGAGATGCTGGCGGTAATAGCGCGCGACATTGTCGGTCGCGACGATGCCCATGCCCTGGACGAGCGGCGTGGTGCGCGGCGCCAGCCCCTCCAGCGTCGTGCGGATCGTCGCCGCATTCTGGAGATCGAGCACGCCGTAGAGGCCGGCGAGCCTGGCATATTGGCCGCGGTCGCGATCGAGCAATCCGGCGAAGGCGGTCTGGATCGGCGTGTTGGCGACGACGCTCGCATAGCTGCCGGCGACGACATGCGCCTGCACCGCCGTATCGGAATAGAGCAGCTCCGGCTTGAGGATCGCGGAGATCGGCACGACCCCGTCGAATTGGCCGATGACGCCGCCGGTCGCGGTGACGATCGTGTAGCGATCATTGTAGCGCAGGATATGGCCGGCGACCGGCGCCAGCCCGACGCGGCCGCCTAGCGCGGCAAAGCCGTCGTCGGCGCCGGTGCCGACCACGGCGATCCGGTCGGACGTGCCGTTCGGCCCGACGTCGATCAGCACGCGGCTGCCCGAGGCGAGGATGAGATTGCCGCCGATCGTCAGCGTGCCGATCGTCCCCAGCGTTCCCGGCGCGATCAGGCCGGCGACGCTGGTGAGATAGGGCGTGTTGATCCGCCCGCTGCCGGTGAGCAGGCCTTGCAGAAGGAAGTAATCGCCCGGCGTCGACAGCTGGCCGTCGACGCTGACCGTGCCGCTATACTGGTTGACGGCGATCAGGCTGGTCAGCGACCCCGCACGGGTGATCGCCAGCTTGGCGGCATCGCCGCTGATCGTGAACTGGTCGACCGTCGCCGCGGTATCGAGCGTCGTCGTACCGGCCGCAGCCAGCGTCACGTCGAAATAGCGTCCGCTGCGCTGCGTCGCGGCATCGGGATCGATATTGTCGGGCACGAAGCCGGTCGCGCCGGGCAGGCCGTTGGCGAGCGTCGGCGTCGGCAGCGCTGCGGTCCTGGCGTCCGCGGCACTGGATGGAGAGCCGATCCACGTCCCCGCCGCGCGGCCGCCATCGGCCTCGCCCTGCTGCGTGGCGGCGACCGGCTTGCCGTCGACATAGGTGACGCCGGTGTGGAGATCGTAGCATTGGTCGTAGCCGATGCGCGGTTCCTGGTCACACACCTGCCCGAACTTGTTCTGCGTATCGTTGGCGGTGCCGAGCCCCGGCGTCGTCGGCACGCCATTGACGAGCTGGCCGTCGGCGATGATCTGATAGGCCGGATCGAGCCGGGTGACCCAGTGGCTGGCGTCACTCCATTTGCCGTCCCCAGCCACTGCGCCGACATAGCGATAGGGGTTGTTGGCGACGATATAGTCCCAATAGAGATATAGCGGCTGGTAGAAGGACGTCGTGCCGTAGCCCGCCGATTTCTGGCCAGAGAAGGTGTAGCTTCCCGACAGCACGCCGATCACCGTCGATAGGTTGGTGCCGCCGCGCTTGAACGTCTGATCGAGGATCAGCGGCCCGCCCGAATCGCCGGAGGCGGTCAGGCCTTCGTGCGGCAGCGCCTTGTCCTTGAAGAGATTATAATCGCCCGGCGCCTTGCGGGTCGGGTCGTCGAAGTCGAGCTGATACAGGTTGGCCGGGAAACCGGCATTGCCGCCGAACAGGCCGTAATAGAAATCGTCGATCGAGCCGAGCACACCGATATAATTTTCGGCGACGCGACGACGGAAGTCGATGGCGCCGGTACTGCCGGTGGTACCCGTACCGTTCTTGCCATAGCCGGTGACGGTGACGTGATATCCGGTGCCGGTGGTATCGTCGATCGCTGCGGGTGCCGGGAGCGGCGAGAACAGCAATGTCCAGGTCGGCACGTCGGGAACCGGCGTATCGGTGGTCGCCAGCGCGATGTCGGCCTGCATGAAGTTCTTGTTCATGCCAAAGGCGAGCGACTGCGAGTTATAGACGACCTGACTGACGTTGTAGAAATGATTGTCGGCGTTGGTCGCATGACCACCGTAAAGCCAGTTCTGCACACCGGGCCGAGTATTGGCTTCGAACCCGAACCCGATCGGCAACTGCCCGGCCGCCGTGCCGTAATTCCACGGGTTCATCGCGGTGCCGTCGGGTGCTTCGTTGACGCAATGCGCCGCGAACAGAACCGTGCGCGGATTGATCAGCGTGCCTGTGCACATGTAGATATATTTGTAGTTCTGATCCGTCGGCGTCTGGTCGATGATCATCTGCCCGACGCCGTTGACGCCCTGGTCGAGATCCGACTTGGGCGTGCCGGGATCGGAGATGACGATCTGGGGTTGAGCATGCGGCGGCTGCAGCAGAACCTCGCGCGCCGCAGGCGCGGCGATCGGGGCAGCCGTCTTCAGCCCGTCGAGCAGATCGGACGTCCTCGCCTGTGCCTGCGCCGCTACCGGCGTGAGGATCATCGCCGTCGAGGCGAGCAGGACGTATCGCGACAGGCGACGCAGCGGCGTGTGGCTCATACAGTATTTCCCCCTGATCGTACCGGACGGCTCTCCCGCTCCGGCTGACCCATGCAATGTGTCAGATATGGTCACAAACCTGTCAAGTCGTCGCCATGGTTGCATCTTTCTTAATGATCCATATCGGTCAGATCGTGTCGGACCCGCAACACCAGCCCCCGGCACCTTGACTTTTGCCGCAATGCAGCGCACATCCGCTGCATCGAGGCGTCATGCAGCGTGAACGGGTTGGCCTGGCCACCCCCGGCTCCGCCTCGGTCGATATGCTCAGGGCTTCCCTATTCACGCGGGGTGTCAGTTTTCCCCGCCCCCTGCGAGCCGTGTCCGGTCCGGACACCGGCGCGCGGGTTGGGCCCGTTTTGGAAGTTGTTTCATGACCTTCGCCAATCTCGGCCTCGCCGAGCCGCTTGTCCGCGCGCTCGAAGCCAAAGGCTATACCAACCCGACGCCGATCCAGGCGCAGTCGATCCCGATCCTGCTCGAAGGCGGCGACCTGCTCGGCATCGCCCAGACCGGCACCGGCAAGACCGCGGCCTTCGTGCTGCCGTCGATCCAGCGACTCGCCGCCGCGCAGAAGCGCGTGCTGCCGACCCACGTCCGCATGCTCGTCCTCGCGCCGACGCGCGAACTCGCCAGCCAGATCGCCGACAATGCGCGCGGCTACGGCCAGTTCAGCAAGCTGTCGGTCGCGACCGTGTTCGGCGGCACCAGCATCAACAAGAACCGGCAGGATCTCAGCCGCGGCGTCGACATCCTCGTCGCCACGCCTGGCCGCCTGATCGACCTCGTCGAACAGGGCATGTGCAACCTGTCGATGATCGAGATCCTCGTGCTCGACGAAGCCGACCAGATGATGGACCTCGGCTTCATCCACGCGCTCAAGAAGATCGTGCGGATGATCCCGCGCAAGCGCCAGACGCTGTTCTTCTCGGCAACGATGCCGGTGGCGATCCGCGAACTCGCCAACCAGTTCCTGCACGAGCCGAAGACGGTGTCGGTCGTCCCCGCCTCGACCACTGCCGAGCGCGTCGACCAATATGTCACCTTCGTCAACCAGACGGAGAAGCAGGCGCTGCTGACGCTGACGCTGCAGGATCCGACGATCAACCGCGCGCTGGTCTTCACCCGCACCAAGCATGGCGCCGACCGCGTCGTGAAGCTGCTCGCCGGCAACGGCATCGCCGCCAATGCGATCCACGGCAACAAGAGCCAGGGCCAGCGCGAGCGCGCGCTCGGCGAGTTCAAGGACGGCAAGACCAAGGTGCTGGTCGCCACCGACATCGCCGCGCGCGGCATCGACGTGTCGGGGGTCAGCCACGTCATCAACTTCGAGCTGCCGAATGTCGCCGAGCAATATGTCCACCGCATCGGGCGGACCGCGCGGGCCGGCAACAGCGGCATCGCCATCGCCTTCTGCGCGGATGACGAGCGCGCCTATCTGAAGGACATCGAGAAGCTGACCCGCCAGAAGGTGACGGTGCGGCCGCTGCCGGACAATTTCACCGCGCTGTCAAACGAGATCAAGGCGACCCGCGTCAAGGCGATCGGCGCCGATCCCGCGCCGCGCGCCGACCTGCCGCGTGGCCAGCGTCAGCCGGCGCGCCCGCGGGCGACGCACGCGCCGACCGCGACGCGCAACTACGCCAATGCGAGCCGTGGCGGCCAGCGTGGCGGTGGCGGCGGTGGTCGTGGTGGTCGCTCGGGCGGCGGCGGTGGTCGCGGCCAGGGCGCCGGCGCGGCGCGCTAAGCCGCATCGGCTGCGGCGCACCTGCGTCGCGTCGCATGGATATTCGAACGGCCCCGCAGGCGCGATCCTGCGGGGCCGTTTGCGTTCGGGGCAACCCGCCGCCGCGTGGCGCATTGACTCCCCCAGAGGAGAGACTGCCATGGACGTTTCCACCACCCCGCTGCCCGAACGGATCGCCCGCGTGCTCGCCGGGCAGCGGATCAGCGCCAATGCCGGCGGCGATGCCGAGAGCGCCGGCGATCAGGTCGACGGGGCGTGGCGCGACTATCTCGATGACGCGCGCGCGGTGCTGCGCACACTGCGCGAACCCGACCGCAGGATGGCCGCGGCCGGCGACCCGGCGGTGTGGGAGCGGATGGTGCTGGCGGCGATCGACGAGGCGAAGCCGGAGACAGTGGTTCTCTAACGGATCGCAGGCGGCGTTCCGCCCTGCCCTCACCCTATCGCCGGCTTCGCCGTCTCCTCCCTCTCCCACCGGGAGAGGGGGGTGGGACCGGGCGCTGCCTCCGTGGTCAATCGTCGAACACCGGCGGGCGCTTGGCGAGATTGGCGGCGACTGCCTCCATCATCGCCGGGCGGCCGATCACCTTGAGCTGCTCCTCGGTTTCCGCGGCGAGCATCGTCCGCGGATCGGCATCATGCGCCATGTTGAGCAGGCGCTTGGCACCGCGGATCGCCGGCGGGCTGCGCCCGGCGATCGTGCGGGCGAGCGCCAGTGCCGCCGCCAGCGGATCGGCGTCGAGCCGCGTCACGAAGCCCTGCGCCAGCGCTTCGTCGGCGGCGAATTCCCGCGCGGTATAGACGAATTCGCGCAGCACGTCGTCGCGCACCGATCCGCGCCACAGCGCAAAGCCCGCCATGTCGGGCACCAGCCCCCAATGCAGCTCGCGGATCGCGAAGCGCGTGTCGGGCGCGGCGATGCGGATGTCCGCGCCGGCCATGATCTGGAAGCCGCCGCCGAAGGCGACGCCGTGCACCGCAGCGATCACCGGCATCGGCAATTGCCGCCAGCCCCAGCTGACATGCTGCGGCAGGATCGCGCCGGCGGCGTTGCGCGTCGTCGCGACGCCCGATCCGCCCTGCGCCATGCTCGCCATGTCGAGCCCGGCGCAAAAGCCGCGTCCCTCGCCCGACAGCACGACGCAGCGCACGTCGCGGCGGTCGGCGAGCGCATCGATCGTCGCGCCGATGCCCTCGAACATCGCCGGGTCGATCGCGTTCATCTTGTCAGGCCGGGCGAGGCGGACGTCGGCGATGCCATCGGCGACGGCGAGGGTGACGCGATCGTGCAAGACTCTCTCCCACAGCAGGGGGCCCGATCCGGCCTCGGACGCTACCCCGGTGCGTTGCGCTACTGCGGATGGCGTGTAGAGACAATGCGATGAGCGGCTTCAACATCGACGCATTCATGGCGCACCGCTTCGGCGGCCATGCCGGTGCGCTCGGCATCGTCTATCATGCGAAAGGGCCCGGCTGGGTCGAGCTCGCCCTGCCCTATCGCGACGCGCTGATCGGCGATCCGGCGAGCGGCGTGCTGGCGTCGGGCCCGATCATCGCGCTGATGGACATGGCGACGAGCATCGCCGTGTGGGTCAAGCGCGACCGGTTCGCGCCGCAGGCGACGCTCGACCTGCGGGTCGACTATCTCCGGCCGGCGGTGCCGGGGCGGACGGTGATCGGCCGCGGCGAATGCCTGCGGCTGACCCGCTCGATCGCCTTCGTCCGCGGCATCGCCTATGACGAGACGCCCGACGATCCGCTCGCACAGGTCGCGGGCACCTTCATGCTGATGGACCGCGCGGCATGAGCCCGCTCGACGCGCTGCCGCCGTATGCCGAGCTGCTCGGCATCACCCTCACCCCGCGCGACGGCGCCGCGCCGACGCTGCTGCTGCCGTTCCGCGACGCGGTGCTCGGCCGGCCCGGCTTCCTGCACGGCGGCGCGATCGCCGGGCTGCTCGAGGTCGCGGCGATCGTCTCGCTGCAACATGCGCTCGCCGGTGAGGGCGGCGGGCGGATCAAGCCGGTCAACGTCACCGTCGACTTCATGCGCGGCGGCCGCGACAAGCCGACCCATGCCGAGGGGATCGTCACCCGGCTCGGTACGCGGATCGCCAATGTCGAGGCGCTGGCCTGGCAGGACGACCGCGCCCGCCCGATTGCCAGCGCGCGGATGAACTATCTGATCGTGCGGGAGTAGCTCGGACCGACCGGCATCTCTCAGGTCTTACCCCCGCGCCACCCGCTCCGCCTCGGCGACCTGTTCGGGGGTCGGCGTCACCCCGGTGTAGAGCACGAATTGTTCGAGCGCCTGCAACGTCCCGATCGCCGCGCCGGTGATCACCGTCTTGCCCGCCGCGCGCGCGGCGCGGAGCAGCGGCGTGTCGGGCGGCAGCGCCACCGCATCGAGGACGATCCCGGCCGCGGCGATCGTCTCCGCCGGAAAGGCGAGCGCATCCGCATCCGCCCCCTCCATGCCGAGCGGCGTGACATTGGCGAGGAGGTCGGCGCGCTCCGCCGCCACCTCCGCAGCCCAGCGCCAGCCGACCGAGGCGGCGAGCGCCTGCCCGCGCTCGGCATTGCGCGCGACGATGACGCCATCGGTCAGCCCGGCATCGCGCAGCGCCGTCGCCACCGCCTTGCCCATCCCGCCCGAACCGCGCAGCATCACACGCGCCGCCGGATCGATGCCGGCCTGCTCGACCAGCGTGCGCACCGCCGAATAATCGGTGTTGTAGCCCGTCAGCCGGCCATCGTCGTTGACGATCGTGTTGACGCTGTCGATCGCCGCCGCCGATCCCTCCAGGCGATCGAGCAGCGGGATCACCGCTTCCTTGAACGGCATCGAGATCGCGCAGCCGCGGATGCCGAGCGCGCGGATGCCGCCGATCGCGGCGGGCAGATCGGTGGTGGTGAACGCCTTGTAGACATAGTCGAGGCCGCACAGCTCGTAGAGCCGGTTGTGGAAGCGCGTCCCGAAATTGCTCGGCCGCGCCGACAGCGACATGCACAACCGGGTGTCGCGGCCGATCAGGGGTTTGGGGGGTGTCGTCATGCGGCGGTGATAGGCGCTCCATGGCGCGTCGCCAACAACAGCGGCGCCGGAGACGCGATGACCGGTGCAAGGCAAACCGTCTCTCCACATCGGTTCGAGGCCTCGGCAAAACCGTGTCAGTGCTCCTGCGCAAGCAGGAGCCTAGGGCCGCAAACGCTACATGGCGTTGTCTGCTTGACCCTGTGTTCCTGCTTTCGCAGGAACACAGTCATTGAAGACCATGCTCCCTGTTCACAGAGGCCACGTTCGGCCGATCCGCCCCCTACCGCGGCGTCAACCGGATCAACCGCCCCGCCGACTTGCCGCCGTCCTCGATCAGCCAGATCGCGCCGTCGGGCCCCTGGTCTACGTCGCGGATGCGCGCGCCCATCGGCCATTGGTCCGCCTTGCCCGCGGTCTGGCCGTCGAGGTCGACGTGGACGAGCGACTGGGACGACAGGCCGCCGATGAAGGCATCGCCCTTCCACTGCGGGAAGAGATTTCCTGAATAGATCATCAGCCCGCCCGGCGAGATCACCGGGTTCCACCAGACCTTGGGCGGCTCATAGCCGTCGCCCGGCGCATGATCGGGGATGTCGCGGCCGTCGTAATGGCTGCCGTTCGATACGGTCGGCCAGCCATAGTTGCGGCCGGGCAGGATCAGGTTGAGCTCGTCGCCGCCCTTCGGCCCCATCTCCTGCTCCCACAACCGCCCCGCGCCGTCGAAGGCGATGCCGAGCAGGTTGCGATGGCCATAGCTCCATACCTCCGGCGCGAAGCCCTTGACGGCGAGCGGGTTGCCCGGCGCGGGCTTGCCGTCGAGCGTCAGCCGCAACACCTTGCCGAGCGTCGCCTGCGGATCCTGCGCCGGCGTGAACTTCTGCCGTTCGCCGTTGGTGAAGAACAGCGACTGGCCATCGGGTGCAAAGGCGATGCGGCCGGAATAATGGCCGTCCCCCGCGACGAACGGCCGCGCCTGGAACACGGCCTCGATCTCGCCGAGCCGGTCGCCACCCCGGCCGTCGTCGCGCAACCGGCCGCGCGCCAGCACGACGCCCTTGCCGCCCGCGCCCTTCGCCGAATAGCTGAAATAGATTCGCCGGCTGGTCGCGAAATCGGGCGCGGGAACGACATCCATCAGCCCGCCCTGCCCGGCGCTGTCGACGGGCAGCGTCGCGATCGTCTGGCGGCGCTTGCCGTCGGCGGACAGCAGGATCATCTGCCCCGCCTTTTCGGTGACGAGGATGCGCTCGTCGGGCAGGAAGGCGATCGCCCAGGGCGAGACGAAATCGGCGATCACCGTCTCGCGGAACGGCTTGGCCGAGGGCGGCGTCTCCCCCGCCTGCCCCGCTGCCGCGATCGAAGGGGCGCCCGCACCGGCGAGCAAGGCGAGCGGCAGGGTGGCGAGCAGAGTGAGGCGCATGTGAGTCTCCCGGATACACCCGGTCGCAAACGCTCCGGCGACAACGATGGATGCTTGTATCGCCCGACAGGTCGGCGTATATGACGGCTGCCTTCTCTTACATCGTCAGGTGAAAGAGGCTGCGGAGGATCTCCCCCGCGGCGGCGAAGACGCATATTCCCGCGGCGGCAGCCGCAATCCTTTCCCGGCGGCGGGCAGCCGCATGATTTCTGGAGCCTGCATGGCGGACATCGCCCTTCTCACGCAATTGATCGAACCCGAGGCCCGCGCGCTGGGTTTCGACCTCGTGCGCGTGAAGATGTTCGGCGGCAAGTCCGACCCGACCCTGCAGGTGATGGCCGAGCGCCCCGACACCGGCCAGCTGACGATCGACGATTGCGCCGACCTGTCGCGCCGCATCTCCGACCGGCTCGACGCCCTCGAAGCCGAGGGCAAGGACCCGATTCCGGACGCCTATCGGCTCGAGGTGTCGTCGCCCGGCATCGACCGGCCGCTGACCCGCCCGCAGGACTATGCCAACTGGGCCGGGCATGAGGCGAAGATCACGCTCGTCGAGAAGATCGACAACCGCAAGATCCTGACCGGCGACATCGTCGGCATCGACGGCGACAGGGTGACGATCGATGTGCGCGGCCACCAGCCGATGACGGTCGCGCTCGACCAGGTCCACGACGCCAAGCTGACGATCACCGACCGGCTGCTCGCCGCCACCGCGCCTTTGTCTTCGGACGGCGCCGACGAATTCGAAGAGGTGTCCGACGACACCGACAGCAACGACACCCATGCCCTGAACGAAGGACAGCAGTAAGATGGCCACCGTCGCCACCGCCAACCGCGCGGAACTGATCGCGATCGCCAATTCGGTCGCTTCGGAGAAGATGATCGACAAGAGCATCGTCATCGAGGCGCTGGAAGAGGCGATCCAGCGCGCCGCGAAGACGCGCTACGGCATCGAGAACGACATCCGCGCCAAGCTCGATCCCAACACCGGCGATCTGCGGCTGTGGCGCGTCGTCGAGGTGGTCGAGGCGGTCGACGATTATTTCAAGCAGGTCGACGTCAATCAGGCGCAGAAGCTCCAGAAGGGCGCGGTCGTCGGCGATTATATCGTCGATCCGCTGCCGCCGATCGAATTCGGCCGCATCCAGGCGCAGGCGTCGAAGCAGATCATCTTCCAGAAGGTGCGCGACGCCGAGCGCGACCGCCAGTATGAAGAGTTCAAGGATCGCCAGGGTGAAATCATCACCGGCGTCGTCAAGCGCGTCGAATTCGGCCATGTCGTCGTCGACCTCGGCCGCGCCGAGGGCGTCATCCGCCGCGACCAGCAGATCCCGCGCGAAGTGGTGCGCGTCAACGACCGCATCCGGTCGCTGATCCTCAACGTCCGCCGCGAGAACCGCGGCCCGCAGATCTTCCTCAGCCGCGCGCACCCCGACTTCATGAAGAAGCTGTTCGCGCAGGAAGTGCCCGAGATCTACGACGGCATCATCACAATCCAGGCCGCCGCGCGCGATCCGGGCAGCCGCGCCAAGATCGGCGTCATCAGCCGCGACAGCAGTATCGATCCGGTCGGCGCCTGCGTCGGCATGAAGGGCAGCCGCGTCCAGGCCGTCGTGCAGGAGATGCAGGGCGAGAAGATCGACATCATCCCCTGGTCTCCCGATATCGCCACCTTCGTCGTCAATGCGTTGCAGCCGGCGTCGGTCAGCCGCGTCGTGATCGACGAGGAAGAGGAGCGGATCGAGGTCGTCGTCCCCGACGACCAGCTCAGCCTCGCGATCGGTCGCCGCGGCCAGAACGTCCGCCTCGCCAGCCAGTTGACCGGCAAGGCGATCGACATCCTCACCGAGCAGGATGCGAGCGAGAAGCGCCAGAAGGAATTCACCGAGCGCACCGAGATGTTCCAGAACGAGCTGGACGTCGACGAGACGCTGGCGCAGCTGCTCGTCGCCGAAGGCTTTGGCGCGCTCGAGGAGGTCGCGTATGTCGAGCTCGACGAGATCGCCGGCATCGAGGGCTTCGACGAGGACCTCGGCCAGGAATTGCAGAGCCGCGCGCAGGAAGCGCTCGATCGCCGCGAGGCCGCCAATCGCGAGGAGCGGATCGCGCTCGGCGTCGAGGATGCGCTGATCGACATGCCCTATCTGACCGAGGCGATGCTGGTCACGCTCGGCAAGGCGGGGATCAAGACGCTCGACGATCTCGCCGATCTCGCCACCGACGAGCTGGTCGAGAAGAAGCGCGTCGAACCGCGCCGCCGCAACGAGGACGCGCCCAAGCGCCCCGAGCCGAAGGGCGGCATCCTCGCGGAATATGGCCTCAGCGACGAGCAGGGCAACGAGATCATCATGGCGGCGCGCCAGCATTGGTTCGCCGACGAGGAGGCTCCTGCCGAAGCCGAAGCCCATGCCGACGCCGACGCGGCGGACGGACAGGCCTGATGCCGTTCGTCTCGATCCGACTGGCGGGCAGCGCCACGCGCGAGCAGAAGGCGGGGATCGTCGCCGACGTCACCGCATCGCTGGTGACGCGGCTGGGCAAGAACCCGGCCGCGGTCCAGGTCGTGATCGACGAGGTCTCGACCGAGAATTACGGCGCCGGCGGCCAGCTGATCGCCGACCGCGACGCCCCCGCCGCCCCGCCGCCATCGAGGGAGGACGCGCATGCGGTTCCCTCACAATGAGACGCTAGGGCTCCAGCAGATTGGCGACGGGCGACGCGACCCGCGGGTGACCGCGGGATCGCATATGCCTGCGCGTCACGCCGTGCCGGCGACGCGAGGCCGCACATGACCGATCCCGTCCGCAAGTGCATCCTCACCCAGGACCGCGATCATCGCGAGAATCTCATCCGGCTGGCGATCGCGCCCGACGGACAGGTGCTGCCCGACGTACGCGCCAAGGCCCCCGGTCGCGGCGCGTGGATCGGCGTCACCCGCGCCGCGCTGGAAGAGGCGATCGCCAAGAAGAAGCTGCGCGGCGCGCTCGCCCGCGCCTTCAAGGGCGCGGAGCTCGTCATCCCTGACGACCTGCCCGAGCGGATCGCCACCGCGCTCGAACGCAATGCGCTCGACCGGCTCGGTCTCGAATCGCGGTCGGGCCTGTTGCTCACCGGATCGGAGAAGATCGAGACCGCGGCGCGCGCCGGGCAATTGCACGCGCTCTACCATGCCGCGGACGCGGGCAGCGACGGCAACCGCAAGCTCGACCAGGCGTGGCGGATCGGCGCGGATCGCGAAGGATCCGCGCTGCGAGGCGTTGTTTTGCCGATGCCGCGCCCCATATTGTCGTTGGCGCTGGGCCGCGAGAATGTGGTACACATCGGCCTGACCGACCGCGCTGCCGCCGCGCGGGTGAGCGATGCGCTCGACCGCTGGCTGCATTTTATCGGACCTGAACCCACTCCCGTGCCTTGCGAAACGGCCTCGCAAGGCGCATCGGCGCCCGGACTTTCCTCAGCGACTCTGAGGGATGCATCCGACGGGCTGCGACCGGCCGTAGACGTGAACGAGGAATTTGAGTGAGCGACACCGACAACGATAAGCCGAAACTTGGCATGCGCGCACCCTTGGGGTTGAAGCGCACGGTCGAGACCGGCCAGGTGAAGCAAAGCTTCAGCCACGGCCGGTCCAATACGGTGATCGTGGAAACCAAGAAGCGGCGCGTTCTCGGCCGTCCGGGCGAGGCACAGGCCGCGCCCGAGCCGCAGGTCGAGGCGCCCGTCGCCGCGCCTGCTCCGGCGCCCCGCCCCGCCCCTGCCCCGCGCCCGGCGCCGTCGAACGAGACGCCGCAGGAGCGTCAGGCACGCCTGCTGCGCGAAGCGGAAGACCAGCGGATGCACGCGCTCGAGGAAGCGCGTCGCCGCGAGGAGGCCGCGCGCGTCCAGGCCGCGGAAGACGAGCGCGCCCGCGCCGCCGAAAAGGCTGCCGCGGCCGCCGCTGCTGCCGCCGCACCGCCGGCACCGCCGCCCGCGCCCGAGCCCGCACCGGTCGAGCCGACCCCGGCTCCGGTCGCCGCGGCTCCGGCGCCCGCTCCCGTCGTCGTGCCGACGCCGGCCGGCCGTGGCTTCCGCCCGGTCGAGCGCGCCGTGCCGCCCGCGCCGGTCGAGGCGCCCGTACCTGCGCCGGCACCCGAGCCGGTCGCCGCACCCGCTCCGGCACCGACGCCCGCCCCCGCGCCTGCTCCGGTCGCCGCCGCGCCGGCGCCCGCGCCCGCGCCTGCCCCGATCGTCGGCTTCGGTCGCGACCCGTCGCTGCCTGCGCCGCGCCGCTTCTCGCCGGTCGCCCGTCCCGAGATTCCCAAGCCGCAGCCCAAGCCTGCGCCGGCTCCCACGCCTGCGCCGACGCCGGCCGCGACCACCGCGTCGGGCAATGCCGGTGGCGCCGCCTCGCGCAGCCTGCCCTCGGGCCAGGCGACGCCGCGCAACGCGCCGCCGAGCCGGCCGACGCAGCGCGACCGCAAGGGCGACGAACGCCGCGGCGGCAAGCTAACGGTCAATCGCGCGCTCGGCGACGATGGTGCGCGCTCGCGCAGCCTCGCCGCGCTCAAGCGTGCGCGTGAGAAGGAAAAGCGTCACTTCGGCGGCCCGCGCGAACAGCAGGCCAAGCAGATCCGCGACGTCCAGGTGCCCGAGGCGATCACCGTCCAGGAACTCGCCAACCGTATGGCGGAAAAGGGCGCCGATCTGGTCAAGACGCTGTTCAAGATGGGCATGCCCGTCACAATGACGCAAACGATCGACCAGGACACCGCCGAGCTGCTGGTGACCGAATTCGGCCATAACATCGTCCGCGTCAGCGACAGCGACATCGACCTGGCGCTCGACACCGGCGAGGATGCCGACGACACGCTGCGTCCGCGTCCGCCGGTCGTCACGATCATGGGTCACGTCGATCACGGCAAGACCAGCCTGCTCGACGCGCTGCGCGGCACCGACGTGGTGCGCGGCGAGGCCGGCGGCATCACGCAGCATATCGGCGCCTATCAGGTGACGCTCAAGGACAAGTCGAAGGTCACCTTCCTCGACACGCCGGGCCATGAGGCGTTCACGCAGATGCGCGCCCGCGGCGCCGACGTCACCGATATCGTCGTGCTGGTCGTCGCTGCCGACGACGGGCTGATGCCGCAGACGATCGAGGCGATCAACCACACCAAGGCGGCCGGCGTGCCGATGATCGTGGCGATCAACAAGATCGACAAATATGAGGCGAATGCCCAGCGCGTGCGCGAGCGGCTGCTCGAACATGAGGTAGTGGTCGAGGAAATGGGCGGCGACGTCCAGGACGTCGAGGTGTCCGCGCTAAAGAAGACCGGGCTCAACACGCTGATCGAGAAGATCCAGCTCCAGGCCGAGCTGCTCGAACTGCGCGCCAATCCCGATCGCCCGGCAGAGGGCACGGTGATCGAGGCGAAGCTCGACAAGGGCCGCGGCCCGGTCGCGACGATCCTCGTCAACCGCGGCACGCTCAAGGTCGGCGACGTGTTCGTCATCGGCGCGGAAAGCGGCAAGGTCCGTGCGCTGATCGACGACAAGGGCCGTCAGGTGAAGGAAGCCGGCCCGGCGATGCCGGTCGAGGTGCTCGGCATGACCGGCGTCCCCTCGGCAGGCGATCCGTTGCAGGTCGTCGAGAGCGAGGCGCGCGCCCGCGAGGTCGCCGAATATCGCCAGAGCGTGCTGACGCAGAAGCGCACCACCACCGCGCCGGCGAGCCTGGAGAGCATGTTCTCCGCGCTCAAGGCGAATGCGGCGATCGAATATCCGCTGGTGGTCAAGGCCGACACCCAGGGTACAGTCGAGGCGATCGTGGCGTCGATCAACAAGATCTCGACCGATCTCATCAAGGCCCGCGTGCTGCACTCGGGCGTTGGTGGCATCACCGAGAGCGACGTGACGCTGGCCGGGGCATCGGGCGCGCCGATCATCGGCTTCAACGTCCGCGCCAATGCCAAGGCCCGCGAGATCGCCGATCGGCAGAAGGTGGCGTTGAAATATTACGACGTCATCTACGACCTCATTGACGAGATCCGCGCCGGCATGGCGGGCGAGCTCGGGCCGGAAGCGTTCGAGACGGTGGTCGGCCGGGCGGAGATCCGCGAGGTCTTCTCGGCGGGCAAGCACGGCAAGGCGGCGGGTCTGCTCGTCACCGAAGGTGTCATCCGCAAGGCGCTCAAGGCCCGTATCACCCGCAACGATGTCATCATCTATCAGGGTGAGATCGCCAGTCTGCGTCGCTTCAAGGACGATGTCGCCGAAGTGCGCGCCGGTCTGGAATGCGGCGTGACGTTCACGCAGAATTTCGTCGACATCAAGTCGGGCGACTATCTCGAAACCTTCGAGGTCGAGATGCGCGAACGGACCCTCTAAATACGGTCCCTCTCCCAGATGGGAGAGGGACCGTATTTAGAGGGTCCGTTCGCGCATCTCGACCTCGAAGGTTTCGAGATAGTCGCCCGACTTGATGTCGACGAAATTCTGCGTGAACGTCACGCCGCATTCCAGACCGGCGCGCACTTCGGCGACATCGTCCTTGAAGCGACGCAGACTGGCGATCTCACCCTGATAGATGATGACATCGTTGCGGGTGATACGGGCCTTGAGCGCCTTGCGGATGACACCTTCGGTGACGAGCAGACCCGCCGCCTTGCCGTGCTTGCCCGCCGAGAAGACCTCGCGGATCTCCGCCCGGCCGACCACCGTCTCGAACGCTTCCGGCCCGAGCTCGCCCGCCATGCCGGCGCGGATCTCGTCAATGAGGTCGTAGATGACGTCGTAATATTTCAACGCCACCTTCTGCCGATCGGCGATCTCGCGGGCCTTGGCATTGGCGCGGACGTTGAAGCCGATGATCGGCGCGCCCGATGCCCCGGCCAGCGTCACGTCGCTCTCGGTGATGCCACCAACGCCCGAGTGCAGCACGCGGGCCTTGATGAGATCGGTCGAGATCTTGTTGATCGACGCCACGATCGCCTCGACTGTACCCTGGGTGTCGGCCTTGACCACCAGCGGATATTCGATCGCCGCATTCGCCTTGAGCGCGGAGAACATGCTCTCCAGGCTCGCCGGCGCGGTGGTGGTGCGCTTCTGCGTCAGCACGCTCTGGCGATATTCGGCGACCTCGCGGGCGCGCGCCTCGCTCTCGACGACCTGCAACGGATCGCCTGCCGAGGGGACGCCGGTCATGCCGAGCACCTCGACCGGCATCGCCGGGCCGGCTTCCTTCACCTGACGGCCCTTGTCGTCGATCAGCGCACGGACCTTGCCGCTTTCCGCGCCGATGACGAACACGTCGCCGACCTTGAGCGTGCCGCGGTTGACGAGGATCGTCGCGACCGGGCCGCGGCCCTTGTCGAGCTTCGCCTCGATCACCGTGCCCTCTGCCGGGCGATCGGGATTGGCGCGCAGTTCGAGCAGCTCGGCCTGGAGCTGGATCTTCTCGATCAGCGTGTTGAGCCCGGTCTTCTTTAGCGCGGACACCTCGACGTCCTGGACGTCGCCGCCCATTTCCTCGACCACTACCTCATGTTCGAGCAGCCGCTCGCGCACGCGCTGGGCATTCGCCTCATATTTGTCGATCTTGTTGATCGCCACGATCATCGGCACGCCGGCCGCCTTGGTGTGGTTGATCGCCTCGATCGTCTGCGGCATCAGCCCGTCGTCGGCAGCGACGACCAGCACGACGATATCGGTGACGTCGGCGCCGCGGGCGCGCATCTGCGTGAACGCCTCATGGCCCGGCGTGTCGAGGAAGGTGACCTTCGACTTGTCCTTGAGCGTCACCTGATAGGCGCCGATATGCTGCGTGATGCCGCCGGCCTCGCCGCGCACCACGTCGGTGCCGCGCAGCGCGTCGAGCAGGCTGGTCTTGCCGTGATCGACGTGACCCATGATCGTGACGACCGGCGGACGCGGACGCAGCGTGTCGTCGGCATCCTCGCCGGTGTCGAGCGCCAGGTCGATGTCGCTGTCGCTGACGCGGACGATGTTATGGCCGAATTCGGTCACCAGCAGCTCGGCGGTGTCCTGGTCGATCGTTTGCGTCATTGTGACGGGCATGCCCATCTTGAACAGCGTCTTGACCAGATCGGCGCCCTTTTCCGCCATACGGTTGGCGAGTTCCTGGACGGTGATCGCCTCGGGCACCTGGACGTCGCGGATCTGCTTGGCCTGCTGTTCGCGCGGGCCGCCGAAGTGACGCTTTTCCTTCTCACGCGCACGCTTGAGCGCGGCGAGGCTGCGCGAGCGCGCACCATCGTCGCCGAGCGCGCGATTGACCGTTAGCTTGCCGCCGCGGCGTTCGTCGCCCTTGCGGTCGCGCTGCGTCGGCCGGCTCGGCGGCGCGTTGCGCGGCGTCGCCTGGCCCGAGGGCAGGCTGCGCGAGGCGGCGCCACCGGCATTGCCCGACGCGGTGGTCGCGGCCGGCGTCGGCGCAGGCGTGGGAGCCGGCGCAGGCTTGGGCTGCGGCTTGGGAATCTCGGGACGGGCGACCGGCGAGAAGCGGCGCGGCGCAGGCAGCGACGGGTCGCGACCGAAGCCGACGATCGGGGCAGGCGCGGGCGCGGGCGCCGGCGCGGCGGCGACCGGAGCAGGCGCGGGGGCGGGCGTCGGTGCCGGAGCGGGTGCGGCGACCGGCTCGGGTGCCGGCGCAGGTACGGGCGCCTCGACCGGCGCGGGCGGCACGGCGCGCTCGACCGGGCGGAAGCCACGGCCGGCCGGCGTCGGCACGACGACGGGAGCGGGCGCCGGAGCCGCGGCGACCGGAGCCGGGGTCGGCTCGACCGGTGCGGGCTCGGGCGCGGGCGGCGGTGCCGGCGGTGCGGCGGCAGCAGCGGCGGCCGCGGCAGCCTTTTCGGCGGCGCGGGCGCGCTCGTCTTCCGCGGCCTGGACGCGCGCGGCCTCCTCGCGGCGACGCGCTTCCTCGAGCGCGTGCATCCGCTGGTCTTCCGCTTCGCGCAGCAGGCGTGCCTGACGCTCCTGCGGCGTCTCGTTCGACGGCGCCGGGCGCGGGGCAGGGGCGGGGCGGGGCGCCGGAGCAGGCGCGGCGACGGGCGCCTCGACCTGCGGCTCGGGCGCGGCCTGTGCCTCGCCCGGACGGCCGAGAACGCGCCGCTTCTTGGTTTCCACGATCACCGTATTGGACCGGCCGTGGCTGAAGCTTTGCTTCACCTGGCCGGTCTCGACCGTGCGCTTCAACCCCAAGGGTGCGCGCATGCCAAGTTTCGGCTTATCGTTGTCGGTGTCGCTCACTCAAATTCCTCGTTCACGTCTACGGCCGGTCGCAGCCCGTCGGATGCATCCCTCAGAGTCGCTGAGGAAAGTCCGGGCGCCGATGCGCCTTGCGAGGCCGTTTCGCAAGGCACGGGAGTGGGTTCAGGTCCGATAAAATGCAGCCAGCGGTCGAGCGCATCGCTCACCCGCGCGGCGGCAGCGCGGTCGGTCAGGCCGATGTGTACCACATTCTCGCGGCCCAGCGCCAACGACAATATGGGGCGCGGCATCGGCAAAACAACGCCTCGCAGCGCGGATCCTTCGCGATCCGCGCCGATCCGCCACGCCTGGTCGAGCTTGCGGTTGCCGTCGCTGCCCGCGTCCGCGGCATGGTAGAGCGCGTGCAATTGCCCGGCGCGCGCCGCGGTCTCGATCTTCTCCGATCCGGTGAGCAACAGGCCCGACCGCGATTCGAGACCGAGCCGGTCGAGCGCATTGCGTTCGAGCGCGGTGGCGATCCGCTCGGGCAGGTCGTCAGGGATGACGAGCTCCGCGCCCTTGAAGGCGCGGGCGAGCGCGCCGCGCAGCTTCTTCTTGGCGATCGCCTCTTCCAGCGCGGCGCGGGTGACGCCGATCCACGCGCCGCGACCGGGGGCCTTGGCGCGTACGTCGGGCAGCACCTGTCCGTCGGGCGCGATCGCCAGCCGGATGAGATTCTCGCGATGATCGCGGTCCTGGGTGAGGATGCACTTGCGGACGGGATCGGTCATGTGCGGCCTCGCGTCGCCGGCACGGCGTGACGCGCAGGCATATGCGATCCCGCGGTCACCCGCGGGTCGCGTCGCCCGTCGCCAATCTGCTGGAGCCCTAGCGTCTCATTGTGAGGGAACCGCATGCGCGTCCTCCCTCGATGGCGGCGGGGCGGCGGGGGCGTCGCGGTCGGCGATCAGCTGGCCGCCGGCGCCGTAATTCTCGGTCGAGACCTCGTCGATCACGACCTGGACCGCGGCCGGGTTCTTGCCCAGCCGCGTCACCAGCGATGCGGTGACGTCGGCGACGATCCCCGCCTTCTGCTCGCGCGTGGCGCTGCCCGCCAGTCGGATCGAGACGAACGGCATCAGGCCTGTCCGTCCGCCGCGTCGGCGTCGGCATGGGCTTCGGCTTCGGCAGGAGCCTCCTCGTCGGCGAACCAATGCTGGCGCGCCGCCATGATGATCTCGTTGCCCTGCTCGTCGCTGAGGCCATATTCCGCGAGGATGCCGCCCTTCGGCTCGGGGCGCTTGGGCGCGTCCTCGTTGCGGCGGCGCGGTTCGACGCGCTTCTTCTCGACCAGCTCGTCGGTGGCGAGATCGGCGAGATCGTCGAGCGTCTTGATCCCCGCCTTGCCGAGCGTGACCAGCATCGCCTCGGTCAGATAGGGCATGTCGATCAGCGCATCCTCGACGCCGAGCGCGATCCGCTCCTCGCGATTGGCGGCCTCGCGGCGATCGAGCGCTTCCTGCGCGCGGCTCTGCAATTCCTGGCCGAGGTCCTCGTCGAAGCCCTCGATGCCGGCGATCTCGTCGAGCTCGACATACGCGACCTCCTCGAGCGCGCCAAAGCCTTCGGCGACGAGCAGCTGCGCCAGCGTCTCGTCGACGTCCAGCTCGTTCTGGAACATCTCGGTGCGCTCGGTGAATTCCTTCTGGCGCTTCTCGCTCGCATCCTGCTCGGTGAGGATGTCGATCGCCTTGCCGGTCAACTGGCTGGCGAGGCGGACGTTCTGGCCGCGGCGACCGATCGCGAGGCTGAGCTGGTCGTCGGGGACGACGACCTCGATCCGCTCCTCTTCCTCGTCGATCACGACGCGGCTGACCGACGCCGGCTGCAACGCATTGACGACGAAGGTGGCGATATCGGGAGACCAGGGGATGATGTCGATCTTCTCGCCCTGCATCTCCTGCACGACGGCCTGGACGCGGCTGCCCTTCATGCCGACGCAGGCGCCGACCGGATCGATACTGCTGTCGCGGCTGATGACGCCGATCTTGGCGCGGCTGCCCGGATCGCGCGCGGCGGCCTGGATTGTGATGATGCCGTCGTAGATCTCGGGCACTTCCTGCGCGAACAGCTTCTTCATGAAGTCGGGGTGCGCGCGGCTGAGGAAGATCTGCGGGCCGCGGTTCTCGCGGCGGACGTTGAGGATCAGCGACCGGATGCGGTCGTTGACGCGCACCACTTCGCGCGGGATCTGCTGGTCGCGGCGGATGACGCCCTCGGCGCGGCCGAGGTCGACGACGACATGGCCGAATTCGACGCGCTTGACGACGCCGGTGATGATTTCACCCTGGCGATCCTTGAACTCTTCATACTGGCGGTCGCGCTCGGCGTCGCGCACCTTCTGGAAGATGATCTGCTTCGACGCCTGCGCCTGGATGCGGCCGAATTCGATCGGCGGCAGCGGATCGACGATATAATCGCCGACGACCGCGCCCTTCTGGAGCTTCTGCGCCTGATTGACGTCGACCTGCTTGAAATAATCGTCGACCGCCTCGACCACCTCGACGACGCGCCACAGCCGCAGATCGCCGGTGTTGGGATCGAGCTTGGCGCGGATGTCGTTCTCGATGCCGTAGCGCGTCTTCGCGGCGCGCTGGATCGCCTCTTCCAGCGCCTCGATGACGATGCTCTTGTCGATCATCTTCTCCGAAGCGACCGAATTGGCGATCGCGATCAGTTCCGCGCGGTTGGCGGTGGCGACGGTGGCCATCTTACTGCTGTCCTTCGTTCAGGGCATGGGTGTCGTTGCTGTCGGTGTCGTCGGACACCTCTTCGAATTCGTCGGCGCCGTCCGAAGACAAAGGCGCGGTGGCGGCGAGCAGCCGGTCGGTGATCGTCAGCTTGGCGTCGTGGACCTGGTCGAGCGCGACCGTCATCGGCTGGTGGCCGCGCACATCGATCGTCACCCTGTCGCCGTCGATGCCGACGATGTCGCCGGTCAGGATCTTGCGGTTGTCGATCTTCTCGACGAGCGTGATCTTCGCCTCATGCCCGGCCCAGTTGGCATAGTCCTGCGGGCGGGTCAGCGGCCGGTCGATGCCGGGCGACGACACCTCGAGCCGATAGGCGTCCGGAATCGGGTCCTTGCCCTCGGCTTCGAGGGCGTCGAGCCGGTCGGAGATGCGGCGCGACAGGTCGGCGCAATCGTCGATCGTCAGCTGGCCGGTGTCGGGGCGCTCGGCCATCACCTGCAGGGTCGGGTCGGACTTGCCGCCGAACATCTTCACGCGCACGAGGTCGAAACCCAGCGCGCGGGCCTCGGGTTCGATCAATTGCGTGAGAAGGGCGATGTCCGCCATGCAGGCTCCAGAAATCATGCGGCTGCCCGCCGCCGGGAAAGGATTGCGGCTGCCGCCGCGGGAATATGCGTCTTCGCCGCCGCGGGGGAGATCCTCCGCAGCCTCTTTCACCTGACGATGTAAGAGAAGGCAGCCGTCATATACGCCGACCTGTCGGGCGATACAAGCATCCATCGTTGTCGCCGGAGCGTTTGCGACCGGGTGTATCCGGGAGACTCACATGCGCCTCACTCTGCTCGCCACCCTGCCGCTCGCCTTGCTCGCCGGTGCGGGCGCCCCTTCGATCGCGGCAGCGGGGCAGGCGGGGGAGACGCCGCCCTCGGCCAAGCCGTTCCGCGAGACGGTGATCGCCGATTTCGTCTCGCCCTGGGCGATCGCCTTCCTGCCCGACGAGCGCATCCTCGTCACCGAAAAGGCGGGGCAGATGATCCTGCTGTCCGCCGACGGCAAGCGCCGCCAGACGATCGCGACGCTGCCCGTCGACAGCGCCGGGCAGGGCGGGCTGATGGATGTCGTTCCCGCGCCCGATTTCGCGACCAGCCGGCGAATCTATTTCAGCTATTCGGCGAAGGGCGCGGGCGGCAAGGGCGTCGTGCTGGCGCGCGGCCGGTTGCGCGACGACGGCCGGGGTGGCGACCGGCTCGGCGAGATCGAGGCCGTGTTCCAGGCGCGGCCGTTCGTCGCGGGGGACGGCCATTATTCCGGCCGCATCGCCTTTGCACCCGATGGCCAGTCGCTGTTCTTCACCAACGGCGAACGGCAGAAGTTCACGCCGGCGCAGGATCCGCAGGCGACGCTCGGCAAGGTGTTGCGGCTGACGCTCGACGGCAAGCCCGCGCCGGGCAACCCGCTCGCCGTCAAGGGCTTCGCGCCGGAGGTATGGAGCTATGGCCATCGCAACCTGCTCGGCATCGCCTTCGACGGCGCGGGGCGGTTGTGGGAGCAGGAGATGGGGCCGAAGGGCGGCGACGAGCTCAACCTGATCCTGCCCGGCCGCAACTATGGCTGGCCGACCGTATCGAACGGCAGCCATTACGACGGCCGCGACATCCCCGATCATGCGCCGGGCGACGGCTATGAGCCGCCCAAGGTCTGGTGGAACCCGGTGATCTCGCCGGGCGGGCTGATGATCTATTCAGGAAATCTCTTCCCGCAGTGGAAGGGCGATGCCTTCATCGGCGGCCTGTCGTCCCAGTCGCTCGTCCACGTCGACCTCGACGGCCAGACCGCGGGCAAGGCGGACCAATGGCCGATGGGCGCGCGCATCCGCGACGTAGACCAGGGGCCCGACGGCGCGATCTGGCTGATCGAGGACGGCGGCAAGTCGGCGGGGCGGTTGATCCGGTTGACGCCGCGGTAGGGGGCGGATCGGCCGAACGTGGCCTCTGTGAACAGGGAGCATGGTCTTCAATGACTGTGTTCCTGCGAAAGCAGGAACACAGGGTCAAGCAGACAACGCCATGTAGCGTTTGCGGCCCTAGGCTCCTGCTTGCGCAGGAGCACTGACACGGTTTTGCCGAGGCCTCGAACCGATGTGGAGAGACGGTTTGCCTTGCACCGGTCATCGCGTCTCCGGCGCCGCTGTTGTTGGCGACGCGCCATGGAGCGCCTATCACCGCCGCATGACGACACCCCCCAAACCCCTGATCGGCCGCGACACCCGGTTGTGCATGTCGCTGTCGGCGCGGCCGAGCAATTTCGGGACGCGCTTCCACAACCGGCTCTACGAGCTGTGCGGCCTCGACTATGTCTACAAGGCGTTCACCACCACCGATCTGCCCGCCGCGATCGGCGGCATCCGCGCGCTCGGCATCCGCGGCTGCGCGATCTCGATGCCGTTCAAGGAAGCGGTGATCCCGCTGCTCGATCGCCTGGAGGGATCGGCGGCGGCGATCGACAGCGTCAACACGATCGTCAACGACGATGGCCGGCTGACGGGCTACAACACCGATTATTCGGCGGTGCGCACGCTGGTCGAGCAGGCCGGCATCGATCCGGCGGCGCGTGTGATGCTGCGCGGTTCGGGCGGGATGGGCAAGGCGGTGGCGACGGCGCTGCGCGATGCCGGGCTGACCGATGGCGTCATCGTCGCGCGCAATGCCGAGCGCGGGCAGGCGCTCGCCGCCTCGGTCGGCTGGCGCTGGGCTGCGGAGGTGGCGGCGGAGCGCGCCGACCTCCTCGCCAATGTCACGCCGCTCGGCATGGAGGGGGCGGATGCGGATGCGCTCGCCTTTCCGGCGGAGACGATCGCCGCGGCCGGGATCGTCCTCGATGCGGTGGCGCTGCCGCCCGACACGCCGCTGCTCCGCGCCGCGCGCGCGGCGGGCAAGACGGTGATCACCGGCGCGGCGATCGGGACGTTGCAGGCGCTCGAACAATTCGTGCTCTACACCGGGGTGACGCCGACCCCCGAACAGGTCGCCGAGGCGGAGCGGGTGGCGCGGGGGTAAGACCTGAGAGATGCCGGTCGGTCCGAGCTACTCCCGCACGATCAGATAGTTCATCCGCGCGCTGGCAATCGGGCGGGCGCGGTCGTCCTGCCAGGCCAGCGCCTCGACATTGGCGATCCGCGTACCGAGCCGGGTGACGATCCCCTCGGCATGGGTCGGCTTGTCGCGGCCGCCGCGCATGAAGTCGACGGTGACGTTGACCGGCTTGATCCGCCCGCCGCCCTCACCGGCGAGCGCATGTTGCAGCGAGACGATCGCCGCGACCTCGAGCAGCCCGGCGATCGCGCCGCCGTGCAGGAAGCCGGGCCGGCCGAGCACCGCGTCGCGGAACGGCAGCAGCAGCGTCGGCGCGGCGCCGTCGCGCGGGGTGAGGGTGATGCCGAGCAGCTCGGCATACGGCGGCAGCGCGTCGAGCGGGCTCATGCCGCGCGGTCCATCAGCATGAAGGTGCCCGCGACCTGTGCGAGCGGATCGTCGGGCGTCTCGTCATAGGCGATGCCGCGGACGAAGGCGATCGAGCGGGTCAGCCGCAGGCATTCGCCGCGGCCGATCACCGTCCGCCCCGGCACCGCCGGCCGGAGATAGTCGACCCGCAGGTCGAGCGTCGCCTGCGGCGCGAACCGGTCGCGCTTGACCCACACGGCGATGCTCGTCGCCATGTCCATCAGCGCGATGATCGGGCCCGACGCCAGCACGCCGCTCGCCGGATCGCCGATCAGCGCGTCGCGATAGGGCAGGGCGAGCTCGACCCAGCCGGGCCCTTTCGCATGATAGACGATGCCGAGCGCACCGGCATGGCCGCCGAAGCGGTGCGCCATGAATGCGTCGATGTTGAAGCCGCTCATCGCATTGTCTCTACACGCCATCCGCAGTAGCGCAACGCACCGGGGTAGCGTCCGAGGCCGGATCGGGCCCCCTGCTGTGGGAGAGAGTCTTGCACGATCGCGTCACCCTCGCCGTCGCCGATGGCATCGCCGACGTCCGCCTCGCCCGGCCTGACAAGATGAACGCGATCGACCCGGCGATGTTCGAGGGCATCGGCGCGACGATCGATGCGCTCGCCGACCGCCGCGACGTGCGCTGCGTCGTGCTGTCGGGCGAGGGACGCGGCTTTTGCGCCGGGCTCGACATGGCGAGCATGGCGCAGGGCGGATCGGGCGTCGCGACGACGCGCAACGCCGCCGGCGCGATCCTGCCGCAGCATGTCAGCTGGGGCTGGCGGCAATTGCCGATGCCGGTGATCGCTGCGGTGCACGGCGTCGCCTTCGGCGGCGGCTTCCAGATCATGGCCGGCGCGGACATCCGCATCGCCGCGCCCGACACGCGCTTCGCGATCCGCGAGCTGCATTGGGGGCTGGTGCCCGACATGGCGGGCTTTGCGCTGTGGCGCGGATCGGTGCGCGACGACGTGCTGCGCGAATTCGTCTATACCGCGCGGGAATTCGCCGCCGACGAAGCGCTGGCGCAGGGCTTCGTGACGCGGCTCGACGCCGATCCGCTGGCGGCGGCACTGGCGCTCGCCCGCACGATCGCCGGGCGCAGCCCGCCGGCGATCCGCGGTGCCAAGCGCCTGCTCAACATGGCGCATGATGCCGATCCGCGGACGATGCTCGCCGCGGAAACCGAGGAGCAGCTCAAGGTGATCGGCCGCCCGGCGATGATGGAGGCAGTCGCCGCCAATCTCGCCAAGCGCCCGCCGGTGTTCGACGATTGACCACGGAGGCAGCGCCCGGTCCCACCCCCCTCTCCCGGTGGGAGAGGGAGGAGACGGCGAAGCCGGCGATAGGGTGAGGGCAGGGCGGAACGCCGCCTGCGATCCGTTAGAGAACCACTGTCTCCGGCTTCGCCTCGTCGATCGCCGCCAGCACCATCCGCTCCCACACCGCCGGGTCGCCGGCCGCGGCCATCCTGCGGTCGGGTTCGCGCAGTGTGCGCAGCACCGCGCGCGCGTCATCGAGATAGTCGCGCCACGCCCCGTCGACCTGATCGCCGGCGCTCTCGGCATCGCCGCCGGCATTGGCGCTGATCCGCTGCCCGGCGAGCACGCGGGCGATCCGTTCGGGCAGCGGGGTGGTGGAAACGTCCATGGCAGTCTCTCCTCTGGGGGAGTCAATGCGCCACGCGGCGGCGGGTTGCCCCGAACGCAAACGGCCCCGCAGGATCGCGCCTGCGGGGCCGTTCGAATATCCATGCGACGCGACGCAGGTGCGCCGCAGCCGATGCGGCTTAGCGCGCCGCGCCGGCGCCCTGGCCGCGACCACCGCCGCCGCCCGAGCGACCACCACGACCACCGCCGCCACCGCCACGCTGGCCGCCACGGCTCGCATTGGCGTAGTTGCGCGTCGCGGTCGGCGCGTGCGTCGCCCGCGGGCGCGCCGGCTGACGCTGGCCACGCGGCAGGTCGGCGCGCGGCGCGGGATCGGCGCCGATCGCCTTGACGCGGGTCGCCTTGATCTCGTTTGACAGCGCGGTGAAATTGTCCGGCAGCGGCCGCACCGTCACCTTCTGGCGGGTCAGCTTCTCGATGTCCTTCAGATAGGCGCGCTCGTCATCCGCGCAGAAGGCGATGGCGATGCCGCTGTTGCCGGCCCGCGCGGTCCGCCCGATGCGGTGGACATATTGCTCGGCGACATTCGGCAGCTCGAAGTTGATGACGTGGCTGACCCCCGACACGTCGATGCCGCGCGCGGCGATGTCGGTGGCGACCAGCACCTTGGTCTTGCCGTCCTTGAACTCGCCGAGCGCGCGCTCGCGCTGGCCCTGGCTCTTGTTGCCGTGGATCGCATTGGCGGCGATGCCGTTGCCGGCGAGCAGCTTCACGACGCGGTCGGCGCCATGCTTGGTGCGGGTGAAGACCAGCGCGCGGTTGATCGTCGGATCCTGCAGCGTCAGCGTCAGCAGCGCCTGCTTCTCCGTCTGGTTGACGAAGGTGACATATTGGTCGACGCGCTCGGCAGTGGTCGAGGCGGGGACGACCGACACCGTCTTCGGCTCGTGCAGGAACTGGTTGGCGAGTTCGCGGATCGCCACCGGCATCGTTGCCGAGAAGAACAGCGTCTGGCGCTTGCGCGGGATCATCCGCACGATCTTCTTGAGCGCGTGGATGAAGCCGAGGTCCATCATCTGGTCGGCTTCGTCGAGCACGAGGATCTCGATCATCGACAGGTTGCACATGCCCTGTTCGACGAGGTCGATCAGGCGGCCAGGCGTGGCGACGAGGATGTCGACGCCGCGGCTGAGATCCTGCCGGTTCTTGTTGATGCTGGTGCCGCCGAACACGGTCGCGACCGACAGCTTGCTGAACTGGCCGTAGCCGCGCGCATTGTCGGCGATCTGGCTGGCGAGTTCGCGCGTCGGCGCGAGGACGAGCATGCGGACGTGGGTCGGCAGCACGCGCTTCTGCGCGGCGGCGAGTCGCTGGATCGACGGCAGCACGAAGGCCGCGGTCTTGCCGGTGCCGGTCTGGGCGATGCCGAGCAGGTCGCCGCCTTCGAGCAGGATCGGGATCGACTGCGCCTGGATCGGCGTCGGGTTGGTATAGCCTTTGGCTTCGAGCGCGCGGACAAGCGGCTCGGCGAGGCCGAGATTGGCGAAGGTCATGAAACAACTTCCAAAACGGGCCCAACCCGCGCGCCGGTGTCCGGACCGGACACGGCTCGCAGGGGGCGGGGAAAACTGACACCCCGCGTGAATAGGGAAGCCCTGAGCATATCGACCGAGGCGGAGCCGGGGGTGGCCAGGCCAACCCGTTCACGCTGCATGACGCCTCGATGCAGCGGATGTGCGCTGCATTGCGGCAAAAGTCAAGGTGCCGGGGGCTGGTGTTGCGGGTCCGACACGATCTGACCGATATGGATCATTAAGAAAGATGCAACCATGGCGACGACTTGACAGGTTTGTGACCATATCTGACACATTGCATGGGTCAGCCGGAGCGGGAGAGCCGTCCGGTACGATCAGGGGGAAATACTGTATGAGCCACACGCCGCTGCGTCGCCTGTCGCGATACGTCCTGCTCGCCTCGACGGCGATGATCCTCACGCCGGTAGCGGCGCAGGCACAGGCGAGGACGTCCGATCTGCTCGACGGGCTGAAGACGGCTGCCCCGATCGCCGCGCCTGCGGCGCGCGAGGTTCTGCTGCAGCCGCCGCATGCTCAACCCCAGATCGTCATCTCCGATCCCGGCACGCCCAAGTCGGATCTCGACCAGGGCGTCAACGGCGTCGGGCAGATGATCATCGACCAGACGCCGACGGATCAGAACTACAAATATATCTACATGTGCACAGGCACGCTGATCAATCCGCGCACGGTTCTGTTCGCGGCGCATTGCGTCAACGAAGCACCCGACGGCACCGCGATGAACCCGTGGAATTACGGCACGGCGGCCGGGCAGTTGCCGATCGGGTTCGGGTTCGAAGCCAATACTCGGCCCGGTGTGCAGAACTGGCTTTACGGTGGTCATGCGACCAACGCCGACAATCATTTCTACAACGTCAGTCAGGTCGTCTATAACTCGCAGTCGCTCGCCTTTGGCATGAACAAGAACTTCATGCAGGCCGACATCGCGCTGGCGACCACCGATACGCCGGTTCCCGACGTGCCGACCTGGACATTGCTGTTCTCGCCGCTCCCGGCACCCGCAGCGATCGACGATACCACCGGCACCGGATATCACGTCACCGTCACCGGCTATGGCAAGAACGGTACGGGTACCACCGGCAGTACCGGCGCCATCGACTTCCGTCGTCGCGTCGCCGAAAATTATATCGGTGTGCTCGGCTCGATCGACGATTTCTATTACGGCCTGTTCGGCGGCAATGCCGGTTTCCCGGCCAACCTGTATCAGCTCGACTTCGACGACCCGACCCGCAAGGCGCCGGGCGATTATAATCTCTTCAAGGACAAGGCGCTGCCGCACGAAGGCCTGACCGCCTCCGGCGATTCGGGCGGGCCGCTGATCCTCGATCAGACGTTCAAGCGCGGCGGCACCAACCTATCGACGGTGATCGGCGTGCTGTCGGGAAGCTACACCTTCTCTGGCCAGAAATCGGCGGGCTACGGCACGACGTCCTTCTACCAGCCGCTATATCTCTATTGGGACTATATCGTCGCCAACAACCCCTATCGCTATGTCGGCGCAGTGGCTGGGGACGGCAAATGGAGTGACGCCAGCCACTGGGTCACCCGGCTCGATCCGGCCTATCAGATCATCGCCGACGGCCAGCTCGTCAATGGCGTGCCGACGACGCCGGGGCTCGGCACCGCCAACGATACGCAGAACAAGTTCGGGCAGGTGTGTGACCAGGAACCGCGCATCGGCTACGACCAATGCTACGATCTCCACACCGGCGTCACCTATGTCGACGGCAAGCCGGTCGCCGCCACGCAGCAGGGCGAGGCCGATGGCGGCCGCGCGGCGGGGACGTGGATCGGCTCTCCATCCAGTGCCGCGGACGCCAGGACCGCAGCGCTGCCGACGCCGACGCTCGCCAACGGCCTGCCCGGCGCGACCGGCTTCGTGCCCGACAATATCGATCCCGATGCCGCGACGCAGCGCAGCGGACGCTATTTCGACGTGACGCTGGCTGCGGCCGGTACGACGACGCTCGATACCGCGGCGACGGTCGACCAGTTCACGATCAGCGGCGATGCCGCCAAGCTGGCGATCACCCGTGCGGGGTCGCTGACCAGCCTGATCGCCGTCAACCAGTATAGCGGCACGGTCAGCGTCGACGGCCAGCTGTCGACGCCGGGCGATTACTTCCTTCTGCAAGGCCTGCTCACCGGCAGCGGGCGGATCAACACGCCCTATCTCACCAGCGTCGCCGGCCTGATCGCGCCGGGAACGCTGGGGACGATCGGCACGCTGACGATCGGCGGCAATCTCATCCTCGCCTCGGGCAGCCGCGTGCTGATCGACGTCGGGCCGAACGGCACGTCCGACCGGATCGCCGTGGTCGGCACCGGCGCCGACGACGGCTTTGCCGCGCTAGGCGGCCGCGTCGGGCTGGCGCCGGTCGCCGGCCATATCCTGCGCTACAATGATCGCTACACGATCGTCACCGCGACCGGCGGCGTCATCGGCCAATTCGACGGGGTCGTGCCGATCTCCGCGATCCTCAAGCCGGAGCTGCTCTATTCCGATACGGCGGTGCAGGCGCATGTCGTCGCCGGCAGCTATGCGAGCGTCGTCGCCAACACGCCGATCCAGACCGCCTTCGCCGGATTGCTCGATCGCGACCGCGGCCAATATGCCAGGCTCGCCGGCCTCTACGGCGTGCTCGATCTCCAGAATGCGGCGACGATCCGCACGACGCTGGAGGGGCTGGCGCCGCGCACCACGCCGCTCGTCCAGGGCATGGGCATCGTCGCGACCGACAATGTCGCGCGCTATTACCGCCAGCATCTCGGCGCGATCGACGCGCGCCAGCCGCTGTCGGGGACGCTGACGATGACGGGCCAGCCGCTGCAATTCGCCGCGCTGATGGCGCGCGATCTGCCGATGGCGCAGGCCACCGCGAGCGACGCCACCACCACGGTGCGCGAAAACGTGCTGCCGGAGAACGTCAACGTCTTCATCGCCGGCGGCTATGTCGACGGCAGCAGCCGCAGCCTGCGCGACGCCAGCCCGGCGGGCGGGCGCGACTCGTTCGACGGCTTCTACGTGGTCAGCGGCATCGAGACGAAGGTCAGCGACACCAGCGTGCTCGGCTTCGGCTTCGGCTTCACCAAGCTCGACGGCACCACTGGAGGCGTCGCGCAGCATGCGGTCGGCGAGCTGTTCCAGGGTACGCTGTTCGGCAAGGCGCAGGGCAGCCGCGGTCAGCTGCTCGACGCGCAGGTCAGCGCCGGCGTGTTCCAGGCGAGCACGCGGCGCAGCGTCGCGCTGGCAGGAATCGGCGAAACGCTGCGCAGCCGCGACGACGCCTTCGCCCTGTCCGCCGAAGTCGGCGTCGGCCAGCAATTCGATCTTGCCGGCCTGCAGGTCGGTCCGCGCCTCGCCGCCCGCGTCAGCCATATCGGCTTCACGCCGACGGTCGAAACGGGCGGGGACGGCGCGCTGCGCTTCGATCGCTACTCGCTGGACAGCGCCCAGGCACGTGCCGGTGTGCAGATCGCCGGCGGGGAGGCGATCAAGCCGTTCGGCTCGGTCTATTACGTCCATGATTTCGAGGATCGGCCGGGCGTGTTCACCGCCAATTTCATCGGCGGCACGCCCTCGGCGGCCTTCCGGCTGGCGAGCCAGGATCATGACTGGGTCGAGCTGACCGCGGGCCTGTCCTACACCACCGACCGTGTCAGGCTATCGCTCAGCGCCGACACCACCGCGCTGCGCCGCGACGTGCGCAACCAAGCCTATCATGGTGCGGTGACCTTCAAATTCTGATCCGGCCGGGTCGCGCCCGCCGCAGCGAAATCTAAGCAGCGGCGGGATCGACTATAGCTTTGGAAGAATGGCCCATCGCCCATAGCGGGCCGCGGTGCCACGACAGACATTGAGGCGGTTGGAACCTCGCGCCGTCCGGTGCCGATATCCAAGGAACGCGCGTCGTGCGGGATGACGGCCTTGCGGTACGCTTTGCGAGGGGGGCTGCTCGCCATCCGCCCACCAAAGCCTCATCCCACCCGACCACCGCGTCAGGTTGCAGCCGGCGCAATCGTGATGAAATCGGTCTGACACAATCCGACCCGAAGGCGCGGCGATGAGCAGCCCTTCTTATCCCGCGTCCTGCCTGCTCGCGCTGCTGGTCGGTGGCGCGCTGGCGCCTGCGGCGGCGGCGCAGAGCGGCGGCGCGCCGGCCGCGCAGCCGGCGACCCGCACCGCCGCGCCCGCCACCGCGCGCGACGAGGATATCGTCGTCACCGGCCGCGCGGTGCCCGGTGCGGTGATCGGCGACATTCCCGCCGAGAACCGCCTCTCGCCCGCCGATATCGCCGGCTATGGCGTCGGCACCGTCACCGAATTGCTCGACCAGATCAGCGGCCAGACGCAGAGCGATCAGGGTCGCGACAGCAGCAGCGGCCCTGTCGTGCTGGTCAACGGCAAGAGGATCTCCGGCGTCAACGAGATCGGCGACCTGCCGACCGAGGCGATCCTGCGCGTCGACATCCTGCCCGAGGAGGTCGCGCTCAAATATGGCTATGACGCGCAGCAGAAGGTCGTCAATCTCATCCTGCGGCGGCGGATCCGCACCACCGTCGCCAATATCGGCGGCGGCGGCTCGCTGGCGGGGCAGGGCGAGAAGGCCAGGGCCGACGTCACCTATACCCGCATCCACGACAACGACCGGGTCAATGTCGCCGCGCGCGTCGAATCGACGGCGTCGTTGCGCGAGAGCGAGCGCGGCCTGATCTCGGCGACCGGCGCGATCGATCCGACCGGACGGATCGCCGACGACACCGCCTATCGCACGCTCGTGCCGGCGACGCGGACCTGGTCGCTCAACGGTGCGGTCGCGCATCAGGTGAGCGACGCGGTGACCGCCTCGCTCAATGCCGGTGCAAGCTACGCCACCAGCGCCGCCCTGCAGGGGCTGGCGACCGCGACGCTCGACGTCACCGCCGACAATCCCTTCGCCATCAGTATGTCGGATACCACGATCAACCGCTATCTCGACACGCAGGCGCTGCGCCAGGATACCGCGACCGCAAGCGGGCATCTCGGCGCGACGCTCAACGCCGATGTGTCGACGCGGTGGAAGCTGTCGGTGATCGCCAATTACGATCACGGCGACACGCGCACCGTGACCGACCGCGGCTATGATACGGCCGCGCTGCAACAGGCGATCGCGGCGAACGCCATCGCGGTGGATCCGTACGGCCCGCTCTCCGCCGCCTTGCTCGGGCCGTTGCAGCGCGAGCGGGCGGTGGCGCGATCGGACGCCGGCAGCGCCAGCGCCGTGCTGATGGGGCGGCTGTTCGCGATGCCGGCGGGCGACGTCCGTGTGTCGCTGCGGCTGGGCGGCGACGTCAGCGCTTTGCGCTCGTCGACCGCTTATGCCGGCGTCACCCGGACGAGCGCGGCGACGCGCACCACCGGGCGCGGGCAGATCAGCCTCGACGTGCCGCTGACCAGCCGGCGCAGCGGCTTCCTCAGCGGTCTCGGCAACCTCACCGCCAATCTGAACGCGGGTGCGACGCGGGTCGCCGATTACGGTACGCTCGCGACCTTCGGCTATGGGCTCAACTGGACGCCGCGCACCGGGATCAGCGTGATCGCCTCGGTCAACGAAGATCGCGTCGCGCCGACGTTGCAGCAGCTCAATGCGCCGGTCGTCGTCACCCAGGCGCGCGTCTACGATGCGGTGACGGGCGCGACGGTGACGGTGTTGCAGAGCACCGGCGGCAATGCCGCGCTCGCCGCCGACGATCGTCACGTCGTCAAGCTCGGCGTCGCGCTCAAGCCGTTCCCGCGGCGCAATCTGTCGCTTTCGGCCAATTACATCAACAGCCGCCCGCGCAATCCGATCGGCACGCTGAGCGGCGCGACCGCCGCGACCGAAGCGGCCTTCGCCGAGCGCTTCACCCGCGACGACACCGGCATGCTGACCGCGGTCGACAGTCGCGCGGTCAATTTCGCGCGCGAGGATCGCGAGGAGATCCGCTGGGGGGTGAACCTTACGGGCATCCTGCGCGCGCCGCGGCGGCCCCATACCGTCGTCGGGCGGCGGCCCCGGCGGCGGGCCGTCGCCCTCGTCCCGTCGCCGGCCTTCGACGACGATATCCTCCCCGGCCGCGGGCTCGCCGGCCGCGGGATCGCCGGCGGGCGGGGGATCGCGCGCCCCGGCCGCGGCCGCCC
>NZ_JFYV01000030.1 GCF_000632225.1 Sphingomonas sp. RIT328
CCTCGCGGCGATCTGCCGAACGACCGCGCGCCGGCGCTGGTGCCGCAGCGACGCCACCGCGCCTGGCGCGCGCTGGTCGCGGTCGGCGGGGTCGCGACGATGATCACCGCCGGGCTGATCGGCGGCAGCGCCGTACTCGATTCGGGCGCCGCGCCGGCGCAGCGCGCCGCCCCCAAGCGGATCGCCACCCGCCCCGCTGCCGCGCCGACCGTGGCGCCGGTGATGGTCGCCGCCGCCACCGTGCCGACGCCGACGCCCGGCGACACTGCGGAGGCGCAGGACTATCGCGGCGACACCGAGGATCGCGGCGACACCGGCTATCGCGGTGACGCCGATGATCGCGCCGGCGCCGACTATCGTGTCGATTCGGCCGCGGCGGACGGGGCGACGCCCGCGCCGCCGGCCGCCGCGACCCGTCAGACCGCACGCGCCGACGAGCGGCCGATCGTCGTGCCGCGCCCGCGCCGCGCCGAGCGCCCCGTGGCGATCGACCGGGCACCCCCGGCCCTCTATGCCGCGCGCACTTGCTATGACGAGGCGTCGTGCCTCGCCCCGCAATTGCAGGCGGCGGAGCGCACCGTCGCGGTCGCTTATGACCGCGCCACCGCCGCACAGGTGCGCAACGGCACGCTGCGCGACTATCGCGACGAATGGCTGCGCGCCCGCCGCGTCTCGCAGCGCCGCCCGCGCGAGGCGTTGCGCATCTACGGCATGATCGCCGCCGACCTTCAGCTCTACGCCGACAATGCGCCGGGGGACGACCGGATGGCGTGGCGATGATCGCCATCCGTCGCGTCGCGCATAACCCCGCGCCGGGCCTGCGCGCCGGACCGCAGCCGCTCTATGCGATCGGCGACGTCCACGGCCGCTACGACCTGCTCCATGCGCTGCTCGCCGAGATCAGCCGCGACGCGGCGGAGCGGCATCCCGGCGTGACGCCGCGGCTGCTGCTGTGCGGCGACTATGTCGATCGCGGCCCCGCCTCGGCGGCGGTGCTCGCGGCGCTGGTCTGGCTGCTGCGGTCCAAGGCGGTGGATGCGCGGCTGCTCGAAGGCAATCACGAGGCGATGCTGCGCGGCTTCCTCGATCGCCCGGCCGAACATCGCCGCTGGCTCGCGGTCGGCGGCGCGGCGACGATCGCCTCGTACGGCGTGGCGATTCCCGACGAGGCGGCGCTCGACACCCCCACGACGCTCGTCGCGCTGCGCGACAGCCTGCTCGATGCGATGCCGACCTCGCATTATCAGTTGCTCGACCGTCTCGACCTGCTCGTCGAGGTTGGCGATTACGCCTTCGTCCATGCCGGCGTCGTTCCCGGCGTGGCCTTGCACGCGCAGCGCCGCGACGACCTTTTGTGGATCCGCGACGAGTTCCTCGACCACCCGCGCCCTGCCGCGGCGGTGATCGTCCACGGCCATACCTGGACCGGCGACCAGCCGGTGCTGCTGCCGCACCGCATCGGCATCGATACCGGCGCGTACAAGACCGGCGTGCTCACCGCGCTCTATCTGTGCGACGACCGCGCCGCGATCCTGCAGGCGGTCGACACGCCGGCGGCCGAGGTGAATTCGGCGTCATGATCGCCCCCGCCGGTTGACTGGGACCGATCCGCACCGATCTTCCGCGGCGACCTATCCAGGGGATCAGAGATGACACCGGACGAACGCACCCTCCTCTCCCAATTCCTCGCCGACCTCGGCGCGGCGCGCGGCATCGCCAAGGATGCCGAGGCGGATGCGATGATCCGCCAGGCGCTCGCCGCCAATCCGGACGCTGCCTATGTGCTCGTCCAGCATGCGATCGTCGCCGACCAGTCGCTGCACGCGGCGCAGGCGCGGATCGCCGAGCTGGAGCGGCAGCTCGCGCCGCAGCCCGCCGCGAACCGGTTCCTGCCCGAGCAGGGGCCGTGGGGCGCGTCGCCCGCCTTCGCCCAGACCAACTATGCCCCGCCCGCGCCCGAGGCGCGGCCCGGCATCCTGTCTGGCGGCGGCGGGCTTGGCAGCTTCCTGCGCGCCGCCGGCACCACCGCGGCGGGCGTCGCCGGCGGCGAGATGCTGTTCAGCGGCCTGTCCGACCTGTTCGGCGGCCACCACGGCAGCGGCCAGGGCTTCCTCGCGCCCGAGGAGAATGTCGTCATCAACAATTACGGCGACGACGGCGACAACGATTACGACGATCGCGGCGACTGGTAGGGGCCGGTCCGGCCGGTCGTGCGTTGCGCGTCCATGTCCAAGCATCACGACCGCTACGCCTATCGCCCGATCATCGACCGGCCCGATTACGACTGGCCGGACGGCCGCCGCCTCGCGATCTACCTCGGCGTCAATTACGAGGTGTTCGACTTCGGCGGCGGCCTCGGCGCCGAACTCGCGCCGTCGCAGACCCAGCCCGACGTGATGAACTACGCGTGGCGCGATTACGGCAATCGCGTCGGCGCATGGCGGTTGTTCGACCTGTTCGACCGTTTGCAGCTGCGCACCACCGCATTGCTCAACAGCGCGGTGCTCGACCGCTGCCCCGGCCTCGCCGAGGCCTGCCGCGACCGCGGCGACGAGATCGCCGCGCACGGCGGCAGCAACGCGCAGGCGCAGGGCAAGCTGTCGCACCATGCCGAGCGCACGCTGATCGCGGACGTCACCGCGCGCCTCACCGCGCTCGGCGCCGCGCCGACCGGCTGGCTCGGCCCGTGGATCTCGGAAAGCGACCATACCCCCGACCTGCTTGCCGCGGAGGGCTATCGCTATGTGCTCGACTGGGCGCATGACGATCAGCCGACGCGGCTGGCGACCAGCGACGGGCCGTTGCTGTCGATCCCCTATTCGCAGGAGATCAACGACATCCCCTCGATCATCCAGCGCCATCAGGAAGCCGATACCTTCGCCGCGATGATTCGCGCCGCGGTCGAGCAACTGCTTTCCGAATGCGACCGCCGGCCGCTCGTCCTCGGCATCGCGCTGCATCCCTATATCATGGGACAGGCGCACCGCGTCCCGCCGCTGGCGAAGGTGCTGACCGAATTGCGCGCCGCGGACGATCCGCGCATCTGGTGGACGACCGCGGGCGACATCGCCGCGCATGTCGCGGCCACGGGGGTGGCGGTGTAAGGGGAAGTGCTGGTGACCCCTACGGGAATCGAACCCGTGCTTCAGCCGTGAAAGGGCCGCGTCCTAACCGCTAGACGAAGGGGCCAGCGGGGGTGCTGCTAGAAGAGGGTCGGCGATCGGTCAAGGGGTTGCAGCGATCAATTCGCCCAAGCGGCGTCTTCGAGGTGCATTTCCGCCGCCGGGCGGCTGCCCCAATCGTCGATCTTGGCGCGGCCGGCGAGCCACAGGCGGCGGTGCGGCGCGGCGGCGAGCAGGGCCTGCCCCAGGGCGGTGTCGGCGGCGCGGAACGCCACCGCCTTGAAGCTGCGGCCATCGTCGCCCGCCACCACCGCGCGGACATGGCCGTTGCCGACGACGTCCGCCTTGATGATCCGCACCGGCCCGGCGGCGATGCGCGGCGCCGGCCAGCCCATGCCGTACGGCCCGCCGACGTCGAGCGATTCGACCAGCAGCGGGTTGATCCCGCCCGGCGCGAGTACCGCGTCGACGAGCAGCGCACGGCTCTCCATCGCACTTTCGACGGTGGCGGCGAGCCGCGCTTCGAGGAAGTCGGCGAAGGCGGCGATGCCGTCGGCGGGGATCGTCAGCCCCGCCGCCATCGCGTGGCCGCCGCCGGCGACGAGCAGCCCGTGCTCCTTCGCCGCGAGCACCGCCGCGCCGAGATCGACCCCGGCGATCGACCGGCCCGATCCCTTGCCGAGCCCGTCCTCGCCGATCGCGATGACGATCGCCGGGCGGCCGAGCTTCTCCTTGAGGCGACCGGCGACGATGCCGATCACGCCGGGGTGCCAGCCCTCGCCCGCGACGACGACGACGCGGCGGTCGCCGGTCGCGCCGAGCTCGGCGGCCTGCTGCACGCCCGCCTCGATCAGCCGGCGCTCCTCGTTGAGCCGGTCGAGCTCGACGGCGATCTGCCGCGCCTCGTCGGGATCGCGCGTGGTGAGCAGCCGGACGCCGAGGTCGGCACGGCCGACGCGGCCGCCAGCGTTGATCCGCGGGCCGAGCGCGAAGCCCAGGTCGCTGCACGTCGGCGCACGGGTCAGCCGCGCCGCCTCGATCAGCGCGGCGAGGCCGGGGTTGCGGCGCTGCGCCAGCACCTTGAGCCCCTGCGCGACGAAGGCGCGGTTGAGCCCGCGCAGCTGCGCGACGTCGGCGACGGTGCCGAGCGCGACGAGATCGAGATGGTGGAGCAGATTGGGCTTGGCCCGGCTGGCGAAGAACCCGCGCGCATCGAGCACGCGCAGCAGCGCGGCGGCGAGCAGGAAGCAGACGCCGACCGCGGCGAGGTGGCCGTGCGCCGCGCCCTCCGCCTCGTCGAGACGGTTGGGATTGACCAGCGCATGCGCGAGCGGCAGCGCGGCGGCGCATTTGTGGTGATCGACGACGACGACGTCGACCGGATGGGCATGCGCCATCGCCAGCGCGTCGAACGCCTGCGCGCCGCAATCGACGGTGACGATCAGCGACGCCCCCTCACCCGCCAGCCGCACCAGGGCATCGCCCGATGGGCCATAGCCTTCGAGCAGCCGGTCGGGGATATAGGGCCGCGCCTCGAGCCCGAGCTCGCGCAGCACGAGGATCATCAGCGCCGCCGAGGTGGCGCCGTCGACGTCATAATCGCCGAACACCGCGACGCTCTCCCCCGCCTGCACCGCATCGGCGAGCCGCGCCGCGGCGCGGTCCATGTCGCGGAACACCGACGGATCGGGCATGAAGGCGCGGATCGAGGGGCTGCGGTGATCGTCGAGCGTCTCGCGCTCGGCGCCGCGGGCGAGCAGCAGCTGGGTGACGAGATCGTCCGCACCAAAGCCCTCGCGCGCATCGGCGGCGAGGCTGCGCCAATGCCAGGGCTGGCCGAGAATCGAATGGGATACGCCGAGAACGGGGGTCATGGATGGGGCAAAGGTTCCGGTAGGGCGCGGCACGGCGCGACGGTCCGCCGTCCTTAAAGCAAGATGCGCCAAGGAGGAAACGCTTTGCCGGTCAGCGGCTCATCGCGGTGTCACGGCCGATCCGCGTCGCGTTCAGAAAACCACAGGAACCACAGCAACCCGAGCGCCGCGGCGGCACCGATCGCGCGCATCAGCGGCGCCTCCCCCGCCCCCGAGCCGCTGAACCGTGCCGAGGCATAGCCGATCGCCAGCATGAAGCCGCCGAAACGGGCCGGACGCAAGGGGGCCAGCCACCGGGTCGCGGCGTAGCCGATCAAACCGACGCAGGCCGTCGATGCGAATGCGGTGAGCAGATCGGCGAGCAAGGTCGTCCCCTCCATCTATCGTCCCGGCGCCGGAACCGCCGTTCCCGTCTCACCCTTCGACACCGGCCCGCTCCCTGCCTATATCAGCGCCAATGGCCGATTCCTTTGATCTGGGCGAACCACCGGCGGCGGCGACGCCCTATCGCGTGCTGGCGCGCAAATACCGTCCGCAGACCTTCCGCGAGCTGATCGGCCAGGACGCGATGGTCACCACGCTCGGCAATGCGATCAAGCGCGACCGGCTGGCGCATGCGTTCCTGATGACCGGGGTGCGCGGCGTCGGCAAGACGTCGACCGCGCGGCTGATTGCCAAGGCGCTCAACTGCATCGGCCCGGACGGCCAGGGCGGTCCGACGATCGATCCGTGCGGCGTCTGCGAGCCGTGCCGCGCAATCGCGGAAGGGCGCCATATCGACGTGATCGAGATGGACGCCGCCAGCCATACCGGCGTCGACGACGTGCGCGAGATCATCGATGCGGCGCGCTATGCTGCGGTGTCGGCACGCTACAAGATCTATATCGTCGACGAAGTCCACATGCTGTCGAAGAACGCGTTCAACGCGTTGCTGAAGACGCTGGAGGAGCCGCCGGCGCACGTCAAATTCCTGTTCGCCACCACCGAGGTGAACAAGGTGCCGATCACCGTGCTGTCGCGCTGCCAGCGGTTCGACCTGCGGCGCATCTCGGCCGAGCAGCTCGCCCAGCATTTCGCCTTCGTCTGCCGCGAGGAAGGCGTCGAGGCCGAGCCCGAGGCGCTGATGCTGATCGCACGCGCCGCGGAAGGTTCGGCGCGCGACGGCCTGTCGATCCTCGACCAGGGAATCGCGCATGCCGGGCTGGAGGGCGGCGGCGTCACCGCCGATGCGGTGCGCCAGATGCTCGGCCTGTCCGATCGCGGCGCGGTGCGCGACCTGCTCGCGCTGGTGCTCGCCGGCGATTCGGCGGGGGCGCTCGCCAGCCTGCGCCGGCAATATGATTATGGTGTCGATCCGCAGGCGGTGCTGCGCGCGCTGCTCGAATCGGTGCACGGCATCACGCTGACCAAGGTCGGCACCGCCGACGATCCCGCCCAGCCCGCCGAGGAGCGCGCGGCGCGGCACGAATGGGCGGCGGCCCTGTCCTTCCCGGCGCTGCACCGATTGTGGCAATTGTTCCTGAAGGGGCATGACGAGGTCGCCAAGGCGGCGCTGCCGATCGAGGCGGCGGAGATGGCGCTGCTGCGCGCGATCCATGCCGCGAGCCTGCCCGATCCCGGCGAACTGGCGAAGCAGATCGCCAGCGGCAAGCTCGGCGCGATCGGCGCCCCCGCTGCCGCGTCCGGCGCGCCGGCGCCCGCCGCCGCCGCCGCCCCCGTGGCCGAACGTCCGGCGGTGCCCGCGGACTTCCCCGGCCTCGTCACCCTGCTCGAGGACAAGGGCCATTTCGCGGTCGCGGCGCAACTCAGCCACGGCGCGCGCGTCGTCCGCTATGCGGCGCCCGAGCTGATCCTCAGCGGGTCGCGGCCGATGTCCGCCGATACGCTGCGCGACGTCGCCGATGCGCTCAAGTCCGTGACAGGACAGGTCTGGAAGATCGCCTTGGAGGATGCGCCCGGCGCGCCTACCTTGCGCGAGCAGGCCAAGGCGGACGACGAGGCGAAGCGGCTGGCGATCCTCGACACGCCGCTGGTCAGGGCGGCCTTCGCCGCCTTCCCCGAGGCGGAACTCGAATCCTGGCCCGGCAAACGGAGTATGGCATGAAGAATATCGACGAAATCCTCGCCATGGCGCAGAACGTCCAGAACGAGCTGCAGAAGGCGCAGGACCAGCTCGACACGATCGAGGTCGAGGGTGTCTCGGGCGGCGGCCTGGTCAAGGTCAAGGCGAGCGCCAAGGGCCGGATCATCACCATCGCGATCGACGATTCGCTGATCGAGGTGTCGGAAAAGCAGATGCTCGAGGACCTGCTTGCTGCGGCGTTCAACGATGCGCGCGCCAAGGCGGATGCGGTGTCGGGCCAGGAAATGTCGAAGATGACGAGCGGCCTGCCGCTGCCGCCGGGGTTCAAGCTGCCGTTCTGAGGGTCTTAGCTCCGCTGGAATTTGTCATCCCCGCGCAGGCGGGGATGACCACCGGGGCAGGACGACAAGACAGGCGCGATACAGGGGTAAGACGCTGCCCCGGACCGACCTCCCCTACCGCAGACAGCTGTCCAGCCCGCTCCGCCGCACCACGCCGACATAGCGCGACAGGGCGTTGCCGTGGCGGCGGACGAAGCCGTGCGGGTCGATCGCCGCGCGCTTCTTGGGCAGCGGCAGCACCGCGGCGATCCGCCCCGCCTCGGTCGGGGTCAGGTGCGAAGCGTCGTGGTGGAAATAGCGCATCGCCCCGGCATTGACGCCATAGGTGCCGATCCCCGTCTCGGCGACGTTGAGATAGACCTCCATGATCCGGCGCTTGCCCCACAGGGTCTCGATCAGCACGGTAAAATAGGCCTCGAACGCCTTGCGGACATAGCCGCCGCCCTGGAACAGGAAGACGTTCTTGGCGGTCTGCTGGCTGATCGTGGAGCCGCCGCGCAGCCGGTTGCCCTGCGCATTGCTATAGGCGGCGTGCGCGATCCCCTGCCAGTCGAAGCCGTGATGCGAGCAGAAACGCGCATCCTCGCCGGCGATCGCGGCGCGGGCCATGTCGGGGTCCATCTCGGACAGCGGCATCCAGTCCTTGGTGACGCTGCGCCCGCCGAGCAGATCGCCCGCCATCGTCCAGGTGAAGGGCACCGGCACGAAACGATAGCTGCCGACCCACAGCAGGCTGATCGCGACGAAGACCAGACCGGCCTTGAACAGGAGGCGGAGGACGAAGAGCATCGCCGCTCCTTACCGGCGCGGCGCGGGCTCCAGCAAGGGGAGGATCGCGTCGGCGGCGGCGATGCCGGTCTGATAGGCGCCGTGCGCGGTCGAGAAGTCGGTGGCGGAACAGGCCTCGCCCGCGAAGAACAGGCGATCGTCGACCGGCGCGGCGAGGATCGCGCGCGCCCCCGCCTGCCCGACCCGCGCGTGGCTGTAGCTGCCGTGGATATACGACTCGCCGCGCCAGTGCGTCGCGGTGAGCGGGGTCAGCCGGCGCCGCCAGTCGGAGCCGAGCAACGCGACCAGCTCGCGAATCGCGAAGTCGGTCGCGGCGCGGGTGTCGGCCATCGCCTCGGCGCAGGCGCCGCCGAAGAAGCTTTCGATGATCGGCAGGCCGAAGGGCGACAGCCGGTGACTGGCGGTGCAGCTGCGATGCGGATCGCCGATCAGATGCGCCTGTGCCGGCCATTCGGGTCGGTCGACCGCGAGAAACACCTTGTCGGCGAGACCGAGCGGCAGCGCCGCCGCCGCCGCCTGCTTGTCGGGCAAGGGCGGGTCGAAGCGGATCGCGGCATAAGCGCTCGTCGGGATGGCGAGGATGACACGGTCGGCCTCGATCGTCCCCGCGGGCGTGTCGAGCCGGATCGTCCGGCCGCGGTGGTCGATCCGTGTCACCGGCGTATCGAGCCGCACCGGCACCGGGCCGGCGTGTCCGACGATCAGCGTGCCATAGCCGGCGGGAAGCGCCCAATTGTCGTCGGTGGCGGCATCCTCGTAAGCCGCCCAATCGTGCAGCGAGACACGGTCGAGCGGCGCGCCATTGGCATAGCCCGAGATCGCATCGATCATCGGCCGCCACGGATCGTCCGGCGCGACGAAATCGGACAAGGGCCGGTCGGGGCCGGCGAGCGCGTCATGCGCGGCCGCGTCCCAGCGCTGATAGGCGGCGCGGAAGGCGCGTTGCTCGTCGGGCGGATAGCCGAGGTCGCGCCATTGCTCGCCCCAATGGGGGGAGCTGCGATCGATCGCGGCACCGCTGCGGTCGGCGACCGCGGTCCACGGATTGCGGCCGGCGGAATGGAGCCAGCCACAGCCGAGATCGATGGCGGGTTGACCTTCGGCCCGATCCGGCGCGCGCGAAGACAGTCTCTCACCACCGGTTAGCGCCTCCACCGAGACGCTCCGCGCGCGGCCACCGAGTCGGCTGCCCGCCTCGACCAGCAGCACCTCGGCGCCTGCATCGTGCAGCCGCCGGGCCGCGGCGATCCCGGCCGCACCGCCGCCGATGACGACGGTGCGCATCGGGTCAGGCCGCGGCGAGCAGACGCTTTTCGCCGGCGATGCGCATCATCGCCTTCTGGAGCTTCTCGAACGCGCGCACCTCGATCTGCCGCACGCGTTCGCGCGATACGCCATAGACCTGCGACAGCTCTTCCAGCGTCTTGGGATCGTCGGTCAGCCGCCGCTCGGTGAGGATATGCTTCTCGCGATCGTTGAGATCGTCCATCGCCGACACGAGCATGCCGTGGCGGACGTCCGCCTCCTGCGCCTCGGCGACCACCGTATCCTGCAACGGCGCGTCGTCCTGCAGCCAATCCTGCCACTGGCCCTCGCCATCCTCGCGCATCGAGACGTTGAGCGAGGTGTCGCCGCCCATCGCCATGCGGCGGTTCATCGACACGACGTCCGCTTCGGCGACGCCGAGATCGGTGGCGATCTTGGTGATATGCTCGGGCTTGAGGTCGCCGTCCTCGAAGGCGTCGAGCTTCGACTTCATCCGCCGCAGGTTGAAGAACAGTTTCTTCTGCGCGGCTGTGGTGCCCATCTTCACGAGTGACCACGAGCGCAGGATATATTCCTGGATCGAGGCGCGGATCCACCACATCGCATAAGTGGCGAGGCGGAAGCCGCGATCGGGCTCGAACTTCTTGACGCCCTGCATCAGGCCGATGTTGCCTTCGGAGATCAGCTCCGACGTCGGCAGGCCATAGCCGCGATAGCCCATCGCGATCTTGGCGACGAGCCGCAGATGGCTGGTGACGAGCTGCGCCGCCGCATCGGTATCGCCATGCTCCTGGAAGCGCTTGGCGAGCATGAATTCCTGCTCGGGAGCGAGGATCGGGAATTTCTTGATCTCGGCCAGGTAGCGGTTGAGGCTCTGCTCCCCGCCGAGGGCAGGAATCGTCGCGGGGACGTTGCTGCGGGCTGCCATGATCTGATCTCCCTTTCTTGGAGGCGCCTCGTTCCGCACTGCGGCAACGAAGCGGCTCGAATCTATACGTGAAGCTCGGTGAACAGTTCCTGCATGTCTGCAGGCATCTGGCTTTCGAACGCCAAAGCGGTGCTTTTCACCGGATGGATGAACCCGAGATGGGCGGCGTGCAAGGCCTGGCGCCGGAAACCAAGGGTTTCGAGCAGCGCCTTTTGAACACCCTTTGTTCTACCATAGACCGGGTCGCCGAGCAAGGCGTGGCCGAGCGAGGCCATATGGACGCGCACCTGATGCGTCCGTCCCGTCTCCAGCCGGCATTCGACCAGCGCCGCATCGCGCAGCACCTGCATCGTGCGGTAATGCGTCACCGCGCGCTTGCCGCCGGGGACGATCGCGATCTTCTTGCGATTGGCCGCGGAGCGCGCGAGCGGCGCGTCGACCTTGCCCTCCGCCGGACGCGGCACGCCGCCGACGATCGCGCGATAGCGGCGATCGATGCTGTGATCGTGAAACTGCCGCGCCAGCCCCTCATGCGCACGATCGGTCTTGGCGGCGACCATCAGGCCGGAGGTGTCCTTGTCGATGCGGTGGACGATCCCCGGCCGCGCGACGCCGCCGATCCCCGACAGCGAGCCCTGGCAATGGTGGAGCAGCGCATTGACCAGGGTGCCGTCGAGATTGCCAGCCGCGGGATGCACCACCAGCCCGGCGGGCTTGTCGATGACGATGAGATGCTCGTCCTCATAGGCGACGACGAGCGGGATATCCTGCGCCTCGTTATGCGGCAGGCTCGGCACGGGCACCGCGACCGCGAGCCGGTCGCCCGCCGCGGCGCGCTTGGCGGGATCGCGCACCATCAGGCCCGCGCGCGTCACCGCGCCGCTGGCGATCAGCACTTTCAGCCGTTCGCGCGACAGGGTCGGCACCGCATCGGCCAGCGCCCGATCGAGCCGCCAGCCGTCCGCCGCCGGCGCGATCACTGCTTCAATGATGGAAACCCCCCGGTCCATTAACTAGGGATGTGGGTAGCATGACCGCAATTGCAAGCGACCTGATCGACCGCATCCGCTGCGAAGCCGCCGCCTGTCCCGACGCGGAGGTCTGCGGCCTGCTGTTCGGCGACGATGCGGCGATCACCGCGATCCGGCCGTGCCGCAACGTCGCCGCCGATCCGGCGCGTTGGTTCGAGATCGATCCGGCCGCCTTGCTCGCCGCGCATCGCGCCGCGCGCGGCGGCGGGCCGCGCCTGATCGGCCATTATCATTCGCACCCGAGCGGCATCGCGCGTCCCTCGCCGCGCGATGCCGCGAGCGCACCGCCCGACGGTGCGCTGTGGCTGATCGTCGCTGGCGGGACGGTGCGCGGCTGGCGCGCGGTCGCCGGCGGACCGGTCGAGGGGCGGTTCGCGCCGGTGCCGCTGCGCATCGCCTGACGGCCGCCCTTGCGCGCGCGACTCGGCTCGGCCACACACGCAGCGTTCATCCAGGGGAAGCTCATGTCCGTCAGTCCGGTCGATTTCGCCAGTCTGCTCTGTTCGCGGCTGTGCCACGACCTGCTCTCGCCGGTCGGCGCGCTCAACAACGGACTGGAATTGCTCACCGACGAAACCGACGAGGAGATGCGCGCGCGCGTCTTCCAGTTGCTCGCCGAATCCGCCCGCGCCTCGGCGAACAAGCTCAAGTTCTTCCGCCTCGCGTTCGGCGGGGCGGGCGGCTTCGGCGACCGCGTCGATTCGCGCGAGGCGAAGACGGCGATCGAAGGCCTGCTGATCGACAACAAGCGCACCACCTTCAACTGGTGGGTCGAGTCGGACCAATTGCCCAAGACGGCGCTCAAGGTGATGCTCAACCTCGCGCTGCTGGCGAGCGAGGCGCTGGTGCGCGGCGGCACGCTCGACGTCGGCGGCGAGGAGAATAACGGCCAGCTCGAGATCGTCGTCAAGATCGAGGGGCCGCGCATCATCCTCGCGCCCGACCTGCGGCTCGCGCTCGATCACGGCGAGGGGCCGGAGGGGGTCACGCCGCGCACCGCCGCCGCTTATATGGTGCACAGCCTGGTGGCGCAGGCGGGCGGCACGTTGCAGATCAGCGAGCCGACCGAGACGATCATGATCTTCGGCGCGGTATTTCGCGGCTGATCCCGCCGCGACTTGCCCTGTCCGGGTGGAGGGGACTAACCGGGCGGCCTGCACTTTCCGGAGCTCCGATCCATGAAGACCCGCGCCGCCGTCGCCTTCGCCGCCAAACAGCCGCTCGAGATCGTCGAGCTCGACCTCGAAGGACCGAAGGCCGGCGAGGTGCTGGTCGAGATCATGGCGACCGGCATCTGCCATACCGACGCCTATACGCTCGACGGCCTCGACAGCGAGGGCCTGTTCCCGAGCGTGCTCGGCCATGAGGGCGCGGGCATCGTCCGCGAGGTCGGCGCGGGGGTGACCAGCGTCGCGGTCGGCGATCACGTCATCCCGCTCTACACGCCCGAATGCCGCCAGTGTAAGTCGTGCCTCAGCCAGAAGACCAATCTGTGCACCGCGATCCGCGCCACGCAGGGCAAGGGGCTGATGCCCGACGGCACCACCCGGTTCAGCTACAAGGGCCAGCCGATCTTCCACTACATGGGCTGCTCGACCTTCTCCAACTTCACCGTGCTGCCCGAGATCGCGGTCGCCAAGATCCGCCCCGACGCGCCGTTCGACACCAGCTGCTACGTCGGCTGCGGCGTCACCACCGGTGTCGGCGCGGTGGTCAACACCGCCAAGGTGCAGCCGGGCGACACCGTCGTCGTCTTCGGCCTCGGCGGCATCGGCCTCAACGTCATCCAGGGGGCGAAGCTCGCCGGCGCGAAGATGATCGTCGGCGTCGACATCAATCCGGATCGCGAGGATTGGGGCCGCCGCTTCGGCATGACCCATTTCGCCAATCCGCGCGATGCCTCTTCGGTGCCGGGGGGCGACATCGTCGCGCATATCGTCCAGCTGACCGACGGCGGCGCCGACTATAGCTTCGATGCCACCGGCAACACCGATGTGATGCGCCAGGCGCTCGAATGCTGCCACCGCGGCTGGGGCACGTCGATCATCATCGGCGTCGCCGAGGCGGGGAAGGAGATCAGCACCCGCCCGTTCCAGCTCGTCACCGGGCGCAACTGGCGCGGCACCGCGTTCGGCGGCGCGCGCGGCCGCACCGACACGCCCAAGATCGTCGACTGGTATATGGACGGGATGATCCAGATCGACCCGATGATCACCCACCGCCTGACGCTCGACGAGATCAACAAGGGGTTCGACCTGATGCACGCCGGCGAGAGCATCCGCAGCGTGGTGATCTACTGACGGCGCACGATTCCCCCTGGATTCCTGCAACAATCCTCCGACCGCCCCGGCGGAGGCCGGGGCCCAGATGGGGGACGCGGAGTGAGTGATTACCAGGGTCCACCCGACTGGACCCCGGCCTGCGCCGGGGTGGTAGCTAGGGAGATACGGAATGGTATTCTCAACCATCCCGATGACGGCTGGATCGCTGAAACAGCGACCCGCTTTACCTTCGACCAAGCGTAGCATCGAACACACATGAAGGAGCCTCCCATGTTCTCCCACGTCATGCTCGGCACCGATGACATGGCCGCCTCGCGCGCCTTCTACGATGCGACGCTGGGCGCGCTCGGCATCGGATTGGGGGTCAGCGATGCCAAGGGCCGCACGGCCTATATGCACGCTGGCGGCCGGCTGCTGCTGAGCGTGCCGATCAACGGCGAGCCCGCCAGCCACGCCAATGGCGGCACAATCGGCTTCGCCGCCGCCTCGCCCGCGGCGGTCGATGCGTGGCATGCCGCCGGACTCGCGCATGGCGGCACCGCGATCGAGGACCCGCCCGGCCCGCGCCAGTCGCCGTTCGGCCAGCTCTACCTCGCCTATCTGCGCGATCCCGCCGGCAACAAGCTGTGCGCCGCGCACCGTATGGCGGCCTGAGCGATGGCGATCGAGACCGTCGCCACCGCGCGGGCGTTCGGCGGCACGCAGGGCGTCTATCGCCATGCCTCCGACGCGACCGGCACGCCGATGACCTTCTCGGTCTATGTCCCGCCGCATGTGCCGGGACAGACGCTGCCGGTAATCTGGTATCTGTCGGGGCTGACCTGCACGCACGCCAATGTCACCGACAAGGGCGAATATCGCCGCACCTGCGCCGAGCTCGGGCTGATCTTCGTCGCGCCCGACACCTCGCCGCGCGGTGACGGCGTCGCCGACGATCCCGCCTATGACTTCGGCCAGGGCGCCGGCTTCTACGTCGATGCGACCGAGGCGCCCTGGGCGGCGCATTTCCGCATGTGGTCCTACGTCACCGAGGAATTGCCCGCGCTGATCGCCGCGCATTTCCCGGCCGACATGGCGCGCCAGTCGATCATGGGCCATTCGATGGGCGGTCATGGCGCGCTGACCATCGGGCTGACGCTGGCGGAACGGTTCCGCGCCGTCTCCGCCTTCGCACCGATCGTCGCGCCGAGCCGGGTGCCGTGGGGCGAGAAGGCGCTCGGCGGCTATCTCGGCGCGGACCGCGCGGGGTGGCGCCGGCACGATGCGGTGGCGCTGATCGAGGACGGCGCGCGCGTGCCCGCGCTGCTCGTCGACCAGGGCGAGGCCGACCACTTCCTCGCCGAGCAGCTACGCCCGCACTTGCTCGCCGAGGCGTGTGACGCCGCGGGGATCGAGCTGACGCTGCGGATGCAGCCGGGCTATGACCACAGTTACTATTTCATCGCGACGTTCATGGCGGACCATCTCGCCTGGCATGCCGCGCGGCTGGGGTAGCGGGTTACGGGTACGCTAGCGATGGTCACCCCATCACCTCCGCTTGTAGAACGCCGCTGCTGATCGGGGGCTTCCGCCTGCCCGCCCGTATTCCCGCGCAGGCGGGAATCCAGTGGCCCAGCAGAACGACGGCTTGCGGCACAGAAACACTGGGCTCCCGCCTGCGCCGGAGCACTCTAGTCTGACAGGATCACGCGACGCTCAGCGGATGAACGCACGTGATCACCTCTTCACTTGGCCAGCATCTTCTCCGCGCTGGTCTTCACGAAGTCGGCGATCGGGCCGGACATCATCGCCAGCATCATCGGCACCCTGACCGTGCCGCGGACGTCGGCGTCGCCGACCGTCATGTCGACCGCGACCTTCTGCCCCATCGCGACGATCGCCAGCGCCAGCGTGTCCGGCCCCGTCCAGTCGGCATCGACCGTGCCGCCGCCGGGGATATGCCGGGCGAGCTTGGGCAGCCCCGCCGCGATCCGCCGCCGCGCCTCGTCGCGGCCGAGGTCGTGCGCTATGTCGAAGGGGATCGCGGCCATCATCGTCTCCGTGGAACAGGCCGCGCCCCCTGCCCGCGCGCGCCGTGCGCCGTCAACCATCAGCGATGGTGACGAAACCCCCGCGCCCCGCTAAGGCGCGCCGCATGACCGAGATCACGCCCCAGATCGTCGCCGACCACGGCCTGTCCCCGGAAGAATATGAGCGCGTCCTCCACGCGCTGGGCCGTGCGCCCAATCTGGTCGAGCTCGGCATCTTTTCGGTGATGTGGTCCGAGCATTGCAGCTACAAGTCGAGCCGCATCCACCTCAAGAAGCTGCCGACCGAAGGGCCGCAGGTGATCTGCGGTCCGGGCGAGAATGCCGGCGTGATCGACATCGGCGACAATCAGGCTGCGATCTTCAAGATGGAGAGCCACAACCACCCGTCGTACATCGAACCCTATCAGGGTGCGGCGACCGGGGTCGGCGGCATCCTGCGCGACGTGTTCACGATGGGCGCACGGCCGGTCGCCAACATGAACGCGCTGCGCTTCGGATCGCCGACCCATCCCAAGATGCGCCACCTGATCAGCGGCGTCGTCCATGGCATCGGTGGCTACGGCAATTGCGTCGGCGTGCCGACGGTGGGCGGCGAGGTCAATTTCCACCCCGCCTATGACGGCAACATCCTGGTCAACGCGATGACGGTCGGGATCGCCGATCAGGACAAGATCTTCTATTCCGCGGCGAGCGGCATCGGCAATCCGATCGTCTACGTCGGGTCCAAGACCGGGCGCGACGGCATCCACGGCGCGACGATGGCGTCGGCCGATTTCGGCGAGGATGCCGATGCCAAGCGTCCGACCGTGCAGGTTGGCGATCCATTCACCGAGAAGCTGCTGATCGAGGCCTGCCTCGAACTGATGGCGACCGACGTGATCGTCGCGATCCAGGACATGGGCGCCGCCGGCCTCACCTCGTCGAGCGTCGAGATGGCGTCGAAGGGCGGCGTCGGCATCGAGCTGGTGATGGACGACGTGCCGCAGCGCGAAACCGGCATGACGCCCTATGAAATGATGCTCTCCGAATCGCAGGAGCGCATGCTGATGGTGCTCAAGCCCGGTCGCGAGGCCGAGGCCGAGGCGATCTTCCGCAAATGGGAGCTCGATTTCGCGGTGATCGGCCGTGTCACCGACACCGGCCGCATGGTGCTGACCTTCAAGGGCGAGACCGTCTGCGACATCCCGCTCGGCCCGCTCGCCGACGAGGCACCGCTGTACGACCGGCCGCACGTGCCGACGCCGCCGCCGGCGCCGCTCGCCAACGTGCCCGAGAGCCGCGACATCGCCGCCGACCTGCTGACGCTGATGGGCTCGCCCGACATCGCCAGCCGTCGCTGGATCTGGGAGCAATATGACCACATGGTCGGTGCCGATACGGTGCAGGCGCCCGGCGGCGACGCCGCGGTGGTCCGCGTCCACGGCACCGACAAGGCGCTGGCGATCACCACCGATTGCACCCCGCGCTATTGTTTCGCCGACCCGGTCGAGGGCGGCAAGCAGGCGGTCGCCGAGGCGTGGCGCAACATCACCGCGGTCGGCGGCACGCCGCTCGCCATCACCAACTGCCTCAACTTCGCCAATCCGCAGCGGCCCGAGATCATGGGCCAGATCGTCGGCTGCCTCGACGGCATGGCGCAGGCGTGCCGCGCGCTCGACTTCCCGATCGTCAGCGGCAACGTCTCGCTCTACAACGAATCGAAGGCGACCGGCGGCGGCAGCGCGATCCTGCCGACCCCGGCGATCGGCGGCGTCGGGCTGCTCAAGGACTGGACCCGGAATGCGACGATCGCCTTCAAGGGCACCGGCGACATCATCCTCGCGGTCGGCACGCGGCGCGGCCATCTCGGCCAGTCGCTCTTCCTGCGCGAATGCCATGGCCGCGAGGACGGCCCGCCGCCGCCGGTCGATCTCGCCGCCGAGCGCAAGACCGGCGACCTGATCCGCGCCGCGATCACCGCCGGGCAGCTCTCCGCAGTGCACGACGTGTCGGACGGCGGCATCGCGGTGACGCTCGCCGAAATGGCGCTCGCCGGCAATGTCGGCGCGATGATCGACCGCAAGCAGCCGTTCGACTGTGCGCGCGCCTTCTTCGCGGAGGACCAGGGCGTCTATGTCGTCACCGTCCACGATGCGGCGCTGCTCGACTTCCTCGGCGCGGCGCATGCCGCCGGGGTCGAGGCCGAGCCGCTCGGGCGCACCGGCGGCAAGCGGCTGATCTTCGAACGGCCCGATCGTGACGACGTGGTGACGCTGGAGGCGCTGCGCAGCGCGCACGAGGGCTTCTTCCCGGCGCTGATGGGGGTGGACGGCGCGCTCGCCTGACCGGCAGCGGCGGGCCGGGTAGCGCCCGCCCGCCCCGCGCGGTAAGGCATGGCCATGTCCACCACCTTCACCATCGACACCGCGACCAGCCGCGCCAACCCGACGCCGGCGCCGCGCAAGCGCCTGACCGTGCCCGCGATTCGCCAGCGCAAGGGCGGCGGCGAACCGCTGGTGATGCTTACCGCCTATACGGTGCGCACCGCGCAGCTGCTCGACCCGCATTGCGACATGCTGCTCGTCGGCGACAGCCTCGGCCAGGTGATCTACGGCCTGCCTTCCACCGTGCCGGTGACGCTGGAGATGATGGCGGCGCATGGCGCGGCGGTGGTGCGCGGCAGCTATCACGCGCTGGTCGTCATCGACATGCCGTTCGGCAGCTACGAAGGCTCGCCGCAGCAGGCGTTCGACAGCGCCGCCTTGCTGCTCAAGCAGACCGGTGCCGCGGCGGTGAAGCTGGAAGGCGGCGCGGCGATGGCGCCGACGGTACGCTTCCTCAGCGAGCGCGGCATTCCGGTGATGGGCCATGTCGGCCTGACGCCGCAGGCGGTCAACGTGCTCGGCGGCTATGGTGCACGCGGCCGCAGCGACGCGGAGGCGGAGGCGATCGCCGCCGACGCCACCGCTATCGCCGAGGCTGGCGCCTTCGCCCTGGTGATCGAAGGCGTGGTCGAGCCGATCGCGATCCGCATCACCGAAAGCGTAGCCTGCCCGACGATCGGCATTGGCGCCTCGGCCCGCTGCGACGGCCAAGTGCTGGTGGCGGAGGATATGCTCGGCCTGTTCGAGCGCACCGCGCGCTTCGTCAAACGCTATGACGATATGGCGGCGCGCATCTCCGACGCCGCCGAACGCTATGCCGCCGAGGTGCGCGCGCGGACCTTCCCGGGACCCGAGCAGATCTACGCCGCCAAGGTGTAAGTCCCCGCCCGCGGTGCAGCGCCCTCAACCCGCCACATTTCGCGTGCTTTCGTTTCGTCGGCGTCGCCGCTAAGAGTGCGCGCCAATTCCACCGTCTGTTCCGGAGCCCTCCTTGGCCCTTACGCCGCAAAACAACGAAGCGTTCCTGCGCGAAGTCGATGACGAGCTGCGCCGCGACCAGTTGACCAGCTATTGGGAGCGCTACGGCCGCTGGACGATCGCCGCGATCGTCGTGGCGCTCGCCGCCTTCGCCGGCGTCCTCTACTGGCAGCATCGCCAGACCGAGGCGGCGGGCGTCGAGGGCGAGCAATTGCAGGCCGCCTATGATACGCTCGGCGCCGGACAGGCGGACAAGGCCGACACGATGCTCAAGCCGATCGCCGCCTCGCCGCGCCCCGGCTATCGCGCGCTCGCGCAGATGACGCAGGCCGACATCCTGCTCGGCAAGCAGCAGATCAAGCCCGCCGCGGCGATGTTCGCCAGGATCGCCGCCGACACCAGCCTCGCCCAGCCGTTCCGCGACCTCGCGCTGATCCGCCAGACCAGCGCCGAATTCGACACGCTGAAGCCGCAGGTGGTGATCGAGCGGCTGCGCCCGATCGCGGTGCCGACCAACGCCTATTTCGGCAGCGCCGGCGAGATGCTCGCGATCGCCTATCTCGACAGCGGCCGCAAGGACCTCGCCGGCCAGCTGTTCAGCCAGCTCGCGCAGAATGACGCGGTGCCCGACACGATCCGTCAACGCGCGGTTCAGATGGCGGGCACGATGGGTATCGATGCCACGCCGAACGATGCCGCCAAGGTGCGGATCGTCTCTCCCGCCAGCGCGGCCGGCGCACAATCGAAGGAAGCACCTGCGCAATGACGACGAGATATCGGGCCTCGGTGGCGGTGGCGGCGTTGATGGCGCTGTCCGCCTGCGGCATCTTCAAGGGCCATACCAAGAAGACGCCGACGGTCGGCGAGCGGGTGCCGATCCTCGCATCGGAAAATGCGATCGAGGCGGACAGCACGATCGCCGACATCCAGGTGACGCTGCCCGCCGCGGAGCCGAACGACGCCTGGACGCAGCCCGGCGGCAATGCCGCCAAGTCGATGGGACAATTGGCGCTGGCCGAATCGCCGGCGCGCGCCTGGCAGGAGTCGATCGGCCGCGCCTCCAACCGCGAGCGCCTCGGCGCGCCGCCGGTGGTCGCCGACAACAAATTGTTCGTCGTCGACGTCAATGCGCAGATCCACGCCTTCGCCGCCGACAGCGGCGCGAAGCTCTGGGACGCCTCGGTCAGCACCGGCGACCAGAATCGTCCGGCGCGGTTCGGCGGCGGCGCGAGCTATGACGACGGCCACGTCTATGCGACCGACGGCGTCGGCGACGTCGTCGCGGTCAATGCCGCGGACGGCAAGGAAATCTGGCGCGCCAAGCCGGGCGGCCCGCTGCGCGGCGCCCCGACCGTCGCCAACGGCTCGGTCTATGTGCTGAGCCAGGACAATCAGATCTTCGCGCTCAACCAGAGCGACGGCAAGGTGCAATGGACGCAGTCGGGCACGCTGGAGACGCAGGGCGTGTTCGGCGTCGCCGCCCCCGCCGCGAGCCAGGGCACGATCGTCGCCGGCTTCTCGAGCGGCGAGCTCAACGCCTATCGCTACGAGAACGGCCGCGTGCTGTGGGGTGACGCTCTGTCGCGCACCTCGATCACCACCTCGGTGTCGAGCCTGTCGGATATCGATGCCGCGCCGGTGATCGACAACGGCCGCGTCTTCGCGGTCGGCCAGGGCGGCCGCATGGTCAGCCTCGACCTCGCCACCGGCCAGCGGCTGTGGGAGCAGAATTTCGCCGGCATCTCGACCCCGTGGATCGCGGGCGAATGGCTGTTCGTCGTCACCGACGACGCGCGGCTCGTCTGCCTCGCCCGGTCGAACGGCAAGGCACGCTGGATCGCGCAATTGCAGCGCTTCAAGAACGCCAAGAAGAACAAGGGGCCGCAGGTCACGTGGTTCGGGCCGGTGCTCGCCGGCAACCGGCTGGTGCTGACCAACTCGCTGGGCGACATCGCCTTCGCCTCGCCGACCGACGGCAGCATCGTCAAGACGATCGAGACCAAGGACAGCTATGCGCTGCCGCCGATCGTCGTGAAGTCGACGCTCTACACGCTCGGCCAGTCGGGGAAGATCACCGCCTATCGGTGATCCTTTCCGCGGCCGGGGCGGAATTGGGGTTGCTTGCGATGCCCTCATCCCGAACGGGTGGGGAGAATTGCGACGGTCATGTCTGTGCTCCCGCCCAGCCGGGAGCCCGGTGTTCTTCTTGCCGCCAGCCGATGGTCTGTTTGGCCACTGGATTCCCGCCTGCGCGGGAATACTGATCCTCTCGGCGAACGAGGCGGTCGGCGCACACACCCTCGCCGCGCCGGTGACGCCACCCGCCCGGCGAACATTGGTAATTTCCGCGCCGGTCTTCTAAGGCGCAACCATGTCCCGTATTCCCACCGTCGCGATCGTCGGCCGTCCCAATGTCGGCAAGTCGACGCTGTTCAACCGCCTCGTCGGCAAGAAACTCGCCCTGGTCGACGATCGGCCCGGCGTCACCCGCGATCGGCGCGAGGGCGATGCGCATCTGATCGGCCTCGACTTCCGCGTCATCGACACCGCCGGCTATGAGGATCATGACGCGCAGACGCTGCCTGGCCGCATGCGGCTGCAGACCGAGGCGGCGATCGGCCAGGCCGATGTGGCGCTGTTCCTATTCGACGCGCGCGCCGGAATCGTCCCGCTCGACGAGGAGATCGGCCGCTGGCTGCGCTCGTCGAAGACACCGGTGATCCTCGCCGCCAACAAGGCCGAGGGCAGGGCCGGCGAACAGGGCATTCTCGAATCGCTCAGCCTCGGCTTCGGCGATCCGGTGCAATTGTCCGCCGAACATGGCGAGGGCATGGCCGAGCTGTTCGAGGCGCTGCTGCCGCATATCGAAAAGGCGCTCGCCGAGATCGCGCTCGACGAGGAGGACGACGACCGCGTCGACGCGCCGCTCAAGCTCGCGATCGTCGGCCGCCCCAATGCCGGCAAGTCGACGCTGATCAATCGCATGCTCGGCGAGGACCGGATGATCACCGGCCCCGAGGCGGGGATCACGCGTGATTCGATCGCGGTCGACTGGCTGTGGCGCGACCCGCGCCGCGGTGCGCATGGCGAGCCGCGCCCGGTCCGGCTGATCGACACCGCCGGCATGCGCAAGCGCGCCAAGGTGCAGGACAAGCTCGAGAAGATGTCGGTCGCCGATGCGCTGCACGCGGTCGACTTCGCCGAGGTGGTGGTGCTGTTGCTCGACGCGACGCTTGGCCTCGAGGCGCAGGATCTGCGCATCGCCGACAAGGTGCTCGAAGAGGGGCGCGCTTTGGTCATCGCGCTCAACAAATGGGACGTCGCGGAGAATGCCTCGTCGCTGTTCAACGGCGTCAAGCGCGCGCTCGAGGACGGGCTGTCGCAGGTCAAGGGCGTGACGGTGATGACCGTCTCCGCCGCGACCGGCAAGGGCATCGACCAGTTGATGCAGGCGGCGTTCGAGGTCCGCGACGCCTGGTCGAAGCGGGTCGGCACCGGCGAGATGAACCGCTGGTTCGAAAAGGCGATCGAGGCCAATCCGCCCCCTGCCCCCGGCGGCAAGCGGATCAAGATGCGCTACGTCACCCAGGTCAAGACGCGGCCGCCGAGCTTCGTCGTCTTCGGCACGCGCGTCGACCAATTGCCGGCGAGCTACGAACGCTATCTGGTCAATTCGATGCGCAAGGAACTGGGCTTTGGCGCGGTACCGGTGCGGATGACGTTCCGCGCGCCGAAGAACCCGTTCGACACCAAGGATTAGACCGGCCGCCCCGCGCGGCAACGTGATGTTTACGGCTTTGCCTTACTCCGATGCGAGACCGGCAGGGGTGTGCCCACGGGTTGCGGGGAGAAATCAGTGTCGTTCGTTGGCAGCACGTTGATCGACTGGGCCGTGTACGCGCAGGCACGCGCCGAACTCGGAACCGGTTTCGTGCGCATTCTCGGCTATTTCCGGGAGGACGGCGTCAAGTCGGTGATCGCGATCGAACAGGCGATGCGCACCACCACCGCCGCGGCGATGGTCATCCCGGCGCATACACTGAAAGGCGAGGCGCGGCAGTTCGGCGCCGAACCGCTCGCCACCCTCGCCGAGCAGATCGAGGAGATGGCGCGCGACTGCGTCGAGCGGCAGGACACGTGCGAGGAAGCGCTGGAACTAGTGGTGCAGCTGCGACCGCTGTTCTTCGAGACGCTCGCGTTGCTGGAGCGGGAAGCCGCCCCGGTGGCACCGCGACGGCCGGCACCAGGGGGATTCGGACGGAAGGTGTGAGGGGCGGCAAGGGTCGTCTCAGAGACGAAGTTCACCCTGCTGGAAAATTCTCGAACTCGATACGGGGGAGAGTCACCGCCGCGCGACTCGATCCCCCGTGCCCATAACCGCGCCGGTGCCGGTCTGACCGGCTGGCTCCGCTCCGTATATTTCGTTGACGGCGCGTTTTAGGCAAAAAACGAATACGCCATGTCGCGGCCAAAAAAAAGGCCGGTCTTGCGACCGGCCGGAAAGTTTTTAGGAGAGGATGCCTGAAAGGCACGGTCTTTGTGCATCGCAGCACGATGCTTCGCAATTGCAAAAGACGCAATTGAGGTTTCGTTTATCGCAATCGTTGGCCTTGGCCTGCCTCTCCCCGGTTGTGTCCGCGCCGCGCGCCGCCTAGCGAAGCGGGCATGCGCCTGCCCCTCGCCCTGCTCGCAACCCTCGGCATTGCCACCGCAACCCCCGCCGCCGCACCACGCGAACCCGCGATGGTGCGCGTCCGGCTCGACACGCCTTATGGGCCGATCGTGCTCGCGCTCGATGCCCGGCACGCGCCACGCACGGTCGCCAACTTCCTCGGCTATGTCGACGACGGGCGGTTCGACGGGATGAGCTTCTATCGGTCCGCTCGCAACCGCAGCGCGCCGAGCTATGGCTTCATCCAGGGCGGCATCCGCACCGATGCGCGGCGCATCCTGCCGCCCTTCCCGCTCGAAACCACGGCGATGACCGGGCTGCGCCATGTCGACGGCACGATCTCGATGGCGCGGCGCGCCGAGGCGGGATCGGCGGGCGGCAATTTCTTCATCACCGTCGGCGCGATGCCGAGCATGGACGCCAAGGGCGACTATCCGGGTTATGCCGCCTTCGGCCACGTCGTCTCGGGCATGCCGGTCATCAAGCGCATCCTGGCGCTGCCGACCGGCGGCGGCATGGGCGGGCAGTTGCTGCTCAAGCCGGTGCGGCTGATCGCCGCGCGCCGCCTCAACGGCACGCCGCACCCGACCGGGCTGGTCAAGCCGTGGCTCGTCAAGACGCGCGATCGACCGGCGCACTGAGGCAGATCAGCCCCGGTTGCAACCATATGCCTCGCCCCCGGTTATCCCGCCTAGTCTTTTAGGAGAGTAACGATGAAGACCGGGTTCCTGGCCGTACTGGCCACCGTGGCGATGGTGTCGCCGATCGCCGCGACCCCCGCCGCGGCGCAACGCGACCGTTACGACAATGCGCGGAACGATTACCGCTGGCAGGGCGATCGCGACGGCAATTGGAACCCCTCCGATTCGTATCGTGAGGGCCGCTATCGCGAGCGTCGCCTCGGCCGCAACGACCGTATCTATCGCGGCCAGGACGGTCGCGCCTATTGCCGCCGCAATGACGGCACCACCGGTCTGGTGGTCGGCGCGGTCGGCGGTGGGGTGCTCGGCAATCTCGTCGGCGGCGGCACGCTCGGTACGTTGCTCGGCGCAGGCGGCGGCGCCTTGCTCGGCCGCTCGGTCGATCGCGGCAAGGTCCGCTGCCGCTAAAGATGGCAGAATCCAGAACGACCCCGCGGCTTGCCGCGGGGTCGTCTTCATTCCGGATCAGCCGTTGAGGTGCGGTGCGGCGCCCGCCTTGGGCGAATCGTGCTCGCTGATCGAATTGAGCTGGACGTAATTCTGCACCCCCATCCGCTCGATCATCTCGAACTGGCGTTCGAGCGTATCGACATGCTCCTCCTCGCTGGCGAGGATGCGCGCGAACAGATCGCGGCTGACGAAATCCTTGACCTCCTCGCAATAGGCGATCGCGCCCTTGAGCTGGACGACCGCCTCCTGCTCCATCGCCAGATCGGAGCGGAGGATCTCCTCCACCGTCTCGCCGATGCGCAGCCGGCCGAGCAGCTGAAAATTGGGCAGACCGTCGAGGAACAGGATGCGCTCCGACAGCCAGTCGGCATGCTTCATCTCGTCGATCGATTCCATCCGCTCATACTGGGCGAGCTTGTAGACGCCCCAGTGATCGAGCAGGCGATAGTGTAGCCAATATTGATTGATCGCGGTCAGCTCGTTCCTGAGCGCCTCGTTGAGCAATTCGATGACGCGCGGTTCACCCTTCATCGTCCAAACTCCACCATGGTTGCCGATGGCGGCGATCTAGGCGGCGACCGAGGCGGACGACAAGCCAAAAAACCGCAGAAATCCGCCGTTTTTTGCGTTGCAAACGTCAGGCAGCAGCGCGTTCGGTGTCGATAATCGCTCGCGCTACCAGCACGCATTGGCCGCATTTCGCGCGGCAGCCGAGCGACTGATAGGCCTGGCAGGCGGTGCGACAGCCGTTGCGGGCCGCCTCCCGAACCTGGGACTCTCGTATCGCATTGCAAACACAGACGACCATGGATGCTCCTCGCTCAGCCGTGCTTATGGAGCTAATGCGAGACGGTCGCAAGTGTAATGCTAATCATTCGCAGTCGTGCCGGCACGCTTCGCCGCAATGCCGCGGCGCCGGCTCAGCATTCCGGCGTCAGCGCCGCCTGCCACGCCGCCGGTTTGAAGCCGACGAGCAGAATCGCGTCGTGGACGAACACCGGACGCTTGATCATCGACGGCTGCGCCAGCATCAGCGCGACCGCGCGCGCCGAGTCGATGCCGGCCTTGTCGGTATCGGGCAGAGCGCGGAAGGTCGTCCCCGCGCGATTGAGCAACGCCTCCCACCCGAGCCGCGCGAGCCAGGATTCGAGCAGCGCGGCGTCGATGCCGGCGGTCTTGTAATCGTGGAAGGCGTAAGCGATGCCCGCGCCGTCGAGCCAGGCCCGCGCCTTCTTCACCGTGTCGCAATTGCGGATGCCGTAGAGCGTCGTCATCGGTCGCCCTTAGCCGGCGGGTCAGCCGAGGGCGAGGCTGATCGGCCCGGATCGCCTCCCGACCCGGCGCGTTCGCGCGGCTGGCACCCTTCTCCCTTCAGGGCTAGCAGTGCAGCATGACCGACGCCTTCTTCTCGATCCACCGTCACCAGCTCGTCCGCGTCGCCGCCGCGACACCGATCGCCAGCGTCGGCGAGGTCGCCGTCAATCTCGCCGCGACCGTGGCAGCGGCGACCGATGCCGATGCGCGCGGCGTCGACCTCGTCGTCTTTCCCGAACTCAACCTGACCTCCTATGCGATCGACGATCTTCACCTGCAGGCGGCGCAGCAGCGCGCCAGCGAACAGGCGGTGCTGGCGCTCGCCGAGCAGACCGCGAGCCTCGCGCCGCTGCTGCTCGTCGGCGCGGCGTTGGTCCGCAACGGGCGGCTCTACAATTGCGCGGTGGCGGTGCATCGCGGCCGCATCCTCGGCGTCGTGCCCAAGACCTTCCTGCCCAATTATCGCGAATATTACGAGAAGCGCTGGTTCGCCTCCGGCCTCGGCCTCACCGGCCTGACCATCCGGCTCGGCGAGGAAGACGTGCCGTTCGGCACCGACCTGCTGTTCGCCGCCGACGATCTGCCCGGCTTCGTCGTCCATGCCGAGATCTGCGAGGATTATTGGGCGCCGACGCCGCCTTCCACCATTGGCGCCCTCGCCGGGGCGACGATCTGCTGCAATCTCAGCGCCTCCAACATCGTCATCGGCAAGGGGCGCGAGCGGATGCTGCTCGCCGCGGCACAATCGGCGCGCACCGCCTGCGCCTATGTCTATTCCGCCGCGGGGCCGGGCGAGAGCACCACCGATCTCGCCTGGGACGGTCAGGGCTTCATCTACGAATGCGGCGACCTGCTGGCCGAATCGCAGCGCTTCGTCCAGGCGGCCGAGCTCACCGTCGCAGACGTCGATGGCGAACGGATCGTCCAGGAGCGGCTGCGCACCGGCACGTTCAACGATGCCGCGATCGCCTCCGGCCATCCGGAGACGCGCGTCCGCCGCATCGGCTTCAGCCACCGGCCCAGCCTCGACGACAGCGGGCTGGAGCGGCCGATCCGCCGCTTCCCCTTCGTCCCCAACGATCCCAGCCGGCGCGACGAGGATTGCTACGAGGCCTTCAACATCCAGGTCGAGGCGCTGTCGAAGCGGCTCGCCGCGACGCGATCGCAGACGCTGGTGATCGGCGTCTCGGGCGGTCTCGATTCGACGCATGCGCTGATCGTTGCCGCCAAGGCGATGGATCGGCTCGGTCGGCCGCGCAGCGACATCCTCGGCTTCACCCTGCCCGGCTTCGCGACCGGGGACACGACCAAGAGCAATGCCTGGGCGCTGATGCGCGCGCTCGGCTGCACCGGCGCCGAGATCGACATCCGCCCCGCCGCGCGCCAGATGCTCGCCGACATGGGCCACCCCTTCGCCAGCGGCAAGCCGGTCTATGACGTTACCTTCGAGAATGTGCAGGCGGGGCTGCGCACCGATTATCTGTTCCGCCTAGCCAATCAGCGCGGCGGCATCGTGCTCGGCACCGGCGATCTCAGCGAATTGGCACTCGGCTGGTGCACCTATGGCGTCGGCGATCAGATGAGCCATTACGCGGTCAACAGCGGCGTGCCCAAGACGCTGATCCAGTTCCTGATCCGCTGGTGCATCCGCACGGGTCAGTATGACGCGGCCACCAATGCGGTGCTGACGACGATCCTCGACCAGGAGATTTCGCCCGAACTCGTCCCCGCCGATGCCGAGACGGGCGCGATGCAAAGCACCGAGTCGATGATCGGCCCCTATGCCCTCAACGACTTTTTCGCGCATTACGTCGTCCGGCACGGGCTCGCGCCGTCGAAGATCGCCTTTCTCGCCTGGCATGCGTGGCGCGATGCCGCCGCGGGGGCATGGCCGGCGGACTTTCCGGCGGCGGGGCGCGTCGCCTACGATCTGCCGACGATCAGACACTGGCTGGAGCGGTTCATCGTCCGCTTCTTCCAGCTCAGCCAGTTCAAACGCTCCGCCATCCCCAACGGACCGAAGGTGTCCGGCGGCGGCGCGCTCAGCCCGCGCGGCGACTGGCGCGCGCCGGCGGACGGCAGCGCGGCGGTCTGGCTCGACGAGTTGCGGCGAAACGTTCCGTAAATTATTGCCTTTATTTGCCCGGGGGCGCATTATGAAGATCTGATGACACCGCCTCCCCGGGATGGCTCGCGCGATCGCCGGATCGAGGACCCATCGAATCTCTATCTGATTCATCCTGCGTCACACGCCTTGCTCCCCCTTGCCTTGCGGCACGGTCTGTCCGCCAATGCGGTGTCGGTGATCGGGCTCGGCTGCGGCACGATCGCGGCGCTGGCCTATGCGCAGGCGTCGGCGCCCGCCGCGGCGGTGATCGGCCTGATCTTCTCGGTCGCCTGGCTGATCGCCGATGGGCTCGACGGGATGATCGCGCGCGCGACCAAGACGGCGAGCGCCCTCGGCCGCACGCTCGACGGGCTGTGCGACCATGGTGTCTTCGCGTTGATCTATATCGCGCTCGCCTGCGCGATCGGCACCACCGGCGGCTGGGTACTGGCAATCCTCGCCGGCGGCTGCCACGCCGTCCAGTCGAGCCTGTACGAAGGCGAGCGCGCGCGCTTCCACCGCCGTGCGCGCGGCGAGCCGCTCGCCGCGGTGCCGGTGCCGACCGGCATGCCGCTCGTCCGCCTCTATGACAGCGTCGCCGGCTCGGTCGACCGCGTGTCGATGCCGTTCGAGCGGCGCTTCGGCGCGGCCGAGGATCGGGCCGCCTTCGGTGCCGCCTATGCCGCCGCGGCAGTGCCGGCGATGCGCCTCCAGTCGCTGCTCACCGCCAACGTCCGCGTCTGGGCGGTGTGCCTCGCCTGCCTGATCGGCAACCCGCGATTGTTTTTCTGGTTCGAGATCGTCCCGCTGACCCTGGTCTGCGCGGTCGGCCTCTACCGCCACCGGCGCGTCGAGCGCCGCTTCGTCTTCGGCGCTACGCCGCATTCCCTTCTTTTTCCAAGCGAACAGGGTCATTCATGAAGAGCATCAACATCGCCATCGTCGGCATCGGCAACTGCGCGAGTTCGCTCGTCCAGGGGCTGGAGCATTATCGCGAAGGCGCCAACGATCTCGTCGGGCTGATGCACTGGGAGCTCGGCGGCTATAAGCCCTCCGACATCAAGGTCGTCGCCGCCTGGGACGTCGATGCGCGCAAGGTCGGCAAGGACGTCGCCGAGGCGATCTTCGCCAAGCCCAATTGCACCGCGGTGTTCGCCGCCAACGTTCCTGCCACCGGCACGCTCGTCAAGATGGGCGCGGTGCTCGACGGCGTCGCCGACCATATGGCGGATTACAAGGACGACCGCACCTTCATCGTCGCCAACGACACGCAGCCGAGCAAGGCCGAGATCGTCGCCGAGCTGAAGGCGAGCGGTACCGACGTGCTGATGAACTATCTGCCGGTCGGCAGCCAGCAGGCGACCGAATTCTACGCCGAATGCGCGCTCGAGGCCGGCGTTGCCTTCGTCAACAACATCCCCGTCTTCATCGCCTCGAACCCGGAATGGGCGAAGAAGTTCGAGGATGCCGGCGTCGCGATCATCGGCGACGACATCAAGGCGCAGCTCGGCGCGACGATCGTCCACCGCGTGCTCACCGACCTGTTCGCCAAGCGCGGCGTCAAGCTCGACCGGACGTATCAGCTCAACACCGGCGGCAACACCGACTTCCTCAACATGTCGAACCACCGCCGCCTCGAATCCAAGAAGATCTCGAAGACCGAGGCGGTCCAGTCGGTCGCGGCCGAGCGGCTCGACGACGACAACGTCCATATCGGGCCGTCGGACTACGTGCCGTGGCAGAACGACAACAAGGTCTGCTTCCTGCGCATGGAGGGCCAGTTGTTCGGCGGCGTGCCGATGAACCTCGAACTGCGCCTGTCGGTCGAGGATTCGCCCAACAGCGCCGGCGTCGCGATCGACATGATCCGTTGTGCGGCGATCGCCAAGGATCGCGGCATCGCCGGCGTGATCGACCCCGCCAGCGCCTATTTCTGCAAGCACCCGCGCACGCAGATGACCGACGATCTCGCCCAGACCGCGGTCGAGGCGTTCATCAAGGCCGCCTGATGATCACCACGGGCCTGCTGCTCGCCGCCGGTCAGGGCAGCCGGCTCCGTTCGGTGACGCCGTTCAAGCCGCTCTGCCCGGTCGCCGGGCGGGCGCTGATCGATCATGCGCTCGACGGCATGGCGGCGGCAGGCCTGACGCGCGCGATCGTCTCGCTCGGCTATGGCGCCGAGGCGATCGCCGCGCACCTCGCCGCCCGCAGCTGGCCGCTTGAGGTGGTGACGGTGATGACCGACTATCATCAGCCGAACGGTGTTTCGGCGCTGGCGGCGCGTGCGCTGATCGGCGCCGAGGGCGCGGTGCTCGCGATGTGCGATCACCTCGTTCAGCCGCGCCACTATCGCCGCCTCGCCAAGGCGGGCGCGGGCGACGGGCTGCGGCTCGGCATCGACCGCCGGCTCGGCCATCCCTGGGTCGATCCGCTCGACGTCACCTGCGTCGCGACGCGCGGCGATGCGATCGTCGCGATCGGCAAGGAACTGCACCCGCACGACTGCTACGACACCGGCATCTTCGCGGTGTCGCAGCGCTTCTTCGCGGCGCTGGCGACGCTCGACAGCCCGTCGCTGACCGAGGGCGTTCGCCTGCTCGCGGCAGACGGCGCGGCGACGATCGTCGATTGCAGCGATCTCGACTGGCTCGACGTCGACGACGCCCCCGCCTTCGCCCATGCCGAGGGCTGGATGACGCGCCTCGCCGCCTGAACGGCGCCGGTGATCAGCGCGCAGGCGGCCGATCCTCGTCGTTGAGGAGGTGCAGGTTGAACCCCCTGACCGACGGGGCGGTCAGCAAGGCCTTGTCCGTGCGGGTACGCGCGGCTGGCTGGGGGACGAGCGATTGTGCCCGCGTCCGGGCCGTCGCGTCCGCGGTCGGCGGCGCCGTCAAGCTGCCGACCTTGAAGACGGCGATGCCCTTCTCCAGCTCGGCCGCCTCTCCAGCGATCTCGGTCGCGGTCGTCGAAATCCGGGCAGAGGCCTGGACATTGTCTTGCGTCACCAGATCGAGCTGCTGGATCGCCGCATTGATCTGCGATGAGCCGATATCCTGTTCGCGGCAGGCGGCGCTGATCTCGGCGACGAGGTCGGCGGTACGCCGGATATCGGGGACGAGCTGGGTCAGCATGTCGCCGGCATGCGCCGCCGCGGCGATGGTTTCGGCGGAAATGCCGCAAATCTCCCCGGCGGCGGCCTGACTGCGCTCGGCGAGCTTGCGCACCTCGGCGGCGACGACGGCGAAGCCCTTGCCGTGATCGCCGGCGCGCGCCGCCTCGACCGCGGCGTTGAGCGCGAGCAGATCGGTCTGCCGCGCGATCTCCTGGACGATGCTGATCTTCTCGACGATCATCCGCATCGCGCGCGTCGCCTCCTGCACCGCCACGCCGCTCTGCTCGGTCCGCATCGACGCCTGGCGCGCGATCGCCTCGGTCTGGATCGCATTGTCGGCATTCTGTTTGATGTTGGCGGTCATCTCTTCCATCGACGCCGAAGCCTGTTCGGCGGCGGCGGCCTGCTGGACGGCGCCTTCGCTGACCTGCTCGGCGATGACGGAAAGGCGCTGCGTGCCGGCCGCGACGACCTGTGCCGCCCCCGTGGTTTCGGCAACCACGGCGCGCAGCCGCGCCACCATCGCGACGAGCGAATGACCCAGCCGATCCTTGTTCGACAGCGGCTGATGGTCGACGGTCAGATCCCCCCGCACGATCGTATCCGCCAGGACCGCCGAGAGGCGCAGGTTGCCGGTCATCACGTTCACCGTATCGACGAGATCGCGGATCTCATCGTTGCCGGTGACGCTCACCTGCTGGTCGAGGTCGCCCACCGCCACCGCATTTGCCGCCTGCGTCAGCGCCGCGAGGCCCCTCGTGATCCCCAAGGCGATCCACAGCGCCGCCGCCGTCGATAGCGCCACCGCAACGGCCGCGAAGACCGCGATCAGCCGCACCGCGGTCCGGTAGGTCGACGTGGTCGCCTTCTCGCTCGCCGCCATCTCGTCACGCTGCTTGTAGAACACCGGCGTTTCCAGCCGCTCGATATCGTCGGTGATCGGCCGCGCGACCTGATAGGCCATGGCGCGCGCCTCGGCCGACCGGCCCGCATCGCGCAGCGCCCGCACGCTCTGCTCGACGCGCCCGTAGCGCACGATATCGTCGGCGACGGCGCGCCACGCCTGCCGGTCCGTCTCGTCTTCGGCATGATCGATCAGCCAGGCCGTATCGGTCCTGAGCCTCTGGCGGTGGCTGTCGTTCAACGCCTCCACCTTGTGGCGCTCCGTGTCGGTCGGCGCCTCGATCAGGTCGTAGAGGCCGCGGGTCGCGCGCAGTTCATATTCGGTGATCCACTGGATCCGCTCCTTGCGCGCCGCCGGTCCTTCGAGCAGCGCGGTGACGGTGTCGTTGAACAGCGTCAGGTTGACGTAGCTATAGGCGTTGGTCCCGATCAGCAGCGCGATGACGATGCCGAACGTCAGCAGAAGCTTGGTCTTGATCATGAGGCGCACGGGGTCACGCTCCGCTGGGGGGATGTGGGAAGGGGGCGACGGATCATCGCGCCGGACGGACGAGCCATGCCGGCGCGTCGACGGTGAACTTCAGCCCCAGCACCAAGGCATCGGGGATATCGCGCGGCCGGAACGGCGCGCCGCTCTGATCGGGGTGGACGATATATTGCAGGTTCGGCGACAGGCGCACGGCGGGGCCGAGTTGCGCGCCATAGTCTAGTTCCATCATATATTGATGCCGCGACACCTCGGCGGACCCGCCGGTCGTGCGACGGGCGGCGCGCATGGCGCCAAGCGCGAGATCGCTGAACCGTTGGTCGTTGATGACGAAGCCGAGCGTATCGCGCTCGCGCCCCGGCAGCAGGCCGGCGTAGGACAGCCCGAGTTCGAGGAAGTGCGTCTCGCTCGTCCGCCCTTCGATATTGGTCATCGCGACGCCGAACAGCGTGAGCCCGCGCAGCGACGTCGAGTCGGGCCGAGTCAGCATCTGATCGAAGCGGGCGAACCATCCCGATCGCCCGTGGCGGATCGCCACGGGCCGGCCGCTCGTGATCGCGATGCCGCCCTGATCGTCGCGGAGCGGGTCGTCGTAATCGGCATGGTCCAACCAGCCGCCGATCGCATAATGATGCGGCCGGCGGACGCTCGCGCCATCGGCGGCGATGCCGAGTTCATAGGGGATGACGACGCCGGTCGCGCCGCCGGTGCCGAAGGCAATGCCGTGATCGCCCGGTCGACGGCGGTCGGGATTGACCTCGAACACCCCGGCATGCGCGTAGACGGTGTCGCCGAGCGACAGCCGCGCCCGCGCCATCCAGCTCGATGCCGGGAAGTAGGTGAAGTTGCTGACCTTGAAGATGAAGGTCGGGTTGCCGCAGGCCGAGTTCGTCTGAAACTGGCAATAGACGGGCGCATTGAGGAAATAGAGGTTCGCCTGGCTCCGCCCCGCCTCGACGGTGAGGCGATCGTGGAGCAGCCGCTGCTCATACGTCAGGATCGCGAGATGGACGTTCTGCGTTCCCCAGATCTCCTGCACCGACGTGTTGTTGCCGATCGCGATGGCGCTGAGGTTGCTGCCGTGGCGATCGGTGACGGCGAGATGCAGCGTCCCGCCATCGACTCCCGCCAATCGTCCGAGATCAGCGTCGACGCCGAGATAGACCTGGCCGGCATAAGCGGCGTCGCGGTGCAGGCCGCCACGGACATTGGTCGCCCCCTCCCCCGTATAGCCGAGCGCTAGGCGGATACCGGAATCGCCGCGCGACTCCTCCTGCTGCTGCGGTGGGGGAACCGTCGCCGGACCCGCGGCAAGATCCTGGGCAGCGGCGGGACCGACGCCGCATCCGACGGCCAAGCTGCAGGAGGCGATACCCCATATGACCTTACCCCACATCCGTCCGCCCCCCGTTACGTCAGCGGACTTTCCATTAATGAACTTTATAATGGGTTAATTCCATAATAGGCCGCCTTCTCCTGAAGTTGCGAACCAGTTGCTCCGATCGGGCGGGTGCAGTCTGTGCGACGGGGTGCGACGACGCTCGCGGCTTGACCCCTGCCCCCCGATCCCCGACAC
>NZ_JFYV01000031.1 GCF_000632225.1 Sphingomonas sp. RIT328
GGCGGTGGCGGTGGTGGCAGCGACATCGTTGTCACTGGTCGACGGCTGCCTCCACCTGCGCCACCACCGCTGCCATCTAGCTGGCCCGCTGGTGTTAGCATCACCTCTGTAGGCGCTCCTCGCAATGATGATATCGTTGTAACGGGACGCCGGCTGCCAAAGAATAAGCCGCAGGACAACAAGCCCCAGAAAGTTCACGGACCGTGGACCTATGGAAATTATTGTGGCGCGGGCGGATCCGGTACGCCCAAGGACAAACTGGATGCCGCATGTAAGGCGCACGATGACTGCTATAGTACGAATGGGTTAACTGTGGGATCCAACTTCAGCCTATTCCCCAACACCAAGTTGCAACAATGCAACCAACGCCTCTGCGACGCCGCTAAAGGACAAGGCTCTGCAGGTTATCAAATTCGCACTTACTTTAAAAATGCTCCAATGCCATACAACGCTTGCAGGTGGGATCGCTAGATGTTAGATAAATCCCGGATATCGATAATAGCGTTTGCCTTTATAGTTGGGCTAGTCGTACCTTTTATTACATCAGTCGTATCAGTAATGATATCATTCAAAATAGGATCAATAATTACCGCGTTACTAGTCCCCCTCTCTTCAATTAGTGGAATTCCAGATTCTTTGATTACGGTGGTAAATGCATTAATTTACTCGGTCGTTGCATTGTTGGCGATGTTGCTTCGAAGGTAAGACGCGTTACCTTCTCGCTGGGGCGTCCCACATGGCCGGCCGGCATCTTCTAAAATGCCGGCCGGCGTCCTATCTTCGGGTAAGGACCGGCTCAGCGCACCAGCGTATCGACAGCCTCCTGGCCCTTGGTCGTCCTAAGATTGTCGACCTGCTGGCGCAGGCGCGTTTCCAGTTCCGATGCCGTCACGCCAAAGGTCGGGGGCGGGCGACTGCCAAGCGTCCGCACGCTGCTGACCGCAATGACCGTGTGCTTTTCCATTTTCCTGCGTCGCTTCCTCGGCAGTCCTGCCCGCCGCACGGGCGACCTGCGCGGCGCGCGCACCCCAAGCGCTCAATGTCTCTTGGATGCGGCTCTGGGTCTCGCCGAACGAGCGGCGCCCTTGCCGATCGCGGCGTCAGGATTCTGGACGGACACGGCGAGATAGCCGTTGCCGTTTACGTCTATGGTGCCGAAGCCTGGGTAAATTTTAGCGAGTTCCAGATGGTCGATGATGTCCAGGTCGATGACCCTGTTGGCAAGCATGCCGGTGTCCTCTGCGTGTTGGCGATGTAGGGACAGTGCCGAGAACGGCAGAAGACCGCGAATAAATTAATGTGGACGATCTCTGGATGAAAAAATATCGCTGGCAAGTCGAATAGTTGATAGGGGTCTCCGACGCTGAACACCGGACAAAAACTCGCCACCGTGGTAACGCCTGATCGTACCATTAGTTATGTGCCTCATACTTATCTAAAAGCGGGCCCTTGTCTGATCATTTTAGGAACCACCTCACGAGCATCTGCACGGCTCGCCGGTGGTGCATACAGGATTGATCCAGCTGACTTGAGTCTGTCCGCTACTACCGCCTCCTTTTAGGAAATGATCCGCCGATGTCGCAATCGCAGTGATGAGTTGCTAGTTTGCAGCTCGCCCCGATTTGTATGAAAGATTTGGGTTGGGCATCAGCAGATCTCCGCGGTCGCTAAGTTTCTAAGTTTCGCGACAGCACTCCCGATGCTCAACATTTCTCGTGCATCGCTGTCGCAAAAATCTGTTGCTTATCTTGTTGTTCTAATACAGTTTTGCGACATGCTAATCGGCTACACTCCTGTGTCCACCGACGACCACGATCCCCGGCTGGCGTAGCGTTGCTGTTTGACGTTGCTAAATTGTCGACGCAGCATCGCAAGGCCCGATCCCCGGGTGGAGGATGCCCAATGCGTAAGCTCGTGTTCGCCGCAGTCAGCGTAGGTCTTCTTGCTTCTGCCACCCCCTCGATCGCTGCGTCCTGCCGCGATGCGAAGGGCAAGTTCATCAAGTGCCCCGACAAGGCTCCGGTAAAGGCGACCCGCTGTAAAGCCGCTAATGGGAAGTTCGCGAAGTGCGGCACGCCGGGAGCAAAGCCCGTCTAACGGCAGCCACCTGCGTCAGTCGCACCACGCCTGATTTGGACAGTGCGGCTGGCCAGACAGCAGGACAGCGCAACTTACCATTAATACACCTTCATCACCCTAGTTCGTCTGTCGATTATGCCTAGGAGTGATGGCCGACGCCTTTTGTCATTATCCGATGAGCGGTCGGTCTGCAACCGCTGCCAAGGGCTCAGGCATGTCACGTGGCCGTTCGCCGCTGCTTCCACTTAGATCCTGGGGCAGGATAGATCGGGACGACCGCACCTTTGATCTTCGTCTGAGAACACGCGGCATCCCGTGACATACTCGCCATGATCCGCCCGGTCGGCTAAACGTTGATTATGCCAAGGCTTATCTATGAACGCGCCACGGAAGAGCGGCACCGCACCCGCCGGAACGGTCGCCGAAAACACGAATGGATGATGGGTGATCATCCCCGGGTCGTGGAAGGCACGAAGACGCGTCGATTAATCGCGTTGATGCGTACTCCACACCCCTCCCCGGCGGAACGCCTCTCTCAATCGGTCGTCGAAAACACGAACGTAGCCAGTAAAATGACCAAAACGGTCGGCGAAAGCACGAACTCACGACGTTCACGCCGTGGCGTGCTGCCTCTGCAACCAGCTCCTGGCTTCGGATTCGTGCTTTCGCCGACCGTTCGTCTTTCGAAAAAGGCAGAATACGCATGAGCGGGGAAGCAACCCCGCAAGGCGATCTTTTCTCGCTCGACAGCCCGCTGCTCGCGGAGGTCCGGGGTGAACGATCGCTGATGGCTTTCCCGTTCTTCGCGCTGAGCAAGGGGAAGTGGACGAAACCCCTCTCCTATCGGACCGAACAGGTATCGATTGAGATCCTCGCCACGCCAAAAGGCGTCGCGACCATCTATGATAAAGAGGTTCTTCTTTATATCGCGAGCATTATGGTCGCCAAGCTAGAAGCTGGCGCACAGGTATCGCAGGACTTCTACTTTACGGCGCATGATCTATTTCGGGTTACTGGCATAAGCGGATCAGCTCGTTCTTATGAGCGATTGTCCGATGCACTGGAACGGTTGCAAGGCACCCAGATCAAGACTAATATAGAAGCGGGCGGAGAAGGCGCGTCTGGCTATTTTTCTTGGCTATCAGAGGCGCAACTGCATTACTCTACGACACGAAAGGGTGAGAGGCGGCTAAAAGCAGTCAAAGTCAGGCTTTGCGACTGGCTATATCGGGCGATCCTACGTGATCGCGAGGTCCTTGATTATTCTTCCGCCTATTTCCAATTAGGTCCGGTCGAACGACGGCTCTACGAAGTAGCACGGTCGGCGTGCGGGCGCGATCCGATCAGCGTGAATATCGAGGAGTTGCGTCTACAGCTCGGCTATCAAAGCTCCCTGAAGCACTTCCGCTTCGAGCTCAAACGGATTGCGGACGCGGGCACCATCCCGGACTTCTCGCTCGACCTGGAGGACGCGGCCGCGTCCCCGGGCGCGATCCGGCAGCGGCGCAACGCTGGCGCATCCCGCGTCCGAATCACGCCCAGGCCCGCAACGGTTGAGCACGCAGAGGACGTCCAAAGCACCGATTCGGTAACGTGATTCGCGCGTAAAGGACCAAACGGTCGGCGAAAGCACGAAAGACGGTCGTCGAAAACACGAATGGCGGTCGTCGAAAGCACGAACCGGCGAAAACTATTCGCTAATTAAGACAATGATTTTGCCGAACGGTCGGCGATAGCACGAATCATCAGCGTTTCGTTGCTCCATCTAAGCAGGCATATTGTTGCAATCCGATGGCGCGGGGCGATCGGTGAAGCAGGAGCGTGGTAGTGACCACATAAAGAGAAGCCCGGCACGAAGGCCGGGCGTCCCAAAAACGTCGTTATGTGAGCGATGCCGGCAAGCATCGTACCAACAAGCGAATACTCACATAGCCGTTTCCGCTTTCCGGATCAAGGACGCGCGTTTCGCGCCACACCCTCTTTTTGCCTCGGTCGCTGCCCCCAAGGGAACGAGAGATGGCACTAGCAATTGCGGACGCTGTGCGGACCGCGCTGGACGGCATGCGTCCGAAGCAGATGCGCGCCCAATCGGGCGCGTCGCATCGAACCGGCGCAGCCGTGCGCCGTGATAGCCTTGAGGCCGGCACGTTCGAAGACGTGTTCTTTGCTGCTCCCGCCTCCGGCGAAACGGATCGTCTGCTGCGCGCCGCCCGAGCCGCGCTTGATGCCGGACGACGTATCAGTGTTGCGGCGCGCGCGGCACGGCGGGCGCTCACCTCGTCCGAAGCACTGATCGCTCGGCTCAAGGCCTCCACCGTGCGTGTGTTCGAAGAGTTGCTGACGCTCGCCCGGCTCAACGGTGGGCGCGTTTATCCGAGCTACAACTACCTCGCCGAGCGAACCGGTCTCGGCCGCGCCACCGTGGCGCGCGCGATCCGCGACCTGGAGGCTACGGGCTTCATCGCCAAGCAGCGACGGTTCGAACGGGTTGAGCAAGACGGCATAGGGCCGCGCTACAAGCAAACGTCCAACGCCTATCGGCCGCTGTTGCCGAGGCACGTGCTCGCTTTACTGCCGCGCTGGATGCGCCCTGCGCCCCTCCCCGTCGATGTCGAGCAGCATCAGGCCGAGCGGGGCGAGGAGCACGCCGGCATGCTTGCCACTCTCTCGAGCAAGGAACTTGCTCAGGCGATCACCGCTGGCCCGCTTGGGAAGGCGCTCGCCGCGCTTGGCGCCGCGCTTGATCGAGGGCGAGGTGTACCGGAGAGCGAGTCTCGAATTGATCCTCAACCGCTAAAGGATTCTTATATCCACGGCATAATTGGAGTTGGCCTAGTCGGCCAACGACCTAACGCCTGACGGCAAGATTGCTGGAAACAACCTCAATCATCCAACCCGACACGCTCGCTGCCAACCAAGGAGCGCCGGCAAGCCGGCGCAATGCTCCCTAGAAGGAGCAAGCGGCTTCTGGCGTCTTTCGATCACACCCGACATCGTCCGCGGAATACAGCGAGCGGTGACGGTTTTCTGGGATCGTTCGATCCCGACCTCCTGGACTATCCTATGAGACCGCCATGAACCGGGTGGTCTGGGCATACGCGTCGGCCAACCGGTTGTTCGAGCTTGGCTCTCATCTTCGGGGGTTTCCACGCCCCGCTACGATGATGATGTCGGAGCCGCGGGCTCGTCAGCACTGGCGAGCGCCACCGTGGCTGCCGGCCCGCCGCGGCGCGCCCCCCACCTCCGCCGCGGCGGCTCAGCCACGAGGAGCCCCCGCATGAATGTCACACTTATCATTGCCATTGGTATTGTCTTCCTTTTCCTCTCCGTCGGGTTAAAGCTCGCCACCACGCGACAGACCGGCCGCTCCGGGCCGGCGCCCGTGGCCAAGCCGTTTCTCAGCGCGCGCGAGGCCGCCATGCTCGACGTGCTCGAGCAGCTCCTTCCCCACTGCCGGATCCACGCCCAGGTCGCCATGGGCGCGCTGCTCGAGGCTCCACGCGTCGCGGGGCGCAAACGCCGTCCCGCCGATCGCAACGCCTTCGCCCAGAAGATCGTCGACTTCGTCGCCCAGGATCGTACCACCGGCGCCATCCTTGCGCTGATCGAGGTCGACGATCGCAGCCATAAGGCGGCACGCGACCTCGCGCGCGATGCCATGACCAGCAAAGCCGGCTATCGTACCGTCCGCATCCCCGCCGGCACCAAGCCGACGCTCGCCGCAGTTGAAGCGGTGTTCGCTGCGGCATTGCCAGCGCGTGACGTGTTAGCGCGCGGGCAGCTCGTCGCGGTGGTCGCTCCACAGAATGGCTAAGTCAGCCAGCTAGCATCGTGCGCGCCAGTCCTCACGCGCGGCGCTTACGTCGGCGATCGTCGCCGAGCCGGAAGCCCGGTCATCCGACCACCGTCCGCAGCACGGCAAGGAAGCGGTCATTCTCTACCGGTAGCCCAATCGTCACCCGCACCCAATCGTCAAGCGGCGCAAACGGCCGGGCGATCTCGATGCCTGCCGCCGCTGCCGCCGCACGGATGCGAGCGGCCTCCGGTGTACGGAAGAAGACGAAGTTCCCGCGAGCATCGGTGTAGCGCAGCGACAGCGCATCGAGCGCCGCTTGAAGCCGGCGTCGCTCACTCGCCGTCCGGTTGCGCACCGTCGCCACGTGAGCCTGGTCCCCCAGCGCCGCGCTCGCAGCAACAAGCGCGGGACGCGACAAGGAATGCGGCGCGCCGATCCCTGCCTGCCGCAGCGCTGCCGCCAATGGCGCCTGCGCGACGGCGTAACCGATCGAAAGGCCGGCAAGCCCGTAGATCTTGGCGAGGGTACGGAAGACGAGCACGTCGCGCCCGTCTCGAACGTGCCGGATCGCCGACAGGCCGGCGAGGTCGTCATATTCGAGATACGCCTCGTCCACCACGGCGAGCGTTCGGCGGGACACTTCGACCAGAAAGGCATGCCACGCTTCCGTCTCGGTCACCGTGCCGGAAGGATTGTGCGGGTTGACCAGCGACACCGCCAACGTGTCCTCGCCGACCGCGCGGGACAATGCCGGCAGATCGTTCTCGAGCCGCGCATCCAGCGGCACGGGTCTGCCCCGGCCACCGAGCGGTGCCGCGGCATCGATCAGCGCGGTATAGCCGGGCGCCGAGAAGACGATCTCGCCGCCGCCCGGCCGGCGCCGCGCCAGGAACAGGCCGAGCGCTTCCAGCACCTCGCCGATCACGACCTGCTCCGGTGCGACACCTTCAAGGGTGGCGATCTGCCGGGTAAGCGCATCCACCTCTGCCGGCTCGACATAGCGCTCGACGCCGAGCGCCGCTGCGCGGATCGCCGGCGCGACCGTCGGCGACGGCCCCCACGCATTCTCGTTCAGCGACAGACGTGTACGCGCCGGCAGGCCGGCTCCGGTCGCAGGCGTCGCGGCCACCGCCACGCCCATCGCGATCCACTCGCGCCGGTTGAGCAGCGCTGCCATCAGAATTTTACCCCGGCGCGGGCATAGTAGAAGGCGCCGCTGAAGCCGAAGGGAGAGAACTCGCTATAGGGAAAGGCACCAAACGTGTCCGCTCCGGTCAGCGCCGCGGTCGATCGGATGTTCTCGGTCGGATAGACGTTGAACAGGTTGTTGGCGCCCACCGTCAGCGTCAGGTTGCGGTTGACCTGCCCCGTGAAGCTGAAGTCGGTCACCCATTTCGGCTCCAGCTGCTGGATCACGTCGACATTGCCCTGCGTCCCGGACTCGGTGGGTAGCGTGTGATAGGGCGTCGACCCTTGCGCAACCAGCGCGATGGTGGCGGGGGTCTGGTTGGTCAGCGCCACCTGTTCGACCCGGCCATAGCGGGTGGCGCGCGCATCGAACGTAACCGGACCGGTTCGGAATGTCGCCCCCAGCGCTACCTTGGGGTCGGTACATAGAACGGACCCAGATATACGCTAAGCGCCGACAGGTCTGCTTGGGTGTCCGAAAACACCCGTTTGTCGTGCATCCAGGATGGCGACAGGGTTTTCCGCCGTAATCTACGCCTTCTGGGACAAGGGCGTCGTCCCGGCACGGTCTGCCGAACGACAGCTACTGCCAGATCCGGCCGCTCGTGGGCGATGTCCCGTCCTACTATGGCGCAAATCTGGTAGAGTGCGGTCAGACAGGTTTCAGGAAGGAGATGGCGATCGCGGGCGGTCCCAAAAAGGATGGCGTTTTGAGAATGCCGATGCGTACCTACCGCCGCTGCAACCCGATCACGTCCAACAGCGCATCCGCGGCTTTCGTGCGATAGCGTTCCTTATGCCGCAGCCCGAAGAAGGGGCGAGGAGCGAATGTGATCGGTGCGACGTGCAACAGACCTGCCTTGATGGCCGGGTCGACCACTAGCGCCGACAGGACAGCAACGTCCGCCCCAGCCTCCACGGCCGTTCGGTCGCTTTCATTAGACGGCATCGTCAGCGCCACGTCGAGGGCAGCCGGATCGACTCCCAAGCTGCGCAACTCGCTATTCAACGTCGATCGCGTGCCTGATCCAGGCTCCCGTTGCCCCCAGCGTGCTCGTCGCAGCCATGTCACGTCGATGTCGGCGTCGCCGAAAGGCTGTGCTCCGACGAGCAACAGCCGGTCTTCGCCGATCGGCCAATGCGCCAACGCCGGGTTGTCGATCTCGCCCTCGACAATACCCAGATCGGCCTTGCCGTCATAGACGCGTGCCGCGGCCTGCCCGGTGTTGCCGATCGACAGTTCGATACTAATCGCCGGATAGCGCTCATGGAAAGCCGCAAGGATGGGCGGCAACCAGTAGGCGGCGATGGTCTGGCTGGCGACGAGGCGCAGCGTGCCCCGCTTCAGCCCGCCAAGCTCCTCCAGCACCGTCTCGGCCGCGTCGGCCCGCGCAAGAACTCCGCGAGCCTCGGTCAGGAACAGCCGTCCGGCCTCTGTCAGAGCGATGCCGCGCCCGACGCGGTGGAAGAGCTTGGTTGCGTGTCGCTCCTCAAGCGAGGCGATGGCTGCGGAAGCCTCTGACTGCGTGACGTTTAAGGCCGCGCCGCGACGGTCATATGCTTGCGCTCGGCCACGCCGACGAAGATGCGCAGTTGCTCCAGTGTCACACCGCACCTGATATAGAAACCGATCACGATTGACGATCGGAATGACAACAAGGCTAAGTTGGAGCGATCGGTAGGCAGGGTTTAGATCGTGCGACGGAAGGAACACCGCCGTGGCCAGTTTTGCCTATCCCGATCGTATATTCCCTACCGTCCAGACTAGCAGATTGCCCGCGCTGCTGCCCGGCGTCGGCCTCTGCCTCGCCGTCACCGGCTCGGCCTACGCGCTGGAGGCGGGCGAGCGCGCACTGGCCGGCAAGGCGTGGCTGGAGGCGCTGGTGCTCGCCATCCTGATCGGCACCGCCGTGCGCAGCCTGTGGACCCCGGATGAAAGGTGGCACGAAGGCATCGCATTCAGCGCCAAATACTTACTGGAGGTGGCGGTCGTCCTGCTCGGTGCTTCGGTCAGTGCCGCGACCATCTTGGCGGCCGGGCTGCCGCTCCTCGCCGGTATCGCCGGCGTGGTCGTGAGCGCAATCCTGCTCAGCTTTGGGATCGGCCGATTGCTCGGCTTGCCGACGCGGATGGCGCTGCTGGTGGCTTGCGGCAATTCAATCTGCGGCAACTCCGCCATCGCGGCCGTGGCACCGGTAATCGGCGCCGACAGCGACGACGTAGCTGCCTCGATCGCGTTCACGGCGGTACTGGGTGTGGTGGTAGTGCTTGGCCTGCCACTGCTCGGGATTGCGCTCGGCATGGGCGGGCTCGCCTTCGGGGCGCTCGCCGGGCTCACTGTCTATGCCGTGCCGCAGGTGATCGCAGCCGCCTCGCCGTTGGGCGCCACCGCCGTGCAGATGGGTACGCTCGTCAAGCTGGTGCGCGTGCTGATGCTCGGGCCGGTGTGCCTTGTTCTGTCGCTGGTGGCGCCTCGTCTCGCGCCGCAGTCGGTTCCCGAAGGCGAGTTCGTCGCCGGTGCGCCTACGGCCAAGCGGATGGACCTCGCCCACCTCGTGCCCTGGTTCATCATCGGCTTCCTCGCACTGGTCGCCTGCCGCTCGCTGGGTCTGGTGCCGACCGTCGCCATCGCGCCGATCGGCCGGAGCGCCACGCTGCTGACCGTCGTTTCCATGGCGGCGCTCGGGCTCGGCGTGGACGTCCGCACCGTCGCCAAGGCCGGGGGCCGCGTGACCATGGCCGTCGTGTTGTCGTTGCTCGGCTTGGCCGCGATCAGCCTGACGCTGCTGGCCGCGCTGCACATCGCATGATCGGGCAAGATAGTGAGGATGAGGCCGAGGCCAAACCGATTGTCAGGCGTTACAATAGCATGAGCGAGCTGATGATAGAGCGGAACCCCGAGCCCTACAACGCCGAGCCGGTGCCCGGCGCCTTGATCGAGCGGTTCTTGACGCCACAGAACCTGTTCTATGTGCGCAGCCATGGGCCCGTGCCGGACCTGCCGGCCGATCACCGGATTGAGGTGGGCGGGATCAGTGTGGGCGAGTGCTCCATCTCGATTGCGGAGTTGAAGGCGCGCTTTCCGGTCCGGACTGTCACGGCTGTGCTTCAGTGCGCCGGCAACCGCCGGACCGATCTCCAACAGGTGGGCAAGACTTCAGGCGATCCGTGGGACATAGGCGCGATCGGCAATGCCGAGTGGACGGGCGTGCGGCTCGCAGACCTGTTGGATGCAGTTGGAGCATCGGACGCGTCCAACCTGTTCGTCTGCTTCACCGGCGCTGACGAGGTGGATGTGGAAGGCGAGGTGGCACCGTTCGGCGTCTCGATCGCTATGACCAAGGCGCGGGCGCCCGACGTGCTGCTCGCCTGGGCGATGAACGGCGAACCGCTGGCATCCGAGCACGGTGCGCCGTTGCGTCTGGTCGTGCCAGGCTATGCTGGCGTGCGTAGCGCCAAGTGGCTGACCCGGATCGAGGTCAAGGACACGCCCTCCGAGGCGCCGATCCAGGCGCACGATTACAAGCTTTTTCCGGCCGACGTGACCAGCGAGACGGCGGACTGGACGCAAGGGCTGACGATCAACGCCATGCCGCTCAACGCCGCGATCTGCTCGCCTGGTTCGGGCGAGAGTCTGCCCGCGGGCAAGGTCCGGATCGAGGGCTATGCCGTCGCCTATGAGCGCGACGTGTCGCGGGTAGAGGTGTCGCTGAACGGCGGTCGAGACTGGCGGCAGGCCGATTTCTCCGACGATCCGGACGGGCAGTGGAGCTGGCAGCGCTGGTCGCTCGATGCGGAACTGCCCAAGGGGCGCCAGCACCTTGTGGTGCGCGCGTTCGACGATGCGGGCCAGGGTCAGCCCGAACTACCCGATACGATGTGGAACTTCGCCGGATACCTCTGCACGGCCTGGCACCACGTCCACGTGCTGGTCGAGTGAATCCGCCGCCTTTGTCGGTCGATCTCGCCTTCTGGGTCGACGCGATCGGCAGGATGATCGTGGCGACGGCGGCCGGCATGACGCTCGGCTGGGAACGGTCACGCGAGAACCGACAGATCATGGGTCTGCGGACGCTGGGGCTGGTCGGGCTCGCGAGTTGCATCGCCGTCCAGGCGATCGTCCACAGCGGCTTGCCGAACGTGAACGCCGATGCAGCAGGTCGAGTGATGCAGGGCATCCTATCCGGCGTCGGCTTCATCGGCGCGGGCGCGGTCCTGCGCGTTGGCAGCGGGCAGGAGGTGCACGGGCTAGCAACGGCGGCGTGCATCTGGGTGTCAGCGACGCTCGGAGCGGCAGCGGGATTGGCGGTGTGGCCACTACTTGTGGGCGGTCTGCTGCTGGCGATGCTAGTGTTGTTCGTCGGCGCACCGCTCGAACGCCGTATCCGCGAACGCGCTCGGCAGACCCCGGCCGAAGCGGACCGGCGGGACGCCGAGCAGAAACCCTGAATAATCCTTGGCGCGAAACGGTGTACCAGTAGTTTTGCAAACGGAGGACTTCATGAGCGATATCGACAAGAAGAAGCCCACCACGCAAGAATCGGCCGAGATTCTGGAGCTGGAGGAGTCGGTCCGCGCCAAAGACAAGGCGAAGGTTGACAACGTCAAGGAAGATGATCGCTCCTGAGCCGGTTGGCGCCGCTAAGCCGGGCTGAAGGAGCGAACGAGAGCGAGGCCGCCGAACAGCGCGAGCACGCCCAGCCCAACCGATCCGACAACATAAAGGGCGGCTTGCCCGACTTCGGCTCTCTCCTAAAGCAAGGCCGCTTCCAGCGAGAAGGTCGAGAAGGTCGTGACGCCGCCCAGCCCGCCGGTGGTGAGGAACAATCGCCATCCCCGGCTCGATCCGCTCCGCAACAGGAACCAGCCGTCCAGCAGACCCATAAGGAATGAGCCGAGCACGTTGATGATGGGCGTTCCGATCGGCAGGTCGGGGCCGAACAGGCGCAGGCTGAGGCCGTTCAGCCCATACCGCAGCATGCCGTCGGAACCAGTCCCGGCGAACATAATCAGGTATGGCCCCATGCCTCAGCCAGCCAGCTCGGCCGTAGACGACTAGGTACATGCCGAGAGAGAAGATCACGACCTGCCACGGCGCGCCGCGCAGCACCTTGCCGGTCTGGATCACGTTGCCCCGCCCCGCGATCACCAGCAGGAGGATTGCACCGGCAGCGGCGACGGCGCTGACCGGCACGCCAAGGGGTTCGAGCAGGAAGAAGCCGGCCAGCAGCAGCGCGAGGATGATCCACCCGGCGCGGAAGGTCGCAACGTCGCGGATCGCTTCTCGGGGCGCGCGCAGCGCCCCCACGTCATAGTCTTCTGGGAGGTCGCGCCGGAAGAACAGCAGCAGCACGCCCAGCGTGGCGGCGATCGATACCAGGTCGACCGGCACCATCACGGACGTGTATGTGCCGAACCCGATCTTGAAGAAGTCGGCTGACACGATGTTGACGAGGTTCGAGACCACCAGCGGCAGGCTGGCCGTGTCGGCGATGAACCCGGCCGCCATGACGAACGCCAGCGTCGCCTTGTCCTTGAACCCCAGCGCGCGCAGCATGGCGATGACGATCGGCGTGAGGATCAGCGCCGCACCATCATTGGCGAACAACGCCGACACCGCCGCGCCGAGCAGCACGATTAGGACGAAGAGCCGGCGCCCATGTCCCCTGCCCCAGCGCGCAACGTGCAGCGCCGCCCATTCGAAGGATCCAGCTTCATCGAGCAACAGGCTTATGACAATGATCGAGACGAATGCAGCCGTCGCGTTCCAGACGATGCCCCAAACGACCGGTACGTCGGACAGCGTGACGACCCCCGCGAGCAGCGCCAAGACGGCCCCGCCTATCGCGCTCCACCCGATTCCGAGCCCCTTGGGCTGCCAGATGACGAGCACGATCGTGACGACGAAGATCAGGACGGCAAGAAGCATCAGGCGATGCGCTGGCCCGAGGCGTCCACCACCTGTTGTCCGTCGTCCTTCGTGAACGCGCCGCGCTGATCGCCCGGCAGCAGATCAAGCACGGCTTCGGACGGCCGGCAGAGCTTCACGCCGAGCGGTGAGACGACTATCGGCCGGTTGATGAGGATCGGGTGCGTCATCATCGCATCCACCAGCGCGTCGTCGGACAGCGACGTGTCGCCCAGGCCGAGCTCCGCATAGGGCGTACCCTTTTCGCGCAGCAGCTCGCGGGGCGTTATGCCGGCGCGGTCGATCAGCTCGACCAGCAGCGCGCGCGAGGGCGGAGTTTTCAGATATTCGACCACGTGCGGTTCGATGCCGGCATTGCGGATCAGGCCGAGCGTGTTGCGCGACGTGCCGCACACGGGGTTGTGATAGATCACGATATCGACGGCCACGGGCGTCCTTTCAGCAGCAGGGGGTGAGTTCGGCGATCAGCGGGGCGCACAGCTCCGCGTTGCCGGCGCAGCAATCCTTGACGAGGAAGAGCGTTAGCGCGCGCAGGCCGTCGAGATCGGCACGATAGATGATCGAGCGGCTATGACGTTCGGATCGCACCAGCCCGCCACGGGCGAGGATGCCGAGGTGTGCGGACATTGTGTTTTGCGGTACGTCGAGCTGACGGGCGATTTTGCCCGCAGCCAAGCCATGCGGTTCGTGCCGCACCAACAGGCGGAACACGTCGAGGCGTGTTCCTTGTGCGAGCGCGCCGAGCGCTGAAATTGCCGTGTTGTTTTCCATATATCCAGAATAGCAGCTATATGGTTCCGGTACAGACGTTGATAGCACCAAGTAGGCAGGCAGTCGGCACCCTACGCTCTTTTCCGAAGTCCCCAACGAGTGGGGCGGGACCCCGCGGGCACGGCTCTATCGGCCCGCTGGGCGTGCCGACCGAGCCATCGTGCCGGCGTCTCGGCCCTGCCGGGTGACGATTATCGCGTAAGGTGTGCCACGTGGCGCACCTGCGAACGCGCAGGCGCGAGCAGTGTTTCGATTGGCGTCGACGCCCTCCCCCAGAGGCCACACCGCACAGCACTTCGCGCGCAGAACCGCGTGTCGTGAGTTGATGGGCTTAGCCTGATCCCCCCGATACGTCGGGCGCAGCCTTCGGATCGGGGTCTTGCGCCTTGCCCTTCGCGGCGCCCGGCTGCTTTGCGCTCATGGCGGTCAGATAAGCGACGATCGCCGGCACGTCGGCTGCGGCGACGGGGGCTTTGTAGACCTCGCGCATCTTGGTGACCTCCGCGGTCCACTGGTCGGCGGAGAGTGGCGGCTGGTTCAGCGCCATGCTCGCCGAATGACACGAGGTGCAGTTCGCATTGATGACGTCGGCATGCGGGCCGGCGGGATATTGCCCTTCGTCGGTTGGGAGATCGACCGAAGTGGACGCCAGCGAGAAGCCGCGCGCCGAGACGCTTGGCGGCGGTGGTGCGGTCGGGGCGGCAGGCGGCGGGGCGACGCGGCTGTTCGGGGCACCAATCGCGAGCAGAAGAACGACGGTCGCGCCGACGAACCCGAACGACAGCGTGCCGATGGAAGGCGTTTTCATGGGGGAGCGCTCCTCAGCCGACGACGATGTTGGTGGTTTCGATGTTGCCGCGCATGAACCCGCCCGGGTTCCAGATCGGCGTCATCGGCTGCGCGATGCCGGCGGTGTTCCAGCAGCGCGACATCAGCCTGGTCGGGCCCGCATGCGTGAGCGGCACCTGCGCGTCCCAGCGGCGGAAACTGTATTTGCCGTGATCGGGGCCGAGCACTGTCTTGTACCAGGTCTTGCCGTTGTCGGTCGACACATCGACCTTGGCGACGCCGCAATCGCCCCCCATCGCAATGCCGCCCAGCGGGATTGACCGGTCGAACGCGATTGCCTGCCCTTCGTCGAGGCTCGTGACCCAGCTGCGCGGGATCATCTTGTTGATGGGCACGGCCGGGAAATCCTTCTGGCCAGGCCGCACGTTCGCGCCTGGAGTGTCAGGGATCTTGTACGCCTTGGCCATCCAGTAACCGTCGTCGGGTGCGGCGAGCACCTCGATGTCGTTCAGCATCTTGACCCAATAGGTCGAATACCAGCCGGGTACGATCAGCCGGACCGGGAAGCCGTTGAGGAGCGGCATCTGTTCGCCGTTCATCCCGAAGGCGAGCATCACTTCGCCGTCGCGTGCGTGGTCGATCGACAGCGACTTGGCGAAATCCGGTCCACCCGCGACCACCGGTTGGTCGAGCGCACCGAACCGCACCGCAACCGCGCCCGGCTTCACGCCGGCGATGTCGAGCACGTCGCGCAGGCGCACGCCGAGCCATTTGGCGTTGCCCATGGCCCCGTGACGCCACTGCGCACCGGCAACGGGCGGCTGGAACAGCGCACGCGAATTGCCCGAGCATTGGTTGATCGCCGCCAGCTCGACGCGTGGCAACTTCAGCAGTTGCGCGAGCGAGATCGACAGCGGCCGCGTGACCGCGCCGTGCACCTTGATCCGGAACGCCTCGACATCGATCGCGGTCGGAATGTCAGCCCAGTGCCAGCGGACGAAGAACTGGTCGTTTGGCGTGAAGACGTCGCCATTGAACACGCTCATCGGCGTTTCCAGCAAAGGCGGGTGGATACGCTGGAGGATCATGTTGCCCTTGCCGGGGAACGCACTGGTCATCGGCCGTTCCGACGGACCGCCCGGCAGGTGCAGATCGACCATGCTCTGCGCCAGCGCGGGTGCGGCGATCAGCGCGCCGCTGCCGATCGCGGCCTCTGCGAGAAAGCGACGGCGGTTCGTCGCCTGCGCCAGTTTCATATCCAGGCTGTCCACCAACATTCTCCCGTTTCTGTCATGTTCTGTATGCGCGACCCGTCCGCCGGTCTGCCCGGTACGGGTCGATCAGATTCGCCGGTTCGATCCGGCAGGACGATCGGTTTGGCCCATCAATTGGCTTGGGCAATGCAGGGCGACACGAACAGGTTGCCGCGCCAGCCGCCCGCGACCGTCTTAGCGCCGACCAGCAGCCACATTGCTGCGAGCGCCACTGTGAGGACAGTGCCGACGATCCCGAAAAAGCCGAGCTGAAGCGTCGTGCCGAGCTTGAAGGTGGCGACCGTGGAGACGCCAAGCGGGAAGGTATAGCCCCACCAGCCGAGGTTGAACGGAATGCCCGCGCGCCAGTAGCGGATCGTGATCAGCGTCGCGAGCGCCAGCCACCACAGACCGAAACCCCAGAGCAGCAGCCCGGCAATCGTGCCAATCCCCTGCGCTACCGCGCCGATCTGCCCCAGGCCGTTGGCGGCGAGGATCGCGGGCGCGTTGCTGCCGAGCACCAGCATCCCAAGCGCGCCGGTGCCAATCGGACCGAGCGCGAGCCAGCTCGAGGCGGCCATGCTCTCGTGCGGCAGCTTGTGCAGTGCCATCCGCAGGATCAGGATCGCGAGGATGCCGAACGCGACCGGCACTGAATAAGCCCAGAGCACATACGACGTTGCGAGCACGACGAACTGGTGATGCGCGTCCGCCAGATGCGGGGCGAGCAGGCCGCCGCTCGCACCTGCGACCTCCGCCGCGACCACCGGCAGCAGCCACACCGCGGTCATGCCGTCGAGCGAATGTTCGTGCCGAGTAAACATGAGGTAGGGGATCGCTACACCGCAGGCGAGCGACATCGCGACGTCGATCCACCACAATGTCTCGGCGATCGGGATCACGCCAGCGCCGAACCGCGGCAGGCCGAACGCCAGGAACCCGTTGATGATCGTCGCCAGCCCCATCGGGATCGTGCCGATGAACATCGACACGGTGTTGTGCCCGAAGATCCGCCGCGCCTCGTGTCCGAACATCGTCCAGCGCGCGGTGTAGAGCCCGGCGAACAGCGTGAAGAGCGCGATGTTGAAGTACCACAGCGCCTCGCCGACCGGGTGCAGCGATGCGCCGACGCCCGGCACCTGCGGCAAGGCGAGCGCGAGAATGCCGGTGCCCATCGTAGCGGCGAACCAGTTGGGGGTGAACTGCCGGATCATCTCGCGCGGGGAGTCGAGCCGGCTGAGGGGCTTCAGGCCATCGAGAACGGGTTTCAGATCGGCGGTCACTTGCCAGTCTCCTTGATGAGATCGGTCAGCGCATCGGCCGCCCGCGTTCGATACCGCTCTTTATGGCGCAGCGCGTAGAACGGACGCCGCGGCAGACCGAGCGGCAGATCGTGCAACGTGCCGGCCGCGATTGCAGGTGCGACGACATGCTGCGACAGCACCGCGACGCCCGCCCCGGCCTCGACCGCGCTACGTACCGCCTCGTTCGATGGTAGCATCAGCGCCACGGTGAGGTCCGACGGATCGACGCCGCGCTGGCGCAGCACCTCCTCGAACGACGAGCGCGTGCCCGATCCCTGCTCGCGGACGATCCAGCGTGCGGCGCGGATCCAGTCCTCGTCGATCGTGTCGGCTGCGCGGTCGCTTACCAGCACCATGCGGTCGTTCGCGACCGTCCAATGCGCGAGCGCGGGCTCGTCGATCACACCCTCGACGAAGCCGAGCTCGACCGCACCGTCGAGCACGCGCGCCGCGGCCCCCTCGGTGTTGTCGATCGCCAGTTCGATTGAGATCGCGGGGTAGCGCGCATGGAACGCGGCCAGCTGGCGGGGCAGCCAATAGCCCGCGATCGTCTGGCTTGCGACTAGCCGCAGAGTGCCGCGCTCCAGTCCTGCATATTCGGCCAGTGCAAGTTCCGCGCTGGCGGCACGGCCAAGCACTGCGCGTGCGTCGACCAGAAACATGCGGCCCGCTTCGGACAGTTCGATCCCACGGCCGACCCGGTGGAACAGCGGCACGCCGTGCCGGGCTTCCAGCGCGGCGATGGCAGCGCTTGCGGCTGACTGCGTCACATTGAGCGCTTCGGCCGCGCGCGTCATGTGCTCGCGCTCAGCGACACCGACGAAAATCCTGAGTTGTTCCAGGGTCATGCCCGATCTCCTTGCCCCAATGATAGGGAAAGGAGATCAATCGCACCAACCAAAGATTACGGTCATTCCAATCAGATATACCGATCGGTCATTTCAGAATGTCGATAACCGCCTCACGTTCATCGACCAGTTCGGCAATCGTGCGATCAAGCATCGTTCGCTGGAATGGATCGAGGATCAGTCCTTCGATACGCGCATACCCACCGCTTTTGCAGTGCACCGGCACGCCGCACACCAGCCCTTGCGGGATACCGTAGGAGCCATCTGACACCACGCCCATCGACACCCAATTGTCGCCTGCGCCGTGCACCCAATCGCGCAGATGGTCGATCGCCGCATTTGCTGCCGACGCGGCCGAGGACGCACCCCGTGCTTCGATGATCGCGGTTCCGCGCTGCGCAACGGTGGGGATCAGGGTCTCGCGGTACCAGGCCTCGTTTCCGATACGGTCGGCAAGCTTTTGGCCATCGAGTTCGGCATTCCCCCAGTCGGCAAACATCGTCGGCGAATGGTTTCCCCAGACGACGAGCTTTGTAATCGCATCGACACCGACACCCGCCTTGGCCGCAAGCTGTCCCTGCGCGCGGTTGTGATCGAGGCGGATCATCGACGTGATGTTTTCGGCAGGGAAACCCGGTGCGCTTTGCGCAATGATCCAGGCATTTGTGTTGGCGGGATTACCGACGACCAGGATCTTGGCGTCGCGTTTGGCCACTGCGTCCAGCGCTGCGCCCTGCGTCTTGAAGATCGCTGCGTTGGCAGCGAGCAAATCACGGCGCTCCATGCCCTTCGAGCGGGGACGAGACCCGACCAGCATGGCCGCATCGATGTCCTTGAAAGCCACCATCGGATCATCAGTAATGATCACATCTGCCAGCAGCGGGAACGCGCAATCCTCCAGTTCCATGACCACGCCGCGTACTGCGTCCAGCGCCTGCGGCACGTCGAGCAGTTGAAGGATAACGGGCTGGTCCGGTCCGAACACGTCACCCTGCGCGACCCGGAAGAGCAGCGAATAGCAAATTTGTCCTGCGGCACCGCTGATCGCGATCCTGACGGGGGGCTTGGTCATTTTGGAAAGGGCTTTCGTTGGGAGATTACAGACGGTGTGAGACCGATCAACGCGCCGCCAGGGCAAGCGCCGCATCGCGCCCGGATGGCACCAGATTGGCGAGACCTTTTCCTGATCTTACGGCACCAGGAACGTAGATCAGGCTCTGCGCATCCGTACTGATCGGGATCGTCGACACGGTGGTGTACGTCAGCGTGTCGATCCCAGCGACCTTGTTGGTTCCGGCCAGGCTGGCATAGATCCTCGTACCATCGCCCGACGGCCAAACCGCACTCGGAGCCGCTTGTAGCGGGACGGTTGCCACAGCCTCCAGGCTGTCGGTTCTATAGACCTTGATTGCAGGTTGATCGCCGCCAACGCTGACATAGGCAAAGGAATCGTCTGCGCGCTGGGCGAAGTTGACCGCGCCCGTTGCTGGACCAGTGTTTATCACTTCGCGTACCGCAAACGGCGGTTTGGCAGCAAAGACCGTGGTCGTGCCGCTCTCGCGGCGTGTTGCCCAGATCTGTTTGCCATCTGGCGAGACCGCGATTGCTCCCGCACCTGCACCGTTGCTGGCAACGTGTCCGACGACGCGCCGATGCTCGACGTCGACAACCAGGATGGACGGCCTTTCAGTAAGCGATACAAAGGCATAGCGTCCGTTTGGCGACAGGATGGTCGCGCCCGCTCCGCCACTTGCTGGTACGCGGGTGATCTCCCGCGCTGTCTTAGGATCCACGACCGCGATGGCATGTTCATCGCCGAGCGAAACCCAGAGTTCGTGCCCATTGGGCGTAAACGCGACGGCGGTAGGCGACGTCTGGAACACGGTCCGGCCTCGTTCCGTGTTCGTGGCCAGATCTACGAGCGTCACACTGTGCTGCGCTAATGCCGATACCGCCAGGGTCCGCCCGTCACGCGTTGCAGCCAGGTGCTGGACTTTGGGGCTGGAAAAGCTGGGCTCAGCTATCGCGCTTTTGGCGAGGTCGATCCGTCCCAGTTCGTTGCCCGCTGCAGGATCGATGACAACGATCTTCGTCGATGTAGGGTCAGACACATAGATCCGGTCATGATGGCTGAGGTCGATATCAGCCTTCGACCACGGTGCCTGAACCGCCTTGATATCGTAGGGAAAGTCGTCCGCCGCAGGTGCAGCCCAATAGGCCTGAGCGATCGCCGGGACTGGCGCTACGGAGGCCAACATCGCGGCAACCAGAACGATCGCAGCTTTCATCGTTTGATCCTTATCACGGACCCGGCGGGTGATCGTGCCGGTCCGATGCCGCTAGATCGACCGATATGTCCCTCGCGTCCAACGCATGGTCGCGATGATTTCAATACGAAAACGCGATTATAGATTGCCGACCGTTCCTGTTAAATGATTGGAATGACCGTGGTTATGCGTTGGACCGACCGCCCCGCCGCAATCATCTATCCTGTCACGCTCGGCATTCATCGAGACGCGCGGAGACTTCCTCATGGCAACACAGCCGATCTACGATCTCGCTACCGAGACACTCGTTGCTCCTAAGCCTGTGCGTCGACATCTCGCAATCGTGCCGGATGCAGGCAATTATGACGAGCTGGAAAGAACGGCTCCAGGCATCGCATCGCGCGGCGTCCATCCTGCCACGTTGGGCTTGCTCGTCGGCGTGTATGCAGCAATGTTGCTGACTTTCTGGACCTTCTTCGCACGTGATGCAGCTACGGCGCTCGTCCTGACGGTCGTGTCGGTCTTCATGATCCTGTATTTCGGTCTGATTGCTGGCGGCATCGTACTCAGCGATACTCCCGCCCCCGGCGAACCCCTCCGTTCGTTCTCGGAGTTCATCAAGGGCCCGGTCGATATCTTGACGGGCACGATCACAGGGCGCGAAGCGGCTATACAGATGCTCTTTCTCCCGGCCTGCATGGCCGTGCTAGCAACGATTATCGGCATCATCGCTCGCGTGTCGTAAACAGGAAAACTAGGGACAGGACGATGAGATCACGCATGACCTTGCTGATGGCGATAGGCTTGTCCGTATCGACCGCTGCTATCGCGCAAACGGACGGCTTCGCGTCCGCGATGGATGCGGCGATGACGCGGATGCACGGCGCGATGATGACTGGCTATTCAAACGATCCCGATCGCGACTTCGCAAGGATGATGATCCCGCATCATCAAGGTGCGATCGACATGGCTGAGATCGAGCTGCGTTACGGCAAGGACGAACGCCTGCGCCGGCTTGCGCAAGGGATCATCGTCGAACAGCGTCAGGAAATCGCGGTGATGCAGGGCATCCTATCCGAAGGCGGCGCGTTGCCACGTCACACCGGACCGACCGCGACTGGTCACCCCCATCACGGAGACCGTCCATGAAGCGTTTCACCCTAACCGCCTGCACCGCCTTGTGCTTTTCAGGCCCTGCGTTTGCCCAGCAAGTGCCCAATGCGACCCCCGACATCCCTGTCAGCGCGCAGGACCGGTTCTACACGTCGGACCAGTTCTCCAACACCGTGTCGGTGATCGACCCATCAACCAACACGCTGCTTGGCGTCATCAAGCTCGGCGACCAGACCCCCGCCAACCTCAGCCCGCTCTACAAGGGGCAGCTGCTTGTCCACGGCATGGGCTTCTCGCCCGATCGTAAGACGCTGGCGGCGATCTCGATCGGTTCGAACTCGGTGACGTTCATCGATACCGCGACCAATGCCGTGAAGCACACGACCTATGTCGGGCGCTCGCCGCATGAGGCGTTTTTCCGCCCCGACGGTCGCGAAGTCTGGGTCGCGGTGCGCGGCGAGGATTATATCCAGGTGCTCGACGGCAAGACCTTCGCGCCGACCACGCGCATCCCCGTCCCCAACGGCCCCGGCATGACGATTTTCTCGCCGAACGGGAAATACGGCTATGTCTGTTCGAGCTTCTCACCCGAGACCGTGGTGATCGACACCGCCTCGAAGAAGATCGTCGGTCGCGTCAAGCAGGCAAGCCCGTTCTGCCCCGACATCGCCGCGACGCCCGACGGCAAGCAGGTCTGGCTGACGCTGAAGGACGTCGGCAAGGTCATGGTGTTCGACGCCAAGCCACCCTTCGCAGTGCTGAAGACGTTCGACACCGGCGCGATCACCAACCACGTCAACATCGCCCGCACCAAGGCCGGCCAGTTCGCCTATGTGACGGTCGGCACCGAGAATGTCGTGAAGGTGTTCCGCACCACCGACTTCGTGCAGGTCGCGAGCATCCCGGTCGGCGCGCTGCCGCACGGTCTGTGGCCGTCGGGCGACGGCTCGCGGATCTATGTCGGGCTGGAGAACGCCGACGCTGTTGCGGCGATCGACACCGCCAGCAACACCGTCATCGCGACGATTCCGATCGGTCAGGGGCCGCAAGGCGTGGCCTATGTTCCCGGCGCGGTGCCGGTAGGCGAAGGCCGTGCAAACCTGATACCGCTCGCACAGGCCGGCATGAAGATCCAGCTGACCCTCGCCGGGACTGGCCGCAGCCAGGTCACGCTGTTCGATCAAGGCCAAGTCCAGATCCTGCAGGCGGCGGTTGCGGGCCTCAGCCCAAAGATGCCCTATGTCCTTGGGCTATCCTCCCGCGCTGATGGTGGCGGCGTGATCCAGCCTCTGGCAAAGTTCATGACCAATCCGGCTGGCGGCGCGATCGTCAACACGCTCGGACCGCTCCGCCAGATCGTCAGCGACGCGAAGGGCGACATGCGCCGGTACCTCGTCATTGCGTCAGGCGACCCGATGATGCCGAGCGCTGTCGTTCAGGTGCAGAAATGAGGGTTCAGGTGAACCCTGCGATCTCCTGTCCGTATCCAGTATCTTGGTCATGACGCCGGTATAGGTTGCCGCAGCGTCTTGAGACTGTCGGAAAACACATGATAGCCGACACCCCTGACCTGGGCCTTCGCCGAACCACACGCGCCTCGGCCCATAACGATCGACAAACCCTGTCGCTTTGATAAAGTGTGCGACAACATGCTTTTGATGGTTTGTCGTACATGCTCGTCGGATATATGCGGGTATCGTCGGCTGACGATCGCCAAACGGTCGATCTCCAGCGGGACGCGCTAGTCGCAGCCGGCGTCGATCATCGGAATCTCCATACCGACAAGGCATCCGGCGCGCGCGACGATCGACCGGGCCTGAAAGCCTGCCTCGACTATCTGAACGCGGGCGACACGCTGATCGTGTGGAAGCTCGACCGGCTCGGGCGCTCGCTGCCGCACCTGCTGACGATCGTCACCGACCTGAAGGCGCGCGGCATCGCGTTCCGGTCGCTGACCGAGCAGATGGATACGACCACGCCGCACGGCGAGTTGCTGTTCTCGCTGTTCGGCGCATTGGCGCAATATGAGCGTGCGCTGACTCGCGAACGGGTGATGGCGGGACTGGCCGCTGCCAAACGCCGGGGACGCCAGGGCGGTCGCCCGCCGATGATCGACGCCGAAACGCTCGAGCGGATCACCGCCGCGCTGGATGGTGGGGCGAGCAAGGCGTCCGTCTGCCGGACCTTCAAGGTGCCGCGCTCGACCCTGCTCGGAACGCTGTCGCGGATCGGCTGGACCGCACCGGCCAAAGTCTGATTCGATGCCGCGTCGCGCCGTCCAGTCGGATGAGCAACGCGCGGCGTTGCTTGCGCTTCCCGACGACGAAACCCTGCTCGTCCAGCACTGGACATTGAGCCAGGACGATCTGGCTGTCATCGTGCGCCGGAGACGGCCGCATAACCGGCTCGGTTTCGCGATCCAGCTTTGCGCGCTGCGCTATCCCGGCCGCCTGCTTCGCCCCGGGGAACTGATTCCCGATACCCCGCTCGCATTCGTTGCCGAGCAATTGCAGGTCGAACCCGATGTGCTGGCCGACTACGCGACGCGCGGCCCGACCCGGTACGAACAGCTCGATGCGCTGCGCGACGCGTTCGGTTTCACGCCGCTCAGTCGGCCGCTGCGAACAACATTGCAGGAATGGCTCCTGCCGATCGCGCTAACGACCACCAGCGGGCCCCGGCTCGCGCGGGTGCTGCTGGATGAGTGCCGGCGACGGCGCATCATTGTGCCGGGCATCAGTTCCGTCGAGCGGATGGTCGCCCAGGCGTTGCTCGATGCCGAACGCCATGTTGCCGAGCATCTCACCCGAGGACTGGACGCCGGGCAACGCCAACTGCTCGACGCCCTTCTTTTGCCTCATGCCGGCACGAACCAGAGCGATCTGGCCTGGGTGCGGCAACCACCCGGCAAGCCGGGCCGCAAGACGTTTGCCGCCATCATCGAGCGATTGACACTGCTTCGAGCGATCGGGATCGATCCCGATATCGCCGCAGGCGTACATCCCGAACGCCTGCGACGCCTGTGCCAGGAGGGTGCGCGGCTGACCGCGCAGCACGTTCGGACGCTGCAAGCGACACGGCGTCGCGCCACATTGGTGGCGACCATACTTGAAACCATAGTGACGCTCACCGACGATGCGGTGCTGATGTTCGATCGCCTGCTGGGCCAGATGTTCCGGCGCGAGCAGAACAGCGCGGACACGGCGCTCAAGCGTGACCGACGTACCATCAACGGCAAAATCCGGTTGCTCGCCCGGCTCGGCGATGCCCTGCTTGCCGCCAGGGTGTCGGGCGGCGACATCGCCGCTGCGGTCGAGGCCGCGATCGGATGGGACGATCTCGGCCGTGAGGTCGATGAAGCCCGCAAGCTGATCCGCCCCGATGCCGTCGATCCCGTCACGATCGCCGCGACCCACTACCCCGTTCTCCGACAGGTCGGCCCCTCATTCATCGCGTCGTTCACGTTCGGGGCGGTGCCGGCCTGCCATGCGCTCGCGCGAGCGGTTGCGATCATCCGCGACCTTCATCTCGGTCGTTTGCGAAAACTGCCGTCCGATGCGCCGGTCGGCTTCATCCGACAGGCCTGGCGTCGGACGATCGGCTCCGGCCTTCCTGATCGCCGGACCTATGAACTGTGCGTGCTGGTGGAGCTTCGCGACCGGCTGCGCGCCGGCGACATGTGGGTCGAGGGAAGCCGGCGCTATCGTGCCATCGAACAACAACTCATTTCCGGTCCCGTCTTCGCCGCCATGCGCGCGGCCGGTCCCCTGCCGATCCCGGCACCGGATACCGCCGGTGCCTGGCTGGCGGAACGACGCGCCCGCCTAGCCCGTCGATTGGCCGAGGTCGAGCGAAAGGCGGAGACGGACGCGCTGGAAGACGTGCAGCTCAGCCTCGGCAGGCTGCGGATTTCGCCGTTGAAGGCGATCACGCCCGAAGAAGCCGATACCGCGGTCGCACCGCTTTATGCCCATCTGCCCGCGATCCGCATCACCGACCTTCTTGCTGAAGTCGATCGATGGACCGGATTCAGCCAGTGCTTCACGCATCTGCAAAGTGGCCGTGTCGCCGATGAACCGCGTGCGATCCTGACGGCGGTGCTCGCGGATGCGACCAATCTGGGCCACACGCGCATGGCGGAAGCCTGCAATGTCGTGACCCAGCGCCAGCTTGGTTGGCTCGCCTCATGGCATCTGCGCGAGGAGACCTACGGCCGCGCTCTCGCCCGGCTGGTCGATGCCCAGCACACCGCACCGCTCGCCGCCCTGTTCGGGTCCGGCACCTCGTCCAGTTCGGACGGTCAGAACTTCCCGCTCGATCGCCGCGCCCAGGCAACCGGCGCGGTCAATCCGCACAAGGGGGCAGAGCCTGCCGTCTCCTTCTACAGCCATGTCTCGGATCGCTACGCGCCGTTCCATTCCACCGTCATCTCGGCGTCCGCGAGCGAGGCCGCGCAGGTGTTGGACGGGCTGCTCCACCACGGTGCCGATCTGCATATTGAGGAGCACCACGTCGATGGCGGGGGCGTGTCGGATCATGTGTTCGCGCTATGCCATCTGCTCGGATTTCGATTCGCGCCGCGCATCCCGAACATCGCCGCGCGCCGTCTGCACCTGTTCGACGGCATTGAGCCCGGACCCGATATCGCGCCGCTGGTCGCGGGCGGGATAGACGAAGCCCTGATTGCCGCGCACTGGAACGACGTGCTGCGTCTGGGAACATCGATCCGCACCAGCGTCGTGAGCGCGTCGATCATGCTCGAACGGCTCGGCTCCTATCCCCGCGCCAACGGCCTGGCACTCGCATTGCGCGAGATCGGCCGCGTCGAGCGTACCCTGTTCACGCTCGACTGGATCGAGCAGCCCGAACAGCGGCGTCGCGCTACCCGCGAACTCAACAAGGGCGAGGCCGAAAATGCGCTGAAACGCGCCATCTTCTTCCACCGGATCGGCCGTATCCGCGACCATGCGCTGCAAGCGCAGAGCCATCGGGCGAGCGCGCTCAATCTCGTCGCAGGTGCCATCGTCCTGTGGAACACGACCTACCTGCAAGCCGCCCGGAAGCATCTCGCCAACCTCGGCCGGCCGGTCTCCCCGGACCTGCTGCAACACCTTTCGCCGCTCGGCTGGCAGCACATCAACCTCACCGGCGATTATCTCTGGACCGATCCCGACGCGCCATCGAAAGCCCTCAGGCCGCTCCGCCAGACCCGCGCCGTAGAAGGCCCGGCGAAACCTTAGCGTATATCTGGGTCCGTTCTATGTACCGACCCCACCTTGTCGCGCGGCTGGCCACGTTCGACGCGCGTCCGTTCGACCACGTCGAACAACGGCGTGGTGATGCCGAGCGCGGTGATCTGCGTCGGCGTCGCCGCGATCCGGCGCAGCCGCGTCTGGTTGTAGTTGTAGGCCGCCGACAGCTTCAGGTCGCCCCAGCCGCCCAGCGGTGTCGCATAGGCCGCGGTCACGTCGACGCCCTGCGTCCGGGTATCGACCGCATTGGTGAAATAGCGGACGCTGGTCACGCCTGGGATACCGATGGCCGCAAGATAGTCGCGCAGCCGCCGGCTGCCCAACGCATCGACATAGTTGGACGACAGCATGATCCGGTCGTCGATATCGATATGATAATAGTCGACCGACGCCGTCAGGCGACCGCCGGCGTAGGTAAGACCGCCGCCAAAATTGGTCGATGTCTCCGGCTTCAGAGCCTGCGCGCCGAGCGCCTGGGCGACCGGGGAGCCGACCGGCGCGGTGCGGACCAGCACGAATTCCGGGAAGCCGGTCGTGTTGTTGACGATCGTCCGGCTGCTGGTCGAACTGAAATACTGCTGGGCGAGGCTGGGGGCGTGGAAGCCCGTGCCGACCGAGCCCCGCAAGGCGAAACCTGCCGGAAGCGCGAGCCGCGTCGACGCCTGCCCGTTCCAGGTGTCGCCGAAGTCGGAATAATGCTCGTAGCGTCCCGCTAGGTCGACCGTCCAGCCGCGCACCGGCTCGAGCCCCGCTTCCGCGAAGGCGCCAATCGCATCGCGGTGGACATTGACCACGTCGCTCGGCTGAATGCCGGCGAAGCCCTGTGAGCCGATCGTCGGGATCGCGCCGGCATTGGGGCCGTCGAGCACGCGCGCGGGGCCGTACTGGTAGCTGGCGAATTCACCCGCCCCGATCCTGTAGCCGTCGCGACGATATTCGGCGCCGACCGCAATGTCGATCGGCGCGGCCAAGCCCGCCTCTACCCTGTTGGACAGGGTCAGATCGGTCGTCCACTGCGAGTTGCCGTAGCGGCCATTGTAGAAGCGTGTGGGACTGGAGACGCCTAGTGTCGCGTTGAGCGTGTCCCGCGTCCGGTATTCGATGCGGTTGCCGCCATAGACGCTCGACAGGTCCCATTTCCATCCAGCCAGATCGCCGCGCAAACCCAGCGCGCCGGTATAATCCGTGCTGTCCGTGTCGACGAAGGGCAGGAAGCCGTTCGGATAGATCGCACGGACGTTTTCGTCCTGCCCCGGTCGGCGGAACGACGCGTTACTATCCGCCTTGCTCAGGCGGTAGCCGCCGAAGCCGTAGAGCTCGACATCGCCCAAAGGTTTGCTGAGGTTGACCAGCATCGAACCGTCTTTAATGTCGCCCTGATCGGCGAAGCGCCAGACGTTACAGTCGACCGTGGCCTCGCGCGGATCGAGCCCGGATCCAGCTGTTCCGCCGGGCGGGTTGAGGCCGATCCCTGCGCCATAGCGGGCCGACAGCGGCTGTGGCGTGCCGCTGGGCGAGATGCCGAAGTAGAATTGCCGCGTGTCGGGCTGCGCCCGGTTCGCCGCCTGATGGTCGCGATAATAGCCGGTGACGTTGACGAACCCGTCATCCCCCAGCTTGAGCCCGCCACCCAGCGAGAACTCGTAGGTATCGCCACCACCGTCATAGGTCGTGCCCGCGCTCGCCGAGGCATGGAGCGTGGTGTCGGTCCGCAGGAGGATGTTGATGACACCCGCGATCGCGTCGGAGCCATATTGCGCCGAGGCACCGTCGCGCAGGATCTCGATGCGGCCGATACCCGCTGCGGGGATCTGATTGAGGTCGGTCGGCGTCGAGCCCTTGCCGATCGTGCCGCCCGTGTTGACCCACGCCGCACCGTGCAACCGCTTGCCGTTCACCAGCACCAGCGTCTCGTCCGGCGACAGCCCGCGCAGCGAGGCGGAATGGATATGTGTGTTGCCGTCGGGCGTCGTCGGATTGGCGAAAGAGAAGGACGGCGCAAGCTGGCGTAACACCTCGCTTGTTTCCTGATAGCCCGAAGCACGCAGGTCGTCACCGCGCAGCACGTCGATCGGCACCGGCGAGGTCGTCACCGTCCGTTCGCCGGTGCGGGTCCCGGTGACCACGATCTCATTGTTAGCCCCTGCCCTCCCGATGCCCGCCGGGGGCGCTGCATCTTGTGCAACGGCGGCAGCTATGGGTGACCCACCGGCCAACAATCCGATGATGATGAGCTTCATCCATCAACCCCCTTATGATCCGGCGGCATCTCTTGACGCTCGCACATGGATCATATCCCATCACTCTAGTGGGAAATGATAGAAATCATTGATCGCTGCCAAGCTTCAACCCGGCGTTCACGCGACAAGCGCCGTCGCCTGCGTCGCAGTGCATCGAGATAATGTACGGCCGCAAAAAGGTCTGACGCCGCGTCGCCACTCGCTACGATTAAGGCCCGAGCGTCGGGCGTGTCCCTGGCAGGCAGACTCTATCGGCGCCGCGGGCGTCGATTGAGCCACCCGGGGCGTCTTGGCCCGGACGGGTGACGATCCTCACGTACAAGCGCCGCGGCTTGGTCGGCCACGAAGATCTCGTCCGCTGCGGCGACTGCGGCGACATAGCGCAGGTATATCGTTCAAAAAGCGTGCCGTCGTGCACCAGTCAGCAACTTCTCGTTGGTACGGACGGTCGTGACCTGCTGGTACTGGTCATGCGTGCCTTCAGGTACCTTGTATTCGCTGCACGTGGCGCGTACATGGGCATTGCAGGAAGACCTGTAAGGCGACTTGTCCCGGCCATGTGTTGGGCGGGCGCCGTGGCTACCCAGGGTTTGATACCCTGGTTGCCGGCCACCAATCTTCCTACACATTTCTGAGCCGCCCCATCCGGGGCGGCTCTCTTCTTTCAGAGCAAATGAATGCCGAATCGTTCGCGCAGACCCTGCGCATTGACGTCCTCGGCGATGATCCAGCGGCGCGCATAGGCCACCACGTCCGCGAGCTGTAGCAGCCGCGATGCCCCCGAATCCAGCCGAGCCACCCGGTTGACGCCTCGGAACCGTCCCTCGCTGACTCGCGCGGCCGTCATATAGGCGTCGAAGGCGGGATGATCGTTGTGGTGGTTGACGTCAGTGATGACGTCGACGTTGTCGACACTCTCCCGACCCAATACGACGCGAAAGCGCTTCATCCCTGCCTTTACCGTATCGACCACAGCCTGAGCATAGATCTCCGCAGGCTCGCCCGGGCGAGCCGCGAACTGCTGGTTGATCATCACGACGCGATCGAGCTGCGCGTTGGCGCGCAGCCGATCAAGCAGGCCCTGCAAATAACCGTCGTCCATGCGTACCGCATGCACCTCGTTCGCATCGGCAGGCAGCAGATCACTGAATGCCTTGTCGAGCCGACCGGCTTCGCTCGCGAGCACGAACACCGCGCCGAGCTGGAACGGTGCAGCGCCTGCCGTCCCCGACTCGTCGATGAAGCAGAGAACCTTTTTGTTGAGCCGCTGCGCCACTTAAATCTCTTGTGCGGCGTCCTCGACCGCCGCCTTTCCGCGTCGCCGCAGCCCCGGCCGCGCGACCGCCTCGCGGCGCAGGCGCGCGGCCTCTGCCGCATCGCTGAAGTCGGGTTCGATCTCCGCCAGCTTGTCGACCAGTCCCTGGAGATCATACGCGTTCGAGATCTTGCCGCGATGCGACGCGCGCCGTTCGATCCGCTTGACCAGGCCCGCCTCTTCGAGGTCCACGATGATGCGTTGCACCTGGCGCTCGCTCAGCCCCAACCGCTGCGCCAGATCGGCCTTCTTCGGAAACGGTTTGCGTCCAGCGTCCCACCAGAAATCGGCGAGCTGGATCAATACCGCCAGCTGGGTCGGGTTGAGCCCGAGCCGGCGCTGCGCGCGCAGCAGCAGCGACGGCAGGATGCAGAATCCGAGCGCCATGACCTTCGCGCCCCATTTGTCCGCCGCAGCGCCGGTCATCTTTTTTGATTTCGGAGCCGCCTCGATATTCGCCTCCGCGACCGGTTCAGCCGGCTCATCTTCCGTATTGTCACTCACGCTTCGTCTCCTTACGATGCGTAAGTGGCAGAAAAACCATGCGCATCAAGATCGAGCGACAGGACATAGGTGTCCGCAAGGGTGGCGACAAGGGTGTCTCTACCCTGGAGGCGTATAGGTCCGATCCTAATAAGGATGCATGGAAATCGGATTAACCGAGAAGCCGATTAATCGGGATTCATGGGTACCGGGTATGAATGTCCTATCGCTGCCGAGCAATATGGAAGATTACAAACGGGCGTGACCCTGGCGGGCACGGCTCTATCTCCGCTGCGCTCCGACCGAGCCGCTGCGCGTCTCGGCCCTGACGGGTGACGATCCTCACGCAAGAGCGACGCGGAGTTGAGCTGCCGTGTCGCTCCCACCGCTGTCGGTCGTGAGACGTGAGGGGGGCAACTGTTCTGAATTACGGCGTCACAGGTTCCAAGATGGCATTGGCGCCCGTCGGCTGGACGTACCCGATCAAAATGTCCCCTGCCTTCAACAGCGCGTTGCCTCCTCTCATGAAAAGCCCGCCCAGACCAAAGCTCAAAACGCCGAGGACGACGCCTGCGGTATTCGCCTTGCCCTCGGCGCCCCGCACACCCGAGATCGGCAGACGACCCGCCGGCGTTTCAACATAGAGCAGTTTCGCGGTGAGGTGTCCCTTTTCGCCAGCCATGCCAGTGCCCTCGGCTTTGACCACCTCGCCCCATGCCAAGGCGCCGACCGGGATCGCCACTGCGCCGTTGATCACCACCGCCTCATTGACGCGCAGCTTGAATCGCTCGCCAGGCTTGCTGTCGCGACTGTTGACCTCTTTCAGCACCATCAGCTTGATCTCGGTGCCGCCAGGAATTTGCAACGAGGGATTGGCTGCGACCTGTGCAACAGCGGCTTCCTGGGTACCAACGCAGGCGGCAATAAGTGCGGCGGCACATATTGCTAGATGCCGCCGACGATCAAGGTTGATCAATTGCCGCTGCCCGATTGGCCTTGCGAGGCTTTCTCGCCAGAAGCGAGGAACTTGATGGCGATGCCCGTCGCATTTGCCTTGCCCCAGCTCAGCGCGGAGACATGGGCATCGCCATAACTCGCCTTGATCACCGCATCGGCGCCGAGCTTCTGACCGCGCTCCCAAAGCTCCCTGTAGATTTTCGCCTGCGACGGAGATTTGCTGAACATGGTCGCCTTGCGGACGCCAGCCTTGACCTCGCCAAGGACTTTGTAGGGGCGATCGGTGATATCATAGGGGAAGACCGGGACGCCGACATCCTCGTTGACAAGTGGCGTTGTGGCTGATGCTGCTGTCTGTGCTGGGGCCGCAACCGGTGCGAGGAGCAGGGCTGCCGCCATCGACATTGCAAATTTCAACATATTCACATCCCCTTCAAATCTGATGTAATTGGCTCACGACACAATTTTGTAATGGTGTCGCCATGGGCAACGCAGGATACGCCGTCTGCGGCGCCAAACCTTCCCGTTCTACCTAGCTAGACCCCGTTTGACCTACCCCAAGCCGGAATAAAGATCACATGTGCTTGCTCATGGCGTCAAGCCTGCTTTTGATCAGGTCGTAAGATCATAAACATGGCAGCGGGCGTGCGCGGCGTGATCAAGGTCTGCGCCTGACGCTTACGCAGACGGTGCCCAAGACCCTCAGCACGGTCAGCATTACCCTCTGGTGCCTCTTGTAAGGTGTCCGTCCCCCCGCCGTATGACCCATATAGCGCAGGTGCGCCTAGAGCGTCACGCGCGGCTTCCCTTCTGCTCTCGGCTTGTCCGCGATCGACAATCTGAAGCTCAGGGCGTGGTCCTTGCGAGCACGGCTTTGTCTACGCTGCGCTCTGACCGAGCCGCCGCACGTCTCGGCCCTTCGGGTAACGATCGTCATGTAACGGCGCCGCGGCCTGATTGGCCGCGAAGATCCCGTCCACCGCGTCGGCACGGCCGCTGCGGCGTAGGGGCGCTCCCACGCCGCCCTCGATGGCCCGCGCTCGCGCACGGGCGCCAGGGGGCCTGTTCCTGCCCCCCTGGGAAGGGCCAGGCCGTCTCCGCCGCGTATCGCGGCTCCGCTTGGTCGCGCGGGGGGTGTCCCCGCCCTTCCTTCAGGCCGCTGCGCGGCCATCCGTGCAGGGCGGGCGATCCCCCTCCCCCCGCGCGACCAAGCGG
>NZ_JFYV01000032.1 GCF_000632225.1 Sphingomonas sp. RIT328
ATGGTCCAGGCTCCGCATCGCACCACGATCGTCGACGTCGCCCGCCACGCCGGCGTGTCGACCAAGACGGTGTCGCGCGTGCTCAACGGCGAGCCGCACGTCACCGCCGACGTGATCCGTCGCGTCAGGGAGGCCGCCGCGGCGGTCGATTACCATCCCAACATGCTCGCCCGCGCGCTGGTCCAGCGCCGCTCGCACCTGATCGGGCTGGTCTATGAAAACCCCTCGCCCAGCTATGTCGTCGATCTGCAGAAGGGCGTGCTCGAACGGCTGCGCGACGACCATTACCGGCTCGTCGTCATCCCGATCGCGTCGATTTCGGAGCATGAGGCGGACGTCATCGGCCTGTTGCGCTCGGCAGCGCTCGACGGCGTGGTGCTCGCGCCGCCCGCGTCGGACAGCGCGCGGATCATGGCCGATCTGACCGCGGCGAGCATCCGCTTCGCGCGCATCGCCCCGACCCGCCTGATCGACGCTGGGCCGAGCAACCTCATCGACGACGTCAGCGCCGCGCGCGAGATCGCCGCGCATGTCATCGGCCTCGGCCATCGCGACATCGCGATCATCACCGGCGATCCCACCCACGCCTCGGCCGAGGCGCGGATGCAGGGGTTCGCCGAGGCCTTCGCCGCGGCGGAGATCACGGTGGCGCCGGATCGCGTCGCGACCGGCCTCTACACCTACGACAGCGGCCATGCCGCGGCGCGCACCCTGCTCGCCCGCGCCGAGCGGCCGACCGCGATCCTCGCGCAGAATGACGACATGGCGGTCGGCGCGCTGACCGCCGCGCTGGAGATGGGGCTGAGCGTGCCAGGCGACCTGTCGATCACCGGCTTCGACGATTCGGAGGTCGCGCGCATCGCCTGGCCGGCGATCACCACCGTCCGCCAGCCGGTGTTCGATATGGCGGTCGCCGCGGCCGACATGGTCGTCGCCCAGCTTCAGGATAGGCCCCCAGTGATGTGTCTGAACCATGGCCATCAGCTTATCGTCCGGCAATCGACGGGACCCGTACGCTCGTCCTGAACGGCAAAGCCTGCCTCGATAGGTCCGCCGGTATCGGCGTGTGCTGAAGGACGTTTTGGACGGGGATACTCGCCAATGAGACATTGGGACTTGCTCGGGCGGTGCGGGCGTCCCGGGACCATATTGTCCCGGCAGTATCAGATGGCGCGGTTCAGCTGAAAACGGAGGAGGGGGCAGGGGCGCCGACGGCGCCTCAGGAGCGGCGCTTCCGCCCTCGTCCTCCCCCGCAGCGGCCTGCGACGGTCTCGTCCTGGCAGCTGCGTCGAGGCGAGCCGTCTCAGTCCCGCAATGCCATGCCTTGCGGGGCGGCGCAGACCATCCCGCCGGCCGTTCGTCTCTGGCAAGCCGCTCATCGTCCGGGCGGAGGCGGTTGATCGCCCAGCATTTCCAGATCATCGGCCTCAAACCCGCCCTTGGGGCGCTCGACGAGCGTGAAGCGCCAGCGCTGGCCGCGCCTCAGTCCGGCAAAGCCGGCGCGCTCCGCCGCACGGACGTGGACGAAGACCTTGGGCTGCTTGTCGTCCCGCGAGATGAAGCCCCAGGCTCCACCCCGGTCGAGATATCTGATCGTTCCGGTCGGCATGGTGCGTCCTTTCGGGCCAGGCCCTCCTCGGCGCAGGCGAGGCGCATCGCCGCAGCGGATGCACCCGCGATGATCGCCGCTGTCGATCCGCCTCGGCGCGACACCGGGCTGTGCTGCGTCCCCGGCGATGTCAGCGCATCAGCAGCACCGGCGCGCGGACGGTGCGGATCATCGTCGTCGTCGTGCTGCCGACGATCAGGGTGCGCAGCGGCGAATGGCCGTAAGCGCCCATCACCAGCATCGCGCCGGGATGCGCCGCGATATGATCGCCGATCACCGCATCGACCTTGCCGTCCCGCAGGACGGTCCCGGCACAGGCGGGCAGCGCGGCTGCGGCTGCGCCGAGCCGATCGCGGTGTCGGCCGTCGTCCGGCCCCGCCATGACGAGATGGACCGGCAGACCATGGAATAGCGGCGAGGTCGCGACATGACGGACGGCGCGGCAGGCGGCGGGGCTGTTGTCGAAGGCGATCACCACCGCGTCGGGGGCCGCGGCGTCGCGCGAGGCGATCAGCACCGGCCTGTCGCTGGCGCGCACGACGCGTTCGACCTTGGAGCCGATATGGTCGGTCGCGAACGCGCCCGACGCGCCGCGCTTGCCGATGATGACCAATGCAGCATCGGCCTCGCGCTCGACGATCGTCTCCACGATCCCGCCATGCCGGTGCAACGGCGCGACCGCGATGCCCCGTGCCGTGAGGCGGGCGCCGCCTGCGTCGAGCAGGATGCGCCCTTCCTCGATGGCGAGACGCCCCGCCGCTTCCTCGATACGGGTCAGTTCCTCTAGCAGCTCGCTCTTGACGCCGAGGCCGATCGCGCCGCTGTGATCGTTGCGCGATGCGACGGCATCCCGGCGCTGGACGACGTGCAGCAGCTCGACATCGGCGCCGAGCCGGGTCGCGGCCCAGGCCGCCAGATCGACGACGCTGGTCGCATAGGCGGATGCATCGATACAGGCCAATATGCGGTTCATGAGCCCTCTCCTCAATGGGCGCCGAGCGCCGCTTCGGCGCCGGGCTTGTCATGGACGGCGAAGCGATCGACCATCGTCGCGCTCGCCTGATTGAGGCCGACGACCTCGACATGGGTGCCTTCGCGGCGGAACCGGAGGATCGCCCTGTCGAGGCTCCCCACCGCCGAAATGTCCCAGAAATGCGCGGCGGTCAGGTCGATGACGACCGTGTCCAGCACCGCCTTGAAGTCGAAGGCGTCGGCGAACCGCTCGGACGAGGCGAAGAACACCTGACCCGAGACGCGGTAGGTCCGCGTCCGGCCGTCCGCGCTGAGCTCGGACGTCACGTCGAACAGGCGCCTGACCTTGCCGGCGAAGAACAGGCCGGACAGGATCACGCCCGCGACCACGCCCTGCGCCAGATCGTGCGTCGAGACGACGACCAGCACCGTCGCCAGCATGACGACCGAGGATTGCCACGGATGGCTCCTGAGGGTCGTGATCGATCCCCAGGAGAAGGTGCCGATCGACACCATGATCATCACCGCGACCAGCGCCGGCATCGGAATGCGCGCGACCAGCGGCCCCAGCACGACGATCAGGAACAGCAGGAACACGCCCGAGACGAAGGTGGAAAGGCGGGTCGAGCCGCCCGACTTCACGTTGATGACCGACTGGCCGATCATCGCGCAGCCACCCATCCCGCCGAGGAAGCCGGTCAGGACATTGGCGATGCCCTGTCCCTTCATCTCGCGGCGCTTGTTCGATGGCGTGTCGGTCAGATCATCGACGATCTGCGCGGTCATCATCGATTCCAGCAGGCCCACCGCCGCCATCGTCAGCGCATAGGGGAAGATGATGCGCAGCGTTTCCAGCGTGAACGGCACCTGCGGGATGCCGAAGGCGGGCAGCGACGAGGGCAGCTTGCCCATGTCGCCCACCGTGTTGACGTGCACGCCGGCATAGATCGAGACGATCGTCAGGATGACGATCGCGACCAGCGGCGACGGGATCGCCTTGGTCAGCCGCGGGAACAGATAGATGATCGCCAGGCCCGCCGCGACCATCGCATAGGTTTCCCACCCGACGTGGGTGAGCTGGGGAAGCTGCGCGATGAAGATGAGGATCGCGAGCGCGTTGACGAAGCCGGTGATGACCGAGCGCGACACATATTGCATCAGCAGGTCGAGCTTGAGGAAGCCGGCGACGCCCTGGATCAGCCCCATCAGGATGGTGGCGGCAAACAGGTACGGGACGCCGTGATCGCGGATCAGCGGCAGGACGAGAACGGCGATCGCCGCGGTCGCGGCCGAGATCATGCCGGGGCGGCCGCCCACAGCTGAGATGATGACGGCGATGGAGAAGGAGGCAAACAGCCCGACGCTGGGATCGACGCCGGCAATGATCGAGAAGCCGATGGCCTCCGGGATCAGCGCGAGCGCGACGACGATACCCGCCAGCACGTCCGCGCGCGGGTTCGAGAGCCATTCGCGTCGCAGCGAAGTAGCAAATGTCATGTAGAAACCTGATCGCAATAGCGAGGGGCGCACGCCGTCAGACGCGTTCGATCAACGATGCTCGGAAGCGAGGCCCAAATTCGCTATGGTTATCCCGGGGATAGGCGCCGGGCCGAGCCACCCGAATCGATCCGGGTCCGTCGAAGGCCCTTAGATAGTCACCGATCGGCCCATATTGCAACTGCGGACATCCGTGGCGTCGCCTCGGCCTTCCGGTCCGCCGATCCCGGCCGTCAGGATCGTCGCGCCGTCGCGAAGCGCGACCGCTCCGTGGCCGTGGCGTTCGGGCTGCACCAGCGCTGCCCCTCCGACCATAGCGACGCTTCGCGCCGTTCGGGGACGGCCGGAGGATCGACGCCGGGATATCGGTCCGGGGCGCGCAGGCATCAGGCCTGTCCGATCCGCAGCGCCAGCGCCGCGAGGGTGACGAGGAGGACCGGCACGGTGAGCGTGACCCCGACCCGGAGATAATAGCCCCAGCCGATCCGCACGCCCTTCTGCCCGAGGACGTGGAGCCACAGCAGGGTCGCGAGCGAGCCGATCGGCGTCACTTTGGGGCCGAGGTCGCACCCGATGACGTTGGCGTAGATCATCGCGTCCCTGACCGCCCCGGTCGCATGCGTCGCGTCGATCGACAGCGCGCCGACCAGAACGGTCGGCATGTTGTTCATCAGCGACGACAGGAGGGCTGCGATCACGCCGGTTCCCAGCGCCGCGCCCCACACGCCGCCCTGCGCGATGCGGTCGAGCAGCGCTGCCAGATGATCCGTCAGGCCGGCGTTGCGCAGGCCGAAGACGACGAGATACATGCCCAGCGAGAAGATCACGACCTGCCAGGGTGCGCCGCGCAGCACCGCGCCGGTCTGGATGACATGGCCGCGGCCTGCGACCGCCAGCAGCAGGATCGCGCCGGCCGCGGCGACGGCGCTGACCGGCACGCCGAGCGGTTCGAGCAGGAAGAAGCCGGCGAGCAGCAGCGCGAGGACGATCCCTCCGGCGCGGAAGGTCGCAGCGTCGCGGATCGCCTCGCGCGGCGCCCGCAGCGCCCCGACGTCATAATCCTGCGGGATGTCGCGCCCGAAGAACAGCAGCAGCGCGCCCAGCGTCGCGGCGATCGAGACGAGGTCGACCGGCACCATCACGGCGGCATAGTCGCGAAACCCGATCCCGAAGACGTCGGCGGATACGATGTTGACGAGGTTCGAGACGACCAGCGGCAGGCTGGCGGTATCGGCGACGAACCCGGCCGCCATGACGAACGCCAGCGTCGCTCTGTCCCGGAAGCCCAGCGCGCGCAGCATGGCGATGACGATCGGCGTCAGGATCAGCGCCGCGCCGTCATTGGCGAACAGCGCCGACACCGCCGCGCCGAGCAGCACGATCAGCACGAACAGCCGCCGTCCGTGCCCCTTGCCCCAGCGGGCGACATGCAGCGCCGCCCATTCGAAGAATCCGGCTTCGTCCAACAGCAGGCTGATGACGATGATCGCGACGAAGGCGGCGGTCGCGTTCCAGACGATCCCCCATACCACCGGCACGTCGGACAAGGTGACGACGCCGGCGAGCAGCGCGACGATCGCACCGCCCATCGCGCTCCACCCGATGCCGAGGCCCTTGGGTTGCCAGATGACGAGCGCGATCGTCGCGACGAAGATCAGGACGGCCAGCAGCATCAGACGAGGCGCTGGCCCGAAGCGTCCACCACAAGCTCGCCGTCCTCCTTCGCGAACGCGCCGAGCTGGTCGCGCGGCAGCAGATCGAGCACCGCTTCGGACGGCCGGCACAGCGTCACGCCGAGCGGCGAGACGACCAGCGGCCGGTTGATGAGGATCGGATGCGCCATCATCGCATCCACCAGCGCCTCGTCGGACAGCGCCGGGTCGCCCAGGCCCAGCTCCGCATAGGGTGTGCCCTTCTCGCGCAGCAGCGCGCGCGGCGTCATGCCGGCGCGGTCGATCAGCTCGACCAGCAGCGCGCGCGAGGGCGGCGTTTTCAGATATTCGATCACGTGCGGCTCGATGCCGGCATTGCGGATCAGGCCGAGCGTGTTGCGCGACGTGCCGCAATCGGGGTTGTGATAGATGACGATATCGACGGCCACGGGGCGTCCTTTCAGCAGCAGGGGGCGAGTTCGGCGAGCAGCGGCGCGCACACGTCGGGTGAGCCTGCGCAGCAGTCCTTGACCAGAAACAGCGTCAGCGCGCGCAGACCGTCGAGGTCGGCACGGTAGATGATCGATCGACCGTGCCGTTCGGCGCGCACGATGCCGGCGCGCGCGAGGATGCCGAGATGCGCCGACATGGTGTTTTGCGGCACGTCGCACTGACGGGCGATATCGCCCGCCGCTAGGCCGTCCGGCTCGTGCCGCACCAGCAGCCGGAACACGTCCAGCCTCGTACCCTGCGCGAGCGCGCCCAGCGCGGTGATCGCCGAATCCTTATCCATATATCCAGCATAACGGATATATCGTGGTGCGATAGCCGTGTCTGGCGGTTTTCCGCCGCAATCGGTGTCCGGGACCGCATGTTGCGATGGCGTTCGGGACGATCCGCCCGCAAGCCGGACCGGCGGCTCGGTGTTCGCGGCGATGGTCTGCCCCGGTCCGCCATCCGGATGCGAGGCGCGCGTCCAGACCGGATCCGCCCGGATGGACCGGCGGATGCCGCCCGTCCGGCGGGCGTCAGCTGGCCGGGGGCCGGATGAGGACGGCTTCGGTCATCGTCCCGCCCGGCCGCGATGCAGGGTCCGGCGTTCGGCGCCGAGGCCGGCGCGCATCGCCCGTCACCGGATCAATAGGGCGGAGCGCGACGCTCGCGCTGGCTGCGGGCGGCCTCCGTCCACCAGCCGAGGTCGTCGGCGAAGCGCGGGAAGGCGTGGCTGAGGGCGGCGCCGCCATCGCCCGCCGGCGCGCCCGCCGCGTCGAAGGCATGGCCGATCCCGCCGACCGCGATCGTGCTCGACACCACCACCATGCCCATCTCGGACAGGATGCCGTGCCAGGCGAGCCCGGCGCGCGCGCCGGCGAACCGCCCGGCCGAGTAACTGACGATCGCCGCCGGCCGCCAATACCATTCCTCCAGGAAGTGGTCGGTGAGGTTCTTGAGGCCGGGCTGGACGCTCCAATTATATTCGCCGGCGACGAAGACGAAGGCGTCGGCCGCGCTGATCTTCGCGGCGAGCGTCTCCAGCGCGGGCGGCGCCTCGCCCTCGGGATATTCCTTGTACATGCGGTCGAGCATCGGGAGATCGAGCGCCTTGGCGTCGACCAGCTCGGCCGCTGCACCCCGCGCCGCGAAGGCGCCGACCAGCCATTCGGCAAGCGCGATGCCCTGCCGGTCGGAACGGTAGGAGCCGTAGAAGATCAGTATCCGGTCGCCCATCGCGACGTCTCCCTGTGATGCCTGCCTGTGATGCCTGCCTGTCGTGCGAACGCACGGGGCGCGCAACCGCCCCGTGCGCCCTCGTCGGTCAGCCCTGGATGAAGGCGAGCAGGTCGGCGGTGATCCGCTCGGCATGGGTCACCGGCATGCCGTGCGGCAGGCCGGGATAGGAGATGAGCTTCGCTCCCTTGATGAGTCCGGCGGACATCTTGCCGGTGGTGGCAAAGGGCACGACCTGATCGTCCTCGCCGTGCAGCACCAGCGTCGGCACGTCGATCGCCTTGAGGTCGTCGGTGAAGTCGGTTTCGGAAAAGGCCTTGATGCCGAGCATATGCGCGAGCGCCGAACCCATCATCCCCTGCCGCCACCAGTTGAGCCGCACCGCCTCCTTCACCGCCGCACCCTCGCGATTGTAGCCGAAGAAGGGGAGGGTGAAGTCATGGTAGAATTGCGCGCGGTTGGTGGCGGTCTGCTCGCGCACCATGTCGAACACCTCCATCGGCACGCCGTCCGGATTGGCGTCGGTCCGGACCATGATCGGCGCGACCGCGCTCACCAGCACCGCCTTGCCGACCCGGCCGGGCTTGGCGCGGGCGACATAGCGGGCGACCTCGCCACCGCCGGTCGAATGGCCGACATGGACCGCATCCCTGAGGTCGAGCGCGTCGGTCAGCGCGACGACGTCGGCGACATAGCTGTCCATGTCGTGGCCGCCGGCGCTCTGCGTCGAGCGGCCGTGGCCACGCCGGTCATGGGCGATCACCCGATAGCCCTTCTGGACGAAGGCGATCATCTGCGCATCCCAATCGTCCGAACTGAGCGGCCAGCCATGATGGAACATGACGACGGGCGCGTCCTTGGCGCCCCAGTCCTTGTAGAAGATGTCGGTGGCGTCGGCGGTGGTGATGAACGGCATGACGGGTCTCCCTTGCAGCTGTGAGGATACGCGGTACGGATGGGGGATCAGGCGGCGTCGACGAGGACGATCTCGGCATCCTCGATCGCGGTGACGCGGAGCACGGCCTCCGCGGCGATGGCGGCACCGTCGCGCGCCTCCAGACGGGTGCCGTTGACCTCGATCGTGCCGGTCGCGGGGACGAGATAGCCGTGGCGATCCGCGCCGAGCGGGTAGTCGGCGCTCTCGCCCGCCTTGAGCGTGGCGGCGACGATCCGCGCGTCGGTGCGGATCGGCAGCGCGTCGGCATCGTCGGCGAAACCGCTGGCCAGCGTCACGAACTGCCCCGAACGCGCGCCCCGCGGGAAGGGCTTGGCGCCCCACGACGGCGCCTGACCCCGCGTCTTGGGCTCGATCCAGATCTGGAAGATGCGGGTGGTGCCGGCCTCCCTGTTGTATTCGGAGTGGCGGACGCCCGATCCCGCGCTCATCACCTGCACGTCGCCAGCCTCGGTACGGCCGATGTTGCCGAGCGAATCCTGGTGGGTGATCGCCCCTTCGCGGACATAGGTGATGATCTCCATGTCGGCGTGCGGATGCGGCGGGAAGCCGGTGCCGGGCGCGATCGTATCGTCGTTCCAGACGCGGATGTCGCCCCAGCCCATCCGGGCGGGATCATGATAGCCCGCGAACGAGAAATGATGCTTGGCGTCGAGCCAGCCGTGGTTGGCGCCACCGAGGCTGCGGAAGGGACGACGGTCGATCATGGTTCGGTCTCCTGGCGGGAGCGTTGCTGCTCCGATGACCGCAAGATGCGCCTCGATCGCACTTGACGAAACGGCAAGCTTGGCATCTCATCCTTGCCGGAAATGGTGAAGCGTCTTCCCGACCTCGAAGCCTGGGCGATCTTCGCCAGGGTCGCCGAACACGGCTCCTTCTCGGGTGCGGCGCGCGCGATGGGCATGTCCGATCCCACCGTGTCGAAGGCGATCGCCCGGCTGGAGGCGCGGCTGGGCCTCACGCTGATCGCGCGCACGTCGCGCCGCATCGCGCTCACCGATGCGGGCCGCGCCGCGCTCGACCGCGCGACGCGCATCCTCAGCGAGGGCGAGGCGGTCGAGGACGAAGCCGGCGAGCAATCCAACGTGCCGCGCGGGCGCGTGCGGATCAGCGCGCCGCTGTCGTTCGGCATCGCCTATCTCGGCGCGACGCTGCCAGCGTTCCTCGACGCCTATCCCGAGATCACCGTCGATTTTGCGCTGAGCGATCGCAAGGTCGACCTGGTGGCGGAAGGCTTCGATGTCGCGCTGCGGATCGCCAGCCTCGACGATTCGTCGCTGCTGTCGCGCCGGCTCTGCCCGGTCCGGCTGCTGCTGGTGGCCTCGCCCGCCTATCTCGATCGCCACGGCATGCCGACGCATCCGGCCGAGCTCGGCCGGCATCGCGCGCTCGCCTATACGGGCGGTGCCTCCCGGATGTGGCGCTTCACGCACCCGACCTTCGGGGAAGAGGCGGTCGAACCGCCGGTGCGGGTCTGGACCGACAATGCCGATCTGCTCAACCCGGCGCTCGTCGCCGGGCAGGGCCTTGCGATCCAGCCCGAATTCCTGATCTGGCGCGAATTGCGCGACGGCCAGCTGGCGGTCGCGATGCCGGACTGGACGGTGACGCCGCTGGGCCTCCATCTCGTCATGCCGCCCAGTCCGTTGCGGCCGCTGCGGGTGCAGGCGCTCATCGACCATCTGGCCCGCGAGCTGGCGAACGCGCCTTGGGGTTGCGATGCAGTATAGGCGAAACGAACCGCCGCGCCATCGATCGATGGCGCCTGACGGATGAGCGGAGCGACATCACGCCGCTGCGAAGCGGACGTTCCGCTTTCGCCCAAGCCCGGACAGCCCTGTCTTATCAGCCTCTTCGGGAGAGGCGGCGGTATCGGGCAAGGTCCGCCGCCGCTACCTGCCTTCCATTCCTGTTATCCATGAACCGATCATGCGCCGCGCGCTGTCAGCCTCGGGATGAACGGATGGGTGAAGCTGGATAGCGCGCGGACTGCCGCGAACGACCCTTACCGCTCAACCAGGGTCCGGGGGAGCCAGGCCCGCCACGACGAGCGACAGCGCGGCATGTTCGAGCCGTGCGTCTCCGGGCGGTAAGCCACCGTCGAGCGCGAGCGTCGCCATGCCGTGCACGGCCGACCAGCAGGCGAGCGTGGCGGCGTCCGGATCGGCCGGCGCGAGCTGTCGGACGCGCCGTACCATGACCCCATAGGCATTGTCCTCGACGGGGGGCGGGCCACAATCGTGCCCGGAGAACATCAGGCGGAACAGGGCCGGACGGGCGCGGGCGAAGGCGAGATAGGCTTCGCCTTGCGCGATCAGTGCGGCGCGTGCGTCGCGCTGCGCATCGGCCGCGAGCAGCGCGGTCTTGAGGTCGACAAAGCCCCGCATCGCCACCGCGGCCAACAGCGCCGCTTTGTCACGGAAATGTCGGTAGGGTGCCATCGCCGACACGCCGGCATCGCGCGCGACGGCGCGCAGGCCGATGTCTTCGCCCCGCTCGAGCGCGGACAATGCAGCCGCAACGAGACGCGCCGGTAGATCGACGGATTTCGGATCGCCCATGTTTACATCGTACACCGATAGCCTATGTGTACGATGTACACGACAGGGAGCCCGACAATGCAAGCGTCGATCAACCGCCAATCGGTCGATCTTTCGGCCTATCCCGATCTCGTCATGATCCTGCTCGGCTTCCGGGTGAAGGGATGGCGCGGCCTGCGCGCGCTGCGCCGGATCGGACCGGGCCTGCATGCCATCGCCCGCAACCGGCCTGACGGTCTGCTGGCGCATGAAGGCATGATGTTCAGCCTGACCCACTTCGGCTTCCGCCAATATTGGCAGGATATGGACAGTCTGGAGCGCTTCACGCGCGGCGGGCCGCACGCCGACTGGTGGCGCGATGTCCGCGCACTGTCGGCAGGGGCAGGATTCTGGCACGAAACCTATCACGCCAGGGGCGGCGTGGAGGCGCTGTACGTCGCCATGCCGGAGCCCGTCGGTCTGCAGCACTTTGCGGCGGAGCGGCGCCCGGACGGCCCGTTTATGTCGGCTCGATCCAGGATCCAGGGCGGCGCGGCTTCCGTCGGCTGAGGGTGGGATATGAGGGCCTGGCGGCGTTCGGCGCCTCTGTTCCCGTGACGCCAAGGCCGTGATGGTCATGCCATCCGTCCGCGGGCAGCGTCGGATGCGTCAATGTTCGCTAAGTTCGACGACCTCGAAATCGAAGCCTTTCCATCCGTGTCGTTTGGCCGCCTGCTGCGTCAGCGCTTCCTTGGCGGCGGCTTCCTTGATGGAGGTCGTGTGGCCCCAGAATACCTCCGTCTTGCCGTTATGCAGATGCGCGACGATCCGCCAGTAATGGGTGAATGGCGCGGCGGTGGGACCGATCGTCTTGACATAGCCGTCGGCCATCGTCGCGGTCAGGTAGCGCTTCTTTCTGGCCATCGCGCCACCCGTAGCGGATCGGCTACGGGCGCGGGAGGGGGGCGTGACCCCGATCGTTGCGCCCGGTGCTCTGCGGCGCCCGTCGGCGGATTTCACGATAGCGCAGCAGCGCTTCGACGGCATCGGTCTGGATCAGGCGCACGCCCATAGCCGCGAGGCGCCCCCAGATTGCGGCGGGGTCCTGCCGGGCTTCGGGGTCGCCGCCCATGCCCGTCACGAAGCCCTTGAACAGCGTGTTGATCCAGACCGGCACGCCGAGTGCTTTCGCACGGCTCATGATCACGGGCAGCGTCGTCAGCGGCACGATCGGCAGTTCGGCCGCGATCGGCCTGATCCGCCCCTGCATCTGGCTGGCGATGATCTGCGGCACATCGCCCGCCGCCGGATCGGCGGTGATCGGGATGACGGCGAAGGGCACGCGGTCATAGGGCGGGATCGTCGCCAGCGGGACCGAGGCGACGCCGGCGAAGGTCTTGACGATCACCCGGTCCTGCGCGCCGGCGCGATGCACGGCATCGACGACCTCGCCGTAGATCATGTCCTTGACGTCGAGGTTGAGGACGATGCGGTCCTTCGCCAGCGCGAGCAGGTCGTCGAGGGTCGGGATCGTCTGGTCGGTGAGCGCCGCCGTCGCGCCGCCCTCGTCCTGACGCAGCCGTAGCGCCTGCAACTGCGCGAGGCTGAGGTCGGCGACCTTGCCGGTGCCGTTCGTGGTCCGGTCGACGCTGTCGTCGTGCAGGATGACGAGATGGCCGTCGCGGCTGCGACGCACGTCGGTCTCCATCACGTCGGCACCGAGAACGACGCACTGGCGCAGCGCCGCGATTGAGTTTTCCGGCTTGCTCCCCAAAGCGTGGAGCGGCGCGGCTTCGTGGCAGCCGCGATGCGCGATGACGATCAGGCCGCCATCGGGGTCGGCGAGACGGCGCAGGGCATCGGCGGGGGCCGCTTGGACGGTGGAGGGCGCGAGCGCCGCAACGGCGACGGCGAGAAGCGGACGATACATGGCAGGCTTTCACAGGAGACGGGGATGGGAGAAAGGGCCCGGTCGGCTACCCTCTCCGGCGCGATCACGGTCAGTGCGGGCTCACCAGGAGCGGCTGACGATCAGCCGCACGTTGCGGCCGAACAGGGGGCGGCCGAAGATCGCGGTCGGCACGCCCTGGCCGAACCGGTCGCCCGCCGTATTGCCCTCGGTAAAGCCGTGCGCGTTGGTGATATTGTCGCCGACGACCTGCACCTGCCAGGCGCCATCCGAGACGATCCCGCCGAGGCCGAACGACCCGTAGGCCGGCAGCGCGGTGGAATTGAAGAAGTCGGTGTAGCGGCGGCCGACATAATCGTAGCGACCGTAGAGGCTGACCTTGGTGGCGCCGAAAGCGACATCGGCGGTCGGGCGCACGTTGAGGAACAGCCTAGGCTCGCGGACGATCTGCTTGCCGTTGGCACGGCTGCCGTCGAGGCCGGTGTTGCTGCTGAAGTTGAGGTAGCGCGGGTGCTGGACGGTCACCGACCCGGCGAGCGAGAAGGGGCCGGGCAGGCGCAGGCGACCATCGGCCTCCATCCCCTTGGTTTCGGCGGTGCCGATGAAGGTGGTGGTCACATCGGCGCGGCCGGTCGCCGGGTTGAAGCCGGCGAAGCTGGCGTTCAGCGGATCGAACTTGGTGTAGAAGCCGGTGACGTACAGATAGGATCCACCCGCAGCGAGCTTGACGCCCGCCTCGTACAGCTTGGCCTTGGTCGGAACCACCGCGGGGGTGGGGTAGGTGAAGGCGATGGTGGTGTTCTGCGGCACGTCGAGCTGCGACGCGCGCAGATACATGCCGATATGGCGGCTGAGATCGTAATTGCCGCCGACCGTCCAGTTGGTCGCCTGCTGCTTGAGGCGCAGCGTGCCGATCGCGCCCGTGAAGCCGCGGGTATTGTTGTCGGCCAGCGTCGTCGGATCGCCGAAATTATACGCCCCGGTCAGCCGGTCATAGCCGCTGTAGCTATACCATTCGTGGCGGAAGCCCGCGTCGAGGCGCAGCCGGTCGGTGATGTCCCAGCTGTCGGTGCCATAGAGCGCGATCAGCTGGCCATCGACGTTGCCGGCATTGAGCGACACCGCATCGTTGAGCGACCCATGGTCGGTGACATAGCCCAGCACCGCGCCGCTCGCCGCATAGGCGGCGAGGTCGAGCACGCGGGGCTGCGATTTCACCTGGATCAGATAGTTTTGATAGGCGGTGAACATCGTCTGGCCCCACAGCGAGCCGTAGCTGCCGACCCGGATGTCGTGCGTGCCGAAGCCGGTATCGAGCTTGCGCGTCACCGACAGGTCGCCCTGCGTCGAATAGAAATCGGTCTGGATCGCGCGATATTGCGCCTGCATCACCAGCCCCGAATCGGCCGACGGATCATAGGCGCCAAGGCCGCCGCCGCCGCCGCCGCCGCCGTGGCGTCATGGTGGGGCGACCGATCAGGCAAGCGTCATCGCCACCACGCTGGCATGGCGTGACGGCAAGGTGGCGGGCAGGTCGACGACCAGACCCTCCGCGGTCTGACGATAGGAAAGCGCCCCCTTGTGGCCGAGCAGGCGCACGGCGCGGACGGTGTCGGACCGACCGTCCGCCCCGCTGCGCAGCGCCGTCACGACAAGGCGGGTCTTGGGCTCGGTCAGCGTGATGGCATAGAGGGTCTTGCCGCGCGTGGTGAAGCGGATGTCGCCATCCACATAATCGGCCTTTTCCGAAAAGGCGCCCTCGGTCCCCTGTGTCGGCCCTTCGCCGAACCGCGTCCAGGGCCGCGTGCCGTGGATCGCCTCGCCGTTGACCGTCATCCACGCGGCAAGATCATCCAGCAATTGCTCGGACTGCGGGGGAAGGCTGCCGTCGCCGAGCAACACGACGTTGAGCAGCAGATTGCCGTTCTTGCTGACGACATCGGCGAGCGTCGCGATCACCTGCGCCGCCGTCTTGTAGGTGTCGTCCTGCTTGTAGAACCAGTCGCCGTTCGAAGTGTCGGTCTGCCATGGCTTGGGGTTGATCCCGGTCAGCGCGCCGCGCTCGACGTCCTGCGTCGACCAGGCGTCGCTGAATTCCCCCGAGCCGAGATTCTTGCAGGTGTAGACGACGTCGACGGTGCCGCGCTTCGAGCCGCCGTTATAGTAATGCGCCAGCATCTGCCGCCCGATGTCGCCGAACGGCAACCCGCCGTCCGAATAGAGCAGATCGGGCTTGTAGCTGTCGATCAGATCGCGGATCCGCTTGAGCCAGTGCGCCTGATAGGCCGCGTTCCGGGTATACCAGGACGCCGGCGTGTTGATGAACGGTTCGTCGCGATTGTCGTGGTAGAGATCGGCGTAGCGGGGATCGGCGCCGTCGTAGCTGACCCCCAGTTTCGGCCAGAACTGATCGTACAGATGGTTGGGATACCACCAGGTGTAGCTCGCCCCCAGATGTTCCGACACGCCGAAGCGCAAGCCGTGACGCTTGGCCGCCGCCTGCAACTCGCCGACGATGTCGCGCTTCGGCCCCATCACCGTGGCATTCCAGCGATGATGCCGGGATCGCCACAGATCGAAATTGTCGTGATGCACGCCCATCGAGACGATGTAGCGCGCACCCGCGGCGCGATAGCGCGCGACCAGCGCCTCCGGGTCGAACTTGTCCGCCGTCCACAGCGGAATGATGTCCTTATAGCCCTTCTCCGAAGGGTGGCCGTAGGTCTTGACGTGATGGTCGTAATGCGGGTGGCCGGGCGTATACATGAAGCGGGCGTACCAGTCGCCCTGGCCGGGTACCGCCTGCGGTCCCCAATGCGCCCAGATGCCGAACTTGGCATCGCGGAACCAGGCGGGCGTGTCATAGGCGCTGAGCGATGTCGTCGTCGGCTGGAACGGCCCCGGTGCGATGGCCGGCATCGCCTGGGCCACGGCACGGCCGGCGCCGGCAGCCGCCACCGTCGTCCCCACCACGCCCCCGAGCATTTCGCGCTTGCTGATCTTCACCTCGTCATCCTCCCTTGTCGGCTGCGAAGGCCGCTATCGATCCGCCGCGCACGCATGAGACGGTAGCCTATCCGGCCCGCCATTTCGCCTCGGCCATTCATGAGAATTGATTTTCATATGTGACCTCTGCTGTCATCGCAGGGCTTGGCCTTGGACGCAAGGGTCATCGGCGAGCCAGCGGCCATCTACAACCATATACGAATATCTATTTTCACATGTGAAGACTCATGATACGCCGTCGGGCAACGATCCGCGTCATGCGGGCGACAGGAGAGGGCAACGAGGGGTAACGATCACATCATGGTGGCCAGTTCGGCGCTCGCGATCGCGGTGGCGCTGGCGGGGGCACCCGTCGCGGCGCAGGCGGCACAGGATAGGCCGGCCGGATCGACGACGCAGCCGGCCGATGCCGCCGTAGACCGAGGCGTTGCGCGACTTCGTCATCCTGCATTACAAGCAGACGCAGCGGGTCGACACGCCGACCTGGCGCCGCCGGGGGAGGCCCGCGCAGCGCTCCGCCGGATGCGCGCGCTGATGCAGAGGGGAGCCGAGGCGATGCCGACCCATGCGGGCTTCCTGTCGGGGGAACGGACCGGCTGAGCGCACCGACGCCGTGACCGCACCGTCGCGGGCGATCGCAACCGGCGCGGTTTCAGACGGGGCGGTGACCGAGCGCGATCGATGTCGCTGCCGCCGCCTCCTTCAGCAGCGCGCGCGCCGCGATCAGCTCGGCCGCCTGCGATCCGCCGATCTGACCCAGGAACGGGATGGTGAGTGCCGCCGCCCCGAACCCGTCGCGGCCGCATATCGGAAAGCTGATATCGGTCACGCCGCCCGTGATCGCGCTCTTGCGCTGCTCGTACCCCCGCTTGCGCACCGCGGCCAGCCGGGCCACGTTCGACGCATAGGCCTCATAGCCGATCGCATGCAGCAGACTGGCGCGCTGGTCTTCCGTGGTGAAGGCCAGCAGCACCTGTCCCGAGCAACTCGTCATCAGATCGACCTCGGCGCCCAGCCGCAGCGAAAAGCCCCGCGTGCCCGGATTCTCCTCGCGGTGAATGACCAGACCCTTGGCGCCGTTCACGACGACGAGATGGCACGACTGGGCGGCCTCGCTCGCCAATTGCCGCATGAACGGACGCGCGGCCGCGACGACATCCTGCGCCGGCGTGGCGTGGAAGGCGAGGTCCAGCAATTTATACGAGACGGAATAGCGGTCGTCGGCACTGGATTTCTGCAGATAGCCCATCTTCTCCAGCACCACGACGATGCGGAACAACTCGCCGACCGAACGGCCGAGCAGCACCGCCATCTCGCTGACCAGCGCGCCGCCGGGTTGGCGGCGCAGCATCTCCAGTATCTCGAAGGCCTTTTCGACAGCCGGCGCGGCGTAGGACGCTTTCAGACCGTCGCGCATGCGCTCTCCCAATGCTGACCGGAGCGCGCCTTGCGATGCCCGTCCGGCAGTGTCAAATGCCGCCGGGCGCCAGGCTAGCGCATCAGCGCGACGCCATAGGGTTCGAGGTCGACCGTGCCGGTCGCGGTGCGACCGGTGAGGGCGTCGGTCCGGCGGCCATTGATGGTCACCTTTGCCGGCTTGGCCGTCGTGTTCACATAGAGCGTCCGGCCGTCCACGATCCGCGCGGAGACGCCGTCGGGCGTCACCGGCCCGGGCGTGATCCCGACCGAGGGGTAGAGCGAGCGGATCAACGGCTGGATGAATTCGGGCTGCGCCGCCGTGGCGAGATAGATCGCCCGCCCCTTGCCATAACGGTTGACGGTGATCGCCGGGGACGGATTGCCCGTGTTGGTGAAGCGGGCGAGCACCTGTGCGGTCGACGGTTCGAGCACCTCATAATAGGGGTCGCTGCCGGTCAGCGTCGCGGTGCCGAACTGCACCGTCAACGGCGTGTCGGCGCGGTAGAAGGCGTTGGTCCGCAGGCCGAAGACGTCGGTCAGCCCGCCGGGCAGGGGCGTGTCGAACCACTTGCCCGTCGCATCGACTTTCGCCGAATAGCCGGTCATCACGACGGTGCCGCCATTCTTGACATAGGCCCGGATCGCATCGGAGGTCGGCCGATCGACCAGATAGGCGGTCGGCATCACGATCAGCTTGTAGGTGTCGAGCCGATCATGGCCGACGTCGATCGTCGCCGCGTCGATATTGTCGCGGAAGAACGGGAAATAGGCGTTGCCGACCTGCTTGCGGTAATCGGCCTTGTAATATTCCTGCATGGTGTTGGGACCGGGCGGCGGATTGACCAGCCAATTGGTCTGATAGGAATAGGCGACCGCCACGTCCGGCCGGCCCGTGCGCGGGAACCCCAGCGTCTTCAGCGTCTTCATCTCGGCGGCAATGCGTGCGAACTCGCCCACCTTCCAGGGCGGCCGATCGTCATGATCGATCAGTCCGAACAGCGCCTGCTCCTCGCCGCCGAGATGCGAATTGAACGTCCAGGCGAGGAAGGCCTGGGAATAATAGAGCAGGCCGAAATAGGCCCACATGCGGGACCGGCCCGGCGTGCCGTAATAGCCGCCCCCGCCCGCGGTGAATTCGTTGAACCAGACCGGCGTCGTATGGCCGGCGCGGTTGAACATCACGTCGACCGCCGCATCGGCCGGATCGCCGGGATAGAAGCCGAGCGCGCCATAGGTCGAGATCTCGTCCCACGAACGCAGGAAGTCGAACCCCTTCTGGCCGGCATAAGGCCAGAGGTTGGACAGGACCGGGACATCAGGCGCGCGTTGCTTGCGCACCGCCTCCAGATCCTTGAGCGCACCCAAGGTGTCGTCCGACCAATAGCGGCGCAGGTCGAGATAGCGTTCGTTGGGCCCCGGCCCCCGCTCATAGGGGAGATCGACCTCCGACCAGTCGTTGATGCGCCGCGACCAGCGTTGCGTCGCCCACGCCTTGTTCAGCGCCGCGATCGTGCCGTAGCGCTGCTGCAGCCAGGCGACGAACCGATCGCGATCCGCGGCGGAATAGGACATGCGACCGTTGCCGATCTCATTGTCATAGCCGATCGCGATCACCGCCGGATGCTTGGCGTAGCGTTGCAGCATCCGGTCGGCGAGGCGTTTCGCCAGGCGGCGGTAATCCGGATCGCTGATATTGTCCCAGTACCGGGTGGCGGCGTTCAGCCGGGTGCCGTTCTGGTCGACGATGTCGACGCCGGGATAATGTTTGTGCAGCCAGGTCGGCGCCGGCTCGCCGGGAATGTCGAGCACGACGCGGATGCCCGCCGCCTGCATCTGATCGAGGATCGCGTCGAACCACTCGAAGGTGAACTGGCCTTCCTGCGGCTCGAACGCGTCCCACGACAGATCGCCCATCCGCACCACGTTGAAGCCCGCCTGCTTCATCACCGCAATGTCCTGCCGGATCTGTGCCGTCGAGCGATCGACCGGCTGGTAGTTGGTGCCGACGTACAGGTCGCCCTTGCCGGGCCATTGCGGATGCCCCTGCGCGCTCTGCGCCAGGGAGGATGTCGCCATCGATCCTGCCGCCCCGAGGCACATGGCCACCGAAAGCGCCGCCTTGGTCAGGTTACGACCCTTCACCATCATGCAATCCCCTCATTGGCGTCGATACCGGCGCGCATGGCCCGCGCTGCCCGACTGTTCCGAAGTATGTGCACCTATGCAAACAAGTTATCATCTGCGCAAGACGATCGTCGCGACGGGCAAGGCGCAGGCATCCGTCCTCGCCTGGCCGATGATCGGCGTGTCCGACCTGACCGGGGGATGTGCCAGCCGATATGTCCGCTCCTCCTATCCGGTCGACCATCCGCCGGCCGCGGCCACCGTCGACCGGCGGGGGCTTCTCCTGTCGTCCGGGGCGACGGCGTTCCAGCCGCCCCTGTCGGACCGCAGCCTGGGCCATGAGGCGCGGGTCCGGCTGCTGTATCGTGGCGGCGACGGCTCGCCCCTTACCGGACGATGATCGCCATCGCGACGTTCGGCAGCGCGAGCGCCGTCACGCCGGCATAGCGCACCGGCCGCCATCAGCGACCTGGCGCCACACGGCGCGCCTGAGACGATCGATGCAGCCATCCGTGCGCCCCCGCGACGCCGAGGCCTTGAATCTAAATTGCTGAGAAAGCCCGATACGGCCCTAGATGTTATGGTAAATACGCGGTACCGGCGGCAAACTGTTCACGAAAGCTATCGATGCCGCGCCGGATCCGTTCCCTGCTTCATTCGCTCAGCGGCGAAGTGCTGGCCCATGCCCAACAGGCCGAAGACATCGCCAGCCGCACCAACCTGCTCGCGCTCAACGCGACGATCGAGGCGGCGCGGGCGGGCGAGGCCGGCCGTGGCTTCTCGATCGTCGCGCAGGAGGTGAAATCGCTCGCCGGCTCGGCGCGCACCGCGGCGATGAGCTTCCGCGACGAGGTGCTCGGCTATCTCGCGACGGGGACCGCGCTGGCGGACGAACTGGCCAGCGACATGGAGGGCGGGCGGCTGGCGGACCTTGCCCAGTCGATCGCGGATACGTTGGGCCGCACGCTATACGATCGTTCGATCGACATCCGCATGCTCGCGACCGATTATTCGCTGGTCGAGGCGCTGCTGGTCGACCCGGCCGCGCCGCGCGTCGCGGCGCGCGCGCTCGACCGGCTGCGCACGTTGCTGGGGTGTTCGCCCTATTTTCTCAACGCCTTCGCCGTCAACAGCGACGGCCGCGTCGCGGTCTGTGCGCATGCCAATGCGGCGGTGCGCGACGTCGATTTCAGCGGCTATCCGCAATTCCAGCGCGCGATGGCCGCACCCGCCGCGGTCGAATGGATGACCGACGAGATCTGGCAAAACCCCTGGTCGAACGACCGCAAGGTGCTGATCTTCGTCGCGCCCGTCCGTTTCGAGGGGACGACGATCGGGGTCTGCTATCTCGAGTTCGATTTCGAGGGGCAGGCGGGCGCGATCATGAACGTCGTCAACCGCAAGGCGACCAATGCGGTCGGATCGATCGTCGACGCCGCGGGCAAGGTCGTCGCGACCACCGGCAGCTATGCCTGGCATGCGCCGCATCCGCACGCGACCCGGGACGAGATGGTCGCCAAGGCATCCGACGGGCTCAACACCGCGCAGGCGCGCGTGCTGTCCGATCGCGCGATCACCGACCTCCACCTGTGCTGCATCATCGAGGAGCATGTCGCCACCGAACAGGAGATCGCGCGGACGCTGGCGCAGCGCCGCCGATAGCGGGCGAACCCCGACGCGTCCGTCGCGATGGCGGTCGTCCCGCCGCCGTCAGGCCGCGACGAGGCTGATCGTCGCGCGGTTCCGGCCCTCGCGCTTGGACTGGTAGAGCGCGACGTCGGCGGCCTGGATCAGCGTCGAGCCGTCCCGCGCCATCGGCTCCGACCAGGTCGCGATGCCGAACGACATGCTGGTCGAGCCGAGGCTGCGGCTGCCGTGCCGGACGCTCAGCTCGGCGATCGCGCGCCGGACGATCTCGACGCGGCCGGCCAGCGCATCGGCGGTCGTGCCGGGGGCGATGATGGTGAATTCCTCGCCGCCGAAGCGGCAGACGACGTCGCCGTCGCGGAAGCGGCCGCGCATCTCCGCGGCGACATGCTGCAACACCGCATCACCGGCATCATGGCCGAATTCGTCGTTGAACCGCTTGAAATGGTCGATGTCGCACATGACGAGGCTGAGCGGCGTACCGGCGCGGGCGGCGCGCGCGATCTCCAGCTTGAGCGTCTCTTCCATGTAGCGGCGGTTGAACAGGCCGGTGAGCGGATCGCGGATCGTCTGCTCGCGCAGCGAGCGCTGCAGGCGATGGTTGACCAGCGCCGAGGCGATATTCTCGGTCAGCACGGCCATGCGGAAGCGATTCTCGTCCTCGATCCGGCCCTGCAGGTAGAGCACGCCGATCACCTCACCGCCCGCGAGCAGCGGTTCGCAATGATAGAGTTCGTCCGCGCCGACATGGCCGCAGACGATGTCGCGACCCGCTTCGGCGACGGAATGGCTCTGCCCGCGGCGCAACGCCCAGCAGCGTTCCGGCGCGAAGCCCTCGGCCGCGACGGCGGTGCCGCCCCAGCTAGCGATCGGCACCAGGCAGTTGCGCGAATTGTTGTGCGCGTAGAGGGCGCCGGGCAGGTTGGGCAGCACGCGCGGCACGAAGACCTTGATGATCTGCGCCAGTTCGTCGTCGGTGCGGGCGGCCTGCATGCGGTGCGACATGCCGCCGAGCAGCTCGATCACCGAGCCGCGTTCGCGCAGCGTCTCGCTGTTGCGGTGCAGTTCGGCATTGGCGGTCTGCAACTGCCGCTCGCTGTCCGCCCGGTCGGCGACGGCGGTCCTCAGCCGCTCCGCCATCGCGTTATAGCCGCGGGCCAGCCGGTCGAACTCCTCGGACCCCATCCGCCCCTCGATACGCGCGTCCTGCTCGCCGCCGCCCAGGGCGGTCATGGCACGCATCATCGTCGCCAGCGGCCGGCGGATGCCGCGGATCAGCAGCGCGAAGCTGGCGACGACGAGCAGCGCGACGACGACCGCGCCGATGATCGCGAGCCGCCGCCCGCCGGCGAGCCGCCGGTCCGCCGCATCCTGCCGGCTCGTCTGCAAGGCGCGCTCCTCGTCGAGGAAGCCGGTGGCGCGGACGCTGATCGCATCCATCAGCTCACGCCCGCGCCCGCTGGCGACGATGGCGACCGCGCCGGCGAAATCGCCGCGCCGCGCGAGGACCAGCGGCTGGCGCAGGAAGACGGCGCGCTGCGCCATCAGCGTCGCGATCTCGCGCGCCCTGGCATGTTGCAGCGGGTTGTCGGCGGTCTGCCGGACCGCGACCGCGATATTGCGCGCCGAGCTTTCCACCCGTTCGGCGAACGACCGGGCATAAGCGGGATTGCGCGTGATGATGAAGCCGCGCTGGCCCGATTCCGCCTCGCGCAGATCGCCGAGCGCCGCCTCGGTCGTTTCGATCACCTCGGCCGAATGGCCGGCCCATTCGAAGCTCTGGCTGGTCTGCCGGGACGCATCGACGAGCAGACCGGCCAGCGAGGCCAGGGCGATCAGGACGACGAGGCCGATCGCGGCGATCCGTGCTGAGAGAGACGACAACATGCCGGCGACGGTAGCGGCCAGAATTTAGCATCCTGTTACCCGGTCGCCGTCCGGCACGACGGCGTATCGAACGTGCCTGACGCGGGCGCGGGCCGTATGTCCGTGTCTTGGGACGGTCCGGGTCGCCATCGCGTAACTTCTGCCAAGTTCGGACGTTGACCGCCAAACGGGCGGAAGGACGCAAGGCATGGCTCGGCTGTACAGACTGGCGCTCGCGTGGTGCCTGGCCATTCTCGGCGGTTTCTTCGCCGTGGCCGGTGGCGTGCTCGCCTCGCTCGGCGGGTCGCTCTATTATCTGGTCGCCGGGCTGGCGATGATCGCCAGCGGCGCGTTGCTCGGCCGTGCGCCGCGGTCGGGCCGCTGGCTGTTCGGCGCGATCTGGCTCGGCACGCTGATCTGGGCCGTGTGGGAAGTCGGGCTGGACGGCCTGCAGCTTGTCCCGCGGCTGGTCGCGCCGACCGTGCTGCTGGTGCTGGTGCTGCTCACCGGCTGGCGCCCGCGGGCGTGGCGGCCCGATCGGCGCGCGGTGGCCGCGACGACCGCGATGCTGCTCGCGCTCGGCATCGGCGGGGTCGTGCTGCATGGCGCGGGGGCAGGGGCGCAGGGCGCGGGCGGCGCCACCCTTCCCGCCGCCCCGACCGGCGAGGCGGACGGCGACTGGCGCGATTATGGTGGCACGCTGTCGGGCCGGCGCTATTCCGCGCTCGCCGATATCACGCCGCAGAACGTCGGCCGGCTCGAGCTCGCCTGGACGCAGCGCACCGGCGATCTGCCGGTGGCGGCAGAGACGCAGGAGCACAAGCGCGAATATCATTCCGAGGCGACGCCGATCCATATCGGCGACACGCTCTACACCTGCACGCCGCATTCCTTCGTCCAGGCGATCGACGCCACCACCGGCAAGACCAAGTGGAGCTGGCACGAGGATGCGCCGATCGCCGGCAACAATTATCTGGTCTGCCGCGGCGTCACCTATTTCGAGGCGCCGGCGGGGACGCCGTGCCCGCACCGCATCTTCGCGCCGACCTTCAACGCGCGGCTGGTGGCGCTCGACGCCGACAGCGGGCGGCCCTGCCGGAGCTTCGCGCAGGGCGGCGCGATCGACCTGCGCGCCAATATGGGGACGTCGAAGCCCTCGGATCAGATCGGCACCACGCCGCCGGTCGTCGTCAACAACCGGCTGATCATCGGCGAGCGGATCATCGACAACGTCAACCGCGACATTCCGTCGGGCGTGGTGCGCGCCTATGATCCGGTGTCGGGCGCGCCGGTCTGGGCCTGGGACGTCGGCCGCTCGCCGGACGCGATCGCGCCGCTGCCCGCGGGGCAGACCTATACGCGCGGCACGCCCAACGTCTGGGGCGCGATCACCGCCGATGCCGCCAACGGCCTCGTCTATCTCGGCACGGGCAATGCCTCGCCCGATTACTGGATCGGCTATCGCCGGCCGTTCGACGATCGCTTCGGCTCGTCGATCGTCGCGCTCGACGTCGCGACCGGCAAGCTGCGCTGGACGCGGCAGCTCGTCCACCGCGACATGTGGGACATGGACCTGCCGATCGGCCCGTCGCTGTTCGACTATCGCGCGCCCGATGGGCAGGTGATCCCGGCGCTGATCCAGACCAGCAAGATGGGGCAGGTGTTCTTCCTCAACCGCCTGACCGGCGCGCCGATCGCCGCGATCACCGAACGGCCGGTGCGCACCGACGGCGCGACGCCGGGCGTGCGCGTGTCGCCGACGCAGCCCTTCTCGACCGGCATGCCGAGCTTCACCCCGCCCGCGCCGACCGAGGTCGCCACCTGGGGCGCGACGCCGATCGACCAGCTCTTCTGCCGGATCGACATCCGGCGGGCGCAGGGCACGGGCATCTATCAGCCCATGGGGCTGAAGCCGATCATCGGCCATCCCGCCTTCGACGGCGTCACCGACTGGGGCGGCGCGGCGGTCGATCCGGTGCGCGGCATCATGACGGTCAACACGATGGAGATGCCGTTCAAGCTCTGGCTGATGCGCCGCGACGATCCGCGCGTCGCGTCGCTGATGAAGCAGAAGCAGGGCGGCGAGAATGCCATGCAGGCGCAGCTCCAGACGCAGTACAACACCCCCTATGTCGCGGTGGTGAAGGCCTGGGTCGGCATCTTCGGCGCGCCCTGCGTCGCGCCGCCCTGGGGGCATCTCACCGCGGTCGATCTCGGCACGCGCAAGGTGGTGTGGCGCAAGGTGCTGGGGACGGCGCGCGACACCGGCCTGTTCGGATCGCATCTCGGCGTGCCGATCAAGACCGGCGTGCCCAATCTCGGCGGCTCGATCATCACCGCGGGCGGCCTTGCCTTCATCGGCGCGACCACCGACCAATATCTGCGCGCCTTCGACCTCAATAGCGGCAAGGTGGTGTGGAAGGCGCGGCTGCCGGCGGGCGCGCAGGCGACGCCGATGACCTATCGCGGGCGCGACGGACGGCAATATGTCGTGATCACCGCGGGGGGCCATGGCGCGCTGGGAACGCGCTACGGTGACTATACGCTGGCGTACGCCTTGCCGAAGCGCTGACGGCGCTTCGGCGTCGGCAGCCGGATCGCGCGCCGCCGTGGCGTCACGGCCGGTCGCCCGTCGCCGGCGCGATGCCGCGGCCGGTCAATGCTCCGCCTCGTCCGACCCGGTCAACCGCCAGTGCCGCAGCAGCTGCGGCATCGTCAGCCCCTGCGCGAAGATCGAGAAGGCGACGACGCCGAAGGTGACGACGACGATCTGGCCGCGCTCGGCGACGCTCGCCGGCACCGCCAGCGCCAGCGCGAGGCCGACCGCGCCGCGCAATCCGCCCCACACCAGCACATGCTGATAGGTCGCGGGCAGCCGCAGCCCCGATCGGGCGAACGGCAGCGCCAGCGGGTAGACCGCGGCCGCGCGGCCGACCAGCGTCAGGACGATCGCGACGACCAGCGGCAGCGAGACCAGCGCGATCGGCTGATGCGCCTCGTGGCTGCCGATCAGCAGGAACAGGCAGGAATTGGCGAGGAAGGCGGCATAGGCCCAGAAATCCTGCACATGCTGACGACCCGCGACCGAAATCGAACCGCGCGGCCCGACGTTGCCGACGATCAGCCCCGCCGCCAGCGCCGCGAACACGCCCGAGGCGTGGACATGTTCGGCGAGCAGGAACGATCCCCAGGCGACCACGGTGGTCAGCGTCACCTCGACCAGATGGTCCGTCGTCCGGCCGGCGAGGGTCAGCACGCCGATGCCGATCGCCGCGCCGATCACCAGACCGCCGGCGACCGTCCACAGCAGCGCGAGCGCGGCGCCCGATGCGGTCAGCGCCTCGCCGTTGGCGATGCCGATGAGGATCGCGAAACCGACCGCGGCGACGCCGTCGTTGAGCAGGCTTTCGGATTCGACCACCATGCTGAGCCGCGGCTCGGCCTTCATCTCCTTGAAGGCGGCGATCACCGAGACCGGATCGGTCGCCGCGATCAGCACGCCGAAGAAGGCCGCGCCGAGCAGGCTCCAGCCGAGCAGCAGGTGCATGCCGCCCGCGACCACCGCCGCGCTGACCGCGACGCCGAAGAAGGCGAGCACCAGGGTCAGCGGCATCTCCCGGCGGAAGCGCGACCAGCGCAGCTGCATCGCCGCCTCGAAGATCAGCGGCGGCAGGAAGACGTTGAAGATCAGCTCGCGCGACAGCGGCAGCGCGGCGCCGACCGGCGAATAGGCGAGGCCGATCCCGGCGAGCACCAGACCGGCCGTATAGGGCAGCCCGATCCGCCGCGACACCATCGCGACGAGCGAGGCGACGACGAGCAGCGTGCCGAGGTCGGTGAGGCCGATATCGCCGCTCATCGGCCGCCCCCCGCCACCGGCGTCAACGCGAACTGCCGGCCCGCGGCGGGGGCGGGCTGCGCCGCAATGCCCTGCTGCCGCAACAGCGCGGCGACGGCGAGGGCGCGCCGCTGGCTGAGCGTCGGCGCCTCGGGCGGCGTGCCGGCGGGCAGGCCCGGCACGGTCAGCGTCGAGACGTTCCAGCGGTGCGCCGCCCAGGCCGAGGTGGCGACGGCGTCGCTCGCCGCCGCATCGAGCGTGTCGGCGCCGTCGGCGAAGGCGATCGGCGGCAGCGGCCCCTGCGGCGGGACGATCGCGACGTCCCAGTCATCGCTTTGCTCGGCCGCGCGCCGTTCGAGCGTGCGATAGGTCGCGACGCTCGCGCCGGGCAGCGGGGCGGCGGCCGCGACCGCGCGATGATGGTCGCGGTCGATCGTCACCGCGTCCGGGGTGATGCCGGTGATCAGCGCGATGCCGTTCGCCAGATCGGTCACCCGCTGCGCGGCGCTGTTGGTCGCCTCGCCCGCCTGGCGCAGCTCCTCGCGCTGCGCCGCCAGCGCGTCCGCCCCGGCACCGAGCAGGATCTGGTCGAGGTTGAGGCGCACCGGCCGCGCGAGCGCCGTCGCCAGCGCCGCCTGGATCGCGCTGGTCTTCTGCATCGCGCGGCGCGGGGTGATGACGACCGCGCGCACGACGATCGGCTCGGCGGTGAAGTCGATGTCGAGCTGGGTCACGCGCGCCGCCTCGCCGAACCGTTCCGACAGCAAGGAGCGGGTCTGCGACGTCGCCAGCGCCTCGCGGCCGATCCGGTTGAGCGAGATGCCGAGCGGGATTGCCATGCCGATGAAGACCAGGGTCAGCACGATGGTCTGCATCCAGCCCTGGCGCCGCGACAGGTGATGGCCGAAGCCGTAGAAGCGCGCCATCACCGTCGCCGACAGCGCGATGGTGATGAAGTTGGTCACGAACAGCGCGAAGGCGCCCATGCCGACCGGTGCGTTGCGCGTGGCGATGCCATAGCCGACCACCGCGAGCGGCGGCATCAGCGCGGTCGCGATCGCGACGCCGACGATCGTGTCGCCGCGCCCGCGGATGATCGCGAAGGTGCCGGCGAGCGCGGCGAACAGCGCGACGGCGAGGTCGAACAGATTGGGGCGCGTCCGCGCGACGATCTCGGCGGTCGGCGCCTGCAGCGGCGAGGCGAGGACGAGCAGCGCGGTGAACGCGATCGCCACCGCCGAGCCGATCGCCAGCGCCTTGAGCGATCGCCTGAGCTCGCGGAAATCGAACAGCGCGAGGCTGAAGCCGAAGCCGAGGATCGGGTTCATCAGCGGCGAGATCAGCATCGCGCCGATCACCACCGCCGGCGACGACAGCAGCAGCCCCAGTTCGGCGATGCCGGCCGACATCATCGTCATGAAGGCGAAGCGCGGGCTCCAGCCGCTCTCCTCGATGACGCGCGCCAGCACCGCCTCATGGTCGACGCGGCCGACCACCGACGTGCGCCACCAGCGATAGAGCGCGAGGCGGCCAAGCTGTCCCGCGGCCGCATGCCGGTCGGCGGGAAGGGTGGGGGAGGTCATCGGCGACTGTGAATCCTGCATGCGCGTCGGGAGGGGGGTCAGCTTTCGGCCGGCGCGCCGACCGCGACCGCGGTGAGGCAGATCAGGCCGATGGCGACGAAGCCGCAGCGGTGACGCCAGTCGCCGACGCCGTTGCGCCGCGCCACCGCGAACGCCAACGCGCATTGCAGCGCGTAGAACAGGGCGAAGGCGCGCGACGACAGCGCCACCACCTGGAACGGATCGGTCAGCCAGACGACGCCGATCGCCAGCATACCGGCGAGCGCGAAGGCCAAGGGCACCGGCACGCGGCGTCGCGACACTTCGTTGATCAGCCCGCCCGCGCCGATCGAATCGGCGACCGCCGCGCTGAGCTGGCTCGATACCGCGCCGGCGAGCACGAAGGCGCCGAGCGCCGGGGCGATCAGCTGCATGATGTCGAGGATCCCCGCCACCCCCTCGGTCTGCGCCGCGCGCGACAGGAAGGGGGTGAGCAGCGCGATGAAGGCGAGATAGATGGCGGAGGCGATCCATTGCGCATGGCGCATCGTCCGGATCCGCAGCTCGGCGGGATAATCGTGGCCGAGGTAGCGCGACGTCTCGAACCCCTGCACCGTGATGATCAGGCCGAGCAGCATCGGCAGGCTGGCCCAGCCCACCCGTGCCGGCGGCAGCGGCTGGACCGCGCCGCCCGTCACCCAGGCGATGGCGAGCGCCACCAGCAGGCCGGCGATGATGCCGATCTTGATCGACACCGTGCCGTGCGCGACATGCTCGACCTTGCGCAGATCGCCGCCGAGCGCGAACAGGGTCATCGCCGCGATCAGCACCGTGACGACGATATTGGCGATCACCGGTTGCCAGGCCGGATCGACCGCGATCGGCTTGAGCGAGAATTCCGCCAGCAGCTTCAGGTAATAAGCGACCGACACCGCATAGGCGAGGGCGAGCACGCCCTGGGTGATGCGCGCCGTCCAGGCGATCGGATCGGCGAAGGGGGCGGTCGCCAGATGATCCTCGACATGGCGGATGTTGAAGCGGATCACCCATCCGGCGGCATAAGCGATCGCCAGCAGCGCCGCCATCGCGAGGAGCGCCGCGCCGCCGAACTCGCGCGCCAGCAACGGTCCGCAGATCAGGAAGCCCGAACCGATGATCGACGCGAGCGGCGTCACCGTCGCGCGCCAGCCGTCCGATCGCGCGAACGGGCTGAAGGTCAGCCATGCCGCGACGAGGATCGAGACGCCGAGCGCGATGATGACGATCATGGAGGACTCCGGTGACGGGATCAAAGCGGCCGCTTTGCAGCCACGGCAGGGTGCGGCTATCCTCGGGACCGCGTCGCCGTCTGTCAACCAAGGTTAACATTTCGCAACGTCAGCGGCGTGCCGGCAAATGCCGGCTCCGCGACGGAATAATCGACGCGCGCGTTACATCGCCTCCTTGACGCCGTTTCGCACCAGCAGCCAGTTCATCGGATAACTTGTGCAGAAACCGGCGAGCATCGCGATTTGCATCGCCATCCAGAACTCCGGCTGGCCGGGTTGGGCGAGGCCGCCGAACTGCGGCGCGAACCACAGGAACTGGATCAACGCCATGCCGCCGTACATGCCGATTTGCCACGCGCCGATCGACAGCACGTCCGCCTTGAGCGCGGCCCTGATGCCCTCGCCCGGCGACAGCTGCCGCATCGGCACGATGCTCCAATATTGAAAGCCGATGCCGAACAGGAAGGCGAACAGAAAGTCGGGGATCCAGAGCGCGACCATGCGCGTGCCGAACAGCGTGCCATAGCCGAACCAGACCGCCACCGCCGGCACCGCGAGCGCGAGTCCCTCGGCGACGATGTCACCGAGCGTGCAGCCGGCCCCGCAATGGCTCGCCCCCTTGAGCACCGAGACGGCGAAGGGCGTGTCCTCGTCCTGCCGCGTCGCGCGTCCCCAGCGATAATAGATCGCCAGCCACACCAGGCTGCCGAACAGCGCGGTCAGCGGCCAGACCAGCGCCATCACCGCCATCTTGGGCGGGTGCCGCCAGACATCGAGCGCGATGGTGATCGCGCAGGCCACCGCCAGCGACAGCGAGACGATCGCCGCGAGGTGCAGGGAGGCCGGAACGTTCGTCATGACCGTGTAACGCGACACGCCCGCGATGGCTGCCGTCCGTCGTCCGGCGACGCCCGCCGCGGCGGACGATCGTCGACCGGGCAAGTGGTTCAACGCACACGCTTTATCTTGACATTTGGCCCGTTCCGGCACAATTTCGCGGCGAGTCGAAGCGCGACCGCAGACCACGTTTCCCTCATCGACCAAAGCGACCATGCGGCAAACGCCCGCAGGTTTACGCACGTGTCTGATGGCCGATCACCTGGCAGTGGGAGATCGAAACATGAAACGACTGTTCCTCACAGCGATCGTCATAATGTCTGTCCTGTTCCCGGTCGCCGAAGCGAAGAAGCGACCCACCGATATCCATGTCACCGCGCCGGCCACCGCCCAGCTCTGGGCGGCGCAGCTTTCGCGCAGGATCAACGATGCGATGCGCTATCCGGTCGCGATGAGCCCGACCGAACGCCTGTATGGCTTCGCGCACGTCCGCTTCACTATGAACGCGGACGGAAGTTTGCGGAGCGTCTGGTTCTGCCGCAAGTCCGGCAATCGGCAGATCGACCAAGCCGCGCTGAACGCCGTATCGAAACTGAACGGGCTCGCCAGCCTGCCGGCGGGTATCGCGCCGGGACGGCAAATCGAGGCGCAGCTGTTCTTCGCGGAAGACGAAGAGGAGATGCGCGATATGGTGCGGGCCAACACCCGAGTCCGGGATCTGCCGGCCGATGCCCTTGCCGAACGCACCGATCCACCCCTGGTTCTTGCATCACTGGCTCGGATGCCGGGCAGCTAAGGCCGCCGGGCATTCCAGGGGGGCGCAGTCCGATGGCTCTGCGGGTATCGGGCTGCGCCTTCGCGGACGGCGCGGCGACGGATCGATGGTGAGCGCGTCGACGGCGCGGGCAAGTCGGTCCGGTGCGGCGACTGCTGGCATTCGACGAGGTCGTCGGAGGGGGCAGATCGAGGTCGCGCTTTTGCGCGGATCGACCGGGGCGTTACTTCGGCGCCGGAAAGTCCGTCGGCGCGGCGTTGCCGTCCAGTACCTTGTTGATGAACGATTTGGTGCCGCACGCCTCGAGCGATCGACCGAGCTTGATCGCCACCTCCGGCTTCATCCGGACCCTGCGGCCGTCGCTCGCCTCCAGAAAGACGTGGCCATCATCGACCCACACCCGCGGCGACTCTCCATATTCGATGAACACGGACATAATCCATCCTTTTCATGGATCGATACGTGCCGGCAGGATGATCTTGGACGCGGATCGGAGAGTGGAATTATCGTTTAACTGGCCGAAGGTCGCGTGATCTGCTCTCCGGCGCAGACCAGACGTGCATGTTCTTCCTGTCGATGTATTGGGATCGTCTCCACGAATACAGTCCGGACAGGATAACGATCACAAGCTCGAAGAGCCAGATCACGCACAGGATATCGGCGATCATAGCAATGAATGACACGGCTATCCTCCCTGCTGCACAGCCGAGAGCCTCAACGGTATACGATATCAAATGATCTTACGACGAGCGATCTATGCAAGCTCTTCGACTCGCAGAATGATGATACCGACTCGGCCATTTGTCAATCGCCGGAGAGCTTCGCAACGCGGATCAATTTTGGGTGATCGTAGACCTGCCGGCAATTGGAACCGGACGTTACTTGCGCAACCCGACGGAGGCCGATGGAGTCTCCCCCGCCAGCAGCGTCTCCGCCGATTCGAACTTGGCCCCGCCCGCCCCATGGAGGTTGGCGTTCCGATGGGGATAGCCCCGGTCGAGCCGCCCGAGGCGCTGCTCGCCTGGCGCGCGTCAATGCGCGAAGAGGACCGGCACCGGGCTTTCGTCGAGCATCGTCCGGGTCACGCCGCCGAGCAGCGCCTCCTTGAGACGGGAATGGCCGAAGCCGCCCATGACGACGAGGTCGGGCGCGCGCGCGGCGATCGCGGCGAGCAGCGTCTGCGCCGTGCACCCCTGTGAGGATTGCCATGGCTCGATCCGCGCAGCGATGCCGTGGCGGGAGCTATAGGTCGCGGCATCCTCGGCGGGCAGTCCGGCGCGACCGTCCGCCACCGTCAGGATCGTCGTCGCCGTCGCCTGCGCGAGGATCGGTGTCGCGGCCTGCATCGCCTTCGACCGGGTGACGATCCGCTATCCAGAGAGCGACCGTGCCGCGGTCGACGCCCTGTCGCTCACCGGTGCGGCGGGGGAGACGGTGGCGCTGGTCGGCCCGTCGGGCAGCGGTAAGTCGAGCCTGCTGCGCGCGCTGCTCGGGCTCGCGCCGGTGACGGGGGGTGCGATCCGCATCGACGGGGCGGCGCTGCCGCCGGATGGTGGCGTCACCGCGGCCTGGGCGGGCCCCACGCCGCTGCTGCTCCCCGGCATGATCGCGGAGGCGATCGCCATCGCCGCGCCCGGTGCCGCGCGCGAGCTACTCAAGGACGCGCCGCTGCTGCTGCTCGACGAGCCGAGCGCGCACCTCGATGCCGCCGCCGAGGCCGAGATGATCGCGGCGCTCGCCCGCGCCTGTGCCGGCCGGACCGCGATCCTCGCCACCCATTCGCCCCGGCTCGCCGCGATCGCCGACCGCATCGTGCTGCTGGGGCACGCCGCGTGAGCGGTTTCGCCGCGCTGCTGGCGCGCGAAACCCGCCGCCACCGGCACGCCTTGTGCCGCGCCGCGCTGCTTGCGGCGGCCGTCGCCGCGGCTGCGGTGGCGCTGCTCGGCCTGTCGAGCTGGTTCCTCACCGCGGCGGGCGCCGCGGCGCCCGCCCGCGGCCCCCCGGCGCCGGGGGTCCAATATTTTCTGCCGGGGGCGGCGCTCCCGCTGCCCGCGGGCCCGCGGCCCCGCGCCCGCCACTGCGCGCGGGCG
>NZ_JFYV01000033.1 GCF_000632225.1 Sphingomonas sp. RIT328
GCAGCCGCGTCGGCAGGGTCAAGGCGGACAGCGACGGCAGCGGCCGCAGCGCCGCGCCCCGGTTCTCCGCCCCGCCCCCGGCCGCCGGCACGCGCCGCGCCGCCGCCCCGTGCCGCGCCCGCGGGCGGATCACCACCGGCAGCAGCGCCGGCGCCGCAGGTCGATACGACGCCGGACGTGCTCGCCCCGCCGCTGCCGCCGCCGCCGAGCCTCGTCTCCCCCTTCGGCAGCGATTCGGCGGTCGTGCAGCTTGCCGGCAGCGGGACGGCGGGCACGGGCGCCGGTGAGGGGAGCGGCGTCGGCCTGGGGGCGGGGAGCGGCGCCGGCGGCGACGGCAAGGCGCATTATGCCAAGGCGTCGTGGATCTATCGGCCGACCGATGCCGAGCTGCGCCGGTTCTGGCCTGCCGAGGCGGTGCGGCGGCATATCTCGGGGCGGGTGATCCTCGCCTGCGCGGTGCCGCGCTCGGGCCGGCCGGAGCGGTGCGTCGTGCTGATCGAAACCCCCGCCGACATGGGGTTCGGCGCCGCGGCGCTGGCGATGCAACCGCTGTTCCGGATCCGGCCGGTGCTGCGCAACGGCAAGGTCGTCGCGCTGCCGATCCTCGTTCCCGTCGCCTTCGATACGCCGCCGCTGCGCAAGCGATAGCGGTGAGCGGTCAGCGCGTGACGCGGGTGATATGCCCCATCTTGCGACCCGGCCGCGGCTCGCCCTTGCCGTAGAGATGGACGTGCGCCCCCGCCTCGGCGAGCGCCGGTTGCCAGGGATCGTCGCCGATGAGATTGTCGAGCCGCACCTGCGTCCCGGTCAGCGCGGTGCTGCCGAGCGGCAGGCCGCAGATCGCGCGGATATGGTTCTCGAACTGCGAGGTCTCGGCGCCCTCGATCGTCCAATGGCCCGAATTGTGGACGCGCGGCGCCATTTCGTTGAACACCGGCCCGTCGGCGGTGGCGAAGAATTCGCAGGCGAGCACGCCGACATAGTCGAGCTCGGCGGCGATGCGGCAGGCGAGCGCGGTCGCCGCTTCGGCCTGATCGCGGATCGCCGCCGGCGCGGGGACGGTCGAGCTGCGCAGGATCGCCTCGTGATGGACGTTGTGCGGCGGCGCATAGCGGACGGTCGCGCCATCGGTCCCGCGCGCGATGAGGATCGAGAATTCGTGGCTGAAGGTGACGAATCCCTCGAGCACCGCCGGCCCGCCGATCGCCGCCCAGGCCTGCGCCGCCTCCTCTGGGCGGGCGATCACCGCCTGGCCCTTGCCGTCATAGCCGAAGCGCGTCGTCTTGAGGATCGCCGGGCAGCCGATGCGGGCGATCGCGGCGTCGAGATCGGCCTCGCTCGCTACCGCCGCCCAGGGCGCCGGCCGGCCGCCGACCGTCTCGACGAAGCGCTTCTCGGCGATGCGATCCTGCGCGACGCGCAGGCCGGCGGGGGCGGGGTGGACGGCGACCCGCGCCGCCAGCCATTCGACCGGCGCGACGTCGATATTCTCGAACTCATAGGTGACGACGTCGCAGGCGCCGGCGAAGGCGGCGAGCGCGTCGCGGTCGTCATACTCGGCGCGGGTAAGCTGCGAGGCGGTCTGCGCGGCGACGCTCTCGTCGTCGGGGGCGAGGATGTGCGTGGCATAGCCGAGCTGGGCCGCGGCGACGGCGAGCATCCGCCCGAGCTGGCCGCCGCCGAGGATGCCGATCGTGCTGCCGGGGGCGAGCATCAGGCCGGCTCGTCCGCGACCGCCTCGGTCTGCCGCTGCCGCCAGGCCTGCAAGCGCTGCGACAGCGCTTCGTCCTGCGTCGCGAGGATCGCGGCGGCGAGCAGCCCGGCGTTGACCGCGCCCGCCTTGCCGATCGCCAGCGTGCCGACCGGGATGCCGGCGGGCATCTGGACGATCGACAACAGGCTGTCCTGGCCGGACAGCGCCTTGCTCTGCACCGGCACGCCGAGCACCGGCAGATGCGTCATCGCCGCCGCCATGCCGGGCAGATGCGCCGCGCCGCCCGCGCCGGCGATCACCACCTTGAGTCCGCGGCCCGCCGCGCCCTTGGCATAGTCATAGAGCCGGTCCGGGGTGCGATGCGCCGAGACGACCTTGGTCTCGTGCGGCACGTCGAGTTCGGCGAGCACCGCCGCCGTATGCCGCATCGTGTCCCAATCGGACGTCGAACCCATGATGATGCCGACCAAAGTCATCATCGGCGGTTAGCCGCAGCCGACGGGGAGGGCAACGGTCCGCATCCCTGGCCTTGCCTGTATTTTGGGCAACATGGACAAGATGGACACCTTGATCGAAACGATCCGGGCCGATCGTTTCGAATTCGGTGACGATCGAAGTCACGATGAGACAGAGCGGGGTGGGTATAGCGCCGGCGGGACGTGTAGGACAGGGGGCTGTGCCTTGGCCTTGGCTCCGCCTCCGCGGGCGCTTCGCCATCCCGGACTGGGTCCGGGATCCACCGTGCCGCGATCTTGACGGCGGCCGCTGCTGCGGAACCGTGGATGCCGGGACGAGGCAGGCATGACGCCGATTACGGGGCGCCGATTAGGGGAGGAGCGAACCGCCCCGGCGAAGGCCGGGACCCGGATGGCAACCGGCGTGGCCGTTGGCGGGGCTTCACCCAACTGGACCCCGGCCTTCGCCGGAGTGGTAAGGTGGGGGCGGTGCGCCGCGGAACACGTCCGGAGTGACGGCGCGTTTCTGGGGCGACGCCGAGACTAGCTCAGTATTCCCGCGCAGGCGGGAATCCCGTGGCCAAGCAGAACAACGGATTGTGGGAAAAAGAACACTGGGCTCCCGCTTTCGCGGGAGCACTGTACCTTTCAGGACGCGTGGACCGAGCGATCGTCCCTACTATCGCCTCCGCCTCGCTGCTTACCGCTCGTTCAGATAATAACGATCCGTCGCCTGGAGTGCGTCGTCGAGTTCGTAGACGATCGGCTGGCCGGTCGGGATCTCCAGCCCGGTGATCGCATCGTCGGGGATGTTCGACAGATGCTTGACCAGAGCGCGCAGCGAATTGCCGTGCGCGGAGATCAGCACGCGCTGGCCGTCGCGCAGCGCCGGGGCGATCCGCTCCTCGAAATAGGGCAGGACGCGAGCGATCGTGTCCTTGAGGCTCTCGGTGGCGGGGATGGCGATGCCGGCGTAGCGACGGTCGGCGGACAGATCATAGGCGCTGCCCGGCTCGAGCGGCGGCGGCGGCACGTCGAAGCTGCGGCGCCAGATATGCACCTGTTCGTCGCCGTGCTTGGCCGCCGTCTCCGCCTTGTCGAGGCCGGTGAGCCCGCCGTAATGGCGCTCGTTGAGCCGCCAGTCCTTCTCGGTCGGCAGCCACAGCCGCCCCATCGCCTCGAGCGCGAGGTTGAGCGTCTTGATCGCGCGCGTCTGCAGCGAGGTGAAGGTCATGTCGAAGTCGAGGCCCTTGGCGGCCATCAGCTCGCCGGCGGCGCGCGCCTCGGCGGCGCCTTTCTCGGTGACGTCGACGTCCCACCAGCCGGTGAAGCGGTTTTCGAGGTTCCAGCTGGACTGGCCGTGGCGGATCAGGACGAGGCGCGGCATCGAAAGGCTCCCTTTACGCTTTAAGGCTCGGCCCGAAGGTCGAGGGCGAAGAATTGGTTGTGCGGGCTGGGGCGATAGTCGGCGAACGGCCCGGTGTCGATGAAGCCGGCGCTGCGATACAGCGCGACCGCCGGCGCATGCAGCGCGGCGGTGCCGGTTTCGAGGCTGAGCCGGTGATAGCCGCGGCGGCGCGCCTCGGCGACGACATGGCCAAGCAGCGCGCGGCCGACGCCGGTGCCGCGCATCGCCGGGGCGGCGCGCATCGACTTGACCTCGCCATGGTACGGATCGAGCTGTTTCAGCGCGACGAAGCCGGCGAGCGTGCCGTCGCGCCACGCGGTCCAGAAGGTCACGTCGGGCCTGGACAGGCCGCCGGCGTCGAGCGCGAAGGCGAAATCCGCCATATGCCCGCGCAATTCGGCGAGATGGTGGGCGAGCAGCGCCGCGACGTGCGGCGCGGCGGGATCGTCCCGGCGGATCTCCATCAGATCGTGTCGATCATCTCGGTCAGCACCTCCAGGCACGCGACGCCGAGCCGGCGCGAGCGTTCGGGCGACCAGCCGAATTCGGCGTCCGGATTGGGGTCATGGTCCTTGAACGGCATCTCCAGCGTCACCGACACCGCGCCGAAGCGGTGCGCGAGCTGGTTGGTCGACATCGACAGATTGGCGTTGCCGGCGCTCGACTTCTCATAGCCCTTCTCGGTCTGGAAATCGGGCGTGTGCGCGGCGAGGCGGCGGCCGAAATCGTAGAATTTGGCGCCATGGTCCTCGGTCCAGTTCGGTATCCCCTCGAAGCCGGCGATGAAATTGGCCGGGATCGCCTCGTCGCCATGGACGTCGATCGCGAAGGCGACGCCGGTCGCGTCCATCGCATCGCGGACGCAGAGCACTTCGGGGCTGCGATCGGGCGCCGGCGCATGCCATTCGCGGTTGAGATTGACCCCCGCCGCATTGGTGCGCAGATGACCGCGGCGCGTGCCGTCGGGATTCATATTGGGGACGACGTGCACCGTCGCCTTGGCGAGCAGCGGCGCGGCGGCCGGGCTGGTCAGCCAGTCGAGCGCGCCCTCCATCCAATATTCGGTCATCGATTCGCCGGGGTGCTGGCGCGCATAGAGCCAGACCGGCTTGGGCCCGTCGCCGATGCGCAGATAGTCGATGCTCTGCCCGTCGAGCGAAGTGCCGAGTTCGCGATGCGTCACCCCCGGCCGCGCGGCGATGCGCGCGACGAGATCGTGGTGCATCTCCATCGTGAACGGCGCGAAATAGGCGAACCAGGCGAGGTCGCCCGCGGCGTCGTAATCGAACGACAGCACGCCATCGTCATAGCGCGTCTCGATCATCCGCCATGCGCGGCGATCGGTGCTGACCCGTGTCTGATAGCCGGGCCAGCCGAACGGATAGGCCGACTGGCCGGCGTTGACGATGCGGAAGCGCAGCCGCCGTCCGCCCGCGCCGGCGACGCGGAAGTAGAACCACTGGAAGAAATCGGACCGGTGATCGCGGACGATCTCGAGATCGACCTGATCGCCGTCGATTCCGACGACACGGATGTTGCCGCCGTCGAAGGCGGCGTTGATGCTGAGGGTCATGGGACTGCCTGATGGAGGATGTTTGTTACGGGACGTCGCGGTCCTCACCCTTCGCCGCCTTCGGCGTCTTTTCCCGATACTCCCGATGGGAGAGGGAGGGGCGTCGCCGCGGAAGGGTGAGGGTCAAGGATTACCTCACCGAGATCGTCCGCCCCGATTCGCCGGGGAAGCCGGTGAACAGCGCGCGGGCGAGGCGGCCGGCCTGCTGGTCGGCGCCCTTGATGTCGCTGACCCCCTGCGCCTTGCCCTCCCAGACCGGCGACTGGTCGGCGCGGCGCTTGATCGTCACCGCCAGCTCGGCGACGAGCAATTCGGTCGGCCGGCTGCGGCCGATCGGGAAGCCGATGCCGCCGCCCAGCCCGACGCCGCCGCCGCGCCGCCCGCCGCTGAAGCCGCCGCCGCCGAGGCCGATGCTGACCGGCGACTGACGCGGCGGGCCTTCGCGGCTGGTGCGGGTGAAGGCGACCGAAGCGACATAGTCCGGCGTCGCGCCCTGCGGCGGCAGCGTATAGCCGACCTTGAGCAATTCGGCCTCGACCGCGGCGGCATAGGTCTTGAATTCGAGGCTCGCCGGGCTGCCGCCCGACAGCGGCTCGACCGCGACCGTGCCGCGCGCGATCGGCGCGCCGAGATGATAGCGGATCACGTCCGTCGGCGGCAGCGACGCGGTGGTCGCGCAACCGGCAAGAGCCGCGGCGGCGACGCCGAGCGCGAGGAACGGACGGAGGATCATGGCGGGGGACCTTTGCGATACGTTGCGTCTGAGAAACGCTCTAACGCGGCCTGCGTTGCTTGACTATTGCAGCCTCCACGCTTAGGCGCTCGCGCTTTCACCGACACCGTCAATCTCGAAAAGAAGCGAATCGATCATGAAGATCCGCAATAGCCTGAAGTCGCTCAAGGACCGTCATCGCGACAACCGCGTGATCCGTCGTCGCGGCCGTACCTACGTCATCAACAAGACCAACCGTCGCTTCAAGGCGCGCCAGGGCTAAGCCTTTGGGCGTGCCCGCGGCCGATGTCGCTGCCGCCGTTCCGACGGCGGTGATCTTCGATGTCGGCCGGGTCCTGTACGACTGGGATCCCCGGATCCTCTACCGGCGCCTGATCGACGACGATCGGGCGCTCGATGCATTCCTGCGCGACGTCGTCACGCACGATTGGCATTTCCAGCATGATGCCGGACGCGACTTCGCCGATACCTCGGCGGAGCTCGTCGCGCTGCATCCGCAGCATGCCGAGCTGATCGCCGCCTGGGGACCGCGCTTCCTGGAGAGTATCGGCGATCCCATTCCCGGCACGCCGGCGCTGGTCGACGCACTCGACGCGGCGGGCGTGCCGCTGTTCGCGATCACCAATTTCAGCCACGAATTCTGGCCGCCGTTCCGCGCGCGCGAGGCGGCGATGTTCGATCGCTTCCGCGACATCGTCGTCTCGGGGGTCGAGAAGATGGTCAAGCCCGACCCGGCGATCTACCGGCTGGCGCTCGACCGGTTCGGGCTGGAGGCGGCGCGGACGGTGTTCATCGACGACAATGCCGCCAATATCGCCGGCGCACGCAGCGTCGGGCTGATCGCGCTGCACTTCACCGACGCACCGACGCTGCGGGCGGAGTTGGCGGCGCTGGGGCTGGTCGCGGCGTAGGCCTGCGGATCGGGGCAGTGGGCCGAGGCTGCCGTTGCTGTTGCTCGCTTCTCCGGTCATTCCCAGCTTTATCGCCATCCCTGCGCAGACGGGAATCCCGAGACGCTGACGGTGCGGCTCGATCGAAGACCCGCGCGTCTGGATCCCCGCCTGTGCGAGACCTCTGCGAACGTTTCGAAACCGCCCCGGCGCAAGCCGGGGCCCAGTTGGGAGGCCTTTGTAACTGATTGCAAAGCTTCACCAAACTGGACTCCGGCCTGCGCCGGGGTGGTACGTGAGCAGGTCAGGTTGCTACTGTCGCAGAGGCCTCGCCTGCGCGGGGATGACACCGTTAGCGGATGACGACGTTAGGGGGTACGGGGCAGGGGAAGACGGAGCTGGCGCGCGGCATGGCTGGGCCGGGATAGGACGTTCGCTCGCCGCCCTCATCCCATTCGCCGCTAGCCTCCTGAAAAAGCCACTGTATGGTGCGGCGACGTCGCCGGGGGGCGGCGTGTGTTTCCCCGCGGGATCTTCCATGCACCGTATCCTGATCGGCGTCGCCGGCATCCTCGTCATTCTCGCCATTGCCGTTGCGCTGTCCGCCGATCGCCGGGCGATCCGGTTGCGCGTCGTCGGCGCCGCCTTCGCGTTGCAGGCGCTGATCGCCACCGTCGTGCTCTATTGGGGGCCGGGGCGGCAGGCGCTCGCCGGCGCGTCGGCGGGGGTCGCGGCGCTGCTCGGCTATTCGCAGCGCGGCACCGAATTCCTGTTCGGCAAGCTCGCCGCGCCCGAGATCGGCGGGCAGAGTTTCGCGATCGCGGCGCTGCCCGTCATCATCTTCTTCGCCAGCCTCGTCTCGATCCTCTATTATCTCGGCGTGATGCAGGTGGTGGTGCGCTGGGTCGGCGGCGCGATCGAGACGGTGATCGGCACCTCCAAGGTCGAATCCCTGTGCGCGGCGGCGAACATCTTCGTCGGCCAGAGCGAATCGCCGCTGGTGATCCGCCCCTATCTCGCCGGCCTCACCCCGCCGCAGGTGTTCACGGTGATGACCAGCGGCATGGCGGGCGTCGCGGGGACGATCCTCGCGGCCTATGCCTCGATGGGCATCCGCATCGAATATCTGCTCGCGGCGAGCTTCATGGCGGCGCCGGGCGGGATCCTGATGGCGAAGATCATCATGCCCGACCGTCGCCTTCCGCCCGAGGGCGAGCTGCCGCTCGGCGACCAGCCCGGCGCGCCGCGCGACGTCCGCCTCGCCGAGGCGCGGATCAGCGGCGCCGGCCCCGCCGCGCTGCTGCCCGAAGGCACGCCCGGCGAGCCGCTGCCCGAGGCGACGCATGACGAGGAAAAGCCCGCCAATCTCATCATGGCGGCGGCACAGGGCGCGCAGACCGGCGTGCGGCTGGCGGTGGCGGTCGGCGCGATGGTGCTCGCCTTCGTCGCGCTGGTCGCGCTCGCCAACGGGCTGCTCGGCGCGCTCGGCGGGCTGGTCGGGCTGCCGGGGCTGAGCTTCCAGGCGCTGCTCGGCTATGTCTTCCAGCCGGTGATGCTGCTGCTCAACGTGCCGTGGAACGAGGCGGGGATCGCCGGCGGGCTGTTCGGCGAGAAGATCGTGCTCAACGAATTCGTCGCCTATATCGATCTCGGCAAACAGGCCGGGCAGCTCAGCGCGCGGACGATCGCGGTGGTGACCTTCGCCTTGTGCGGCTTCGCCAATTTCTCGTCGATCGCGATCCAGATGGCGGTGACCGGCAGCCTCGCCCCCAATCAGCGGCCGACGATCGCGCGTCTGGGCCTGCGCGCGCTGGCGGCGGGCAGCCTCGCCAATCTGATGAGCGCGGCGCTCGCCGGGCTGCTGATCGGCTGAGCCGGGCAGGATGACCGGCCTCCGCCGTACGCTCGGACCGGGCCAGCTCGCGATGATCGCAATCGGCGGCGCGGTCGGCACCGGGCTGTTTCTCGGCAGCGGCCTCGCGATCGGGCTCGCCGGACCGGCGGTGCTGGTCAGCTATGCGATCGGCGGGCTGGTGACGCTGGCGCTGATGGGCTGCCTTGCCGAGATGACGGTGGCGGACCCGGCGACGGGGTCGTTCGGGCTGTTCGCCGAACGCTATCTCGGCCGCTTCGCCGGCTTCCTCGTCCGCTATGCCTATGCCGCGGCGGTGATCCTGGCGATCGGCACCGAGGTGACCGCGGTGGCGATCTACATGCGCTACTGGGCGCCGGGCGTGCCGGGATTGTGGTGGATCGCTGGCTTTTCGCTGGCGCTGCTCGGCGTCAACCTCGCCAGCGTGCGTCTGTTCGGCGCGGTCGAATATGTCTTCTCGGCGATCAAGATCGCGGCGATCCTGGTCTTCGTCGCGATCGGCCTGTGGATGATCGCGGCGCGCGGCGTCGGCTTCAGCCACTATACCGATGCCGGCGGCTTCGCGCCGCACGGGCTGGGCGGGATCTGGACCGCGGTGATCGTCGCGATCTTCAGCTATATCAGCATCGAGATGATCGCGGTCGCGGCGGGCGAGGCGCGCGATCCCGAACGCGCGATCGTCCGCGCCTTCCGCTCGACGATGCTGCGGCTGGCGCTCTTCTATCTCGGCAGCCTCGCGGTGATGCTGGCGATCGTGCCGTGGCGCGAGGCGGGGACGGCGACGAGCCCGTTCGTCACGGTGATGCAGGCGACCGGCGTGCCCTATGCCGCGGGCGTGCTCAACGCGGTGGTGCTGATCGCGGCGCTGTCGGCGATGAACAGCCAGCTCTATGCCGCGTCGCGGATGCTGTTCAGCCTCGCCGAGAGCGGCCTTGCGCCCGCAGGCCTGGCGCGCGTCGACCGGCGCGGGGTGCCGGCGGCGGCGCTGCTGGTATCGGCGGGCGGCATCGGGGTGGCGGGCGGCGTCTATGCCTGGCGGCCGGAGGCGGCGTTCGGGGTGATGATCGCGGTGTCGATTTTCGGCGCGCTGTTCACCTGGGGGATGATCTTCGTCACCCATCTCGCCTTCCGGCGGCGGCACGGGGCTCCGGCGGCGTTCCGGCTGTGGGGCTATCCGTGGACGAGCATTGCCGGCGCTGTGGCGATCCTGGCGATCCTGCTGACGACGCCGTTCACCGCGCCGTTCGCGCTGACGCTGGTATATGGTCTGCCGTTTCTTGGCGTGCTGGCGGGGGTGTATGCGGTGTGGTTCCGCGGTGCGGTGTCTCGCTGACGTTCCCCCCCATTCGTCATCCCGGCGCAAGCCGGGATCCATGGACGCGCGACGCTGATGATGCGCGAGACAAGCGGAGGCGCCGTGACCATGGATCCCGACTTTCGTCGGGATGACGAAGGGAAGGGGATGACGAAGGGAAGGGGATGGCAAAGGGCAGGGCGGACGGACCTTATTCGTCGGTGCGCATCTTCACCTTGTTGGGCAGGTCCTTGCCCTTGGTGCGGCGCGAGGGGAGCTGCACCGGATTTTTCTTCTTCCATTCCTTAAATGTCATCGGCCCGTCGGGCGTGTCGATCATCGTATCGTCGAGGCTCATCGTGTCGGCTCCGGGGTCGCGCCGCTATAGTCGTAGAAGCCGCGGCCGGTCTTGCGGCCGTACCAGCCGGCCTCGACATATTTGACGAGCAGCGGCGCCGGGCGGAATTTGGGATCGCCGGTGCCGTCGAACAAGACGCGGATGATCTCGAGACAGGTGTCGAGGCCGATGAAGTCGGCGAGCGTCAGGGGGCCCATCGGATGGTTGAGGCCCAATTGGCAGGCGAGGTCAATGTCGCGGATCGTCGCGACGCCCTCGCCGAGCGCGAAGATCGCCTCGTTGATCATCGGCATCAGCACGCGGTTGACGATGAAGCCGGGCGCGTCATTGGCGCGCACCACCGCCTTGCCGAGCCGGTCCGCATAGGCCTCGATCGCGGCGACGGTGGTGTCGGCGGTGGCGAGGCCGCGGATCACCTCGATCAGCCCCATCACCGGCACCGGGTTGAAGAAGTGAACGCCGATGAAGCGCGCCGGATCGGGCGTGCTCTGCGCCAGCCGCGTGATCGGGATCGATGAGGTGTTGGAGGCGAGGATCGCGTCGCGGCCGAGCACCGTGCCGACCTCGGCGAAGATGGCGCGCTTGATCTCCTCGCGCTCGGTCGCCGCCTCGATCACCAGGCCGCATTCGGCCATGGCGGCAAGGGCGGCGACCGGTTCGATGCGGGCGAGCGTCGCGTCGCGCGTCGCCGCGTCGATCTTCTCCTTGTCGACGGCGCGGGCGAGCAATTTGGCGATGCCCGCCTTGCCCGCCTCGGCGCGCTCGATCGACACGTCGCTGAGCAGCACGCGATAGCCCGCCGCTGCCGAAACCTGGGCAATGCCGGCGCCCATCTGGCCCGACCCGATCACTCCCACTGCCTGCATGTCCGTCTCCTATTGGCTTTGCCGCCGGCCATAGCCGGTTTCGGCGCGGCTGCCAGCGGCGCGCATCAGGGCGCGGGACGTTCCGCCTGCGCCTCGGCGAGATAGAGGCCGAACAGGCCGTCGGGGTCGGTCCATTCGCGGATCGGCGTCCAGCCGCCCGAGCGCAGCAGGATGCGCGCGTCGCGCGAGCCGTATTTGTGGCTGTTCTCGGTGTGGATGCTCTCGCCCTCGGCAATCGCGAAGGGGCGGCCGTCGACGGTGAAGGCGACGTCGCGCGTCGCGACGAGGTGCATCTCGATCCGCGCGCGGTCGTCGTTCCAGCGCGCCTCGTGCGCGAAGGCGTCGACCGGGATGGTGCCGGCGAGTTCGCGGTTGATCCGGTCGAGCAGATTGCGGTTGAACGCCGCGGTGACGCCGCCGGCATCGTCATAGGCGGCGACCAGCGTCGCCTCGTCCTTGATCCGGTCCATGCCGATCAGCAGCATCGCGCCCTCGCCGAGCGAGGCGCGCATCGTGCGCAGCAGGTCGACCGCCATCAGCGGGATCATGTTGCCGATCGTCGAACCGGGGAAGAAGCCGAGCTTGGGCGTATCCGCCACCGCGCGCGGCAGGGTCAGCGGGCGCATGAAGTCCGCCTCGAACGGCAGCACCGGCAGGCCCGGGAAGGCCTCGGCGAGCGTCAGCGACGATTCGCGAAGGAAATCGCCGGAGATGTCGATCGGCACATAAGCGGATGGGTCGGTGCAGCGCAGCAGCAGCGGCGTCTTGAGCGACGATCCCGAACCGAACTCGACCACCGCGCGGCCGCGCCCCGCCACCTCGGCGACCTCGGCACAGACGTGTTCGAGCATCGCGGTCTCGGTCCGCGTCGGATAATATTCGGGGACGCTGGTGATGTCCTCGAACAGTTCGGAACCGCGGCGGTCGTAGAACCAGCGCGCGGGGATCGCGCGCGGGCGGCGTTCGAGCCCGGCGAGCACGTCCGCGCGGAATTGCGGATCGGCGAGCGACTGCTCGCCGTCCTCGACTTCGGGCTTGAGCATTACAGATCCTTGGCGAGCCGCACGCCGGTGAACTGCCAGCGCTGGTGCGGGTAGAAGAAGTTGCGGTAGCAGGCGCGGGCATGGCCGCGCGGGGTGGCGCAGCTGCCGCCGCGCAGCACGAACTGGCCGCTCATGAACTTGCCGTTGTATTCGCCGACCGCGCCTGCGACCGGGCGGAAGCCGGGATAGGGGCGATAGGCGCTGCCGGTCCATTCCCAGACGTCGCCGAAGAAGGCGGGGCCGGCGGCGGGGCGCGGCTCGACCGGCCCTGCGGCGTCCATCTGGTTGCCGGCATGGCTGTCGTGCGCCTGCGCCGCGGCTTCCCATTCGAATTCGGTCGGCAGCCGTGCGCCGGCCCAGCTCGCATAGGCGTCCGCCTCGTAGAGGCTGACGTGCGTCACCGGCGCGGCGGGGTCGATCGGGCGCCGCCCGTCGAGGCCGAATCTCGTCCACGTGCCGTCGCGCTGCTCCCAATAGAGCGGCGCAGCGATACCCTCCGCCTTGACCCACGCCCAGCCGTCGGCGAGCCAGTAAGCGGGATCGCGATAGCCGCCGTCGGCGATGAACGCCGCCCATTCGCCGTTGGTGACGGTGCGGTCGGCGATGGCATGTGGCGCGAGCAGGGCATCGTGGCGCGGGCCTTCGCAATCGAAGGCGAAGCCCTCCCCGCCGTGACCGATGCGGACGATGCCGCCGGCATGGTCGATCCAGCCGATCGGCCCGGGCATCGCCACCGGTACCTTGGGCGCGGCGGGCCAGATCGCCGGCTCGAGCGGATTCTCGCCGAACAGGTGGAGGATGTCGGTGACGAGCAGCTCCTGATGCTGCTCCTCGTGATGGCAGCCGAGCGTGACCAGCTCACGCGCGGCGTCGGGCAGGTCGTCGAGCGCGGCGAGCAGGGCATCGTCGACATGAGCGCGATAGGCGCGCACCTCGTCGAGCGACGGGCGGGTGATCATGCCGCGGCGGTCGCGCGCGTGGCGGCGCCCCTCCGCCTCGTAATAGCTGTTGAACAGGAAGGGGAAGCGCTCGTCGTGCAGGCGGTAGCCGGCGACATGGTCGCGCAGCACGAAGGTTTCGAAGAACCAGGTGGTGTGCGCAAGATGCCATTTGGTCGGCGACGCATCGGGCATCGACTGGACGGTGGCATCGGCATCCGACAGCGGCGCGGCGAGCGCGAGGGTGAGCGCACGGACATGGCGGAACCGCTCGGCAAGGGCGGCACGCGGTGCGGGAGCGATCTTCAACATGGCAAACCCTCCCCGGTGCGGCTTGCCGCAGATCAGGATGACGCATGAAACGCCAAAGGGTTGCAGCAGCTTGCGGATTTGTTCCCGCGGGTTGGCGGAAAACGTCGGGCGGGGAAGCCCGCCCGCGCCGTATCAGCTAGCGGCTCGCTCCCGGCTGCCAGAGGATGTCGCCTGCGCCGGCGCCATTGACGACCCGGGTCGCGACGAACAGCCAGTCCGACAGGCGGTTGAGATAGGCGAGCGCCGGCGCGTTGAGCCCCTCCGCCGCCACCGCGCTGCGCTCGGCGCGGCGGACGATCGCGCGGGCGAGGTGGAGCGCCGCGGCACCGGCGTCGCCGCCGGGCAGGATGAAGCTGGTCAGCGGCGCGAGACCGGCGTTCATCGCGTCGATCTCCGACTCGAGCCGCGCGACCTGTGCCGGCACGATGCGCAGCGCGCCGTCGATCCCCGCGGGCGTCGCAATGTCCGCGCCGAGATCGAACAGGTCGTTCTGGATGACGCGCAGCGCCGCCGCAGGCGCCCGCTCGCCGAGCGCGGCGACGGCGACGCCGATCGCGCTGTTCGCCTCGTCGACGTCGCCGATCGCCGCCATGCGCGGATCGGCCTTGGAGACGCGCGACCCGTCGACCAGCCCGGTGGTGCCGGCGTCGCCGGTGCGCGTGTAGATGCGGTTGAGCTTGACCAAGGCGGTCAGGTGCGGCCGGCGAGGAACAGGATCAGCACCACGATCAGGATCGCCAGCGCCTGGAAGAAGATGCGCATCTGCATCATCTTGTTCGACTTGAGCGAGGCGGCGGACGGCCCTTCGCCGCCGCGCACCTGCGCATGCGATTCCTGAAGGAAGGCGATGACGCCACGCACCAGCGCGACCACCGTCGCCAGCATCGCCGCGATCAGCAGCAGGACGAGGAAGGTGTTCATCCGCTATAGGTAAGCGCTCGCCACCATAAAGCCAATGGGAAGCCGGCCATCGCGCAACGCCGCCGCCAGCGCCCGCCCGTCCTCTCCCGCGGCACGCAGATCGGCGAGCGCCGGCGCACCGTTGCGCTTGGCGAGCCGCGTGCCGTCGGGGCCGAGCAGCAGCGGGTGATGGCGGTAGCGCGGCGTCGGCAGGCCGAGCAACGCCTGCAGCAAGCGGTGGATGTCGGTGGCGCGCATCAGGTCGCGCCCGCGCACGACATCGGTGATGCCCTGCGCGGCATCGTCGATCGTCACCGCCAGGTGATAGCTCGCCGGGGCATCCTTGCGCGCCAGCACGACGTCGCCGAACGCGCCCGGATCGGCGCGCTGCCGCCCCGCGATCGCATCATGCCAGTCGAGCGGCCCCGCCGCCGCGACCGCCCGGTCGACCGCCAGCCGCCACGCATGCGGCACGCCGGCGGCGATGCGCGCCGCCGTGTCCGCGGCCGGCAGATGCCGGCAGGTGCCGGGATAGACCAGCCCGTCCGGCCCGTGATGCGGCGCCGACGCGCTCGCGGCGATATCGGCGCGCGTGCAGAAACAGGCATAGAGAAGGTCGCGCTCGCGCAGCGCCGCCAGCGCCGCGCGATAGGCGGCGAGCCGGGTCGACTGGCGCAGCACCGGCCCGTCCCAGGCGAGGCCGAGCCAGGCGAGATCCTCGACGATGCCGGCGACATGCTCCTCGCGACTGCGCGTGCCGTCGATATCCTCGATGCGCAGCAGGAAGCGGCCACCGGCGGCGCGGCCATGGTCGTGCGCCTGCAACGCCGCATAGGCATGGCCGAGGTGGAGCCGCCCGGTCGGGCTCGGCGCGAAGCGGGTGACGACGGCCGTCATCGGCGCGCCACCGGGCGCGGCCTGCCGCACAAGGCTTGACCGCCATCAATCGGGCGTGCTGTCATACCAGCGTCACTCTCGTGGGCGACAGGGCCTGCGGGTAATCCGTGGGAGGAGCCGTGTTTCATCCCGATCTGATCCGTCACCCCGATTCTTGTCCGGCGCTGGTACTCAACGCCGACTACACGCCCCTGTCCTATTATCCGCTCAGCGTCTGGCCGTGGCAGACCGCGATCAAGGCGGTGTTCCTCGACCGGGTCGATATCGTCGCGCATTACGAACGCACCGTGCGCAGCCCGACCGCGGAGATCAAGCTGCCCTCGGTAATTGCGCTCAAACAATATGTGCGCCCCTCGGCCTTTCCCGCCTTCACCCGCTTCAACCTGTTCCTGCGCGACAAATTCGCCTGCCAATATTGCGGCGTCGGGCGCGACCTGACCTTCGACCATGTCGTGCCGCGCGCGCAGGGCGGGCGGACGACGTGGGAGAATGTCGTCACCGCCTGCGCGCCGTGCAACCTCAAGAAGGGCGGGCGGACGCCAAAACAGGCGCATATGCCGCTGTATGTCGAGCCGATCCGGCCGACCAACTGGCATTTGCAGGAACATGGCCGCGCCTTCCCCCCTAACTATCTCCACGACACATGGCACGACTGGCTCTACTGGGACGTTGAGCTGGAAGCGTAACGAACGGAGACCGGGTTTGCGGACGGGGATGATGATCGCGGCGGCGCTCGCGATACCGGCAATGCTGGCCGGCTGCGGCGAGCGCCAGGAGAAGATGGCGCAGGCGGACGCCAATGCCGCCGGCTTCGTGCCCCCGGCGGTGACCAGCCGCGTCGACTTCACCAGCACGATGGAGCGGCGTTTCCGCGCGCTTGACCGCAACGCCGACGACCGGCTCGACAAGACCGAGCTGCCCCGCCAGAACAGCCGCCTGATGGGCCTCGACCGAAATGGCGACGGCGTGATCAGCCTGATCGAATGGGACGAAGGCACGCTCAAGCGATTCGACCAGATGGACCTCAACCACGACGGCACCGTCACCTCCGAAGAGGAAAAGGAATGGCGCGCCGCCCGCGCCGCCGGCCGCTCCCCGACCGCGCGACCGACGACGCCGGTGCCGGGCGATCCGCTCGGGAACAGCGGGGGGTGAGGGCGCGGAGCGGGCGGTGGCCCGTCGGCGCGCCCGGCGGCGGCGATGCACGACCGGCTCCGGTGCGATCACTGCGGAGCCAGGCGTCGGATCGAACGGTCGGTGGATTGCGAGACCTTTGCGGTATCGCTCCTGGACTCCTGCGGACGCAGGAGCCCAGGGTCGCAGAGATTACACGCCGTTACTCTGCTTGACCCTGGGTTCCTGCATGCGCAGGAACACGGGTGCTTGGGCAAGCGACGCCGGCTTTCGTCACGGCCTAGCAGGGTCTCCGGCCGCGCTGCCACACCCGGATGAACGCAACGATCGCGCCGTCAGCGATCGCCGGGAGCTGTCGCAGGCTTACCGCCCGTCGTGCCCCCTCACGCCGCCTCCAGCGCCTCTGTCGCCTCCAGCCACGTCGCTTCGGCCGCCTCGATCTGCGCCTGCACGTCGGCGCGACGCTTCATCAGCTCGCTCATCGCCAGTTTGGCGAATTTGGGCTCGGCGGTCTTGGGATCGAACATCGCGCGGTCGAGCGCGTTGCGGTCGGTGGTGAGGCGGGCGATCTCCGCCTCGCAGTCGCGGATCGTCTTTCGGCGGGCCTTGTCGGCGTCGCGGTCGAACGGCTTGGCCTTGCCCTTTTTCGCCTTGGGCTCGTCCTGCTTGTCGCCGGCGAGCACGAAGGCGATGTAATCGTCGAGGCTGCCGTCGAATTCGCGCGCGGTGCCGCCGTCGACCAGCACCAGCCGGTCGGCGGTCATCTCAAGCATGTGGCGATCGTGGCTGACCAGCACGACCGCGCCGGTGTAGGAGTTGAGCGCCTGGATCAGCGCCTCGCGCGCATCGACGTCGAGGTGGTTGGTCGGCTCGTCGAGGATGAGCATGTGCGGTGCGTCGCGGGTGATCAGCGCCAGCGCGAGCCGCGCCTTCTCGCCGCCCGACATCCGGCCGACCTTGCCGACCGCCTTGTCGCCGGAAAAGCCGAAGCGGCCGAGCTGCGCGCGCACCGCGGCCGGGCTGGCGCCCTTCATGATCCGCGTCATATGTTCGAGCGGCGTATCGTCGGCGTCGAGCTCCTCCACCTGATATTGGGTGAAATAGCCGACCTTCATCTTGCCGCTCGCGTTCATCGCGCCGTCCATCGGCGCCAGCTGCGCGGCGAGCAGGCGGGCGAGCGTGGTCTTGCCGTTGCCGTTGCGCCCCAGCAGCGCGACGCGGTCGTCGGGATCGAGCCGCATGTTGAGCCGCTTGAGGATCGGTGTCTCGGCATAGCCGACGCTCGCCATGTCGAGCGTGATCAGCGGCGGGCGCAGCTCGCTGGGATCGGGGAAGTCGAACGACAGCGTCGGATCGTTGGCGAGCTCGGCGATCGGCTGCATCTTGGCGAGCATCTTCTGCCGGCTCTGCGCCTGTTTGGCGGTCGAGGCGCGCGCCGAGTTGCGCGCGACATAATCCTGCAGCTTGGCGCGCTGCGCATCCTGATTGGCCTTGGCGGCGGCGAGCTGCGCCATCCGTTCGGCGCGCTGGCGTTCGAAACTGTCGTAGCCGCCGGCGTAGAGCGTGATCTTGCCGTTCTGCAGGTGGAGGATGTGATCCACGACATTGTTGAGGAAGTCGCGCTCGTGGCTGACCACGACGATCGTCGCCTTGTAGCCGACGAGGAAGTCCTCCAGCCACATCACCGCTTCGAGATCGAGGTGGTTGGACGGTTCGTCGAGCAGCAACAGGTCGGGCTGAGAGAACAGCAGCGCGGCGAGCGCGACGCGCATCTTCCAGCCGCCCGAGAAGCTGTCGAGCGGGCGCTGCTGCATCTCTTCGTCGAAGCCGAGGCCGAGCAGGATCTGCGCGGCGCGCATCGGCGCGGTATAGGCGTCGATCGCGATTAGCCGCTCGTAGACGTCGCCGAGCCGGTCGGGGTCCTCGCTCGTCTCCGATTCGAGCATCAGCGCGGCGCGCTCGGTATCGGCGGCGAGCACCGTCTCGAACGGCGTCGCGGTGCCCGACGGCGCTTCCTGCGCGATATAGCCGAGCCGCGCGCCCTTGGGCATGTCGGCGGTGCCGTCGTCGGGTTCGAGCATGCCGGCGATGACGCGGACCAGCGTCGACTTGCCGGCGCCGTTGCGGCCGATCAGGCCGACGCGACTGCCCGGCGGCAGCGCCGCGGTCGCGCCGTCGAGGATCGTGCGGCCGCCGAGGCGCACGGTGATGCCGTTGAGGTTGAGCATGGCGCGCGCTGTAGCAGATGTTGCGTTGCAGCTAAAGCGGTGCGGGCGGACCGGCGTGCGGTCGGGAACGGAACCGCCCCCGGCCTGTCCGTCACGGCCGTCGGCGCTTCGACACGCTCAGCGCGCACGGCGCTGCTGCCGAATCGTCACAGCGCGCGGATCAGGCGGGCGAAGAGGAAGCGGCCGGCGGCGACGGGGACGAGCACGTCGCGGTTGAGCGCCTCGCCGAACCGGTCGGGCGTGCGCAGCTCGCACCAGATCGCGTCGCCGGCGCGATAGTCGCCGACGCTGCCGTCGACCGAGATCGCGACGCTGCCCGCGGACGGCTCGGGCGGCACCAGGGTGAGCGACTGGCGCGGCGCATGCGCACCGTCGGCGTCGAGCGTCGCGGCGACGGGCAGGGTGGCGCGATCGGGCAGAGTGACGAGATCGGCGGGCGCGGCGCCGAGCGCGGCGGCGGTGCGGGTGAGCCAGGCGACCGAGACGGGGCGCGGTCCCGTCTCGAGCCGACCGATCGTCTGGGCCGTGGTCGGCGGGATGCAGGCCCGTGCGACCGCATCGAGCGTCATGCCCTTGGCACGGCGGACTTCCCGGATGGCGGTGATCATCGAACGCCCCTTTTTTTAACCGATGTGGTTATTCACCTGTCCTACAAAGCTGACGTTGTGGCAAGAGACTGGCGACTCGGCAATAGGAGGACAGGATGCGGGATCTGGTCAATCAGGTGCTGGCGAGCGGGCGTCACGTCACGGTGAACGTCGCCGAATCGCCGCTCGGCTGGCTGCGCGCGCGCGGGCTGGTCGATGCGCGGCAGTTCGAGGCGGGGGAGCGGTTGCGCGGCGATTATGAGACGGCGGCGCTCGGACCGCGGGTGACGATGCGCTGGGCGGATCGCGTCGACGGCGGCGGCGAGGGACTCGACCCGACCACCGCGCAGATCGCCGCCAAGCGCCGGTTCGATGCGGCGCTGGCGGCGGCGGGGCGGGGACTCGCCGACGTCGCGTGGCGGGTAATCTGCGCGGGCGAAGGGCTGCCCGCCGCCGAAAAGGCGCTCGGCTGGCCGGCGCGCGCCGGGCGGCTGGTGCTGACGCTCGCTCTCGACCGGCTGGCGGATCATTATCGTTTGCCGTGAGCGGCCCGGCGGGTGTAACGGCGCCGCCAGAGAGAACATAAGCGGCCCGCAGGGTCGCAGCGGGAATGGATGTGGTGCGCTTCGACTTCGTCAAATGCCATGGATCGGGCAACGACTTTCCCCTGATCGACGCGCGCGGCATCGCCCTGCCGGCGGCGGAATGGGCGGCGGTGGCGCGGGCGCTCGCCGATCGGCGCGGGCCGGTCGGCGGCGACGGGCTGCTGCTGTTCCGCGACGCCGGCGACGGCGCCGACTTCGCGATGACGATGCTCAATTCCGACGGCAGCGAGGCGGAGACATGCCTCAACGGGCTCCGCTGCGTCGCACGCATGGGGTTCGAGGCGCTGGGCATCGATCGGGCGACGGTGCAGCTCAAGACCTCGCGCGCGACGGTGGCGCGCGACGCGGCGCTGGCGCCCGACGTCTATACGATACGCGAGACGGCGGGGCCGGCGGATCTCGACGCCGCCGCCTGGCCGTTGCACGGCGCGGGCGGGCGGATCGTCGATGCGCCGGTGGCACCGCTCGGCTCGGACCGGCACTTCACCGCGGTGGCGATGCCCAATCCGCATCTCGTCGCCTTCGTCGACCGGATCGACGAGGCGGAGCTGGTCGCGATCGGCGAAAGCTGCGAAGCGGCGCCCGACTGGCTGCCCAACCGCGCCAATGTCTCGTTCGTCGAGCTGCGCGACGCCGACGCGGATACGCAGGCGCTGTTCGTGCGGACGTTCGAACGCGGCGTCGGGCTGACCGACAGTTGCGGCAGCGCGATGGCCGCCTCGGCCTTCGCCGCCTGTCTGACCGGGCGGCTGGCGTATGACGCGGCGATCACCGTGTTCAACAAGGGCGGACTGGTGCGGGCGCAGGTGGCGCGGGATGCGATGGTCAGCCTGTCGGGCAATGCGACCTGGGAATGGCGCGGCTCGGTCAGCGTCGACACGGCGCAGGCGCGGGCGGGCGACCTGACGGTCGCGGCGCATTGCGACGCCGAGATCGCCGCCTGGGCCAGGCTCGCCGATGCGGCGAGCCGTTGATCCGGCAGGGCGCCGAAACGTTATAGGAATTGCGATACGCGGTATCGCCGGAAAGCGACGGACATGCGCGACGACACGAACTACTTCTACGCACGGGCGGAAACCGAACTGGAACTGGCCCAGCGCGCGACCCATCCCGAAGCGGTGCGGGCCCACTATATCATCGCCAACCACTATCTCGATCGCTGCTACGGCGGCGGCGAGCCGACGGCGGACGCGGGCAGCGAGGACGATGCGGCCGATTGACCGATGAACCCTTGCCCGCGCCAGTCGTTCAAGGATGCGGACGAGGGCGGCAATCATGGATGGCGGCGACGACGGCAGTAACGGACGGGACCCATCGCGCCTTCGGCAGGAGGCGAAGCTGCAACCGCTCGGCCAGGCGCTGCGCGCGACCTATGACGCCGAGAATCACGCGACCCTGTCGAAGGACGTGACCGGATTGATGCTCGACCTGGCGCATGTGCCGTTCGAGCCGCATGAGTTCGAGCCATTGATCGCACCGCTGCGGCCGCCGCTGCCGCGCAGCTGGCTGGCGCGGATGCGGCTGGCGCTGCGCCGGCGCAAGGCGCGCTGATCACGCCTCGACGGGCATGCCCTGGGCGACCGAGAGCAGCGAACCGAAGATCGTCTCCAGCATCGCCAGCGCCTGCGGGCTGAGGCGGATCGGCGTATCGTCGGTGATCGGCCCGGGGCGTTCGAGCTCGATGAAACCGGCATTGCCGAGCGCGAGCAGCCAGCGGCGCGCGAGCAGCCAGTCGACGGTGATCCGCCGCGCGATCTCGCCGCCGTTGATCGCGCGGGCCTCCGCCTCCGCGACATAGGCGCTGAGCATGATCTCGGTGGCGGGATTGCCCATCAGCGCCTGGCCGAAGGCGCGCTTGCCGTGGCCGATCGCGGTCAGCAGCATCCGCGCCATCCGCCATTGCGCCTCGACCGCCGACGGCGAGACGTCGGGTTCACGCAACGGCTGGCAGGTCACCGCCAATTGCCAGTCACCCTGTGCACCGATCCGCGAGACGTGGAGGTTGACCCACAGGATGCTGCCGTCGGCCCGCGCATGGCGATGGGTGAAGAATCGCGCCTCGCCGCTGTCGAGGATATGGCGGAGCTGGCGTTCGCCGGCGGGGCGATCGGCGGCGGCGAGCGTGTCGAGGACGCTGTGACCGATAATCGCGCCACGCGGCAGGCTGAGGATCGACTCATAGGCCGAGTCGATGTCGACGACGGTCAGATCCGAGCGGATCAGGCCGTGCGCCGCGGGTCCCAACGCCATCCTCATAAAAAATCGTTTCGGTTTAATCGGTTATGATCGTGCGTCATGCCGTCTCTGCCGTTCCCGCCGGAAAGCTGACCGTCGCCCGCACCGATCCGCCCGCGCGTGCCGTTGGCCGTCCTCTCCGCCTGTATCTGCAATGAAACCGATTGTGACACAATTAGTTGGACAGGTCGATCAGAGATTGTGAGCGTTCACAATAGGTCGTAATCCGACAAAACCTATCTGGTACAAAAAGCTTGACATCGTCACACTGTTTGAGTACAAAACAGGAACGATGAGGAATTGCGGGCGGGGCCGCGGCATCGGGCGACACCGTCCGGCGCCGCGGCCTTTCGTTTGCGGAGCGGGAGGCGGGCGATGGCGCGAGGCAGGGCGGCGGGCGGTCGGCAGCGGTGGACGCCGACACGGACGTCGGTGTTTCTCGACCGGATTGCCGCGGGGCAGGATGCCGCGGCGGCGGCCGAGGCGGCGGCGGTCGACGTGACGCAGGCATATCGCCGGCTGTGTGACGACGACGGCTTCGCCCGCGGCTGGCGGGCGGCGACCGAGGCCGCGCGGCTGCTCGTCGAGACGCAGATGATCGCGGCGATCCTCCACGGTGACGGCGGCTTCGATCGCGATGCCGCGATGCGGCTGGTGCTGGCGGGGCGCCGCGCCCCGGCGGGCGATGCAGCGCCGGCGGTGGCGACGCGCGAGGAGACCGATGCGCTGATCCTCGACCGGCTCGCCAAGGTCGCCGGGCGGTCGCGGCAGGGCGATGCGGCATGAGCGGGGCCGCGGGGGATATGGTCGCGGCGCTCGCCGCTCTGCCGGAAGCGGAGCGGCGGTGGGTGATCGGGTCGCTGCCGGCCGCGGCGACGCGCGAACTGGCCGAACGCTGGCAGGGCGGCTGGGCGCGCGCCGGGCAGGTGGCGCCCGACGGCGATTGGCGGATTTGGCTGATCCGTGCCGGGCGTGGCTTCGGCAAGACGCGCGCCGGGGCCGAATGGGTGAGCGCGGTGGCGCGCGATCCGGCGGCGCGTATCGCGCTGGTCGGCGCGACCGCGGCGGAGGTGCGGCGGGTGATGATCGACGGGCCGAGCGGCCTGCGCGCGGTCGCCAAGACGCAGCAGGTGCCGAGCTATCGGATCAGCCACGGCGAATTGCGCTGGCCGAGCGGCGCGCTGGCGCGCGTCTATTCGGCGGATGCGCCCGATCAGCTGCGCGGCCCCGAACATAGCGCGGCCTGGTGCGACGAACTGGCGAAGTGGCGGCGCGGCGATGCCGCATGGGACAATCTGATGATGGGGATGCGGCGCGGACCGGCACCGCGCGTGGTGGTGACGACGACGCCGCAGCCGACCGCGTTGATGAAGCGCCTGCTGCGCACCCGCGGGCTGATCGAGACGCGGGGCGCGACGCGCGACAATCCGTACCTGCCGGCGCGCTTCGTCGCGCAGGTCGAAGAGGCCTATGGCGGCACCGCACTCGGCCGGCAGGAGCTCGACGGCGAGTTGATCGAGGATCTCGGCGGCGCCTTGTGGACGCGCGGCGGGATCGAGGCGTGCCGGGCGGAACCGCCGTCGGCGCTGGTCCGCACCGTCGTCGGCATCGATCCGCCGGCGGGCGGCGACGGCATACCGGGCGACGCCTGCGGCATCGTCGCGGTCGGACGCGACGATGCCGGCATCGGCTATGTGCTGGAGGATGCGAGCCACGTCGCGCGGACGCCGGAGGAATGGGCGCGGGCGGCGGCGGAGTGCGCGGCGCGGCATCGCGCCGACCGGGTGGTGGCGGAGGCCAATCAGGGCGGGGCGATGGTGCGATCGGTGCTGCTCGCCGCCGACGTGACGCTGCCGGTGACGCTGGTCCGTGCCAGCCGCGGCAAGGTGGCGCGGGCCGAGCCGGTCGCCACGCTGTACGAACGCGGCCGGGTCCGGCACGCCGGGCGCTTCCCGGCGCTGGAGGACGAGCTGTGCGGATTGATCGCGGGCGGCGGCTATCATGGGCCGGGCCGGTCGCCGGACCGCGCCGATGCGCTGGTATGGGCGCTGAGCGAGCTGATGCTCGGTCGGCGTGCGCAGGCGGGGGTGCGGGGATTGTAGCGCTCCGGCGCGGGCAGACCAACGCAGGCTTGTCCGTGTGATCCTGGGCTCCTGCCTTTGCGGAAGCACGGACGTTTTACGCGCGCGTCGGTCGGCGACGTTTGCGCTCCTATCGATGGCGGGAGACGATCATGCGGTTGTTCGGACGCAAGCCGGCGCGCGAGGGCGCGCGGCCGGCGCTGTCGCGGGCGGCGACGGGGGTGTCGGTCGGCGACTGGCCGCGCTCCTATGAGGCGCAGGTGCGCGACGGCTATGGCGGCAATGCGATCGCGCAGCGCGCGGTCAAGCTGGTCGCGGAAAGCGTCGCGGCGGCGCCGGTCGTCGCCAGCGCGCCGGCGCTCGCCGCGCTCGTCCAGGCGCGGACCGGCGGCCAGGCGCTGCTGGAGAGCGTCGCGGCGCAGATGCTGCTGCACGGCAATGCCTATGTCCAGCTGCTGCGCGACGGTGAGGGCGAGGTCGCCGCGCTCTACGCCTTGCGGCCCGAGCGGGTCACCGCCGAGCTCGACGCGGCGGGCTGGCCGACGGCGTACGTCTATCGCGTCGGCGAGCGGCGGACGCGGCTCGATGCCGAGGGCGCGCGGCCGGCGGTGGTGCATCTGCGCGGCTATAACCCGACCGACGATCATTACGGCATGGGCTGCCTCGGCGCGGCGGCGGGCGCGGTGGCGGTGCACAATGCCGCGGCACGCTGGAACAAGGCGCTGCTCGACAATGCGGCGCGGCCGTCGGGCGCCCTGGTCTATGATCCGCAGGATGGCGCGGCGCTGTCGCCCGACCAGTTCGCGCGGCTGCGCAGCGAGATGGAGGCGGGCTTCGGCGGTGCGGGCAATGCCGGGCGGCCGATGCTGCTCGAGGGCGGACTGCGCTGGCAGCCGCTGTCGCTGAGCCCGGCGGATATGGATTTCATCGGCCTCAAGGCGGCGGCGGCGCGCGAGATCGCGCTCGCCTTCGGCGTGCCGCCGATGCTGCTCGGCCTGCCCGGGGACGCGACCTATGCCAATTACCGCGAGGCCAATCGCGCTCTGTGGCGGCTGACCGTGCTGCCGCTCGCCGAGACGATCCTCGCGGGGCTGGCACAGGGCCTTTCCGGATGGTTCGCGGGCGCGCGTCTGCGCGTCGACCTCGATCGCGTGCCGGCGCTGAGCGAGGACCGCGAGCGGCTGTGGGCGAGCGTCAGCGCGGCGAGCTTCCTGACCGACGACGAGAAACGCAAAATGGTGGGAGTGGAACGATGAGCGAGGTTCTGGCGCAACTGATGGCGCAGGCGGCACGCGAGGGCAGCAATCTCGCGACGATGCGCGCGATCGCCGAGGAGGCGGGCGAATTGTCGGCGATGCGCGCGTTGAAGCGGCTCGGCCTCGCCGATGAGGAGGCGCGCGACGATCTCGCCGCGCTGCGCGAATTGCTGGCGACGTGGCGCGACGCCAAACGATCGGCGTGGAAGGCGCTCGCCGGCTGGCTGATGCGGCTGGCGGGGGCGCTGCTGCTCGCCGGCTTCGCGGTCAAGCTCGGCTGGCGGACGTGGCTCGAATGAGCGCGCTGCGCTTCGCCGGCTATGCGGCGCTGTTCGATCGCGCCGATCGTGCCGGCGACGTGATCCGCGCCGGCGCCTTCGCGCGGCCGGAGCGCGTGCCGCTGCTCTGGCAGCATCGCGGTGCGCCGATCGGCCGGATCGCGGCGATCGGCGAGGATGCGCGCGGGCTGCGCATCGCGGGCGAGATCGACGATGCCCGGCTCGCCGCTCTGGTCCGGGCGCGGGCGGTCGACGGGCTGTCGGTCGGCTACCGGCCGCTGCGCATCGCGCAGGGTGCGCGGCGCGAACTGCTGCGCGTCGCGCTCGCCGAGGTCAGCCTCGTCGCGGTGCCGATGCAGCCGGGGGCGCGGATCGATCGGGTCGGCTGACCCGGCACAGGGTTTCTGGAGGGAGAATGACGATGGACGTGGTCGATCGGCCGGCGTTGGACGGCGCACGCGTGGCGCCGGCGGACGGGGCTTTCGAAGGCTTCGTGCGGCAGGGCACGATATTGGAAACCAAGGCCTTCACCTCGGTGAGCGACGAAGCGGGCGGCTATGCCGTGCCGCGCGAGATCGATGCCGAGATCGCGCGGGTGCTGACCCAGGCATCCCCCATCCGCGCGATCGCCAAGGTGGTGACGGTGGGATCGGCGGGTTATCGCAAGCTCATCACCAGCGGCGGCACGCCGTCGGGCTGGGCGAGCGAGACCGGGCCGCGGCCGGAGAGCGCGACGCCGGTGTTCACCGAACTCGCGCCGCCGATGGGCGAGCTCTACGCCAATCCCTCGGCGAGCCAGGCGATGCTCGACGATGCGGCGTTCGACGTCGAGCTGTGGCTGGCGGGCGAGATCGCCGCCGAATTCGCGCGGGCGGAGGGTGCGGCGTTCGTCGCCGGCAGTGGCGACAATCGCCCGCGCGGTTTCCTGACGCAGCCGGTGTCGACCGCCGGGGATGGCGCGCGCCCGCTCGGCACGTTGCAATATCTGCCGTCGGGCGCGGCGGGCGATTTCGCCGGCGCGGCGGACGAGCGGCTGATCGACCTGATGCAGAGCCTGCGCGCGCCCTATCGGCAGGGGGCCTGCTGGGTGATGAATGCGAGCACGCTCGCGCGCATCCGCAAGATCAAGACCGGCGACGGCCATCCGCTGTGGCAGCCGGGGCTGGCCGACGGGCGGCCGGCGAGCCTGCTCGGCTATCCGGTGATCGAGGCGGAGGACATGCCGGATATCGCCGCCAACGCCGCGGCGATCGCCTTCGGCAATTTCACCGCGGGCTATCTGATCGCCGAGCGCGGCGAGACGACGATCCTGCGCGATCCCTATTCGAACAAGCCGTTCGTCAGCTTCTACGCGACCAAGCGGATCGGTGGCTGCGTCGCCGACAGCGAGGCGATCAAGCTGATGAAATTCGCCGCCGCCTGAGCGCGGCCGCAGCGGGATGACAGGGGAGGGGGGCATATGGAAGCGGCGATCACCGCCGCCGCGGCGGCGGCGGCGGACTATCTGCGGATGGCGGCGGCGGACGGGGTGCTGGTGCGCGCCGCCGCGGCGGCACTGGCGCTGGCCGAGGCATTCTGCGGGCAGCGGCTGATCGAGCGGAGGTTCGATCAGCCCGTCGTCGCCTCGCCCGACTGGCAATTGCTCGACGAGGCGCCGGTGCGGGCGATCGTGGCGCCGGTCGACGGAGTCGCGCTCGACATCGATCGTGGCGGGATCGGCTGGGTGCGCACCGCCGCGACGGGGACGGTGTCCTATACGGCAGGGCTGGCGGCGGACTGGGCGACGGTGCCCGCGCCGATCGCGCAGGGCGTGGTGCTGCTCGCCGCGCATCTGTTCGAGCATCGCGACGGGCGCGGCGAGCCGCCCGCCGCGGTGGCGGCCCTGTGGCGGCCGTACCGGCGGCTGCGGCTGGCGACGGCGGTGCAGCGGTGAGCGCGGCGGCGGTGTTGCAGGCGGCGGCGCTGGCGCAGCTGTCGCGGCGGATGCGGGTGTTCACCGCGCCGCCGCTGCGCGCGTCGCTGCCGCGCGTCGTGCTGGATGACGCGGTGCTCGCCGGGGCGGATGCGGTGGGCGTGAGCGGGCGGATCGGCACGATCGGCGTCACCTGCACCGACAGCGGCGAACAGCCCGACCGGCTGCGCATGCTGGTCGAGCAGGTCGAGACGGCGATGGCGGCGATCCCGCCCGATCTCGGCGCGGGCTGGCGGCTCGCCGCGCTGACGCTGACCCGCAGCCGCATCGTCCACGGCAAGGAGGTGCGCGGCGACGCCCGCTCCGAGCGGGGCGAGCAATGGACCGCGACCTGCCTGTTCGCGGTGCGGATGTTCCGGATCAACTGATCGGGACCGCGCAGAAGCGCGTTTGGCGGCGCCTGCCCGCTCCCCCGCACCGCCTCCCAGTCATGATGCCGATGGGAGGCGGGGCGGGGGAGCGGGCAGGCGCCGCTCTTTCTATTCAACCAGGAGACGTACGATGGCGGTGGAACGGGGCAGTGCCTTTCTGCTCAAGATCGGCGACGGCGCGGCGGCGCCGGCGTTCGCGACGGTGGCCGGGCTGCGGACGACGCAGATGAGCGTCAACGGCGAGACGGTGGTGATCACCAACAAGGATTCGGGCGGCTGGCGGCAGTTGCTGTCGGGCGCCGGGGTGCGCAGCGTCAGCGTCTCGGGCGCGGGCGTGTTCACCGGATCGGCGGGCGAGGCGCGGATCAGAGCCAATGCGCTCGCCGGGACGATCGACGATTACCGGCTGAGCTTCGAGGGCGGCGACAGCATGACCGGCCGCTTCCTCGTCACCAAGCTCGACTATACCGGCGATTTCAACGGCGAGCGATCCTATACGCTGAGCCTCGAAAGCTCCGGCCCGGTGGTGGCGGCATGAGCGCGGCGGCCAATCCGGCGCGCGGCGAATGCGCCGTGCGGGTCGATGGATGCGAGCTGGTGCTGCGGCCGTCGTTCCAGGCGTTGGTCGCGGCGGAGCAGGAGCTGGGCTCGCTGTTCGACCTCGTCACCCGCGCCGCCGACGGCAAGCTGGCGATCGGCGAGCTGGTCGCCCTGTTCTGGCATTGCCTGCGCGAGCCGCCGGCGGGGATGACGCGCGAGACGCTGGGCGAGGCGCTGGTCGCGCTCGGGCTCGCCCAACTGACGCCGGTGCTGCGCCACCTGCTCCACCAGATTTTGGCGGGGCGATGAGCGGTTTTACGGCGGCGGCGGTGCGGCTGGCGGGTGCGGCGGGGGCGATCCTGGGGTGGAGCCCCGACGCCTTCTGGCGCGCGACGCCGGCCGAACTCGCGGCACTGGTCGCGGCGATGCGGGACGGCGGCGGGGCGGCGACGCCGCCCGACGCCGCGACGATCGCCGCCTTGCAGGAGGCACATCCGGCT
>NZ_JFYV01000034.1 GCF_000632225.1 Sphingomonas sp. RIT328
CTGCCAGCCCCGCCGCGACCGCGCCTGCCGCCGCCCCTGCCGCTGCTGCCGAAACCGTGTCGCGACCGGCGGCACCGCGCGCATCCCCGCTCGCCTGCGCCGCCGAGATCGGCACCGCCGCGGCGGCGAAGCGCGTCGCCATCTGCCGCAACGTCTCGCCCGCCACGCACCCGCCGTGCAACGCCGTCAACAGCTGTGCGATGATCGACGACGAGATCGCACGCAGCTGCGCGCTGTTCGACGGCAAGGGCGCGCCGATCGCCGGCTGCACGCCCGCGCCGAAGAGTCCGGCCGCCGCCGCCGCGGTGGTGCGGCTCTATTATGCCGCGCTCAACGCGGGTGACTATGACACCGCCTGGCAGCAATGGGGCGACGGCGGCAAGGCCGGCCAGACGTTCGCCGCCTTCACACGCGGCTTCGCGCAGACCCGCGCGACACAGGTGACGATCGGCACGCTGCCGCCGGCGGAGGGCGCGGCGGGATCCCTCTACCAGACCGTACCGGTGACGGTCGCCGCGACGCTTGCCGATGGCCGTCGCCAGCGTTTCGCCGGCCGCTATGTCGTGCGCCGCGTCAATGACGTCGACGGCGCGACGCCGGGGCAATTGCGCTGGCACCTCGATTCGGCGCAGCTCAAGCCGGTCGGCTGATCCGCCGCTGTCATCAAGCGGTCACCGATACCGCGCATCGCAACAGCTTGGCAGGCGCGGGATCGAGGCGATGGTGACGACGACAGGACCGGCGCTGACCCGGCGCGCGATGATCGGCGGATCGGCGGCGCTGCTGTCGGTCGGCGCACGCGGTGCGGTGCCGCTGCCTGCCGGCCTGTTTTCGCTCGGCGTCGCCTCGGGCGATCCGCTGCCCGATTCGGTGATCCTGTGGACGCGGCTCGCGCCGGTGCCGCTCGATGCCGCGGGCGGCATGCCGCCGGTCGCCGTGCCGGTGCGCTGGCAGGTGGCGAGCGACGAAGGCTTCACCCGGATCGTCCGCGAGGGCGAGGCGCGCGCCGAACCGCGCTGGGGCCATGCGGTGCATGTCGACGTGCGCGGCCTGCGCCCCGCGTCGCGCTATTTCTACCGCTTCCTCGCCGCGGGGGAGACCAGCGCCACCGGTCGCACCCGCACCGCGCCGGCGGCGGGCGCCGCGGTGGAGCGGCTGCGCATCGCCTATGGCTCGTGCCAGAAATATGAATCGGGCTTCTACGCAGCCTATCGCCATCTCGTCGCCGACGATCCCGATATCGTCCTGTTCCTCGGCGACTATATCTATGAGGGCGCACCCACCGCCAAGGATGCGGTGCGGCTGCACCAGAATCCCGAGCCGGTCGATCTCGCCGGCTATCGCGTCCGCTACGCCACCTACAAGAGCGATCCGCTGTTGCAGGCCGCGCATCAGGCGGCGCCCTGGGTGCTGACGTGGGACGATCACGAGGTCGCCAATGATTATGCCGACGCGCTCGACCAGAACAACACCGACCCCGCCGTCTTCCTGCGCCGCCGCGCCGCCGCCTATCAGGCGTGGTACGAGCACCAGCCGGTGCGCGCCGCACCGCCGCTCGGGCCGGCGATGCGCATCTATCATCTGCTCGACTGGGGGCGGCTCGCGCAATTCCAGATCGTCGATGACCGGCAGTATCGCGGCCCCCGCGCCTGCCAGCCCGCCGGCCTCGTCGCCGCGCACCAGCGCTATCGGACGCTGATCCAGCCCTGCCCCGATCTCTCCGCGCCACGGACGATGCTCGGCGCGGCGCAGGAACGCTGGCTGTCGCAGGCGCTCGGCGACAGCCGGGCGCAATGGAATCTGCTCGCGCAACAGACGCTGATGCACCAGCAGGGGCGGATCGACGCCGAGCATCCCGAGCGCGGCGTGCAATATTCGGCGGACAATTGGTCGGGCTATCCCGCCGCCCGCGACGCCATCTACCGCCGCTGGCTCGCCGCCCGCACCTCCAACCCGATCGCGCTCGGCGGCGACATCCATGCCTTTGCCGCCGCCGACATCCACGATCCCGACCGCCCCGACGCCGCGCCGATCGCCGCCGAATTCGTCGGCGGATCGATCACCTCGCTATTCCACGACGCGAGCTTCAAGCAGCAGGCGGCGGCGAACGGCCTCGTCTTCGCCGAGAATGAGGTGCGCGGCTACGGGCTGGTCGACCTGACGCCGCAGGGCGGCAGGATCGCCTTCCGCGGGCTGCGCGATGCGCGCGACCCGCAGTCCGGCATCCGCGACCTCGTCCGCTTCACGCTCGAACCCGGCCGGCCGGGCATCCGCGATCAGCAATCCGTCACCGACCTGTAGCGCCGGTGTAACCGACCGTCCTCCAACCCTGCGCTCACTCGCTCCCCGTCGCGGTCGCCTTGGCTGCCTTGTCGGGTGTCGTTCCCGCGCCGGTGAAGGGCGTCAGGCGGAAGGCGACACGCGTGGGAGCGAGCGATACGCGATATTGCGGCAGCGGCTTGCCGACCGAACTCCATTGCGTGTCGCCGCCGACGCCCCATTGCGCCGAATCGATCAGCAGCGTCACCTGATCGTGCGGCACGACATCGGTCGATTTCCACGTTCCCGGCGCATGGCGGTCGAGGTCGGCATAAGGGAAAGCGAGCGCATTCATCATCAGCGGCGTCGCGCCCTGTACGCGCACGCCGCGGCCCGCGCCCGACAGCTCCATCCAGCGCACGTCGACCTTGTTGCCGGTCTCCTGCGGGCGGATGTAATCGTGGTTCTGCTCGGCGATCGCGCCGCGCCACAGGCCGATCGGCGCCGAGGTCTTGCGATCGACATAGCTTTCGTGCGGACCGCGGCCATACCATTCGACCGTCGTCACATCGGTCGGCATCGCAAAGGCGAGGCCGACACGGAACGGCGGCGGCAGGTCGGTCCTGACCGGCGTCAGCATTCCCGTCACCGCGACCGATCCGTCACCCGCCATCGCATAACTGGTGGTGAAGGTCGCGGCGCCGTCGCCGAGCGCATAATCGACGGCGACGCTCGCGCCGTCGTCGGTGCGGCGGCTGCGCACCGCGGTGACGCGGCGGGTGTCGCTCATCGTCTTCCACATCTTGAGCTGTTCGGCGGTGCCGATGCCGAGGTCGTTGTCCGTGACCGCGCGCCAGAAATGCGGCGTGCCGCCGGTGGCGAGGTCGCGGCCGTCGGCGGTGTAGCGGCGTACCAGCCCGGTGGTGCGATCGATCTCGAGCCGCGCCGTGCCGGCCGACAGCGTGATCGCGCCGTCAGACTCGCGCAGATCGACCGCCCCTGCCGGCGCGGCGGGCAGCGCCGGCGCGCCGCCGAGCGCGAATTGCTCGAAGCCGATCGTCGCGCCCTCCGCCACCGCGGGCACCGCCCCCGCCCTGGCGCGGACGCGCACCGTCACATAATATTCGGCATCGGACCGGCGGGCATAATGTGTCACCGGCAGCGTGATCGCCGTCGCGGCGCGCGGGCCGACCGCCGGGGTCGGCAGATCGCCGTGCGCGACCGCGACGCCATCCTCGAGCAGCGTCCAGTCGAAGGCGAAGCCCGAAAGATCGCGGAAGTCGTGCCGGTTGCGCACCGTCACCCGCCCGCTGGCGGGATCGAAGCCGTCGAACTGCACCGGCGCATAGACCTTTTTCAGCTCGAACAGTTGCGGATTGGGCGTCCGGTCGGACTGCAGCAACCCGTCGCCGAATTCGATGTCGCCGCCCGGATTGGGGCCATATTCGCCGCCGTCCCCCCAATAGCGCCGCCCATCCTTGGTATAGCGGTACATCGACTGGTCGACCCAGTCCCAGGCGAAGCCGCCCTGCAATTTGTCGGGATGGGCGTAGATCGTATCCCAATATTCCTTCAGGTCACCGCCCGAATTTCCCATCATATGGGCATATTCGCACTGAATGACCGGCTGTTTGTAGTTCCAGTTGATGGCGTAATCCGCGAGCTTGACTGCGGGATCGTACATCGGCGCGTAGATGTCGGCATAATCATTGGGGCGATGATCGCCGATCCCATCCCACGTTCCCCAGCCGAGATAGCTGATCAGCCGGCCGGGATCGCGCGCCCGCGCCGCCGCGGCGGCCGCCGCGAAATTGGGGCCGATCCCCGCCTCGTTGCCGAGCGACCAGAAGATCACCGAGGGATGGTTCTTATCGCGCTCGACCATGTTGACGACGCGGCTGACGTGCGCCTTCTGCCACGCCGGATCGAAGCCGACCTGATATTTCGCGCGCTCGCGCGGCCGCCGGTTGGCATAATCCATATAGGCGTGGCTCTCGATATTCGCCTCGTCCATCACATACAGGCCATAACGATCGGCGAGTTCGTAGAGATACGGATCGTTGGGATAATGCGAGGTGCGGATCGCATTGATGTTGTTCTGCTTCATCAGCTGGATATCGCGCTCCATCGACGCGCGGCTGACGACGTGGAAGGTTTCGGGATCATGTTCGTGGCGATTGACACCGCGAATCGTGATCGGCTTGCCGTTGACGGTGACCTGGCCGCCGAGCATCGCGACGGTGCGGAAACCGATCGCGCGCGCGGTCGATTGCAGCAGCGCGCCGCGCGCGTCGAGCACCTCGGTGACCAGCGTGTAGAGTTGGGGCGTCTCCGCGGTCCACGGCCGCACCGCCGGCACCGTGCCGCGCAGCGTCACCGGGCGCTCGCGGGTCGAGGCCGCCAGCGGCTGCGTCTGCGTCAGCACCGGCCGCTCCCCGTCGAGCAGCACCATCCGCACACTCGCCGCGTTCCCCGGCGTCACCGCGACCTCGACGGCGAGCAGGCCGTCGCGATAGGCCGCGTCGAGCCCGGCATGGACGAAGACGTCGCGCGCGCGCAGCTTGGGCGCCGCGACCAGATAGACCGAGCGCTCGATCCCCGAGACTCGCCAGAAGTCCTGATCCTCCAGATAGCTGCCGTCCGACCAGCGGATCACCTGGATCGCCACGACATTCTTGCCGGGCCGGATCCAGCGGGTGACGTCGAAGTCGCTCGGCAGCTTGCTGTCTTCCGAATAGCCGACCTTCTCGCCATTGACCCAGACCGTATAGGCGGAGCCCGCCGCGCCGATATGGAGGATGACGTCCTGCCCGCTCCACGCCGCCGGCACGGTGACGTCGCGGCGATACGATCCGACCGGATCGGTGGCGTGCGGAATCAGCGGGCGGTTGGCGGGAAACGGATAGGTGATGTTGTTGTAGCGCGGCTGGTCATAGCCCTGCGTCTGCCAGTCGGCCGGCACCGGGATCTGCTTCCAGCCCGATACGTCATAGTCGGGCTTCTCGAACCCCGCCGGCAGACGGTCGGCATCGGGGGAGAAGGCGAAATGCCACAGCCCGTCGAGCGGCACGAAGCGCGCCGACGCCGCCTCGTCGCCGGCGAGCGCCTTGGCGCGCGATTCGAACGGAAAGCCGGTGGCGCTCGCCGGCAGCTTGCCGCGCGCGAACACCGCGGGGTTTTCCCAATCGGGGCGGGTGGGGTCGATCTGCACCGGCTGCACCTGCGGCGCGCCGTCCTGCGCCCAGGCGGCGCTCGCCACCACGCTGCCGATGATCCCCGCCCAAAGCCATGACGCCCGCATGTTGCCGCTCCCCCACGTTATCATGTCAGACATATCGTATACGAAGCGTCGTGCAAGCCATCTTGATCGCCAGTGTTCCCGGCCCGGGCGGAGACGGTGCTTGCGCCCTCCGTCGGCCGCTGCAATTCTACTCCGACATAAGGACTTGAAGCGAGAGGAAGCAGGATGAGCCATGTCAGCCGCAGGGGCGTCACGCGCCGGACGCTGCTCGCCGGCGCCAGCGCGCTGGTCGTCGCCGGGCGGGCAAGCGCCGCCCTGCCCGCCGATCGGATCACCAAGGTCGCGCCGGTGCCGATGCGCGACGTGACGCTCAAGCCGTCGCCCTTCGCCGACGCCTTCGCTGCCAACCGCCGCTATCTGCTGTCGCTCGATCCGGAACGGCTGCTGCACAATTTCTACGTCTCCGCCGGGCTGCCCGCGCCCCGGCCGGTCTATGCCGGCTGGGAGGCGCAGGGGATTGCCGGCCATTCGCTCGGCCACTGGCTGTCCGCCTGCTCCCTCGTCGTCGCCAATACCGGCGATGCCGCGGTCGCCGCGCGGCTCGACCATGCGCTCGCCGAGATGGCGCGCATCCAGGCTGCGCATGGCGACGGCTATTGCGGCGGCACCACCGTCGATCGCGACGGCAAGACGGTCGACGGCAAGATCGTCTTCGAGGAGGTGCGGCGCGGCGACATCCGCACCGGCGGCTTCGATCTCAACGGCGGCTGGGTGCCGCTCTACACCTGGCACAAGGTCCATGCCGGATTGCTCGACGCGCATCGCCTCGCCGGCAATCGCCGCGCGCTGCCGATCACGCTCGGCCTCGCCGGCTATCTCGCCGGCGTGCTCGAGCCGTTGAGCGAGGCGCAGATGCAGCAGGTGCTGCGTGCCGAACATGGCGGTCTCAACGAGGCTTATGCCGATACCTATGCGCTGACCGGCGATCCGCGCTGGCTGCGCATGGCGGAGAAGATCCACCACCGCGCGGTGCTCGACCCGCTCACCGCGGGGCGCGACCAGCTCGCCGGGCTGCACGCCAATACGCAAATCCCCAAGCTGATCGGCCTCGCCCGGCTGTACGAGCTGACCGAAACGCCGCAGCATGCCGCGGCGGCGCGCTTCTTCCACGATCGCGTCGTCCGCCATCACAGCTATGTCATCGGCGGCAATTCCGAACGCGAACATTTCGGTCAGCCCGACCAATTGTCGAAGCGGATCACCGAGGCGACGTGCGAGGCGTGCAACAGCTACAATATGCTGAAACTGACCCGGCACCTCTATGCGTGGCAGCCGAGCGCCGACTGGTTCGACACCTATGAACGGATCCAGCTCAACCATATCCTCGCGCACCAGCGCCCGGATACCGGCCAATTCGTCTATTTTATGCCGCTCGCGCCCGGCGCCCGGCGCAGCTATTCGACCGCGGAGGAAAGCTTCTGGTGCTGCGTCGGCTCGGGGATGGAGAGCCACGCCAAACATGCCGATTCGATCTTCTGGCACGATGTCGCCCCGGCCGGTGCGCTCTACGTCAATCTCTACATCGCCAGCCGCCTCGACTGGCGGGACCGCGGCCTCGCGCTCGATCTCGACACGCGGATGCCGGCGGAGGGCGAGGCGACGCTCACCATCCGCCGCGCGCCGCGCGCCGTGCAGCGGATCGCGCTGCGCATGCCGGGCTGGGCGGCGGGCGCGACCGTCGCGCTCAACGGCCGGCCCGCCGCGGCCACGATGCGCGACGGTTACGCCGTGGTCGAGCGGCGCTGGCGCGCGGGCGACCGGTTGCGCGTCGTGCTGCCGATGCGGTTGCGCGCCGAGCCGGTCGCCGACGATCCGTCGCTGGTCGCCTTCGCGCACGGGCCGCTGGTGCTCGCCGCCGATTGCGGCCCGGCGTCGGCGGCCTATGACGGCATGGGTCCGGCGCTCGCCGTCGACGGACCGGCGGTGGCGGCGCTGCGCGCGGACGATGCGGCGGACGTCCATCGCTTCACCGCGCGGGGTGCGCTCGGCGAACCGCTGACGCTCAGCCCCTTCTACGCGCAATATGACCGGCGCACCGCGGTCTATTTCCCGACCTTCACCACCGCCGCCTGGGTCATGGCCAAGCCCGGCTATCTGCGCGCGCAGGCCGAGCGGCAGGCGCTCGCCCGCCGCACCGTCGACGTCGCCTATCTCGGCGAGATGCAGCCCGAGCGCGATCACCTGTTCACCGCGAGCAAGCCCGAGACGGTGCAGCTGCACGGCCGCTCCGCCCGCAAGCTGCGCGCCGGCGAGACGATCACGCTGACGCTGCGCCGCCGCCCCGGCGCGGCGGTGCTGCGCGTCGTCTATTGGGGCGATCAGGTGAAGGACCGCGCGCTGACGATCCGCGTCGACGGCACCCCGGTCGCGACCGAACGCCGCGAGGGGCCGGCGCAGGAGGGGTTCGTCGCGATCGACTATCCGCTCCGCGCCGCGGGTGAACAGGGCAAGAGCGCGGCGGTCGTGCAATTCGCCGGCGAGACGGGCGAGATCGACCTGTACGAGGTGCGCATGATGAGCGCGGTGGAGGCCGGGCTGGTCTGATCGGCGGGGCGCCGGGCCGCATGCCTCCGGCGGGCGAAAGGCCCCTTGCATCCATCGTGTTGCCGCGGACATAAACATGTCCGAATCTGCCAGACAGTGGATAGCGAAAGGGACGCGATGCGAAGCGAGGCAATAGCGGACGGACGATGGCACAGGCTGGTCACGCGGGTCGGTCTCGCGCTTGCGTTGCTGACCACCGCCGCGACCCCCGCGCCGATCGCCTCGCGGACCGTCACCGTGACGCTGCGGCCGGCGATCGATCGCCCGTCGACGCGGTTCGAGGGCTGGGGCACCGCGCTGGCCTGGTTCGCCAACGTCACCGGCGGCTGGCCGGAGGCGGACCGCAGCCGCCTTGCCGACCTCTTCTACGGCGCGAAGGGGCTGGGCTGGACGATCGCGCGCTACAATATCGGCGGCGGCGGCGCGGCGGATGCCAAGCCCTATCTGCGCACCGGCGCGGCGGTGCCCGGCTTCTGGCGGCTCCCGCCGGGCGTCGCCGGCACGGACTGGCGCGCCGACGATCCGTTGATGTGGGACTGGACGCAGGACGCCAACCAGCGCTGGTGGCTCGATGCCGTGCGGGATCGCGTGCCGGGTGCGATCTTCGAGGCTTTCTCCAACTCGCCGCCATGGTTCATGACCGTCTCGGGCCGCGTCTCGGGTGCCGAGCGGCGCACCGACGACAATCTGCTGCCCGGCCGCGAGCCGCTGTTCGCCGCCTATCTCGCGCGCAGCGTCGCCGAATTGCAGCGCCGCCACCATATCCGCTTCCGCACGCTGTCGCCGATCAACGAGCCCAACACCGATTATTGGTATGCCGCCAATACGCAGGAAGGCGCGCACTGGAGCCCGGCGCGACAGGCGGCGATGATCGACGCCGCCGACACCGCGCTCAAGGCCGAGCGGCTGACCACCGTGATCGCCGCGCCCGACGAGACCAATGCGCGACTGTTCCTCGCCGACCTCGCCGCCTATCCGCCGGAGACGCTGGCGCGGATCGGCCAGCTCAACGTGCACAGTTACGGCACGCTGTATCAGACGGGGGTGCGCGATGCGGCGCGCGCCGCCGGCATCCGGCTGTGGATGAGCGAGAATGACACGCCGCTCGACGGCGACCGCGAGAATTTCGACGGCATGCCCTCGGCGCTCGCCTTAGCCGATCATGTCGTCGCCGATCTCAAGCGGCTCGAGCCCGCCGCCTGGATATTCTGGCAGGCGGTCGAGAACCTGTCCGGCGGCAACGGCAAGCCGACCTCCAACTGGGGGCTGATCAAGGCCGATCTCGCCGCGCCGGCCGCCGGGCCGCATGCGATCCACGTCACCCGCAAATATTGGGCGATGGCGCAGTTCAGCCGCTACATCCGTCCCGGCTACCGACTGGTCGCGGTCGACGACATGGACAGTGCCGCGGCGCTGTCGCCCGATGGTGCGACGCTGGTGCTGGTCCATGTCAACGGCGGCATCGCGCCGCGCCGGCTCGCTGTGCCCGCCGGCTGGCGCGTGCAGGCGGTGCGCACCGATGCGACGCATGACGCGCGCTGCGTCGCCGGGCTGATCGCGCCGCCGCAGTCCGTGACGACGCTGATCCTCACCCGCGGCGGCGCGCGCACCACCTGTGCGTAGCGCGCGGTGCACATTGGGCGGCACACGAAGGCATATGTAGGACAACACCGGACCGAAAAGCGGCGGCGAGAGTGCCTCAACCGCCGCGCATCGCCTGTTCGGTATCCTTGCGCGCCTGGTCGATCAGCGCGGTGGTGGCCGCATGCGCCGCCGCCGGATCGCCGCGGGCGACCGTCTCGAACAGCAGCTGATGCTGCGGGATCGAATCGACATATTCGGCGACGACGCGATATTTGAAGAAGGTCGTCCAGCGCACCGCCGACGAGATGCTGCTCGACAGGCTGGCGAGCAATTCATTGGCGGTCGCCTCGAGCAGGACCTGATGGAACTGCTCGTCCGCCGCCTGTCCCGCGACGCTCTCCAGCCCGTGCTGCGTCATCAGTTCGAGCGCATGGCCGAGCCGCGCCAATTGCCGCGCCGTCCGGTTGGTCGCGGCGAGCGCCGCCGCGGCCGGCTCGACGATCAGTCGCAGCTCGAACAGGCTGCGCACGAAATTGACCGGCGGCGCGCCTTCGAACATCCAGCCGAGCATCTCGGTGTCGAGCAGGTTCCAGTCGGCCCGTTCGCGCACCCGCGTCCCCGTCTTGCGACGACTTTCGATCAGCCCCTTGGCGGTGAGCATGCGCAGCGCCTCGCGGATGACGTTGCGTGCGACACCGAATCGATCGGCGAGGTCGAACTCGCCGGGAATGGTCTGCCCGGGGTGATAGTCGCCGGTGACGATGGCGACACCCAATGTCCGGGCGATGGTGACATGGGCCGGCCTGATCCGCTCGCGCTTCGCCAATTCTGTGAACCTTCCCAACGATATGACCCCGGATCGTCGCGCCTTCCGACGACCGCGGCAAGCCATGCCGAAAATTTCCATTTGTAGGGCATTTTAGTCGTAGTTGCCCGATCCCCGCTTGCACGGGTGAAGCAAGTCCTCATACATGAAAGCTTGAGCGGACAGAGAGTTGGTCCGGGGGAGAGAGATATGATCAAGCCGACCGGGGTGATGCGCAGCATCGCGATCACCAAGCGCCTGCTCGCCGCCGGCGCGTCGCTTGCCGCGCTCGCCGCGCTGCCCGCCGCCGCCGACCCGCTCGCGATCGTCGATCGCAACGGCGGCATCGTCTCGATCGAACCCTATGCGCCCAATATTGTCCGCGTGACGATCGCGCTCGACAAGGCGCTGGCCGTCGCACCACCGGGCGAAGGCCCCAACGCCAAGCCCGACGCGAGCGGCTGGACCCACCGCACCGACGCGAGCGGCGACGTCTTCGCCTCGCCCGCGCTGACGCTGACCGTCGCGGCGCAGCCCTGGCCCGGCGCGCCGACGCAGATGCAGCGCTATTTCGCGCCGTCGCTGCCGCCGGTGGCCATCTCGGTGCGCGGTGCCGACGGCCGCACGCTGCTCGACATGACCGGCTGGGAAATGGCGCCGCATACCGTCAACGACGAGAAGACCTTCCGCGTCGGCGCCAGCTTCGCGGTGCAGCCGGGCGAACATTATTACGGGCTCGGCCAGAATCAGGAGGGCGTGCTCGACCTCAAGGGCCGGACGATCGACTGCCGCCACAATTACGATGCGCCGGCGGGCGAGAGCGTCTGCGTACCCTTCATGGTCACCAACAAGGGCTATGGCATCGTCTGGGACAATCCGTCGGCGACCATCGTCTCGCCCGGCCTCAACAATGCCACCCACTGGCAGTCCAACGTCGGCGAGCGCGTCTCCTTCTTCGTCATCACCGGCGACACCACCGACCAGCTCTACGCCGGCTATGCCAGGCTGACCGGCGCGACGCCGCTGCCGCCCAAGGCGGCGTTCGGGCTGATCCAGTCGAAGGCGCGCTACGAGACGCAGAAGGAATTGCTCGACGTCGCGCAGGGCTATCGCCAGCGCAACCTGCCGCTCGACGTGATGGTGCTCGACTGGTTCTACTGGACGCGGATGGGGCAGCTCGACATCGATCGGACCTATTTCCCCGATCCCAAGGGCATGAACGACACGCTGCACCGGCTCGGCATGCATTCGATCATCAGCGTCTGGCCGCGGTTCGAGCGGGAGTCGCGCTATTACGACTTCCTCGGCGCCAAGGGCTGGCTGCTCCATGACAAGGACGGCAGCGTCGTCGACGGCCTGCCGATCCGTGCCGATCGCGCCGGCGCGCTGATCGATTCGACCAATCCGGAGGCGCGCCAGTGGTTCTGGGGCAAGATCCGCGACAATATCGCCAGCCAGGGCTTCGACTGGTTCTGGCTCGACGAGACCGAGCCCGATCTGGTGCCCGATGGCCATCAATTCTCGATCGGCTCGGGTGACCGCTACCACAATCTCTATCCGCTGGTGCATACCAGCAGCGTCGCGGAGGGCTCGGCGAAGGACCGGCCCGACATGCGCAACCTGATCCTCGCGCGCGCCGCCTATCTCGGCACGCAGCGCAACGGCGCATTGTTCTGGTCGTCGGACGTCCAGTCGACGTGGGAGGCGCTGCGCCGCCAGGTGCCCGCCGGGCTCGGCTTCACCGCGACGGGCATGGCCTATTGGAGCAGCGATACCGGCGGCTGGCAATATCCCGCCGGGCCGAAGGCGGAACGACCGCCGCTGCTCGATCCCGCCGGGGCGACCGCGATGGCGCCGAGCTATGCCGACTATCCCGAGCTGTTCACGCGCTGGTTCGCCTATAACAGCTTCACCCCGACGCTGCGCATCCACGGCCAGCGGCCGGCGACCGCGCTATGGGACTATGGCACCGCGGCCGAGCCGGTGCTCGCCAACTTCCTGCGGCTGCGCTACGCGCTGATCCCCTATCTCTACGCGCTCGGCCATCGGACCGCGGAGACCGGTGCGCCGTTCATGCGCGCGCTGTTCATGGACTTCCCCAACGATCCCGCGGTGGCGACGATCGGCGATGAATATATGTTCGGCCCCGCCTTCCTCGTCGCGCCGGTGACCGATCAGGGCGTGACCAGCCGCAAGGTCTATCTGCCCGCCGGCGCGGACTGGTATGACTATTGGACCGACAAACGCTACACCGGCGGCCAGACGGTCGATGCCGCCGCGCCGATCGACAAGATCCCGCTGTTCGTCCGCGCCGGATCGATCGTACCGATGGGCGTGCAGGTGCCGAGCACCGCGACCGCCCAGCCGCTGGAGAGCATCCGCGTCTATCCCGGCCGCGACGCCAGCTTCACGCTGTACGACGACGACGGCGTGACCAACGCCTATCGCAAGACCGGCGGCAAGACCGCGACGCTGCGCTGGAGCGAGGCGAGCGGCAAGCTCAGCGCCTCGGGCCGGCTGCCGACCGGCCAGGACGTGGGCGGACTGGTCCGCGTCGTCGCCGCCAAATAGGCCGTGCCACCTTCCCCGTCGAATACGGGGAAGGTGTGGCTTTCCAGACACGTACATTCACGAAGCCGACACAATCGGGTCTTAGCGCGAACCTCCGTCGGGGGGCGGGCACCACTATCACCGGCCGGCTGCACGGATCAATTCCGGCGCCGGTCGGGCGGGCCGCCCCCCTCTTCTTCAGGGGGACCATTCGTGACCAAGACGTTCAAGACCTTGCTGCTGCTCGGCGCCGCCGGACTCGCCGCGCCCGCGCTCGCCCAGACCGCGACGCCCGCGACCGATGCTGCCGCCACCGACACCACCGCCACGCCCGACGCCGCCGCCGATCTCGGCGACATCGTCGTCACCGCCGAACGCCGCTCGGAGAATCTGCAGCGCGTGCCGCTGTCGGTCGCGGTCGTCGGCGGCAGCGATCTGCGCGCCTTCCAGGCGGGCGGCGAGGACATCCTCGCGCTGTCGGGCCGCGTGCCCGGCCTCTATATCGAGACGACCACCGGCCGCATCTTCCCGCGCTTCTACATCCGCGGCCTCGGCAATATCGATTTCTACCTCGGCGCGAGCCAGCCGGTGTCGATCATCCAGGACGATGTCGTCCTCGAACATGTCGTGCTCAAGTCCAACCCGGTGTTCGACGTCAATCAGGTCGAGGTGCTGCGCGGCCCGCAGGGCTCGCTATTCGGCCGCAACACGACCGCGGGCATCATCAAGTTCGACACGATCCGCCCGAGCCAGACGTGGCAGGGCCGCGTCGCCGCCTCGGCGGGCAGCCTCGGCACCTTCACCTATGACGCCGGCGTCGGCGGCCCGCTCGTGCAGGACAAGGTGGCGATCCGCCTGTCGGGCCTGCTCCAGCACCGCAACGACTGGGTCGACAACAGCTTCGCCGGCACCAGCCAGGACGGCACGCGCACGCCGCAGAAGAACGCCATGGGCGGCTTCGACGAGCGCGACGTGCGCTTGCAGGTGCTGCTGACCCCGAGCGACGCCTTCTCGGTCAACGTCTCGGGGCACGCCCGCGGCTATCACGGCACCTCGACGATCTTCCACCGCGCCGCGCTGCGCAAGGGCTCGAACTCGGTCTCGGCCGAGCCGCGCGACCGCATCGCGCTCGACGAGGGCAACAACAACCCGCAGGATTACGACACCTACGGCACCTCGGTGAACGCGGCCTATGACTTCGGCCCGGTCACGCTGACCTCGATCAGCGCCTATGAGACCACCTCCGGCTACAGCCGCGGCGATACCGATGGCGGCGCCGGCGCCAACTTCCCGGTCAACGGCGTCGCCAACGGCTTCGGCCAGAGCCAGGGCAACATCCGCGCGCTCGGCCAATATACGCAGGAGGTGCGGCTCGCCTCGCAGGCCGGCCAGCGCTTCACCTGGCAGGTCGGCGGCTTCTACTTCCGCCAGAACGACACGACCGACTTCTACCAGCGCAGCTATTTCCTCACCACGGCGGCGCGCAATCCGAACAATTGGGTGCGGCTGCGCGACATCAACACCAGCTGGGCGGCGTTCGGTCAGGCGAGCTTCAAGGTGACCGACGCGTTCACGATCACCGGCGGCGCACGCTATACGCAGGACATCAAGCGCACCACGCTGGTCAAGCCGGTGTTCAACGTCGCCGGCACGGTCAACCAGTTCCGCCTGATCAACCCGACCGCGCCGACGTCGGTGCGGCTGGAAGGCAAGGAGCCGAGCTGGGACGTGTCGGCGCTCTACACGATCGATCCGTCGAGCAGCGTCTACGCCCGCGTCGCGCGCGGCTTCCGCGGCCCGACGATCCAGGGCCGCTCGGCGGTGTTCAACTCGCCCTTCACCACCGCGTCGAGCGAGACGATCACCTCCTATGAGGTCGGCGCCAAGGGCATCTTCCTCGACGGCCGGCTGCGGCTCAATTCGTCGCTGTTCACCTATACGGTCCACGACATCCAGCTCAACGGCAACGACGTCAACGGCAATGGCGTGCTGTTCAACGCCGACAAGGCGCGCGCTTGGGGTGTTGAGATCGACAGCGAGTTCCGCCCGGTCCGCAACCTGACGCTGACGCTCGGCGCCAGCGCGCTCAAGTCGAAGATCGAGGACAAGCGCGTCTATGCGCAGGTCTGCATCCTCAACGGCGTGGTGGTCTGCACGGTGCAGGATCCGACGATCAAGGTCGGTGCCAACACCTTCGCGCAGATCGACGGCAATCCGCTGCCCAATGCGCCGCGCTGGAACCTCGACGCCACCGCCCGCTACGACCTGCCGCTGTCGAACGACGGCAAGCTGTTCGTCGCCACCGACTGGAACATCCAGGGCTATACCAACTTCGTCCTCTACAAGACCAAGGAGTTCTACGCCGACGGTAACTTCGAAGGCGGCGTGAAGGTCGGCTACACCTCGCCCGACAACAATTACGAGATCGCGGCGTTTGCGCGCAACATCACCAACGAGAAGAACCTCAAGGGCGTGATCGAGAATTATATGGCGGCGGTGTTCAACGAACCGCGCGTGATCGGCGTCTCGCTGAGCGGCCGGTTCCGGTAATCCGGGGGGTGCGCTTCGGTCTGCCGGGGCGCACCTGTCGGTCTTTTCCGGAGAGACCGGCACGCGTCAGACGTGACGGATCGCTTTCGGCGATATTCCGCAAGAGCGATCTTCCCGCGAAAAGCACCACCTCACCCCCCTGACGCGCCACCCCGGCGAAGGCCGGGGTCCAGATGGGTGACGGTAGGCATTATCCAATGGCGTTTTCCCAACTGGGCCACGCCTCCGCCGGAGCGGTCCGTGAAAATCGCTGACGCCTTACCGCCGGGAATATAGCAGCTGCGCAGAACAGAAGTGCACTGCTCCTCGTGTCTGGGCGGCCTCCAGCGCGGGAGCACCAGACACCGCACGCTTCCCGAACAAAGCAGAGACAAAAAAGGCCGGTGGATCGCTCCACCGGCCTGTCTTCATTGCAGCGACTGGGTTACGCCGCCTGCTTCGCCCGGCTGGCGCGCTTGCGCTCGTTCGGGTCGAGGAAGCGCTTGCGCAGGCGGATCGTCTTCGGCGTGACTTCGACCATCTCGTCGTCGTCGATATAGGCGATCGCCTGTTCCAGCGTCATCTTCTTCGGCGGGGTGAGGCGGATCGCATCGTCCTTGCCGCCGCTGGCGCGGAAGTTGGTCAGCTGCTTCGCCTTCATCGGATTGACCTCGAGGTCATCCGTCTTGGCGTTCTCGCCGATGATCATGCCCTCGTAGAGCGCCTCGCCATGGCCGACGAACAGCACGCCGCGATCCTCGAGCGGGCCGAGCGCATAGCCCTGCGCCTCGCCGGCCCCGTTGGAGATCAGCACGCCGTTCTTGCGGCCTTCGATCGTGCCCTTGTGCGGACCGTATTTCTCGAACAGCCGGTTCATGATGCCAGTGCCGCGCGTGTCCGACAGGAACTCGCCGTGATAGCCGATCATGCCGCGCGACGGCGCCGAGAAGGTGATGCGCGTCTTGCCGCCGGTCGACGGACGCATGTCGGTCAGCTCCGCCTTCCGCAGGTTCATCTTCTCGACGACGGTGCCCGAATGCTCCTCGTCGACGTCGATGATGACGGTCTCATACGGCTCGGTCTTCTTGCCGTTCTCGTCCTCGCCGAACAGCACGCGCGGGCGGCTGATGCCGAGCTCGAAGCCCTCGCGGCGCATCGTCTCGATCAGCACGCCGAGCTGAAGCTCGCCACGGCCGGCGACTTCGAAGCTGTCGCGGTCGGCGGCTTCGGTCACCTTGATCGCGACGTTCGATTCGGCTTCGCGCAGCAGGCGATCGCGGATCATGCGGCTCGTCACCTTGGTGCCCTCGCGACCCGCCATCGGCGAATCGTTGACCGCAAAGCGCATCGACAGCGTCGGCGGATCGATCGGCTGCGCGTGCAGCGGTTCGGTGACGGTCGTGTCGGCGATCGTGTTGGCGACGGTGGCGACGGCGAGGCCGGCGAGGCTGATGATGTCACCCGCCTTGGCTTCCTCGACCGGCACGCGGTCGAGGCCGCGGAACGACAGGATCTTCGACGCGCGGCCCGTCTCGATGATGTTGCCGTCGTTGTCGAGCGCGTGGATCGGCTGGTTGAGCTTCACCGTGCCCGAATTGACGCGCCCGGTGAGGATGCGGCCGAGGAAATTGTCGCGGTCGAGCAGCGTCACCAGGAAGGTGAACGGCACGTCCTCCACTTCCACCTTGGGGGCGGGGACGTGATTGACGATCGTCTCGAACATCGGGATCAGCGTGCCTTCGCGCGCGTCCATGTCGGTCGAGGCATAGCCGTTGCGGCCCGAAGCGTAGAGCACCGGGAAGTCGAGCTGCTCGTCATTGGCGTCGAGCGACACGAACAGGTCGAACACCTCGTCGAGCACTTCCTGGATGCGCGCGTCGGGACGGTCGACCTTGTTGACGACGACGATCGGCTTGAGGCCGAGGGCCAGCGCCTTGCCGGTGACGAACTTGGTCTGCGGCATCGCGCCTTCCGACGAATCGACCAGCAGGACGACGCCGTCGACCATGCTGAGGATGCGCTCCACCTCGCCGCCGAAATCGGCGTGGCCGGGCGTGTCGACGATATTGATCCGCACCGTCTCGCCGCCGCCCGGAGGCGCCCAGTCGACCGAGGTCGGCTTGGCGAGAATGGTGATCCCACGCTCCTTTTCGAGGTCGTTCGAATCCATGGCGCGCTCTTCGACACGCTGGTTGTCGCGGAAGGTGCCGGACTGGCGGAAGAGCTGGTCGACCAGCGTCGTCTTGCCGTGATCGACGTGCGCGATGATCGCCACGTTGCGGAGGCTCATGGGAATTCCTGAATCAATGGAGCTTGGATTGCGCGCCCCCATAGACGAAATGTTGCGCCGCGGGAAGGGGAGGCGTTCGGGGCTCCTCCCCGCCCGGCCATTGCACGGCACCGCCTGCGCGTATTACAGCTCCAACACACTTGCCGTCGCGCGCGAACGCGACCATTTTGCGCAAAGCTGGTTGGGAGACGAATGGCATGGCGACGAATCTGGACACGCCCGAACGCGACCTGGTGCTGACGCCGCCCGATCCGGTGCCGACCGTCGCCGCCGAGCGCGCCGCCGGGCTGGTGCCGATCGACGATGCCAAGAAGACGCAGCTCGAACAGCGCGTCGACGCCTTCGTCGCCGATCTCGTCGCCGAGGACGTCAACAGCCCCGAATTCGGCAAGCGCGTCGATGCGATCACCGCGATGGGCGCCAAGGAGATCCGCGAGGCGGCCGGCCAGTCCAATCGCTTCCTCGACCGGCCGATCCGCGCGATGGACAAGGACAGCGGCGTCGGCGCCGATCTCGCCCAATTGCGCCGCGTCATCGAAGAGCTCGATCCCGGTCGCAAGGGCGCGCTGTCCGGCCCCAAGAAGATCTTCGGCATCATCCCCTTCGGGTCGAAGATGCGTGATTATTTCGAAAGCTACCAATCGTCGCAGACGCATATCAGCGCGATCCTCAAGAACCTCGCCGCCGGCAAGGACGAGCTGCTGATGGACAATGCCGCGATCGATACCGAGCGCGCCAATCTGTGGAGCGCGATGGGCCGGCTCGAACAGATGATCCACCTCAGCAAGGCGATGGACGCCAGGCTTGAGGACAAGGCGAACGAGCTCGACGCGACCGATCCCGCCAAGGCCAAGGCGATCCGCGAAACCGCGCTCTTCTACACCCGCCAGCGCACGCAGGACCTGCTCACCCAGATGGCGGTGACGGTGCAGGGCTATCTCGCGCTCGATCTGGTCAAGAAGAACAACGTCGAGCTGGTCAAGGGCGTCGACCGCGCCTCGACCACCACCGTGTCGGCGCTGCGCACCGCGGTGACCGTGGCGCAGGCGCTGACCAACCAGAAGCTGGTGCTGGAGAGCATCACCCAGCTCAACACCACCACCGCCAACATCATCGATTCGACCGGCAAGCTGCTGCGCTCGAACACCGCGGCGATCCACGAACAGGCCGCCGCATCGACCATCCCGCTGGAAACGCTGCAGCGCGCCTTCCAGAACATCTACGACACGATGGATGCGATCGACACGTTCAAGCTCAAGGCACTCGATTCGATGAAGACCACCGTCACCACGCTCGGCAACGAGGTCGAGAAGTCGAAAGGCTATATCGCCCGTGCCGAGGGCGCGAACCAGGCCGCGCTCAAGGGTCCCGGCGCGACCGATACCTTTCGGCTCGAGGCGGTGTAAGCGATGACCGAGGTCGACCAGCAGATCGAGCGCGCCCGCGCGGTGATGGCGCGGATCAGCGAGGATTATCGCGGTCAGGCCGGCGCCGCCTATCGCGCGCACGGCAAGCGGATCAAGCGCCGCGCGACCAGCGTCGGTCGGCGGCTGGCGCTGATCTGCGCGGTCGATGCGCTGATCCTGATCGCCGCCGCGGTGATCGGCATGATCGTCCCGCTCGGCCTGTTCGGCGCGCTCGCCGTGCTGCTGCTGATGGCGGCGGTGACGATCGGCATCGCGCTCGCGCCCGTCGCCCGCGCCCCCAGCGAGAAGGTGCTGCGCGAGGCGGACATCAAGGCGCTGCCCGCCAAGACCGAACGCTGGCTGGAAGCACAGCGCCCCGCTCTGCCCGCCCCGGCGCGCGGGCTGGTCGACCAGATCGGCGTGCGGCTCGAGACGCTGTCGCCGCAGCTCGGCCGGCTCGACGGCAAGGAGGAGGCCGCCTATGAGGTGCGCCGGCTGATCGGCGAGCAGCTCCCCGCCTTCGTCAACGATTATGCCCGCGTCCCCGAACCACTCCGCCGCGTCGAGCGCAACGGCCGCACGCCGGACGCCGAGCTGATCGCCGGCCTGCAACTGATCGAGCGCGAGATCGCCGACATGACCGCGCGGCTCGCGCAGAGTGACCTCGACAGCCTGTCGACCCGCGGCCGCTATCTGGAGATCAAATACCGCGACGAGGGGCATGGCGCGGGGTGATGGTGGGCGATGACGGGCTCGAACCGCCGACATTCTCGGTGTAAACGAGACGCTCTACCAACTGAGCTAATCGCCCCCTTTCGGGAGAACCCGCGTCATACCGTCATTTTCGGGACGGGCAAGCGGCGGATCGTCTCCCGCCCGATCAATCCGCCAGCGGCGCATCCGGCAGATAGCCGACCTTGCTGATCGCGGTGCCGTTGGGGTTCTTGCCGGCGCGGTAGAAGGCGCTGACCTTCTGGCGCTGGGCCCAGGTGAGTTCGTCCCAGTCGGCGCGATCGTTGCTGGGGTGGCGCTGGCCGACCGCCACCCGGTCGGTCGCCCCGGCCTTCGCCGGCGCCGGCCGCGGCCTGGGGCGGCCGATGCCCTTGTCCTTCAGCTCGTCGTCGAACTCTCCCTCGCCCACCGCCTGTTCGAACATGGTGAGGAATTCGGCGAAGCGATCGACCGGCAGGTGATTAGTCGCGGCGCCGTTGATCTCCAGCACCTCGCCGCCGACCTTGACGGTGAAGGCGACGACGTTGTTCTTGATCTGCCACCAGCGGCTGGCGACGCGCGTCTGATCGTCACCGCGGCTGGCGAATTGCTCGCGCGCGCGGCGGATGCCGTCGAGCACCGGCTTGCGGATCTTGCCGGGATCCTCGACCTGATTGTTGAAGGCATCCGCCAGACCGACATTGTCGATGAAGCCCGCCAAAGTCCCTTTGATGCCCATAACGCTCCCTCGTCAGGGAAGGGCGGCTACGCATCAAAACTTACCGATTGGTCAACATTTGCGGCGTGCGGCCGCCCCTCATCCCATCGCCTCGATCTTGCGCATCGCCAGCATATAGGCGCGCATCGCCTCGCTCGCGCGCGGCGAGAGCGTCATGAAGGCGCGGCGGCGATCGGTCGGATCGGGATGGCGGATGAACAGGCCGAGTTCGGTCATCTTGGCGATCCAGCGCAAGGCGGTGGTCGGCGCGACGCCGGCGGCGATGCACAGGCTCGACACGCTGACCTGTGCGCCCTCCAATTCGGCGGCGAACAGGTCGAGCAGCATGTCCCAGGCCGGGTCCTCGAACAGCGCCTCGCCGCCGAACTGGCCGAAGAACTTGCTGCGCAGCTGGCGGCACTGGATCAGCCGGCGCACCTCCTGCGCGCGCACCGCGGCGCCGACCGCCGGCTCGCTGCCGTAACTGGCGCGGCGATCGCCGAGGTCGGCGGGGGTGCCGCTCATCCGCATCACCTCGGCGGCGAAGCGCGAGATGCGCGCCATGCCGTCGGTCAGGCGGCGCAACCGCTCCTCGTCGGTCTCGCGGATATTGGGCTGGTACGGCTCGCGCTCGGTCTGCACCGCGTCGCGCAGCCGGTCGCGCAGCCGCGGCCGTGCCGGACGCATCGCCGCGACAAGGCTGGTGACGCGCTGCTGCGGATCAGGATCGCAGAGCAGGTCGGCGGCGGCGCCGAGCAGGTGCCGCGCGATGACGTCGATCTGCACGCCGTCGAAGGCGATCACCGCGGCGACGTCATGCTCGGCCAGATGCGCGGCGATCAGCGGCAGCGTCTCGTCGAGCACCGGCGCGGCGAGGCCGCTCGCCTCGACGACGATGACGTGCCGGCCGGCGAGCAGCGGCAGCGTCGCGGCCACCTGCGCCCAGCCGATCCGCCGCAACAGCCGGCCGCCCGCCTGCGCGACGGCCGTCTCGAACGGGACCGAAACCGGGGGTTCGGCGATCAGCAGCACCGGGCGCCCTCGATCGACATAGGATCGCGTTCGCTCTTCGGTCTCATCGATTGTGGTAAACGTCGCGGTCCCCATGTTCGTAGGATAAGCGGCACGGCAAACGGATCGCGTCTATTCACCTCCATTTCCGGCCCACTCATGGACCTGAAAACATTGGTTCCGACCTTATCATCTCCAGAATGGATATACCGCAGAGTCAGTCGAGTGATTTAACGATTTCCTCCACCATCTTTTTAGCGTCGGCGAGCAGCATCATGGTATTGTCTCTGTAGAAAACATCGTTGTCGACGCCGGCATAGCCGACCCCGCCCATCGACCGTTTGATGAACAGGACGGTCTTGGCCTTCTCGACGTCGAGCACCGGCATGCCGTAGATCGGCGAGCTGCGGTCGGTTTTCGCGGCCGGGTTGGTGACGTCGTTGGCGCCGATGACGAAGGCGACGTCGGTTTGCGCGAATTCGGAGTTGATGTCCTCCAGCTCGAACACCTCGTCATAGGGAACGTTCGCCTCGGCGAGCAGCACGTTCATATGCCCCGGCATCCGCCCGGCGACCGGGTGGATGGCATATTTGACGCGGACGCCGTGCGCCTTGAGCTTGTCGGCCATCTCGCGCAGCACGTGCTGCGCTTGCGCCACCGCCATGCCATAGCCGGGCACGATGATGACCTGTTCGGCCTGGCTCATCAGGAAGGCGGCATCCTCGGCGCTGCCGCGCTTCCACGGCCGGTCGACCTTGACGCCGTCACCGCCGCCGCCGCTCTCCGCGCCGAACCCGCCGGCGATGACGCTGACGAAGCTGCGGTTCATCGCCCGGCACATGATGTAGCTGAGGATCGCGCCCGACGATCCGACCAGCGCGCCGGTGATGATCATCGCGCTATTGTGCAGCGTGAAGCCCATCGCCGCCGCCGCCCAGCCCGAATAGCTGTTGAGCATGCTGACCACCACCGGCATGTCGGCCCCGCCGATCGGCACGATCAGCAGGAAGCCGATCGCGAAGGACAGGATGGTGATCGTCCAGAAGATCCACGCGCTCTGATCCTGGGTGAAGGCGACGATCAGCACCAGGATCGCGGCGAGCACGCCGAGGTTGATGAGGTGGCGACCGGGCAGCAGGATCGGCTTGCCACCCATGTTGCCGTTGAGCTTGAGGAAGGCGATGACGCTGCCCGAGAAGGTGATCGCGCCGATCGCGACGCCGAGGCCCATTTCGATCCGGCTGACGGTGTGGATCACCGCGAACGGCTGGCCGATCATCGGGATTACCCGATCCGCGATGCCGAAGGCGAGCGGGTTGAGGAAGGCGGCGGCGGCGACGAGGACGGCGGCAAGCCCGACGAGGCTGTGGAACGCCGCGACGAGCTGCGGCATCGCCGTCATCGCGATGCGGCGCGCGGTGACGATGCCGATGGCGGCGCCGATACCGATCGCGGCGAGCAATTCGGCGATCGTCGCGCTGTTCAGGCCTCCGCCGTCTGCCGCTGGCACGTGCGTCACCAGCGTCGTCACCACCGCGATCGTCATGCCGATCATGCCGAAGCGGTTGCCGCGCTGGCTCGACACCGGCGACGACAGGCCGCGCAGCGCGAGGATGAAGCACATTCCCGCGATCAGATAGGCGAGTGCCGCCCAAGGATTGCCCGCTACCTGCTCCATGTACCCCCCAACCGTCATCCCGGCGAAGGCCGGGATCCACCACGCCGCGAGCGCTGGTGGATGAATGGACCCCGACCTTGGCCGGGGCGACGAAATCAGTGTTTCGAGGCCGCCGCCGGCCGATCCTTCTTCTTGTACATCGCGAGCATCCGCTGCGTCACCGCGAAGCCGCCGAAGATGTTGACGCTGGCGAGCACCACGGCGAGCAGCCCCAGCCATTTCGACCCGGCGCTTCCCGCCGCCGCCCCGGCGATCAGCGCCCCGACGATGATCACGCTGGAGATGGCGTTGGTCACCGCCATCAGCGGCGTATGCAGCGCCGGCGTCACCGACCAGACGACATAATAGCCGACGAAGCAGGCCATCACGAAGATCGACAGGATCGCAACGAAATCCATCTATTCCTCCCCGGAACGGGGAGGAATGGTCACGACAGCAACCGCGGATGCACTACCCGCCCGCCCTGCGTCAGCCGGATCGCGTCGCCGATCTCCGCGTCGAGCACCGGGCGGCCGGCGTCCTTGTCCCAGAAGGTCGACAGAAAATTGTAGAGGTTGCGCGCAAACAGCGCCGAAGCGTCGGCGGCGAGGCGCGAGGGGACGTTGCGGTGGCCGACGAGGCGGACGCCGTGCCGCTCGAGCACCTGCCCCGCCACCGCGCCCTCGACGTTGCCGCCCTGTTCGACCGCCAGGTCGACGATGACGCTGCCGGCGCGCATCGTCGCGATCTGCGCGTCGCTGATCAGCCGCGGCGCCGGTCGGCCGGGGATCAGCGCGGTGGTGATGACGATGTCCTGCTTGGCGATATGCGCGGAGACCAGTTCGGCCTGCGCCGCCTTATAGGCGTCGCTCATCTCGCCGGCATAGCCGCCGCTGCCCTCGCCTGCGATCCCCTCGACCGCGTCGACGAAGATCGGCTTGGCGCCGAGCGACTGGATCTGCTCGCGCGTCGCGGCGCGCACGTCGGTGGCGGAGACCTGCGCACCGAGTCGCCGCGCGGTGGCGATCGCCTGCAGGCCGGCGACGCCGACGCCCATCACGAACACCCGCGCCGCCGAAATCGTCCCCGCCGCGGTCATCATCATCGGCAGCGCGCGGTCATATTCGGCCGCGGCATCGAGCACCGCCTTGTAGCCGGAAAGGTTGGACTGCGACGACAGGATGTCCATCGCCTGCGCGCGGGTGATGCGCGGCATCAGCTCCATCGCCAGCGCCTCGACGCCGGCCGCGGCATAGGCATCGACGCGGTCGCGGTGGCCGAACGGGTCGAGCGCGGCGACGATCCACGCCCCCGGCGCCGCGCCCTGCAGGGCGGCCGGCTCCGGCCCCTGCACGCCCAGCACGATCTGCGCATCCGCGACCACCGCCGAGCGCTCGGCGACGCGCGCCCCCGCGGCGGCATAGGCCGCGTCGGGACAGGCCGCGGCATCCCCCGCGCCGCGCTCGACCGCCACCTGCGCGCCGAGGGCGATGAATTTCTTGACGGTTTCAGGGGTCGCCGCGACCCGCCGTTCGCCGTCTGCTGCTTCCTTGAGGACGGCGATCTTCATGGCGGCGGCTATGCGATCAGCCAGATCACCAGCGCGACAATCACCGCACAGGCGATCGCACCCCAGAACAGCATCTTGGTGACGCTGATATAGGTCGATTCATGCGCCTTGAGGTCGCCATTGCCGGCCATCATCCATCCCTCATCTGTCATGGCCTGTCCGCCATTGTCGACGATACCTGCCCGCAAAGCCGCGCGGCCGTCAAGACGATGCCCTCAATTCGGGTTTAAGTCGGCCTTTACCCGTGACTTGTATCAGATGCCCCGAACCGGGACGGGAAAGAATCATGACGCGCAATGGACAGCGCCTGCTTTTGCTGATCGACGACGAGCCGGCGCAACGCCGCCTCGTCTCGGCGCTCGCCGCGCGCGCCGGCTGGCGATCGATCTTCGCCGACGATGGCGAGATGGCGCTCGCACAGCTCGGCACGCAGGACGGGATGCAGCTCGATGCGATCCTGCTCGATCACTGGGCGCCAGACGCCGATGCCGCGCCGCTGATCGCCGAGCTGCGCGAGCGGCGCCCGGCGCTGCCGCTGCTGATGCTCACCGCCAACGGATCGGTCGCGCATGCGGTCGCCGCGATGCGTGCCGGGGCGACCGACTTCCTGGTCAAGCCGCTCGCGCCCGAACGGCTGCTCGCCGCGCTCGAATCGGCGGTCGCCGGCACCGCCGCGGGCGAATTGCGGCCGCTGACCGAAAAGATCCCGGCGCTGCTCGCCTTCGACGAGATCGTCGGCTCCTCGCCCGACTTCCGCGCCGCGCTGGCGATCGCCGCCAAGGCGGCGCGCGCCCGCGTGCCGGTGCTGGTCGAGGGCGAGAGCGGCGTCGGCAAGGAGGTGGTCGCCGACGCGATCCACGCCGCCAGCCCGCGCGCCAAGAAACCGATCGTCACCGTCAATTGCGGCGCGATCCCCGCCAATCTGGTCGAATCGGAATTGTTCGGCCATGAGCGCGGCGCCTTCACCGGCGCGTTCGAACGCAAGATCGGCAAGTTCGCCGATGCCGACGGCGGCACCATCCTGCTCGACGAGATCGGCGAGATGCCGCTGGAAACCCAGGTCAAGCTGTTGCGCGTGCTGCAATCGGGCGAGATCCAGCCGATCGGCGCGCGGCATGCGCGCGAGGTCGACGTCCGCGTCATCGCCGCGACCAACAAGAAACTGCTCGAGGAGGTCGAGGCGGGGCGGTTCCGCGAGGATCTCTATTACCGGCTCAACGTCGTCCAGGTGACGATCCCGCCGCTGCGCGAACGGCTTGCCGACGTGCCGGCGCTCGCCCGCCATCTGCTCGCGCGGATCGCGCAGCAACCGGGGCTGCGGCCGCTCGGCATCACCGACGATGCGCTCGCGCTGCTCGTCCAGTACGACTGGCCGGGCAACGTCCGCCAGCTGCAGAACGCGCTGTTCCGCGCCGCGGTGCTGTGCGAGGGCGCGGCGCTGACCCGCTCCGACTTTCCGCAGATCGCCGCGCTCGGCAACCGGCGCGGCGCCGCGACCGGATCGGCCAATGGCTCGGCGGGCGGCATCACCCTGTTCCGGCCCGACGGCAATCTGCGCCCGCTCGAGGATATCGAGGCCGATGTCATCCGCCTCGCCATCGGCCATTATCGCGGCCGGATGACCGAGGTGGCGCGCCGGCTCGGCATCGGCCGCTCGACGCTCTACCGCAAGCTCGGCGAACTCGGCATCGACAACGCCGCCTGACTTTCCGCAATGCGCCCGCCCCTCTATGAAGAGAATCATGCCGGCGCGTCACATCCTCGTCACCGGTGCCGCCTCCGGCATCGGCCTCGCCACCGCGACGCAGCTCGCTACCGGGGACACGCGGCTGGTGCTGGTCGATCGCGATGCCGAGGCCCTGGCGCGTGTCGCGCTGCCCGGCGCGGTCGAGACGCTGGCCGGCGACGTCGCCGACGAGCGCTTCTGGGAGGAGGCCGCACCGCGGCTCGCCGGGATCGATGCGGCAGTGGTGAATGCCGGCGTCGCCGGGGCGGGTGCGATCACCGATCTCGCCTTCGCCGAATGGCGGCGCATCCTCGGCGTCAATCTCGACGGCGCGTTCCTGACGCTGCGCGCGGCGATGCGCGCGATGACCGGCGGCGGTGCGATCGTCGCGACCGCCTCGGCGGCGGGGATCAAGCCCGAAGCCGGCGTCGCCGCCTATGGCGCGTCGAAGGCGGGGCTCATCCACCTCGTCAAGGTCGCCGCCAAGGAAGGCGCGGCGCGCGGCATCCGCGTCAACGCGATCGCGCCCGCAGGTGTCGAGACGCCGGTGTGGGATGCGGTGCCGATGTTCGCCGACCGTGCCGCGGCGATCGGCCGCGACGCGGCGTTCGCCGAACTGGCCGCGCTCGCGACCCCGCTCGGCCGCTATGCCAAGCCCGCGGAGATCGCCGCGCAGATCGCCTTCCTGCTGTCGGATGCGGCGGCGCTGATCACCGGTGCCTGCCTGGTCAGCGACGGCGGCTATACGCTGTAATCACCACAAGACGCCCTTGACCGGCTTCAGCGGCTCGGGCGCCGGATCGCCGATCGACTGGAGCAGGTCGATCTCGATCGTCCGGCACATCGCGGTCAGCGGCACGTCGTGGACGGTGTTGGCGAAGGGATCGACCAGATCGTCGCCGATCTGCAGCACCGCGAGGAACATCAGCCCGGCGAGCGTCGAGCCGAGCGGCGTCGCATAGCCCAGGGTCTCGACCAGCCCGATCGGCAGCAGGATGCAGAAGATGTGGGTGAACAGCGTCGGGAAGAAGCGATATTGATTGGGCAGCGGCGTGTTCTTGATCCGCTCCATGCCGCCCTGCGCGTTGGCGATATCGACCATCGTCGCTTCCATCCGCGTCTGCTGGATGGTGTCGATCCAGCCGCGGCGGCGGGCATCGTCGACGCGGCGGCCGGTGCCGTCGAGCAGGCCGTTGGCGATGTTGGTGCGGGTCAGCGCCGGTTCGGCCTCGCCGCGCGACAGGAACTTGAGCACCTGCTCGTCGACCGGCTGGCGTCGCAACTGACAGCGCAGCGCGTTCACATAGGCGATCTGGCGGATGACGATCGTCCGGCGCAGGTCGTGCGCCTCGTCCGCCGGCAGGAAGTTGCGCGCCTCACGGCTGAGGCTGCGCGAGGCGTTGATCATCGCGCCCCACAGGACGCGCCCTTCCCACCAGCGCTGATAGGCCGAATTGTCGCGGAAGCCGATCAGCAGCGCGAGCACGGTGCCGAACAGCGTCAGCGGCAGCGACGGCGCCTTGAACTCGAGCGCATAGTAACTGACGGTGACGATGACGTCCCAGATGAACAGGATCACCAGAGGTTTCCAGACCTCGGCGACGACGCGGGTGAAGCGGGGCGTGGTTGCAACGATCATAGTGCGTCCAGATGGGATCGAAGCGGCCCGAACGCATCAACATTCGCTTCGCTGCAACGCAAAATCACAATTCAGCCACCGACCAGCGCCTGGTCGCGCAGCCCGCGCCAGACGCGCAGCGCCTGCACGCTCGCCTTGACGTCGTGGACGCGGAGGATCTGCACGCCCGCCTCCGCCCCCTTGAGCGCCAGCGTCAGGCTGCCGCCGAGCCGCTCCGCCACCGGCGCCTCATGATCGAGCGCGCCGATCATCCGCTTGCGGCTCGCGCCGAGCATGATCGCGCAGCCGAGCCCGTGAAAGATGGCGAGGCCGTTGATCAGCGCCAGATTCTCGGCGAGCGTCTTGCCGAAGCCGATGCCGGGATCGACGACGATCCGCGCGCGATCGACCCCCGCCGCGACCACCGCCGCGATCCGCGCCTCGAGCCAGTCGAACACCTCGGTCAGCACGTCGCGATAGCCGGTGCGGGCGTGCCCGCCCTGTTTGGGATCGGGCGAGTGCATCAGCACCACCGGGCAGGCCGCCGCCGCGACCACGCCGAGCGCCTCGTCATCCCACAGCAAGGCCGATACGTCGTTGACGATATGCGCCCCCGCGGCGAGGGCGGCGCGCATCACCGCCGCCTTGCGCGTGTCGATCGAGACCGGCGTACCGCTGCGCGCGAGCCGTTCGACCACCGGCAGGATGCGCGCGATCTCATCGCCTTCCCACACCGCCGCCGCGCCGGGCCGGGTCGATTCGCCGCCGAGGTCGATCAGCGCCGCCCCCGCCGCCGCCATATCGACCCCCGCCGCCGCCGCGGCAGCGGGATCGTCGCCATAGCCGCCGCCGTCGGAGAAACTGTCGGGCGTGACGTTGAGGATGCCGGCGACGAGCGGCTGGTCGAGCCGCAGCGTCCGCTCGCCGAGGTGCAGCGGCGCGCGGGGCGCGGTGATCGCGGCATGGAGGCGGACGGCATGCTCGCCGAGCGTGGCGACCTCCGTAACGGGGATCGTGCGGCGTCGACCGGCTTCGATCACCTCATAGCCGGCGAACCATTGCAGCCCGCCGGCAAGCCGCGCCACCGCGCCGTCCGCCTGCGTGACCGGACTGTCGACGAAATGCACGGGGCGAAGATGGAAGCGCATCGCCGATCCTTCCGACGCGGGCGCCATCGACGCAAGCGCCAATCCTCCCCGGCCGGGGAGGATTTTTATGGTTGCGTCGCCAGCAGGTAGGTCTGCCGCAGCGTATCGATCGGCTGGAGCTTGCCGGCGCCGTCGTGGTGCCAGAAGGTCCAGCCGTTGCACGCCGGCGCGCCCTGCAAGGTCGCGCCGAGCTTGTGGATCGACCCCGCCGCGCCGCAATCGGAGACGAGGCTGCCGTCGGCGCGCACCGTCACGCGGAAGCGGCGCTTGGCGTCGGTCAGCGTCGCGCCGGGGTGGAGATAGCCGTTCTCGACCAATATGCCGAACGCCACCTTGGGCTGCTGGCGCGGGCTCTGCATCGTCGCCAGCGCCGATTCGTCGAGCGGCAGCGCCGCCGCGATCCGCTCTTCCGCGGCGGCAATGTAATCGCCCTCGCGCTCGATGCCGATCCAGCGCCGGCCGAGCCGCTTCGCCACCGCGCCGGTGGTGCCGGTGCCGAAGAAGGGATCGACCACCACGTCACCCGGCTTGGTGCAGGCGAGCAGGATGCGGTACAGCAACGCCTCGGGCTTCTGCGTCGGATGAACCTTGACGCCGTCCTTCTTGAGCCGCTCGCCGCCGCCGCAGATCGGGAATTCCCAGTCGGAACGCATCTGCAACTCGTCGTTGAGCGTCTTCATCGACCGGTAGTTGAAGGTATATTTGGCGCCCTCGCCCTTCGCCGCCCAGATCAGCGTCTCATGCGCATTGGTGAAGCGCGTGCCGCGGAAGTTGGGCATCGGATTGGCCTTGCGCCAGACGATGTCGTTGAGGATCCAGTAGCCGAGGTCCTGCACCGCCGCGCCGACGCGGAAGATGTTGTGATAGCTGCCGATCACCCAGATGGTGCCGTCGTCCTTGAGGATGCGCCGCGCCTCGGCCAGCCAGGCGCGGGTGAAGGCGTCATAGGCGGCGAAGGTGTCGAACTTGTCCCAATCGTCGGTGACCGCATCGACATGGCTGCCGTCGGGGCGGAACAGCTCGCCGCCGAGTTGCAGGTTATAGGGCGGATCGGCGAACACCATGTCGACCGACTTGTCGGGCAGTGCACGCATCGCTGCGATGCAATCGCCACGGACGATCGTGTCGAGCGGCAACGCCGGTGCCGCCATCGGCGCCGCGACGCGCGTCGCCACCTGCACCTGCCTGAGCTTGTCGATAACCGCCATGAGGTCCCCCTTGCCGGCCCATTCGCGCGAAACCGGGGACTCGCGTCAAGCGATCATTGGTTAATCCATCGCCGGCACGCGGCTCTGCCGCGGCGGGCGGGAGCGGCCTCAACCCAGATATGGGGAATCGGCGGCGCGCCCTGCCCCCAAGGCTAGCGTGTGTGACTCAAAAGACTCATCGGCCAAATTGGTGACCGGCGCAGCGCCGATTTCGGCGCCGGCGGGGGTCTCGACGCGCCCGGCGGTGATTCGGGCGACGGCGGCGGCGACCGGCGCGAAGCTGCGGCGGTGGAGCGGCGTCGGGCCATGCTCGCGCAACGCGGCGAGATGGTGCTTGCAGCCATAGCCCTTGTTCGAATGCCAGTGATATTCGGGATGGACCAAAGCATGGTCGCGCATGATGCCGTCGCGGACGTGCTTGGCGACGATCGACGCCGCCGCGATCGACAGGCTGTGCGCATCGCCCGAGACGATCGCGGTGGCCTGGTACGACCAGCGCGGCAGACGGTTGCCGTCGACCAGCACATGGCCGGGATCGCAGCCGAGCCGCGCGACCAGCGCATCGACCGCCAGTGTCATCGCCTTCATCGTCGCCCAATAGATGTTGAGCGTGTCGATCTCGGCCGGCTCGACGATGCCGACGCCATGGACGCCGCGGGTCGTGATCAGCCCGTACAGGCGCTCGCGCTCGGCCGCGGCGAGCTTCTTCGAATCGTCGATGCCGCGCGGCGTACCCTTGGCGGGCAGCACCACCGCCGCGGCGACCACCGGCCCGGCGAGCGGCCCGCGCCCCGCCTCGTCGACCCCGGCGACCGGCGGCAGGCACGCCTTCTCGTGCTTCCAGCCCGGCACGTCAGCTCTCCATCGCATCGAACGGCACCACGCCGAGCGTATGGCCGATCGGCCCATGGCCGCCGCCGAGCGCGGGCGCGTTGACGATCGCGATGCGGACGAAGCGCACCGCGCGGCGGAACGCCGCCTCGATCCCCATGCCGCCCGCCAGCCCGGCGGCGAGCGCGCTCGCCAGCGTGCAGCCGGTGCCGTGCGTGTCGACGGTGTTGAAGCGCCGTCCGACCGCGCGCGCGATCTCCCCCTGCGGCGACAGCAGCCGGTCGACGATCTCCTCGCCGTCGCCATGCCCGCCCTTGGCGACGACGTGACAGCCATGCGCGAGCACCGCCGCCTCGCCGCCCAGCACCGCCATTTCGGGGACGTTGGGCGTCACCACCGAGGCGACGTGCATCAGCCGCCCGAACGCACCCATCGTCGCGGCATCGGCGAGCACCGCGCCGCTGGTCGAGATCATCACCGGATCGAAGACGATCGGCACGTCGAGCTGTTCGAGCAGGTCGGCGACGGCATGCGCGACGCTCGCCGAGCCGATCATGCCGATCTTGACCGCATCGACGCCGATATCCTCGATCACCGAGCGCATCTGCGCGCCGACGACATCGGCGGGGATCGGGTGGATCGCCTGCACGCCGAGCGTATTCTGCGCGGTCACCGCGGTGATCGCAGTCATCGCATGGCCGCCGAGCATCGTCACGGTCTTGATATCCGCCTGGATTCCCGCGCCGCCACCCGAATCGGAGCCGGCGACGATCAGCACGCGCGGGATCATCCTGCGCGGCCGGCGTGGCGGTGGTGGCGGGGCTGGCGGATCGTCGATGCCATGCCGCGCCCTTGCCACAGCTTCACCCGCCGAAACAGGGGAAGGTTGCGGCCGCCCTCCTCGCCGACGCTCCGCCAACCCACCGGAACGTCCGATGCCTCGGACGCCCAGCGTCGCCAGCGCTAGCTCTGAAAGCGGCGCTCCCCCGCCGCGGGATGCGCTTTCAGCACCTTGCCGGAGCGCGTCGGCCGGTCGAGCAGTTCGCCGCCGCATTCCGGGCAACGCTCGTCGAGTTCGTCCGCGCATTCCGCGCAGAAGGTCGTCTCGAGCGAGCAGATGAACGCGCCCGGCGCGTCGGCGGGCAGATCGGCGCCGCAGCGCGTGCAATCGGGGTGCATCGCCAGCATCAGGCGGCCGCCTGCCGCACGGCGTCGCAGATGCGATCGACCACGGTCTCGACCTGCCGCGCGTCGTCGCCCTCGGCCATGACGCGGATCACCGGCTCGGTGCCCGACGGGCGGATGACGAGGCGGCCGGTGCCGGCGAGTTCCGCCTCGGCGTCGGCGATCACCGCCTTCACCGCCTCGTCGTCGAGCGGCTTGCCGCCGGCGAAGCGGACGTTCTTGAGCAGTTGCGGCAGCGGCGCGAACCGGTGCAGCACCTCGCTCGCCGGCGCACCGGCGCGCTTGATCTCGGCGAGCACCTGCAACGCCGCGACGAGGCCGTCGCCGGTGGTGCCATAGTCGGACAGGATGATATGCCCCGACTGTTCGCCGCCGACGTTATAGCCCGAAGCGCGCATCTTCTCGAGCACGTAGCGGTCGCCCACCTTGGTGCGGACGAGGCCGAGCCCCTGCGCCTTGAGGTGGCGTTCGAGGCCGAGATTGGACATCACCGTCGCGACCAGTCCGCCCCCGGCGAGCCGCCCGGCGCGCGCCCAGCCCGCGGCGATCGTCGCCATCAGCTGGTCGCCGTCGACCACCGTGCCGGTCTCGTCGACGACGATCAGCCGGTCGGCGTCGCCATCGAGCGCGATGCCGATATCCGCCCCCGCCGCGACCACCGTCTCCGACAGCGTCTGCGGCGCGGTCGAGCCGACGCCGTCGTTGATGTTGGTGCCGTTGGGGGTGATGCCGATCGACACGACGTCGGCGCCCAGCTCCCACAGCGCCATCGGCGCGACCTTATAGGCGGCGCCATTGGCGCAATCGATGACGATGCGCAGGCCGTCGAGCCGCAGGTCGCGCGGGAAGGTCGATTTGGCGAAGTGGATATAGCGGCCCTGCGCATCGTCGATGCGGCGCGCGCGCCCGATCTGCGCGGGCTGCGACAGCGGCACCTCGCCGTCCTTGGCGCTGTCGATCAATTGCTCGATCGTCGCCTCCGCCTCGTCGGACAATTTGTAGCCGTCGGGCCCGAACAATTTGATGCCGTTGTCGGCGAAGGGATTGTGGCTGGCGGAGATCATCACGCCGATGTCGGCGCGCATCGACTGGGTCAGCATCGCCACCGCAGGGGTCGGCAGCGGGCCGACCATGATGACGTCCATGCCGACGCTGGTGAAGCCGGCGACCAGCGCCGATTCCAGCATATAGCCCGACAGCCGCGTGTCCTTGCCGATCAGCACGCGATGCTTGTGATCGCCGCGCTGGAAGTAGGCGCCCGCCGCCATCCCGACCTTCATCGCCATGCTGGCGGTCATCGCGCCGCTGTTGGTGAGGCCGCGAATCCCGTCGGTACCGAAATATTTCCTTGCCATCGCGTGACATCCGCTCCGCTATGCCGTCTGACCAGCTTCCCGATGCGCCAAGGAACCCGATGTCGCAAGCCACCCGTATCCTGCTGGCGCTGATCGCCGGCATCGCGCTCGGCATCCTTGCCGTGACGATCGACGAACCCGTCGCGCTCGCCATCGCCAGCGTCACCCGGCCGATCGGCGAGGCGTGGCTGCACGGGTTGCAGATGGTGATCGTACCGCTGATCGTCGGGCTGCTCGTCACCGGCATCGCCGCCACCGCCGAGGCGGCCAAGGCCGGGCGGATCGCCGGGCGCGCGGTGCTGTTGTTCGTGATCGTCTTGTGGGGGACGACGCTGATGGCGGCGGCGGTGATGCCGCTGCTGCTCGACCTGTGGCCGCTGCCCGCCGCCTGGTCGGCGGCGCTGCGCCAGGCGCTCACCGCGGCACCGGCGGTCGGCACGGTGCCGACGCTCACCGATTTCTTCGACACGATCGTGCCGACCAACGTCGTCGCGGCGGCGGCGGGCGATGCCTTCCTGCCGCTCACCGTCTTCACGCTCGCCTTCGCCTTTGCGATCACCCGGCTGGAGGATGCGGCGCGGCATCGCCTGACCGAGCTGTTCCGTGCGATCACCGACGCGATGCTGGTGATCATCGGCTGGGTGCTCAAGCTCGCGCCGATCGGCATCTTCGCGCTCGCCTTCGGCGTCGGCGCGCGGACCGGCGCGGCGGCGTTCGGCGCGCTGATCCATTATATCGCCATGGTCTCGACGATCGGGGTGATCGTGCTGCTCGCCGCCTATCTGGTCGCGCGCTTTGCCGGCGGCGTGCCGATCGGCCGCTTCGCCCGCGCGGTCGCACCGGCGCAGGCGGTGGCGATCAGCACGCAATCGTCGCTCGCCTCGCTGCCGGCGATGCTCAAGGGCGCGGGCGAGGTCGGCGTCGCGCCGGCGACCGCGGGGATCGTGCTGCCGGTCGCGGTCGCCATCTTCCGCGCGACCAGCCCGGCGATGAACCTCGCGGTGGCGCTCTACGTCGCGCGCTGGCTCGGCGTGCCGATCGGCACGGGCCAGCTCGCCGCCGGGGTGGCGACCGCGGCGATCACGACGATGGGATCGGTGTCGTTGCCGGGCACGATCAGCTATTTCGCCAGCGTCGCCCCCGTCGCCTTCGCGATGGGGGTGCCGATCGAGGCGCTCGGCCTGCTCGTCGCGGTCGAGACGGTGCCCGACCTGTTCCGCACCGTCGGCAACGTCACGATGGACGTCGCCGTGACCAGCGTGGTGCAGCGGCGGGATTGAGGCCGGCGTTCCGCCCTGCCCTCACCCGTCGATGGCTGCGCCATCTCTCCCCCTCCCGGCGGGAGAGGAAGGGGCCCGCTGCCGCAGCAGTGGGAAGGGTGAGGACAGGCCTCTGATCAGCGGCGTGGCCGCTGCTCGTCCCGCGTATCCACGCCCGCCGCGGCGGGTTCGCCGATCGCCGCCTCGCCGGCGAGCGCATGCTCGGCATCCTCGCCGATCGTGTCGAGGTGCATCAGCCGCGTCACGAACGGCGCCAGCACCAGCACGACGAGCCCCACGCCCATCGAGAACCAGCCGATCCGTCCATAGACGACCAGCACCTGTGCGGGTCCGGCGCCCTCGCCGCCGGTCGCCTGCGCGATCAGCCCGGCGATGAAATTGCCCGCCGCGGTGGCGAGGAACCAGGTGCCCATCATCAGCCCGGTCATGCTCGCCACCGACAGCCGGGTCATCGACGACAGGCCGATCGGCGAGAAGCACAGCTCCCCCATCGAGTGCAGCATGTAGAGCAGGATGACGAAGATCGCCGGGGTGAGGCCGCTCGCCGGCGCGCCGAGGATCAGCGCGAAAAATCCCGCACCGACGAGGACGAGGCCGATGCCGAACTTGAACGGCGCCGACGGCTCCAGCCCGCGCTTGCCGAGTGCCGTCCACAGCAGGCCGAACAGCGGTGCGAGCGTGATGATGAAGAAGGAATTGACCGACTGGAACCACGAGGCCGGCATCTCCCAGCCGAACACCGTGCGGTCCACCGACTGATCGGTGTAGAGATTGAGCGACGATCCCGCCTGTTCGAACAGCGCCCAGAACAGCGGCGACAGCGCGACGAGGAACAGCGCGGCGAAGATGCGATGCCGCTCGACCCGCGGCAGCGCGCGAAACGCGGTGAGCAGGATATAGCCGACGGTCAGCGCCGAGCCGACGATCAGCACCAGCCCGACCGCACCCTGGCTGCGCACCAGCCACCACGACAGCGCGACGCCGACCAGCGCGCCCGCATAGATCGTCCATTCGACCGACAGGCCGATCGGCGACTTGGCGCTGAGCCCGCCGACGACCGGCGGCTCGCCCACGTCGTACAATTCGCGGCGCAGCAGCACGAAAACGACCAGGCCGAGCGCCATGCCGATCCCCGCCGCGCCGAAGCCCCAGCCCCAGCCCATCCGCTCGCCGAGATAGCCGATCAGCAGCGGGCCGATGAAGGCGCCGGTGTTGATCCCCATGTAGAAGATCGAAAACGCACCATCGCGGCGGCTGTCGTCGCGCGGATAGAGTTTGCCGACCAGCACCGATATATTGGCCTTGAGGAAGCCGGTGCCGACGATGATGAAGGCGAGCGCGAGGTAGAAGCCGTTGAGTGCGCTGCCCTGCACACCGGCGGGCGCCTCGAACGCAGCGATCATCAGATGGCCGATGGTGATCAGCACGCCGCCCGCCAGCACCGCCTTGCGCGGCCCGAGATAGCGGTCGGCGATATAGCCGCCGATGATCGGCGTGACGTAGATCAGCGCGGTATAGGCGCCATAGACCGCAAAGGCGGGCTGTTCGCCGAACAGGAAGTGCTTGGTCAGGTAGAAGACCAGAATGGCGCGCATGCCGTAATAGGAAAAGCGTTCCCACATCTCCGCGAAGAACAGCATGAACAGCCCGAGCGGGTGTCCGAGGAGGGTGCGCGCGTGGGCCGGTACGCCGCCTCCGCTCGCCGATGTGATGGCCATAAGGTCTGACAACTCCGACACAAACATGGAGCCTGCCCGATCGGGCGGCGGATCGCGTCAACCTAACGGCTGATCCCCTGCTGTAAACATCGCCGCCAGCGGCTATGGGCGGGCATCATGTTCAACGACACCGCCACGCCGCTCTCGCTGCTCACCACCCGCCGCTCCGGCAAGCCGCGCGATCTCGTCGCCCCCGGCCCCGATGCGGCGCAGCTCGACCAGATGCTCGCCATCGCCGCGCGCACCCCCGATCACGGCAAGCTGTCGCCGTGGCGGTTCGTGGTGATCGACGATCGCGATGCCTTGTCGCAGCTGCTGGCCGACGCCTATCGCGCCGAACGCCCGCAGGCGCCGCGCGGCGACACCGATGCGCTCGACCAGTTCGCGCGGCAGGCGCCGGCGCTGGTCGTGGTGCTGTCCGCGCCGGTGACGACCAGTCACATCCCGCTGTGGGAGCAGGAATTGTCCACGGGTGCAGCGACGATGAACCTGCTGCATGCCGCGCATGCGATGGGCTTCGCCGCGGGCTGGCTGACCGGCTGGCCGACCTTTTCCGATCGGGTGCGCGACGCATTCGGCGCCGCGCCGGAACGGATCGCCGGCTTCGTCTTCATCGGCACGCCGGGACGGCCGCTCGACGAACGGCCCCGCCCGGATCTCGCACGCATCGTCTCGCACTGGCCCAAGGCGGGATGACGCCGCGTCGGTGCGCGATGGACCTTTGTCAGGAATAGTGTATTAAGTCAGCATGACAGCGCTCAGCAACGAGGACAGCCCGGTCTATATCCGGCTACGCGGCACCATCGCGGCAGGCATCCTGCGCGGCGACTATCGCGCCGGCGACCAGCTTCCCTCGGTGCGCGCCTTCGCCGCCGAACATGGCGCCAACCCGCTCACCGTCGCCAAGGCCTATCAGAGCTTCCAGGACGACGGCTATGTCGAGGTGCGCCGCGGCGTCGGCATGTTCGTGCTGCCCGGCGCGGCGGAGAATCTGCGCGCCGCCGAACGCGCCGCTTTCGTCGAGACGCAATGGCCGCGCATCCGCAGCTATATCGACCTGCTCGGCCTCGACGCCGCCGACCTGCTCGCCTGCGAACGGGCGTAGCCCCGCGGGCAGCAAGCCCGGCGCAGGTGTTTCGAGCCTCATACCCTCATCCGTCAGCCCCGGGCCCGTCGAAGGGCGGCTTGCCCGGGTGAGCCAACGCGTGGGAGGGGGCGGGCTTCGACAGGCTCAATCCGAACAGCGGGGAGCCCCCCGCCCCCGGTTCAGAACAACTCCAGCGCCGCCACCTCGTCCGGCGTCAGGTCGATCCCGAACATCAGCGACATCCGCATGCGATAGACGCGGGGGTCGGTGATCTCGGCGACGCTGCTGTTGTCGCCGGCGCGGCGGTGATAGCGGCGGTCGGTCAGCCCGGCGAGGCCGTGCGGCAGAACGATGCTGGCGATGGTCCGCTGGGTGAAGCGGCTCTCCGGCGCGGTCGCGGTCCAGTGGTTGGACAGCGCGAGATCGGCGTCGAACACCTCGGCCTCGTGGAAGCTATATTGCCGCTGCCAGCCCTCGCCGGTGCCGCGCCCGTCGGTCGAGCCGGGATCGCCGCGGCGGCTGAGCATCCAGCCATGCTCCGCGTCGCGCTCGAGTTTGAACGCGGCGCCGTCGGGGGCCTCCGCCTGCCAGCCGTCGGCCAGGGCCATCACCGGCGCGTAGCTGCCGCCGAAACCGGGGTCGGCGATCCAGTCGCGGCCGTCGATCGTCACCAGGCTGAACGTGTGCGTCAGCGGCGGCGCCTGCTCGGCGCCGAGCCAGACGCGGGCGAGCAGCGGGCGGACGGTGAAGCCGAGCGCGGTCAGCGCATCCATGAACAGCCGGTTCTGCTCGAAGCAATAACCGCCACGCTTGCCGGTGACGAGCTTGGCGAACACCGACGCGCCGTCGATCGCGATGCCGCGGCCGAGCCGCACATCGAGATTCTCGAACGGGATCGACAGGCGATGCTCGCGCTGCAACCGGCCGAGCCCCTCGGCATCCGGGGTGACGCGCGCGGGCAGGCCGATGCGGGCGAGATAGGCGTCGAGATCGAACATGGGGTTTCCTTAAAATCCTCCCCGCTCGCGGGGAGGGGGACCAGCCGCAGGCTGGTGGAGGGGGGCTGCCGCACTCGTAGCGCCTGCGGAAGCCCCCCTCCGTCAGCGCTTGCGCGCTGCCACCTCCCCGTACCGGGGAGGATTAGGTCAGGCGGCAAACGCCTCGGCCGGCACCGCGTACAGCACCTCGGCACTGGCGCAAGCCGCCGCCTCGAGCCCCAATGCCTCGGGCACGATCTGGTCGAGGTAGAAGCGTGACGCCGCACGCTTGACGGTGGCGAAGCCGTCGTCGCCCGCGACCAGCCGGCCGGAGCGCTCCATCAGCCAGCCGCAGACCGCGACCGAGGTCATCGTCAGGAACGGATAGCTCGCGGCGAGCCTGTCGTCGGCATCCGCGGTGGCCAGCCGGCGCGCGATCCGCTCGACCGCGTCGATCAGCGCGACGAGCTGCGGATGCGCCGCCTCGCCGCGCATGTCGGCGACCAGCGCCGCGAAGGCGCCGCCATTGTCGAGCGCCAGCTTGCGCCCGACCAGATCGGCGGCCTGGATGCCGTTGGTGCCTTCGTAGATCGGCGTGATCCGCGCATCGCGGAAATATTGCGCCGCGCCGGTCTCCTCGACATAGCCCATGCCGCCGTGCACCTGGATGCCGAGGCTGGCGACCTCGTTGCCGATGTCGGTGCCATGCGCCTTGGCGAGCGGCGTCACCACCTCCAGCCGGTTGCGCGCCGCCGCGTCGCCGAGCGCGGCGCGATCGACCTGCCCCGCGGCATAATAGACGAGCGCGCGCGCCGCCTGCGTCTGCGCCTTCATCCGCAGCAGCATGCGGCGCACGTCGGGATGATCGACGATGCGCACCGCCTCCTTGCTCGCCGCACCGGCCCGCGCCGACTGGACGCGTTCGAGCGCATAGCCGACCGCCTTCTGCGTCGCGCCCTCGGCGATCTGCACGCCCTGCAAGCCGACGTTGAGCCGGGCATTGTTCATCATCGTGAACATCGCGCGCATCCCGCCATGTTCCGCGCCGATCAGCTCGCCGATGCAATCGTCGTGATCGCCGAAGCTCAGCACGCAGGTCGGCGAAGCGTGCAGGCCCATCTTGTGCTCGATCGACACGACGCGGACGTCGTTGAAGTCGCCCGGCCGGCCCTCGGCATCGAGGCGGAATTTGGGGACGAGGAACAGGCTGATGCCGCGCGTCCCTGCCGGTGCATCGGGCGTGCGGGCGAGGACGAGGTGGACGATATTGTCCGCCATGTCGTGGTCGCCGAACGAAATGTAGATCTTGGTGCCCTTGATCGACCAGCGCCCGTCACCGAGCGGCTTGGCGGTGGCGCGCAAGGCGCCGACGTCGCTGCCCGCCTGCGGCTCGGTCAGGTTCATCGTGCCGGTCCATTCGCCGGTGGCGAGATGCGGCAGATACTGCGCCTGCTGCGCATCGCTGCCATGGTGGATCAGCGCCTCGATCGCGCCGACGGTCAGCGTCGGGCAGAGCGCGAAGCCCATGTTGGCGCTGCCCAGCGTATCGAGCACCGCGGTCTGGATCGCGAACGGCAGGCCCTGCCCGCCGAAATCCTCCGGCACGCCGATGGTGCCCCAGCCACCCTCGACGTAATCGTGATACGCCTTGATGAAGCTCGCCGGCATATGCACGCCGTCGGGCGACCATTTGGCACCCACCGTATCGCCCTCGCGATTGAGCGGCGCCCATTCGCCGGCGGCGAACTGGCCGACGCCTTCGAGCACCGCGTCGACCACGTCGGCGCTCGCGGCGGCGAAGCGATCGGTGGCGGCGAGTTCGTCGATTCTGACGACATGCTCCAGCACGAAACGCTGATCGGCCACGGCTGCGGTAAAGGACATCATTCTCTCCTGGTGAGGGAGACGATATAGCCCCGACGGATGGCCGATCCAAACCCGCGCATCTTACCCTACGGCATGGCCGCGCTCGCCGAGGCGGCGGCGCGAATCACCGCCGGCGAATGCGTCGCGGTGCCGACCGAGACGGTCTATGGCCTCGCCGCCGACGCCGGCAACGCCGATGCGGTGGCGGGCATCTATGCCGCCAAGGGCCGGCCGAGCTTCAACCCGCTGATCGTCCACGTTCCCGATCATGCCGCCGCCGAGCGGCTGGTGGTGTTCGACGCCGATGCGCGCGCGCTCGCCGCGCGTTTCTGGCCGGGGCCGCTGACGCTAGTGCTGCCGCTGCGCGACGGCGCGCCGATCGCCTCTTTGGTGACGGCAGGGCTGGCGACGCTGGCGATCAGGGTGCCGCGCCACCGCGCGATGCAGGCGCTGCTCGCCGCGACCGGCCGACCGCTCGCCGCGCCCTCCGCCAATGCGAGCAACCAGCTGAGCCCGACCCGCGCCGCGCATGTCGCGCAGAGCCTCGGCACCCGCGTGCCCTTGATCCTCGACGACGGGGCGACCGAGGCGGGGCTCGAATCGACGATCATCGCCGGGCGGACGATCCTGCGCCCCGGCCCGATCACCGCCGCCGACCTGCCGTTTCCCGCCCTCCCCTATATAAAGGAGTCTGCGATCACCGCGCCGGGGCAGCTCGCCACCCATTATGCGCCGCGCAAGCCGCTGCGGCTCGATGCGACCGAGGCGCGGCCGGACGAGTGGCTGATCGGGTTCGGCGCGGTCGGCGGGGAGGATATGCTGTCGGCAACGGGCGACCTGCGCGAGGCGGCGGCGCGGCTGTTCGACGCGCTCCACCGCGCCGACGCGAGTGACCGCGAGGCGATCGCGGTGGCGCCGGTGCCCGCCGAAGGACTGGGCGTCGCAATCAACGACCGGCTCGCGCGCGCCGCGCATCGCTAGGCGGGCATCTACCCGCCTGTCATTTCCGCGCAGGCAAGACCTGAATAATACTGGCCAGTGCTCCTGCGGACGCAGGAGCCCAGGGGCGCAAGGCAAGTCAGTCGTTGCTCTGCTTGACCTGGGTTCCTGCTTGCGCAGGAACACTGCGACGCTAGGCAACGACACCCACCTCCGTAGTGTTCGCCGCCGAATACGCATCGCCTGCCTGCCAAAGCCTACCAGACGCCGAAAATCCCGGCGGCGCGAGGGCCACCGGGATTCTGGCTTCGCCTGTCCTTGGGGAACAAGCTCGGTCGGCGCCTTTGCCCTTGGGGGGCGGCGCCAGCGCCGATCTGAGGATTACTGGAGCAGCTTGAGCACGCCCTGCTGGCTCTGGTTCGCCTGCGAGAGCATCGCGGTCGACGCCTGGCTGAGGATCTGCGCCTTGGCGAGCGCGGTCGTCTCGGCCGAGAAGTCGGCGTCCTCGATGCGGCTCTTCGCGTCGGTCAGGTTGGTGACGTTGGTGGTCAGGTTGTTGACCACCGACTGCAGACGGCTCTGGCCGGCACCGATCGAGGCGCGGGTCGTGTTGACGGCGCTCAGCGCGGTGTCGAGCGTGGCGAGGGCGTTCTGCGCATTCGTCGCGTTGCTGACCGAGATACCACCGGTGATGCCGTCGGAACCGGCCGGCTGATACATCTGGTCGCCGGTGGCGAGCGTCTTCTCGGTGCCGATGTCAGCCGAAGTGACGGTCGCGCCGCCGAGCTTGCCGCCATAGGCCACGTCTTCCGCGGTGACGGTGCGCTTGGTGCCGACGAGCGGATCGCTCGCGCCGAGCGCGGTGGTCAGGCCGGCGGTCACCGAACCGGCGGTGACGGTACCGCTGACCGGAACCAGGTTGAGCTTGTTGATCGTCAGCTTCATCTGGTCGCTCGAATTGGCGCCCGCCTGGATCGCGATGCTCTGGTCGGCCGAGGCGCTGAACAGCGACACGCCGTTGAACTTGGTCTGCGAGATCGTCACCAGCTGCTTCTGCAGCTCGGCGATTTCCGTGCCCATGTTGGTGCGGTCCGAGTCCTGATAGGTGCCCGACGCCGACTGGACGGCGAGTTCGCGCATCCGCTGCAGGATGTTGCTGGCTTCGCCGAGCGCGCCGTCGGCGGTCTGGGCGAGCGCGATACCGTCATTGGCGTTGCGCACCGCCTGGTTCATGCCGCGGACCTGCGCGTTCATCGAGGTCGAGATCGCGAGGCCGGCGGCATCGTCCTTCGCCGAGTTGATGCGCTTGCCGGTCGACAGACGCTCCATGGCGGTCGACAGCTGCATGTTGGCGGTGGTCGAAGCGTTCGCCGCACGCAGCGACGCGATGTTGGTGCCGATAACGGTCATGTGATGTCTCCAAAAGCTGCGGCGCTCCCCGCCGCCCCCAGAGCGGAGGGCCGAGCCGCCAAATGGGGAAACGGCCAAGCCCCCGGGCGATTTAGCGAAAAATCCGGCGCCGCGATTTTGCCGGCCTCACGCACGTGTCTACGCGCGCGTAGACACGCGGGCGGCACGCGCGTGTCGCGCCCGGAAAAATTTTGCCGGCCTGAAACGGATTTTAATCCCGCATTTACTAGCCGGCCCGCATTGCAGCCTTGTCCTTGGGGGATAGCAATGCGTTCGATTTTTCCTTCCGCTGCGGTGTTGCAGCGTCACTATCCGCTCGTCTCGAGCCTGCGTGCGCAGGGCTTCGGGCTTGGCTCGTTCGAGACGGCGCAGCCGGGTCCGGGCGACCTGTTCCTGATCGCCGAGGGCGAGGCACCGCCGGCGCCGGCGCGCACCGTCATCATCGGCGGCGAGCAGCGCCAGGTGCTGCCGTCGCGCAACGGCAATCCGGCGCGGATCGCCTTCGATGCCGAGGATGCCGCGGTCGGCCACGGCTTCGCCCGTGCGCTCGTCGCCGGGGCCGAGATGCCGACCGCCGCCGATCCCGAAAGCCTCGCGCTGCTGGCGCTCGCCGAGCGCGTCGCGCAGGCGGACATCACCGTGCTGATCAACGGCCCGACCGGCACCGGCAAGGAAGTGCTCGCCCGCGCGATCCACAACCAGTCACCGCGTCGCGACGGCCCGTTCATCGCGATCAACTGCGCCGCTTTGCCGGAAACGATGCTGGAAGCCTTGCTGTTCGGCCATCAGAAGGGCGCGTTCACCGGCGCCTCGTCGGGTGGCGAAGGCTTCTTCCGCGCCGCCGACGGCGGCACCATCCTGCTCGACGAGATCGCCGAGATGCCGCTGCAACTGCAGGCCAAGCTGCTGCGCGTGCTGCAGGAGCGCGAGGTCGTGCCGATCGGCGCCTCGGTGCCGCAGAGCATCGACGTGCGCGTCGTCGCGTGCGCCAACCGCGATCTTCAGGCGGAGGTCGCCGCCGGCCGCTTCCGCGCCGATCTCTACTACCGCCTGTCGGTCTTCCCGCTGTCGACCAAGCCGCTCGCCGAGCGCCCGCAGGACATTCCGGCGCTCGCCGCGACGATGATCCTGCGCCATGCCGGATCGCGCGCGGTGGTGCCCTGGCCGACCGCCGCGGCGATCGAGACGTTGATGGGCCACGACTGGCCGGGTAACGTCCGCGAGCTCGAGAACGTCATCCAGCGCGCGCTGCTGTTCGCCGGCGGCGACACGATCGAGGCGAGCCATATCGTCTTTGACCGGCCGGTCAGCTTCACCTTCCACCGCGATCCCGCGCCGGTGACGCAGCTGTTCGCGGCCCCGGCGCCCGCGCCGGCCGAACCGGCGACCCTCGGCAACGTCGTGCAGATGAGCGAATTCCAGGCGATCCGCGAAACGCTCGCGGCGTGCGGCGGCAGCCGGGTCGAGACCGCGCGCCGGCTCGGCATCTCGGAGCGCACGCTGCGCTACCGCCTCGCCAAGGCGCGCGAACAGGGTGACGATCTCGCCCGGCCGCTCAGCATGGCGGCATCGGCATGACCGGCGTCGCCAATGTCGGCGGCGCGATGAGCGTCGACCGGGTGATGCAGCTGCGCGCGCAGATCCTCGAACGCAATCAGGCGCTGAGCCGCGCCAGCGCGACCGACGGCGCACCGGCGGCGGCCAAGCCGACCAGCTTCGCCGATACGCTCCAGGATGCGCTGAAGGACGTCAACGCCGGCCAGAACAAGGCTTCGGCGCTGTCGGAAAGCTACGAACGCGGTGAGACGGTCGATATCGCCAAGGTCATGCTGGCCCGCCAGCAAGCCTCGGTCGGGTTCGAGGCGACGCTGCAGGTCCGCAACAAATTGCTGTCCGCCTACAAGGACATCATGAGCATGCCGGTGTAATCGATGAGCACTGCCCTCGCCCCCGTTTCGACCTCGGCGCTGCCCGAGAAATTCGCCAACCCGCTGTTGCAGATCAAGGGCGTGCTGGCGCAGCCCGCGGTCCGCCGCAGCCTGCCGATGGCGATGCTCGTCGCGCTGATCGGCGCCGCCGCGCTCGCCTGGATGACCTTTTCGACGCCGACGCAGAAGACGCTGTTCACCGGCCTCACCGACGCCGACAAACAGGCGGTGACCAGCGCGCTGACGCAGGCGAACATCGCCAGCAAGATCGACGAGGGCACCGGCGCACTGACCGTCAACGAGGATCAGTACAGCAAGGCGCGGATGCTGCTCGCCGGCCAGGGCCTGCCGAAACAGGCGCCGGGCGGCTATGCGATCCTCGACCAGCTGCCGATGGGTGTCAGCCGCGCCGTCGAGGGCGAGCGGCTGCGCCAGGCGCGCGAGACCGAACTCGCCCGCTCGATCGAGGATATCGACGCGGTCGCCGAGGCGCGGGTGCATCTCGCCATGCCCGAAGCCAGCGTGTTCGTGCGCGACAATGCCTCGCCCTCCGCCTCGGTGGTGGTCAAGCTGCAGGGCGGCCGTGCGCTCAGCCAGGCGCAGGTCCAGTCGATCGTCAATCTCGTCGCCTCGTCGGTGCCGGGAATGAAGCCCGAAAGCGTCACGATCGTCGACCAGATGGGCGCCTTGCTGTCCAAGCCGGGTGCCGGCGGCGCCGATGCCGACAGCGACGCGCGGCTCGAGATGCAGCGCAAGACCGAGGACAAGGTCCGCCAGCAGCTCGTCCAGTTGCTCACGCCGCTGGTCGGTGCCGGCAATTTCACCGCCGAGGTGCAGGCCGACATCAACCTCGACCAGACGCAGGCGACGCGCGAAACCTATGACAAGGCCGGCGCGCTGCGCGCCGAGACGGGCAATTGGGTCGGCAATCAGGCGAACGCGCCGGCGACGCCGGGCGGCATCCCCGGTGCGCTGTCCAACACGCCGCCGCCCGCCAGCCAGCTCCAGACGCCGCAGCCCGCGGTCGGGGCGAGCGGCAATCCCGCCGCCGCGCCGACGCCGACCGCCGGCGGCCCCGCCCCCAATCCCAACAAGCAGAGCGACAGCTTCCAGCGCGCCTATGACCTCGGCAAGGAAGTGTCGGTGACGCGGCAGGCGCCCGGCTCGGTCAAGCGGCTGTCGGTGGCGGTGCTGCTGCGCGATCCCGACAAGTCGCGGCGCACCGCGGCGGAGATCACGCAGATCACCGATCTGGTGAAGAGCGCGGTCGGCTTCGATCAGGCGCGTCAGGATCAGGTGACGGTGATCAGCCGCAAGTTCGCCGACACCTCGGCGGATACGAGTGGTCCCGCCTGGTATGACAATGCCTGGCTGCCGGTGCTCGCCCGCAACGCCACCGCGATCCTGATCGCGCTGCTCGTCCTGCTGCTCGGCGTGCGTCCGCTCGCCAAGGGTCTGATGAAGAAGCGCGAGGATGCCACCCCGGCGCTCGCCGGCCCCGGCGGCACGATCGCCGGCGGCGAGAGTGACGGCATCACGGTGCACGAGGCGGTCAGCCTCGACCGGCTCGAGGCGACGCAGACGGTCGACGACCGGATCGGTGCGGTGCGCGGCTTCACCCGTGACAATCCGGCACGCGCCGCGCTGGCGATCCGCGACATGATCAAGGCCGACGCCAAGTGACCGCCGCCCCTGCCCCCGCGCGCACCTATACCGGCGTCGAACGCGCCGCGGTGCTGATGATGCTGGTCGGCGAGGACGAGGCCGCGGCCATCCTCCAGAAGCTCGACCCCGAGGAGGTGCGCCAGCTCGGCTCGGCGATGTTCGCGGTCGCCGACGTCTCCGAACAGGAGATGGAGGACGTGCTCGACGATTTCGTCGGCAAGGCGCGCGAGCGCACCGGCGTCACCTTCGAACCGCGCCCGCGCATTGAGGCGGTGATGAACCGCGCGCTCGGCGCCGAGAAGGCGGAGAGCGTGCTCGCCCGCATCACCCCGCCCGAAGCGGCGTGCGAACTCGAATTGCTCGACTGGCTCGACGCCAGCGAGATCGCGCAGATGATCGAGAAGGAGCATCCGCAGATCGCCGCGGTGATGATCGCCAACCTCGACCCCGCGGTCGGCGGCCAGGTGCTCGAACTGCTCCCCGATGCGGTACAGCCCGACATCCTCCACCGCATCGCCCGGCTGGGGCCGATCAACGCCGATGCGATCGACACGCTGAAGACGGTGCTCGCCAACCGGCGCGGCGGCAGCGGCGGCGGCTCGGCGAGCGGCCTGTCGCTCGGCGGCACGCGCGAGGCGGCGAAGATCCTGCAGGGCGCGCGCAAGGCCACCGAACAGCGCGTGCTGCCCAAATTGTTCAAGATCGACAAGGATGTCGCCAAGGCGATCGAAGAGGCGATGTTCGTCTTCGACAATCTGCTCGACATGGACGACAAGAATCTCGGCACCCTCATCCGCAACGTCGACGGCGACATCCTGTCGCGCGCGCTCAAGGGCGTCGACGAGAATGCGCGCAACCGCTTCCTCGGCTGCATGTCGGCGCGGGCCGCCGACGGCATCCGCGACGAGATGGAGGCGCGCGGGCCGATGAAGCTCGCCGAGGTGCTGGAGGCGCAGAAGGCGATGATCGGCATCGCGCGCAACCTCGCCAAGGACGGCACGATCATGATGGGCGCGGGCGACGACGATTATGTCTGAGTTCGTCGCCGGCTTCGCCGCCCGTCACGACACCGCCGCGCATCTGTTGCAGGCCGCTTTCGCGCCGCAGGCGGGCTTCTCGCCGCGCGACATGTGGGCGACGCTGGAACGGACGATGGGCGCCGCGCCCGATCCCGAACCGCGCTCCGGCCCGCGCCACTTCAGCCCGGCCGATCCCGGCGGCGACAAGCCGACGCGCGGCTGGGACCCGCTCGACAGCGAGGCGGAGCCGACCGGCTTCATCGATCCGATCGAGACCGCGCATGCCGCCGGCTATGCCGAGGGCCTCGCCGCCGCCGCCGCCGCTGCGCGGGAAAGCGGCGACCGCGACCGTACGCTGCTCACCCAGCTCACCGCCGCGCTCGCCAACGGCCATCAGCTCGACCGCGACCGTATCGCCGGACAGTTGCGCCAGACGGTGCTGCTGCTCGTCAACAAGCTGGTCGGCGAATGCGGCGTCGCGCCGGCGGTGCTGACCGCGCGGATCGAGGCGGCGGCCGAACTGCTCGCCGAGGCGGGCGAATCGGCGCTGCTGCGGCTGCATCCCGACGACCTGCCGCTGGTCGACGGCGCGCTGCCCAAATCGATCTTCGCCGCGGGCGATGCGGCGCTGGCACGCGGCAGCTTCGTGCTCGAAAGCGCCTCGACGCTGATCGAGGACGGCCCGGCGCTGTGGCTCGGCCAGCTCGCCGAGGCGATCGACCGGATCCCCGTGCCGCCGCTGGAGGCGCGCGCGTGTTGAACCGCTTCACCAGCGACTATCTCGAAACGCTCGCCGTCACCGATTTCCGCCCGGCGCCCAAGGTGTCGGGCCGGCTCGCCTCCTATGACGGCCTGCTGATGGAAGCGGTCGGCCTGTCGCTGCCGGTCGGCACGATCTGCGAGATCGGCGAAACCGGCGCCAAGGTCGAGGCGGAGGTGATCGGCTTCCGCAACGGCCGCACCTTGCTGATGAACCTCGGCGGTCCCGCCGCGCTGCTGCCGCGTGCGCCGGTCCGCCCCGTCGGCCCGCCCGGCGAGGCGGAGGTCGGCGCGGCGCTGCTCGGCCGCGTCGTCGACGGCGCCGGCCGGCCGATCGACGGGCTCGGCCCGATCCGCGGCGCGGGCAGCTGGCCGCTCGCCGGCAAGCTGCAATCGCCGCTCGACCGCGGCCGCGTGCTCGAACCGATGGACGTCGGCGTCCGCGCGATCAACGGCCTGCTGACGATCGGCCAGGGCCAGCGCGTCGGCATCATGGCGGGATCGGGCGTCGGCAAGTCGGTGCTGCTCGGCATGATGGTGCGCGCCGCGCAGGCGGACGTGATCGTCATCGGCCTGATCGGCGAACGCAGCCGCGAGGTCGCCGACTTCCTCGAAACCAAGGTCGCCGGTGCCGCGCGCCAGCGGTCGGTGGTCGTCGCCGTACCCGCCAACCATTCGCCGGTGCTGCGCATCCGCGGCGCGCTGCGCGCCACCGCCATCGCCGAAGCCTTCCGCAACGAAGGCAAGAAGGTGCTGCTGATCATGGACAGCCTGACCCGCGTCGCCCACGCCGGCCGCGAGATCGGGCTGGCGCTCGGCGAACCGGCGAGCGCGCGCGGCTATCCGCCCTCCGCCATCGCGATGCTGCCCAATCTGATCGAGCGTGCCGGCACCGACGTGCGGACCGGCGGATCGATCACCGCCATCTACACGGTGCTCGCCGACGGCGACGACGGCAACGATCCCGTCGTCGATTCGGCGCGTTCGATCCTCGACGGCCATATCGTGCTCAACCGCCATCTCGCCGAGCGCGGCGTCTATCCGGCGATCGACATCGGCCCGTCGGTCAGCCGCGTGATGACCGACATCGCCCATGCCGATCACGTCCACGCCGCGCGCGTGCTGCGCCGCCACCTCGCCACCTATGAAGAGAATCGCGACCTGGTGCTGATGGGCGCCTATCGCCCCGGCGCCGATCCCGCGATCGATGCGGCGATCGCCGCGCATCCGGCGGTGATGGAATATATCCGCCAGGGCTCCGACGACGTCGTCGGGCTCGGCGACGCGATCGCCGAACTGACCGGCGTCTTCGGTGCCTGACGCCAAGAAGCTCGCACGCATCCATCGCGTCCGCACGCTCCAGCTCGGGCTGAGCCGCGCGGACGAGATGCGCGCGCACGAGAAATTCGCGAGCGAGGCGCATCTCGCCCGCCGCATCCAGGCGCTCGCCGATGCGGTGTCGCCGACGCCGGCGTCGCATGACAGCGCCGCCGCGCTCGGCGCGCAGGCGCATTTCCGCGAGCGGCTGCATCAATCCTCCGCCGCGGCGCAGGCGCGCGTCCAGTCCGCCGAGATGTTCGTCAATCGCGCGGTCGAGGCGACGCGCTCCGCCAAGCGCGATCAGAGCGCGATCGAGAAGCTGATCGCCCGCGCCCGCCGCGCCGCGGTGGCGAAGGAGATGCGCGCGCTGGAGGATACACCGCCCGTGTCGCCGCTCAAGGCAAAACGGCACGATCCTTGCTGAGTGACTCGGGACACCCGTGTTGCTGACGAGATTGCCCCGATGATCACCCCCGCCTCCGCGCTGCTCACGATCGCCCCCGGCCAGCCGGGCAAGGGCGTATCCACCGCGGATGGCGACCTGTTCGCGCTGTCGATGCTCGCGGCGGGCGGCGATGCGGCGGATGCCACCGCGCCGATGCTGCCGCCCACGTCCGTGGGGGTGACGCCGATCCGGCAAGAGCTTGCCGCCCCCGGCATGGTGCTGCCGACCGCCCCCGTCGCAACCGTCGCGCCGCCGACGCCTGCCGTCGATCCGGCGCTGGCGTGGCTGGCCGCGGTCGATATGCCGGTGCCCGCACCGCTCGACGTCCCCACCGCACCGCCGACGACGCCGAATGGCGCGACCGCAGCGGCGCTGCCGGTCCAGCCCATGCCGGACGCTGCCGCCCCGACGATCGTGGTGGCCGCGCCGCCGGCACGTCGCCAGCCGGCGGCGCCTGCTGCCGCTGTCGCCGCGCCGGTACCGGCGCAGCCGAGCGCGCCGGACGCACCGACGCCGTCGCTCCAGCCCACCGGCGATGCCGCGCCGGCCGAACCGATCGCACCGACGGAGCCGCCTGCGACCGCTCACGTGGATCCCGATGCGGCTCCCGCGAAACCGGCCGCGCCTCCGCTCCAGACGACGGCGGCCCCGGCGACTCCGCTGCCGGGTGGACGACAGACCGCGCTCAGACTCGCTGCGGTCGCAGATCCGTCGACCGCCATGGCCGGCCCGATGCCGGCGGAGGTCGATCTCTCCGCACCGCTGGACGAGGACGAGCCCGCCGAGACGGAGGATGCGGACACCCCCGCAGCCGACACCGCCGCGGTCCTGCCGGCCACGCCGCAACCGGCGATGATCGCCGCGCCACCGCCTGCCGAAACGCCGGCCCCGCCCCCGCCGGCCCCGTCGACAGCGCCCGCAGTCGCGGCGCGCCCCGCCGCACCGGCGACGCGATCGACGGCGGTGCAAGGCGCGCCTCTCGCCGCGCAACCGCAACCGACCTCCACGGTCGCCAGCGCCACGCCGCAGGGCGCGCTACCGGACGCGCAGGCCGACACCGTCGGACGGCCCTTGGCCGCGCCCGAGCAACGCCCGACGCGCGCCACGCAGCCTGCCGCCGCACCGGCTGCGGACATGGCCGCACAGCCGCCGGTCGCCGCTTCCGTTCCGACACAGTCCGCGTCGGTCCGGGCGACCGCGTCGACATCCTCCACCGAACAGCGCTCCGATCCTGCGCGCCCGACCGGACCCTTTGCAGCAGCACAATCAGGCATCGCGCGCACGGTCACGGGCGAAGACGCTCGCCTGGCCGTCCCGGTCGCGGCGCCGATGCCGACACCGACTGTGCCGGCCCCCGCCGCCGCAACCGCCGTCATGCCGCAAGCCACCCCCGCCGCCGCATCGACGCCAGCGCCGCTGGCGACGGCCGGCGCGTCCGTGGCGGACGCCGCGCCGGTCGCACCGACGTCAGCGGCAGCGATCGTGCCGATGCCGGCGCCCAGGACCGTATCAGCGCCCGCATCCGCGCCGCCGCCCGCCCCGGTCCTGCCAGCCTCCGCCCCGTTGATCGCCGCCGCCGCGCCGGTCGCGGTCGCCGGCGCACCGGTGATCGCCGCGACCGCGACGCCCGCCCCCGTCGCGACGCCGCCCGCCGCGCCTGCGTCGACCGCTTCAGCCGTCGCGGCGACCGCCGTTTCCCCCCGTGCCTTCGTCCGCGAGGTCGACGGCCGGCGCCAGAGCGTGACGCTCCGCCCGCAGGCCGCGCTGCCGCAGCCCGCCGCGGGCACCACCGCCCCGGCGGCGCAGGTGTTCGGCGCGGCGATCCAGGCGGCCGGACGCGAGGAGCGCCGCGCCGCCGATCCGGCAGAGCTGACCCCGGCGCTCACCGCCACCGGCACCGCTGCCGTCACCACCGCCGCACCGCTCATCACCGACGTGCAGCCGACGCTCGACATGCGCCAGACCGGCTGGCCGACCGCGATGATCGACCATATCGAGACACTGCGCGATGCCGCCAACGCGCAGGACACGCGTATCCGCCTCGTCCCCGATGCGCTCGGCGTCGTCGATATCGCGGTCAAGACGGTCGGCGATGCGATCCACGTCCGCTTCGCCGCCAGCGACGCGACGACACGCAGCCTGATCGAGGAGGCGCAGCCGCGCCTCGCCGCGATCGCCGGTGAGCGCGGCCTGCATATCGGCCAGTCGGTGGTCGAGGCGGCGCCGGTGACGCCGCCCGCCGCCACCTCGCCCCAGACCGGCGCGCAGAACCAGCCGCAGGGCCAGGGCAACGGCACGTCCGCGCAACAGAATAATCCATCGACCGCCCAGCAGGCGCAAACCAACCAGCATCAACAGCAGCAGCGCCAGCCGCAGGCCACACGTCAGCCGGCCGCCCCGGCCCGCGCCCCCTCCCCCGATCGTGACGCCGCCGACGACGGCCGCGTCGCCTGAACCCTGACCGAGGATCCGAAACGATGAGCGACAAACCCGCAGAGGCCCCCAAGAAGAAAGGGGGCAAGATGAAGATCGTGATCATGGCGGTCGCGCTGATCGCGCTCGTCGGCGGCGGCGTCGGCGCCGGCGTCTATGCGGCAAGCAGCGGGCTGATCGGCGGCCATGCCGCCGCGCCGGAGGACCACGGCCCCAAGCTCGTCCCGAAGTCCGAACAGAAGCGTCCCGCCGCGGGCGGCGAAGGCGGTGAGGGGCATGGCGGCGACGCGGCGGCGAGCGGCGGCAAGCACGTCCCCTCGGGCGGCGACGGCGACAAATATGCGTCCAATTACTACACGATGGACCCGCAGTTCACGTCCAACCTGCAGGATTCGGTGCACGTCATCCAGGTCGGCATCGCCATCTCGACCCCCTATGACGACACCGTCATCGAGAATCTGAAGACCAACGATATCGCGATCCGCTCGGCGGTGCTGCTCGCGCTCGGCGACACGCCCGAGGAGCAGGTCTTCACCTCTGCCGGCAAGCAGCAGATGCAGCAGCGGCTGGCCAAGGCGATCAACGCGGTTCTCGAACAAAAAGAGGGATTCGGCGGCGTCAGTAACGTCTACTTTACCAATTTCGTTGTTCAGTGAGCCCATGGTTAACGCCGGATCAACCACGGAACGACGCGCGCGCGAACGCCGGCCTGCCGCCCATGCGGCGGGGCTGGGCGAAGCCAAGCTCAATCCGTTCGGTGATCTTCACACGTTGCAGCACCTCTCCGCGCGCCTCGCGCGGGCGTTGCGCGGCGTGTTCGAGCCGTTGCTGCGGCGCGAGGTGCGCGCCTGGGCGGAGCCGCTCGTCGTCCAGCGCTTCGGCGACTATCGGGCCGAGCGCGCCGACGGACTGACCGCTTGGCTGCCGCTGATCATGGCGCCGCAGGGCGCGACCGGCCTGTGCGTGCTCGACGGCGTGTTCGTGCTCGAGATGCTCGACCTGTTCTTCGGCGGCACCGGCGCTGCGCCGGCGGTGATCCCGACCGAATTCTCGCCCGCCGCCGAGGCGATCGTCGGCAAGATCGGCGCGGCGATCGCCGGGCCGCTGCGCGCCGCCTGGGAACCGCTCGCCAAGATGGACTTCACGCCGACGCGGGTCGAGATCAGCGCGGCGATGCTCGCCACCGACGCCGACGACGCGATGATCGTCACCCGCTTCGGCATCGCCGCGGGCGACGCCCGACCGGTGTTCATCGACCTGCTCTACCCGGTGACCGCGCTCAAGCCGCATGCGCCGACGCTGACCGGCAAGGTGCTCGACAAGCAGGAGGCGGACCCGGCGTGGCGCACCTCGCTGACCCGCGCCGCGATGAACGTGCGCTTCCCGATCCGCTCGGTGCTCGCCGAACCCGTGGTGCCGCTGTCGATGCTGATGAACCTCAAGCCGGGCGACGTCATCCCGATCAGCTTCGGCCCGGAAGTGCCGGTGATGGTCGGCAGCGACTGCCTCGGCCGCGGCACCGTCGGCACCTCGAACGGCCATGCCGCCGTCCGCCTCACCTCCATTGCCCGATTCGACGACGAAGGACCTGACGCATGAACGATATGACCGGCGGCTTCCCGCTCGATGCCGGGGTGGCCGCCAATTTCCGGCTGCTTCAGGACGTCGACGTCAAGCTGACCGTCGAGATCGGCTCGACCCAGCTGACCTTGCGTGAACTGCTCGCGCTCGGCGAGTCGAGCGTGATCGAGCTCGACCGGCAGGCGAACGAGCTGCTCGACGTCTTCGTCAACGGCACGCTGATCGGCCGCGGCGAGGTGGTCACCGTCGGCGACCGTTTCGGCGTGCGGATGACCGAGCTGGTCACGCCGGACAAATCCACCCCCTCGCGCGGCTGAAGACACCCGATGCTCTGGTCCTATATCCTCAAGCTCGTCATCCTGCTGCCGCTGGTCTGCGGCCTGATGATCGGTTGCCTGTACGCGTGGCGCAAGCTCGAGACGCGGATGCCCGGCAAGGCACCCAACCGGCTGATCGGCATCAAGGAAACCATGATGATCTCGCCCGGCCTGCGGCTCGCGGTGCTCGATTTCGAAGGCAGGCGGCTGCTCGTCTCGGTCGGTCGCGGCGGCGTCACCCTGATCGACAAGGCCGACCTGTGAGCGTCACCGTCACCCGCAGCGGCCATGGCCCGGCGCTGATCCGCAGCGCCCGCCCGCGCGCCGCCCGCCCCGCCGCGCGCCGCTGGATCTGGGCGATGCTCGCGATCGCGCTCGCGCTGCTGATCGCGATGCCCGCCTTCGCGCAGGGCCAGCCCGCCGCGCCGGCGCCCGGCGTCGGCGATGCGGTCGACCGCGCGCTCGGCCAGCTGAGTTCGGGCGCCGCCTCGGGCGGCACGCAGAGCGCGCCGCTGTCGCTGTCGCTCCAGGTCCTCATCATCATGGGCCTGCTGACGATCCTGCCGGGCATCCTGCTGATGATGACCAGCTTCACCCGCATCGTCATCGTCCTCGCGGTGCTGCGCCAGGCGCTCGGCCTGCAACAGACGCCGCCCAATCAGGTGCTGATCGGCCTCGCGCTGTTCCTGTCGCTGTTCATCATGGCACCGACGATCAGCCAGATGAACACGCAGGCGATCCAGCCCTACGCCGCCGGCCAGCTCGCCGGCACGCAGATGATCGAGCGCGCCGGTGCGCCGCTCCATGCCTTCATGGTCAAGCAGACGCGGATCAAGGACGTGACGATGTTCGCCGACATGGCGAAGTCCGGCCCCTATAGCGCGTCCGCCGACATCCCCTTCGCGGTGCTGCTCCCCGCCTTCGTCACCTCCGAACTCAAGACCGCCTTCCAGATCGGGTTCCTGATGTTCCTGCCGTTCATCGTCATCGATCTCGTCGTCGCCTCGGTGCTGATGGCGCTCGGCATGGCGATGCTGTCGCCGACGATCATCTCGCTGCCGTTCAAGCTGCTGCTGTTCGTGCTGGTCGACGGCTGGGCGTTGACGATGGGCAGCCTCGCCAATTCGTTCGCGACCTGAGGAGCCAATCATGGACGCCGATTATTTCCTCACCGTCGCCAATCAGACGATGTGGGTGCTCGCGCTCGCCAGCGCGCCGATCCTGATCCCGGCGCTGCTCGCCGGGTTGATCCTCGGCATGATCCAGGCGGCGACCTCGATCAACGAACAGACGCTGAGCTTCGTCCCCAAATTGCTGGTCGTCGCCTTCTCGATCATGATCTTCGGCAGCCTGATCCTCGGCCTGCTCACCGATTTCACCGTCGGCATGTTCGAACGCATCCCGGATCTGGTGAAGTAGTCGATGCTCGGCTTCGGCCTCGCCATCGAACCGCAGATCTGGGCGCTGATCTTCGTCATGGTACGGATCGGCGCGGCGTTCATCGTCGCGCCGGTGTTCGGCGCGGTGGCGGTGCCGCTGCCGGTGCGCGTCGGCCTGTCGGGCGCGATCGGCATCTTCGTGCTCAAGGTCCATCCGGTGGTGCCGCCGGCGCAGATCTTTGCGGCGGCGACCTTCCTCGCGATCTTCGCCGAGGCGCTGGTCGGCACCGCGATCGGCTTCATCCTGCAGATCGCCTTCGCCGCGCCGATGATCGCGTCGGAGATCATCGGCGGGTCGATGGGCATCGGCTTCGCCTCGTCGATCGATCCGCAGAACGGCCGCTCGACGCCCGCGCTCGGCCAGTTCTTCACGGTGATGCTGACGCTGCTGTTCCTGTCGGCGGACGGTCATCTCGTCCTCGTCGAGCTGCTGGTGAAAAGCTATGAGACGATGCCGCCGGGCAGCTGGATCGCGCCCGAACGGCTGCGGCAGATCGCCTTCTTCGGCGGCTATGCCTTTCTCGCCGGACTGCTGCTCGCGTTGCCGGTCGGCTTCCTGCTGCTCTGCCTCAACCTGATCGTCGGCATGGTCAGCCGCGCCGCACCCGCGCTCAACCTCTTCTCGGTCGGCCTGCCCGCCAGCCTCGCCGTCGGCGTCGTCGCGCTCGCCGTCGCCTTCCCGGCGATGGGCGATTACATGCTCGTCATCGTCCGCGAAGGGCTCGCCGCGACCCAAGGTCTGGTGATCGGCTGATGTCGGAGGGTGGCGACAAGACGGAAGCCCCGACGGCCAAGCGCAAGCAAAAGGCCGCCGAAGACGGCAACATCCTCAAGTCGAAGGATTTCGCCACCGCATTGGTGGTGATGGCCGGCGTCGCCTGGCTGATCTTCGCCGGCCCGTCGCTGATCGCGGCGTGCAAGGCGGTGATGGCGGCGAGCTTCCAGTTCGACCGGACCGACGTCGAGGATTTCTCGCCGTGGCGGCCGTTGCAGCAGGCGGGATGGAAGCTGCTGCCGTCGCTGATCACCTTGTTCGCGGTCAGCATGGTCGCGACGATCCTCAGCTCGGCCGGGCTCGGTTCGCTGACCTGGAACAACAAGCTGATCGCCTTCAAGGGCAATCGCATCAATCCCGCCTCCGGCCTCAAGCGGATCATCGGCCCGCAAGGATGGATCGAGCTCGGCAAGTCGCTGCTCAAGGTCGTGCTGCTCGGCGCGATCGGCGCCTATATGCTGTGGTCGTCGAGCCGCGCGACGCTCGGCCTCACCTCGTCGAGCCTCGGCGATGCGGTGGCGGAGCTCGGCGGCACCTTCACCGGCATCATGATCGCGATGGCCGGCGGCCTGTTCGCGATCGCGCTGTTCGACGTGCCGGTCCAGATCCTGCAACTGCTCAGCAAGCTGCGCATGACCAAGCAGGAGGTGCGCGACGAGCACAAGGAAACCGAAGGCTCGCCCGAGGCCAAGGGCCATCAGCGGGCGATGCAGCGCGCGCTGGCGAGCGGCGGCGTGCGCAAGGCGGTGGCGGAGGCGCATGTCGTGCTGACCAACCCGACGCATTTCGCGGTCGCGCTGCGCTATGATCGCGGTCAGGACCAGGTGCCGGTGGTCGTCGCCAAGGGCCGCGGCGCGATCGCACTGGCGATCCGCGAGGCGGCGGGTGAGATGCGCGTGCCGGTGCTCGAATATCCGATGCTCGCCCGCGCGGTCTATTACACCAGCCGCGAAGGCCAGGAGGTGCGCGACGACCTCTATGTCGCGATCGCCACCGTCCTCGCCTTCGTCTTCAACGTCAACGCCGCGGCGCGCGGCATCGTCCAGCCGCCGATCGACGTGCCGGAAGGCGCCCGCTTCGACGAACACGGCATCAAGATAACCGGCAACAAAGCCTAAACGTCCGGCGGCGGCGGCCGTTATCAGAGATAAAGCGCGGAGTGCGACGATGACCACCACCACTGCCACCACGACGTCGACCAGCACCGCCACCACCACCGCGACGAGCAGCGCCAGCGTCACCAAGACCGCCGCGCAGCAGGTGCTCACCTCGCTCGACACCGGATCGGGCGTCGACACCGCCTCGCTCGTCACCGCGCTGGTCCAGGCGCAGTTCGCCGCCAAGAACGCCTCGATCACCAGCCGCAACACCGCGCTGACCGCCCAGATCTCGGCCGCGGGCACGCTCAAGAGCACGATCAGCAATTTCGCCACCGCGCTCGGCACGCTCAGCACCGGCGGCACGCTGCAGACGCAGCCGGTCAGCTCCAATGCGACCGCGCTCGGCGTCTCGGCGATCAGCGGCGCCAAGGTCGGCGACCTCAGCACCAGCGTCACCGTCAGCGCGCTCGCCTCGGCGCAGGGCGCGCGGTCCGCCGCGGTCGCCGATCGCACCGCGACGATCGCCACCGGCAAGCTGACGCTCCAGCTCGGCAGCGCCACCTACAACAGCGCCGGCACCGCGATGACCGGCTTCACCGCGGGCAGCGGCGCGGCGGTCTCGATCGACGTCACCGACGGCAGCCTCAACGGCATCGCCAGCGCGATCAACGCCGCCAAGGCCGGCGTCACCGCCAGCATCATCACCGATGCCGACGGCAAGGCGGTGCTGTCGCTCAAGGGCACCACCGGCACCGACCAGGCCTTCACCCTCACCGCAGACGATTCGTCCAGCGCGCTCAGCCAGTTCAACGTCGGCCCGAACAGCGGCATGACGCTGACCGGCACCGCCGCCAATGCGCAGCTGACGGTCGACGGCGTCGCGGTGCAGCGCAGCAGCAACACCATCTCCGACCTGGTCAGCGGCGTGAAGCTCCAGCTCAACGCGGTGACCGGCGGCCCGGTCGCGCTGTCGAGCACGCGGCCGACGAGCGCGGTCGCCCAGGCGGTGGCGGATTTCGTCGACACCTACAATCAGGTCTATGCCAGCGCCAAGGGGCTGACCGATGCGAGCACCGGCGACCTCAAGAGCGACACCGCCGCCAAGACGATGGTGCGCTCGCTCCAGTCGCTGACCACCAAGACGCTGGTGTCCAACCCGGGCACCAACGCACCGACGACGCTGGCGCAGATCGGCGTCTCGACCAATCGCGACGGATCGCTGTCGGTCGATACGGCAACGCTCAACAAGATGATGGCCGCCTATCCGGACGAGGTCGAGGCGATGTTCGCGCCGACGACCGGCAATGCCATCGGCCTGTCGAGCACGCTCAACGGCATCTCGCTCGCCGCGGCGAGTAGCATCACCGGGCTCGGCGCCTCGACCACCCGCTATACCAAGGCGCAGACCGATCTCACCGACGAACAGGCGAAGATCACGACGCTGTCGGATGCGATGTCGACCCGGCTGACCCAGCAATTCTCGACGATGAACAGCAAGGTCGCGGCCTACAAATCGACCCAGACGTTCCTCGAAAACCAGATCAAGGCGTGGAATTCGGACAAGTAAGATGGCGTACGCAACGGCTCTTCGCGGCGATCCCTACGCCACCTATCGCCAGATCGACGTCGTCGGCCGCACCGCCGAGGCGCAGGGGCCCGGCCTCGTCCAGCTCCTGTACGAGGAACTGGTGTCGGCGCTGCGCGCGGCGGCCTGGGCGGTCGAGCATAACCAGCTGCGCACCAAGAGCGAGCGCGTGACGCGCGCCACCGCCATCCTGTTCGCGCTTGAATCCGGCCTCGACTTCGAGCGCGGCGGCGAGGTGTCGACGACGCTGGCGCGGCTCTATGCCGGTATCCGCCAGACGGTGATCGCCGCCTCGGTCGGCTACGATCCCGCGCCGTTCCGCGCCGCCGCCAACAGCCTCAGCGAGATCGCCGAAGCGTGGCGCACCGCGCGCGCGGCGTGAGAACGCGGTTGGTCAACGGTTCGATACGACGTGATTGGTCATGCAACGCCGGATGTCGTCGGCAATCGCCGTCGCCGCCGGGGTCGCGCCGCGGTTGACCAGCACGAATTGCGCAGGGGGCAGTGCCGGCAAACCGTCGACCTCGCGCAGATCGGCTGCCCGGCAGGCCGATCGCGTCATCGGCATGATCCCCAGCCCGGCGGCGACCGCCATCAACAGGCCCTCCCCGCTCGGACTCTGGCAGGCGATCCGCCAGCGTCGGTCGGCCCGCGCCAGCGCCTCGATCGCCGCGGCACGATAGGGGCAGGCGTCGGGATAGACCGCCAGCGACAGGATGGGTTGCGTCGCGTCGACGTGCGCCGCCGCCGCCCAGACGAGCGGTTCCGACCATAACGCCTCGCCGCGCGGGTCGCTGCCGCAGCGGCTGCCGAGCACGACATCGAGTCCGCCCTGATCGACCAGGTCGAGCAGATCCCCCATCAGGCCGATCTGCAACGCGACTTCGACCCCGTCGTGCGACGTGCCGAAACGCCGCAGGCATTCGATCAGCGGCCCCTTCGCCATCCCTTCGCTCGCTCCGACGCGGATTCGGCCGCGCAGGTGGCGGCGGGCGTCGAGACTGAGGCGCGCCTCGGCAGTCAGCGCCAGGATACTGCGCGCATAGCCAGCCAGCTGCCGTCCCGCCGCTGTCGGCACCACCGTCCGCGTCGTCCGGTCGAACAGCCGATGGCCGACATCCGCTTCCAGTCTCCGCAAATGGGCACTCACCGCGGATTGGGTCAGGTGCAATGTCGCAGCGGCCTGCGTGAAGCTGCCGGTATCGGTGACGGTGAGGAAGCTTCGGAGGAGGACCGGATCGAGCATCGATCGATCATAAACCGCACTGAATGGCGCTAGCAATCGTCGTTAGTTTGCTGAATGCCGGCCATGCATAGCGTCCGGCATTCCGATACCGGATGAGGTGCAGCATGCCCGCTCCCGCCAATGCCGCCCACGCCCCCGTCATCCGATCAGGGGGATGGCGATTGACCGGCATCGTCACAGCAGTCGTCCTCGCGTCAGCCTTGGTCCTGATCGTCGGGATCGGCGGCAGCATGGGCGCGCGCTCCGCCCTCCGCATGACCGCGCGTGCCTCGCTCGTCCTGTTCCTCAGCGCCTTCACCGCATCGGCGCTCCATCGCCTTCGGCCCATGTCGCTATCGCGCTGGCTGATGCGGAACCGTCGCTACCTGGGCGTTGCCTTCGCCGGATCGCACCTCGTCCATGCGCTGGCGATCGGGGCCTCTATCCGGGCCGATGCCGATGCGTTCTACGCTTCGCAGCAGCCGTCGGGCTATATGCTCAACGGCATCGGCTATGCCTTCATCCTCGCCATGGCGGCTACGTCGTTCCGCGCCTCGGCGCGCATGATCGGGACGACTGTGTGGCGGTGGCTGCACTGGGTCGGCGGCTATTACATCTGGTTCGCCTTCGCCAAATCCTATGTCCCCCGCGCCCTCCACGATGGCTTTTACCTACCCTTCGCCGCGGCGCTGTGTCTCGCCTTGGCCTTGCGCCTGTCTGCGGCGATCCGGACGGCACGCCCCTATTTCTGGAACCAGTGGCGGTGCGCGAAATAGCCGAGCACCGTCGCGGCGATCGCGGCGCAAAGCCCCATGATCGCATCGAACGCCCAGGGCTCCTGCGCGTAGGGCAGGTCGGCGACGTTCATGCCGTAGACGCCGGTGATGAAGGTCAGCGGCAGGAAGATCATTGCGATGATCGAGATGATCAGCGAGCGGCTGTCGATCTGTTCGCTGCGCAGGTCGGTGAGCGCCTCGTGCATCAGCGAGGCGCGCTCGCGGATCGATTCCACCTCCTCGGTCATCCGCGCCGCGCGATCGGCGGCGGCGGCGAGGTGGCGACGATCGTCCTCGGCGAGCCACGCGCCGGGCAGCGCCGCCAGCTTTTCGAGCGCGGCGCGCTGCGGGCTGAGGAAGCGGCGGTAGCCGATCGCGGTGACGCGCACCCGCGTCACCACCCGGCGCAGGTCGAAGACGCGATTGGCGTCGAGCCGCTCCTCGCAATCGTCGAGCTCGTCGCCGAGGTCGGCGACATGCGGATCGAGGTCGGTGGTGATCGCGGTCGCCACCGCGGCGATGAAGTCGCCGGGGTCGACGATCGTGCCAGCCGCGATCTGCGTCTCGACGTCGGCGATGCCGATCAGCGGCCGCCGCGTCACCGAATAGACGCGCCCCTTGATCGCCCAGATCCGCACGGAGGCGAGCGGATCGCCGCTCGCCATCTCCTCCGACGACCGGCCGCGCAGGTTGAGCAGCGCGCCATCGGCAAAGGCTTCGCAGCGCGGCCGCGTCTCCGAAGCGGTGAGCGCGTCGACGACGTAATCATCGAGTTTGGCGGCATCGCGCAGCCAGGCCTGCGCCTCCGCCTCGTTGCTGGTGAGATGCACCCAGACGAAATCGGCGGTGCAGGCGAGCGCCTCCTTGACCGCGACGCGCTCGACCGCGCCGCCGGTCACGCGATAGCCGAATCCGCTCATGCCATCACCAATTCGACGGTCAGCCCCTCGCCCGCCGCCGCCGCGGGCCAGGCCTCGCGCGCCGCATCGGCACGGGCGCGGTCGAGGATCGCGGCGGGCACGCCGGGATGGTGGATGACGCGATCGGCATTGGCGAGCGCACGCGCCTGCCGCAACGTCAGATCGTCGGGATCGGGCGAGCCGAGCGTGATGCGGACATGGCCGCGGCCGCGCGGCTGGTCCGCGGCGAGCCAGCCGTCGACATCGACGTCCGCGACAGCGCCGAGCGGATCGAGCGGGCCACCCGCCGCCATCGCCGCGCCGAGCGCGCGTCGCCGCTCGCCGCCATCGGGGTAGCGCGCGCGCAACGCCGGCCGCGCCGCATGCAGCCGGGTGGCGAGCGCGCCGAGCCCGGCGGGCAGCCATGCCTCGAGCCGCTGGCGCAGCGCCGCCGCCAGCCCCGCCGACACGCCGCCGGTGCCGATCGCGACGAGGACCGGATCGCGATCGACGATCGCGGGCGTGGTGAAATCGCACAATTCGGGCCGGTCGACCGCGTTGACGAGGATGCCGCGCGCCCTGAGCCGCCCGACCGCCGCCACCGCCGCATCCTCCTCCTCGATCGCGACCACCGCCAGCGCCGCATCGACCTCCTCGCCGACGATCACCGCGCCGGCGCGGTCGAGCAGCCGCCGCTTGGCCTCGGCCGGCTCGCCGGTGCCGAGCAGGATCACCGGACGGCCCGCCAGCCGCACGAACAGCGGCAGGCTGTGCAGCGTCACGCCGGATCGCGTCCCGGCATCAGCCAGTCGGGGACGCGCTCGGCGGCGAGGATCGTCTCCGCGGCGATCCGGTCGGCGACCACCGCGAACCGGTTGCCGTCGACCAGCACCTCGGGCACCAGCGCGCGGCTGTTGTAGGTCGACGCCATCGTCGCGCCATAGGCGCCCGCTGTGCGGAACACTGCAAGGTCGCCGCTCACCACCGCATCGATGTCGCGCCCCATCGCGAAGGTATCGCCGCTCTCGCAGACCGGCCCGGCGATATTGGCCGTCATCCGCTCGCCGCTCGGCGCGACCGCGTCGAAATCGTGCCAGGCATCGTAAAGCGCGGGGCGGGCGAGGTCGTTCATCGCCGCATCGACGATGACATAGGGATTGGTGACGCCCGGCTTGACCCAGATCACCTCGGTGAGCAGCACGCCGGCATTGCCGGCGATGACCCGGCCGGGCTCGAACATCAGCTCGACGTCCCAGCCTTCCGTCACCCGCGCGACCATCGCGCCGTAATCGGCCGGGCTCGGCAGCGTGTCGCCGGCCTTGTACGGCACGCCGAGCCCGCCGCCGAGATCGACATGGGTGATGCGATGCCCCGCCGCGCGCAGCTCGGCGACGAGCACGCCGATGCGGCGATAGGCTTCCTCGAGCCGCGACAGATCGGCGAGCTGGCTGCCGATGTGGCAGGCGACACCGCGCAGATCGAGCCCGTCGAGCGGCGCGAGCCGTGCGAACATCGCCGCCGCCTGGTCGATCGGCACGCCGAACTTGTTCTCGGCGCGCCCGGTCGAGATCTTGGCATGCGTGCCGGCGTCGACATCGGGATTGACGCGCAGCACCGCCGGCGCGCGCTTGCCCTTGGCATGGGCGAGCCGCGCGAGGACGACGCCTTCCTCCTCCAGCTCGAGGTTGAACTGGCCGATGCCCTCGTCGAGCCCGCGCGACAGCTCGGCCCGGGTCTTGCCGACGCCCGAGAAGACGATGTCCGCCGCCGGTATGCCGGCGGCCAGCGCGCGCGCCATCTCGCCGCCCGACACGACGTCGGCGCCATAGCCTTCCTCGGCGAGCAGGCGCAGCACCGCGACATTGGGATTGGCCTTGATCGCATACGCCAGGTGGATGCGGCCGAGCGGCTTCAGCCCCTCGCGAAACACCTGCGCGTGGCGGCGGAAGGTCGCGGTGGAATAGACATAGACCGGCGTCCCCACCTCATCGGCGATACGGGTCAGCGGCACGTCCTCGCAGTGCAGGATGCCGTCGCGGTGGTCGAAATGGTTCATCGGGCGTGGATCGATTCGAATGTTAGTTGGGCGGCAGATCGAAATCGTCGGCGCGCCGCTGTTCGGAATTGCGCAGCAGCTCGTCGCTGCGCTGCGGTCGCTGCTGCGTCGTCGGCGTGATCAGCTGCGCCGGCGTCGGCGTCGCCTTGGCGCCGTAAGGCGCGACCGGCAGCGGCCGGCCCGGCGCGGGCTGCAATTCCTTGGCGGCGCCGCAGCCGGCGAGCACCAGCAGCAGCGAGACGACGGGGACGAAGGCGATCGGACGTTTCATCGCAGACTCTCCCGCGCCGCGGCGATCGCGGCGCGCACATTGGCGGGCGCGGTGCCGCCGAAGCTCGTCCGGCTGGCGACCGAGGCATCGACCGACAGCACGTCGTACAGGCTCTGGTTGACGCGGGGATCGATCGCCTCGAACTCGGCATAGGGCAGTTCGTCGAGCCGCACGCCCAGCTCCTCGGCGCGCTTGACCGCGCGGCCGGTGACGTGATGCGCCTCGCGGAACGGCAGCCCCGCCTCGCGCACCAGCCAGTCGGCGAAATCGGTCGCGGTCGCGAAGCCGCTCTCGGCGAGGCCGCGCATCCGGTCGGTGCGGAAGGTCGCGCTGGCGATCATCCCGGTCATCGCCGCGATCGACAGGCCGAGCAGGTCATGGCATTCGAACACCGGCGGCTTGTCGTCCTGCATGTCCTTCGAATAGGCGAGCGGCAGGCCCTTCATCGTCACCATCAGGCTGGTCATGCAGCCCATGATCCGCCCGGCATGGCCGCGCACCAGCTCGGCGGCATCGGGATTGCGCTTCTGCGGCATGATCGAGCTGCCCGTCGACCATTGATCCGAGAGGGCGACGAAGCCGAACGGCTGCGACGCCCACAGCACGAATTCCTCGGCGAGCCGCGACAGATGCAGCGCGGTCTGTGTCGCCGCGGTGAGATAGTCGAGCGCGAAGTCGCGGTCGCTCACCGCATCGAGGCTGTTGCGCGTCGGCCCGTCGAAGCCGAGCGCGGCGGCGGTCATCGCGCGGTCGAGCGGAAAGCTCGTCCCCGCGAGCGCCGCCGAGCCGAGCGGGCAGAGGTTCATCCGCGCGCGGGCATCGCGGAAGCGCGACACGTCGCGCGCGATCATCTCGACATAGGCCATCAGATGATGGCCCAGCGTCACCGGCTGCGCGGATTGCAGATGGGTGAAGCCCGGCATCACCGCATCGGCATGCACCTCGGCGCGGGTCAGCAAGGCGTCGGTCAGCGCGGCGAGCGCGCCGAGCACCTGATCGATCGCGTCGCGCACCCACAGGCGGAAATCGGTCGCGACCTGATCGTTGCGCGAGCGTGCGGTGTGCAGCCGCCCGGCGACCGGGCCGATCAGCGCGGCGAGCTTCGCCTCGGTCTGCATATGGATGTCTTCGAGCGCGAGATCCTCGGCAACGCCGTTCGCCTCGTAATCCGCGGCGACCGCGTCCAGCCCGGCGTCGATCGCCGCGGCATCCTCGGCCGCGACGATGCCCTGCTGCGCGAGCATCGCGACATGCGCCTTCGATCCGGCGATATCCTGTCGCCACATCCGCTTGTCGAACGGGATTGACGCGTTAATCTCCCGCATCACCGCGGCGGGCCCTTCGGCGAACCTGCCGCCCCACATCGAATTGGAACCGCTCATGCTCCCGGCCTCTTCCACGCGCGTCGCGATCGTCTGTCTCCTGGCGCTCACCGCCGCGGGCTGCGATAGGCAAAGCACGTCCTCCGGGCAAGCGAACGCGCAAGCCGATGCGACCACCGTATCGCCCGACGAGGCGACCGGCACCAGTTCCGGCGCGGCAATCGGCCTCGATCGCAGCCACAAGGGCACCGCGGCGCCGACCACCCCCTTCACCGATGCCGCGGGCAAGCCGGTGACGCTCGCCGCCTTCCGCGGCCAGCCGGTGCTGGTCAATCTGTGGGCGACCTGGTGCGGCCCCTGCGTCGCCGAGCTGCCGACGCTCGAGGCGCTGGCGAAGAGCGGCCATATCCGCATCGCCGCGATCAGCCAGGACAGCGCCGCCGGCGCCGACGTTCCCGCCTTCCTCAAGGCGCATGGCGCACCGACGCTCGTCCCCTATCACGACAAGGCGATGGCGCTGGCGACGGGCTGGGGCGCGACGCTGCCGACGACGGTGCTGTTCGACGCTGCGGGCAAGGAGGTGTGGCGCTGGAACGGCGGCAACGACTGGAACAGCGCCGCGGCGGCCAAGCTGATCGCCGAGGCGGGGTGAGCCTGATTCGCGGGATGGTGATTGCGTGGGCAGGCGGGCGTGCCCTCGAATGCAATCCGGCCGGGGAAGGTTGAGGCTCGCTGCCCGCCATCACGTCCGGGCTGGAAAGGCGCGGCTCTGCAGGTGATGTCTCCCTGGGGAGGGGTGCGCTTCGCCACGCTCAGCGCGAACGGCAATTATATCGGGATCGGCCATCCCCCCGCCGTTAGTCCTGAGCTCGTCGAAGGGCGGGGTTCCGCAGGTTGACTTGCGAGGGACCCACTCGGCGACCCGATATGCGCTTCCAACGCGATCAGCTGAGGGTGACCGTCTCCAGTTTCACCACCCGCGCGATCTGCGGCAGGATCTCCCGCACCGCAAAGTCGTGCAGCTCGGCCGAGCGCGACGTGCTCGCATCCTCGACGACGACCACGTCATAGGACAATTCCCACGCGACGCGCGCCGTCGACTCGACGCCGAAATTCGTCGCGATGCCGGCGATCACCACCGTCTTCACGCCGCGGCGGCGCAGCAGCAGATCAAGGTCGGTGCCGGTAAAGGCACCCCAATGATGCTTGAGCACGACGAGGTCGCCGTCCTGCCGCAGCCCGTCGACCAAGGCGCTGAACGCCGGCGGCGTCCCCTCGGCCGGCAGGCGGGGCTGGTCGACATTGAGGCTCGGCATCGTCTCGGGCGTGACGCCGACGTGGACGAGCACCACCGGCGCGCCCGCCTTGCGGAACCGCGCGGCGAGCGTCTTGCCCGCGGCGACGACGGCGTCGGCGCTGTGCGGCCCCTTGTCGCCGGCAACGATGCCGTCTTGCAGGTCGATGAGGATCAGGGCGGTGGAGCGGGGATCGAAGGTCGGCATGTCGCGCTCAACCGGCCGCGCCCGCCGCGGTTCCCGGCGAGTCGCAGGGCGAGAGGGCGCGCGGCACCCAGATCGCCGAATCGTCGTCGCCATAGGCCTCCGCCTGCCCGTCGAGCGCAGTGACGCCGACCCAGGCGCAGACGATCGCGTCGAGCATGTCCTCATGCGCCTTGGCGTCGATGCCCGAAGGGCGGTCGGCAAGCGGCGGCAGGCGGTCGGCAAGCCCGTCGAACCGCGTCGCGAGCAGCGCCGCGATCCGCCGCCATTCGGCGTGGAGCAACCCGCGCCGCACCGCGAGCGGTTCGCCCGGCCAGTATTTGGCGCTGTTGCCCGCCTTGTACGGCAGGCGCCGCGCGCCACCGGCGAGCCGCACGAGCGCCGGATGCGGATAGACCTCGATCAGGCCGCCCGCCGGCGCATCCTGCATCCGCAGCGGATATCCCGCCGCAGCGAAGCCGGCCCGCAGCCTGTCGCTCAACGCGCCCGGCCGTTCCGCGCTCGGCGAATGGGTCGCGCAATGCCAGGCGCCGAACGCCCGCGCGATCGCGTTATCCGACGGCCTTCGCGCGGTGATCGGCGTCAGCGCCAGCGGCATGTCGATCGCGACCAGTCCGACCGGCGCTCCCGCCAGCCGCTGCGCCGCATCGAGCAGCGCCGGCACGTCGGGCACCGCCCCGGTCGGGGCGCCGTCCAGCGTCTCGCCATGCGCCAGCGCCAGGAAATGCGCATAGGACGGCGCCACCGCCCGCAACGTCCACCGCCCCGCCTGCCGCACGGCGAGCGCGACGCCGCTCGGCCGCGTCGCCGTCCACGCCGCGTCGATGCCGAGCACGACATCCATGATCACAGGAGATGGGAAACCGCCGGAACGGCGAAAACTGGATGCCCGACAAGGATTCGAACCTTGATTGACGGAGTCAGAGTCCGCTCTCTTACCATTAGAGGATCGGGCAATCGCAGGCGGCGCGTTTAGGGCGGGGGTGGAGGGCTGTCAACGGCTATCGCGCCTCGACTTGTCGCAAGGCCTTTGCCGCGCTACCTAGGGGGCAAGCACCGAGCGGGTATCGTCCCGCGACGGCAGTATAAAATAGAAAGTCACCACGGCTATGGGGGATCGATCCGCCCGAATGCCGTACCGGCAGGACACCCCTGCCCGTCCGGCGCCGAGCCGGCCGCCCCGCGGCCGCTGGTCCGATGCGCAGGCCTTCGCCGCGCTGGATCTCGGCACCAACAATTGCCGCCTGCTCATCGCGCGCCCGCAGGGCGACGGGTTCGCGGTGGTCGACGCCTTCTCGCGTATCGTCCGCCTCGGCGAGGGACTCGCCGCGACCGGGCGGCTCAGCGATACCGCGATCGAGCGGACGATCGCCGCGCTGCGCGTCTGCGCCGACAAATTGAAGCGCCGCAACGTCACGCTGGCGCGTTCGGTAGCGACCGAGGCGTGCCGTCGCGCTGCCAATGGTACCGACTTCATCGCGCGGGCCTATGCGGAGACCGGCATCCACCTCGACATCATCTCGGCCGAGGAAGAGGCGCGGCTCGCGGTGCTCGGCTGCCATGCGCTGATCGAGCCGGGCGACGACCCGGCGCTGATCTTCGACATCGGCGGCGGCTCGACCGAACTCGTGCTGATCGACACCAAGCCGGGCGAGATGCCGCGCGTGCTTGACTGGCATTCGGCGCCATGGGGCGTGGTGTCGCTCACCGAACATGCCGGCGGCGGCGACGGCGAGCCGGGCCGCCTCGCCGCTTACGTGCGGATGCGCGAGATCGTCGCGGACAGCGTCGCCGATTTCGCCCGCCGCCTGCCGCGCGACGTCGCGCGGCCGCGGCTGCTCGGCACCAGCGGCACGGTGACGACGCTCGGCAGCGTCCACCTCGGCCTCAGCCATTATGATCGCGCGCAGGTCGACGGGCTGATCGTGCCGGCGGAGGCGATGCGGCGGATCAGCACCGACCTGTCGCGCAAATCGGTGCGCGAACGCGCGCAGCTCGCCTGTATCGGGTCGGAACGCGCGGATCTCGTCGTCGCCGGCTGCGCGATCCTCGAGACGATCCTCGATCTCTGGCCGGCCGAGCGGCTCGGCATCGCCGATCGCGGCATCCGCGAAGGCATTTTGCGACGTTTGATGGGAAGCCCCAGACCATGACGAGGATCAGGCGATGAGCCGGGATGGCGGCGGCCTGCGCACACGGGTCAAGACGGCGCGCGGCCGCACCGCGCAATCGACGCGCTGGCTCGAACGCCAGCTCAACGACCCCTATGTCAAACGGGCCAAGGCGGAAGGCTATCGCAGCCGCGCTGCCTACAAGCTGATCGAGCTCGACGAACGGTTCGGCATCATCCGCGGGTCGAAGCGGGTCGTCGACCTCGGCATCGCGCCGGGCGGCTGGAGCCAGGTGATCCGCCGGCGGCTGCCCAAGGCGGCGGTGGTCGGCATCGACCTGCTGCCCGTCGACCCGATCGACGGCGTGACGATCTTCGAGATGGACTTCATGGACGATGCCGCGCCGGGCAGACTGATCGAAGCGCTCGGCGGCGCACCCGATCTGGTGCTGTCGGACATGGCGGCCAACACCGTCGGTCATCCGCAGACCGACGCGCTGCGCACGATGGCGCTGGTCGAGACCGCGCTCGCCTTCGCGGTCGAGGTGCTGGAGAAGGGCGGGACCTTCGTCTCGAAGGTCTTCGCCGGCGGCGCCGACCAGCAATTGGTAGCCGAGATGAAGCGCAACTTCGCCACCGTGAAGCACGCCAAGCCGCCGTCGAGCCGCAAGGGCTCGGTCGAGTGGTTCGTCGTCGCGCAGGGGTTCAAGGGCAGGGATCGGCCAGCGGATCAGCCTCGCTGATCCGCGTCGCGGGCCGATCCCCGGCCAGCGTCGCGGCACGCGACGAATGACGGCGCGGCTTTGCCGCGGCGGGATCGGGACGCCACGCCGCGTCCGCACCTCACGCCGCTTCCTCTGTCGTCATTCCCGCGCGGGCGAGGTTTCAGACGCGCACGTTCCGGCCCGAGCCGGAGCGTGTAAAATCCGCGCCTGCGCGAGACCTCTGCGGAACGTCCTTCGTCATGACGGACCTGTTCCGGCATCCACTGCCCCGCAAGAGCTTAAGCTTTTGATTTTGCTGCACTGTGGACCACGGACCAAGTCCGGGGTGACCGCGCCTTTTGGGCGGGGCCGAGGCTTTCGCGGAGGCTCCGCCTGCGCGGGGATGACAATGGGGTGAGGCAGCCACCCTCTCTTCAGAGAACCAACCACAACCGCGCCCAAACGCAAACGACGCGGCAAGGCCGCGTCGTCCGTCATATTATGCCGGCAATCGGGTCGTGACGCGGGTCAGACAAGCCAATCCGCCGACCGATTGATCAGCCGTCGTAGTCGGCGCCGAGATTCTGGTTGCGCGGCGGCGCAGCGGCGGTCAGGCGCAGCGCTTCGGCGGAGGCCGTGAGCGAGCCGACCGCATCGACCTCGTCATCGTCGTCGATCTGGACGCGCTGCAGGCTGTTGACCACCGCCTCTTCGAGCGAATCGGGGCGGACCATCTCGTCGGCGATCTCGCGCAGCGCGACGACCGGATTCTTGTCGCGATCGCGGTCGAGCAGCAGCTCGGCGCCGCCCGAAATCTGCCGCGCGCGCTGCGCCGCGAACAGCACGAGGTCGAAGCGGTTGGGGATCTTGTCGACGCAATCCTCGACAGTGACGCGCGCCATGGACGCTTTCCTTCGCAAATACCGATGCAGTGAAGGGAGACGACTAGGCCGCCGCGCGTGCCAAGTCAAGAAATGCGCTCACCCGCGCTTGTGCGACGCCCGCGAGCCGGCCACAGACGGGTGATGGCCGATCCCGCTCCCCAGCCGACGTTCACCGTCGACGGCAACCGGCTGACGCTGCTCGACACCGGCCCGCGCCGGCTCGACGCGCTGCTCGCGCTGATCGACGGCGCCCGGCACGACCTGCGCATTCTCTACTACATCTATGCCGACGACGCGACCGGACGGCGCGTCAATGCCGCACTGGTCGCCGCGGCGGAGCGCGGCGTCGCCACCGCGCTGATCGTCGACGGCTTCGGCAGCGAAGGGCATGACGCCTTCTATGCGCCGCTGCGCGCGGCGGGGATCTCCGTGTGCCGCTTCTCGCCGCGCTTCGGGCGACGCTACCTGCTGCGCAACCATCAGAAGCTCGCGCTCGCCGACGCAAGCACCGCGGCGCAGCGGATCATCGTCGGCGGCTTCAACGTCGAGGACGATTATTTCGGCACCCCCGCCGACGCGGCATGGCGCGACCTCGGCCTGCTCGTCGAGGGGCCGGCGGCGGGGCGGCTCGCCGGCTATTTCGACGCACTGCACGACTGGACCCGGCAGCCCAAGGGCAAGATCCGCCGGCTCAACGCCGCCCTGTCGCGCTGGAGCGAGACGCGCGGGGCGACGCGCTGGCTGATCGGCGGGCCGACGCGGCGGCTGTCGCCCTGGGCGCGGGCGGTGCGCGACGACCTGCGCCGCGGCAAGCGGATCGACATCATCGCTGCCTATTTCACCCCCTCGCCCACCATCCTGCGCCGGCTCGACAAGGCGGGGCGGCGCAAGGCGAAGGTGCGCATCGTCACCGCCGCCAAGTCGGACAACAATGCGACGATCGCCGCCGCACGCTTCACCTATGCCGGCCTGCTGCGCCGGGGCGTGCAAGTGTTCGAATATCAGCCGACCAAGCTGCACACCAAATTATACGTGATCGACGATGCGGTGCACGTCGGCTCGGCCAATTTCGACATGCGCAGCCTGTTCATCAACATGGAGCTGATGTTCCGGGTCGAGGATCGCGCCTTTGCCGATCACGTCCGCGGCTATGTCGACGGTGAGATCGCCCGGTCGCAACCGATCACGCCAAGCTGGTATCGCGCGCATACCGGGCCGATCCAGCGCATCCGCCAGTTCTTCGCCTATCTGCTGATCGCGGTGGTCGATCCCGGCCTGTCGCGCGGGCTCAACTTCGGGATCGACGACTGAGCGCGAACCTCAGCGTCCCAGCGCGTTGACGTCGGCGCGGGCGGATTCGGGGATCAGCGCCTCGAGCACCGACCAATAGCCGGCCACCGCCTCCTGCCCCGCGCAGGAATAGGCCGACGCCATCCGCTCGCGCTGCTCTTCGTACAGCGCGAGTTCGAGCGCCGCGCCGCTGTCGGTGAGGCGGAGCAGGCGGTGGCGGCGATCGAGGTCGCCGTGCCGCATCTGGACGAGATCGCGGTCGACCAGATCCTTCATCACCCGCCCGAGCGATTGCTTGGTGACGCCGAGCAGGTTGAGCAGCTCGCCGACGGTGATGTCGGGCTTGCGGCCGATGAAGTACATGGCGCGATGGTGCGCGCGCCCCAGGCCGATCTCCGCCAGCTTCTCGTCGGCGCTGCGGACGAAGCGCGACTGGGCGAAGATCATCAATTCCATGCCCCGCCGAATCGCGGCATCATGCAGAAACAGCGCAGACGAGAGCTTGGGTGCGTCCATAACGGACGGGCTATCTTAACCTGCGATGAAAGGAAAGCCGATTCGTACCCGCCAGCGATGTTAAATATCGATTTTACTGGTAGATTTGGATCATTCCTTCCAAGCCCAGTAAAGCTGGGCCGGCGGCACGTTCCACCATTCCATATCGTGGTCGATCGCATCGAAATGCGGGGTGAGGTAATCCTTCACCTTCGGCGAGAATTGATAGACCAGAAACGCGCCGCCGGTGCGGATGACGCGGTGCGTCGCCGCGGCGATCGCCGGGCCGACGCCGGCGGGCAGCGTCGAAAAGGGCAGGCCCGACAGGACATAATCGGCATGGTCATGACCGTGGTCGCGAACGATCTGCTCGACGTCCGCTGCCGAACCCTCAACCGCGACGAAGCGCGAATCGGTGATGGTGTGATCGAGGTAGCGGATGAAATCGGCGTTGGTGTCGATCGCGATCAGCGTCGCATCCGGCGCCATCCGTTCGAGGATCGGCCGGCAGAAGGTGCCGACGCCGGGGCCGTATTCGACGAACAGCTTGCACGCGCTCCAGTCGACCCGGCTCAGCATCTTGCGGATCAGACGGTCCGACGACGGGATGATCGAACCCACCATCACCGGATGTTTGAGAAACCCCTGGAAGAACATCGAGACCGGACTCGGCACGCCGGCAGGACGGGAATTGCGCCGTGCGGCGGTGGTCGGACTGGGCATCATAATCCTGTCGTGTTCGTGATCGGCCCGCGTTCGACCCGCGGGTGACACCCCGTGCCACGTTTCCCGAACGCGTTTCAAGACACAGGGTTGCGTTTGCGCGACGCTTCACCGCAGCCGGCGCGCTTGTCCGGCGTCCCCGCCGGCCTAGAATGGACCGCGCCGAGGACGTCGGAGGAGCAGCGATGACGACGCGGGACGCGGGCACGATGGTGGTGATCTTCGTATCGCAGCGCACCGGCGCCGATCCGGCCGGCTATGACGCCGCGGCAGCGCGGATGGACGCGCTCGCCGCCGCGCAACCCGGCTATCGCGGCGTCGACAGCGTGCGCGACGTGGCCGGGCTCGGCATTACGGTGAGCTATTGGGCGGACGCGGTGACCGCCGCGGCGTGGCGCGACCATCCGGAGCATGTCGCGATCCGCGAGCAGGGCCGGGCCGTGTGGTACGACTGGTACACGGTCACCGTGAGCGAGACGACGCGCGCGTACCGCTGGACGCGCGGTTGAGCCGACGGGCGGCCGTCATGACGATTTCGGCGCAGCAATGCTGCCGTGGGCATGGCTAAGGTATTGTCAGGCCAGCGCGGATGACGTCCGCGCAACGGCCGGCGCGGCGCTTGGGAAGAGCGGCGCTTCGACAGGCTGAGCGCGAACGGGGGTGGGGGTGGCCGCTTTCCTCCCCCCTGCCCCTGACTTCTTCCGTTAGTCCTGACTCCTCGTTGGCCCTGAGTTCGATGAAGGGCGGGGTTCTGCGAGCGAGCACCCGCCCGTAGACAGGTGCCCTTCCCACTCACTCCGCTCGCGCAAGCAGAGGCGCAAGGCGATCAATGGTCCGCCTTGCCGCCGCGGCTCTGCAGCTGGCCGGGCGAGATGAAGCCGATCGGCTGGATCGCCGCGGCGTCCTGCTTCAGCCGGGCGGCGATCTGTTCGTAATCCTTCTCCATCTCGGGCGTGACGCTGGCGCGCGATTCGGTCAGCGCCGCGTCGAAGTCGGCCATCGTCACCGCGGTCGACTGCAACGAGCGGCGCAGCGCGACGAGGCCGGCGCGGCGCACCACGTCTTCCAGATCCGCGCCGGTGAAGCGGTCGGTCCGCCGCGCCACCGCGTCGAGGTCGACATCGTCGGCGAGCGGCATCTTCTGCGTCTGGATCGCGAGGATGCGCCGCCGCCCGTCGCTGTCAGGCACGCCGACATAGACAAGCTCGTCGAACCGCCCTGGCCGCAGCAGCGCCGGATCGATCAGATTGGGCCGGTTCGTCGCGCCGATCACCACCACCGATTGCAGCTCCTCCAGCCCGTCCATCTCGGCGAGGATGGTGTTGACGACACGCTCGGTCACCTGCGGCTCACCCGCGCCGGACCCGCGTGCCGGCACCAGGCTGTCGAGCTCGTCGATGAAGATCACGCAAGGCGCGACCTGGCGCGCACGCTGGAACAGCCGGGTGATCTGCTGCTCGCTCTCGCCATACCATTTGCTCAGCAGGTCGGAGGATTTGGTGGCGATGAAATTCGCCTCCGCCTCGCGCGCCACCGCCTTGGCGAGCAGCGTCTTGCCGGTGCCCGGCGGACCGTAGAGCAGGAAGCCCTTGGCCGGACGGATGCCGAGCCGGCGGAAGGCGTCGGGATCCTTGAGCGGCAGTTCCACCCCCTCCTTGAGCCGGACCTGCGCGGCGTCGAGCCCGCCGACATCGTCCCAGCGGACGCGCGGCGCCTCGACCATCACCTCGCGCATCGCCGACGGCTGGACGCGCTTCAACGCGCCGAGGAAATCCTCGCGCGTCACCGACAGGGTATCGAGCACCTCCGGCGGCACCGTCCGTTCCTCGAGGTTGAGCCGCGGCATGATCCGCCGCACCGCCTCGATCGCCGCCTCGCGGGTCAGCGCGGCGAGATCGGCGCCGACGAAACCGTAGGTGGTCCGCGCCAGCTCGGCGAGGTCGACCTTGTCGCCGAGCGGCATGCCGCGGGTGTGGATGCCGAGGATCTCGCGCCGGCCGCGCTCGTCGGGCACGCCGACGACGATCTCGCGATCGAACCGGCCCGGCCGGCGCAGCGCCTCGTCGATCGCCTCGGGCCGGTTGGTCGCGGCGATGACGACCAGATTGGCGCGTGATTCGAGCCCGTCCATCAGCGTCAGCAATTGCGCGACGACGCGCTTCTCCGCCTCGCCCTGGACGTTGCCGCGCTTGGGCGCGATCGAATCGATCTCGTCGATGAAGACGATAGAAGGCGCCGACTTGGCCGCCTCCTCGAAGATCTCGCGCAGCCGCCCTTCGGACTCGCCATAGGCCGAGCCCATGATTTCGGGGCCGTTGATCAGGAAGAAGCTCGCATCGGATTCGTTGGCGACGGCGCGCGCCAGCCGCGTCTTGCCGGTGCCGGGCGGGCCGTAGAGCAGCAGCCCCTTGGGCGGCTCGACGCCGAGCCGTTCGAACAATTCGGGATAGCGCAGCGGCAGCTCGACCATCTCGCGCAGCTGGTCGATCGTCGTCGCCATGCCGCCGATATCGTCATAGGTGACGTCGGCGCGGCGCTGCGTCGGCTCCTCATATTCGGGGCGCAGCTCGATCTCGGTATTCTCGTCGATATGGACGATGCCCTTGGGGCTCGCCGCGACGACCGCGAGGCGGATCTCCTGCAAGGCATAAGCGGGGGCGTTCATGAACTGCTGGATGCCCGGCGGCATGTTGCCGACGCGCTGGTGCCCGGCGGTGGCGACGACATCGCCCTGGCAGAGCGGGCGGCCGAAGAAGGTGCGCTTGAGCGCCTGCGGCTGGCCCTGCAGCCGCAGATTCTGCTGCGCCGGCGCGAAGACGACGCGCGTCGCGGGCTTCGATTCGACCTTGCGCACCTCGACGAAGTCGCCCGCGCCGACGCCGGCATTGGCGCGTTGCAGACCGTCGATGCGCAGCACCTCGATCCCCTCGTCCTCGCTATACGGCCCCACCGCCCGCGCCGGCGTCGACTGTTTGCCGACGATCTCGATCACGTCGCCTTCGCCGACACCGAGCGCCGCCATCAGGCTGCGCGGCAGATGCGCCAGACCACGGCCCGAATCTTCGGGACGGCTGTTCGCCACCTGGATCTTGCGGGTGGGGGTATCGCTATCGGCCATGCAGCTGGAATCCTCGAAACGGCGTCGAGGGTGGCAGATAGGAGCGAGGGAGCGTACGCGCTACCGGCGGCAAAGCCAAAAAAAGGGCCAGCCCCGAAGGGCCGGCCCGTGAAAGTTTTTAGGAGAGGATGCCTGAAAGGCCCGTCCCTTTTGTCCGCCGACACTTTATGTTGCAACTGCGAAAAGAGACGGTACGATTGCAGAAGTTGCACTCGTTGGCGTAAGGCGCGTCGGCGAGGCAGGGAGAGGATCGTCATGCGCAGACTGCCGCCGCTCGGCGCGATCGAGGCTTTCGTTCAGGTCGCGCGGCTCGGCTCGGTCAAGGCCGCCGCGACCGAACTCGCCTTGTCGGCGCCGGCGCTGAGCCGCCGCGTCCAGTCGCTCGAACGCTTCATCGACCGGCCGCTGTTCGAGCGCCGCCACCAGGCGATGGTGCTCAACGCCGATGGCGAGCGACTGCTCGGACAGATCGCGCCGGTGCTCGACAGCCTGTCGGACGCGGTCGAGGGGATGACCGGGACGATCGAGGTATTGCGGCTGCGGCTCGGCATCCTGCCGCTGTTCGCCTCGCAGCGGCTGTTCCCGCGGCTGGGCGAGCTGCGGGCGGCGCATCCCGAACTGCACCTCGACATCGATACCGCCGGCCACGGCATCGCCCGGCTCGGCGAAGGGCTCGATGCGGTGATCGCCCTGTCGCGCGAGATCGATCCGACGCTCTACGCCAAGCGGCTCGATCGCAACTCGGTCTATGTGATCGGCGCGCGCACCCTGCTCGACGGCCCCGATCCGGTCAGGCGGCCCGAGCAGCTTGCCGGGCTGACCGCGCTGATCCATCGCGAGATGCCCGACAATTTCACCGCCTGGCGCGATGCGGCGAAGATCGATCCGGGCATCGAGCCGCTGGCGATCGACTATTTCGATTCGGGCGCGCTGATGCTGGAGGCGGCGGCGCAGGGCCTCGGCGTCGCCTTCATGCACGAGAGCCATTTCCAGGAAGCCCGCGACCCGCGGCTGGTGCGCCTGTTCGATATCGTCGTCGAAAGCCCGTACAGCTATTGGTTCGTCTGCCGCCCGCGGGCGCTGCACCAGCGCCCGGTGCGCATGTTCCACGACTGGCTGATCAAGACGCTGGGCGAGGTATGATCCTCCCCGGCACGGGTAGGTGGCAGCGCGCCGGCGCTGACGGAGGGGGGCTTCCACGAACGCCTCGCTCGCGGAAGTCCCCCTCCACCACGGCCTGCGGCCGCGGTCCCTCTCCCCGGTGCTAGGGAGGAGTGATTACGCCGCCCGTGCCTTGACGATCTTGCCCGGCTCGCGCGGCGGCTCGCCCTTTGGCAGCGCGTCGATCAGCTCCATGCCGTCGGTCACTTCGCCCCAGACGGTGTACTGGTTGTCGAGGAAGCGCGCGTCGTCGAAGACGATGAAGAACTGGCTGTTCGCCGAATTGGGATCGCTGGTCCGCGCCATCGAGCAGATGCCGCGCACGTGCGGCTCCTTGTTGAACTCCTGCTTGAGGTTCGGCTTGGTCGAACCGCCGGTGCCGTCGCCACGGCCGCCGTCGCCGCCCTGCGCCATGAAGCCGGGAATGACGCGGTGGAACGGCACGCCGTCATAAAAGCCCTCATTGGCCAGTTCCGCGATCCGCGCGACGTGGTTCGGCGCCAGATCGGGCCGCAGCTTGATCGTAACGTCGCCGTCGGCCAGCGTCAGCGTCAGTGTAGTGTAGGTATCGGCCATGGTTCTTCCTCTTATGGTTGACACGCAGGTAGTATCGCTGACGCCCGGAGGCAAATCCGCAAGGGTGGCCAATACGGTCGCGGCGCGATAGAGCGCAGGCGAACAACGCCGGGCGGAGGCTGCGATGAGCGAGATCGAACTTCCCGAGCCGCCGGTCGTCGAGCAGGACGAACTCGACGAGGACGATCGCCTCCGTCCCGAATTCGTCGACGCGGTGCTGGAAGCGGTCGCCGACGGCGACGACGAGGCGGCGCGTGTGCTGGTCGAACCGCTCCACCCCGCCGACATCGCCGACCTGTTCGAGCTGACCCCGCACGAGGATCGCGGGCCGCTCGCCAAGGCGCTGAAAGACCTGCTCGACGCCGACGTCTTCGCGGAGATGAACGATTACGTCCGCGAGGACCTGATCGACGCGCTGACGCCGACCCAGGTCGCCGACCTCGCCTCCGAGCTCGATACCGACGATGCGGTCGCGATCATCGAGGACATGGACGAGGCCGAGCAGCGCGCGGTGCTGCGCGCGCTCGACCCCGACGATCGCGCCGCGATCGAGGAAGCGCTCTCCTATCCCGAGGAATCCGCCGGCCGGCTGATGCAGCGCGAGCTGATCGCGGTGCCCGATCACTGGACGGTCGGCGACGCGATCGAATTCCTGCGCGGCCATGACGAACTCACCACCGATTTCTGGGAGATCTTCGTCGTCGATGCGGGGCATCACCCGGTCGGCACCTGCCAATTGTCGTGGATCCTGCGCACGCCGGGCAGCATCGCCATCGCCGACGTGATGAAGCGCGAACAGACGCTGATCCCGGTCGACATGGATCAGGAAGAGGTGGCGCTGCGCTTCCAGAAATATGCGCTGATCTCCGCCGCGGTGGTCGATGCCTCCAACCGGCTGGTCGGCATGATCACCGTCGACGACATCGTCCATATCATCCAGGCGGAAGCGAGCGAGGATACGCTGCTGCTGTCGGGCGCAGGCGACGGCGACATCAACGAACCGCTCCGCCTGACCGTGCGCACGCGGCTGATGTGGCTGGTCGTCAATCTCGGCACGGCGATGATCGCTTCGTCGGTGGTCGGGCTGTTCCAGAGCACGATCGCCGCCTTCGCGACGCTGGCGGTGCTGATGCCGATCGTCTCCGGCATGGGCGGCAATGCCGGCACGCAGACGCTCGCCGTCGTCGTCCGCGCGATCGCCACCAACCAGCTCACCGATTCGAACACGCGCTGGATGGTGTTGCGCGAATTGCGCATCGCGGCCGCCAACGGCCTCGCGCTCGGCGTGCTGATCGGGCTTGGCACCTTCATCATCTTCGGGCGCACCGATCTCGCGCTGGTCATCGCCGCGGCGATGTTCACCAACAACATCACCGCCGGCCTTGGCGGCGTGCTGGTGCCGGTGACGCTCGACCGGATGAACGTCGATCCCGCGGTGTCCTCGGCGGTGTTCGTGACGACGCTGACCGATACGATGGGCTTCTTCTCGTTCCTCGGCCTTGCCACCTTGTGGGGACTGCACGCCTGACCCACATCCCAAGGCCATGTTGCACCTGACGAAAGTGGCCTTCGGCGCGACCAGCGTCGAACATCTCGCCGAGCGGTTGACGCTGCGCGCCGCCGATGGGCCGGTGTTCCTCACCACCCGCTACCTGCCCAAGCGGCACGAGGAGGTCGCCGGGGTCGGATCGCTGTTCTGGATCCTCAAGCACCAGCTCGTCGCCCGTTCCGCGATCACCGGCTTCGGCGAGGCGGAGGGCGGCCGCGTCGCGATCCATATCGATCCCGCCCTGGTGCTGGTGCAGACCCGCCCCAAGCGCGCGCATCAGGGCTGGCGCTATCTCGAGGCGGCGGATGCGCCGCTCGACCTCGGCGGCGAGACGGACGGGCTGGCGGCGATGCCGCCGGCGCTGATCGGCCGGCTGGCGGAACTCGCGCTGATCTGAGCCGGGTCGCCTATTCCCCCGTGCCGCACGTCACCGGCGCGCCGGCGCTGGCGACGACGCGGCATTTCGGCCGCCCGGCGACGCTCACCGTCCCCAGACCGTTGCTCGCGACCAAAGCGGTGTAGCGCGCCTGCGCGCGTACCGTGCCCGGTCCGTCGAGATGGACGGTGAGGTCGTTGGTCGCCAACGCCGCGGCCTCGATCGTCCCCGTCCCGCTCGCCACCAGCCGCGCATCGGTGGCGCGTCCGGCGAGCGTGATCTTGCCGTCGCCGGCGAGCTGCACGCCGAGCTGGTCCGCCTCCACCGCGGCGACCGCGAGCGTCGCCGTCCCCGCCGCGGACAGGTCGACACGGGCACCCTTGAGCTGCGCGATCGTCACCACGCTGCCGCCGATCACGGTCAGGGCGGCGAGGCGCGGCGTGGTCAGGCGGATGCGCAGCGGCGCCGTCGCCGCCTGCCGCTGTTCGCCCCAGCGTGTCGCATTGGTCTGGCGGATGGTCAGCGTCGTGCCGTCGGCGTGGAGGTCGACGGCGCCGATCGCCGCGCGGTCACCCTCCACCGTCGCGGCGGGGGCACCGGTGGCGATCGTCACCGCAAAGCTGCCGTTGATCCGCACACGCTCGAAGCTGCCGAGCGCAACGTCGCGCTGCTCGGCGGCAGCGGCGGTGGGAAGCAGGGCGAGCGCGGCGAGCAGGCGGATCATCGGCCGGAGCCTCGCATCCGCCGCGCCTCGGGGCAAGTCAGCCGCCGCAGCGGACCGAACCGGTGCCGTGATTGCTGACGGTGCAGCGCGCGCTCGCGCCGAGATCGACATCGCCGGTGCCGCTGATCGCGACCTGTGCCGGTCCGTCGACCGCGGCGCGCACGTCGCCCATACCGGCGACAGAGACATCGGCGCGTGCGACGCGCAGCCCCGCGGCGTCGACGCTGCCGGTCCCCGCCACCGCGACGTGCAGCATCTTGACCGCACCGCCGGCGCGTACGTCACCCGTGCCGGTGATCGACAGATCCGCCGTGTCGACGGTGAGCGCGGCGATGTTGAGGTCGCCCGATCCGCTTACCTCAGCCTTGAAGCCGGCGCCGGTGATCCGGTCGACCGCCACCGTCGCGGTGCCGGTGACGCGCGCTTCGGCGAGGCGCGGCAGCGTCACGAACACCTTCACCGCGCGGTGGCGGCCCCAGCCGATGCCGCGCTTGCGTCCGATCGTCAGCGTCCCGTCGCTTTCGGCGATGCGCAGCGTATCGAGCTCGTCCGCCGGCCCCTCGGCGCGCACCGAAAAGCCATTGCCGAGCCGCACGTCGACGTCGTCGCTGCCGGTGACGTCGATCCGCGAGAAGCCCTGGGCCGGATAGGTCCGGCTCGGCCCGCTGCCCTTGGCGGCGAGCGCGGCGCCATCGTCATATCCCATCGAGCAACCGACCAGCATCATCGCTGCCATCGCCATCGATATGTTGCGCATCGCCCGTCCCTCCTTGTGTATTGCATCAATAATACACTATCAGCGGATAGGCAAGCGCCGGTGCGAGCCGCCCCATCGTCATGCGACCGTCTCGCCCAAAAAAAGGGCGGCCCCGCAGGACCGCCCCCTCGTCATCAGCGAAGTTACCAGCGGTTACGCCGGCACCTTCTCCTTGTTGTAGATCGCCGCGGCGGCGCGGAGGATGTCGAGGATCTTCTCCTGCGCCTTGGGCTCGTCGATCTCTTCCATCGCGGCGAGTTCGCGGGCGAGACGGCTGCACGCCGCTTCGAAGATCTGCCGCTCCGAATAGCTCTGCTCGGGCTGGTCGTCGGCACGGAACAGGTCGCGGACCACTTCGGCGATCGACGCGAGGTCGCCCGAATTGATCTTCGCCTCATATTCCTGAGCGCGGCGCGACCACATCGTGCGCTTGACCTTGGGCTTGCCCTTCAGGGTCTCCATCGCCTCGCGCATCGTCTTGTCGGACGACAATTTGCGCATGCCGACCGATTCGGCCTTGTTGGTGGGGACGCGCAGCGTCATCCGCTCTTTCTCGAAGCGCAGCACGTACAGTTCGAGACTGCACCCGGCGATCTCCTGCTTTTGCAGCTCGATCACACGGCCGACGCCATGCTTCGGATAAACAACGTAATCACCGACATCGAAGGACAATGCCTTGGCAGCCATGAACGGGCCTTTCTGGATCACATCCGTCGCCGGGATCATCCGGGGCGGGGACCGCCGGGCCGGATCGCGAGGATGGTTGGTACGAGTGTCTCCTGACGGGCAGGACTCATCATGCCCGTCGTGGACACTTTTAACACAGTCGCAACAAAATTACCAGCGCCGTTAAGCCAGTCGCGCTGACTTACCGCCAAGACCGCCGACGTGATTCGCCCGCTCAGTCGCCCGCGCCGGGCTCCGGCGAGAAGAATTGCTCGTATTTGTTCTCGACCCCCCTCATCGCATCCGCGTCGGGCGGCGTCTGGTCGAGCTTGCGCGTGACGTTGGGCCATTGCGCCGAAAAGGTGGTGTTGAGCTCCAGCCATTGTTCCAGCCCGCTCTCGGTATCGGGCAGGATCGCCTCGGCCGGGCATTCGGGCTCGCACACGCCGCAGTCGATGCACTCGCTGGGGTTGATGACGAGCATGTTCTCGCCTTCATAGAAGCAGTCGACCGGACACACCTCGACGCAGTCCATATACTTGCAGCGGATGCAGGCATCGGTGACGACGTAGGTCATTCTGGTTCCTTGCGGCCCTGCGGCCACGATGATGCGGCGAGGGAAAGACGGGTGATGAACGCGAGGCTGCTATGCCGCGTTCCCGCCGACGTCAATCGATGCCGTTCGCCGTCGATACGTTTGCTACCAGCTCCTGATAGCATCCCTGTGCCTCCGGTGCCGGTCCGCGCCGGGTCGGCAGCGCCTCGACGCGGAGTACGCGCACCCGGTCGTGCAACGCGAAGGTGAGGATATTGCCGACGCGCACCGGGGCGGCGCTGCGTTCGATCCGCCGTCCGTCGATGCGCAACCGGCCGTCGCAGGCGAGCGCCTGCGCGATGCTGCGCGTCTTGGCGAGACGCACGAACCACAGGAACATGTCGATCCGCATCGTGTCAGCCATGGCCGCTCCACGCCGCCAGCGCGGCGAAGGCGCCGGTCGGCGACGGTGCGGGTCGTTCGGCACGCCGCGGCGGCCGGCGGCCGCGCCACACCCAGGCGGGCGGCGCATCCTCGCGCGCGGGGACGGTGCGGAAGCCGAGTTCGGCCATCAGCCGCTCGAATGTCGCCGGCGCGATCCCCATCGAGGTGGCGAGCGCAGGATCGGGCGCGAACGGCTTGCGCCCCTGCCGCGCGTCATGCGCGCTGCGCGCGATCCGTTCGACGAGGTCGACGCGCACCGCCTGCGCGGCGAGCGGGCGGAAGCCGGTGGCGAGCTGCGCGCCGAGGCCGCCGCGCGGCAACACCGTCGCCCCCTCGCGCGGCAGCACCGTGCCCCGGCCGCGCACGCCGAGCAGCGCCTGCCGCCAGCGCGCCGCCGCCGGCTTGAGCAGCCGCGGATCGAACAGGTCGAGCGTGCCGATGGTGATGCCGATGCGGCGCAACCGCTTGCGCTCGTCCGCGGTCAGCGCGTCGACCGGTTCGTAGATCGCCAGCCGCGGCACCAGCCCGCCCGCCGCCTCCAGCTCGCCGGCGACGACGCGCAGCGACGGCGTCGCCTGCGGATCGCGCGCCGCCTCGGCCAGCGCGACCAGCGCCGGGACATGGCGGTCGAACATCGCCGCGAGCCAGCGCGCGAGCCGCGCCGCCACCGCCTCGCGCAGCGGCTTGGCGAGGCAGTCGAGATCCCGGTCGAGCCGCAGCTGCGGTCGCGCCAGCGACGGCCCCGGCAGCAGCTGCGCGACGCGATGGCCGTTCCACAGCAACGCATCGCCCTCGATCGCCAAGGCCGCATCCTCCGCGGCGACCAGCGCCTCGCCACGCCGCCGCCGCTCACCGCTGAGATGGCGCTCCGCCGCGGCGAGCAGCAGCCGGCGGTCGGTCGCGCGCGCCTGCGGGTCGACGGTAAAGCGGAAGCCGTCGAGCCGGCCGATCGCATGATCCTCGACCAGCACCTCGCCCTCGGCGCCGATCACCACCGGCAGCAGCGAGGCGTCCGCGCCGATCTGGCGGATCAGCGCGGTGGTGCGCTTGTCGACGAAGCGCTGCGTCAGGCTGGCGTGGAGCCCGTCGGACAGCCGCTCCTCGATCGCCTGCGTCCGTTCCGCCCCCGCGGCGGGATCGGCGAGCCAGTCGGCGCGCTGCGCGATATAGGCCCAGCTGCGGATCGCCGCGATCCGCCCGGCGATCGTCTCGACATCGCCGGCGATCGTATCGAGCCGCGTCACCTCGTCGGCGAACCACTGGTTGGGGACGACGCCGCGGCCTTCGGAGAGATAGCCGAACACGCGGCTGACGAAGCGGGTGTGCGGATCGAGCCCGAGCTTGCGGAAATCCGGCAGGCCGCACGCCGCCCACAGCCGCTTGACCATCGCCGGCGACCGCGCGCGCTCGCGCACCCACGGTTCGTCGGCAAGCCGCTTGAGCACCGCGAGATCGGTCGATTGCGGCGCGGCGAGCAGCACGCCGGGCTCGGGCCGCCGTTCGAGGCTGGCGATCAGCGCATCGATGCTGGCGTAATCGGGCTCGCCGTTGCGCCAGTAGAGCTGCTCGATGCGCGGGAAGCGATGTTCCTCGATCGCGAACACCTCTTCGGGGAGGAAGGCACCCGGCCCTTCCTCGGTGACCCCGCCGAAGGTGCCGTCGCGCTGGTGCCGCCCGGCGCGCCCGGCGATCTGCGCCATCTCGGCGACGGTCAGCCGGCGGCTGCGGCGACCGTCGAACTTGCTGAGCCCGGCGAAGGCGACGTGCGCGACGTCCATGTTGAGGCCCATGCCGATCGCATCGGTGGCGACGAGATAATCGACCTCGCCCGCCTGGAACATCGCCACCTGCGCGTTGCGCGTGCGCGGCGAGAGCGCCCCCATCACCACCGCCGCGCCGCCGCGCAGCCGGCGCAGCATCTCGGCGACGGCATAGACTTCCTCGGCGCTGAACGCGACGATCGCCGAGCGTTTGGGCAGGCGGCTGATCTTCTTGGCGCCGGCATAGGTAAGCTTGGAGAAGCGCGGACGGACGATGATCTCGGCATCCGGCACCAGCGTGCGGATCATCGGCCGCAGCGCTTCCGAGCCGAGGATCATCGTCTCCTCGCGTCCGCGCCGGCGCAGCAGCCGGTCGGTGAAGACATGGCCGCGCTCGGCATCGGTGCCGAGCTGCGCCTCGTCGAGCGCGACGAAGGCGGCGTCATGTTCCGGCATCGATTCGACGGTGCACAGGTGCCAGCGCGCGTTGGGCGGGACGATCTTCTCCTCGCCGGTGACCAGCGCGACGCTGTCCGCGCCCTTCAGCTTGACGACGCGGTCATAGACCTCGCGCGCGAGCAGCCGCAGCGGGAAGCCCATGATCCCGCTCGAATGCGCGCACATCCGTTCGACGGCGAGATGGGTCTTGCCCGTGTTAGTCGGTCCGAGGACCGCGGTGACCGCCGCTTTCATAAGGGTAACATCGTGCCTCCCGACCGATCGCGCAATGAGGCAAAACGACCGCAGCGACCAAGCCGCCGCCCGCCCCCGGACCGCCGCGCCCGCACCACCGTCCGTCGCAGCCGCCGCCGGTTAATTTGACTTTCAACAATGCGCCTTACAGGCAGCGTCGACGCGCCGGGGGGTGATCGGCGACACCGTAGCTGAGATGAGGCGCGCTTCGTGTTTCTGCGCAACGACCAGGGTTTCGAATCCGCCGGGGGCACCGCCGCCCGGCCGTTCGGCCGTGCGCTCGCGGTGCCGCGGCGAATCGGGACGATCGAGCGGCTGCGGCGGCTCGACTGGGCACCCGATCTCGGCGCCGACATCGGCAGCCGCGACTGGTGGCGCGGCCTCGCCACGCTCGGCACGCTGCTCGGCACGGTATGGCTGCTCGCCCCCGGCCTCGCGCCGTTGCCGGGCGCGGTCGCGCCGCCGCTCGACGGCGTCGCCTATGAGGAAGCGCGCACGCAGGCGATCGCCCCGCTCGCCTGGGGTGGCGACACCGGGCGGCGGATGGCGGCGAACGATCTGGTCGCGCCGCTCGCCGAGGCGCCCGAACGCCCGCGGATCGAACTCAGCGCGACGCTCGGCGAGGGCGACGATCTCGACCATGTGCTGATGCGCGCCGGCGTCGGCCGCAAGGACGCGCAGGCGGCGGCGGGTCTCGTCGCGCAGGCGGTGACGCTCGGCGATATCCAGCCGGGCACCCGGCTCGCGCTGACGCTCGGCGCGCGGCCGACCAAGACGGTGGCGCGGCCGCTCGAAAAGCTCAGCCTGCGCGCGCGCTTCGACCTCGCGCTCAGCCTCGACCGCACCGCCGCCGGGCTGGCGATGACGCGCCAGCCGATCGCCGTTGACACCACGCCGCTGCGCATCCAGGGCCTCGTCGGGTCGAGCCTCTACCGGTCGGCACGGGCCGCGGGCGCACCGGCGCGGATCGTCGAAAGCTATATCAAGGCGCTGGCGACACGCCTGTCGATCGGCCGCGACGTTAGCGCCGCCGACGGGTTCGACCTCATCATCGAACAGCAGCGTGCCGCGACCGGCGAAGTCCAGCTCGGCGATCTGCTGTTCGCCGGCATCGATCAGGACCGGCGCAAGCTCGAGCTGGTCCGCTGGGACGACGACGGCCGGCCGGGCTGGTTCGACCTGCGTGGCCAGGGCGAGCGGCGCGGCGGCAGCATGGGCATGCCGGTGGCGGGCCGGATCACCTCCTCCTTCGGCTTCCGCATGCATCCGCTGCTCGGCTATCTCAAGATGCACAAGGGGCTCGACATCGGCGCGCCTTATGGTTCGCCGATCTTCGCCGCGCTCGACGGCGTCGTGCAGGGCGCGGGGCGCGCCGGCGGCTACGGCAATTTCGTCAAGCTGGTCCATGGCGGCGGCCTGGCGAGCGGTTACGGCCATATGAGCCGGATCGCGGTGACGCGCGGCCAGCACGTCCGTCAGGGTCAGGTGATCGGCTATGTCGGCTCGACCGGCCTGTCGACCGGCCCGCATCTCCATTGGGAAGTGTGGCGCAACGGCCAGACGATCAACCCGCGCTCGATCGCCGTCACCCAGGTCGACGCGCTGTCTGGCAGCGCGCTAAGCCGCTTCAAGACACGCGCGGCGAGCCTGCTCGCCGTCCGGCCCGGCCGCACCGGCTAGCCGCGGGCGGCGCGCTTACCGCCCCTGCGCGCGCCAGCGCAGCACGGTGCGCTGGATGATCGCCTCCTCGCCGCCGACATCGCGCCACAGCGTCGAGAACAGGGGATCGCCCGAGGCCGGCCGCTTGCCCTCTTCGAGCGCGTCGAAGCTGACCCGGATCGGCACCGCGACGCCCTCGCCGCAGATGATGCATTCACGGTTGCGCAGCGCGGGGATCGAATCGAGGAACCCGCGCGCGCCCTCCGGCATCGCGGCGCGCACGAACGCCTGGTCGCGCTCGTTGTTGAGCCGCATCGCGATGATCGTGCCGCATTGCGACAGCACGCCCTCTTCGAGGTCGGACGGCCGCTGCGTGATCAGGCCGAGGCTGACGCCATATTTGCGCCCTTCCTTGGCGATCCGGCTGAGGATCCGCCCGACCGAGGCCCCCCGCCCCTCGCCGCGCGCATCGCTGGGGATGTAGCGGTGCGCCTCTTCGCAGACGAGCAGGATCGGCCGCTTGGGCTCGTTGCGCGACCAGATCGCGAAGTCGAACGTCATCCGGCTGAGCACCGCCACCACCACCGAGGTGATCTCGGACGGCACGCCCGACACGTCGATGATCGAGATCGGCTTGCCGTCGCCCGGCATGCGGAAGACGCGGGCGAGGAAGTCGCCCATCGTATCGGCGACGAGCATGCCGGAGAACATGAAGCTGTAGCGCGGATCGGCCTTGATCTCGTCGATCTTCGCCTTGAGCCGCAGATAGGGCGAGGTATCGCCGGCGCGGTCCATCTTGCCCATCTCGGCCGCGAGGATCGCGGTCAGGTCGCTGAGCAGATAGGGGATCGGCGCATCGACGGTGAGCTTGGCGATCTCCTGCCCCAGCCGGTTCTTGGCGCGCGCCATCAGCAGGCATTTGGCGAGGATGTCGCGATCGACCGAGCGGTCGCCGCCGGTGCCGGTGACGAAGACCTCGCAATGTTCCTCGAGGTTCATCAGCCAATAGGGCATCGCCAGATTGTTGACGTCGTAGATCGCGCCATTGCCGCGGAACGCCGCGGCATATTCGCCGTGCGGATCGATCATCACGACATGGCCCTGCGGCGCGAGCTCGCAGATGCGGTGGAGGATCAGCGCCGCCGCGGTCGACTTGCCGGTGCCGGTCGAGCCGACCAGCGCGAAATGCTTGCCGAGCATCGCGTCGACGTAGAGCGACGCATGGACCGACCGCGTCGGATAGACGGTGCCGACGCGGATATGCGGCTGGTCCGCCGCCGAATAGATCTGTTCGAGGTCGCGGGTGGTGATCGCGAACACCTCGCAGCCGGGGATCGGATAGCGGGTGACGCCGCGGCGGAAGCTGTAGAGCTTGCCGGTCAGCCGCTCCTCGTCGCCCTCGCCGAGGAAATCGATATCGGCGGCGACCCAGTCGTTGCCGGTGCCTTCGAGCACCAGGCTGCGAATATTGGCGATCAGCCACGCGCCGCCGACGCGCATCTTGATTTGGCCGCCGACCTGGCCCGCGGTGGCGACGACCGGATCGGCATCCTGCGCGATCAGTTCGAGCGCGTTACGGTCGAACAGCACGCGGCTGCCGCCGCCGGCGACCGCGAGCACGCAGCCGATCGGCATCGGCATGCCCCCCGCCGCCACCGGCGCGGCGGCGGCTAGAGGTGTCGCGCCGGCGAAAACGCCCGGCCCCGGCATGTCGGTCATCACGGCTGCTTCCTGCTTATTACCGGCGGATGCTAGCCGATGGCCGTTAAGATACCGTCATCAGCGACTTAGAACCGCCGTGCGATCCACCCCGCGGCGAGGCCCAGCCCGACCGACAGCGCCACTGCGGCGAGGCCGTAAAGGATCGCCTGCCGCTCCGCCGCGCGTGCGACGAAGCGTTCGAAGCCCGATTTGCGGATGTCGATCTCGCGCACCGCGGCGGCGAGCACGCGGCCGTCACGGATCAGGAAGGTCTCGGCGGTGAACCGCCCGACCGGCACGCGCGCGGGGATGGTCAGCCGCGCCCGGTACAGCACGCCGGCGCTGATCTCGACCGCATGCGGCGCCTCGAGATACAGGCCGGCGCGGCGCTTGAGGTCGACGAGGCCGCGCTGGAATCCCTGTTCGACGCCGGTCGCGGTGTTCGACCCCGGCGACAATTGCAGGCTGTCGAGCCCCAGTTCGTAGATCGCGCGGGTGCGCGCGTCGACGATCCGCCCGATCGGCCGCGACGAGGCGAGCGCGTAGAAGCTCGGCACCGAACTGTAGCGCTGATGCTCGGCATTGACCCAGATGCCGGCGACCTTCTTCTTCTCGCGCACCAGCACCGGCTGCGTCGGCCCCTTGACGACGACGACGATATCGGTCGGCGCCTCGCCCTGCGGCAGCCGCCCGCCGGGATAGAGGATCGCGCCGAACAGCAGCAGTTCGGCGCCGGTGAAGCTGTAGGCGATCTCGATATCGCGCTGCGACACGTCGGGGACGAGCACCGGCTTGGGCGCCTGTGCCATCAGCAGCGGCACGAGCAGCGGCAGCGCGCGCCTCACGTCAGCTCGACCGTGAAGATCTCCTCGGGCCGCCAGACGAGGCCGAGCAGGATCCGCAGCCCGACGAGCAGCACCATGATCGCCAGCGCGAGGCGGAGATATTCGGGCTTCACCTTGGTGGCGAAGCGCGCGCCCAATTGCGCACCGATCACCGAGCCGATCAGCAGCAGCCCGGCGAGGACGATGTCGACCGCCTTGGTGGTCATCGCATGGACCATCGTCGCCACCGCGGTGACGAACAAGGTCTGGAACAGCGAGGTGCCGACGACGACGCTGGTCGCCATGCCGAGCAGGTAGATCATCGCCGGCACGAGGATGAAGCCGCCGCCGATGCCGAGCAGGATGGTGAGGATGCCGGTACCGAAGCCGAGCAGCAACGGCGCGAGCGGCGAGATATACAGGCCCGAGGCGTAGAATCGCGTGCGCAGCGGCAGCGCGGCGACGAGCTGATGATGGCGGCGCTTGCGCGGCTTGACCGGGCGGCGGCCGCTGGCGACACTGATCGCGCCGATCGACTCGCGCGCCATCAGCGTGCCGATCGAACCGAGCATCAGAACGTAGACGACGCCGATCACCGTATCGATCTGGCCGCTCGCCTGCAGCAGCCGGAAGATCCACGCGCCGGCGAAGCTGCCTAGGATCCCCCCGGCAACGAGCACCCCGCCCATCTTGGTATCGACGCCGCGGCGATGGAAATGCGCGATCACCCCCGACACGCTCGCGCCGGTCACCTGGCTCGCCGAGGAGGCGGCGGCGACGGTCGGCGGGATGCCGTAGATGATCAGCAGCGGCGTGGTGAGGAAACCGCCGCCGACCCCGAACATCCCCGACAGCAGGCCGACACCGCCGCCGAGCAGGATGATGACGAGCGCATTGACCGACAGATTGGCGATGGGAAGATAGACGTCCACGCCGCGCTTTATAGCCGGTGCGCGGGCGCGGACCATCACAAGTTGCTTGCGGGTGACCGCCTCTGCCCGAAAGCGTGCCCGTCATCACCGGCGCCATCCGGTCACATGTCGTGCGCGAGGGAGAGTGCCGGTCCCGAACCCGGCCGGGCACGTCCGGCGACCCGCTGCCGCCAATCGGCGAGGAGGCGCAGCGGGCGCGGACCGCGGCCGATGGTAAGCCCGATCGTCGGGCCGATATCGAAGCGCGAGAGGCGCGGCTGCGCACCGCCCCATGCTCCGATCCCCCCGTCGAGTGCCAGCCGGTCGATCCCGGCGAGCCGGCGGCTCGCGCGCACCGCACCGTCGGCGAACAGCCCACCGCCGCGCCGGGCGACGCCGCCCGCCTGCCCATAGGCCTCGACAGTCAGCCCATGAAATACCGGCGCTGGTCCATATCCTCCGACAACACCAAGCATCGGCCCGCTTCGACCGCCATCGAGCGCAATCCGCTCCTCGGTAAGGATATGGATCGGTGCCAGTGTGGGTTGCCAGTCGAGCCCGATCGCGGCTTCCGCGCCTCGCCCAGCGAGCGGCGTGGACAGCCTCGCCGACGCAGCGAGACGGTGTGCCTCGTCAACCCCATAGGTGATCCGCACGCCAGCCTGCGATCCGCCCAATTGCCCTGTCGAGGCATCCGACCGATCGCCGTCGCGCAAGACGATCCAGCTACCGCCGCCCAATCGATGAGGTCTTGCCGCCGGAAGCCGATAACCGGTGACGATGAGCGGCACCGCGTCGGTTTGTGACGGCGCCACCTCTGCGGTCGCAGCGCTCGGACGGTCTTCACCGGAAGTCACAGGAAAGCTTGGCAACGGTCCAGCTCGCCACTTTGGTCCGGGCAGACTGCCAACCTTTGCCCGACAGTACCGGACGGTGCGGCCGCGGGCCATGCGGCTCGGCGGAACGTCCTGTGTTGGCGAAGAGTCCGATGCCACCAGAACGGCCGACGCCGATGCCGTCACGTGCTGCGATCTTGGCGACGCCGGATCGCGCCCGATCAGATGCCGCTGTCCCGTCTGCCCGTGCCGGCCGACTGCCGCCGTCACCGTCGCCGTTACGGACATCGATCTGCGCATCTGCCCGGCATCGGTCAGGCGCATGGCGAGCCAAAAGGCGAGGACCACCATCAGGAAGCGCAAGGGGCGCCCCCTGGTCAACGCGTCGTCTCCGCGTTCGGAAAACGATGCGCCGTCTTGTCCCAAACCGGCGCGGCACCGCGCAGCCATTGCAGATAGCGGTGCAGTGCGATCCAGGATGCGGCGAGCGCGACGGCATTGCCGATCAGAAAGCGTGGTGCTGCCCAGCACCCCTCACGCCAGCCGTAGGCGCTTGCCGTGCAGGCCATCCTTACGGCAAACCGCCAGACCAGCAGCGAAACCGTCGCCCACCACAGCCAACCGGCAAGGTGGCGGCCGCCGTCCGGTCTGGCGGTGACCCAATGGACGCCTGCCGTCACCGACATCAATAGTATCGCCGCGTAAGCGGCGGTAAGCACGATGATCGCAATCGGCGCCCGCCGGTCGCGCATCCGCATCCAGTGATCGGCTACCGCCCATGGTCTGCCCCAGCCGACGCGGTCCCAGCCGGCCAAGGCGATCCCCATCATCCACCGCGCCTTCTGTCGCGCCGCCGCCCAGAAACGATCGGGAAAATAGGCTCGCACCGCGATCAGGCTGCCGTCGGTCGGATCGCGCAGCCGGGCGAAACAGACGCCGCGGCCCGAAGCGGATACCCGCAGCCCGAGCTCATAATCTTCGGTGAGGCTCGTCGGATCGAATGGCCGCCCGCCGCACGCATCGGCGATCTCTACGACGGTTGCGCTCCTTATTGCACAGCCGGTGCCGGCGAGCGGCACCGGTGCACCGAGCAGCGCACGTATCGGCTGGTGGATGCCGTGGGCATAGGCGAATTCGTCCGCATAATGGCCGGACACCCACCAGCTGCAGCGGATTAGCGGCAGTACCGGCAATTGCACCACCGCGTGATGCGGCAGCAACGCGCGGAAGACGCGCCACTCGGCGGCGTGAACGACATCCTCGGCGTCGTGGATGATGATCGCTTCGGTCTGTCGGCCCGTCGCGGCGTCGTCACGACAAAGCGCCGACCACAGGCTGTTGAGACAATCGGCCTTGGTCGTCGGCCCCGGTCGCGGTCCGACGATGACACGAATTCGTGTATCCTGCTCGGCCGCCCGCTCCGCCGCGGCGATGGTTTCCGGATCGTTGGGATAGACGCCGACGAAAATGCGGCAAGCGGGATCGTCGAGCCTTGCCGCGGTCGTCGCGAGCATCGCACCGATGACCGCTGCTTCGTGCCAAGCGGCGACGAACACCGCCATCGTCATCGACGCCGGCTGGGGGAATGACACGTCCACCGCATGCTCCTGCGCGAAGCCTTGCTTTAGCCGCCACAGGAGGAAGCAGAGGTCGACGGCGAGATCATCGATCCCGCCGATCAGCAGACCGGTCGCCGCGAACAGCAGCACCTCGCGCACCGCGCCATCCAGACTGGCCAACAGGAAATCCAAAGCCCCCGCCCCACGATTCCGTGGCGGAATATCCGTAACGGACATGTCTCTGGCAAGTAGGATCGGGCAACCCGCTCATCCGGCAGGCTTCAGCGAAATAGAAAGCGGCCGATCGCGTCGCCTTCTACATTGGCCCGAATCGGCAGGACGCAGGCACTGCCGCGCGACTCATCACGGCAACAGGAACGTCCCCTCGATCACCGTCACGCACGCCCCGCCCAGCACGACGCGGTCCGCCTCCAGCCGGCAGGTCAGCGCGCCGCCGCGCGCGCTCGCCTGATAGGCGGTGAAGCGGTCGGTGCCGAGCCGGTCGGCCCAATAGGGCACGATCACCGCATGCGCCGATCCCGTCACCGGGTCTTCGTCCACACCCGCGCCGGGCGCGAACATGCGGCTGACGACATCGGCGGTCTGCCCGCGCGCGGTGACGATCGCCTGATGGTCCCCCGTCGCGGCGAGCGCGCGCAGGTCGGGGCGGACTTCGCGCACCGCCGCCTCGGATTCGAGCACGATCACGCCATAGCCGCCCTCGCGCCACAGCGTCTCGACCACGCCGTCGACGCCGAGCGCCGCGACCACCTCGGGCAGAGGCTTGGGCTCGGGCTTCCACGCCGGCAGCGCCAGCGCATAGCCGACGCCGTCACGCGCGACGGTGAGCACGCCCGCCTGCCGGGTGCGGAAGCGCACCGCATCGCCGTCACCGCCCGACGACAGCACGAAATGCCCGCTCGCCAGCGTCGCATGACCGCACAGCCGCACCTCCGCGCCCGGCGTGAACCAGCGCAGCTCGAAATCCGCCGCGCCGCTCGTGTCCGGCACCAGAAAGGCGGTTTCCGACAGATTGTTCTCCGCGGCGATGGCGAGCAGCACGTCGTCGGCGAGCCACGCGGACAGCGGCATCACCGCGGCCGGATTGCCGCCGAACGGCGTCGCCGAAAAGGCGTCGATCTGCGCAAACGGGATTCGCATCGCTGGGGCTTTCGGGCAGGAGGTCAGAGGCGCTTGCTGAACCAGTGCGGCGTCACGTCCGCCTCGACCAGCGGATTGTCGGTATCGACATGGCCTTCGGGATCGAGATGGATCAGCACCTCGACCTTGGGGAAGGTGCTGCGCAGGGTACGTTCGACCGATTCGACGATGTCATGCGCCGCGCCGACGGTGAGGTCGCGATCCACCTCCATATGGAATTGCGCGAAATCGTGGCTGCCCGAGCGGCGGGTGCGGAAGTCGTGGATGCCCTTGAGCCCCGGCTGGCGTGCCGCGACGTCGAGGAAGGCGGCGCGCTCGTCGTCGGGCCATTCCTTGTCCATCAGCTGGTCGATCGCGTTGGACGAGGCCTGGAAGGCGCCCCAGGCGAGCCACAGGGCGATGGCGATGCCGAGCACCGGGTCCGCCTTGTGCCAGCCGAGATACTGGTCGAGCACCAGCGCGACGATCACCGATCCGTTGAGCAGCACGTCCGACTGGTAATGGACATTGTCCGCCATGATCGCGACCGATCCGGTCTGGCGGATGATGCGGCGCTGATACCAGAGCAGCACGATGGTCGCGCCGATCGCGACGATCGACACGCCGATGCCGAATTCGGCGTCGGCGGTCGGGCCGTTCTCCGACAGCGCGGCGATCGCGCGCCAGGCGATGCCTGCGGCCGAGGCGGTGATCAGCGCGACCTGGAACAGCGCGGCGAGCGCCTCCGCCTTGCCGTGGCCGAAGCGATGGTCGTGGTCGGCGGGCGTCGCGGCGAGGCGCACGCCGTACAGGGTGACGAGGCTGGCGAGCAGGTCGAGCGCGGTGTCGGCGAGACTGCCAAGCATCGCCACCGATCCGGTATGCCAGGCGGCGAAGCCCTTGAGCGCGAGCAGCGAGCAGGCCATCGCCACGCTGGCGAGCGCGGCCCGGGTGGCAAGCGGCAGCAGCTGGCGCTGTTCGTCACGGGTCATGGAAACAACAGTCCTTCGGTCCAGCCGTCGGCGGCTCCCTCGGCGGTGCGGGTGAACAGGCGTCGTTCGTGCAGGCGGTGCGCGCGATCCTGCCAGAATTCGATCCGGTGCGGCGTGACGCGATAGCCGCCCCATTGCGGCGGACGCGGTACGTCGCTGCCGGCGAACCGCCGCTCCATCTCGGCAAAGCGCGCCTCGAAGGTCGCGCGGCTGTCGAGGGCACGCGACTGGTCGGAGGCCCAGGCGCCGAGCTGCGAATCACGGCTGCGACTGGCGAAATAGGCGTCCGATTCCGCATCGCTGACGCGGCTGACGGCTCCTTCGATGCGGATCTGCCGGCGCAGCGACTTCCAGTGGAACAGCAGCGCCGCCTTGGGCACCGCTGCGATCTCCGCCGCCTTGCGGCCTTCGCGATTGGTGTAGAAGACGAAACCGTCGCGGCCATGGCCCTTCAGCAGCACCATGCGCACCGCGGGCTGCCCTGCGGCATCGACGGTGGCGAGCGCCATCGCGTTGGAATCGTTGATCTCACTTTCGCGTGCCTCGGCGTACCAGGACTCGAACAGGGCGAAGGGGTCGTCAGCCATTCCCGGCTCTTAGCGCATGTTGGCCGATCGCGGAACCGGGCGCCGGGGACTTGCCCGCCGCGGAACGACTCCGCCGCCCGCGAATTGAATCGCTCCCGCAATAATAAGGCCTCGCTCATGCCCGCACGCGCCTATTGGCAAGGTCAGATCCGCCTGGCGCTGGTGTCGATCCCGGTCGAGATCTACGCGGCGACGAAGAGCGGCGCCGCGGTCGCGTTCAAGCAGATCCACGAGCCGACCGGCCAGCCGATCCATTACGAGAAGATCGTCACCGGCGTCGGCCCGGTCGACACCGACGAGATCATGAAGGGCTATGAGGTGTCGAAGGGCGAATTCGTCCTGCTCGAACAGGACGAGATCGACGCGGTCAAGCTCGAGTCGAAGAAGACGCTCGAACTGACGCAGTTCGTCGACGCGAGCGAGATCGACGTGCTCTATTACGAAAAGCCCTATTTCGTCGTTCCCGCCGACGACCTCGCCGAGGAAGCGTTCATCGTGCTGCGCGAGGCGCTGCGCCGCACCAAGAAGGTCGGGCTCGGCCAGCTGGCGATGCGGGGGCGCGAATATGTCGTCAGCCTCAAGCCCTGCGGGCGCGGGCTGGTGCTCGAAACCCTGCGCTACGCCGACGAGGTCAACAAGGCGCAGAGCTATTTCCGCGATATCCCGCAGGGCAAGCCCGATCCCGAACTGCTCGACCTCGCCGAGGCGTTGATCGACAAGAAGAGCGCCGCCTTCGATCCGCAGGAATTCCACGACCGCTATGTCGATGCGCTCAAGGACCTCGTCGAGCGCAAGCGCAAGGCAAAGGGCGCCAAGGTGATCGAGGACAAGGACGAAGGCGGCAAGACGTCGAGCAACGTCGTCGACCTGATGGCCGCGCTCAAGAAATCGATGGAAGCGGGCAAGGCGAAGCCCGCCGCCGCGAAGAAGGCGCCGGCGAAGAAGACTCCGGCCAAGAAACGTGCATAAGGCGACGCCACGGCGATGAGCGACCCCCTCGAACGCTACAACGCCAAGCGCGACTTCGCCAAGACCGCAGAGCCGGCCGGCACGCTCGCGCCCGGCCACGGCAACAGCTTCATCGTCCAGAAGCATGATGCCACCCGCCTGCACTGGGATTTCCGGCTGGAGGTCGACGGCGTGCTCAAGAGCTGGGCGGTGACGCGCGGCCCCAGCCTCGATCCCGACGAGAAGCGGCTGGCGGTCCGCACCGAGGATCATCCGCTCTCCTATGCGACGTTCGAGGGGACGATCCCCGCCGGCGAATATGGCGGCGGCACGGTGATGCTGTGGGATCGCGGCACCTGGGCGCCGGTGAAGGGTAAATCGGCCAAGGATATCGACAAGGGTCATCTCCACTTCACGCTCGACGGCGAGCGGATGAAGGGCGAATGGCTGCTGATCCGGCTCAAGCCGCGCGGCAAGGAGAAGCGCGAGAACTGGCTGCTGCGCAAGATCGACGATGCCTATGCCGGCGGCACCGACACATTGGTCGAGGAGGCTCTGACCAGCGTCGCCACCGGCCGGACGATGGCCGAGATCGCCGAGGGCAAGGCTCGCAAATCCTCCCCGGCACGGGGAGGGGGACCAGCGAAGCTGGTGGAGGGGGGTGGCCGCACGCGCAGCGCCCGCGGCGCCCCCCCCTCCACCACGGCGCAGAAGCGCCGCGGTTCCCAGCGAGGGGTCGGATCGTCCCCCGGACGATCCTCGACCACGCGGGGCGTGGTCGACCCGTCGCTCCGTGCCGGAAAGGATTTCCCGGCGTTCCGCGAGCCGCAGCTCTGCACCCTGGTCGACCACGTCCCGACCGGCAGCGGCTGGCTGCACGAGGTCAAATATGACGGCTATCGCGCGCTGGTCGCGATCGCCGGCGGCCAGGCGAAGGTCTATACCCGCAGCGGGCTCGACTGGACCGACACATTCGCCGCGATCGCCGATGCGGCGGCCGAGCTGCCGGTCGACAGCGCGTTGATCGATGGCGAGATCGTCGCCTTCAAGGACGGCAAGCCCGATTTCTCGACGCTCAAGGACGCGATCGCCAGCGGCGGCGACATGACGCTGTGCGCCTTCGACCTGCTCGCGCTCAACGGCGAGGACCTCACCCCGCTGACCACGATCGAGCGCAAGGACCGGCTGCGCGCGATCCTCCGCGACGGCCCGCGCCTGCAATATGCCGATCACGTGCTCGGCTCGGGCGAGGAGCTGTATGCGGCGATGTGCCGCGAGGGGCTGGAAGGCGTCGTCTCGAAACGCGCCGACGCGCCTTATGCAGGCAAGCGCAACCGCACCTGGCTGAAGGCGAAATGCACGCTGCGGCAGGAGTTCGTCATCATCGGCTGGACGCCGTCCGACAAGAAGCGCGGCTTCAAGTCGCTGCTGCTCGGCGTCCATGAGGACGGCGGCTGGCGCTATGCCGGCAAGGTCGGCACCGGCTTCGACCAGGCGCGGATGGACGATCTCATCGACCGGTTCGCCGATCTCGCCGCCGAGGCGCCGCCGGTCGCCGCCGCCGACCTCAAACCGTTCCGGGCGGCGCTGCGCGGCGCGCGCTGGCTGCGCCCCGAGCTGGTCGCCGAGGTCGCCTTCGCCGAGGTGACGCCCGACAAGGTACTGCGCCACGCCAGTTTCCTCGGCCTGCGCGAAGACAAGGCGGCGAGCGCGGTGGTCGCCGAGCGGCCGGAACCCGCGCCGGATGCGCCAGAGGTGCATATCAAGGTGAGCAGCCGCGACCGCGTCATCTTCCCCGACAGCGACGTCACCAAGGGCGAACTCGCCGATTATTATGCCGCGATCGCGCCGGTGATGCTGCCCTGGGCGGGGCGCCGGCCGGTCAGCCTCGTCCGCTGTCCGCAGGGCCGCGCCAAGCAGTGCTTCTTCCAGAAGCATGACGCGGGCAGCTTCGGCGACACCGTCCACCATGTCGACGTCACCGAGAAGGACGGTTCGGTCCAGCCCTATCTCTACGTCGACGATGCCGACGGGCTGGTCGCCTGCGTGCAGATGGGGACGATCGAATTCCACGGCTGGGGATCGCGGATCGACGCGATCGAAAAGCCCGACCGGCTGGTGATCGATCTCGATCCCGACGAGGGGCTCGACTTCGAAGACACCAAGCGCGCGGCCGACCATGTCAGCGCGCAGCTCGCCGAACTGGGGCTGGTCAGCTTCCCGCTGCTGTCGGGCGGCAAGGGCGTCCACGTCGTCGTGCCGCTGACGCCGCAGGCGGAATGGCCCGCGGTCAAGGATTTCGCCGACCGCTTCGCCCGCGCGCTCGCCGCGGCCGAACCCGACCGGTTCGTCGCGGTGATGACCAAGGCCAAGCGCAAGGGCAAGATCTTCATCGACTATCTGCGCAACCAGCGCGGCAGCACCGCGATCATGCCCTATTCGGCGCGCGCACGCGCCGGCGCTCCGGTCGCCGCGCCGGTGTCGTGGACCGAATTGCGCGATCTCGACACCGCGGCGCGATGGGGCGTGCGCGACCTGGACGCGCTGATCGCCCGCGCATCGTCGCGCGCGCTCGCCGGCTGGGGCGTGGCGGAGCAGGTGCTGCCGGATCTGTGATGCTGGGGGCGAGGCAAGCGCGTCCCCTCACAAGCGGCCATTCGCCTGCGGACACCTGCCCTTCGACAGGCTCAGGGCCAACGGTGGGGAGCAGCGAGAGCGGGGGGAAGCGACGGTCCCCTCCCCCGTGCGCGCTGAGCCTGCCGGAGCGCACCTCTCCTCAAGCGAAGGCTCGCGCCCGCGCCCCCGAAGTCGCGTTCACCCCAAAGGCGCGACGTCGACGCTCACCGCCATGCTCTGCGCCTGCGAGCCGAGCACGACGCCGTCGACCGGGGCGATCTCGGCATAATCGCGGCCGACCGCCATGACGATATGGTCGCCCGCCATCCAGATGCCGTTGGTGGGGTCGAGCCCGACCCAGCCATGCACCGGCCCGCACCACAGCAGCACCCAGGCGTGGGTGGCGTCGGCGCCGACGAGCCGCGGCTGGCCGGCGGGCGGGATGGTGCGGATATAGCCGCTGGCATAGGCCGCGGGCAGGCCGGCGGCGCGCAACCCGGTGATCATGATCTGCGCGAAATCCTGGCAGACGCCCTTGCGCTGGGCGAAGGCCTCGTGCGGCGGCGTGTCGACCAGCGTGGCGGTCGCATCGAAGGTGAAGTCGCGCTGGATGCGGCGGGCAAGCGCGATCCCCGCCGCCAGCGCGCCCTGCGCCGGATCGAGGTCGGCGGCGCAATAATCGGCGATCTGGTGGTCGAGCGGGATCAGCGGCGAGGGGAAGAGATAATTGGCCGGTCCCGCTGCCGACAGGTCGCGGCTGGCACGCGCCAGCGCGGCGATCTCGCCCAGCGTCGGGTCGTCCGCCGCGGGCACCGGCACCAGCCGGTCGACGCGCATCCGCGACCGGCTCTCGATCGTCAGGCTGCGCACCGGCGTGTCGATCATCAGCCGCGTGACATGCGCCAGCCCTGCCTCGGCGCGCGCCGGGCTCAGCCGCCCGGCCGGCTCGACGGTGAGCGCATAATCCTCGAGCGTCTGCCCCGGCCAGTCGATCGGCTTGAGCCGCAGGTTGCAGCGCGCGAACTTGACGTTGCCGCCGTAATCGAAGCGGGTGATGTGGCGGATGTCGTAGCGCATCGCGCCGATGAGGCCTCCGTCGGTCACGCGAGCGTCAGTCCGCCGGCGCGGAGCGGTTCGGCGCCCTGCAGGAAATAGCGGCGCGCGACGCTTTCCGACAATTGCGTCAGCCGCTGCTCGATGTCGCCGAGCTGTTCGGCGGTGAGCGTCGCCGCGCCGGTCATCGCCAGCGCCGCGGCGAGGGTGCGGCCGTGCACCTGCTGCGGCTCGGGCATGCCGTCGTCGCTCAGCACGGGCAGGTCGCGCAGCCGTTCGTTGATCCGCTCGGCCTGGAAGGCGAGGCTGCGCGGATTGCCGGGGTCGAGCGCGACCAGATCGACCACCGGCACCCGCGCGATACCGGTGAGATAGCGCTGGCGATAGCTGATCTGGCTGTCGGCGAGGTCGAGCAGCGTCGATAGGTCGTCCGCGGTCGCACCGGCCATGCCGAACAGGCGCAGCGCGCGCGTCATCGCGATGCCACGCTCGACGCGGCGGCCGAGGTCGTGGAACCGCCACGCCGCGGTCCGCCCCATATGCTCCGCCGACAGGCCGGCGATCGCGACATAGCGGCGTTGCAGCGATCCGGCGCGATCGAGCATGCCGCGATGACTCGGGAAGGGCGCTTCGAGCAGCCGCACCATGTCCGCCGACAGCCGGTCGCGCGACCCTTCGCCGATGCCGCGGGCGAGCCGGTTGATCGTCGCGACCGAATGGCGGCTCTCGTCCTCCATCGCCGTGCGCGCGAGGGCGGTGAGGTCGCCGCGCTTGAGCGAGGGCGGCTGCGCCGCGGCATCGCCGGCGACGATCATCCCGACCAGCTTGCCGAGCGTCGCCGCGGGCAGCGACGCGCCGGCATCCGCCGCGATCGAATGGCCGAGCATCACGCGGATCGCCGCGAGCAGCGCCTCGCCGCGCTCCAGATACCGGCCGAGCCAGTAGAAATTGTCGGCGACGCGGCTCGGCAACGTGCCGGGATTGCGGCGGACGTGCGGCGAATCCGGTGCCGGCAGCAGCGACACCGGCTCGACGCTGTCGGCGCCGTGGACGCACACGTCGGCGGACCAGGTGCCCTCGCCGAGCACGCTCGCGCGCGGATCGGTCGCCTCGCCGATCCGGGCGAAGCCGCCGGGCAGCACCGTCCATTCACCGCGTTCGTCGCGGGCGGCGAAGACGCGCAGCGTGAACGGGCGCGGCTCGAGCCGGTCGCCGATCACCACCGGCATGGTCGACAGGCGGACGATCTCCTGCCCGACATAATCCTGCGGCCGTCGCGCCATGTCGGCACGCAAGGCGGCGCGCTGTCCGGCATCCAGCTCGCTGCCGGGGACGATCCGCCCGCCGGGCAGGCCGAGCGGCACCGGGCCGAACGCCGGACCGATCAGCAGCCGGTCGAGATCCTCCTCGACGCGCGCGCATTCGTCGGGCTGGCCGCACCACCAGGTGGCGATATTGGGCAGGTGCAGGCTCTCGCCGCACAATCGCGTCGCGAGCTGCGGCAGGAAGGCGCCGAACGCCGGCGCCTCCAGCACCCCTGCCCCCGGCGCGTTGGAGAGCAGGACGTTGCCCGCGGCATAGGCGTCGATCAGCCCGGGCACGCCGATCTGCGAATGCGAATCGAACGCCAGCGGATCGAGCAGCCGCGGATCGACCCGCCGCCACAGGGCATCGATCCGCTTGAGCCCGCCGATCGTGCGCACGTAGAGCTGGTTTTCGAGCGCGGCGAGATCGGCGCCCTCGACCAGCAGCAGGCCGAGATAGCGCGCGAGATGCGCCTGCTCGGGATAGCTCGGGTTGAACCGCCCCGGCGTCATCAGGCCGATGCGCGGGTCGCTGCGCCGGCACATCGCGGCGATGCCGGCGCGGAAGGCGGCGAAAAAGGGCGCGTGGCGCTGGACGTTGATCCGCCCCTGCAGGCCGCCGAGCGTGCGGCTCACCGCCAGCCGGTTCTCCAGCGCATAGCCGGCGCCGGCGGGCGCGCGCAGGTGATCGCCGAGCACACGCCATTCGCCGGTCGGCCCGCGGCCGAGGTCGATTGCGATGAAATGCAGGTGGCGGCCGCCGGGTGGCTCCAGCCCGACCATCGGCCGCAGGAAATAGGGGCTGCCGGTGACCAGCGCGGCGGGGATCAGCCCGCGCTCGACGAGCCGGCCGGGGCCGTAGAGGTCGGCGATCACCGTCTCGAGCAGCGCCGCGCGCTGGGTGACGCCGCGGACGATCTGCGCCCATTCCCCTGCCTCGATCAGCAGTGGCACCGGCGAGACCGGCCAGGGCCGCTCGTCCGCCTCGCCGATGACGCGAAAGCCCATGCCGATGTCGGCGGCGTGGCGGCGGACGCGCTCGCGGACATGGTCGAGATCGTCGGAAGCGACGATCGCCAGTTCCTCGAACATCGCCGTCCAGGCGGGATCGTCGCTGCCGCACAGCACGTCGCCGGCGGTGGCGCGCGTGCAATAATCGCTGATCCAGTGCCGGGCGTGCGCCGTCGCATCCAGGGGTAAGGCCTGCGTCGCCATAGCCTAACGTGTCACCTCATCCGCCCGGCCGGCACCGTCTACATGTCAGGCGCCGAGCGCAACCCTTTACGGACGGTGAGCGGCCCCGCGCCTACAGGCTGGCGCGCGGCCGGCGGCGGGGCGGCGCATCCGACTGGCGACGGATCAGCGTATAGTCGAGCACCTGATGGCGCGGCGCGTCGCCGCCACGCTGGCGGCGGATCGTGCCGACCAGCAGCGCCACCGCGGCGCGCGCCATGTCGGCGATCGGCTGGTGGATCGTCGTCAGTTCGGGCCAGATCGCGGTCGACAATGTCGTGTCGTCGAAGCCGCAGACGGTGAGGTCGCCCGGCACGTCGAGCCCGTGGCGGTGCGCGACCGCGACCGTCGCCGCCGCCATATCGTCGTTGGACGAGACGATCGCGGTCGGCGGATCGCTGAGGCAGAGCAATTGCTCCGCCGCATCGAGCCCCGACAGATAGGTGAACAGGCCATCGACGATCAGCGCGGGATCGATCGCGATCCCCGCCTCCGCCAGCGCAGCGCGATAGCCTTCCAGCCGCTGGGCGCTCGCCGACAGATTGGGCGCGCCCTTGATGAAGCCGATGCGGCGATGGCCGAGATCCATGACGTGCCGCGTCATCACCGCCGCGGCGGCGCAATCGTCGATGCGGATCGCCATCTGGCTTTCGGCGGGCTGGCCCGTCGCCACCGCGACGCTCGGCACGTTGGCGGCGTCGAGCAACGCGAGCAGCGCGGGCGCCTCGCACAGGGGCGGCGGCAGCAGGATGCCGTCGATGCCGCCGTCGATCAGATGCTGCGCCACCTCCAGCTCATGATCGCCGAGATCGCATTTCTCGACGATGATCTGCACGTCGCTGCGGCTCGCCTGATCGAGGCTGCCGAGCAGGAATTCGCTGAGGAAGCCGGCGCTGGGGTTGCTGTAGAGCAGCCCGACCCGCGACGGCCCCGCCCCGGCGAGGCTGCGCGCGGCGGGATTGGGCGCATAATTGAGCGCGGAGATCGCGTCATTGACCCGATCGCGCGTCGCGGGGCGGACGTTGGTCTCGCCGTTGATGACGCGCGACACGGTCATCGGCGAGACGCCGGCGCGTTTGGCGACGTCGCTGATCGTCGGCGCGGAACCCGTCCGGCGGGAGGAACGGGGCGAAGGGGCTAGGGTCATGACGCGCGCGGAACAATCCGTTGGAGACGATGCGCACGCATGGACGCCTGCGGCCGATCCGGCAAGAGCGGCGAAACGGGTGCCTGTCCCACCTTCATCCCCGCGACGATTTGACTTGCATCGACGCACCCCTCCGAACAACAACCGCGACGCCGATGACGTTCGCCAGTTCTCGATAAGTTACCGTTTAAAGACAAGGGAGTTAACACCATGACTATGATCTCTCGCCTATTTGCCGCAGCCGCCGGAACCGCGCTGCTCGCCGCCCCCGTCGCCGCGGCGGCCGCTCCGGCGACGACCACCGCCAATCCCGCCGCAAGCCTGTCGATCAGCCGCGCCGCCGCCCCGGCCGGCGCCAAGAGCCAGCTCGGCGCGTCGATTCCCGGCACGACGCTGATCAGTATCGGCGTTCTCGCCGCGCTCGTCGTCGGCGTGCTCGTCGCCACCGGTGGCAGCGACAATTCCGACAGCAACTGATCGCTGAGCCGCGTCGCGAAGGCCCCGTCGCCCACCGGTGACGGGGCCTTCGCTGGTTTTGCCGGCCGCGCCGCGCCCACTGGATTCGCACCCCCGCGGGACCTATCGTGCCGACCGGGCAGACTCGGGGGCGGCGGATGCGCGGGGCGATGCGGTGGGCGGTGCTGGCATTGGCGCTCGCGCCGGTGGCGGCGTTCGGCGACAACAGTCCGCAGGTGGTGCTCGCCCAGCCCGGGAGCGGCGGCCAGGGCGGCGCGGTCGAACGCTATACGATCCGCTTCAACCAGCCGATGGTGCCGCTCGGCGATCCGCGCGCCGCGGCCCCCTTCACCACCGCCTGCGCCGGCACCGGGCGCTGGGTCGATCCGCAGACCTGGGTGTTCGACTTCGCCGCGCCGCTCGCCGGCGAGACGCAATGCGCGTTCGAGGCCGCCAAGCACGTGCGCAGCGTCGCCGGCTACGACCTCAAGGGCCGCAGCCGCTTCACCGTCGCGGCGGGCGGCCCGCGCGCGATCGCGGTGCTGCCGGCGGGCGACGACGACACGATCGAGGAGGATCAGGTCTTCCTCGTCGCCGCGCCCGTCGCGCCGACACGCGCCTCGGTTGCCGCCAACGCCTATTGCGCGGTCGACGGGCTCGGCGAAAAGATCCCGGTCGACGTGCTGGGCCGCGACGTGCCGGCGACGCTGCTCGGCGCGCTCGGCACGCAGCCATGGTCGGTGCGCAATTTCCTGGCGGACGCCGGTCTGCCCGAAGCGATCCCCGCCACGCCCGCCGACCGGCAGGCGCTCTACGCCAATGTCACAGCGCTGAAATGCCGTCGGTCGCTGCCGCCCGGCCGCGACGTCGCGCTGGTCTGGCCGAAGGGCATCGCCTCCGCATCGGGCAAACTCGCCGGCAGCGACCAACGGTTCGACTATAGCGTCCGCAAGCCGTTCGCCGCGCGGTTCGAATGCAGCCGCACCAACCCGCAGGCGGGGTGCAGCCCGGTCCAGCCTGCTTATGTCCGCTTCACCGCGCCGGTCGCGATGCGCCAGGCGGCGGCGATCCGGCTGACGCTCGCCGACGGCGGGCAGATCGCGCCGACCTTCACCGACGATGAGCGCAAGACGGCGACCATCTCGGATGTCAGCTTCAAGGCGCCGCTGCCCCATGACAGCGCGGCGAAGCTCAGCCTGCCCGCCGGCCTGACCGACGAGAGCGGGCGCGCGCTGACCAATGCCGAACGCTTCCCGCTCGACGTCCGCTTCGACGCCGCGCCGCCGCTGGTCAAATTCGCCGCCGGCTTCGGCATCCTCGAAGCCCGGCAGGGCGGCGTGCTGCCCGTCACCGTCCGCAACGTCGAACCCGATCTGCAGGGCCGCAACCTCGCGATCGGCGGCCGCACGCTCAAGGTCGCCGATTCGGACGGCGCCGTCGCCGAGTGGCTGCGCACCGTCGATGCCGCGGCGGACACCAACATCGAGGAGGTGAAGCGCGGCGACGAGGTGGTGCGGCGGATCAACCATACCGGTGACCGCTCGATCCTCGGCGATCAGGGCGCGGGCCTGCGGCTCGGCCTTCCCGGCAAGGGGCGCGATTTCGAGGTCGTCGGCATCCCGCTCGGCAAGCCCGGCTTCTACGTCGTCGAACTCGCCAGCCCCGCGCTCGGCCGGTCGCTGCTCGGCCGCAACGCGCCGCGCTATGTCGCCAGCGCCGCGCTCGTCACCAACATGGCGGTTCATTTCAAATGGGGGCGCGAGCGCAGCCTCGTCTGGGTGACCGCGCTCGATACCGGCAAGCCGGTCGCCGACGCGACCGTGCAGATCAGCGACAGCTGCACCGGCCGCGCGCTCGCCCGCGGTGCGACCGATCGCAGCGGCGGCGTGATGATCCCCGCCGGCCTGCCGCAGCCGGAGACCTATGGTAGTTGCGCCGCCGGCAGCGCGTCGCATCCGCTGATGGTGTCGGCGCGCGCCGGTGACGATTACAGCTTCGCGCTGACCAGCTGGAGCGAGGGCATCCGCCCGTTCGATTTCGAACTGCCCTATGGCTATTCGGCCCCCGCCGACACCTTCCACACCGTGTTCGACCGCGCGCTCGTCCGCCAGGGCGAGACGATCCACATGAAGCATATCGTCCGCCGCGCGAGCGGCGCCGGCTTCGCGATCCCCGCCGGCTTCACCGGCACATTGCGCCTGTCGCACCGCGGATCGGACACGGCGTTCGACCTGCCGCTGACGATCGACGCGCACGGCAATGGCGAGACGAGCTGGACCGCACCGCAGGGCGCGCCGATGGGCGATTACGACCTGCGCATCGTCCGCGGCGACGACGTCACCTACACCGACCAGTCGTTCAAGGTCGACGAATACAAATTGCCGACGATGCGCGCGAGCGTCGCCGGCCCCAGGACCGCGGCGGTGCGACCCCGGTCGCTGCCGCTCGATCTCTATGTCGGCTATCTGTCGGGCGGCGGCGCGGGCCATCTGCCGGTCGACGTGCGCGTCGGCTGGTTCGCGCGCGCCACCGCGCCGGAGGGCTATGACGGCTTCACCTTCGGCGGCGCCCGCGTCGAGGAGGGCGTCAAGCCGCTCAACGGCGATGGCGACGACCAGCCGACGCCGCTGCCGCCGACGCAGACGCTCCCCGTCACGCTCGGCGCGGACGGCACCGCGCGCACCAGCGTCGACGTTCCGGCGCTCGACGGGCTCGCCGACATGCGCGTCGAGATGGACTATCAGGACGCCAATGGCGAGATGCTCACCGCCAGCCGCACGGTGCCGATCTACCCCTCGGCGGTGCAGCTGGGGGTGAAGACCGACGGCTGGCTGATGAAGCAGGACGATCTGCGGCTGCGCTTCGTCGCGCTCGACACCGCGGGCAAGCCGCTCGCCGGTCAGAAGATCAGCGTCGCGCTCTACAGCCGCCAGATCCTCACCGCGCGACGGCGGCTGATCGGCGGCTTCTACGCCTATGACAATCAGATGCGCACGTCGCGCCTCGCCGCCACCTGCACCGCGACCAGCAATGCGCAGGGGCTGGCGCAATGCAGCGTCGCGGCCGGGGTGTCGGGCGAGGTCTATGTCGTCGCCACCACCACCGATGCCGACGGCAATGTCGCGCGCGCGGTGCGATCGGTGTGGCTGGCGGGCGACGATGCCTGGTGGTTCGGCGGCGACAATGGCGACCGGATGGACGTCGTCCCCGAACGCACCGCCTATCAGGCGGGCGAGACCGCGCGCTTCCAGGTACGCATGCCGTTCCGCAGCGCCACCGCGCTCGTCACCGTCGAGCGCGAAGGCGTGCTGTCGAGCTTCGCCACCGAATTGAGCGGTACCGATCCCGTCGTCGAGGTGCCGATGCCGGGCAGCTATGCGCCCGACATCTACGTCTCGGTGCTGGCGGTGCGCGGGCGGATCGAAAGCGGCTGGACGAGCTGGTTGCGCGGCATCGGCACCGCGCTCGGGCTGGTCAAGGCCGAGCCCGCGCCGGCGCCGACCGCTTTGGTCGATCTCTCCAAGCCCGCCTACCGGCTCGGCATCGCCCGGGTGAAGGTCGGCTGGGAGGGTCATCGGCTTGCGGTCGCGGTGCAGGCGGATCACGACCGCTTCGCACCCCGCGGCACCGCCCAGGTCGCGCTGCAGGTGCGCCGCCCCGACGGCAGCGCCGCGGCCGGTGCCGACGTCGCCTTCGTCGCGGTCGACGAGGCGCTGCTCCAGCTCGCACCCAACGACAGCTGGGACGTGCTCACCGCGATGATGGGCGATCGCCCGCTGTCGGTGCTCACCGCGACCGCGCAGATGCAGGTGGTCGGCAAGCGGCATTATGGTCGCAAGGCGGTGGAGGCCGGCGGCGGTGGCGGCGGCGATGCCGCGGCGATCAACCGCGAGAATTTCAAGCCGGTGCTGCTGTGGCGCGGCCATGTCGCGCTCGATGCGGCGGGACGGGCGCGGCTGTCGGTGCCGCTGTCGGACGCGCTCTCCTCGTTCAAGCTGGTCGCGATCGCCACCGAAGGCGACGGCCTGTTCGGCACCGGCAGCACCGCGATCCGCACCGCGCAGGATCTGTCGGTCTATGCCGGCCTGCCGCCGCTGGTGCGCAGCGGCGATGTCTATGCGGCGGGCTTCACGCTGCGCAACGGCAGCGACCGGCCGATGACCGTCACCGCCACGGTCGATCTGCTGCCGCGCATCGCACAGGGCCGGCCGCTTACCGTCACCATCCCGGCGGGCGGCGCGGGGCGGGGGGGGGGAACCCCCCCCGCGCCGCCCGCCGCCGGAACGCTGCGCTGGCAGGTCACCGCGCGCAGCCGGGACGGCAAGGCGACCGATCGCCTCACCGCGACGCAGGAGGTCGTGCCCGCGGTGCCGGTCGAGACCTGGGCGGCGGCGCTGACCCGTGTCGGCGACACGACGCTGCCGATCGCGCCGCCGGCCGGCGCGCTGCCCGGCCGCGGCTCGGTCGACGTGCAACTGACCGACACGCTGGCGCCGCCGCTCGCCGGCGTGCAGCGCTACATGACCGACTATCCGTACAATTGCTTCGAGCAGCAATTGAGCCGCATCGTCGCGCTCGGCGACACGCGCCGCTGGGCGGCGCTGGCGGGGGCGATCCCGACCTATCAGGCATCGGACGGGCTGCTGCGCTACTGGCCACGCGAGACGCTCGACGGGTCGGAGGCGCTCACCGCTTATGTGCTGTCGCTGACCAGCGAGGCGGGCCTGCCGCTGCCCGCGGCGCCGCGCGCGCGGATGATCGAGGGGCTGAAGGCGGTGCTCGACGGCCGCGTCCGCCATGAAAGCTACGGCGATCCCCGTCAGCAGAAGCTCGCCGCCTTCGCCGCGCTCGCCCACGCCGGTGCGGCGACGCCGGCGATGCTCGGCCAGATCGGCCTGCCCGCGCAGGATATGCCGACCGCGTTGCTCGCCGATTATATCGCCGCGCTCGATCGCGTGCCGCTCGCCAATGCCGCGGCGCTGCGCGCACAGGCGGAAGGCGTGCTGCGCAGCCGGCTGGTCTATGACGGCACCCGGCTCGACCTCAGCGATGCGGCCGCCTCGCCCTGGTGGCTGATGTCGTCGGGCGACGAGGCGTCGATCAAGGCGCTGCTCGTCACGCTCGGCCGCCCCGGCTGGCAGGACGAGGCGGCGAAGATGATGGTCGGCGTCGCGCTGCGCCAGGCGCGCGGCCATTGGGACACGACCACCGCCAATGCCTGGGGCGCGGTGGCGGTGCGCAAGTTCGCCGGCCTCTATCCGGCGCAGGCGATCGCCGGCACCACCAAACTCCAGCTCGGCGCCACCATTGTCAGCCGCGCCTGGCCGCTCGCCGCCGAGGCGCGCGCCGTCAGCCTGCCGCTACCCGCGACGACCACCCCGCTGCTGCTCCGCCAGAGCGGCGGCGCCGGGCCGTGGGCGACCGTGTCGATGCGCGCCGCGGTGCCGCTGACCGCGCCGCTCTCCGCCGGCTATCGCGCCAGCCGCACGGTGACGCCGGTGCAGGTCCGCACCAGGGGGCAACTGACCCGCGGCGACGTGCTGCGCGTGACGATCACCGTCGATGCCAGCGCCGAGCGCAACTGGGTGGTGGTCAACGATCCGATCCCCGCCGGCGCGACGATCATCGGCGATCTCGCCAATCAGTCGCAGCTGCTCGGCGAGGGCGGCAGCGACGCGGGGGTGCGCCCCGCCTATGTCGAGCGCGGCAACGACAGCTGGCGCGGCTTCTTCGCCTGGGTGCCGCGCGGCCGGTTCACGGTGAGCTATGCGCTGCGGCTCAACGGCGCCGGGCGCTTCAGCCTGCCGCCGACCCGCGTCGAGGCGATGTATTCCCCCGCGATCCGCGCGCAACTGCCGAATGCGCCGGTGACGGTGGTGCAGCGGTGAGGCGGGACGGCGAGGTGGGTGGCGGGGCTGGCGTGACAAAGCGTCCGTGTGGATGCCGCCTCCCCTTTGCCGTCGTCTTCGACGTAGCCGATACCGTTGCGAAGACGCACCGCTTTTCATCCCACCCCGGCGAAGGCCGGGGTCCCGTTCGATGAGGTCTCGCACGAAGTCACGACGGTCGTCCAACTGGCCCCCGGCCTCCGCCGGGGTGGTTCGGAGCCTTTGCGGATCGGTGGATGCCGCAACGAGTCCGGCATGACGATGGGGGTTCCTTGCAGATGTCGTCAAAGCCGGTTGTGGACGGCTGGGCGACACGATGGCCTGTGGCCCCTGCCGCTCTGGGCTCCTGCTTCCGCAGGAGCATTGCGGCGATCGCTACGGTCGGCGTACGGTCACGGGAGCCTCGCGGGCGTCACCGAACCTCTGCATCGCACCAGGCCCCGCCGCCTTCAAGCCGCCCACCGCCGACCGCACCCACCGGCACGCCGCGCATGGCACCCGCGATAACCCCCCGCCGCATCATGGCCGGCGTCGCCCTTGTCGCCGTCACCGGCGGTGCGCTCGATTACGCGACGCTCCCCCCGCTGCTCCCTACCTACCAACAGGTCCGCGCGCACTGGCGGCCCTCCGAAGCCTGGCTCTACGATCGCCACGGCCGGCTGATCGACAGCGCCCGCGTCGATTTCGCCGTGCGCCGGCTCGCCTGGACGCCGCTCGCCGCCGTCTCGCCCGCGGCGCGCGATGCGATCGTCGCGGCGGAGGATCATCGCTTCCGCGATCATGCCGGCGTCGACTGGCTGGCGCTCGGCGCCGCGGCGCGTGACCGGATCGAGCAACGCAAGGCTCGCGGTGCCTCGACGCTCTCGATGCAGCTCACCGCCTTCCTCTCGCCCGCGCTCGCCCGACCCGGCGCGCGCGGCTGGCGCGACAAGCTCCGCCAGCTGCGCGCCGCGCGCGCGCTCGAGGCGCGGTGGAGCAAGGACCAGATCCTCGAAGCCTATCTCAATCTCGCCGGCTATCGGGGCGAGGCGCAGGGGATCGGCGCCGCCGCGCTCGGCCTGTTCGGCAAGACCCCCGCGAGCCTGAGCCGCGACGACGGCCTGCTGCTCGCCGCCCTGCTCCCCGATCCGCGTGCCGACGCGCCGACGATCGCCCGCCGCGCCTGCGCGCTCGCCGGCCCCGGCGACTGTACGCGCTTCCCCGCCGCCGCCGCGGCGATGCTCGGCCCGGCGCGCAGCCTCGCGCTCGATCCCGGCCTCGCGCCGCACCTCGCCGACCGGCTGCTGGTCAGGCCCGGGCTGCGCATCACCACGACGCTCGATGCGGATATCCAGCGGCTTGCCGCCGCGGCGCTGCGCCGGCAGTTGCTCGGGCTGGGCGGCACCCGCGCGCGCGATGGGGCGGTGGTGGTGGTCGACAATGCCAGCGGCGCGGTGCTCGCCTATGTCGGCGGCATCGGCGGCGCCTCGACCGCGCCGGCGGTCGACAATGCCAATGCCTATCGGCAGGCGGGATCGACGCTCAAGCCCTTCCTCTACGCGCAGGCGATCGAGCGCAGATATCTCACCGCCGCCTCGATCCTCGACGATTCGCCGGTGCAGCTCGACACCGCCTCCGGCCTGTACGTGCCGCAGAATTACGATCGCGGCTTCAAGGGGCCGGTGTCGGCGCGCACCGCGCTCGCCGGTTCGCTCAACGTGCCGGCGGTGCGCACGCTGCTGCTCGTCGGCGTCGAACCGTTCCGCGACCGGCTGTGGGACCTCGGCTATCGCGGGCTGGTCGAGGACGGCGCCTATTACGGCTTCTCGCTGGCGCTGGGATCGGCGGAGGTGACGCTGCTCGAACAGGCCGCCGCCTATCGCGCGCTCGCCAACCATGGCCGCTGGAGCCCGCTGCGGCTGACCCGCGATCAGCCCGCGACGCCGCCGCGCGCCATCGTCAGCCCGGCGGCGGCGTGGATCGTCGACGACGTCATCGCCGATCCCAATGCGCGCGCCGCCACCTTCGGGCTCGATTCGGCGCTGCGCCTGCCCTTCTGGGCGGCGGTGAAGACGGGCACGTCGAAGGCGATGCGCGACAATTGGTGCGTCGGCTTTTCCGACCGCTTCACCGTCGCGGTCTGGGTCGGCAATGCCGAGGGCGATCCGATGCGCGCCGTCTCCGGCACCAGCGGCGCGGCGCCGGTGTGGCGCGACGTGATGATGGCGCTGCACGCGCGCCTGCCGAGCCGCGAACCCGCCGCGCCCGCCGGCATCGTCGCGACCCGCGTCGCCTTCGCCGACGGGATCGAGGAACCGCGCCGCGACTATTTCCTCGCCGGCACGGCACAGACGCGGATCGCCGGCGTCCCTGCCGCGGCGCGCCGGCCGCGGATCACCAATCCGGTCTCCGGCAGCGTCTATGCGCTCGACCCGGACATTCCGATCGACCGGCAGCGGCTCGGCATCGCGATCAGCGGCGCGGCGATGGCGCATCGCCTGCTGCTCGACCGGCGCGATCTCGGCCCGGCCGATCATGCGCCGATGATCCTGCCCGGCCCGGGCCAGCACCGCCTGCGCCTCGTCGATCCCGCCGGCAAGGTGGTCGATCAGGTGGTGTTCACCGTCCGCTGACCGGGATCACAAAATTCCGTCGGATTAGGCCCGGATCGGCGAACCATTCGGGCGGCGGCGCGTTACCCGCCACTGATCCCTTTCCCCTTTCGGGATCAGTGCCGGTCCAAGCACGGCACGGTCGCGCCGATGCGTAGCAGGCGGCGCGGCCAACGTGCTGGGACGGACGCTCGTCGCGCCGCCGGAGCTTATGGCGTGTCGCGACCGCCGCCGGTGCCGCGGCCCGCGCCGCCGCCCGCACCCGCCGCGCCGACCGTGCCGATGTTGCCGAACAGATCTTCGAAGAAACCGCGCTTGCGACCCAGCGTCGGCGTGGTCTTGCCATAGGGATCGATGCTGGCGATCTGGTCGACGCCCGTGCGCGTCACCGAGGTCACCGTGCCCTTCGCGTCGAAGCTGATCTTGAGCGCGATCTGGTCCTTCGGCTTGGGCTTCTGGAAGTTGAGGTTGCGGCTGTCGCGCGCGACATAATACCAGTCCTGCGGCGCGAACTGGCTGGCGATCGTCGGCTGGCCCAGCGTGCTCGCCACCGACTGGCGGTTGTCGACGCCCGGCTGCACCGAATTCACCAGATCGGCGTCGATGATATAGCCCTGATGCGACCGCAGCGGCGCGCAGCCGCCAGCGGCGACGGTCAGCCCGAGGCCGGCGAGAAGGCCGATACGGGCCAAGGATACGCTCATCACTATCTCCAGCGGCAGCGCCGCGCATATGATTGCATCGCCTGCCGATCGCCTCGATATGCGAAGCTCGGGCGGGCTTCAAGCGCCGGGGCCATGTCGGCGCAACAGGTGAGGATGGTATTTTGGGCTGGTGGGGACGATTGTTCGGCGAGCGGCATGACGAGGCGCTGCCGCTCTACACCGCGGTGGTGCGGCGCGGGCGCGAGGATCATTGGTATCTCGCGGGCGGCGTGCCGGACACGGTCGACGGGCGGTTCGACATGATCGCCGCGGTGCTGGCGATGGTGTTGCTCCGCCTCGAAGGCGATGCCGCCGCCGCGCCGCTGTCGGCGCATCTCACCGAACGATTCGTCGAGGACATGGACGGCCAGCTGCGCCAGATGGGGATCGGCGACATCGTCGTCGGCAAGCATATCGGCAAGATGATGAGCATGCTCGGCGGCCGGCTCGGCGCCTATCGCGACGGTCTCGCCGCGGGCGACCTCGGGCCGGCGCTGGTCCGCAACCTCTACCGCGGCGAGGCACCCGCGCCCGCCGCGCTGGCGCATGTCGCGGCGCAGCTCACCGCGCTGTACGCCGCGCTCGCCGCCACCCCGCTCGATGCGCTTGCCGCCGGAGACCTGCCATGACTCCCGAATTCAGCCGCCCCGAACGTCTCGACGCGATCGGCGCCGGCGAGCGGACGATCACCATCGCCGCCGACCCGGCCGAGCGCGCCGCGCTCGCCAGACGCTTCGGCGTGCGCTCGGTCGAGCGGCTCGAAGCGGAGCTGACGATCCGGCGCGAGGCGGCGGGAATCGTGGTGCGCGGCCGCGTCACCGGCGCGGTGGTGCAGGCGTGCTCGGTCACCGACGTACCGCTCGACGCGACGATCGACGAACCGGTCGCGCTGCTGTTCGTCGAGACGCTCGGCGAGCAGGAGGAGGTCGAGCTCGACGCGGACGCGCTCGACACGGTCGAGATCGAGGGCGGCGCGGTCGATCTCGGCGAGGCGGCGGCGGAGACGATGGCACTCGCGCTCGATCCCTTCCCGCGCAGCCCGGAGGCGGAGGCGGCATTGCGCGAGGCCGGCGTGATCCGCGAGGAGGAACACCGGCCGTATAGTCCGCTGCAGGGGCTGAAGTCGTTGCTGGGGAAGGAATAGCCCCAACTCGTCATCCCGGCGAACGCCGGGAGTCGTGGACACGGGACGTCGACGTGGCGCGGGTCGTTGGCGCCCCGTATCCCCGGATGCCGACTTTCGTCGGCATGACGAAGGGCGGCCAGGGCCTGACCGTTACCCCCTCACGCCTCCCGGCCCTGCCGCTGCTCGGTCAGGATCTGCCAGCCGGTGATGAACAGCGCCACGACCAGCGGGCCGACGACGATGCCGCTGATCCCCGCCACCTCGATCCCGCCCAGCGTCGTCACCAGCACCAGCCAGTCGGGGATGCCGGTATCGCGCCCGACCAGGATCGGCCGCAGGATATTGTCGGCGAGCCCGATCACCGCGACGCCGGACACGACGACGACCACGCCCTGCCACACCGCACCGGTGGCGAGCAGATAGATAGCGACCGGCACCCAGATCAGCGCCGGCCCGATCGCCGGCAGCAACGCGGCGAGCGCCATCAGCAGGCCCCAGAGCAGCGCCGCGGGCAGGCCGACGATCCAGAAGGTGATCGCCCCCAGCGCGCCCTGCACCAGCGCCACCACCACCGATCCCTTGATCGTCGCGCGCACCACCGCGACGAACTTGTCGATCAGCCGGTCGGCGACCGCCCGTTCGAGCGGCAAGGCGGCACGCACCGCCGGCCCGAGCCGGTCGCCGTCGCGCAGCAGGAAGAAGGTGACGTAGAGGCCGACGCCGAAGGCGAGCAGGAACGCCGCGGCGTTGCGCCCGATCGATAGCGCCTGCGCCGCGATCGACTGGAAGCTGCTGCGCAACCCCTGCACGATCCGCGCCTGCGCGGTGTCGAAACTGCCCAGCCCGGCGCGGTCGAGCGGATGCTGCACCCATTGCGGCAGGGCGTCGTGCACCTGCGCGAAATAGCGGGCGAAATCGATCTGGCCGCTCTGCACCCTGGCATAGACGCCGGCCGACTGGTCGACGACCATGCCGGTGATCGCCAGCGCCGGGATGATCACCGCGACGAGGATGATGAGCAGCGTCGCCGCCGCCGCCGCATTGCGCCGCCCCGGCCATTTGCCGAGCAGCCAGTGGAACAGCGACTGGAACAGGATCGCCGCGAGCAGGCTCCACAGCAGCGCGGCGACGAACGACGAGACGACGAGCAGCAGGCCGGCGCTGATCAGCACCAGGAACAGGATGAGCCCGCCCGATTCGAGCTTTCGTCTGTCGATCACGTCATTCCCCCGGTTCGCCCCTGCGGACGGGGCAAGAACCCATCAGGGCCGTTTCGGGTCCGTCCCGGCTTGATCCGGGGCGATTGTTTGATCCGGAGGCATCTCGCCATCGGAGACATGGTTTACCCCCGTTCAAGGGCGCGTCGCTCGCCCAAAGCACCGTATTCCCGCGCAGGCGGGAATCTAGTGGCCAAGCCAAACACCGACTTGCGGCAAGGAACCTGGGCTCCGGCCGGCGCGGGAGCACTGCAAATGCCTACGCGTAGCTACGTCTGTGCGATTACCCCGGACGTGCTTCGAGTCCGCTGTGGTGCGCAAAGCAACGGCCTAGTCTCGGCCGAACTGTTCTATGTCGGAACGCCATCTCCATGACCGATGAGTCTTCACAAAGACCCGGCTCGCCCCACCCTCTTAGGCGAGGCCGCACGACCGGACCTCCCGCGCCCTATCCGTCCGGGCCGAGGCTCGGGTCGAGATCGCGCGGGCGGATGAAGCGGGTCAGCGTCGCGCCGCCCGGCGCGAGCGACGGCCAACCGCCGTCGAACGACAGTTCGGCGAGCGTCGCGGTTGGATATTTCTCCTCGATCTGGCCGCGCAGGCCATCGGCCGCCGCCGGCACCAGCATCAGCGCGAGATCCTCCAGCCCCGGATTATGGCCGACGAGCAGCACCCGCTCGGCGCCCTCCGGCAGCTCGTGGATCAGGTCGAGCAACGTCGCGGCGGAGGCGAGATAGACGCGCCGCTCCCACACCGGCGACAGCCGACGACCATAGCCCGCCACGATCGCGTCGAGCGTCTCGCCGACGCGCACCGCGGGCGAGGCGACGACGTGATCGAAGCCGAGATCGAGACTGCGCATGTGCCGCCCGACCGCCTCGGCGGCGCGGCGGCCCTTGGCGTTGAGCGGGCGATCGAAATCGCGGCTGACCGTATCGTCCCAGCCGGACTTGGCGTGGCGCAGCAGCGTCAGCGTCTTCAACCGGCGTCTCCGTGGTGGCTCGCGAGAGCCGCCTCATGCCCGATCCGGCCCGGCAAGGAAAGCCGCGCCTGCACCCGCGCCACCGCCTCGTCCAGCGTTACCCGCGCGATGCCGACGCCGGGCGGGAAGGCGGAGAGCAGCCGCGACGGCATCGCCGCCGACAGCATCACGAACGCGCCGCGATCGTCGGCGCGCCGGATCAGCCGGCCGAACGCCTGCGCCAGCCGCGCCCGCACGATACGGTCGTCATAGGCCGATCCGCCGCCGGCCAGCCGCCGCGCGGCATGCAGCACGCTCGGCTTGGGCCAGGGCACGCCCTCCATCACCACCAGCCGCAGCGACGATCCCGGCACGTCGACGCCGTCGCGCAGCGCATCGGTGCCGAGCAGCGACGCCGCCGGATCGTCGCGGAAAATGTCGACCAGCGTGCCGGTGTCGATCGGATCGACGTGCTGCGCGTGCAGCGGCAGCCCCTCGCGCGCCAGCCGGTCGGCGATCCGGCCATGCACGCCGCGCAGCCGCCGGATCGCGGTGAACAGCCCGAGCGTGCCGCCGCCCGCCGCGACGATCAGCCGCGCATAGGCATTGGCGAGCGCGGGCAGGTCGCCGCGCTTGACGTCGGTGACGATCAGCACCTCGGCATTGGCGGGATAATCGAACGGGCTCGGCACCGCGAAGCGGGCGGGCGCGCGGGCGAGATGCGGCGCGCCGACGCGCGCTTCGGCGATGTCCCAGCCGTCGGCGTCGTTGGCGCCGCCGCCGGTCAGCGTCGCCGAGGTGACGAGCGCGCCGTGCGCGGGCTTGAGCACGATCTCGGCGAAGGGCCGCGTCGGATCGAGCCAGTGGCGGTGCAGGCCGATGTCATATTCGCGCCCCTCGATCCGGTCGACCGCCAGCCAGTCGACATGCGCCGGATCGACCGGGCCGCCGACCCGCGCGAGCACCGACAGCCACGCCGCCACCGTCTCCGCGCGCCAGCCGATCGAGGCGATCGCCCCCTCGACGCGGGCGCGGGCGGGTGCGTCCATCCAGTCGGGCGCCTCGGCGAGCACTGCCTCCAGCCGCCGCCCGAGCGTCACCAGCGGCCGCACCAGCGCGTCGAGCGCCGCCGCGGCGGGCGCCGCCGCCTCGATCAGCTCGGGCGTCGGCTCGGCGAGTTCGGTCTCGAGGCCATAGCCGGCATCCCCCGGCTGTTCGGCACGCGCATAGGTCAGCCCGCGCACCGCGGCGAGCAGATGCTCGACCGGCCCGAACGGCGCACCCTCGTTGATCCGGCCGAGCCAACCGTCGCTGGCGAGATGCCGCGACGCCTCGACCGCGTCCTGGATGGCGATGCCGCCCTGTTCGTCATAGCTGGCGACGTCGGACAGGCGCGCCTGCAACCCGCGCCGCCGGCCGCGGCCGCCGCTTTCCGGGCCGAGGATCCAGCGGCGCAGCTCGATCGTCTCCTGCCCGGTCAGCGCGGTGGCGAACATCGAATCCGCCGCCTCGAACAGATGATGGCCCTCGTCGAAGACGTAGCGCGTCGGTCGCGTCGTCGTCTCGCGGCCGCGAGCGGCATTGACCATCACCAGCGCATGGTTGGCGATCACCACGTCCGCCTCCGCCGAGGCGCGCGCGGCGCGCTCGATGAAGCATTTGCGGTAATGCGGGCAACCGGCATAGACGCACTCGCCGCGGCGATCGGTGAGCGCGGTCGGGCCGTTGCGCCGGAACAGCGTCGGCAGCCAGCCGGGCAGATCGCCGCCGACCATGTCGCCGTCGGCGCTATAGGCCGCCCAGCGCGCGACCAGCTGCGCGAGGATCGCCGCCCGCCCGGCGAACCCGCCCTGCAACGCGTCCTCGAGATTGAGCAGGCAGAGGTAATTCTCCCGCCCCTTGCGCGTCACCACCTTGTGCCGGCGCGTCGCGGCGTCGGGGAACAGGCGCTCCGTCTCCTTGGCGAGCTGGCGTTGCAACGCCTTGGTATAGGTGCTGATCCACACCGCGCCGCCGGCCCGCTCCGCCCACAGCGAGGCGGGGGCGAGATAGCCCAACGTCTTGCCGATCCCCGTCCCCGCCTCGGCGAGCACCAGATTGGGCGCGTCGCGCATCGCGCGCGGGCTGAACGCGTCGGTCGCCGCGGCAGCGAAGGCGCGCTGGCCGAGCCGTTCCTCGGCGCCGTCGCCGGTCAGCGCGGCGAGCCGCGCCTCGGCATCGGCCGCCGGTATCTGGACCATGAGCGGCGCCGGCCGCGGCGCCTGCTCCTCCCATTCGGGCAAGGTCGCGAACAGCCAGCGTTCGTTGACCTGCGGCTTGGCGAGCAGCGGCGCGATCGCCGGTGCCCATGGCCAGCGCAGCCGGGTCAGCGACTGCGCCGCGGTCCACGCACCGGCACGCTCCGTCCAGTCGCCCTGCGGCACCGCGAGCAGCGCCGCCGCCGCCTCGCGCAGGAAGGCGGCGACCGCCTCGTCGGTCTCCGGCGGCGACAGATCGACGGCGCGGGCGAAGCCGCGCGGCGTCGGTACCGCGAATTGCGCCGGATGGAGGAAGGCGAACAATTCGAGCAGGTCGAGCCCCGACAGCTCGAGATAGCCGAGCCGCTGGCCGATCAGCGGCGCGTTGAGCAGGATCACCGGCGTGTCCGCGGCGATGCGGATCGCCTCGCCGCGCCCGATCGGCCGCGTGCCGTCGTCGGACGCGATCCAGATGCCGCCGTGGCTGGCGTGGAGGGCGGGATAGGGGATCACGACGATGGCCATAACCGACCGGAACAGATTGGCAACCGGGCGGCGGTGCAACCCGGCGGCCGATCGCACGTTCGGCACGGATCATCCGCTTGCTCAGGATCAGTCCCATGCGTTCTCTGCTGTTCACCCTCGGTGCCGTCTCGCTTGCCCTCCCCGCCAGCCTCGCGCTGCCGGTCAGCCAGGCGGAGGCGCGCCATCACTATCGGCATGCGCACGAGCGCGGCTATCATCACGTCAAGCGCTGCCGCTATTCGAGCGGAACGACGGGGCTCGTCGCGGGCGGCGTCGGCGGCGCCTTGCTCGGCAATTCGGTGCTCGGCCATGGCGCGCTCGGCACGATCGGCGGCGCGGTCGGCGGCGCCTTTGCCGGTCGCGCGATCGATCGCACGGTGACCGCGAAGAACCGCTGCCGCTGAGCCGCCGTTCAAGAGAGTTGCCGTGAGCGCGCGGGGTGCTTAGTCCCGCGCGCATCATGACGACTGATCTGCGCTCCGCCGCTCTCGACTCCAAGGCCTGGCCGTTCGAAGAGGCGCGCAAGCTGCTCAAACGCTATCCGGACGGCAAGCCCGGCGGCGGCCCGGTGCTGTTCGAGACCGGCTATGGCCCCTCGGGCCTGCCGCATATCGGCACGTTCAACGAAGTGCTGCGCACGACGATGGTGCGCAACGCCTTCCATGCGCTCAGCGACCAGCCGACGCGGCTGATCGCGTTCAGCGACGATATGGACGGGCTGCGCAAGGTGCCCGACAACGTCCCCAACGGCGACATGCTGCGCGCCCATCTCGGCAAGCCGCTGACCCGCATTCCCGATCCGTTCGGCAAGTTCGACAGCTTCGCCGCCCACAACAACGCCATGCTGCGCCAGTTCCTCGACCGGTTCGGCTTTGACTATGATTTCGCCTCCTCGACCGAATATTACGAAGGCGGCCGGTTCGACGACGCGATCAAGGGCGTGCTGCGGCATTACCAGGGCATCCTCGACGTGATGCTGCCGACGCTGCGGGCGGAGCGGCGCGAGACCTATTCGCCGGTGCTGCCGGTCAGCCCGACCAGCGGCATCGTCCTGCAGGTGCCGGTCGAGGTGGTCGATGCCGAGGCCGGGACGATCGCCTTCACCGACGACAGCGGCGAGCGGATCGTCCAGTCCGCGCTCGGCGGCCGCTCCAAGCTGCAATGGAAGGTCGACTGGGCGATGCGCTGGGTCGCGCTCGGCGTCGATTACGAGATGGCGGGCAAGGATCTGATCGATTCGGTGACGCAGAGCTCGAAGATCGCCCGCGTGCTCGGCGGCCGCCCGCCCGAGGGCTTCAATTACGAGATGTTCCTCGACGAGAAGGGCGAGAAGATCTCCAAGTCCAAGGGCAACGGCCTCAGCCTCGACCAATGGCTGACCTATGGCCCCGAGGAGAGCCTCGCCTTCTTCGCCTATCGCGAGCCCAAGAAGGCGAAGGCGCTGCACTTCGGCGTGATCCCGCGCGCGGTCGACGATTACTGGCAGTTCCGCGGCAATTACCCGACGCAGGAATTGCCGCAGAAGCTCGGCAATCCCGTCCACCATATCCATGACGGCAAGGTGCCGGAGGCGACGCTGCCGGTCACCTTCGGCCTGCTGCTCAACCTCGTCGGCGTGATGGGCGAGGCGAGCCAGGAGCAGGTCTGGGGCTATCTGCGCAACTACGTGCCAGACGCGACGCCCGAGCACGATCCCGAACTCGACCGGCTGATCGGCTATGCGCTGGCCTATGCGCGCGATTTCGTCGCCCCGACGCTCCACCGCCGCGCGCCGGCGGGGGTAGAGATCGACGCGCTGCGCCGGCTCGACGCCGACCTCGCCGCGCTGCCCGCCGGCGCCTCGGCGGAGGCCATCCAGAACGTCGTCTACGAGATCGGCAAGACCGCCGGCTTCGACACGCTGCGCGACTGGTTCAAGGCGCTGTACGAAACGCTGCTCGGCTCCGAACAGGGGCCGCGGATGGGCAGCTTCATCGCCTTGTACGGGGTGGAGAACAGCCGCAGGCTGATCGCGGAGGCGCTGGCGAAGGCGTGAGGGGCAAGGCAGTTTCGCCATCCCGTTCGGGCGTTATGCGTGACGCCTTGCATGAATATTCCCGCGCAGGCGGAAATCCAGTGGCCAAGCAGAACCGCCGCCGGTGATCCGAAGACCACAGGGCTCACGCCCGCGCGGGAGCATTGCAGGTGTCATGCTTCCGGCCATTCCGGCGACGAGCGTCTCTGTCGCGGCTGGTCCGCGGTCATGCCGGATTACCTCCAGCATCTGGCGCTCCGCAGAAGCGAAAGCCGTAGATTCCGCGGCACGATCGGCCCGGATCACCGCACGGGATTCGTCGAAATCCCTCCGAATCGCTCTCTCGCACCACCCCGGCGGAGGCCGGGGTCCAGTCGGGTGACGGTTTGCGGCGAAGGACGACGGCCTTCCCACCTGGACCCCGGCCTTCGCCGGGGTGGCAGCGTTTTGCAGAGGTCACGGCCGACGACTCGGGTGACGCGATGGTCGAGCGGAGGTTGAGCCGTCGGAGGTCTCGATACGCCCGCCGATAACCGGATCCGATACCACCCCGCCCGCACCGTCTCCCGGAACCACCGCGCCTCGCCGTCCGTTGCATTTGCTGCAACGCAGCAAGCGCGGCTAAGGCAGCTTCATGACCCTCAGAGACATAGCCGCGACCCGCCCCGGGCTCGTCCATCTCGCGCTCGCCGTCGGCGGCTTCGCGATCGGCACGACCGAATTCGCCGCGATGAGCCTCGAACCCGATCTGGCGCGCGGGCTCAACGTCGATGCGCCGGCGGTCGGTCATATCATCAGCGCCTATGCGCTGGGCGTGGTGGTCGGTGCGCCGACGATCGCGGTGCTGTCGGCCAAGATGTCGCGCTACACGCTGCTGATCGGGCTGATGACGCTGTTCGCGATCGGCAATGCGCTGTCGGCGATCGCACCGACCTATGGCTGGATGCTCGTCTTCCGCTTCTGCGCCGGCCTGCCGCACGGCGCCTATTTCGGCATCGCCGCGCTCGTCGCCGCGTCGCTGGTGCCGCCGGGGCGGCGGACGCAGGCGGTCGGGCGGATCATGCTCGGGCTGACCGTCGCGACGATCGTCGGCGTGCCGGTGGCGACGCTGCTCGGCCAGATCGCGAGCTGGCGCTGGATGTTCGGCCTCGTCGCGGGGCTCGCGCTGCTCACCGCGGCACTGGTCGCGCTGCTCGCGCCGATCGATTCGCCCGACCGCAGCGCCAGCCCGCTGCGCGAGCTCGACGCGCTGCGCCGGCCGCAGGTGTGGCTGACGCTCGGCACCGGCGCGATCGGCTTCGGCGGCATGTTCGCGGTCTATACCTATCTTGCCGCGACGCTGAACGACGTCACCGGCCTCGCGCCAAGCCGCGTGCCGCTGATCCTCGCGGTGTTCGGCAGCGGCATGACGCTCGGCAATCTCGTCGTGCCGCGCTACGCCGATCGCGCACTGATGCCGACCGCGGGGGCGCTGCTGCTCTGGTCGGCGGCGGCGCTGCTGCTGTATCCGCTCGCCGCGATCAACGTCTGGACGATGACGCTCGACGTCTTCGCGATCGGCCTCGGCGGCGCGCTCGGCACGGTGTTGCAGACGCGGCTGATGGACGTCGCCGGCGACGCCCAGTCGCTCGCCGCCGCGCTCAACCATTCGGCGTTCAACACCGCCAATGCGATCGGCCCGTTGCTCGGCGGCCTCGCCATCGCGGCGGGCTATGGCTGGACCGCGACGGGAGTGGTCGGCAGCGGTCTGGCGCTCGCCGGCCTGGCGATCTGGGCGGTATCGCTGGCGGTCGAACGCGGCATGCCGATCGCCGGGCGGCGTCATGCCCGGCAGTGAGGCACCGCTCGCCAAGGGGACGCCCGCCTATCGCCGGCTGACGCTGGCGATGCTGTTCGCGGGCTTTTCGACCTTTTCGCTGCTCTATTCGGTGCAGCCGCTGCTGCCGCTGTTCGCCGCCGATTACCATCTCACCGCCGAAGCGGCGTCGCTCGCCGTCTCGCTCGCCACCGGGCCGCTCGCGATCGGCATCCTGTTCGCCGGCATTCTGTCCGACCGGATCGGGCGGCGGCCGCTGATGGTCGCCGCGATGTTCGCCGCCGGCGCGCTGACGCTCGCTGCGGCGCTGGTCCCCGGCTGGAGCGGGTTGCTCGCGTTACGGCTGCTAACCGGGATCGCGCTCGCCGGCGTGCCCGCGGTGGCGATGGCCTATGTCGCCGAAGAGGTCGACGCCGCCTCGGTCGGCGCGGCGATGGGCCTCTATATCGCCGGCAGCGCGATCGGCGGCATGGGCGGCCGGCTCGTCGCCAGCCTCGTCGCCGATGTCGCCGACTGGCGCTGGGCGCTCGGCAGCGTCGGGCTGACCGGACTAGTGATGGCCGAGGCGTTCCGCCGGCTCGCGCCGCCGTCGCGCCGGTTCATCGCCGGCGCGGGCGCGAGTCCGCTTGCCGGCGTCGCGACGCTGTTCGCCGACCGCGCGCTGCCGCTGCTCTATGCCGAAGCGTTCGTACTGATGGGCATCTTCGTCACCATCTACAATTATGCCGGCTTCCGCCTGCTTGCGCCGCCCTATGGCCTCAGTCAGGCGGCGGTCGGCGCGGTCTTCCTGCTCTACATCCTCGGCTCGGCGAGTTCGGCGCTGTTCGGTTCGGTCGCCGGATCGGTCGGACGGCGACGCATCTTCTGGCTGCCGATCGTGCTGCTGCTCGCCGGCGTCGGCGTCACCGCGGCGCATCCGCTGGCGCTGGTGATCCTCGGCATCGCGCTGGTGACGATCGGCTTCTTCGGCGCGCATTCGATCGCCAGCGCCTGGGTCGGCCGCCGCGCGCGCAGCAACCGCGGCCAGGGCGCGGCCTTCTACCTGTTCTTCTACTATCTCGGCTCGAGCGTGCTCGGCTCGGCCGGCGGCATCGCCTGGACGCGGGGCGGCTGGCCCGGCGTCACCGGCTTCTGCCTCGCGCTCGGCGTGGTGGCGTTGCTGCTCGCGCTGCGCCTCGCGCAGATCGCGCCGCTCGCCGATCCCGAGACACCGCCGGTCGCACCGGTCGCCCCCTGACCGCGAGCCGCGCTTGCCGGCGGACAAGCTTTTCTTCATTCTCCTACTGATCCGATAGGATATCTATCGTCTCGGAGGTCGGATGATGACGCAGCAGGCCGCGCAACGATCAGACAGGCACGCGCGGTGACGCAGCCGGCGCCCCTGCCCGCGCCCACCGGCGCGGCGATCGGCGATGCGGTCGACGCGCTGCGCAGCGCCCGCGCGGCATGGCGGCAGCGGCAGAGCCCGGCGCGCGCCGCCGCCAGCTTCCCGTCGCGCGGTGCGATCGAGCGGATCGTCCTGCTGCTCGCCGGGGCGCTCTATCCGCGCCGGCTCGGCGAGCAGAGGGTCGCCCCGGCGGAGGAGGATCGCCTCGTCGCCGCCAAGCTCGCCGCCGCCTTCACCGAGCTGGAGCGGGAGATCGGCCACGAGCTCGGCTATTGGCAGGCGGAGGCGCAGACTGCCTTCGCGCCCGATCAGGCCGCGACCATCGTCCGCCTGTTCGCCGCGTCGCTCGGCGATATCCGCCGGCTGATCGACAGCGATGTCGACGCCGCCTTCCTCGGCGATCCGGCGGCGCAGAGCACCGACGAGATCCTCGTTTGCTATCCCGGCGCGATCGCCAGCCTGCATCACCGGATCGCGCACCCGCTCTACACGCTCGGCGCACCGATCGTCGCCCGGCTGATCTCCGAACTCGCCAACGAACGCACCGGGATCGACATCCATCCCGGCGCGACGATCGGCGAGCGATTCTTCATCGATCACGGCACCGGCGTCGTCATCGGCGAGACCGCGGTGGTCGGCGACGGCGTCCGCCTCTATCAGCACGTCACGCTCGGCGCCCGCAGCCCGCTCGGCGCGGCCCGGCATGGCCCGCGCGATCGCTATGCGCGGCATCCGGTCATCGGCGACGATGTCGTCATCTATGCCGGCGCGACGATCCTCGGCCGCGTCACGATCGGCCGCGGCGCGACGATCGGCGGCAACGTCTGGCTGCTCCGCGACGTGCCGCCGGGCGGCGTCGTCGTCCAGCCCGAGGCGACGCTGCTCGCGCCCGCCGCGGGCCATGCGCTGCGCGACACGCTCGTCGCGGCGGAAGCATGATGGCGCGCGCCGCCGCCCCGCGCCCGGTGATCGGCGTGCTCTGCTGCAACGAGGTCGCGGACCGGCCGGTGCAGGCGGTGGCGAGCCGCTTCATCGCGCCGCTGACGCATGTCTCCGACGCGACCGTGCTGCTCGTCCCCGCCCTGCCCGAGGCGGTCGACGTGGCGACGCTGGGCCGGCTGCTCGACGGACTGTTGCTCACCGGGTCGCGCTCGCATGTCGCGCCGTCGCGCTACGGTGCGCCGCCGCTCGCCGCCGATGCGACGCTGGACGCCGGGCGTGACGAGGTCGCGCTCGCCCTCGCCGGCGCGATGATCGAGGCGGGCAAGCCGGTGTTCGGCATTTGCCGCGGGTTGCAGGAGATCAACGTCCTGTTCGGCGGCTCGCTCTGCGCCGCGGCGCATCCCGATCGCCATCATCGCGGCGGCTGGGACGGCGACTATGACGCGATGTTCCGCCATGGCCATGACGTCGACCTGCGCGCCTGCGGTCGCCTCGCCGATGCGACCGGGCAGCGGCGCGTGCACGTCAATTCGGTGCATCAGCAGGGCATCGACCGGCTCGGCACCGGACTGACCGTCGAGGCGGTGGCGGCCGACGACGGGCTGATCGAGGCGATCTCCGCCCGCCCGTGCGGCGCCGACGTGCTCTGCGTGCAATGGCATCCCGAATGGGATGCGGCGGATGCGCCCGCGAGCCGCGCCTTCTTTTCGCTGATCGGCGCCGGTCTGCGCGGCGACGACGCATGGGTTTCACCACGGAGGACTGCATGAAGATCACCACCCTCGCCCCCGCGCTGGCGCTCGCCGCGCTCAGCCTCGCGGCGTGCACGCCGAAGACCGACGCCGCGAACAACGACAGGGCAGCCGACACGCTGACGCTCAACGAGGAGGGGGATGCCGCCTTCGACAATGGCGACGATGGCGCGGCGGGCAATTCGCTCGCGGGCGACCCTGCCGTCGACGGCAACGCGCTCGCTCCGGCCGCGGGTAACGCGCTCTAGCGCCTGCTTTTCGAGACACGCCAGGTCAGCTCCCTAGGCGTAGACTGCGGTCCGGCATTGCTGTGTCGGGCCGCTTTTTTTGGTCGAGGTTGAGGCCCAGTCTCACAGTATTCCCGCGACCGCGGGAATCCGGTAGCCAAGCAGAGCAACAGTTGTGGGAAACAGAACACTGGGCTCCCGCCTTCGCGGGAGCACTATGGCGGGTTATAGCGGGACTTGCGCATCGACCGGCCTCAACGCCCGGTCATGCCGCCTTTATTCCTCCCGCGCGGCGCAGGCCACCTCGAACCATCCCGCAGGCAGACGGGCGGCAGCACCATCCGGCGCCGCCGCCCGCCCCGTGCATTACAGCTTTTCGGTCAGCTCCGGCACCACCTTGAACAGATCGCCGACCAGGCCGACGTCCGCGACCTGGAAGATCGGTGCGTCCTCGTCCTTGTTGATCGCGACGATGACCTTCGAATCCTTCATCCCGGCGAGGTGCTGGATCGCGCCCGAGATGCCGACCGCGATATAAACTTCCGGCGCGACGATCTTGCCGGTCTGGCCGACCTGATAGTCGTTCGGCACATAGCCCGCATCCACCGCCGCGCGGCTCGCGCCGACGCCCGCACCGAGCTTGTCGGCGAGCGGCTCGATCAGCGCGTGGAAGTTCTCGCCGCTCTGCAGCGCGCGGCCGCCCGAGACGATGATCTTGGCGCTGGTCAGTTCGGGCCGGGCATTGGCGGCGATCTCGGCGTCGACGAAGCGCGACTTGCCGGTGTCGCCCTGCGACGCCACCGCCTCGATCGTGCCCGAGCCGCCCTCGGTCGCGGCCTTGTCGAAGGCGGTGCCGCGGACGGTGATCACCTTCTTCGCGTCCGACGTCCGCACCGTCGCGATCGCATTGCCGGCGTAGATCGGGCGGGTGAAGGTATCCTCGCTCTCGACCGAGAGGATGTCGCTGATCTGCATCACGTCGAGCAGCGCGGCGACGCGCGGCGCGACGTTCTTGCCGGTGGTGGTCGAGGGCGCGACGAAGGCGTCGTGATCGGCCATCAGCGCGACGACGAGCGGCGCGACATTCTCGGCAAGCGCATGCGCATAAGCGGCGTCGTCGGCGACGTGGACCTTGCCGACACCGGCGATCTTCGCCGCCGCCTGCGCGACACCGTCGACGCCCTGGCCGGCGACGAGCAGATGCACCTCACCCAGTTTCGACGCGGCGGTGACCGCGGCGAGCGTGGCGTCCTTGACGGACTTGCCGTCATGTTCGACCCAGACGAGCGTCTTCACTTGGCAATCCCCATCGCGTGCAGCTTCATGACGAGTTCGTCGACATCGGCGACCTTGACGCCCGCCTGGCGCTTGCCCGGCTCGACGACCTTGAGCGTGGTCAGCCGCGGCGTGACGTCGACGCCGTAATCGGCGGCGGTCTTCTGCGCGAGCGGCTTGGACTTGGCCTTCATGATGTTGGGCAGCGAGGCATAGCGCGGCTCGTTGAGGCGCAGGTCGGTGGTGACGATCGCGGGCAGCGGGAAGGCGTCGGTCTCGAGGCCGCCGTCGACCTCGCGCGTCACGGTGACGCCGTCGGCGGTCAGCTCGACCTTCGACGCGAACGTGCCCTGGCCCCAGCCGAGCAGGCCGGCGAGCATCTGGCCGGTCTGGTTGTTGTCGTCGTCGATCGCCTGCTTGCCGAGGATGACGAGGCTGGGCTGTTCCTCCTCGACGATCTTGGCGAGGATCTTGGCGACGCCGAGCGGCTCGACCTTCGTGTCGCTGGTGACGAGGATGCCGCGATCCGCGCCCATCGCGAGCGCGGTGCGGATCGTCTCCTGCGCCTTGGGTTCGCCGATCGAGACGACGACGATCTCGGTCACGCCCTTGTCCTTCAGGCGGATGGCTTCCTCGACCGCGATCTCGTCGAACGGGTTCATGCTCATCTTGACGTTCGCCAGATCGACGCCCGTCCCGTCCGCCTTCACGCGGGGCTTCACGTTATAGTCAAGCACACGCTTGACCGGCACCAGCACCTTCATCAGCTTCCTTCCGATTGCGCCGTCGACGCGGCGTTGCGGCATCGTATCGGCGGGTGAGATGGCTGTTTCGCGCGCCTTTCGCAAGTCCGGTACGGGAAACGCCGCTTGCCGTAACGGCATTCGCACGAGGGGAAACGAATCGGGCCCGGACATGATGCCCGGGCCCGAAAAGAATCAGCGAGTCACCCCCGGCATGGGGGCGGGAGCCGGCTTACGCCGCCTTCTGCACCTCGGCGACGATCTTCTTGGCGGCGTCGCCCAGGTCGTTCGCCGGCACGATCGCCAGGCCCGAATTGGCGAGGATGTCCTTGCCGGCCTGCACGTTGGTGCCTTCGAGGCGGACGACGAGCGGCACCTGCAGGTTCACTTCCTTCGCCGCGGCGACGATGCCCTCGGCGATGATGTCGCACTTCATGATGCCGCCGAAGATGTTGACCAGGATGCCCTTCACCGCCGGATCGGCGAGGATGATCTTGAACGCCGCGGTCACCTTCTCCTTGTTGGCGCCGCCGCCGACGTCGAGGAAGTTGGCCGGGAACATGCCGTTGAGCTTGATGATGTCCATCGTCGCCATGGCGAGGCCGGCGCCGTTGACCATGCAGCCGATGTCGCCGTCGAGCTTGATGTAGGCGAGGTCGTACTTCGACGCCTCGAGCTCCATCGCGTCTTCCTCGGTGGTGTCGCGCAGCTCCATCAGGTCCTTGTGACGGAACATCGCATTGCCGTCGAAGCCGACCTTGGCGTCGAGCACCATCAGCTTGCCGTCCTCGGTGACGGCGAGCGGGTTGATCTCGATCTGCTCGGCATCGGTGCCGAGGAAGGCGTCGTACAGCTTCGCCGCGACGTTCGCCGCCTGCTTGGCGAGGTCGCCGGTCAGTTCGAGCGCGGCGGCGACGGCGCGGCCGTGATGCGGCATGAAGCCGGTCGCGGCGTCGATGTCGATCGAATGGATCTTCTCGGGCGTGTCGTGCGCGACGGTCTCGATGTCCATGCCGCCCTCGGTCGAGGCGACCATCGAGACGCGGCCGGTGGCGCGATTGACGAGCAGCGCGAGGTAGAATTCCTTGGCGATGTCGACGCCGTCGGTCACGTACAGGCGGTTGACCTGCTTGCCGGCTTCACCGGTCTGCACCGTCACCAGCGTGTTGCCGAGCATCTCGCTCGCCGCGGCGCGGACTTCGTCGGCGGTCTTGGCGAGGCGGACGCCGCCCTTGGCGTCGGGACCGAGTTCCTTGAACTTGCCCTTGCCACGGCCACCAGCGTGGATCTGCGCCTTGACGACATAGAGCGGCCCGGGAAGCTTGCCCGCCGCTTCAACGGCTTCGTCGACGCTGAGCGCGGCGAAACCGGCGGGAACGGGGACGCCGAACTTGGCGAGCAGTTCCTTGGCTTGATATTCGTGGATGTTCATGGCCTGCCTCGCGTTATGCTATGAAGAGGAGATTGCTGCGGCCTTTTGCACAGCCGGCGCGATGAATCCACCCCGGATCGACATCGGAACGGGACGGTTATTGCAAACGCATCGCAATATCTTCATGACGATGGGGTGGTGCGCGGGGGGGGGCGTGCCCGGCCCGTCGCAGCGTTGGCAGAAAAGTAACCAATCCCTGCGAGGGTCGTCGGCATGGAACAGCCGTCTTTCACGCCGCCCTATGATGCGGTCGAACCGACCGAGGAAGCGCGGCAGGCGCTGCGCAAGTCGGTCAAGATGCGCGCGCACCTGCGCGACCGCGGCCAGACCCGGTTCGAGATCGAGGTGACCGACCTGTCGCTGTCCGGCTTCCGCGCCGAAACCAGCTTCACGCTCTGGCCGGGTACCGTCGTGTGGCTGACGCTGCCGGGACTCGCCGGGCTCGAGGCGGTGGTCGCGTGGCGCGACAAGTTCAAATACGGCTGCGCCTTCGCCAAGCCGCTGCATCCCGCCGTCTTCGATCATATCGTCGCGCTGTCGCAGCGTTAGGCGCGCGCCCTCCGGCTCAGTCGGCGCGGTCGGGATCGTCCGCCTCGGCGACCGGATCGCCCGGCTCCGCATCGCCCAGCAACGCGCGCCGGATCTCTTCCAGAATCGCCGCCGTCTCCTGCTCATCGGGGATCCCGTCGGGATCGTCGATCGCACGCATGTCCATGGCTCAACCTCAATCGAACAAAGATGACACGCTGGTTTCGTCGGCGATCCGCTTGATCGCCTCGCCGAGCAGCGGCGCGATCGGCAGATGGCGAATCCGGTCGGCCTTGCCGATCGATTCGTGATTGCCGATCGAGTCGGTGATCACCAGCTCGCGCAACGCCGACCCCTCGACCCGTGCGACCGCGCCGCCCGACAGCACGCCGTGCGTGACATAGGCGACGACATCCTCCGCCCCCGCCTCGCGCAGCGCCGCCGCGGCGTTGCACAGCGTCCCCGCCGAATCGACGATGTCGTCGATCAGGATGCAGAAGCGGCCCTCGACATCGCCGATGATGTTCATCACCTCCGATTCGCCGGCGCGCTCGCGACGCTTGTCGACGATCGCCAGCGGCGCATTGTCGAGTCGCTTGGCGAGTTGCCGGGCGCGCACCACGCCGCCGACGTCGGGCGAGACGACCATCAGGTTCTTGCCCTTGAAGCGCGCGTTGATATCGGCGCTCATCACCGGCGCGGCATAGAGATTGTCGGTCGGGATATCGAAAAAGCCCTGGATCTGACCGGCATGCAGGTCGACCGAGAGCACGCGGTCGGCGCCGGCGACGGTAATCAGATTGGCGACCAGCTTGGCCGAGATCGGCGTGCGCGGACCCGGTTTCCGGTCCTGCCGCGCATAGCCCATATAGGGGATCACCGCGGTGATCCGCCGCGCCGACGCGCGCTTGAGCGCGTCGATCATGATGAGCAATTCCATCAGGTTGTCGTTGGCCGGAAAGCCGGTCGACTGGAGCACGAAGACGTCCTCGCCGCGTACGTTCTCCTGGATCTCGACGAAGATCTCCTCGTCGGCGAAGCGGCGGACCAGCGCATCGGTCAACGGAATCTCGAGATAGGCCGCGACCGCGCGGGCAAGCGGCAGGTTCGAATTGCCGGTCATCAATTTCATTGCTCTGCTCCCGCGGCCGTTGCGTGACGCGCCTTAGAGCCGCCGTCACAAAACCGAAAGCCGGGAAGACGCACGGCGGGGGACGCTTGTCGCACCGCGGGCGACTGACTAGGCCTGCCGCGATGACCGTCACCACCCGTTTCGCCCCCTCGCCCACCGGCCTGCTGCACGTCGGCAACATCCGGGCGGCGCTGCACAATTGGCTGTTCGCGCGGCAGCAGTCGGGGCGGTTCGTGCTGCGCATCGACGATACCGATGCGGAGCGTTCGGAGGAACGGTACGTCGCGGCGATCCGCGCCGATCTCGCCTGGCTCGGGCTGACGCCCGATGCCGAGGTGCGCCAGTCCGAGCGATTCGCGCTCTACCAGCAACGGTTCGACGCGCTCGTCGCCGCGGGGCGGATCTACCCCGCCTATGAGACGGCGCAAGAGCTCGACCTCAAGCGCAAGATCCTGCTCGGCCGCGGCCTGCCGCCGGTCTACGACCGCGCCGCGCTGACGATGGGCGACGCCGCGCGCGCCGCGCTGGAGGCGGAGGGCGTGCGGCCGCACTGGCGCTTCAAGCTCGATCATGACGCGCCGATCGCCTGGGACGACCTGATCCGCGGGCCGCAGAGCTTCGATCCGCGCACGATGAGCGATCCCGTCGTCCGCCGCGCCGACGGCTCCTGGCTATATATGCTGCCCTCGGCGATCGACGATGCCGACCTCGGCATCAGCCATGTCGTCCGCGGCGAGGATCACGTCTCCAACACCGCGCTGCAATTGCAGATGTTCGCGGCGATGGACGCGGCGCCGCCGCGCTTCGCGCATGCCGCGCTGCTCACCGGCGCGGAAGGCAAATTGTCGAAGCGCCTCGGCTCGCTCGGCGTCGATCATTTCCGCGCCGAGGGGATCGAGCCGCAGGCGGTGGTCGCCCTGCTCGCGCGGATCGGCACCAGCGATCCGGTCGAGCCCGTCGCCGACCCGGCGCCGCTGATCGCCGCCTTCGACTTCGCCCGCTTCGGCCGCGCGCCGGCGCGATTCGACGAGGGCGAGCTGGCGCAGCTCAACGCGCGGATCGTCCATCACCTGCCCTATGCGGCGGTCGCCGATCGATTGCCGACGGGCATGGGCGAGGCGGAATGGCAGGCGGTGCGGCCCAATCTGACCCGCGTCGCCGAAGCCGCGGACTGGTGGCAGGTGATCGAGGGGCCGATCGACGCGCCCGCGCAGGACGAGGCGACGCAAGCCTATCTCGCCGAGGCGGCCGCGGTCGCCGCGACGATCGACTGGTCGGGCGACGCCTGGCACGCGCTGACCAACGCGCTGAAGACGAGCAGCGGGCGCAAGGGCAAGGCCTTGTTCCTGCCGCTGCGCCAGGCGCTGACCGGGCGCGATCATGGCCCCGACATGGCGGCGCTGCTGCCGCTGATCGGCCGCGAGGCGGCGCTGGCGCGGCTGACCGCCGGACGCTGATCCCGTCGATGATCGAGCGTCCCGGCGATTCCGTCCCAGCCGCTTGACGTGGTGACGATACAACGTACCATCTCCGTACCTGCAGGAGAATGTTCGAGTCGCACCAGAGGAGACGGACCATGTACGCTGATCGCTACGCCCGCCCGACCCGCTTCAATCCCGGCGGCCTTACCGCCGCCGTGGCGATCAACGTGGCGCTCGTCGCCGCGCTGATGTTCGCCGGACCCAAGATCCTGCCCAATGGGCCTGAACATGTCCTGATCACCGACAATATCCCGATCGATCCGCCGCCGCCCGAACCACCGCTGCCACAGCCGCCCGCGCCGGCCGCCCGGGCGCCGGTGGAACGGATCGTTGCGCCGATCCCGCCGATCACCGTGCCGACCGAAGCCACCTTCACCACCAGCACCACCGAATCGCCGCCGGTCGCCGGCCCGCTCATCGGCACCGACCCCGGCCCCGCCACGCCCGCCGCCGATCCCGCGCCGCCGCTGCCGCCGCTGGTCGGTCCGCAGATCGATCCGCGCTATGCCGCGCAGTTCCAGCCGGTCTATCCCGCCGCCGAACGCCGCGCCAATCACGACGGCCGGGTGACGGTACGCGTGCTGGTCGGCACCGACGGCCGGGTCAAGCAGATCGAGCGGGTCAACGCGACCAGCGACGCCTTCTGGCAGGCGACGATGGAGCGGGCGACGCGGGCGTGGCGCTTCACCCCGGCGACGCGCGGCGGCGTGCCGGTCGAGGCGTGGCGATCGCTGACGCTGACCTTCCGCATGGAGGATGCCGACTGAGGCACGACGGCGGGAAGGGCTGGCTTCGCGGCGACGCGTTTCCTATCTTCCCGCCATGCAGTTCTTTCGCCGCTTCTCGCCGCTCCACGCCTTTCGCGACCTGCGCTTCTTCCTGTCGCAGCGCGAACCGCGCGACCTGGGGTTCCTGGTGGCGGCGATGGCGATCACCGGCTTCTTCGTCTACGCCTTCATGCGCAACGATATCCCGCCCGAGCCCTATCAGCCCAACATCATCTACTTCAAGAATTACGCTGCCAACCGCACCGACGCGCAGATCAAGGCGCAGCAGGCGCTCGACAAGGTCGATCAGGACAAGAGAATCGCCGCGCAAAAGGCGCGCGAGGAAAAATTGCGCAGCCAGTTCAAGTCGGTCGACGACGCGATGACCAAGTGGGGGCTGTAACCGCCACATCGGACGACCGGCGCTGGATGGCGGCGGCGCTCGCGCTGGCCGAGCGGACGCGCGGGCGCACCGCGCCCAACCCCAATGTCGGCTGCGTCCTCGTCGCGGCCGGGCGCGTCGTCGGGCGCGGCTGGACGCAGCCCGGCGGCCGTCCGCATGCCGAGGCGATGGCGCTCGCCGCGGCGGGGCCGGCGGCGCGCGGCGGTTGCGCCTATGTCACGCTCGAACCCTGCGCGCATGTCTCGCCGCGCGGTCCCGCCTGTGCCGACCTGCTGATCGCCGCCGGGGTGGCGCGCGTCGTGATTGCCCTGCGCGACCCCGATCCGCGGACCGACGGCAGCGGCATCGCCCGGCTGCGCGCCGCCGGCATTACCGTCGTCACCGATGTCGCCGGCGACGCGGCACGGCGGAGCATGGTCGGCTTTCTCACCCGCCGCGAACGGTCGCGCCCGTCGGTGACGCTCAAGCTCGCCACCTCCCTCGACGGACAAATCGCCCTGCCCGACGGCAGCAGCCGCTGGATCACCGGCGCGGCGGCGCGCGCGCACGTCCACCTCGAACGCAGCCGCCACGATGCGATCCTCGTGGGCCGCGGAACGTGGGAGGCGGACGCGCCGCGCCTCGACGTGCGGCTGCCGGGGCTGTCCGATCGCAGCCCGATGCGGGCGGTCCTGTCGACCCGCCCTCCCCCTTCCGCGTCTGCGGCGCTCCCTTCCTCTCTCATTGGGAGAGGGAATGACCCACAGGGGGCGCGCGACCCGCTGTGGATCGACTCGCCCGCGGGTATCGCCACCCTCCCCGCCGACCATGTCTTCGTCGAGGGCGGTGCGGCGACCGCCGCCGCCTTCCTGCGCGCCGACCTCGTCGACCGGCTGCTGCTCTATCGCGCGCCGATCCTGATCGGCGCGGGCAAGGCGGCGATCGGCGACTTCGGCCTCGGGGATCTCGCCGCGGCGCACGGGCGCTGGCGGCTGCTCGATGCGCGCGACCTTGGCACCGACCGTCTCGAGGTCTACGAGCGCACCCCATGTTCACCGGCATAGTCTCCGACATCGGCACCATCGAAGCGGTCGAGGCGCGCGGCGATACGCGCATCCGCATCGCCACCGCCTATGACACCGCCGGGATCGATCTCGGCGCGTCGATCGCCTGTTCAGGCGTGTGCCTGACCGTGATCGACACAGGCCCCGGCTGGTTCGCGGTCCAGGTGTCGGGCGAGACGATCGCCCGCACCGCCCGCGACCAGTGGACGCAGGGCCGCCGCCTCAACCTCGAACGCGCGATGAAGCTCGGCGACGAACTCGGCGGGCATATCGTCACCGGCCATGTCGACGGCATCGCCGATACGATCGCGATCACGCCCGAGGGCGATTCGCACCGCGTCGTCTTCGCTCTGCCCGCGGCGCTCGCCCCCTTCGTCGCCACCAAGGGTTCGATCACGATCGACGGCGTCTCGCTCACCGTCAACGGCGTCGAGGATGACGGCGCGACGACGCGATTCTGGGTCAATATCATTCCGCATACGCAGGCGGTCACCACGCTCGGCGGCCTTGCCGAGGGGCAGGCGGTCAATATCGAGATCGACGTGCTCGCCCGCTATCTGCAACGCATGGAGCATTATCGTGGCCGCTAAAGCCGAACTCGGACGCCTTCGCCACGCGTTCCTGTCGTCGCCCGAGGAGATCATCGACGAGGCGCGCAACGGCCGCATGTTCATCCTCGTCGACGACGAGGATCGCGAGAACGAGGGCGACCTCGTCGTGCCGGCACAGATGGCGACGCCCGAGAAGATCAACTTCATGGCCAAGCACGGCCGCGGCCTGATCTGCCTCGCGCTGACCAAGCAGCGCGTCGACGAACTCGGCCTGACGCTGATGAGCCGCAATAACGGCACGCGCTACGAGACCGCCTTCACCACCTCGATCGAGGCGCGCGACGGCGTGACGACCGGCATCTCCGCCGCCGACCGCGCCCGCACCATCGCCGTGGCGATCGATTCGTCGAAGAGCCGCGACGAGATCGTCACCCCCGGCCACGTCTTCCCACTGGTCGCGCGCGACGGCGGCGTGCTGGTGCGCACCGGCCATACCGAGGCGGCGGTCGACGTGTCGCGGCTCGCCGGCCTCAACCCCTCGGGCGTGATCTGCGAGATCATGAACGAGGACGGGACGATGGCGCGGTTGGACGACCTCGTCACCTTCGCGCAATTCCACAACCTCAAGATCGGCACGATCCGCGACCTGATCGCCTATCGCCGCCGCTACGACCATCTCGTCGAGAAGCGCGCCGAGGCGCGGTTCACCAGCGAATGGGGCGGCGAATGGACCGCACTCACCTTCTGGAACAAGGCGACGGGCACCGAACAGATCGCGCTGGTCAAGGGCAGGGTCGATCCCGCCAAGCCGACCCTCGTGCGGATGCATGCGCTCTCGCCCTTTGCCGACATCTTCGGCGAGGGCGGCGGCCGCGCCGGGCTGCTGCGCCGGTCGATGGAGATCATTGCGGAGGAAGGCGCCGGCGTGATCGTCGTCATCAACCGCCCGCGCGCCGACCAGTTCACCGTCGCGCTCCAGGCGCGCGCCGGCACGCTGCCGGCTGCGGACATGGAGGAATTGCGCGACTATGGCGTCGGCGCGATGATCCTGACCGAGCTCGGCGTCGAAGAGATGGTGCTGCTCACCAACACCCACCACACGCTCATCGGGCTCGACGGCTACGGCCTGTCGATCGTCGGCGAACGTGCCATCGAATCGGACGACTGACATGGCGCATATCCTCATCGTCGAAGCGCGCTTCTACGATCATCTCAACGACATGCTGCTCGCCGGCGCGCGTGCGGCGATCGAGGCGGCAGGGCATAGTCACGAGACGGTGACGGTCCCCGGCGCGCTCGAAGTGCCGGGCGCGATCGCGCTCGCCTCCGACACCGACCGGTTCGACGCCTTCGTCGCGCTCGGCGTCGTGATCCGCGGCGAGACCTATCATTTCGAGATCGTCTCCAACGAAAGCGCGCGCGGCATCATGGCGCTGACGCTCGACGGACTGGCGATCGGCAACGGCATCCTCACCACCGAGACCGAGGCGCAGGCGATCGTCCGCGCCGACCCCGCCCAGCTCGACAAGGGCGCAGGCGCGGCGCAGGCGGCGCTGACGATGCTGGCGCTGCGCGACCGGCTGGGGTGATCGCTTAGGGTCACGCAGAGGCGCGAACGGGTACGCCTGCCGCGAGGGTCTCTTTCGCCGGCGGGCGAGATGCGGATGCCCGCCCTTCGACAAGCTCAGGGCTAACGGGAGGGAGAGCGGGAGGCGAACCCCTTCCGCTTGCAGCTCACTGGCGAGCGATCTCCCCCGCCCCATCCGTTCGTGCTGAGCCTGTCGAAGCACATTTCGCCCCACGTCGCCGGCCGGCTCAAGCCTTGCCATAGCCCGAACCCCTCCGCGTCCTCCGCGCCTCCGCGCGAGCGCCACAAAAAAGACCCGGTACGTCGCCGCACCGGGTCAGGGTCGTCCGCAGGAGGAACGTCGTGGGGAGCGGAGGTCTGCGGCCCCCGCGCCCGATAGGATCAATTATAGGCGCGTTCGCCATGCTCGCCGAGGTCGAGGCCTTCCTGCTCGACTTCGGGAGCGACGCGCAGCCCGGTCACCGCCTTGGCGATCAGGATCGCGATCACCGTGCCGATCGACGCCCAGATCACGGTGGTCACCACCGCCTCGATCTGGACGAGCAGCTTGGCGCCCATCGCATAATCCGCCGCGCCGGGTCCGCCGAGCGACGGCGCATAGACGATGCCGGTGCCGATCGCGCCGATCATGCCGCCGACGCCATGGACGCCGAAGGCATCGAGCGCATCGTCATAGCCGAGCCGCGGCTTGAGCACCGACACCGCGAAGAAGCAGACCACCGAGGCGACCGCGCCGAGCACGATCGCGCCGAACGGCCCCGAATTGCCCGCCGCCGGCGTCACCGCGACGAGGCCGGCGATGATGCCCGAGCAAAAGCCCAGCGCCGAACCCTTGTGGCCGCGGGCGCGCTCGACCAGCATCCAGAACAGGCCGCCCGATGCGGTGGCGACGAAGGTGTTGAGCATCGCCAGCGCCGCCGAGCCATTGGCTTCCAGCGCCGAGCCGGCGTTGAAGCCGAACCAGCCGACCCACAGCAGGCCGGTGCCGACGCCGGTCAGGGTCAGCGAATGCGGTGGCATCGGCGTGGTCGGATAGCCCATCCGCTTGCCGAGCATGATCGACGCGACCAGCGCCGAGACGCCGGCGTTGATGTGCACCACCGTTCCGCCGGCGAAATCGAGCGCGCCCAGCTTGAAGAACACGCCCGACGACGCCCAGACCATGTGTGCGATCGGAAAATAGACGATCGTCAGCCACACCGCGCCGAACACCATCACCGCGGAAAACTTCATCCGCTCGACCACCGATCCCAGCACCAGCGCGACGGTGATCGCGGCGAAGGTCATCTGGAAGCAGATGAAGACATATTCGGGGATCTCGACACCGGCGGTGAACGTCGCCGCCTGCGACGCCGAGGTAACGCCGCTCAGGAACGCCTTGTCGAAGCTGCCGATGAAGTTGGTGAGAAAGCCGCCGCCCGCCAGATCCGGACCGAAGGCGAGGGTGTAGCCGTACATCACCCACAACAGCATCGCGAGGCAGGCGACCGCGCCGATCTGCGTCATCGTCGACAGCATGTTCTTGGCGCGGGTGAGGCCGCCGTAGAACAGCGCGAGGCCGGGCAGGATCATCATCATGACGAGGACCGTCGAGGTCATCATCCAGGCGGTATCGCCCTTGTTGACGGTCGCCGCGGTCTTGGCGGCGGCGGGGGCCTGCAGCGCGGCATCCTGCGCCCAGGCGGGCAGTGCGGCGAACGCAAGGGCGGTCAGCCCCGCGGCGCCGGCGATCTTCACAGCGTGTTTCATCTCCATCCCCCTCACAGCGCCGAATCGTCGGTTTCGCCGGTGCGGATGCGCACCGCCTGACCGACGTCGAGCACGAAGATCTTGCCGTCGCCGATCGCGCCGGTGTTCGCCGAAGCCTGCACCGCCTCGACCACCCGGTCGGCGAGGTCGGCCGCGCAGACCACCTCGATCTTGATCTTGGGCACCATGTTGGTGCTGTATTCGGCACCGCGGTAGATTTCAGTCTGGCCCTTCTGCCGGCCGAACCCCTTGACCTCGGTCACCGTCATCCCCGCGACCCCCAACGAGGTGAGCGCTTCCCTCACCTCGTCGAGCTTGAACGGTTTGATGATCGCAATGATCAGCTTCATCCCTGCCCCCTCGATTGTCCGAAGCAGGCATCGCAACGATCATGCCATTTCCATGATCGTTGCTTTCCAAACGATTTATGTTTGTCGGAGCAGCCTATCGCGACAGATTATTGTGCAGCTGCGAACATCTGCCTCAAATTTGGGCAGCATCGACGATCGTCTGCGCGGCCGTCAGATCGTCCCCATCCACCATCACCCGCACGGGAATGAGGAGATAGCTGCCATCGGCGATGCTCGCCCCGCCGTCAAAGGCGATCGCGTCGATCCCTTCGGCATCGAGTCGCCCGACGATGATGTTGGCAAGGTTACGATCGTAACGACCCAGTTCGACGAGGCTCATCGACTTCTCCTTCTCGTTGGCCGACTTGGCAGCGGCGCGTTGACCCGGGGGCGGGGGCGACCTTATCGTTCCATTATGGCCCAGACGCTCGAATTGTCTGCAAAGAGCACGCGCGACATGAGCGCCAGAGAAATCCGCGCAGAGGCTGCGCGCTTCGGTATTTCGCCGAATGACGATATCGAGGTCTTACGTGCGGCCTTGAAGACTGAGCTCGAACGACGGTGGCAAGAGGAAAATCGGGATACGATCGCAGCCTGGAACCGGTGGATTGAAATAAACGGCCTGCCGCTTGAAAGATATCGCTGCTGGTAAGCGATGCAATACGACGTCTACACCCTCCCTGACGGGCGACGGTCGTCAGCCTGCAATCCGATCTACTGTTCGGTTATCCGATAACGTTAGTCGCCCCACTCCTTCGGGAAGATCGAATGCCAGTCGACCGCTCACGGATGCACCCGGCATTTCAATTTCGCAATGAAGTGCTCATGCTTGCGCCACAGTTGACGACCGCGGTGCCGTCCCGTTTGCTGCAGAAGGCCATAACATCGCTCAGCAACCGTGATATCGCGATCAAAGACGCGAGCGACATGGTCATCAGCGGCGTCTAGGTCGCCGTCCCGCCCACCGTCAGCCCGTCGATCAGCAGCGTCGGCTGCCCGACGCCCGCCGGCACGCTCTGCCCGCCCTTGCCGCAGACGCCGATGCCCTCGTCGAGCGCGAAGTCGTTGCCGATGCCGGCGACCTTGGTCAGCACGGTCGGGCCGTCGCCGATCAGCGTCGCGCCCTTGATTGGCGCGCCGATCCGGCCGTTCTCGATTCGATAGGCCTCGGTGCACGAGAAGACGAACTTGCCCGAGACGATGTCGACCTGCCCGCCGCCGAAGCTCTTGGCAAAGATGCCGCTCTTCACCCGCGACAGCAGTTCGGCGGGATCGTCGGTGCCGCCCTTCATGAAGGTGTTGGTCATCCGCGGCATCGGCGCGTGCGCGAAGCTTTCGCGGCGGCCGTTGCCGGTCGGCGCGACGCCCATCAGCCGCGCGTTGAGCCGGTCCTGCATATAGCCTTTGAGGATGCCGTCCTCGATCAGCACGGTCTCCGACGTCGGCGTGCCCTCGTCGTCAATCGACAGCGACCCGCGCCGGTCGGCGATCGAGCCGTCGTCGACCACCGTCACGCCGGGGGCGGCGACGCGCTCGCCGATCCGGCCGGAGAAGGCACTCGTACCCTTGCGGTTGAAGTCGCCCTCCAGACCGTGGCCGATCGCTTCGTGCAGCACGATGCCCGGCCAGCCCGGCCCGAGCAGCACGGTCATCTCGCCCGCCGGCGCCGCGACCGAATCGAGGTTGACGAGGGCGTGCGCCAGCGCCTCGTCGATGCCGCGGTTCCACACCGCCGGGTCAAACAGCCGATCGTAGAGGTAGCGGCCGCCGGTGCCATAGGTGCCGGTCTCGCGACGCCCGTTCTGCTCGACGACGATCTGGATGTTGAGCCGCACCAGCGGCCGCACGTCGGTGGCGACGAAGCCGTCGGGGCGGACGATCTCGACCACGCTCCACGTCCCCGACAGGCCGACCGAGACCTGCGCGACCCGCGGATCGCGCGCCCGCGCGGCGGCGTCGATCGTCTGGCACAGGTTCACCTTGTCGGCGAAGGGCACCAGGTCGAGCGGGTCGGCATCGGTATAGAGATGACGGTTGTTGCCCTGCGGCGGCGGCGCCTTGGCGCTGGTCGTCGGGTCGATCAGCGCCATCGTCTCGCCGGCGCGGCGGATCGCCGCCTCGGACAGCTCGTTGGCATGGGCGAAGGCGGTCATCTCACCCGACACCGCGCGCAGGCCGAAGCCGGCGTTGGTGTCGTAGCTCGCCGTCTTCAGCCGGCCGTCGTCGAAGCCGAACGCCTCGGCCTTGCGATATTGCAGGAACAGCTCGCCGTCATCGGCGCGACCGAGCGCGTCCGCGGTGAGGCGAAGCGCGGCGTCGGGCGAGAGCTGGTCGCGATAGAGGAACGAGCGGGGATCGGCGGCTACTGTCATGCCCCCGATATAGGGCGCCTAAACGCTGGCGCCATCCGGATGATCGGGCAATTTCGACTGGTCGGCGCCATCCGCCGGGCCGCCGATCAGCACGAAGCGCCGGTCGCAATAGCCGCAGTCGACATAGCCTTCCTCGTCGATCTGCAGGAAGACGCGCGGATGCCCCAGCGCGGCACCGCCGGGAATGTCGGTAGCGCCGTCGCAGGCGACACGGCGTTGCGAGACGCGGATGGTTTCGGGCGGCGGGATCATGGTCGCGCCGGATAGCAAGACGGAGGGCGCCCTTCAATCCTTCCCGCGCGCGGAGGATTGTGTTGCGTGTTTCTGCGGGCGGCCTATGCCCCTCGCGCATGACCGAGGCCGCGATCCGCATCCAGAACCTCTGCAAGACCTATCAGGGCGGCAAGCGCGCGCTCGACGGGGTCAGCTTCGACGTCCCGCGGGGCACGATCTTCGGCCTGCTCGGGCCCAATGGCGCGGGCAAGTCGACGCTGATCAACATCCTCGCCGGCCTTGTCAACAAGACGGACGGCAGCGCCGAGATCTGGGGATTCGACATCGACGCGCATCCGCGCAACGCCAAGGCGTCGATCGGCATCGTCAATCAGGAGATCCTGTTCGACCCCTTCTTCACGCCGATCGAGACGCTGGAGATCCAGGCCGGGCTGTACGGCGTTCCCAAGGCGGCGCGGCGCAGCCTCGACCTGCTGCGCGCGGTGCATCTGGAAGACAAGGCCAATGCCTATGCGCGCACGCTGTCGGGCGGCATGAAGCGGCGGCTGATGGTCGCCAAGGCGATGGTCCATTCGCCGCCGGTGCTGGTGCTCGACGAGCCGACCGCGGGCGTCGACATCGAATTGCGCCAGCAGCTCTGGGCCTACGTCCGCCAGCTCAACGACGCCGGCGTGACGGTGGTGCTGACGACGCATTATCTCGAAGAGGCCGAGGAATTGTGCGACCGGATCGCGATCATCAACCACGGCCGGCTGATCGCCAACGAACCGACGCGCGAGCTGGTCGGCAAGGCACAGGAAAAGGTGGTGGCGGTGACGGTCGACCGCGATGTCGCGGCGCTCCCCGACAACGGCTGCTTCGGCAAGATCGTCCTCAAGGGCACGCGCACGCTCGAGATCACCTATGCCAAGGACCGGGTCAACGCCGGCGAGGTGCTCGCCGCGGTACAGCGCGACGGCTATGGCATCGTCGACGTCTCGACCAAGGAGCCCGATCTCGAGGACGTGTTCCTCAGCCTGACCCGCGCGACCAACGCGTGAGCGACGCCGCGCGACAGTCCGACGTCCTCATCGTCGGTTCGGGCGCGGCGGGGCTGACCGCGGCGCTCAATCTCGCCGAGCGGTTCCGCGTCACCGTCCTCGCCAAGGGCGCGCTCAACGAGGGGTCGACCGCCTGGGCGCAGGGCGGGATCGCCGCGGTGCTCGAACCCGGCGACACGTTCGAGCATCATGTCGAGGATACGATGGTCGCCGGCGCCGGCCTCAACGACCGCGACATCGTCGAATGCGTGGTCGAGGGCGCGCCCGCCGCGATCGAGCGGCTGACCCGGCTCGGCGTGCCGTTCGCGACCGAAGGGAATGCGCTCCACCTCACCCGCGAGGGCGGGCACAGCCATCGCCGCATCGTCCATGTCGCCGACGCGACCGGCTGGGCGGTGCAGGAGGCGTTGCAGCGCGCCGCCGAGGCGCATCCCAACATCACGCTCGTCCCCGATCAGGTCGCGATCGACCTCGCCACCAGCCGGCACGAGCAGCGCTATTCGGGCGCGGGCAACGTCTGGGGCGTCTATGCGGTCGATCGCGGCACCGGCCGGGTCAACCTCTACACCGCGAGGGCGACGATCCTCGCCACCGGCGGCGCGGGGCGCACCTATCTCTTCTCGACCGCGCCGCGCGGCGCGACCGGCGACGGCATCGCGATGGCGTGGCGGGCGGGCGCGCGCGTCTCCAACATGGAGATGATGCAGTTCCACCCGACCTGCCTCTACCACCTCGAGGTCAAGAACTTCCTGATCACCGAGGCGGTGCGCGGCGAGGGCGGGCGGCTGATCAACCCGACCACCGGCAAGCGCTTCATGTCCTATTACGACGCCGAGCGGATGGAGCTGGCGCCGCGCGACGTCGTGGCGCGGGCGATCGACGCCGAGATCAAGCGCTACGGCCTCGACTATGTCCACCTCGACATCAGCCATCAGCCCGCCGACTTCATCCGCGGCCATTTTCCCAACATCTACGACAAGCTGCTCGGCCTCGGCATCGACATGACGACGCAGCCGATTCCGGTGGTGCCGGCGCAGCATTATACCTGCGGCGGCATCATCATCGACCGCGACGGGCGCACCGACCTGCCGGGCCTCTACGCGGCGGGCGAGTGCACTGAAAGCGGGCTGCACGGCGCCAACCGTCTCGCCTCGAACAGCCTGCTCGAATGTTTCGTGTTCGGCGAGGCCTGCGCCGGCCATATCGCCGCGCATTGGGACACGCTGCCGCCGGTGCCGGTGATCCGGCCGTGGGACGAGAGCCGCGTCACCGATTCCGACGAGGAGGTGGTGATCAAGCAGAACTGGACCGAGATCCGCCGCTTCATGTGGAATTACGTCGGCATCGTCCGCACCACCAAGCGGCTCGAGCGCGCGCAGCACCGTATCCAGATGCTGACCGAGGAAGTGGCCGATTATTACGGCCATTTCCGCGTCACCCCCGACCTGATCGAGTTGCGCAATTTGTTGCAGACCGCCGAGCTGATCGTCCGTTCGGCGCTGCACCGGCACGAAAGCCGCGGGCTGCATTATACGCTGGATTATCCCGAGACGCTGGCCGAGGCGGTGGATACGGTGCTGGTGCCGTGAAAACGGTTTGGCCGCCGCGTTGATCTCTGATGTCATCCCCGCGCAGGCGGGGATTCATATACGCTGACGCTTCGACTCTTGCCTGAACCTGCGCGTTTGGATCCCCGCCTGCGCGGGGATCACAGTAGGTGGCGAGGATGACGAATGATTGCGGGATGCCGAGCGCTATGGCGAGCCTCCCCTACCCCGTCACCTCTTTGAACAACTGCCGCGCGGTTTCGGCGATCACCCGGCCCGCGCCGCGGTCGCCCTTCGCCATCGCGCCCATTAACGCCTTAGCCTCGGCAAGCGTCAGATGCGGCGGCAGCGGCGCGACTTCGGGATCGGTCTTCACCTCGAGGACCACCGGCCGGTCGGAAGCGAGCGCCGCCGCCCAGGCGGGCGCGAGATCCTCCGGCCGGTCGACGTAAATGCCTTTCAGCCCGATCAGCTCGGCGAACCGCGCATAGGGCACGTCGGGCAGGTCCTGCGTCGTCGGGAAGCGCGGATTGCCCTCCATCACGCGCTGCTCCCACGTCACCTCGTTGAGATCCTGGTTGTTGAACACGCAGACGACGAAGCGCGGATCGGCCCAGCGCTGCCAGTATTTCTGCACGGTGATCATCTCGGCGAGATTGTTCATCTGCATCGCGCCGTCGCCGACCAGCGCCACCACCGGCCGCTCCGGATGCGCGAACTTCGCCGCGATCGCATAGGGCACCGCCGCCCCCATCGAGGCGAGCCCGCCGGACAGCGACGCGCGCTGCCCCTGTTTGAGCTTGAAGTCGCGCGCATACCAGTTGCAGCACGATCCACTGTCCGAGGTGACGATCGCGTCGGCGGGAAGCTGCGGCGACATTTCCCAGACGACACGCTGCGGGTTGACCGGTTTGGCCTCGGCCATCGCGCGCGCCTCCAGCGTCTGCCACCAGTCGGCGACGCCGGCCTCGATCTGCTCGCGCCAGCCGCGGTCCGCCTTGCGCTGGAGCAGCGGGATCAGCGCCTCCAGCGTCTCGCGCGCGCCGCCGTGCAGATTGACCTCGGTCGGGTAGCGCAGCCCGAGCATGCCGGCGTCGATGTCGATCTGCACCGCGCGCACCTTGCCGTCGGGCGGCAGGAACTCGGCCCAGGGGAAGCCGGTGCCGATCATCAGCAGCGTATCGGCGCCCTGCATCATGTCCCATGACGGCTTGGTGCCGAGCAGCCCGATCGCGCCGGTGACGAAGGGCAGTTCGTCGGACAGCACGTCCTTGCCGAGCAGCGCCTTGGCGACGCCCGCCCCGAGCAGATCGGCGACGCGCACCACCGCCTCGGCGCCGTCGCGCGCGCCCGCGCCGATCAGGATCGCGACCTTCTCGCCCGCGTTGAGCAGCTCGGCGGCACGGGCGAGATCGCGCGGCTGCGGCACGACCAGCGGCCGGCTGTAGCCGACGCCCGAGCGGGTGAAGCCGTGCGAGACCTTGGGCGCCTGATAGGGCTCGTCCTGCACGTCCTTGGGCAGCACGATCACGCCGACGCCGTTGTTCGCCACCGCGATGCGGATCGACCGGTCGGTGACGTGGCGCACCTGCGCCGGCGCGGTCGCCTCCTGAACGTAATCGGCGACGTCGGCGAAGATGCGGTCGAGGTTGAGCTCCTGCTGATAGCTGCCGCCGCGCACCGTCGTCTCCGCCTGGCCGGCGATCGCCAGCACCGGCGCATGGTCGAGCTTGGCGTCGTAGAGACCGGTGAGCAGATGCGTCGCGCCCGGCCCGCCGGTCGCCAGGCAGACGCCGAGCTCGCCGGTGAACTTGGCATGCGCGCTCGCCATGAATGCCGCCATCTCCTCATGGCGGACCTGGATGAACTCGATGCCTTCCCCGGCCTGATCCGCCCGCTGCAGCGCCCCGAGCACGCCGTTGATGCCGTCGCCCGAATAGCCGTAGATGCGCGTCACCCCCCACGCCTTCAGCCTTTCCACGAAAAAGTCGCTGGTCATCGTCGCCATGAACATCGTCCTGTTGGGGGTGTCGTCGGCGTCAACGGGTGGACGGGCGCAATGGTGCCTCGCATTTCGCCGTACCGGTGCCGCGGTTCGTCGCAGCCGGCATCGATCGTTGTTTCGTCGCTCCGGTGCTGGGATAAGGATAGCGATCCAGCCAGTTGAGGCCCAAATCTCCAGTATGACAGCGTATGGCCGTCCGGCCCGATCGATCCTGATGATCGCCAGTTGCGCGGCGCTCGCCGGCTGCGGCTCGACCTCGCGCCCGATCGGCAGCGGCCCCGCGCCGAGCGAGACGCCGGCGCTCGCGGTGTCGATCCCGATCCCCTCCGCCGCGCCCGCGCCGCGCCGCGTCGCCCCTGCGCAGCTGACCAGCGCGATCGACGCGCTGGCGCGCGATTTCGACGGCAAGTTCGGCATCGCGATCCGCGCGGTCGACGGCGGCTGGACGGTGACCTCGCCGGGCGCGCGCACCCGCCTGCCGCAGCAGTCGGTGAGCAAATTGTGGGTCGCGATGACGCTGATGGACCTGCGCGACCAGGGCAAGGCACGGCTCGACGATCCCGTCGTCGTCCGGCCCGAGGATCTGACGCTGTTCCACCAGCCGATCGCGATGCTGGTCAAGGGCGACGGCTATCACACCACGGTCGGCGAGCTGCTCACCCGCGCGCTGACGCATAGCGACAACACCGCCAACGACCGGCTGCTCACCTATGTCGGCGGCCCCGCCGCGGTGCGCGCGATGATCGAGCGCAAGCGGCTCGGCGACATCCGCTTCGGTCCCGGCGAGCGGCTGCTCCAGTCGCGGACCGCGGGCCTGACCTGGAATCAGGCGATGGCGGTCGGCGGCGGCTTCGAGGCGGCGCGCTCGCGCCTGTCACCCGAGGCGCGCGCCGCCGCGCTCGACGCCTATGTCAACGATCCGCCCGACGGCGCCGCACCGCTCGCCATCGCCGACGCGCTGTCGCGGCTCGCGCGCGGCGAGCTGTTCAGCGAGACCTCGACGCGCATCCTGCTCGATACGATGGCGGCCTCGGTCACCGGCCGTGCCCGGCTGCGCGCGGCGCTGCCCGCCGGCTGGCAGATCGCGCACAAGACCGGCACCGGGCAGGATCTCGGCGGCCGCAACGCCGGCTTCAACGACGTCGGCCTGCTCACCGCGCCCGACGGCCGTCGCTATGCGATCGCGGTGATGATCGGCGATTCCCGCCGCCCGATCCAGGAACGCCAGCGGCTGATCCAGTCGGTCGCCGCGGCGGTGGCGATGTATGGGGGTGGCCCGACGGGGTGAAGCGGGCATAGGGCACGGCGTCCCGCCCGACCCTCCTTCTCGTCACGCTTCCGTCGGTCGCCACCTCCGCCACCGCCACCCTCGCCCCCGCCACCTCGTCATCCCGGCCTGCGCAAGGATGACGAATGGGAGGGGAGCGTCCCGCTCCCCGACTGTCTCGTATCGAGCGCCGTCATCCACAGGTATTCTGTGAGGCGACGGCCGCGGTTCGCCAAACCGCCGCTCGCCATAGTCACCTGAAAGCCACACTCCGCCAAAGCCTGCCGCCGCCCCACGCAGAGGTTGGTGCCGCCCGGCCGATCGGCTAAGTGCTGCAAGGATGCCCCATCTCTATCTCGTCGACGGCTCGGGCTATATCTTCCGCGCCTATCATCGCCTGCCGCCGCTCACCAACAAGCATGGCGAACCGGTCGGTGCCGTCTATGGCTATACCGCGATGCTGTGGAAGCTCGCCGACGAGCTGCATGCGGCGGAAGGGCCGACGCATATGGCGGTGATCCTCGACAAATCGTCGAAGACCTTCCGCAACGACCTGTACGATCAGTACAAGGCGCACCGGCCGCCGCCGCCCGAAGATCTCGTGCCGCAATTCCCGATGATCCGCGACGCGACCCGCGCCTTCTCGCTGCCGTGCATCGAGACCGAGGGTCTGGAGGCGGACGACATCATCGCCTGCTATGCCAAGGCGGCGCTGGCGCAGGGCTGGTCGGTGACCATCGTCAGTTCCGACAAGGACCTGATGCAGCTGATCGAGCCGGGGCTCGACCTGTACGACACGATGAACAACCGGCGGCTCGGCGCGGAGCATGTCGCCGAGAAGTTCTTCGGCATCGCGCCGACGCAATTGGGCGACGTGCTCGCGCTGATGGGCGACAGCGTCGACAACGTCCCCGGCGTGCCCGGCGTCGGCCCGAAGACCGCAGCCAAGCTGATCCTCGAACATGGCGATCTCGAATCCGTCCTCGCCGCCGCGGAGGGGATGAAGAAGGGCAAGCTGCGCGACAATCTGATCGAACATGCCGGCATGGCGCGGCTCAGCCGCGAACTCGTGTCGCTGCGCTGCGACGTCGCCCTGCCCGAACCGCTCGAGGATCTCGAGCTCAAGGGCATCCCTGACGCGCCGCTGCGCGCCTTCCTGGAACATCACGGCTTCCGCACCTTGCTCGCCAAACTGGGCCAGGTCGCCGACGCACCCTTCGCCGCGCCCGTCGCGGTCCCCTATGAGGCCGACCCGCCGTGCGAGCACGACGCCTATGAGACGGTGGTCGACGTCGAGACGCTCGACCGCTGGATCGCGCAGGCGCAGCATCAGGGCTGGGTGGCGATCGACACCGAGACGACCGGCACCGATGCGACCCGCGTCGATCTGGTCGGCGTCAGCCTCGCGCTCGGCGCCAACAAGGCCTGCTACATCCCGCTCGGCCATGGCGGCAGCGACCTGTTCGGCGAGACGCCGCCGCAGATCGATCAGGGCGAGGCGCTCGCCCGGCTCAAGATCCTCTGCGAGGACGCCTCGGTGCTCAAGATCGGGCACAATCTCAAGTTCGACATGATCGTGCTCGGCCTGCACGGCATCGCCGTCGCGCCGCATGACGATACGATCGTGATGAGCTTCGACCTCGACGCCGGGCTGCACGGCCACGGCATGGACGAACTCGCCGCAACTCATCTGTCGCACAGCTGCATCGCCTTCAAGGACGTGGTCGGCACCGGCAAGACGCAGCGCGGCTTCCACGAGGTCGATCTCAAGGCCGCCACCCGCTACGCCGCCGAGGATGCCGACGTCACCTATCGGCTGTGGAAGCGCTTCAAGGCGCGGCTGCCCGCCGAAGAGGCGACGCGCGTCTATGAGATGGTCGACCGGCCGCTGGTGCCGGTGGTCGCGCGGATGGAAATGCGCGGGATCAAGGTCGATCGCGAGCGCCTGTCCGCCCTGTCCGCCGGGTTCAGCGAGCAGATCGCCGGGCTCGAAACGGTGATCCACGGCCTCGCCGGCGCGCCGTTCACGATCGGCAGCCCCAAGCAATTGGGCGACGTCCTGTTCGAGAAGATGGGCATCAAGGGCGGCCGCAAGGGCAAGTCCGGCGTCTATTCGACCGACGTCACCGAACTCGAACGGATCGCCGCCGACAAGGATTCGCCCGGTGCCGAGATTGCCGCGCGGGTGCTCGACTGGCGACAGCTCACCAAGCTCAAGAACACCTATACCGATGCGTTGCAGGCGCAGATCAATCCGCGCACCGGCCGCGTCCACACCAGTTACTCGCTGACCGGCGCGCAGACCGGCCGCCTGTCGTCGACCGAGCCCAACCTGCAGAACATCCCGATCCGCACCGAGGTCGGGCGGCAGATCCGCGACGCCTTCGTCGCCGAGCCGGGCAACGTCATCCTCGCCGCCGACTATTCGCAGATCGAGCTCCGGCTGGCGGCGCATATGGCCGACGTGCCGGCGCTGCGCGACGCCTTCGCCAACGGCGACGACATCCACAGCCTGACCGCGATGGAGCTGTTCGGCGAGGTCAACCGCGATACGCGCGGGCGGGCCAAGACGATCAACTTCGCGATCCTCTACGGCATCAGCCGCTGGGGCCTCGCCGGGCGGCTCGACGTCTCCGCCGAAGAGGCGCAGGCGATGATCGACCGCTATTTCGAGCGCTTCCCGGGCATCAACACCTATATCGCCGAGACGACGCAGAGCGTGCGCGAGCGCGGCTTCACCACCACCCTGTTCGGGCGCAAGACGCATTTCCCGCGCATCCGCAGCAAGGTGCAGCACGAACGACAGGGCGCCGAGCGCGCGGCGATCAACGCGCCGATCCAGGGGACCAGCGCCGACATCATCAAGCGCGCGATGGTCCGCATGGAACCCGCGCTGCTCGCCGCGGGGCTGCCCGACGTGCAGATGCTGTTGCAGGTGCACGACGAACTCGTCTTCGAACTGCCCGAGGGCGACGTCGCGGCGGCGAAGCCGGTGATCGAACGGGTGATGGCGGAAGCCGCCGCACCGGCGGTGACGCTGTCGGTGCCGCTCGGGATCGAGATCGGCACGGGTGCGAGCTGGGGGGCGGCGCATTGATCGCCGGCGTTTCCCTCCTGCCCTCCCCCTTCCGGCGCTGTGCGCCTCCGTCCCTGTCCCGATGCGAGCGGGAGACGACACCGCAGGCGGCGCAGGGTGAGGGTGGATGCGGCGCGCCCGTGATCGCCCGCCCGTGACGCAATCCAAGGACATCGACGCCCTCGCCAAGGGGGGGCGCACCAATATCGCCGGCTTCGTGCTGCGGCTGGCCGCGCGCATCCCGTTCCTGTTCATCGCCGGGCGACTGTACGGGCCGGACCTCGTCGGCCGCTTCGCGCTCGCCGTGGTGGTGGTCGAGCTCGCCGCGCTGGTTGCGACGCTCGGGCTCAAGCGCGGGCTGGCGCAGGCGCTGTCCTCTTCGGATCAGCCGCACGTCTGCGTCGTCTGGGATGCGCTGGCGCTCGCCTTCATCCTGTCGATCGCGGCGAGCGCGGTGCTGATCGCCTTTCCGGAGGTGATGTACGCCAATACGCAGGTGACCGGGCTCGACCGGTTCCTGCCGTGCATCATCGTCGCGGTGGCCTGGTCCGACGTCAGTTTGTCGGCGCTCGCCTATCGCCATGACGTCAAGGCGGCGGTGACCGCGCGCGCGGTGGTCGAGCCGTGGACGATCTCGATCGCCGCCTGGGTCTTCTCCTTCTTCACGATCAAGGACGGGCTGGTGCTCTCCTATGTCGCGTCGATGACCGCGGCGCTGATCGCCAGCTTCGTGCCCTTCCTGCGCAGCTACGGCCTGCCGCGCGGCTGGTCGCCGCATCCGGGGCAATTGTTCGCGCTCGCCCGCGCCAATGCGCCGCTCGCCGGCGCCGATGCGCTCGAATGGGGCAGCCGCAACGTCGATCGCTTCATCCTCGGCGTGATGTTCGAACCGAAGATCGTCGGCATCTATTACATGGCGCAGCAGGTCGCGAGCCTGCCGCAGAAGCTCAAGACCAGCTTCGACCCGATCCTCGGCCCGGTCATCACGCGCAGCCTCGCGATCGACGACCGCGCCGCAATCGCGCAGCAGGTGCGGCAGGTGGCGTTCTGGATCATGGCGGCGCAGGCGGGCCTCGCGCTGATGGGTTCGATCCCGGCGGGCGCGGTGATGGGCGTGGTCGGGCCGCAGTTCGTCGCGGGCAGTGCGGCGCTCGGCTTCCTGCTCGCCGCCGAGGTGCTCGCCTCGACCGGGGCGGTGTGCGAATCGGCGCTGGTCTACACGGCGCGGCACCGCAACCTGATGATCTCGATCGTCATGCTCGCGGTGCAGATCACGCTCAGCTTCGCGCTGATCGTCGGCATGCGACGGCTCGGCTGGCCGACGATGTGGCAGGCGGCGGGGCCGGCGGTGGCGCTGATGATCAGCGTCGCGCTGACTTCGGTGGTCAAGGCGGGGCTGCTCGGACGGATCCTCGCCGCACCGGTCTCGCCGTGGCGCTGGCCGCTGCTCGCCGCGATCCTCGCCGCCGCGGCGGTCGGCGGCCTGTTCACCGCGCTGCCGCCGCGCTTCGAATGGCTCGAACTGATTGGCGGCGAGCCGGCGATCGCGGCGACCTATCTGTTCGTGCTGTGGCGCTGGGCGTTCGGCCCCGCCGACCGCGCGCTGTTCGGCAAGATGCCGAAAGCGGAGGAGGCCACGCTGCCCAATGTCGGATCGCCGGTCCGCTGAGCGGCTGCCGGGCGTTTCCCGCGAAGCGGCGAAGCCGCAAAGCCGCGAAGAGGGCGTGGATGCGGGGCCCTGCTCTCTCTGAATTTGAGGGTAGAGACGGCATCCCCCGAACACCTTCTCCGCGCCTCCGCGCCTCCGCGTGAACTCTGGTCTTCGCGCCTTCGCGTCTTCGCGTGACCCTTCGTCCTTCTGCGAATGAAGCCGACGACGTTGGTTCACGCGGAGGCGCGGAGGCGCGGAGAGTTGCTTGCGGAAGCGGCGTGGCTCATGCGGGCGCACGGCCAAGACCAGTCCTCGGCCGGTAAGATGTCTGCAGAGCCATATTCGTGCTCCCGCACAGGCGGGAGCCCAGTGTTCTTCGTGCCGCAGACCGTCGCCCTGCTTGGCCACTGGATCCCCGCCTGCGCGGGGATATGGCTTTGGCTTGGACTATCGCGCCACCGCCGGCGGCGCGCCCGCGATCAGTGGCGGAAGTGGCGCATGCCGGTGAAGACCATCGCCAGCCCCGCGGCGTCGGCGGCGGCGATCACCTCCTCGTCGCGGATCGAGCCGCCCGGCTGGATCACCGCCGTCGCCCCCGCCTCGACCGCGGCGAGCAGACCGTCCGCGAAGGGGAAAAAGGCATCCGACGCCACCGCCGAACCGATCGTGCGCGGGCTCGCCCAGCCGGCCTTGTCGGCGGCGTCCTTCGCCTTCCACGCGGCGATGCGCGCCGATTCGAGTCGGTTCATCTGGCCCGCGCCGACGCCGGCGGTCGCGCCATCCTTCGCATAGACGATCGCGTTCGACTTGACGTGCTTGGCCACCGTCCAGGCGAAGCGGCAGTCGGCGAGCTCCTGCGCGCTCGGCTGGCGCTTGGTCACGACCTGGAGATCGCCCGGCACGCCCGCGTCGCGATCCTGCACAAGCCATCCGCCGGCGATCGCCTTGGCGAATAGGCCGGCGCGGTGGGGATCGGGCAGCTCGCCGGTGAGCAGCAGGCGCAGGTTCTTCTTGGCGGCGAAGGCGGCGAGCGCCTCCTCGTCGGCATCGGGCGCGACCACCACTTCGGTGAAGATGCCGGCGATCGCCCGCGCGGTCGCGCCGTCGAGCGGGCGGTTGACCGCGATGATGCCGCCGAATGCCGACACCGTGTCGCAGGCGAAGGCCTCGGCATAGGCCTGTTCGAGGCTGTCGGCGGTGGCGACGCCGCAGGGATTGGCATGTTTGACGATGACGCAGGTCGGCGCGGCGTCGCGGAATTCGGCGACCAGCTCGAGCGCGGCGTCGGCGTCGTTGAGGTTGTTGTAGCTCAGCTCCTTACCCTGCACCTGCCGCGCCTGGCCGATGCCGCGCACGCCGTCACTGGCGGTATAGAAGGCGGCGGACTGATGCGGATTCTCGCCATAGCGGAGGGACGCGGCGCGCTTCAGCGTCAGCGGCAATACCGGCGGGAAGGTCTCGCCCTGATCAACCGTGCCGAACCAGCGCGCGATCGCGCCGTCATAGGCGGCGGTGGCGGCGAACGCCTTGGCGGCGAATCCACGACGCTGGTCGAGCGTCGTCTCGCCGCTGGCGAGGCTCGCATAATCGGCGGGATCGGTGACGATCGCGACATAGGCGTGGTTCTTGGCGGCGGAGCGGACCATCGACGGGCCGCCGATGTCGATATTCTCGATCACCGTGTCGCGATCGGCACCGCGCGCGACGGTCGCCTCGAACGGGTAGAGATTGCCGACGACGAGGTCGATCGCGCCGATGCCGTGTTCCTGCATCGCCTTGGCATGGTCGGCATCGTCGCGCACCGCGAGCAGGCCGCCGTGCACCATCGGGTGGAGCGTCTTGACGCGGCCGTCCATCATCTCGGGGAAGCCGGTGAGGTCCGACACGTCGCGCACCGTCAGCCCGGCATCGCGCAGCGCCTTGGCGGTGCCACCGGTCGACACCAGCTCGACGCCCTTGTCCGCGAGCGTGCGCGCGAGATCGACGATGCCGGTCTTGTCGGAGACGGAGAGCAGGGCGCGGCGGATGGCGATCGTCGACATGGGGACTCCTTGGCTGTCGCGCGTCCCCCTAGCCGGGGATGCCGGCCGGGAACAGGGCGATCAGACACTTGGCGACGCGGATCGGCGTCCCGGTGCGAGGCAGGCGGTGACGCAAGGCACGCCGGTGCCGGTGGGGAGGGAGCGCGTCTGCGCCGCGCCGCGGGTTCGCTTGAAGCCTGACCCTCAAACCCGCCCGGAAGCCCTGACCGGCCCGCACGGTTTCCAACAGCACCGGTATGCCCGCGCGGGTGGGAATCCAGTGGCCAAGCAGGGCACCGGCTTGCGAGAAAAAGCACTCCCCGCTCTCGGAAGACCTTTGCAACCGTTCCGGCCTCTCCCCGAAACGAGCCGTCACCCCGGACGTGATCCGGGGTCCACAATACCGCTAGATCAACGACTTACACCGCTGCGGAACGGTGGATGCCGGATCAAGTCCGGCATGACGAAGGAGACTTTACTGGGGTCCCACGCAGCGCCCCCCCTCAAATCGCCCGCTTCAGCGCCCAGCTCACATTGGCGCCGCCCGCCGGCGCCTCGCCGCTCACCACCAGCTGTTGGGTGGCGATCGGCCGGCCCTCGCCGTCGATCCACAGCGAATCCTCGATGGTCAGCGAGCCGCCGCGGCAGCGGAACTGCCACAGGGCGCCGCCGGGCAGGCGCAGCAGGGCGGCGAGCCCGTCGGCGGTGGGCGAGGCCTCGACCTCCGCGCCGAGGTGGAAGCGCACCGCGAAGGGGACCACGCCGAGCTTGCGGCGGCGCCCCTGCGGCAGCAGCGCATCCTCGCCGCGCAGCTCCTTGCCGTCGCCGGTCAGCATCAGCTGGCGGCGGTGGATGAAGCCCCAGCGGCGGACATAGCCGTCGTGGCTCGCCTCGATCCGGCTGGCGACATCCGATTCCTGGCGCGACAGCTCGACCTCGGCGACGCCGCGGCCGAGCGTGCCGTCGGCGAGGATCGCGGTCGAATTCGAATCGCCGACGGTCAGCGTCGAATGCGCCGCGGTGGTGCGCAGCGCCTCGGCATAAGCGGCGGGCAGCTGCGGCACCGCGGCGCGCGCGCCGCCGCAATTGACGATCAGCCGCGTCGCGCCGTCGGAGAATTCGAACGCCAGCGTCGAGGCGCAGCCGCCCTCGACCAGCCGTGCGACCGGCGGCGGCGCGGCGTCGACGATCAGCACCGCGCCACCGGCGGCGAGCCGCTGATAGCCCCAGTCGCGCGCCTGGCGCAGCGGCCGTGTCCGCACGCCGCTCGCGGCGATCACCGCGGCGAGCGCATCGGGGGTCGCCGGGCCACCGCCCTGCCAGCTCGCCACCATGCCGTCGCCATGCATCACGCCGAGCAGCGCCGGCACCGCGCGGGTCAGCGCCGCGGTGACGCCCGCCGGCATCTCCTCGCGCCGCGCCGCATAGGTTTCGCGCAGCATCGCCAGCAGCATGATCGTGTCGAGCAGCATCGCCGGGCTGCGCGACACCGACCCGCCATCCTCGCTGAGGCCGCTCGCCAGCGCGCGCGCCAGCCCCGCCTCGCCGAAGCTGCGGCGCGGATCGCCGCCGGGAATGAGCAGCCCCGCCGCGACGACGCCGCACCAGGCGGCGATGCGCGGCGCGCCGGCGGGCGCCTTGTCGGCACCGCGGTCGAGATGCCGCGCGCCGCGCGCCAGCGTGTTGAGCACGCTCGACCGGTAGACGAGATCGGTCGACGACAGGATCAGCGGCGCATGCGCGGTCCAGAACAGCATGCGCCGGCCCCACAGGTCGGGCCGCCACGCCAGCGCATCGACGCGCTCGGCATAATCGCCCAGCCAGCGCGCCATCAGCGCCTCGGCGATCGGCGCACCCTGCGCCCGCGTCGCGACCGTCGACAGGTCGCGCAGCCAGGCGAAGCTGTGGACGTAATCGGCGAACGGCCGGCCCCATTCGCCGCGCTTGAAGGCGAGCGTGTCGATCGGATGCGTCTCGCCGCGGAAGCTCAGCTCGCCGCCGAGCAGCGCGCGGCCGCGGCCGACGTCACCGATCACCGGATCGTCGGGCACCGCGATCAGCTTGAGCGGATAGCGGCCCTTCAGCCGCATGCCGTGGATCGGCGTGCGCCAGGTCAGCCGGTGCAGCCGTTCGGCGAGGCGCTCGGCGAGGCTGAGCCCGCGGTCGCCGCCGACGCGCATCAGCCGCTTGCCCTCCTCCACCCCGTCCTGGGGCGGTTCGATCGGCGCGATCTCGTTCATCCCGCCGCCGGCACGCCGCGCAGCGCGGCGATATTGGCGGCATAATGGTCCGGCCCGCCGCGGAAGACGGCGGTGCCGGCGACGAGCGCGTCGGCGCCCGCGGCGATGCAGCGCGCGGCGTGCGCGGGATCGACGCCGCCGTCGACCTCCAGGTCGATCGCACGGCCGGTCTGGTCGATCATCTTGCGGATCGCGGCGATCTTCTTGAGCTGGCTATCGATGAACGTCTGCCCGCCGAAGCCCGGATTGACGCTCATCACCAGCACCAGATCAACCATGTCGATGAGATAGTCGAGCATCTTGGCCGGCGTGCCGGGATTGAGCACGACCCCGGCGCGCTTGCCCAGCCCCTTGATATGCTGGATCGTGCGGTGGATGTGCGGCCCCGCCTCGGGATGGACGGTCATCCCGTCCGCCCCCGCCTCGGCGAAGGCGTCGAGATAGGCGTCGACCGGCGAGATCATCAGATGGACGTCGAACGGCTTGGTGGTGTGCGGGCGCAGCGCCTTCACCACCGCCGGGCCGATCGTGATATTGGGGACGAAATGGCCGTCCATCACGTCGATGTGGATCCAGTCCGCGCCCGCCGCGTCGATCGCCCGCACCTCCTCGCCCAGTCTGGCGAAGTCGGCGGAAAGGATCGAGGGGGCGATGCGGACCGGTTGCATGGCCTTTCTCTCTAACCGCCTGCCACTCTATTACAATGCGCTTAAGGATTGACGCCGGAGCGCAATTTCCCGCCTCAGCCCTGCCGCCGCAGGCGCACCATGAAGAAGCCGTCGCAACCGCCCGCCGCGGCGAGCATCCCCGGCAGCGTGCGGACATAGCCCTCGGCATGAACCGGAATCCCCTCGGGCAGCAGCGCTGCGGCGGGTGCATCGATCGCATAATCGGGCCGGTCGGCGAGGAAGCGGGCGAGCTGCGCCTCGCCCTCGGCGGGTTCGAGGCTGCACGTCGCGAAGACGAGCGATCCGCCGGGGCGGACCCAGTCGGCGGCACGCGCCCACAGTCGCGCCTGCAGCGCCGCCATCTCCTCGATGATCGGCGGATGGACGCGGTGGAGCACGTCGGGATGACGGCGGAAGATGCCGGTGGCGCTGCACGGCGCGTCGATCAGCAGCGCGTCGGCGGGCGCCTCGGGCTGCCAGCGCAACACGTCGCCGGCGATCACCTCGGCCTTGAGCCGGGTGCGGAACAGGTTCTCGCGCAGCCGCTTGATCCGCGCGTTCGACACGTCGACCGCGGCGACGGTGAAGCCGGCGGCGGCGAGCTGGAGCGTCTTGCCGCCCGGCGCGGCGCACAGATCGATCGCGCGCGCCGGCGCCTCGCCCTGCTGGCGCACCGCATCGGCGAGCAGCCGCGCCGGCAGCGAGGCGGCGATGTCCTGCACCCACCAGCGCCCCTCGGCAAAGCCGGGCAGCTCGGTCACCGATCCCGCATCGGCGACGCGGACGTGGCCGGGCAGCAGGCTGGTGCCGCCGAGCGCGACGCGCCACTGTTCGGTCTCCGCCGGATCGGCGAGCGTGATGTCGAGCGGCGGCGGTGCGGCGATCGCCTGCGCCGCGCCGTCGGTCATCGCCGGCCCCCAGGCCGCCTCCCAGCGCGCCTCGACGAGCGGCGGCAGCGCCGGCAGCTCGGGAAGCAGCACGCCCGACCGGACGATCGCGCCGAACACGCCATGGACGAGCTTGCGCGGGCCGCCGTCGACCAGCGGCAGCACGGTGGCGATCGCGGCATGATGCGGGGTGCCGAGCACCAGCGCCTGGACGAGCGCGATACGCAGCGCCATCCGCGCCTTGGCATCGTCGGGCAGCGGCCGTTCGGTGACCGAATCGATCAGCGCGTCGAGGTCCGGCAGCCGCCGCAACACCTCCGCGGCGATCGCATGGGCGAGGCCGCGGTCGGGGCCGTAGACATGGCGCGTCGCCGCGACCAGCGCCTGTTCGAGCGGCTCGCCCCGCCGCAGCACCGCATCGAGCAGGCGCAGCGCAGCGCGGCGCGATGGGGTGCCGAGGGCATCGGAATCGCTATTCGGAGATCGGGGCAAACTTGTCTTACCTGCGGCTGATGACGATATGAATTCCTCCCCTTAGACCGGAGAGCCGCGATGGGCCAACGTCCTGCGCATGTGAAGCCGCCCGCCTACCTCAGCCGCAACCCGCCGGTCCCGACACCGGAGGCCAAGCCGTCGACCCAGCCCGATCCGCTCGGGCTCAACCCGACGCGCTACGGCGACTGGGAGCTGAAGGGCATCGCGGTCGATTTCTGACCGTCGGGCGGACGCACGGGGGGGGGGGCGCCGTTTCGGACCGTCCCCGGATCGGAACAATCGTTCGCGCATATGCGTCCATGATCGATGTTAATTTTTGGCAGCGCCCGGAGCGTGTCTTGACGATCGGACGCGGCGCGCGGCGCGGCCTTGCCGCGGGTGGTATCGGCCTGATCGTGCTGCTGCTCGCCGTCGCCGCCTTTCCGTTCGGGCTGCTCAAGCCGATCGTCGCCGACCGGCTCGGCAAACGGTTCGGGCGGGCGGTGAGCATCGAATCGATGACGCGGATCGACACGATCGGCTTCACCCCGACGATCGCGGTGCGCGGCGTCCGCATCGCGCAGGCGGACTGGGCAGGATCGGGAGAATTCCTGCGCCTGCGCGAAGCGCGCGTCCGCTTCCCGCTCTGGCCGCTGCTCACCGGCACCTTCCGCCCTCGCGATATCGTCGTCGAGGGGCTGCAGCTCGCGCTGGTCCGCGCCGCCGATGGCCGCACCAACTGGTCGCGCCCGGGCGAGCCCGAGCGCGGCGGTGCGTCGACCGATCTGCGCGGCCTCACCGTGCGCGACAGCCGCATCTCCTATCGCGACGCCAAGCGGCAGCGGACCGCCGATGTCGCCTTCACCTCGGATGCCAACGGACTGCACGCCGCCGGCAGCGGCACGGTGCGCGGCACCGCGGTGCGGATCGCGGTCGACGGCGCCTCGGTCGCGCAGCCGGTGGCGGGGCCGTGGCCGTTCACCGCGACGATCACCGGCACCGCGCTGTCGCTGCACGCGCGCGGCAGCACCGACCGGCCGCTCGATACCGATGCGATGACGCTCGACGTCACCGCGCGCGCCGCCGACCTGCGGCTGATCGATGCGGTGATTGAGGCGGGGCTGTTCGGCACGCAGCCGGTCGCGCTCACCGCGCATGTCCGCCACCAGGCTCCGCGCTGGATCGTCACCGACCTCAAAGGCACGATCGGACGCTCCGACCTGTCCGGCCATGTCACCGTCGACAAGCAGGACGGGCGCACCAGGCTGGACGGCGCGATCGCATCGCGCCGGTTCGACTTCGACGATCTGTCGTCGGACGAGGGCAAGGCGGCGGGCGCCGCGCTCGAACGTCGGATCGGCCCGCGGCTGGTGCCGGACACGCGCATCAACCTCGCCAACGTCGCACGCACCGACGGGCGGATCGCGGTGCGCGTCGCGCGCGTGTTCAGCCATGGCGGCAGCACTTCGGTGACGGGGATCGACGGCGTGCTGACGCTCGACCGGTCGCGGCTGCGCGTCGCGCCGCTGACCATCCGCCTCGCCGGCGGAACGGCGCGCGGCACGGTGACGGTCGACCAGCGGGGTGGCGCGAAGACGCCGCGGCTCGGTGTCGACCTGCGCCTCGTCGGCACGCGGATCGAGGCGCTGGCCGGCGATGCGGGCGCGTTCACCGGGCGCGTCGCCGCTTTGGCGCGGCTGAGCGGGCGCGGCGATACGATCCGCAGCGCGATCGGCCGGTCCGACGGGCGGATCGGCCTCACCATCCGCGACGGCTCGCTGCCGGCGCGCTATGCCGCCGCGCTCGGTTTCGACGCGGGGCGGGCGCTGCTCGCGGGCGGGGCGGACAGCGCGCGGCTGCGCTGTCTGGTGCTCGCGCTGCCGGTGCACGGCGGGCGGGGCGAGGCCGCGCCGCTGGTCGTCGACACCAGCGCCAGCCAGCTCCACGGCAGCGGCACGATCCGCTTTCCCGACGAACGGATCGACCTGCGGCTGACCGGCGCACCCAAGGGGCACAGCCTGCTGCGGCTGCCCGGATCGGCCTATGTCACCGGCAGCCTCAGCGATCCGGTGCTGACCGTGCCGCCCGAGGTCAAATCGGTCGGCAACATCTTCAAGGCGATCGGCCGCGCGATCACCGGCCGGCAGGGGCCGAGCGCGACCGACGCCGATTGCGCCGGGCTGGTGGCGCGCGCGCTGCGGTGACGGTGACGGCCGCGCCAGCGCGCGGCTGCCCCGCCGTTCCGACGGCCGGCCGCGGCAAATCCGCCCAACACCGGATGACGAGGCGCTTTCTGCTCGCCGCGCGGCGGCTGCGCCGGTAGGATCGCCGTCATGAATGATACCGCCACCGCCGGCGGCGCCTCCGGTGCCAGCCTGATCCCCGACACCACCGGCGCTTTCACCATCGCGCATCTCGCGGTGATCGCGCTGTTTGCGATCGCGGTGATCGTCGCCATCGTCTGGGGCGCGCGCCTCAAGCGCCAGCGCAAGGCCGCCGAGCGCGAGATCGCCAGCCACAATGCCGAGGTCGCCGCACCGCCCGAGCCGACCCCCGCCCCTGCTCCTGCTCCTGCTCCTGCTCCGCGCGTCGTGCCCGCCGCACCGGCGGCGCCCGTTCAGCCCGTGACGCCGCCCGCACCCGCCGAAGCGATCGCCGCGCCCGATCCGATCGCGAACGAGCCGATCGCCGCCGCCGCGCCGCTCGATGCCGCGCCCGCGATGGAGGCCGCCTCCGCGCCGGCCGATTCGCCCGCCGACGCACCGGTCGGCACGCTCAAGGGCCTCGGGCCCAAGCTCGCCGCGCGCCTTGGCGAACTCGGTATCACCACGGTCGGCCAGATCGCCGCGCTCACCGACGACGAGGCGGCGCGGCTCGATGCGCAGCTCGGGCCGTTCTCCGGCCGGATCGCGCGCGATCGCTGGATCGAACAGGCGCGCTTCCTCGCCGCGGGCGATCGTGCCGGGTTCGAGGCGGTGTTCGGCCGGCTGTAATGCCGGTCAGCGGGACAGGAACGGCGCGGCGAGCTCGGGCCGCACCCGCAGCAGCCGCCCGGTGGCGCGATCGAGCAACGCCCAGGTCGTCACCGCCTCCACCTTGACCCGGCCGTCGGCGCCGGTGAAGCGGACGTGGCGGTCGAAGCGCGCGCCCTTGGGCGGCTCGGGCACCCACGTCTCGCCGGTCACCGTCTCGCCCGCCGCGACGTTGCCGCGATAGTCGATCGCGTGGCGCGTCACGACCCAGACCAAGGCGGCCTGATCCGCTTCGCTTGCCACCGCCGCCCAATGCGCGACGGCGATGTCCTGGATCCAGCGCACCCACACCGCATTGTTGACATGGCCGAGCTCGTCGATGTCGTCCGCCGTGGCGGTGATCGACAAAGTGAAGCGGCTCATGCCTGCCGCCGCCGTCGCCACCAGCGGACCGCGGCGACCACGGTCCCCAGCACCAGCGCGGCGAGCGCCACCCACAGCCACTGCCGCCCGTGCGGGCGATAGCGACCGAGCAATTCGGCGATGCCGGTGCCGAACACATAGCCGAGGCCGGTGAACAGCACGCCCCACACCGCCGCGGCGACCGCGTTGATCCACAGGAAGGTGCGCGCCGGCACCTGCGTCGTGCCGATCGCGATCGGGCTGACCGTGCGCAGCCCGTAAAGGAAGCGGAACACGAAGATGAAGCCGATCGGATGGCGTTCGAGCGTGTCGAGCGCCTTGGCGAAGGCGGGCTTGGCCTGCGCGCGCTGCACCCAGCGATGGTTGCGGAAGCGGCGCCCGGCGGCGAAGAACGCCTGGTCCGCGACGAACGAACCGGTCGCGGCGGCGATCATCGCACCGGGCAGCGACAGCATCCCCTCATGCGCGAACAGACCGCCGGCGAGCACCATCGTCTCGCCCTCGATCCCCGCGCCGAGGAATACCGCAGCGAGCCCGTATTCGGCGATGAGCGCCTCGATACTCAGCGGTCGATCCCGAGCTGCCAGAGCACGAAGGCATGTTCCTCCGCCGCCTCGCGCAGCGATTCGAACCGGCCCGACTTGCCGCCGTGGCCCGCGCCCATATTGGTCTTGAGCAGCAGCACGTTATCGTCGGTCTTGGTGGCGCGCAGCCTGGCCGCCCATTTCGCCGGCTCCCAATAGGTGACGCGCGGATCGTTGAGCCCGCCCGAGATGAACAGCGGCGGATAGGCCTGCGCGACGACATTGTCGTAGGGGCTGTAGCTGCGGATCAGCTCGAACGCGGCCTTGTCCTCGATCGGATTGCCCCATTCGGGCCATTCGCCCGGCGTCAGCGGCAGATCGGCGTCCATCATCGTATTGAGCACGTCGACGAACGGCACGTCGGCGATCACCGCGCCCCACAGAGCGGGATCGGAATTGACGATCGCCCCCATCAGCTCGCCGCCCGCCGACCGGCCGGCGGTGGCGATGCGTCCGGCGCTGGTCCACCCGCCCGCGATCAGGCCGCGCGCGACATCGACGAAGTCGTTGAACGTGTTGGTGCGCTTGTCGAGCTTGCCGTCGTGATACCATTGCTGGCCAAGATCGTCGCCGCCGCGGATATGTGCGATCGCATAAGCGAACCCCCGATCGAGCAGCGACAGCCGCCCGGTCGAGAAGCCCGGCGGGATCGCATAGCCGTAGGCGCCATAAGCGTAGAGGAACACGGGCTGCGACCCGTCGCGCTGGAAGCCGGCGGGGTAGACGATCGACACCGGAATCTCGGTGCCGTCACGCGCGGCGATCTTGAGCCGCTCGGTACGATAGCCGGCGGCGTCATAGCCGGCGGGGATCTCCTGCACCTTGCGCACGGTCAGCGCGCCGGTCGCGACGTCATAGTCGTAGACGGTGCCGGGCGTCACCATCGACTCATAGCCGAGGCGCAGCGTGTCGACCGCATATTCGGGATTGTCGCCGAGGCCCGCGGCATAGCTCGCTTCCGGAAAGGCGATCGGCTGCGGTTCGCGCGGCGCGTCGTAGCGGTGCACCGCGATCTGATCGAGCCCGTCGAGCCGGCCTTCGACGACGAAGAAGTCGCGATAGCATTCGACGCCGGTCATGTAGAAATGCGGGTCGGCGGGGATCAGCTCCTGCCACTCACCCGGCGCGTCGATACGCGCGGTGCACAGCCGCCACATCGGATCGGTGTCGTTGGTGTGGATGAACAGCGTGCCGTCATGCGCGTCGACGTCATATTCGCGCCCCGGCCGGCGCGGCGCGACGAGGATCGGTGTCGCCAGCGGGTCGTGCGCGGGGAGCAGCCGCACCTCGCTGGTGACGTGATCGCCGGTGCTGATCACCAGCCACTGCCGGTCGCTTGTCTCGCCGACCGCGACGCGATAGCCCTCGTCCGCCTCGTGGAACAGCTCGATATCCGTCTCGACCGGCGTGCTGAGCCGGTGGAAGCGGGCATTGTCGGTCCGCCATTGGTCGTTGGCGAGGCCGTAGAGGAAGCCGGCATCGTCGCTCGTCCAGACGATGTCGGAGAGCATGCCGGGAATGACCTCGGGCAGATGCTCGCCGGTATCGAGATTCTTGACGCGCACCTCGAACCGCTCGGCGCCGCTGTCGTCGATCGCATAGGCGAGGTGACGGCCGTCATTGCTCACCGCAAAGGCGCCGAGGCGGAAATATTCCTTGCCCTCGGCAAGCGCCGGCTCGTCGAGCAGCAACTCATCGTCGCCGCCGGTGACGGGCTTGCGCCACCATTTGCGATACTGGCCGCCGGTCTCGTACGCGGTCCAGTAGAGCCAGTCGCCGTCCTTTTGCGGCACCGAGGATTCGTCTTCCTTGATGCGCGCCTTCATCTCTTCGTACAGCCGGTCGACCAGCGGCTGGTGCGGCGCCATCACCTGTTCGAAATAGGCGTTTTCCGCTTCCAGATAGGCGAGCACGTCGGGGTCGCCGACGTCGGGATAGTCCGGGTCCTTGAGCCAGGCATAGGGATCTTCGATGGTGATGCCGTGCGCGGTGAAGCTGTGCGGGCGCCGGGCGGCGACGGGCGGGGTAGGTACGGTCATGCCAGAGCCTTAGCCGCGCGTATCCGAGCCGTCATGCCCTTACCCGCGCGGCCGGGCAGCTGAGCAACGAAGCGGAAACACGTTGGTCATTGAACCGTTCCGCTGCCCCGGTCATGGCCAATCCGGGAAGGCGTCCGAACGACATAAGGGGGATAGACGATGGCCGGCGGACTGGTGGCGTTGCTCGACGATATCGCGGCGATGGCGAAGCTTGCGGCGGCGAGCCTCGACGACGTCGCCGGCGCGGCGGGCAAGGCGGGCGCCAAGGCGGCGGGCGTGGTGATCGACGATACGGCGGTGACGCCGACCTATGTCGTCGGCCTCAGCCCGGCACGTGAGCTGCCGATCATCGGCAAGATCGCGCTCGGGTCGCTGCGCAACAAATTGCTGTTCCTGCTTCCGGCCGCGCTGGTGCTGAGCGCGCTCGCGCCCTGGGCGATCACGCCGATCCTGATGCTCGGCGGCGCCTATCTGTGCTTCGAGGCGGCGGAGAAGATCGTCGGTGCGCTCACCGGCCACGGCCATGACGCCGCGGCGGCGGTCGCGACCGATGCCAAGACGCTGGAGGACCGGCAGGTATCGGGCGCGGTGCGCACCGACCTGATCCTGTCCGGCGAGATCATGGCGATCGCGCTCGGCGAATTGGGCGACCAGACATTGCTCAACCAGGCGATCGCGCTGGCGGTGGTCGGGATCGCGATCACGATCGGCGTCTATGGCATCGTCGCGCTGATCGTGAAGATGGACGACATCGGCCTGCATCTTGCCCGACGGCCCGGCGCGGGCGTGCAGGCGTTCGGGCGCGGGCTGGTCGCGGCGATGCCGGTGGTGCTCGACGCGCTGTCGCTGATCGGCACCGCGGCGATGGTCTGGGTCGGCGGCGGCATCATCGTTCATGGGCTGGAGGCGTTCGGCCTGACCGGCCTGCCCCATGCGCTCCACGCCGCGGCCGAAGGTGCCGCGGCGGCGGTCGGCGTGCTGCCGGGCGTGGTGTCGTGGCTGGTGACCGCGGTAGGATCGGGGATCGTTGGGCTGATCGTCGGCAGCGCGATCGTCGGCGCGCTGCACCTGCTGCCGCGCAAGACGCATTGAGGCGCGCCGACATGAAGGTGGCGATCGGGGACGGGCGGGCTTCGACAGGTTCAGCCCGAACGGTGGGAAAGCGGGGGGTGCGCTCATCTCCCACACCGTTAGCCCTAAGCCCGTCGACGGGCGGGCCTCGATGCCCCTACCCCGCCTCGCTCGCCGCCGTCGTCCAGCCGAGCCGCGGGATGGTGATCGAGCGCTTGCCCGACAGGTCCACCCGCGCGACGAACAATTCGCGGCTCTCGATATAGCCGATCAGCCGCCGCACGCGGCCGAGCGAGCTGGTGCCATAGGTCTCCGCCAGCGCCGTGTCCGACGGGCAGGGCTCGCCGTTCTTCGCGGCGCGCGCGACGAGCAGGAAGGCGCCGAGCATGTCGTCGGGCAGCGAATAGGCGAGCTCCATCGCCTCCGCCCATTGCGGGTCGGTGACGTCGAAGATGCCGGCCCGTGCCGCCGACAGCCGACGGGTGAAGCCGGGCAGGTCGAGCGGCGGCTTTGCGAGGCCGGCCATCCGGCAGCGCACCTGGAAATCCTGGAACAGCACCGACGGCGGGCGCAGCGCCGAATCGCGATCGGCGACGATCGCCTCCAGCACCGCGGCATAGATCGCCTCGACCTCCTCGTCGGTCTTGTCGGGCAGCGGCGCGAGCGTCGTCGGCTGCGTCGCCGGCCGCTCGATCGTGTCGAGCAGCTCGTCCGCGGGGACGCGGCGCGGGCGCGATTCGAACGCCATCGGCAGCTGCGGCGCCTCCTCGGGCGGCGGCGCGAAGATGAGTTGCTGGAGATTTTCCGCCGGGGCGCTCGGCAGCGGCGTCAATTTGGGGCTGCCGCTGCGCGCCGAGGTGGCGACCTGGCCGATCTTCACGGTCAGCGGCCGTCGCGACACCGCCGGCCCCAAGGCGAGGAAGGTGCCGCGCGCCAGATCGCGGATCACGTCCGCCTGCCGCCGCTCCATGCCGAGCAGATCGGCGGCGCGCGCCATGTCGATGTCGAGGAAGGTGCGCCCCATCAGGAAGTTGCTCGCCTCCGCCGCGACGTTCTTGGCGAGCTTCGCCAGCCGCTGCGTCGCGATCACCCCGGCGAGCCCGCGCTTGCGCCCGCGGCACATCAGATTGGTCATCGCCGACAGCGAGGCGCGGCGCACCTCCTCGGCGACCTCGCCGCCGGTGACGGGAGCGAACAATTGCGCCTCGTCGACGACGACCAGCGCCGGATACCAATGTTCGCGCGGCGCGTCGAACAGCGCCGACAGGAAGGCGGCGGCGCAGCGCATCTGCCCCTCCGCCTCGAGCCCTTCGAGGCTGAGCACCACCGACGCGCGATGTTCGCGCAGGCGGGTGGCGATGCGTGCGATCTCGGGCACCGAATAATCCGCCGCCTCGATCACGACGTGGCCATATGGTCCGGCGAGCGTGACGAAATCGCCCTCCGGATCGATCACCACCTGTTGCACCTGCCCCGCCGATCCTTCGAGCAGGCGGCGCAGCAGATGCGACTTGCCCGACCCGGAATTGCCCTGGACGAGCAGACGGGTGGCGAGCAGTTCTTCGAGGTCCATGGTCACGGGCGCGCCGCGTTCGTCGCTGCCCATGTCTACGCTGACGGTCATTGCCGGCAGCGTGTGGCGTATCCGGGGGCCTCGGGGCAAGCGCTTTGCGGCGGACGCCGGCCGGACGTGCCGCAGTGATTGCCGGACGGTCGAACGACAGGTATGACCAAATTGGACTATACCACGAAGGACGACCATTTGATGCACCAAACCCCGCTCGCCGACCTCGCCCAGCGCCTGCTCCGCAAATCGCCGCATGCGCTCGATCCCGAGGAACGGCGTGTGCTCAGCAGTATCGACGCCGGCACGATCGTCAGCCGCGACGCCGCCGACGAGGCCGACGCCCACGCCAGCATCGGCGACCAGCTCGCCGACCGGGTGGCGGCGGTGGGCGGATCATGGGGCTTCATCATCGCCTTCACCGTCGTGCTGCTCGGCTGGATGCTGCTCAACACCGACGTGCTGGCGCATGTCGGCATGGCGTTCGATCCCTATCCCTACATCTTCCTCAACCTGATGCTGTCGACGCTCGCCGCGATCCAGGCGCCGGTGATCATGATGAGCCAGAACCGGCAGGCGTCGAAGGACCGGCTCGCCGCCAGCCTCGACTACGAGACCAATTTGCGCGCCGAGCTCGACATCCTGCGGCTGCACCAGAAGCTCGACGGACTGGTGCTCGACCGGCTCGCCGCAATCGAGGCGAAGATCGACGGACTGGCGAAAACCATGCCTTCGGCTTAAGGGCCAGGGATTATCGGTTAGAGGCAGTCCATGGCAGGCCATTCCAAGTTCAAGAACATCATGCATCGCAAGGGCGCGCAGGATAAGAAGCGCTCGGGCATGTTCTCCAAGCTCAGCCGCGAAATCACCGTCGCGGCGAAGATGGGTCTGCCCGACCCCGACATGAACCCGCGGCTGCGCGCCGCGGTCAACGCCGCCAAGGCGCAGTCGATGCCCAAGGACAATATCCAGCGCTCGATCGACAAGGCGAGCCGCAGCGATACCGAAAGCTACGAGGAGATCCGCTACGAGGGCTTCGGCCCCGGCGGCGTGTCGCTTATCATCGAGGCGCTGACCGACAATCGCAACCGCACCGCGACCAACGTGCGCACCGCGGTCAGCAAGAACGGCGGCAACCTCGGCGCGAGCGGATCGGTCAGCCATGCGTTCGACCGGATGGGCCTGATCAGCTATCCCGCCAGCGCCGGCGACGCCGAGACGGTGTTCGAGGCGGCGCTGGAAGCGGGCGCGGAGGATGTCTCCTCGTCCGAGGACGGGCATGAGATCTGGACCGCGGTCGGCGACCTGCACGAAGTCGCCAAGGCGCTCGAGCCGGTGCTCGGCGAACCCGAAGGCGCCAAGCTCGCCTGGCGGCCGCAGACGATGGTGTCGGTCGACGAAGCCGATGCGGCGACGCTGTTCAAGCTGATCGACACGCTCGACGACGACGACGACGTGCAGACCGTCTGGGGCAATTACGAGGTCTCCGACGAGGTGATGGAGAAGCTCGGCTGATCCTGTCGGGTTCACGCGGAGGCGCGGAGGCGCGGAGGGTCGCGCCCGCGGCTGCGGTGTCCCGCGCCAGCGGGCCGCACTCTTCGTCTGCCGGATCACGGATTGCGCGTACCGGGCGAAGCCGTCTCGCGTCTTCGCGTCGTCGCGCGAATCCCCCCTGCCCGCCGCAGACTGCCGGGGAGAAGATCCACGCAGAGCCGCGAAGACGCGAAGAGGTGTCGCGCGCAGAGGCGCAGAGAGCGCAGAGGATCGCCCGGTCCGGGCAAGCGTCTCGCCCGCATCGCGATCGCAATGCTGCCGCGCGCCAGAGGAACGCTCCGCGTCCTCTGCGCCTCTGCGCGCCAAACCCTTTCTTCTCCGCGCCTCCGCGCCTCCGCGTGACCATGATATGATCATCCTCGGCCTCGATCCCGGGCTCGGCACCACCGGCTGGGGCGTCATCCACGCGGACGGCAACCGGTTGCGGCATATCGCCAACGGCCAGATCAAGACCGATCCGTCGATGGTGCTGCCGCGCCGGCTGTCCAACCTGCACGCCGCGCTGATCGACGTGATCCTCACCGAACGGCCCGACAGCGCCGCGGTCGAGGAGGTGCTCGGCAACACCAATGCGCAGTCGACGCTGAAGCTCGGCCAGGCGCGCGGCGTGGTGCTGCTCGCCGCGGCGGGCAGCGGACTGCATATCGGCGAATATCATCCCTCGACCGTCAAGAAGGCGGTGGTCGGCACCGGCGGCGCGGAGAAGCGGCAGATCCAGGCGATGATGGCGGTGCTGCTGCCCGGCGCCAAGCTCGCCGGCCCCGATGCGGCGGATGCGCTGGCGGTGGCGATCACGCATGCGCATCATCTCGCCTCGGCGCAGGGCATGGCACGACGGGCAAGGGTGACGGCATGATCGCGCATCTCAAGGGACGACTCGAATCGACCGGGATCGATCACGCGGTGATCGATGTCGGCGGCGTCGGTTATTTCGTCGGCGCCTCGGCGCGCACGCTCGCGGCGATCGGCCCGGTCGGCGAGGCGGCGATGCTGCATACCGAGATGCTGGTCGCCGAGGATTCGATCCGCCTCGTCGGCTTCGCCCGCGCCGAGGAGCGCGACTGGTTCCGGCTGCTCACCGGCGTGCAGGGGGTGGGATCGCGCGTCGCGCTCGCCATCCTCTCGGCGCTCGACACGGCGGAGATCGCGCGCGCGGTGTCGGCGCAGGACAAGGCGATGGTGGCGCGGGCGAACGGCGTCGGGCCGAAGCTCGCCGAGCGGATCGTCCGCGAACTCAAGGACAAGGTCGGCGCGCTCGCCTTTGGCGGGGGCGCGCTCGGTCCGGCGGCGGCGGCGCAGGTGATCCCGGTCGGCGCGGGCGCGGATGCGGTGTCGGCGCTGCTCAACCTCGGCTTCCGCCCCGCCGAGGCGGCGAGCGCGGTGGGGGCCGCGGAGGAGGATCTCGGCCCCGGCGCGACGCTCGACGCGCTGGTGCGGCTGGCGCTGCGCAAGGCGGCGAAGTAGCGTTGGCGATCTGGCCGGCACGCGCTATCTTGGCGGCATGACTCAACTCACCATCTCGATGCCGGACGCATTGCAGGAATGGGTGAACACGCGTGTCGCTCAAGGCCGCTACGTCGATGCGGCCGATTATTTACGCGACCTCGTCCGACTCGACCAGCAATCGGACGACCGACTATGGCTGAAGGCGATGATTGACGAAGGGCTGGCGTCCGGTGTGCTGGATCAGGATCCGCGTGACGTTATCGCTGAGATTATTGCCGAAGATCCAGACTTTGCGTGACTAGATTACGCACCGCGCCCGCAACGCGACAGGACATTCGTGATATCCGGGGCTATGGCAAGGCCCGCTTTGGCGTTGCGGTGGGGCGGCAGTATCTCGAAGGTCTGATCACATCCTTCGATCGATTGGCAGAACGGCCGCAAGTCGGTGTCGCCGAAGCCGGTTTGGGCAACGGTATACGTAGTTTCCCCTATCGCTCGCATCGAATCTACTATCGTCTGGAAGGTGAAGATCTGCTCGTGGTTCGCATTCTCCATCATTCCCAGCATGTGCCGAGCGCATTCGGCCTTCACCATTGACTGACGACCGCCTCCTGTCCGCCAGCCGCCGTCCCGAGGATGTCGATGCCGCCCTGCGCCCGCGCAGCCTCGACGAGTTCGTCGGGCAGGCGGCGGCGCGCGAGAATCTGCGTGTGTTCATCGAGGCGGCGCGGGGACGCGGCGATGCGCTCGACCATGTGCTGTTCTTCGGGCCGCCGGGGCTCGGCAAGACGACGCTCGCGCAGATCATTGCGCGTGAGATGGGCGTCGGCTTTCGCGCCACCTCCGGCCCGGTGATCGCCAAATCGGGCGATCTCGCCGCGCTGCTCACCAATCTCGAGGACGGCGACGTGCTGTTCATCGACGAGATCCACCGGCTGCAACCCGCGGTCGAGGAGGTGCTCTATCCGGCGATGGAGGATCGCGCGCTCGATCTGATGATCGGCGAAGGGCCGTCGGCGCGCAGCGTGCGGATCGATCTGCCCAAGTTCACGCTGGTCGGCGCGACGACGCGGCAGGGGCTGCTCACCACGCCGCTGCGCGACCGGTTCGGCATCCCGGTGCGGCTGCAATTCTATACCGTCGAGGAGCTGACGCGCGTCGTCACCCGCGCGGCGGGGCTGCTCGATCTCGGCATCGCTCCCGACGGTGCGAGCGAGATCGCGCGGCGCGCGCGCGGTACGCCGCGGATCGCCGGACGTCTGCTGCGCAGGGTGCGCGACTTCGCCAATGTCGCCGGCACCGCGATCGTCGATCGCGCCGCCGCGGATCGCGCGCTCAACCGGCTGGAGGTCGATTCGCTCGGACTCGACGCGATGGACCGGCGCTATCTCCACATGATCGCCGACATCTACCGCGGCGGTCCGGTCGGGGTGGAGACGCTCGCCGCCGGCCTGTCCGAACCGCGCGACACGATCGAGGAAGTGATCGAACCCTATCTCATCCAGCTCGGCCTCGTCGCGCGCACCGCGCGCGGGCGGGTGCTCAATGCCGGCGGCTGGAAGCATCTCGGCCTCAACCCGCCGGTCGGATCGCAGGACGGCCTGTTCGACGCGCCCTGAACCGGCTAGGTCGCAGGTCAGCTATTTTTCCCGGAGCCTCGCGTGATCGCCCTCACCCTCATCCAGATCATCCAGGTGCTGCTCGACGTCGTCTGGTGGATCATCATGGTCCAGTTCGTGCTGTCGCTGCTGATCGTCTTCAACGTCATCAACACCTCGAACGGCTTCGTCAGCTCGCTCCACTACGGGCTCGATCGGCTGACCGAGCCGATGTACCGGCCGCTGCGCCGGATCCTGCCCAATATCAGCGGCATCGATCTCGCGCCGCTCGCCGTGCTGGTGATCATCCGCATCCTCAGCAGCATCATCCTGCCCAATATCGCGGTCAGCCTGATGGCCAACGGCGCGGTCTGATCCGCCGGTAAAGCCGTGGCGGCCTGGACGATCCGCGACGATGGTCTGGTGATCGCGATCCGCGTCACGCCGCGCGGCGGGCGCGATGCGATCGCCGCGGGGACCGAGGCGCATCTCGCCGCCCGGCTCGCCGCCGCGCCGGTCGACGGCAAGGCCAATGCCGCGCTGATTGCGCTGGTCGCCCGGACGTTCGGCGTGGCGAAGCGCGACGTCACGCTGGTCGGCGGCGATACCGCGCGGCTCAAACGCCTGCATGTCGCGGGCGATGCCGCCGCGCTGGCGAAGATCGCCGCTTCGCTCTATGAGGCCGCGGCATGACCGCCACGATCATCGACGGCAAGGCGCACGCCCTCGCCCTGCGCACCCGTATCGCCAGCCATGTCGCCAGTTTCCGCGCGGCCGCCGGTCGCGCCCCCGGCCTCGCCGTCGTGCTGGTCGGCGAGGACCCCGCCTCCGCCGTCTACGTCCGCAACAAGGGCAAGGCGACGCGCGACGCCGGCATGGAGAGTTTCGAACATCGCCTGCCCGCCGATACCGATGCGGCGACGCTGCTCGCCTTGGTCGCGCAGCTCAACGCCGATCCGGCGGTCGACGGCATCCTCGTCCAGCTGCCGCTGCCCGCACATATCGATGCCGGCGCGGTGCTGCTCGCGATCGATCCCGACAAGGATGTCGACGGCTTCCACCCGGTCAACGCCGGCCGGCTGGCGATCGGTGCCGACGGCTTCGTGCCGTGCACGCCGCTCGGCTGCCTGATGCTGCTCCAGGACCTCCACCCGTCGCTGTCGGGGATGGAGGCGGTGGTGGTCGGCCGCTCGAACATCGTCGGCAAGCCGATGGCGCAATTGCTGCTCCAGCAGAGCTGCACCGTCACCATCGTCCACAGCCGCACGCGCGACGTCGCCGCGCATCTGCGCCGCGCCGATATCGTCGTCGCCGCGGTCGGCATCCCCCACTTCATCCAGGGCGACTGGATCAAGCCGGGCGCGAGCGTGATCGACGTCGGCATCAACCGCACCGACACCGGGCTGGTCGGCGACGTCGACTTCGCCGCGGCGCGCGCGGTGGCGGGGGCGATCACGCCGGTACCGGGCGGCGTCGGGCCGATGACGATCGCCTGCCTGATCCGCAACACCTATGTCTCGGCCTGCCGCCGCGAGGGTATCGAGGCGGCGCTGTGATCGAGCTGTTCGTCTCGACGCTGATCACCTTCTTCGTCATCATCGATCCGCTCGGCTGCGCGCCGATCTACGCCGGCCTGTCGGCGGGCGCCTCGCCGGTGCAGCGGCGGGCGATGGCGTTCCGCGCGGTCGGCGTTGCGACCGTCATCCTGCTGGTCTTCGCGCTGGCGGGCGAGGCGTTGCTCCGCGGGCTCGGCATCAGCCTGGCGAGCTTCCGCATCGCCGGCGGCATCATGCTGTTCCTGATCGCGCTCGAAATGGTGTTCGAGAAGCGCACGCAGCGCCGCGAGGACCGCGCCGCCAAGGTCGCGCACGATCCCGAGGCGGACGACGTGTCGATCTTCCCGATGGCGATGCCGATGATCGCCGGGCCGGGCTCGATCGCCTCGGTGATGCTGCTCGTCGCGCGCACCAACGGCATCGAGGCGACGTTGGTGGTGCTCGCCGCGATGGGCGTGATCCTCGCGCTGACGCTGGTCGCGCTGCTCGCCGCGGGGCCGCTGATGCGGCTGCTCGGCGCGCGGATCGAGGCGGTGATCACGCGGCTGCTCGGCGTGCTGCTCGCGGCGCTGGCAGTGCAGTTCGTGATGGACGGGTTGCAGGTGAGCCTGCACTGATTCTGCCGGGAGCGGTGCCGCTTCCTTCGGTACCGTTCGGGCTGGGTCTGTCCGAGCCGTCCTTCCCCATACCGGACGCCGGCGTAGACCTGCCCTTCGACAAGCTCAGGGCGAACGGAGCAGGTTCATGCCCCAATCTCCGTTCGGCCTCAGGGCAACGGCCGAGAGATAAGCGCGCACCATCCCGCCGTTCGGGCTGAGTCTGTCGAAGCCCGCCTCTCCCCATGCCGGACGTTTGTGGAGGCCTGCCCTTCGACCGGCTCAGGGCGAACGGTGGGGCTATGCGCCTGCCCGGGCAACCCTCACCGCTGCTCCGCGATGCCCGCATCCACCCGAAACAGGCGCAACGGCGAATCCTTCGGCAGCGGCAGCGGCGTCAGCCACGCCGGCACCTCGCCATGCGCGAGCTGGTCATAGAAGCCGCCCGGATCGCGCGCGCGATAATTGGTCGATTCCGAATGATTGGGGCAGAGCAGCAGCATCGTCGCACCATGGCGGCGGATGATCGCATGCGCCTGATCGGCGCTGCCGCCGAAGGCGTGCTGGACGTCGAGGATCGCCGCGCCGTTGCGATGATAAGGCCCCGCGATCGCGTCGTGATGCGTCACGGTGATCAGCCGCGGGCCGAGATCGACGAAGGTGAAGATCGTCTGCGCCGGATAGCGATCGAGCGCCTTCAGCACCGTGTAGCGCACGCAGCTGCCGGTCGAGCGGTTGACCCGCTTGGTATAGGCATTGGGCCGGTCGACCGGCAGATATTTGATGATCAGCCCGGCGAACAGCCCCGACACGATCAGGAACGCCGCCACCGTGCCGACGACGCGCACCGCGAGCAGGCGATGGTTGAGCAGCCACGGCAGCACGATCCAGCCGAGCAACGTCGCTCCCGGTACCGCGAGCAATTGCGCCGCCGGCCCGGCGCGCACCTGCCACAGCAGCATCAGGCAGGCGAAGGTGACGAACAGCGCCACCGCGCTCCAGCCGATCAGCGCCGGCGAGCGCCGCGCCCGCCACGCGCCGAGGATCACCCCGAAGACGCCGACGATCGGCAGCGCCGCGATCGGAAAGCCGAGGCGGAACGGGTGTTTGTAGATCGGCTTGGCCTCGCGGACATTGTCCAGCCAGTTCTTCTGCAGCTCGGGCGAGACGCCCTCCGGCCGGCCGAGGCATTGCGGGAAGAAATGCACGAACCCCGCCGCGATCGCCGCCCCGGCCAGCACCGCCAGTCCGGCGCGGATCGCGCGGGCCTGCGGGTTGACCCAGGCGAGCAGGAACAGCAGCGCCCCCGCCGCGACCATCACCGCCAGCCACACCGGCGTCAGCGCATCGCAGCGCATCGCATAATTGGCATAGGAGGCGAAGGCCGCGAAGCCGATCGCGCTGCCGCCGCCAAGGCTGAGCGCATAGGCCTGCAACCGCGGCGCCTCGCTGCGGTCCCACACCCAGCGGAGCGCCAGGATCGCCCCCGCCATCGCGCAATAGGGCAGCATCTCCAGCCCGATCGCGAGGCTGACCGCGCTCGCCAGCCCAACCATCAGCCCGCCGCGCACGCCCTTGCCGTCGCACAGGCCGGCGACGGTGAGGCTGAGCATCGCGAGCTGCCAGCCGTGGTGATCGATCCGTTCGGGCAGGAACATCAGCATCGTCGCCGAGGTGCCGAGCAGGAAGACCAGCGCCAGCGGCCAGGCGCGCGGATCGATCAGCCGCCGCACCGTCGCGGCGACGCCGAGCATCGCGATCGACAGCGGCAGCAGCGGCGCGATCCCGCACGCCAGCCGCTCCGCCCAGGCGTTGCTGGTGAACAGGCGGAAGAACAGGATCAGCCCGGCGATCGGCAGATCGACGATCCGGCTCCAGTGAATGTCGAATCCCTGCGGCGGGTTGAGCCGGTAATTGCGCAGATCGTACCAGCCTTGCCCGCCCAGCCAGGCGCGCACCTGCATCAGCCGCATATTGTCGTCGGTATCGCCGAGCGACAGCCAGCGGACGAGGTTCCAGTCGCTCCACACGTACCAGATCGTCACGCCGAGCCAGACGGCGAGCGTCAGTGCGACCCAATGACGGACGATCGCGTCGTCGAGCCGACCGCGGGGAGCTTTGTTCACTGACGCGACTTTCGTTTTGGCCGTTTCGTTCCCGGCGCATTGCCTTTAGGGCGGAGCGGATGGCGATGGAAGCACCGGCACGGTTGGCAGCGATGCGCGACAGCGGCATGCTGGGGCAGATGATCCGCTTCGGCATCGCCGGCGGCATCTCGACGCTGATCTATTCGGCGGTCTACCTGCCGCTCACCGCCTTCGTCTTCCCGCGCGCGCAGGCGGTCTATGCCGTCCCCTTCGCCTTTGCGGTGGCGGTGACCGCGGGCTTCTTCCTGCACAGCCGGTGGAGCTTCAGGGGCCATGGCACGCGCCGCCGCGGCGGCTGGCAGCAGGCGCAGTTCGTCGCGGTGCAGGCGAGCGGCATGGCGCTCAACGCGCTCATCACCTGGATCGGCACCGCGCATTTCGGCCTGCCCGCCTGGGCGCCGTTGCTCCCCGCGGTGGCGCTGGCGACCATCCTCACCTTCATTCTCAATCGCTGGCTGGTGTTCGCCTGATATGGCCAAGGACTAAAGATGGATCGCATCGTCTACGATCGTATGGCCGCCCATGATTCCACCCATTGGTGGTATCGCGCGCGCCGCGACATCCTCAGCGACTATCTGACGCGCTACGCGGCCCTCCCCGCGGGCGCGCGCATCCTCGAGATCGGCTGCGGCACCGGCCACAATCTGCCGATGCTGGCGCAATTCGGTGCGGTCGAGGCGATCGAGATCGATCCCGCCGCGCGGGCGATCGCCAGCGAGCGGCTCGGCCGCCCGGTCGGCGACGCGCCGCTGCCCGAGCTGCCCGGCGTCGCGCGCGGCGCCTATGATCTGGTCGCGGTGCTCGACGTGGTCGAGCATATCGCCGACGACGTCGCCGCGCTGCGCGCGATGGCGAGCCTGCTCAAGCCCGGCGGCAAGATCCTGATCGCGGTGCCCGCGCACCAATGGCTGTGGAGCGCGCACGACGTCGTCAACCACCACCACCGCCGCTATTCGAAGGCGACGCTGGCCAAGGCGATCACCGCCGCCGGGCTCGCCCCGCGCAAGCTCACCTATTTCAACTCGCTGCTCTTCCCGCTCGCCGCGGCGGCACGGATCGCCGGGCGCCTGACCGGCCGCGACGACAGCGACGATTCGCCCCCCGCCAAGCCCCTCAACGCGCTGTTCGAAACGATCTTCCGGCTGGAGCGGCACGCGGTCGGCCGCGTACCGATGACGCCGGGCGTATCGATCGTGACGCTGGCTGTGCCGCAGCGCTGAGGGACGCTTATTCCGCCGCCTTGCGCTCCGCCGGCACTTCGAACTCGGGCGAGGGTTCGGCGGCGTTGAAGCCGAGGGTCGAATGGCCCTTCACCGGGCCAGCGATGTCGGCGACGAGGTAAAGCGGACGGCGTTTCGATTCGATGTAGAGCCGGCCGAGATATTCGCCGATCATGCCGAGCACGAACATCTGCGCCGCCGACAGCACCGTCACGACCAGCATCGTCGAGGTCCAGCCCTGCACCGGCGATCCTTCGAAGAATCCCCACAGGATGTAGAAGAGCAGCAGCAGCGACGCGCCGGCGAGGATCACCGAGGCATGGCTGGCGAAGCGCAGCGGCGCGGTCGAGAAGCCGGTGACCGCGTCGAAGGCGAGCCGCACCATCTTGCCGAGCGGATAATTGGTCTCGCCGGCATGGCGCTCGGCGCGGTCATAGGGAAACGGCACCTGGCGGAAGCCGACCCAGGCGACCATGCCGCGGATGAAGCGCGCCTGTTCGGGCAACGACAGCAGCGCATCGAGCGCCCGCCGGCTCATCAGCCGGAAATCGCCGGTATCGAGCGGGATCGGCGTGTCGGTGACGCGATCGAGCACGCGATAGAAAGCGGCGGCGGTCGCCTTCTTGAAGATCGTCTCGCCCTCGCGCTTGCGGCGCACCGCATAGACGACGTCGGCCTGCTGCGCCGCCATCGTCGCGCGCATGTCGGCGAGCAGTTCGGGCGGGTCCTGCAGATCGGCGTCGATGATCAGGATCTGCTCGCCCGAACACAGATCGAGCCCGGCGGTCAGCGCCAGCTGATGGCCGTGGTTGCGCGACAGGTTGATCGCCACCAGCCGCGGATCGGCGGCGCTGAGCCGCTGCATCACCGCCCAGCTGTCATCGCGACTGCCGTCGTTGATCAGCACGATCTCGTGATCGTCCCCCACCGCGGCCCGCGCCGCCGCCGCGACGCGGGCGTGCAACAGCTCGAGGCAGGCCGCCTCGTTGTAGCACGGGATGACGACGGAGAGCGCGGGGCGATACATGATGCGCCGGCTTTAGCGGCTCGCGCGTCCGTCATCCACACGTAACATCGTGTGCCGCGCCGTCAGCTATAGTCGTTCAGCTCGTCGCCGATGATCCGCACCACATGCAGCACGTTGGTCGACCCCGGCGTGCGGAACGGCACGCCCGCCATGACGATGACGCGGTCGCCGGCCTTGGCGATGCCGGTGCGCAGCGCCATCCGCTTGGCCTTGCCGACCATGTCCTCGAACGATTCGACGTCGCGGGTGTGCACCGCATGCGTGCCCCACAGCAGGCCGAGCCGGCGCGCCGTATCCTTGTTGGGGGTGAGCACGAGGATCGGCACCGACGGCCGCTCGCGCGCGATGCGGCGCGCGGTCGAGCCCGAGGTGGTGAAGCAGATGATCGCCGTCGCCGAGGTGGTCTTGGCGATCTGCTTGGCCGCTTCCGACAGGGCGTCGGCGGTGGTCGGGTCGGGGCGCGTCACGGTGAAGTGGACGCGGTCGCCGTGCATCGGATCGCTCTCGACCGAGATGCCGATCGAATTCATCATCGCCACCGATTCGACCGGCCAGGCGCCCGCCGCGCTTTCCGCCGACAGCATGATCGCATCGGCGCCGTCGTAGATGGCGGTGGCGACGTCGGACACCTCGGCGCGGGTCGGCGACGGGCTCTGGATCATCGATTCGAGCATCTGCGTCGCCACCACCACCGGCCGGCCGAGCCGGCGCGAGGTCTCGACGATCCGCTTCTGCAACGGCGGCACGCTCTGCGGCGGCAGCTCGACGCCGAGATCGCCGCGCGCGACCATCACGCCGTCGCACATCTCGACGATTTCCTCGAGCCGGTCGATCGCCGCGGGCTTCTCGATCTTGGCGAGCAGCGCCGCCTTGCCCTGGATCAGCTTGCGCGCCTCGGCGAGATCCTCGGGCCGCTGCACGAAGGACAAGGCGATCCAGTCGACGCCCTGTTCGACCGCGAAGGCGAGGTCGCTGCGGTCCTTCTCGGTCAGCGCCGCCATCGGCAGCACGACGTCGGGAACGTTGAGCCCCTTGTTGTTCGACAGCGGGCCGCCGACCTCGACCAGAGTCTCGATCCGGTCGGGGCCGTGATCGGTGACGCGCAGCACCAGCTTGCCGTCGTCGAGCAGCAGGCGCGCGCCCGGCTCGATCGCGGCGAAGATCTCCTTGTGCGGCAGCTCGACGCGCGTCGCATCGCCCGGCGTCGGATCGCGGTCGAGCACGAAGGTGCTGCCATGGTCGAGCACCACCTTGCCGCCCTCGAACTTGCCGACGCGCAGCTTGGGGCCCTGCAGATCGGCGAGGATCGTCGTCGGCCGCCGAAACTTGGTTTCGAGCGCGCGAATCGCCTCGATCACCGCGACCTTGGATTGCTGGTCGCCGTGGCTCATGTTGACGCGGAAGGCGTCCGCGCCGGCCTGGAACAGCGTCGCGATCATCTCGGGTGAGTTGCTCGCCGGACCGAGGGTGGCGAGCACGCGCACTTTCCGCGAACGGGGCGCAATGGCAATGGTCATCGAAAGGCTCCTGGGGAATGGCCGCGCCCCCCTCTAGTCCCTATCTATGGCCGATCAACGTTTGAAAGACCCGCATGACCGACAAACTTGACGCGCTGCCCGATGCGGTCGCCGCCGCGGCCTTCCGCCGGCTGGTCCGCCACCTGCGCCATCGTACCGACGCGCAGAACGTCGATCTGATGGGCCTGTCCGGATTCTGCCGCAACTGCCTGTCCGACTGGATCGAGGAAGCGGGCGATCTGCCCAAGGCCGAGGCGCGCGAGACGGTCTACGGCATGCCGCAGGCAGAGTGGAAGGCGCGCTACCAGACCGAGGCGACGCCCGAACAGCTCGCGCGCATGGCGGACAGCGTAGCGCGCAACGCCCCCGCCACCGAAGCCGCCGCACGGGGTTGAGCCCGGCGGACGAACCGCCTAGACGCCCGCCCCTACCGGCACGCGGCCGGTATCCTTTTTGGCGAATCATACAAGGACCGCAGGGCGCCTGCGGCGGGGTGGGACAATGGCGGAAGAACGGCAAGACGGCATGGGCGGCGGCCAGGTCGCGGCGGACGAGCTGCGCCTGCTGATCGAGCGCGCGGAACGGCTCGAGGAAGAGAAGAAGGGCATCTCGGACGACATCAAGGACGTGATGGCCGAGGCCAAGGGCCGTGGCTACGACCCCAAGGCGATCCGCAAGATCCTCTCCATCCGCAAGAAGAAGAAGGAAGAGTATCAGGAAGAGGAAGCCATCCTCGAAGTCTATATGCAGGCGCTCGGCATGATCTGATCGACCGGGGCGGCCTGTGGTCCACGCCGCCCCGCCGGTGACATCGCCGCGATCGGATCCGTCGACGTCGCCGTGGTGCGACGTCGCGGCATCTAGGCCGTGTCCACAGTCTCGGGGGAGTCACCGCGCTTGCCAAATCCCCAGTATTCCCGCGCAGGCGGGAATCCAGTGGCCAAGCAGACCGACGGCTTCCGAAGAAGAAACACTAGGCTCCCGCCTCCGCGGGAGCACTGAAAACATCACATCGTCATGCCGGACCGGTTCCGGCATCCACGGCTCCGCCGGAGCTTGCAGCCGTTGCTTTTGCGGCACTGTGACCCCGGAACACGTCAGGGGTAAGACTGCCCTCGACCAGGGCCGCTACCCGCCGGCGCGGCCGCAACGGGCCCTGGCCGCACCCGATCTCACCCCCGATCCAGCCGCCGTCCCAGTCCGACGAACACGTAGATCAGCGACGGCACCAGGATCGCCGAGAGCAGCACCTTGGCGATCATCTGGCCGAGCAGCAGCTCGCCGATCGGGAAGACGCCGGCGAAGGCGATCGTCACGAACAGCAAGGTGTCGACGATCTGGCTGAGCACGCTGGCGATACCGGCGCGCAGCCAGAGCAGCCCGCCGCCCTCGCGCCCCTTGAGCGCGGCGAAGATGGTGACGTTGAGCGTCTGCGAGATGCCATAGGCGACGATGCCGCCCAGCCAGATGCGCGGCGTGCCGCCCATCATCAGCGCAAAGGCGTCGCGCCGCGCCGGCTCCATGTCGGCGGCGGCGGGCACCGACAGCACGATCACCGACAGCAGGATCGAGACGATCAGCGGCACGAAGCCGATCTGCACCAGCCGCGTCGCGATGGTGCGGCCATGCAGCTCGGCGACCGCGCTCGACACGACGACGAGCAGCAGGAAGGCGAAGATCCCCGCCTCCACCGCGAGCGGCCCCAGCCCGACGAGCGGGCCGAGCGCCGACAGCGGCCCGAGCGCGACCTGTTTGTTGCCGAGCACGCCGGCGATGCAGACCATGCCGCCGTAGAAGATCGAAAAGGCGAAGAGCGAGCGGCTTACGCGAACCTGATTGTCCATCGCCGCGACGCTAGCGGCTTTCGTCGGCGCTGCAAACCAATCGCCATTCCCACGGGCGCACGCGCCGGGTAGCATCGCGCGCAAAGCAGAGGATGCCATGGCCGAACCCCATAACGATCCCGCCGGCGCGCCCGATCTGGCGACGTTGCAGCATTGGACCTGGCTGCTCGGCCGCGCGCAGCAGATGATGATGGAACAGGGCATCGGCCTGCTCGGCGCGGGCGACGCATCGCCGCCGCTCGTCCGCCAGACGCAGGATTACTGGCGCGATCACCTCGCCTTGTGGCAGCGCTTCGTCGATCCCGCCGCCGATCTGCCGCCGCCGCCGCAGTCGGAGGGCGATTCGCGCGACCGGCGCTTCAAGGCCGCGGCGTGGCGCGAGGACCCGTGGTTCGACTGGATCCGGCGCAGCTACAATCTGATCGCCGACCATCTGCTGCGCGGCGTCGACGCGCTCGACGGCGTGCCCGAGGCGCAGCGCGAACAGCTCCGCTTCGCCGCGCGCGGGCTGATCGAGGCGATGAGCCCGTCCAACTTCCCGCTCACCCATCCCGAGGTGGTCGAGAAGACGATCGCCACCAAGGGGCAGAATCTGCTCGACGGCCTGCAGCATATGCTCGCCGACATCGCCAAGGGGCAGGTGACGCATACCGCCGAGGGCGCGTTCGAGGTCGGCCGCAATATCGCGACGACGCCGGGCAAGGTGATCAAGCGCACCCCGCTCTACGAGCTGATCCATTATGCCCCGACCACCGAGCGCGTGCTGGCGACACCGCTGGTGATCTTCCCGCCATGGATCAACCGCTTCTACATCCTCGATCTGTCGCCGGAGAAAAGCTTCATCCGCTGGGCGGTCGACCAGGGCCTGTCGGTGTTCATGGTGTCGTGGAAATCCGCCGACGCCTCGATGAGCGACGTGGTGTGGGACGATTACGTCGGCGCGCAGATCGATGCGATCGACACGGTGCGCGCGACCCTCGACGTGCCGGCGGTGCATACGATCGGCTATTGCGTCGCGGGGACGACGCTCGCCGCGACGCTGGCGGTGCTCGCCGCGCGCGGGCGGGACGATGCGGTGGCGAGCGCGACCTTCTTTACCGCACAGGTGGACTTCACCGCCGCCGGCGAGTTGCGCCATTTCGTCACCGATGAGCAGCTCGCGCTGATCGGCAGCCTGTCGCCACAGGGCTTCCTCGACGGCCGCTACCTCGCCGCGACGTTCAACCTGTTGCGCGGGCGCGACCTGATCTGGAATTACGTCACCAACAATTATCTGCTCGGCGCGGATTACGCGCCGTTCGACCTGCTCCACTGGAACGGCGACACCACCAACCTACCGGCGAAATGGCATTTGTCGTATCTCACCGATCTCTATCGCGACAACCGCCTCGTCCAGCCGGGCGCGATGACGATGGCCGGCGAATCGATCGATCTCGGCCGGGTGACGACGCCCGCCTATGTCCAGGCGGGGCGCGAGGATCATATCGCCCCGGCGGAGAGCGTCTGGCGGATCACCCATCATTTCCGCGGGCCGCTGCGCTTCGTGCTCGCCGGATCGGGGCATATCGCCGGCGTCGTCAATCCGCCTGCCGCGGGCAAATACCAATATTGGACGAACGATGCGGCGGTGACGACGCTCGAGGATTTCGTCGCCGGCGCGTCCGAGACCAAGGGCAGCTGGTGGCCCGACTGGCGCGGCTGGATCGAGTCGCGCGGCAGCGACACCGTCGCCGCCATCGGTGCGCGGCGCCCCGGCGAAGGCGCGCTGCCGGCGCTCGCCGACGCTCCGGGAGACTATGTCCGCGCGAGATAGCTCCATTCTTGCTGCACTGCACAAACCGCGTTGATCTCGACCCCGAAAGCGGCTATTGTGCAGTGCAGCATGAAAGCTGGAGAAGGCCTGATGGACGATCGTTTGTCCAAGCCCGCCAAACGCGGGTCGAACCGCCCGCGCGTCGACTCGCCGCCGCGTCCCCAGCGCTCCCGTGCCAAGCCGACCGGCATCCAGCCGGCTCCGGTGCCTGCCGCCGATGCGGTGACGGCGCCGCTCCCCGTCGCGCCCGCCCCCGTCGTGGATGCGGCCGCACCGATTGCCACACCCGCAGCGAAGGAAGTCATCATGGAAACGATCGAGAACGTCACCGCCACGACCCAGACCGCGTTCACCGACGCGACCGACCGCGCCAAGGGTGCGGTCGACAAGAGCCAGAAGCTGCTCCAGGACGCCACCGAGTTCGGCAAGGGCAATATCGAAGCGCTGGTCGAATCGTCGAAGATCGCGGCACGCGGCCTCGAGTCGCTCGGCCAGGACGCCGCCGCCTATGCCAAGAAGTCGTTCGAGGACGCGACCACGGTCGCCAAGACGCTGAGCAGCGTCAAGTCGCCGACCGAATTCTTCAAGCTCCATGCCGATTACGTACGCGCCTCGTTCGACGCGCTCGTCCAGCAGAGCTCGCACAATACCGAGGCGGTGCTGAAGCTCGCCGGTGAGGTGGTGCAGCCGCTGTCGAACCGCGTCGCGCTCGCCGCCGAGAAGCTCAAGGTCGCGGCGTAACCCGCAGCCTTGCCTCGTTCGGGAAGGGCGGCCGCAGCGATGCGGTCGCCCTTTTCCTTGCGTCAGGCCTTGCCCCCCGCCCCCGGCATGCCATATTTCCCCGATCACATGACAGTTGAAGCGATCACCATGGCGGAACGCCGCGACGATGGGTCGGACGAGGGCACCGGCCTCGCCACCAAGACGCGCACGCGGACCAAGCAGCCGACGCCCTATCGCGTGCTGATGCTGAACGACGACTACACGCCGATGGAGTTCGTCGTGCTCTGCCTGCAACGCTTCTTCCGCATGAACATGGAGGAGGCGACTCGGGTGATGCTCCATGTCCACCAGAAGGGCGTCGGCGTCTGCGGCGTCTTCTCCTACGAGGTGGCGGAGACCAAGGTCGGCCAGGTGATCGACTTCGCCCGCCAGAACCAGCACCCGCTCCAGTGCACGCTGGAGAAGGCGTAACGCCGTAGCGGCCCGGGCGCCGAGGCGCTCGGCGATCTGTCGGACAGCGTCGGCGGCGCGCGGTGACGTCGCGCCTGCCGCGTCAGCGGTTCTTCCTGCAAATGGCAGAATGAACGACCGACATTACCACGGTCGGCCCATCCTCGCGTCTTAGCGTCTTCGCGTCTTCGCGTGACCAATCAACGCCCGGCTGACTCCGGCTCGGACCGGCTCATAGTCTCATCCTGGCGAAATGGGACGGAAGACAGCGCGCCGACCGCAACACCTCCGCGCCTCCGCGCCTCCGCGTGAACCAGATTGCTTGCCGGTCGAAGCGCCGCGCGTGAACGCGGGAAGCTGTCGGCGAGCGCCCGACCCCATACGTCTCCGGCAAGAGGGTTTGCGCGGAGGCGCGGAGGGACAGTGTCTACCGCGGCCCCTCGCCTCCCCATGACGTCGGGAAGAAAGGGCTCCGCCAAGCCGTCCCGTCTTCCGGCCCGCTTATCGCGCCGGCGGCAGCCAGCTGAGGTCCACCCCCGCCGCTCGGGCGGAGTCGCGTGCGGTGTGATGCGCCGTGCGCAGCAGCGCCGCTTCGTTGACGAAGGTCATCCGGCCGCCGTCGCGCGCGATCAGACCCTCGTCCTGCAACTGGCGCAGCATGCGGTTGACGTGCACCGCCGTGAGGCCGGTGGCGTCGCCGATCTCCTCCTGCGTCAGCCCGAGGTGGAAGCTGTCCCCGCCGGTCCCGTCGACGACGCGCAGACGGTTGCGGATCTCGATCAGCAGCGCCGCGACGCGCGCCTTGGCGGAGGTGCGGCCGAGCCCGGCGAGGCGATCGGTCAACGCCACTCGCTCGATCTGATCGACCGCGATCAGCAGCGCGGCGAGGCGCGGATGCTCGACCGCGAGGCTGCCGACCGCGGCGCGGTCGACCGAGGCGACGGCGCATTCGGTCAGCGCGATCACCGTCTCGGGCGACGTGCGATAGACCAGCCCCGCCATCGCGATCAGGTCGCCGCGGAACAGGAAGCGGACGATCTGACGGCTGCCGTCGGGCAGGATGACATAGCTCATCATCGTGCCGCGGCGGACGACGAACAGTTCGGAGGCCTTGTCATGCTCGCGCAGCAGCACGACGCCGCGCCGCAGCGTCCGTTCACGCAGTTCGAGGCTGCCGAGCGCAGCCTTTTCCGAATCCGACAAATCGATCAATTCACCGAGACGCTCGGCAAGGCAACTTGTCGTCACGCCTTTGAAATCCCCCAATTATTTGCGCAGGACCTAGGTCGGGGCCAGGAACGGTGCATTAAAGCCGATCAACCGCTCGGGGATTAGTTGCACCGGCCCGACCGAGCCCGGCCATATCTGTGCCACTGGCCGCTTGCGTCGGCGCGGCGGCGCGTTAGACGGCGGGGATGGACCGCATCCTTATCCGTGGCGGCAACCGCCTGTCCGGCCGTCTCCGCATCTCGGGCGCCAAGAACGCCGCCCTGACGCTGATGCCCTGTGCCCTGCTCACCGACGAGCCGCTGACGCTGCGCAACCTGCCGCGGCTCGCCGACGTCGATGGCTTCGGCCATTTGCTCAACCAATTGGGTGCCTCGACGCGGATCGAGGGAACACGGCCGGAGGATTTCGGCCGGGTGATGACGATCCGCGCGGGCAAGCTGACCTCGACCGAGGCGCCCTATGACATCGTCCGCAAGATGCGCGCCTCGATCCTCGTGCTCGGCCCGGTGCTCGCCCGCGCGGGCGAGGCGACGGTGTCGCTGCCCGGCGGCTGCGCGATCGGCAACCGGCCGATCGACCTCCACCTCAAGGCGCTGGAGGCGATCGGCGCCGAGCTCGAAATGGCGGCGGGCTATGTCAAGGCGACCGCGCCGGGCGGGCGGCTGCGCGGCGGCCGCTACCGCTTCCCGGTGGTGTCGGTCGGCGCGACCGAGAATGTCGTGATGGCGGCGGTGCTCGCCACCGGCAGCAGCATCATCGAAAATGCCGCGCGCGAGCCCGAGATCGTCGACCTGTGCAACTGCCTCGTCGCGATGGGCGCGCGCATCCAGGGGATCGGTACCGAGACGCTGGAGATCGAGGGCGTCGACCGGCTGCACGGCGCGACCTATGCGGTGATGCCCGACCGGATCGAGGCGGGCAGCTATGCCTGCGCCGCGGCGATCACCGGCGGCTTGCTCGAGCTGCTCGGCGCCAATGCCGCCGACATGCAGGCGACGATCGACGCGCTGCGCGAGGCGGGCGTCACCGTCACCGAGACGCGCGAGGGGCTTTCGGTCGAGGCGACCGCGCCGCTCGGCCCGATCTCGCTGTCGACCGCACCCTATCCCGGCTTCGCCACCGACATGCAGGCGCAGTTCATGGCGATGCTGTGCAAGGCGTCGGGGGCGAGCGTGCTCACCGAGACGATCTTCGAAAACCGCTACATGCACGTGCCCGAGCTGGCGCGGATGGGCGCGGACATCCAGGTCCACGGCCGCACCGCGGTGGTCAAGGGCGTCGACCGGCTGGTCGGCGCACCGGTGATGGCGACGGACCTGCGCGCCTCGATGAGCCTGATCCTCGCCGGCCTCGCCGCCGAGGGCGAGACCTCGGTCGCCCGCGTCTATCATCTCGACCGCGGCTATGAGCGGCTCGAGGAGAAACTGTCCGCGGTCGGGGCGGATATCGAGCGGCTCAGCGACGGCTGACGGCGGGATCGGCCGGGTGAGCCGGCCGCTGTCGGGTTTCGGGCGCGGTGTCGGGTCGACTGCACGATCGCCATTCTGGTTTCGTTTGACCGCTGACGGAGCATGACTCGGCCAGCTTCGGCAAAGTGTTGCATCGTTTCACCGACCGCCCCGGCTAAGGCTGGGGTCCAGTGCGAAACACGCATATGCTCCAAACGGTGTCTACCGACTAAACCGCGACGTCACGCGAGCATTGCAGACGCTTTCCCAGTGCTCCCGCGCAGGCGGGAGCCCAGTGTTTCTTCTCGTCACGAGCCGTTGCCCTGCTGGGCCACTGGATTCCCGCCTGCGTGGGAATACTGGCATTTGCCGGCGCCCAACGTGAGTCTCGCATCGGTTTAGCCTTCGAAACGTCATGCCTCGCAGGGAAGAAGCGTGTCTCAACCGACTTAGAGCCCGACATGCCACCGCATCCCAACGACTGCGTGCAGCATGCGTCGACGTCCCCCGCAGCGCCCTGCCTCAGATCTCGCTGACCAGCAGCTTGTCGATCCGCCGACCGTCGAGATCCACGACCTCGAACCGCCAGCCCTGCTCCTCGAAGCTCTCGCCCTCGCCTGGCAGGTGGCGGAAGGCGGCGAGCGCAAGACCGGCGACGGTGGCGTAATCGCGGTCCTCGGGCAGGTCGATGCCGAGCCGTTCGGCGAGCGCATCCGCCGCCATCGTGCCCGCGACGAGCAGCGATCCGTCCTCACGCACCACGACCGAAGGCGCCTCGTCCGGATCGGCGTCGCTGGCGAATTCGCCGGCGATCGCGGCGAGCAGGTCGGCGGGGGTGACGATCCCTTCGAAATGGCCGTATTCGTCGTGGATCAGCGCCATCGGCACCTCGGCCTGACGCAGCGCGATCAGCGCGTCCATCGCGTCGATCCGGTCGATCACCACCGGCGCCTTGCGCATCAGCGTGCGCAGGTCGAGCGTCTGGCCGCGGAACAGCGCCGCGGCGATGTCGCGCGCCTGGACGACGCCGATCACCGCATCGACCGATCCGTCGGCGACCGGCAGGCGGGTATGCGGCGTCGCCAGCAGCGTATCGCGGATCCCGTCCGGCCCGAGATTGCAGTCGAGCCAGTCGACGTCGGTGCGCGGCGTCATCACCTCGCGCACCGGCCGGTCGGCGAGGCGGACGACGCCCGAGATGATCGTCCGCTCATGCTCCTCGATCACGCCCGACTTCGAGGCTTCGGCGACGATCAGGTGCAGCTCCTCGGCGGTCACCTGATCCTCCGATTCGCGATTGAGGCCGAGCAGGCGGAAGACCAGAGCGCTCGACGAATCGAGCACCCAGACGAGCGGCGCGCAGACCAGGGCGATATAGCGCATCGGCAAGGCGACGAGCGACGCCACCGTCTCCGGCTTGCGCAGCGCGAACTGCTTGGGGACCAGTTCGCCGATGATCAGCGAGGCATAGGTGGTGATGCCGATGACCAATGCGAAGCCGAGCGATTCGGCGGTATGCGCCGACATACCCGCCGCCTGCAGCCGCGCCGCGGTCGGCCCGCCGAGGCTCGATCCCGAATAGGCGCCGGCGAGGATGCCGATCAGCGTGATGCCGATCTGCACCGACGACAGGAACTTGCCCGGATCGGCGGCGAGGGCGAGCGCGGCGACCGGCCCCTTGCGTCCCGATCGCGCCATCGCCTCCAGCCGCGCCTTGCGCGACGAGACGATCGCCAGCTCGCTCATCGCGAACACGCCGTTGAGCGCGACCAGCGCGAGGATGATCACGACGTCGATCCAGGGGAAGGGCGGGAGCGGTGCCATCGGCGGACGTGTCTTTGCCGTACAACGCACGCGACGACAATGGTCTCGATTACGATCGTGCGAATATCCCCGTCAGCCGCGGTTCAGATCGCAGGCGGAACAAGCCGCTTCGGACCCGAGTTTTGCTCGACAGTGAAGATGAAGGGGTTGTCATGAAGTCCAAGTTGTTCGCCGCCGCCGCGCTCACCGCGCTGGTCACCACCAGTGCCTGCACCACCGATCCCGAGACCGGCGAGCGCCGCATCTCGAAGACCGCGATCGGCGGCATCGGCGGTGCGCTCGGCGGCTATCTGCTCGGCGACCTCGTCGGCGGACGGCGCGACCGGACCGAGAAGATCCTCGGCGCCGGCATCGGCGGCCTCGCCGGCGCGGGCATCGGCGCCTATATGGACAAGCAGGAACGCGACCTGCGCGCCCGCACCGCCGGCACCGACGTGCAGGTGACGCGCGAGGGCGACAATCTGGTGCTCAACATCCCATCGGGGATCACCTTCGCCTATGACAGCGCCGAGGTGCAGCCGCAGTTCCGCCGCACGCTCGATCAGGTCGCCGAGACGCTGTCGCAATATAACCAGACCTATATCGACGTGTACGGCCACACCGATTCGACTGGCTCCGACGCCTATAACCAGACGCTGTCGGAGCGGCGCGCGACCGCGGTGGCGGACTATCTCGCCAGCCGCGGCGTCCAGCCGGCGCGGATCGGCACGCGCGGCTTCGGCAAGACGCAGCCGATCGCCTCGAACGACACCGACGCCGGCCGCGCCGCCAACCGCCGCGTCGAGGTGAAGATCGTACCGATCTCGCAGAACGACCTGCGCTGATGCGGGGGGGGCTCGGGTCGATTAACCTTGGCCCGGGTCCGCCAGCTCATCCCGTGTTTCCGCGAAAGCGAGACCTCTGCGAAAGTAGCAACCTGACCTGCTCACGTACCACTCCGGCGCAGGCCGGGGTCCAGTTTGGTGAAGCCTTGCAATCAGTTACAACGGCCTCCCAACTGGGCCCCGGCCTTCGCCGGGGCGGTTTCGAAACTTTCGCAGGGGTCTCGCGAAAGCGGGAACACGGTGGCCAAGAAGAGCAACGTTTGTCGCTCCAGAGGAGCACTGGGCTCCCGCCTCCGTGTACAGTTTCGGGAGACTGGTTGGACCGGGAAGGTGTAGAACGGGGCATCGTCTGGCTGAGGAGTCGAGGATGCTGATCGCCCTGCACCGCAATGCGGTGACCACCCCGCGGCAGCGGGCGTATATCCGCACCAGTCCGCTCAGCGTGGCGGCGCTCGCCCGGGAGCTGGGGGTGAGCGAGACCACCATCCGGCGCTGGCGCAACCGCAGCGATGGTGCCGACCGCAGCTCGCGGCCGCACCGGCTCGCCACCAGCCTGTCGGCCGAGGAGGAGGAGGTCGCCGTCGAGTTGCGCTGCCGGCTCGACCTCTCGCTCGACGATGCGCTGGCGGTGCTGCACCGCTGCGTGCGGCCCGACATCTCGCGTTCGGCGCTCTACCGGCTGTGGCGACGGCGGGGCATCGCCGCGCCGCCCCCGCCCGACACGGCGCAGGCGCGCGCGGCCGCGCGCTTCGAGCCGGCGCCGTTCGGCTATGTCCATGTCGACCTCAAGCACCTGACCCGGCTGGAGAAGCGACCCGCTTACGTGTTCGTCGCGATCGAGCGGGCGACGCGCTTTGCGCATATCGACATCCTCGCCGATCGCAGCGCCGCCACCGTCGCTGCCGCGTTGACCCGCTTCCTCGCCGCCTTCGGCCAGCCGGTGCACACCATACTCACCGACAATGGGTCCGAGTTCACCGATCGCTTCGGCGGCGCCTTCTACACCAGCCGCCAGACCGGCACCGGCCGCCACGCCTTCGACCGGGTCTGCGCCGCGCACGCCATAATCCACAAGCTCACCAGGCCCTACCACCCGCAGACCAACGGCATGGTCGAGCGCTTCAACCGCCGCATCGGCGAGGCCCTCGCCAGCCGTGCCGCCACCGGCGCGAATGCCGGCCGCAACCGCTTCACCTCGCACGACGAGCGCAACGCCTTCCTCTACGACGTCGTCGCGCGCTACAACCGAACGCGACTGCAATGCCTCGGCTACACCGCTCCTGCTGAACAGCTTGCCAACCTCACGAAACAGTACACCTCCGCGGGAGCACTGCGTTGAGCAGTTTTCAATCGAGCGTGAGCGTTTCAAGCGTGATCAAATGTGGGCGTTCGAAAGAATGAAGGTCGGAATGCGGCCTTCCTAAACGCCGGCATCGATCGCCCCTCCCGCCCGGGCGAGCCCGGCGAAACTCGCGTCTTCATCAGCGCCTTGCCCTGTCCGTCAAAGCTCCACCGCGACCAAAAACCACGCGCCCGCGGTTGACCCGCCCATCACCGCAGCGCAGCATCGCAGCCATGGCCACGCTCGACCCCGCTTCGCTCCCCCCGATCGCCAACAATCCCGACGTCCGCTTTCTCGGCGCGCAGCTCGGCGACGTGATCCGCAGCTATGGCGGCGAGGCGCTGTTCGAGGCGACCGAGGCGATCCGCCGCGCCTCGGTCGAGCGGCATCGCGGCACGGGCAGCAGCGACAGCGTCCACCAGCAGCTCCAGCATCTCGGCCTCGACGAGACGCTCGATTTCGTCCGCGGCTTCATGCTGTTCTCGATGCTCGCCAATCTTGCCGAGGATCGGCAGGGGGTCGCGGCCGATGAGGGCGCCGACGTCGCCGCCGCGCTCGCCACGCTGGCGCGCGAGGGGATCGACCGCGAGGTGGTGCAGGCGCTGCTCGAACGCGCGCTGATCGTCCCGGTGCTCACCGCCCACCCCACGGAGGTGCGGCGCAAGAGCATGATCGATCACAAGAACCGCATCGCGCAGCTGATGACGCTCAAGGACATGGGGCATGACGAGACGCCCGATGGCGATCGCGTCGACGATGCGATCACCCGCCAGATCGCGCTTCTGTGGCAGACGCGGGTGCTGCGCCGCGAGCGGCTCTACGTCACCGACGAGGTCGAGACCGCGCTGTCCTATCTGCGCGAGGTGTTCCTGCCGGCGCTGCCCGCGCTCTACCAGCGCTGGGACCGGGCGTTCGGCGCCGAGGAAAACGGCTGGCGCGTGCCGAGCTTCGTCCGCCCGGGCAGCTGGATCGGCGGCGACCGCGACGGCAATCCCTTCGTCACCGCCGATTCGCTGCGCACTGCCCTCGCCCGCGCCTGCGAAGCCGTGCTCGGCTTCTATCTCGACGGCGTTCACGCGCTCGGTGCCGAACTGTCGATCTCGACCGAGCATGTCGCGGTCGATCCCGCGGTGGCGGCGCTCGCCGAGGCGAGCGGCGATACCGCCGAGAGTCGCGCCGACGAACCCTATCGCCGCGCGCTGTCGGGGATCTACGCCCGGCTCGCGGCGACGCATCAGGCGCTGACCGGCAAGCCCGCGCCGCACCCCGGCCGGCTGAGCGGCGAACCCTATCCCGATCCGCAGATGCTGCGCGCCGATCTCGTCGCGCTCGCCCGCGGCCTGTCGGCGACCGAGGCGGGCGCGCTCAAGACCAGCGGCGCGCTCGGCCGGCTGATCCGCGCGGTCGAGACGTTCGGTTTCCATCTCGCGACGCTCGACCTGCGCCAGAACAGCGCGGTGCACGAACGCGTCGTCGCCGAGCTGCTCAAGGTCGCCGGGGTCGAGGCGGACTATCTGGCGCTCGACGAGGCGGCGCGCGTCGCGCTGCTGCGCCGCGAACTCGCCAATGCCCGGCCGCTGACCAGCCGCTTCACCGATTATTCGGAGGAGACCGCGTCCGAACTCGCCATCGTCCAGGCGGCGGCGGAGGCGCATGCCACCTATGGGCCGGCCTGTATCACCAATTACATCGTCTCGATGGCGCAATCGGTCTCGGACCTGCTCGAGATCAACCTGCTGCTCAAGGAGGTCGGGCTCTACCGTCCCGGCGAGCCCCCGCATGCCGCGGTGATGGCGGTGCCGCTGTTCGAGACGGTCGGCGATCTGGAGGCGGCGCCGCAGGTGATGCGCGACTGGTTCGCGCTGCCCGAGATCGCCGCCATCGCCGCCAAGCGCGGGCATCAGGAGGTGATGATCGGCTATTCGGACAGCAACAAGGACGGCGGCTATCTCACCTCGACCTGGCAATTGTCCAAGGCGTCGACCGCGCTCAAGCCGGTATTCGAGGCGGCGGGCGTCGGCATGCAGCTGTTCCACGGCCGCGGCGGCGCGGTCGGGCGCGGCGGCGGATCGGCGTTCGCGGCGATCCGCGCGCAGCCGCCCGGCACGGTGCAGGGCCGCATCCGCATCACCGAACAGGGCGAGGTGATCGCTGCCAAATACGGCACCCGCGAAAGCGCGATGACCAATATCGAGGCGATCGCCGCGGCGACCCTGCTCGCCAGCCTCGAACCCGAGCGTCTGTCCAACACCGAGAACGACGAGTTCTGCGCGGCGATGGACGCGCTGTCCGACACCGCCTTCCACGCCTATCGCGATCTCGTCTACGGCACCGACGGGTTCCGCACCTTCTTCCGCCAGATGACGCCGATCGGCGAGATCGCCGGGCTCAAGATCGGCAGCCGCCCGGCGAGCCGCAAGAAGTCGGACGCGATCGAGGATCTGCGCGCCATCCCCTGGGTGTTCAGCTGGGCGCAGGCACGCGTGATGCTGCCCGGCTGGTACGGCGTCGGCCAGGCGCTCGCCGCTTATCCCGACAAGGGAAGGCTGCGCGAGATGGCGGAGGGCTGGCCGCTGTTCGCCGCGACGCTCGCCAATATGGAGATGGTGCTCGCCAAGTCGGACATGGCGATCGCCGGCCATTATGCCGAACTGGTCGAGGATGCGGGCCTGCGCGAGGCGATCTTCGGCCGGATCCGCGATGCCTGGCACCAGACCCACGACGGCCTGCTCGCGGTCACCGGCCAGACGCGGCTGCTCGACAAGCATCCCGCGCTCGACGCGTCGATCCGGCTGCGGCTGCCCTATATCGAGCCGCTCAACCTGCTCCAGATCGAGCTGATGAAACGCCACCGCGCCGGCGAGGCCGATCCGCGCATCGGCGAGGGCATCCTGCTGTCGATCAACGCCGTCGCGACGGCGCTGCGCAACAGCGGCTGACGGATCGGAGGACGCGACGTACGGGCGCGCAGAGGCGCAGAGGACGCGGAGGTGTTCCGCTTTTTCTGCCGTATCGGTCTCGCGTCTGCGAATTTGGCGGACGGTCGCCGATAAGAGGCATCCTCTCTGCGCATCTGCGCTCTCCGCGCCTCTGCGTGAACTGAGAGGGCGCCGCCGCGCGACCTAAGTTCGCACCTCCGGCAGGCACGCATCGACGATCTGCGCCGCCACCAGCGCGACGACGGCACCGATCAGCATGTCGGTGAGGTAATGCGTCCCTTCGACCGGCGTCGCCAGCAGCATCGCCGCGACCAGCCAGCCGAGCCGACGCAGCGGCGGCGTCCGCCAGATCGTGCGCAGGTAGAGCGTCCCCGCCGCGGCGTGGAAGCTCGGCGCCGACACCAGCCCGCGCAACGCGCCGAGATCGATGACGTGGACGGTCCGCGCGCGCAGCGCCGGGATCAAATTTGACTGCCACGTCTCGCTCACCGGCATATAATCGACCGCACCGCGCCACAGATAGGAGAGCGGTCCGATCGCCGGCATCTGCGTGAACAGCGCCAGCGTCAGCACCGCGGCGAGCCAGAAGCTGGCGAGGAAGCGATGCGCCGCGATCCGCTGGCCGTGCGCGGCGAACCAGCCGAGCAGCAGCGCCGGCGTCAGGTAGATGCTCTCATAGGCCGCGACGCCGAGCCATTGCAGCGGCCGGTGCGCGGCGACGGTGCGATACCAGCCGAGCCAGTCGAAGCCGAGCGCCACGTCGGCACGGTGCAGCGTCGCATCGGCATAGCCTTGCGTCAGCGCCGCGAGCGGATAGCTCGCCACCGCGCCGGTCAGCGCGATCAGCGTGAAGACGGCATAATAACCGGCACCGTCGCGCAGTCCGTCGGCATGGCGCCAGCGCCGCGGCACCATGCCGCTGCGCAAGCCGAACAGGCAGACGCCGGCGAGCGCGAACGGCAGGTTGCTGCGGCTCCACAGGGCGACGTGCAGCCCGGCGCGATGCAGTAGCCAGGCGGTGACCAGCAGGCTCGCCCCGAGCGCGGCAACCACGATCGGCAGAGCGAAGCCGGCGCGGGGCGAGGCGCGGCGGGGCGGAGCGGCGGTCGACGGGAAGGATTGCGCGTGCAGCATGCGGCCTTGGCTCGGGTACGATCGCCGCTCGTCGCGTCGCCAAGCTGAAGAGGGGCTGAATCAAACGGACGCCGGACGACGCGCCGAAGCGCCGATCGCGACGAAAGGTGCATGGCACGGTGCGCCCGCATCTGTTAGCCCTGCTGCCATGCCCAGTTCGGCCGCCGCATCCGCCCGCGAGATCCTGACCCGCCTTCACGACGTGATGGCCGGCCGCAACCCGGCGCAGGCCAAGCTCAACGCCGTCGTCGGCATCATCGCCGAGGCGATGGATAGCGAGGTCTGCTCGATCTACCTGCTGCGCGAGGGCGTGCTCGAACTGTTCGCGACGCGCGGGCTCGATCAGGCGGCGGTGCACGTCACCAAGCTGGCGATGGGCGAAGGGCTGGTCGGCTCGATCGCCGAGGATGTCGAGGTGCTCAACCTCGACGAGGCGGCGAGCCACCCCGATTTCGCCTACAAGCCCGAAACCGGCGAGGAACGCTATCATAGCTTCGCCGGCGTGCCGATCATCCGCCGCGAACGCGCGGTCGGCGTGCTCGCCGTCCAGCATAGCGAGCAGCGCAAATATCAGGACGTCGAGATCGAGGCGTTGCAGACCGTCGCGATGGTCTTGTCCGAGCTGATCGCCAATGCCGGGCTGATCGACACCGCCACCACCGGCGTCGACCGGCCGCAGTCGACCGCGGCGGTGCGGCTGCCCGGCCAGAAATTGGTCGAGGGGATGGCCTCGGGCCATGCCGTCTTCCACCAGCCGCGCATCGTCGTCGAACATACCGTCGCCGAGGATACCGACGCCGAACGCCACCGCGTCTATGCCGCCTTCGACAAGATGCGCGAGCAGATCGAGCGGATGACGCGCGAGGCGGAATTCGGCGTCGACGGCGAGCACAAGGAGGTGCTCGAGACCTACAAGATGTTCGCCTATGACGAGGGCTGGGCGCGGCGGATCAACGAGGCGATCGATTCGGGGCTGACCGCCGAGGCGGCGATCGAGCGCGTCCAGCAGCGCACCCGCCAGCGGATGCGGCAGATCGACGATCCGCTGCTCGCCGACCGGATGCACGATCTGGAGGATCTCGCCAACCGGCTGCTCCGCATCGTCTCGGGGCAGATGGGCACCGCGGCGCAGATGGGGCTGCGGCAGGACACGATCCTGATCGCGCGCAATCTCGGCCCGGCCGAGCTGCTCGAATATGACAAGCGGCGGCTGAAGGGCGTGATCCTTGAGGAGGGATCGCTCACCGCGCATGTCACCATCGTCGCGCGGGCGATGGGGGTACCGGTGCTCGGCCGGGTGCGCGACGTGCGCCGGCTGATCGCGGAGGGCGATCTGCTGCTGCTCGATTCGGTCGCGGGCAACGTCTTCGTCCGCCCGTCGGCGGCGATGGAGGAGGCGTTCGACGCGAAATTGACGCTGCGCCAGAAGCGCAAGGCCGCCTTCGCCGCGCTGCGCGACGTGCCGCCGGTGACGCGCGACGGCCATCGCGTCACTTTGATGGTCAACGCCGGGCTGCGCGACGACGTCGCCGCGCTCGACATCACCGGCGCCGACGGCATCGGCCTGTTCCGCACCGAATTCCAGTTCCTCGTCTCGGCGACGCTGCCGCAGCGCGAACGCCAGCAGCGCCTGTACCGCGAGGTGCTCGATGCGGCGGGGACGCGGCCGGTGATCTTCCGCACGGTCGACATCGGCGGCGACAAGGCGCTGCCCTATCTCAACAAGGAAGACGCCGACGAGGAGAATCCGGCGATGGGCTGGCGCGCGCTGCGCCTCGCGCTCGACCGCGACGGCCTGATGAAGGTGCAGGCGCGCGCGCTGATCGAGGCGGCGTCGGGTCGCACGCTCAACGTCATGTTCCCGATGGTCAGCGAGGCATGGGAATTCGCCGAGGCGAAGGCGCTGTTCGAGGCGCAGCGGGCCTGGCTCGACGCGCGCGGGCGGCGGGCGCCGCTGGCGATCCGCTACGGCGCGATGCTCGAAGTGCCGGCGCTCGCCGAGCAGCTCGACCTGCTTTTGCCCGATATCGACTTCCTGTCGGTCGGCACCAACGACCTGACGCAATTTTTATTTGCGGCGGATCGCGCTAACCCGCGGCTCGCCGAACGCTATGACTGGCTGAGCCCGTCGATCCTGCGCTTCTTGCAACGGGTGATCGGGCCGTGTCGTGACGCGGGCGTCGACCTTGGCGTGTGCGGCGAGATGGGCGGTCGGCCGGTCGAGGCCATGGCGTTGATCGGGCTCGGAATTGATCGGCTGTCGATTACGCCGGCGGCGGTCGGGCCGATCAAGGCGATGGTGCGCAGCCTCGATCATGCCGCGGTGCGCGCCTTCGTCGCCGAGCTGATCGCGCGTCCGCCGCGCGACATGCGCGGCGCATTGACCGACTGGGCGGGCCGCAACGGCGTCGATCTGGCCTGAAACGCTGCTGAACGGCGGGCCGGTTGCGTTGACTTGCGCCAAGGCATCGGGGAAGGTCTTTCCCGTCACCGATCCGCAGCCCTCCCTTGGAGACACGAATGGACGAGGTCGATCCCGGCCAGCCGAACCCGACCCCCGTTGCCCCGGCCCGCCCGGGTGAACGGTTGCGCCGAGCGCGGGAGCAGAGGGGCCTCAGTCTGGCCGAAGTCGCGGCACAGACGCGCGTGCCGCTGCGCCATCTGCAGGCGCTGGAGAGCGGCGACTATGGCCTGCTGCCCTCGCCCACCTATGCGATGGGTTTCTCCAAGGCCTATGCGCGCGCCGTCGACGCCGACGAGGTCGAGATCGCGCAGGACGTGCGCCGCGACCTCGACCGGCTCGGGCCGCGCCAGCCCGAATATGTCCCCTATGTCACCGCCGATCCGGCCCGCGTGCCGTCGCGCGGCGTCGCCGCGATCGGCGTCGGCATCGCGCTGGCGGTGCTGATCCTCGTCGGCCTGTGGTACGGATCGGGCCTGCTCCAGTCGAACGCGTCGCGCACCGAGGTCGCGAGCAGCGACGACACCGCGTCGCAGGCGCTTGCCCCCAAGCCGGCGCAGACCGCCGCACCGGCGATCCCGACCGGCGGACAGGTCGTGCTGACCGCGACCGACACGGTGTGGCTGCGCGTCTATGACGCCGACGACAAGAAGCTGTTCGAAGGCACGATGAAGCCGGGCGATCGCTATGAGGTGCCGGCGACCGCCAAGGACCCGATGATCAACGTCGGCCGCCCCGACAAGCTGACGGTGACACTCAACGGCTCCGCGGTGCCGCCGCTCGGCGACGGTTCGCGCGCGATCAAGGACGTCGCGGTGAGCGGTTCGGCGATCGCGCTGCGCCTCGCCGGGCAACCCGCCGCCGCCCCCAGCGCGGCCGCGACGACCGCGACGACGGCCCGCACCGCGACGCGTCGCGACGCCGCCCGCCCGGCCAACCGCACCGGCGCCGATCTCGCCAGCGATCCGCTGCTGCCGCAAGAGCCGGCCGCCGTTGGTAATTTCGCGCCTTAAGGCTGGCGACAGCCTGCCGGTTGCAGCTATGACCGCACCACGTTGACCCAAGCCGCGCCGGGGGGTGTTTCACTTATGCGTACGATCATCTGGGCGCTTGCCGCCACGTCCCTGCTGCCGATCGCTGCCGCGGCGCAGAGCAACGTCGAAGGCCGCGTCGGCAAGCTCGAGAGCGAGATGCGCGCGGTGCAGCGCAAGGTCTTCCCCGGCGGTGCCGGCCAGTATCTCCAGCCCGAGATCACCCGCCCCGATGCGCCGCAGCCGGCGGGCGGCACCCCGGCGACCAGCGCGGTCGCCGACCTCACCGGCCGCGTCACCGCGCTCGAGCAGCAGATGGCGTCGATGACCGACCAGATCGAGCAGACCGGCTACAAGCTGCGCCAGCTCCAGGACCAGTTCGACGCCTATAAGCGCGCCAACGACGCGCAGCTGCGTAACCTGTCGTCGACCCCGGCGCTGGCGATGACGCCCGCCTCCGCGCCGCTCGGCGGCGACGGCGCGGACGGCGAACCGGCGCGCGGCCCCGCCCGGCCGGGAACGCCGGTCTCGGTCGCGGCGGCCGGTGATACCGCTCCCTCGGCCGCCGCGGCCAAGGTCGACAAACCCGATACCGGCGATGCCGCCGAGGACGCCTATCTCTACGGCTATCGGCTGTGGACCGCGAAGCAATATCCGCAGGCGGAAGCGCAGCTCAAGAAGGTCGTCGCCGACTATCCCAAGCATCGCCGCGCCAGCTGGGCGCAGAATTTGCTTGGCCGCGCCTATCTTGACGAGGGCAAGCCGAGCCTCGCCTCGATGGCCTTCTACGACAATTACAAGAAGATGCCGGATGGCGAGCGTGCCCCCGACAGCCTCTATTACCTCGCTCAGGCGCTGATGAAGCTCAACAAGCCGACCGACGCCTGCAAGGTCTATGGCGAGCTGACCGACGTCTACGGCAGCAAGATTTCTTCGAGCATGAAGGCTGATGTCCAGAAGGGCCGTACCGCCGCCAAGTGTAAGTGATCCCTTCGCCCTGGCGGCGGAGCGATTCCACCACGACGTCAACCGCGCGCTCGGCGGCGAGCCGCGCGGGACGATCCTGCTCGCCGTGTCGGGCGGCCCGGATTCGATGGCGATGCTGACGCTCGCCACGGCGACCTTCGCCGGGCGGATCAGCGTCGCGACGGTCGACCACCGGCTGCGCGAGGCCGCGGCGGACGAGGCGGTGATGGTCGCCAACCATTGCGCCTTGCTCCACGTGCCGCATGCGACGTTGCTCCCGGTCGCGCCGATCACCGGCGCGAGCCTCCAGGCGGCGGCGCGGCAGGTGCGCTACCGCCTGCTCGCCGACCATGCCCGCGCCGTCGGTGCCGCGGCGGTGGCGACCGCGCATCATGCCGACGATCAGGCCGAGACCTTTCTGATGCGCGCGGCGCGCGGGTCGGGGATCGCCGGCCTCGCCGGCGTGCGGGCGCGCGCGGTGATCGACGGGGCGACGGTGATCCGCCCGCTGCTCGAATGGCGTCGCGCCGAGCTGCGCGCGATCGTCCGCCGTGCCGAGGCGCCGTTCGTCGACGATCCGACCAACGCCGATCCCGCGCACGATCGCACCCGCTTCCGCCGCCTGCTCGACGCCAACGAATGGCTCGGCGCGCCGCAGCTCGCCCGCGCCGCCGCCCAGCTCGCCGAGGCGGACGGCGACGTGCGCGCGATCACCGACTGGCTCTGGTCGAGCCGCGCGACGGTCGACGGCGCGCAGGTGCAGATCGACATGGCCGGCCTGCCGCGCGAACTCGTCCGCCGCCTCGTGCGGCGCGGCATCGGGCTGGTGATCGAATCGGCGGCGATCGTCGCGCCGAAATGGAGCGACTCGGCCAATGTCGAGGCGCTGCTGGATGCGGTCGGCGGCGGCCGGCGCGCGACGCAGGCGGGCGTCGTCGTCCAGCCGCAGCGCGATCTGTGGCGATTCCGTCCCGCACCGGCGCGGCGAACCGCCGGATCGGCCGAATAGCCGGCTTCGTTCCATTGCCATTAACCCGCGCATGCCTATCTTGGCCGGCGAAAGGTTCCCCATGAACGATAACGACAAGCAGCCCCAGAACGGCGACGGTGGCAACGGCGGCAACCCCTGGATGAAGAGCCTGCTCATCTGGGTCGGAATCCTGCTGGCGCTGGCGCTGTTCGTCACGATGTTCAACGGACCCAATGCGGCCGGTGCGAGCAACACCGTCGCTTATTCGAAATTCCTCGACCAGGTCGACGAAGGGACCGTCAAGGACGTCGCGATCAGCCGCGACATCATCACCGGCACCTATTCGAGCGGCGAGAAGTTCCGCACCTATCCGATCCAGGACCCGACGCTGGTGCCGCATCTGCGCACCAAGAACGTGTCGATCTCGGCGAAGCCCGACGAGGGTACGTCGATGTGGATGCTGCTGCTCTATCAGTCGCTGCCGTTCCTGCTGTTCCTCGGCATCGCCTTCTTCGTCATCAAGCAGATGCAGAAGAACACTGGCGGTGGCGCGATGGGCTTCGGCAAGAGCCGCGCGCGGATGCTGACGCAGAAGGAAGGCAAGGTCACCTTCGACGATGTCGCCGGCATCGACGAGGCGCGGGCCGAGCTGACCGAGATCGTCGACTTCCTCAAGGACCCGACCAAGTTCGCGCGCCTCGGCGGCAAGATCCCCAAGGGCGCGCTGCTGGTCGGATCGCCGGGTACCGGCAAGACTTTGCTGGCGCGCGCGATCGCCGGTGAGGCGGGCGTGCCGTTCTTCACCATCTCGGGCTCGGACTTCGTCGAGATGTTCGTCGGCGTCGGCGCGAGCCGCGTCCGCGACATGTTCGAACAGGCCAAGAAGTCGGCGCCGTGCATCGTCTTCATCGACGAGATCGACGCGGTCGGCCGCCATCGCGGCGCCGGCCTCGGCAACGGCAATGACGAGCGCGAGCAGACGCTCAACCAGCTGCTCGTCGAGATGGACGGCTTCGAGGCGAATGAGGGGATCATCATCGTCGCGGCGACCAACCGCCCCGACGTGCTCGACCCTGCCTTGCTGCGTCCGGGCCGGTTCGACCGTCAGGTCGTCGTGCCGCGCCCGGATATCGAGGGCCGGATCAAGATCCTCGAAGTCCATATGAAGAAGGTGCCGCTGGCGCCCGACGTCGATGCGCGGGTGATCGCGCGCGGCACGCCGGGCTTCTCGGGCGCCGATCTCGCCAATCTCGTCAACGAGGCCGCGCTGATGGGCGCGCGCAAGGGCAAGCGCCTCGTCGCCATGGCCGAGTTCGAAGAGGCCAAGGACAAGGTTATGATGGGCGCCGAGCGCCGCTCGATGGTGATGACCGAGGACGAGAAGAGGATGACCGCCTACCACGAGGCGGGCCATGCGATCGTCTCGATCCACGAACAGGCGAGTGACCCGATCCACAAGGCGACGATCATCCCGCGCGGTCGTGCGCTGGGCATGGTGATGCGCCTGCCCGAGCGCGACAGCTACAGCTACCATCGCGACAAGATGTACGCGAACCTCGCGGTGGCGATGGGCGGCCGCGTCGCCGAGGAGATCATCTTCGGCTATGACAAGGTCTCGTCGGGCGCGAGCGGCGACATCCAATATGCCACTGGTCTGGCCCGCGACATGGTCACCAAATGGGGCATGTCGGACAAGGTCGGCCCGGTCGAATATGCCCAGCCGGAGGGCGAATCCTTCCTCGGCTATTCCTCGTCGCAGCCGGTGCGTATGTCGAACGCGACCGCGCAGCTGATCGACGACGAGATCAAGGGCATCGTCGAAGGCGGTCTGGCGCGCGCCAAGCAGCTGCTCACCGAACATGTCGACCAGCTGCATCTGCTCGCCGGAGCGCTGCTCGAATATGAGACGCTGTCGGGTGACGAGATCAAGAAGCTGATCGCCGGCGAAGAGATCGGCCGGATCGATTCGGGGCCCAAGCCGAGTGTGCCGCGCGCCGGGACCTCGATCCCGAAGACGCGTCGTCCGGGCGGCCCGTTCGGCAATCCGGCACCGCTCGGCGCCTGATCGCCGGCGCGGTTCAGCGCGCTTTCAGTTTGTGACGGCTAGTCGGCGGCATTCCTTTCGGAGTGTCGCCGATGTCGCGTAAAGTTCTGATCGCCCTCGCCGTTTCTCTCGCCGCGGCTGCCCCCGCCGCCGCCGCGATGAGCGTCGGCACCTTCCTAGACCGCGCCGCGCCGCTGCGTGCCAATCCCTTCACCGCGCTCACCAACCCGGATTATCAGGTGCTCAAGGCGGAGGCGGACGCCGCCACCCGCCAGCTCCGCGCCGACAGCGCGGCGCGCGTCGCCGCCGGCAAGAAGCCGATCGCCTGCATGCCCGACGGCGCGAAGATCGGCATCCTGCAGATGCTCGGCGGCCTCGACGCTTTGTCACCGGCGGAGAAGAAACTGCCGCTCAAGGACGGCTATGCGCGGGTGCTGGCGAAGACCTATCCGTGCTGAGGGTGGCGCGGTGGCGATGCTCAGCGCGGCGCTGCGTTTCTGTAGTAAGGCTCGGTGTCCCGAACGGCTTCGAAACCCCTGCGACCGTCGCTCCTTTCGCCGCAAACACCAGTATTCCCGCGCAGGCGGGAATCCAGTGGCCCAGCAGAACAATGGCTCGCGGCAAGAAGGAAACTGGGCTCCCGCCTGCGCGGGAGCACTGTTCGTTGCGGCGTCTCGACCCGCATCGGGCGCACACGCCGCAAGATCATCGGCTATCCTTCCCACGGCGCGGCGGATGCCCGGCATGACGAATGGAGTGTCGGCAGCCTCCGCCGGCCAGCCGCGCCATCGCACCCGGCACCGGCCGAGCGGAAGACCGCCATCCGCCCGCCGGACTCACTCCGCCCCCCTTGAACCGAGCCGACACAGCGCGCACAGCCGCGGCGATGGAGCGGCTTACCCGACGCAAGGTGATGATCGGCGGCGGCGTCGGGGTCGGGCTGGTCGTCGCCTGGGGCGTGTGGCCGCGGGCCTATCGCGCCAATCTCGCGGTCGCGCCGGGGGAGACCGGCTTTGGCGGCTGGCTCAAGATCGGTGACGACGGGCATGTCACCGTCGCGGTGCCGCAGCTCGAACATGGCCAGGGCGTCTATACCGCTTTGCCGCAGATCGTCGCCGACGCGCTCGGCGCCGACTGGCGCACCGTCGGGGTCGAGCCGGCGCCGCTCAATCCGCTCTACGCCAATCCGCTCGCGCTCGACGATCTGCTCGAAGGCGCGCTCAGCCGCCTGCCCGCCGGGTTCGCCGACACGGTGGCGCGGCGCGGCGATCTGATCGTCACCGGCGGATCGACCTCGGTGCGGATGTTCGAGGAGGATTGCCGCATCGCCGGAGCTTCGGCGCGCGCCTTGCTGTGCCGGGCGGCGGCGCGGCGCTGGGGCGTCGACTGGCGCGACTGCGCGGTCGACAACGGCTTCGTCACCTCTGCGACGCAGCGGCTGCGCTTCGCCGAACTCGCCGCCGAGGCCGCACGCGAACGCCTGCCCGATCCGCTGCCGATCGGCGGCGAGGGCAGCGGCCGGCTCAGCGGCCAGTCGCTGCCGCGGCTCGACGCCCCCGCCAAGGTCGACGGCTCGGCCAATTTTGCCGGCGACATCCGCCTGCCCGACATGGTCCATGCCGCGATCCGTCAGGGGCCGATCGGCGACGCGACGCTCACCCGCGTCGATCGCACCGCGGCGGACCGGATCCGCGGCGTGCTCGCGGTGGTCGAGAACCCGCGCTGGGTCGCCGCGGTCGCGACCACCGGCTGGGCGGCACAGCGCGCGCTCGATGCGCTCGCGCCGCGCTTCACCAGCAGCGCGCGGTTGATCGACAGCGCCGCGATCACGCGCCGCCTTGCCGCCGCACTCGACGCACCGGGCGAGACGATCGCCGCCAGCGGTACGATCGGCACGCTGCTCGACGGAGCCGGTGTGGTCAGCGCCGATTATCGCGTCGGCCCCGGCGTCCACGCCGCGCTGGAGACGACGAGCGCGACCGCGGCGTGGCGCGACGGCCGGCTCGAACTCTGGCTGCCGACCGCCGCCCCCGCCGCGGCGCGGGCCGCCGCCGCGCAAGTCGCCGGGCTGCGCGAGACGCAGGTCGTCATCCATCCGACGCTCGCCGGCAGCAGCGGCGCGACGCTCGACCCGCTCGTCGCCGAACAGGCGGCGTTGCTGGCGATGCAGCTCAAGCGGCCGGTGGCGCTGGTCTGGTCGCGCGGCGAGACGATCGCGCACGATCGCTTCCGCCCGCCGGCACAGGCGCGATTGCGCGCGCGCCTGTCCGCCAATGGCGCGATCGCCGCCTGGAGTGCGCAGATCGCCGCGCCTTCGGCCGGTCATGCGCTGGCGCGCCGCCTGCTCCCCGGTTTCACCTGGGCGCTCGGCACCGGCGATCCCTATGCGGTCGCCGGCGCGCAGCCGCCCTATCGCATTCCCGCGCTGGCGATCACCCATCACCCCGCCGCGCTGGCGCTGCCGACCGGCCATCTGCGCGGCGGCATGCACGGCCTGACCGCCTTCTTCACCGAGACCTTCGTCGACGAACTCGCGCACGTCGCCGGCACCGAGCCGCTCTCCTACCGGATCGGCATGCTCGGCGGCGAGGCACGGCTGGCGCGCTGCCTCACCACGGTGGCGGCGCTGGGCGGCTGGAACGGCGGCGCGGCGGGGTCGGGCCAGGGCATCGCCTGCCACAGCCTGCGCGGCAGCCATATCGCGGTGCTCGCCGAGGTCGAGACGGCGGGGCGGCCGCGCGTCACCCGCCTCGTCGCCGCGGTCGATTGCGGGCGGATGATCAACCCCGACCTGGTGTTGCAGCAGATTGAGGGCGGGCTGATCTTCGGCCTCGCCCATGCCTTCGGGGCGAGCACGACGATCAGCGGCGGGCGCACAGACGTGCGCGGGCTCGCCGGGCTCGACCTGCCGCGGCTCGCCGATACGCCCGACATCGTCGTCGAATGTATCCGCTCGGAAGCACCGCCGGGCGGGGTGGCCGAGATCGGCGTCCCTGCGGTCGCGCCGGCAATCGCCAACGCTTTGCATGCCGCAACCGGTATCCGTCGTCGCGACCTGCCGCTAAGGTCCTGATATGCTGATCCCCGCCGACCATCCACCGATCCCGCCGCGCAAGGTGGGCGTGCTGCTCACCAATCTCGGCACGCCCGACGGTCCCGATGCGCGCTCGGTCAAACGCTATCTCGGCGAGTTCCTCAGCGACCGGCGCGTCGTCGAGATCCCGGCGATCGCCTGGCAGCCGATCCTGCGCGGCATCATCCTCAACACGCGGCCGAAGAAGTCGGCGCATGCCTATGGCCTCGTCTGGAGCGACGAAGGCTCGCCGCTCGCCGCGATCACCCGGCGCCAGAGCCGGGCGTTGCAGGGCGCGTTCGGTGAGCATGTGATCGTCGATCATGCGATGCGCTACGGCAACCCGCCGATCGCGGAACGGCTCGCCGCGCTCAAGGACGCGGGCTGCGAGCGCATCCTGATCGCGCCGCTCTATCCGCAATATTGCGCGGCGACGACCGCGACCGCCAACGACAAGGCCTTTGCCGCGCTGGCCGGCATGCGCTGGCAGCCGGCGATCCGCACGCTGCCGCCCTATCACGACGATCCCGCCTATATCGACGCGCTCAAGACGCAGGTCGAGATGCAGATCGCCGCGCTCGATTTCGTCCCCGATGCGGTGGTCGCCAGCTTCCACGGCATGCCCAAGCGCACGCTGGAACTCGGCGACCCCTATCATTGCCATTGCCAGAAGACCGCGCGGCTGCTCGGCGCGGCGATGGGTCGCGAGCTGGTCGTCGCCTTCCAGTCGCGCTTCGGCCCGGCGAAATGGCTCGGCCCGGCGACCGACGAGACGCTCGAGGCGCTGCCGGCGTCGGGCGTGAAGAAAGTCGCGGTGATCGCGCCCGGCTTCTCCGCCGATTGCCTCGAGACGCTGGAGGAGCTGGCGATCCGCGGGCGCGAGAGCTTCCTGTCCGCCGGCGGCAGCGATTTCGCCTATCTGCCGTGCCTCAACGACGGCGCGCCGGGCATGGCGATGCTGCGCACCCTGATCCGCCGCGAACTGTCCGGTTGGGTCGCCGACACGTAAAGTTACGCTACGGCCATTGCCAGTCTGCCGCCTGCTATTTAGCCTTATAGGCGAAAATCAGGAGAGACGGGCATGGCCAGAGTTGCGATCGTCACGGGTGGAACACGCGGGATCGGCGAGGCGATCAGCCTGGCGCTGCAAGAGGCGGGAATCACCGTCGCCGCCAATTATGCGGGCAATGACGAGCGCGCCCGCGCCTTCACCGAGCGCACCGGCATCCAGGCGTTCAAATGGGACGTCGCCGATTTCGACGCCTGCCAGCAGGGCTGCGCCGACGTCGCCGCGGCGCTGGGGCCGGTCGACATCGTCGTCAACAATGCCGGCATCACCCGCGACGGCACGATCCTCAAACTGACCTATGAGGCGTGGAAAGAGGTGATCGACACCAACCTCGGCGGCTGTTTCAACATGGCCAAGGCGGTGTTCCCCGGCATGCGCGAACGCAAATGGGGGCGGATCGTCAACATCGGCTCGATCAACGGCCAGGCGGGCCAATATGGACAGGTGAACTACGCCGCCGCCAAGTCGGGCATCCACGGGTTCACCAAGGCGCTGGCGCAGGAAGGCGCACGAGTCGGCGTCACCGTCAATGCGATCGCGCCGGGCTATATCGATACCGACATGGTCGCCGCGGTGCCGGGCGACGTGCTGGAGAAGATCGTCGCCAAGATCCCGGTCGGCCGGCTCGGTCAGGCGAGCGAGATCGCGCGCGGCGTCGCCTTCCTCTGTTCGGAGGAAGCCGGCTTCGTCACCGGATCGACGCTGAGCATCAACGGCGGCCAGCATATGTATTGAGACGACAAGGGGCCCGGCCACCACGGTGACCGGGCCCCTGCCCTCGATACGCTACACGAGAAGCCGTAGCCGCTCAGCGGCAGTAACCGGGGCGATCCGAACGTTCGACCGCGCGGCCGGCGAGCGCACCCGCACCGGCGCCGAGCACGGTGCCGAGCGCACGGTCGCCGCGCGTATCGATCGTGCGGCCGAGCAGGCCGCCGGCGATCGCACCGACGATGGTGCCGGTGGTGCCGCTGTTGCAGCGCTGACCACCGCGATAGCCGCGATCGCCGTAGTAGCCGCGGTCGCCGCGATAGACGCGCCCGTCGCGATAATCGCGGGTGTCGCGATAGCCGCGGTCATAATTATAGCCACGGTCGTAGCCGTAATAGCCACGCTGCGCCGCGGCGGGGGTGGCGGGAACCAGGGCGGCGGCGGTCATCGCGAAGGCGGCGCCGGCGAGGCTCAGGGTCTTGATCATCTGTCGTCTCCCGAAACAAGGTCAACTCGGCGGCGGCCCGGTGGGCACCTGCCCGTCGTCGATGCACCCCATTTGGCCGATTCGCGTTGAGCGAAGCCTGAATGCGCTCGTTATCGTCCGTTCAGGCTATCGCCGCCGCAGGCTGCGCTTATGGAGGCGCGATGCGTCTGCTGTTCGTCGTCCTCGCCGTCCTGCTGCTCGTCCCCGGCTGGAGCGGCGAGGAGCGGCTGGCGCTGCTCGGCGACCGGCCGCAGCTGATCGCGACGCCGGTCGCGCTCGACCCGGCCGATCCGCACCGCCGCACGCTCGGTGCGCTCACCTATCTCGGCGGCGTCACGCTGCGCAGCCTCGATCCCGCCTTCGGCGGCTATTCGTCGCTGACCGTCGTGCGCCGCGCCGACGGCGACCGCGTCACCCTGCTCAGCGACGGCGGCAATGCCGTCGCCTTCACGCTGGGATCGGACTGGCGACCGCGTGGGCTCCGCTTCGTCAACCTGCCCGCCGGCCCCGGCATCGGCTGGGAGAAGCGCGACCGCGACAGCGAATCGATGGCAATCGATCCGCACGGCACGATCTGGGTCGGGTTCGAGGGCGCCAATGCGATCTGGCGCTATGCGCCGGGCTTTGCCCGCGCCGAGGCGCAGCGCGCGCCCGCGGCGATGGCGCATTGGCCCGACAATGGCGGACCCGAATCACTCGCCCGGCTGCCCGACGGTCGCTTCGTCACGATCAGCGAGCAGCGCCATGTCCCGCGCGCGCGCTGGCGCGGCACCGATGGCGTGCGACTGGCGAGCCGCGAGGCACTCATCTTCCCCGGTGATCCGATCACCACCACGCCGCGCCGCTTCGCCTATCTGGTCGCGGGGATCTACGATCCCTCCGACGCCACCGCCCTGCCCAACGGCGATCTGCTGGTGCTCGACCGCGCCTTCCGGCTGCCGTACCGGTTCAGCAACCGCCTGTCGTGGATCCCGGCAGCGGCGATCCGGCCGGGCGCGGTGACGCGGGGCGCGCTGCTCGCGACGCTCGACGCGCCGCTGATCCACGACAATTTCGAAGGCGTCGCGACGACGACCGAAGCGGGGCGGACGATCGTCTGGCTGGTCTCGGACGACAATCAGTCGATGCTCCAGCGCACCCTGTTGCTCAAGTTCAGGCTCGACCGCTAGCGCTGATCGCCGTTCCGCCCCCGATAAGGCTGTATGGCGTCACCACATCGGTTCGCGCAGAGGGCGCAGAGAGGGTGTGATTCGAATGGCGCCCGCCTGCTGGGCCGTGGCGCGACGATCGCAGCCACCGAAGCCGCGGGCGCAACGCCTCTGAGCGCAAAAGCTCGACGCGCGCGATCGCGCACAACAGCAAAGGGTGCGCCATGTGCATGGGATGACACACGAAAGCCCGCCGCTCAATAGAGCAGCGGGCCTTTCGTCGCGGCAACCCGCAGTCGGGTTTAGGCGGCTTCCGCCGAGGTCGACGCGCGCTTCTTGACGATCTCGCGCTTCAGACGGCGGCACCGCAGCGACAGCTTGTCCTCGCTGGTCTTGACCAGCCAATTGTCGAGGCCGCCGTTATGCTCGACCGAACGCAGGCCGTGCGTCGACACGCGCAGCTTGACGCCCTTTTCGAGCGTATCGGAGATCAACGTGACATTCTGCAGGTTCGGCAGGAACGTCCGCTTGGTCTTGTTGTTGGCGTGGGAAACGTTGTTGCCCACCTGCCGGCCCTTGCCGGTCAGCTCGCAAATGCGCGACATGGTTGTTATCCTGAATTCGGTTGCCCGGAAAGTCGGCGCCACTAGCGGCAAACGGCACGGTCGTCAACCGGCGGGGTGCCGGCCCGGCAGCGCAACGACACCGCGCGACGCAACGAAAGTTGCCGCCGCGGCGTTGTTACGCTATCGTAAAGGTCCTTGCTAGGGGGAAATAGGCATGCGCACGTTGCTGGCTCTCATCGGGGTCGTCGCGTTGATCGTCGTCGCATTGATGCAATTCGGCCTCATCAGCATCGACCAGACCGCGCCCGCCGTGGTCAAGGCTCCGGAATTCAAGGCGGATGTCGCACGCGTCACCGTCGGCACCGAAAACAAGACCGTCGCCGTGCCGACCGTCAACGTCGAAAAGCCCGGCAACGCGCAATAGCCTTTACCCGCCTGGCGAGTCGCGGCAGGGCGGACCGATGTTCCCGCTGCCGATCCCGATGCGCCGCGCACTTGACGCCGCCGCCACGGCGGCGCGGGACGGCGAGGTGCCGGTCGGCGCCGCGCTGGTCTGGCAAGGCGAGGTCATCGCGGTCGCGGCCAACGCACCGCGCACGCTCTGCGACCCGACCGCCCATGCCGAGATGCGCGTCATCCGCGCCGCCGCCGCCGCTTTGGGGCGCGACCGGCTGGAGGGAGCCGAACTCTGGGTGACGCTCGAACCCTGCGCGATGTGCGCCGGCGCGATCGCCCACGCCCGCATCGCGCGCCTCTATTACGGCGCGAGCGACGCCAAGGGCGGCGCGGTCGAACATGGCCCGCTGCTCTTCACCCAGCCGACGCTGCACCACCGGCCGGAGGTCTATGGCGGTATCGGCGAGGGCGAGGCGGCGGCGCTGCTGCGGGCGTTCTTCCGCGCGCGGCGGTGAGCGGGGGTGAGACTGAACTCGAGAGGCTCGCGCACGGCTTCTTGCCTGTTTTTGGCACCCTATGAACAGCATGGCCAGCGCGGCGAACGGCGCGACTCGAGAAATCCAGAGATGTCAGAGCGAACCTTATCGCGTCGTCTGGCCTACAGCTCGATCCGTGGGAGATGGCGAGGTTGCGACCTTTTCAGCATTGTGAAGTATCGCTCGACCTCAGATGATGGGGCTCAAGGCGTGCCTCTTAAGGGCCCGGGCTTACCGATGATGGGCCGATACGGTTCGGTTGCCCGCAAGCCACGGAAATCATAAGCAACCCCGTGGTTGCCCCTCACGGCAACCGAAAGGTTGCCGATGTTACCGAAGCCTGTTCAAGCCGCGCGTCTCTTCGCCGTCCTCGCCGATCCGACGCGGCTGTCGCTGCTCATCACCCTGCGCAGCGGACCCGGCCGCCCGATCGCGCGCCTCGCCGCTTCCGCCGGGATGAGCCGGCAGGCGGTCTCCAAACACCTGCGGATCCTTGAAGACGCGGGTCTCGTCACCGCGGAACGCCTCGGCCGGGAAACGCATTACAAGAGCCGGCCCGGCGCGCTCGACGCCGCACGGCGCACGCTCGATGCGATCGCCGGTGACTGGGCCGCGCTCCGCCCGCCACCCGCCGCCTGATCGTCGCCCAACAAAAAAGGCGCGGAGCCCGGCTCCGCGCCTTCCGGCAGTCTCACGGCAGCGACGTTTACGCCGCTTCGCCCTCACCCTCGCCTTCGGCCGCCGCACCCGCCGCCGGTCGCTCGAACCAGGCCTCGACCTCGCCCGACAGCTTAAGCGTCAGCGGACGGCCATGGCGATCGACCTTCTTGCCGAGCGCGACGCGGATCCAGCCCGCCGGCCGGTCATATTCCTCGACGTCGCGGCGTTCGACGCCCTTGAAGCGGATGCCGATCCCGCGCTCGAGCGCGGCCTGGTCGAAATGGGGGCTCGACGGATCGGTCGACAGGCGATCGGGGGGCGTATCGGTCATGGCGCCGCGCTTAGCGGCATCGTCCGTGCCCCGCTACGAAAAAGCGGCGCGGAGGAAACCCCCGCGCCGCCTTCCCGACGAAAGTGTCGAGGCTCAGTAACCGTAGCCGTAGCCATAGTTCGGGCCATAGTCATAATAGCGCTCGCGAACGACGACCCGCGGCGGCGGGGGCGGCGGCGCGTAATACCGCTCCTGATACACCACCCGCGGCGGCGGCGGCGGCGCGTCGTAATAATAACCGCGGTCATAATAGCGGTCGCGGTTGCTGCTCGCCACCGCGGCGCCGATGCCGAGCCCGACGATCCCGCCGAGCAGCGCGCCCGCGGCGACATTGCCGCCGCCACGATGGTGATAGCGATAGCCACCCCAGCGCTGCGCATCCGCCGGTGCCGCGGCGGTCAGCGCGGTCGCGGCGAGGGCGATACCCAGTCCGGCCTTCTTCAACAAAGCGTTCATCACGTCGAACCTCCTCAAACACGACGCTCGGAGTATCTGGTCCAAACGCACAGAGCGGCGATCGTGTTGCACCCCGTCTAGGCGAGTCGGGCTGAATGAGGCCGGAATGCGGCGTTCATCGGCGGTTTAGCCGCCAATCAATTGATCCACCCGCCGTCGATGACATGCACCGCGCCGGTGGTGAACGCCGCCTCGTCGCTCGCCAGATACAGCGCCAGCGCGGCGATCTCGTCGGCCCGGCCGAGCCGCCCCATCGGCTGGCGCGCGACGAACGCCGCCTGCGCCGCCGCATAGTCGCCGGTGTCGTGCAGCCGCTGCTGCAGCGACGGCGTATCGACCGTTCCGGGGCAGATCGCGTTGCAGCGGATGCCCTGACCGACGAAGTCCGCCGCCACCGCCTTGGTCAGCCCGATCACCCCCGCCTTGGTCGTGCCATAGGCGAAGCGGTTGGGGATGCCCTTCACCGAGCTGGCGATCGACGCGACGTTGACGATCGCGCCGCCGCCACCCGAAAGCATCGCCGGCAGGAAGGCGCGGACGGTGCGGTACATGGCGGTCATGTTGATCGCCAGCGCCTGCGCCCATTCCTCCTCGCCGCAATCGAGGATCGTGCCGGCGTGGACGATACCCGCGACGTTGGCGAGCACGTCGACCCGCCCGATCTCCGCCGCCAGCGCGGTCACCGCCGCGCCATCGGTGACGTCGAGCGCGCGGGTCTCGCACCCGGCGATCCCGTCGAGCGCGTCGAGGTCGCGGTCGGTCGCGATCACCCGCGCGCCCTCGGCGGCGAACCGCTCCGCGGTGGCGCGGCCGATGCCGCGTGCGGCGGCGGTGACCAGCGCCACCTTGCCGTCCAGTCGTTTCGTCATGCTGCTGTCCTGCGTTGGGCGATCGGCAGGCAGGCCGGGCCGATCGGGTCGAAAGCCTTGTAGGTGAGGATGAATTCGCGATGGCCGAGGTCTTCGGACACGCTGCGCCGGCCGCCGGCGACGGCGATCACCGCATCGACGATCTCCGCCCCCACCTCGTCCAATGTCGCCGCGCCTTCGAGGATGCGGCCGGCGTTGATGTCCATGTCGGCGGCGAGCCGGCGTGCCGTCTCCGGATTGGCGCAGACCTTGATGACCGGCGCGATCGCCGATCCGACCACCGATCCGCGTCCGGTGGTGAAGATCGTCAGGTGACAGCCGCAGGCGATCATCTCGACGATCTCGGCATTGTCGGAGATATTGGGGAAGCCGAAGCGCGGCTCGCCGTCGGGCACCACGTCGAGCAGATACAGCCCGCCCGCCGGCGGCACGTCGCCCGGCTTGACGATACCGCTGATCGGCGACGATCCCGATTTGGAATAGGCGCCCATCGACTTTTCTTCCTGCGTCGTCAGCCCGCCCTCGGCATTGCCGGGCGCGAAGCTGCCGAAGCCCATGATCGTATAGTAACGCTCCGCCTTGGCGACGCTGTCGACCAGCGCCTGCCCCAGTTCGGGGGTGACCGCGCGATCCGCCATGATCGCCTCGCAGCCGACCAGCTCGCCCGTCTCCTCGAACAGGCAGGTCGCGCCCGCGCCGACCAGCGTATCGAAGGCGCGGCCGACCGCGGGATTGGCGGTGATGCCGCTCGTCCCGTCGGAGCCGCCGCAGATCGTGCCGATCACCAGCTCGTCGACGCCCATCGCGACGCGCGGCACGTCGGCGATCTGCGCCTGTACCCGCGCCACCGCGGCGAGCCCGGCGGCGATCGTCGCCGCGGTGCCGCCCGCCTGCTGGATGACGAGCAGCTCGACCGGCCGCCCGCTCGCCGCGACCACCGCCTGCAACCGCTCGCGGTCGAAGCTCTCGCAGCCGAGCGAGACGATCACCAGCCCGCCGACGTTGGGATGCGTCGCCACCGCCTCCATCACCTTGGCGGCATAGGCATTGGGATAACAGCCGGGAAAGCCGATCAGATGGACGTCGGGGTCATCGGCCTTGTCGACGATCCGCCGCGCGACATGATGCGCGCATTCGACCAGATAGGCGACCGCGACGGTGTTGCGGATGCCCTTGCGCCCGTCGGCGCGTGCGAAGCCCTGGATCATGCCCGCGTCTCCGTCACCGTCGCGCGGGTGTGGCTGGCGATATAGTCGCTTTTCATATTGTGCATGTGGACCCATTCGCCGGTTGCGGCGGCCGCGGTCATCGACCCGATCGGCGCGCCATATTTGATCACCTTGTCGCCGGGAGACAGCGGCACGCGCGCCAATTTGTGGCCGACGGTGATGCCCTCGCGCGCCGGCACGGTGCCGCCGCCGATCGGCAGCACGTCGCCCGCCGCGATCGGCGCGACGCAGATCATCACATTGTCGTCGGGGTGGAGCAGGATCAGCTGGTTCATCGTCTCTTCGGGTCGTTGCGCAGGCGCGGAGGGATCGAGCGCCGCCCAGGCGGGCTCGGGAACAGGCGTGGCGATCCGCGCGACCATCGCCGCGACCTGATCGATGCCGACCAGACCGGCGACGACGCAGGCGACCGCCGGGTGGCGCAAGGGAAAGTGCAGCGCCGCCGCCGGCAGCGCGACGCCCACCGCGCGGCAGGCGGCGGCCAGCGCGCGCGTCCGCGCGACGATCGCCGCATCGGGCGCGGCATAGTCGTAATGCAGCGCCGCGGGATCGACCGCCTCGGGATCGGCGGCGAGGATGCCGCTGTTATACGGCCCGCCGATGATGACGCGCACGCCCCGCTCGACGCAGCGATCGAGCAGCCGCGCCGCGCTGCGGTCGAGCAAGGTGTAGCGGCCGGCGAGCAGGATGACGTCGAGGTCGATATGGTCGAGCACTTCGTCGCACACCGCGATCTCGTTGACGCCGATACCGATCCCCCCGACCGCTCCGCTCCGCTGGAGCTCGAGCATCGCGCCATGCCCGCCGTCGAGGAAGGCGGCGAGGTGGCGCGGATGATCGTCGCCATGCGTCAGCCGGCCGAGATCGTGAGCGAACAGCAGATCGACGCGCGCGCGCCGCAACCGTGCGAGGCTGTCGCCGAAGGAGGCGCGGATCCCCTCGGCGCTGTAATCGAACACCGGCTCGAACGGATCGGCATCGACGAAGCCGTGGCGCGTGCCGCCGGCTGCGCACGGCACGAGCCGCCGCCCGACCTTGGTCGAGACGCGGGCGCCGCCGGCCGGATCGTGGGCGGCGAGCGCCGCGCCGAGCCGCCGCTCGGCAAGTCCGAAGCCGTAATGCGGCGCGGTGTCGAAATAGCCGATGCCCGCCGCCAGCGCCGCGGCCACCGTCGCCAGCGCGGCGTCGTCACCAACCGCGCGGTAGAGGTTGCCGATCGCTGCGGTGCCCATGCCGAAGCGCGGCAGTGCCGGCATGCTCATGCCGTCACCCGATCGTGGCGGTGCAGCCGCGCGAACAGCGCGACGCCGACGAAACACGCCGCCGGCACCAGCATCGCCGCGCGGATCGAGCCCAGGTCGGAGACGAGGCCCATCAGCGCGGTCAGCACCGCGCCGCCGATGATCGCCATCACCAGCATCGACGCGCCCGGCTTGGTCAGCGGCCCGAGATCGCGCAGCGTCAGCACGAAGATCGTCGGATACATGATCGACATGAGCGCGCTCGACAGCACCAGCGCCGCGACGCCGACCAGCCCGCCGAGCGTCCCCGCGACGACGCACAGCCCCGCATCCGCCACCGCGAACAGCAGCATCAGCCGCGCGCCCGACATCCGCGCCATCAGCGCCGCGCCGACGAACCGCCCCGCCATGAACAGCGCCAGCGACACGGTGAGCAGCCACGCCGCGCGCTGCGTGCCGAGCGACGGCAGCTCGACCGCGACATAGCGGATCAGGAAGCTCCACACCCCGACCTGCGCGCCGACATAGAGGAATTGCGCACCGACACCGGCAAGATAGCGCGGCGAGGCGAGCAGCTTGCGATAGGCGCCCGGCGTCCGCGCCTCGGGCGCGCTCGGCTGCGTCGCCACCGCCGGGAAGCGCGTCGCGACGATCACCGCCGCCCAGGCGAAGACGAGCAACGCGATCGCCAGATAGGGCAGCCGCACCGCCGAGGCCGCGGCGACGTCGCCGGCGCGCTCGTCGGCGAGGATGAAGGTCGCACCGAGCGACACGCCGGCGATCGACCCCAGCGGATTGAACGCCTGCGCCAGATTGAGCCGCCGCTCGGCACTCGCCGCGCTGCCCAGCGCCGCGACCATCGGATTGGCCGCGGTTTCGAGAAAGGCGAGCCCGCTGGCGATGACGAACAGCGCGAGCAGGAAGAAGCCGTAGCTCAGCATCAGCGACGCCGGCCAGAACAGCAGCGCGCCGAGGCCGAACAGCACCAGCCCCTGCACCACCGCGGTCTTGTAGCCGAACCGCTGCATGACGATCGCACCGGGAATCGCGAAGCAGAAATAGCCGAGATAGAAGGCCGACTGGACCAGCCCCGATTGCAGGTCGCTCAGCGTGAACACCGCGCGGAAATGGGCGATGAGGATATCGTTGAGGTTGTTCGCCATGCCCCATAGAAAGAACAGGCCGACGGTGAGCAGCAGCGCGCGCCGGCTGGCCGGTGGTGCGTCCTGGTGCGGCAAGGCGACATGCGGGGTCATAGGGCTCTCTCCACGGTCCTCTACGAACGTCTCGCGGTCCGCGGGATGACCGGCAGGCTAATCGCTCCTGCCGTGATATGAAATATAAAAATGACTTTCACGGGCGGATTTCGCTTGCCAGCACTGCCCCAAACATTGTGCATAGGCCGATAAGCGCCGGATCAGGCGCCAAATGCCGGGGGAGGTGGATGACGGACAAGGCACGCTATCAGGCGCCGGCGCTGACCAAGGGGCTCGAAATCCTCGAGCTGCTCGCCGCGTCGAGTGTTCCGCTGACGATGTCCGACGTCTCGACCGCGCTCGGCCGGTCGGTCAGCGAGATTTTCCGCATGCTGCAGGTGCTCGAGACGCATCGCTATATCGCGCGCGGCGACGATGGCTATCGGCTGACCAACCGCCTGTTCGCGCTCAGCATGGGGCAGCCGCCGGTCCGCGATCTGGTCAGCAGCGCGCTGCCGGTGATGCGCGCGCTGGCGCGGCAGACCGGGCAAAGCTGCCACCTCGCCGTCGTCTCGGGCGCGGAGATGGTGGTGATCGCCGGGGTCGAGGCGCCGGGCCTGTCGGGTTTCGCGGTGCGGATCGGCTATCGGCGACCGCTGCACCGGTCGGCCTCGGGGCGGATCCTGCTCGCCTTCCAGCCCGAGGCGCAGCGCGCCGCGATGCTCGACGAGGTGCGCGCCACCGGCGATGCGATCGACGACGACGCCCTGGCGGCGCAGCTCGCGGCGATCCTCGCCGAGGGCGGCGGTGCGACGCCGAGCCCGCTGCTCACCGGCATCACCGATCTGTCTGTGCCGATCCTGTCGCATCGCGCGGCGCGCGCGGCGCTGACCATCCCGTTCGTCGACGGGCCGGGTGCGCTCGTCGGCATCGATGCGACCGAGGCCGCGCTGCGCGATGCCGCCGCCGCGATCGCCCAGGCGCTCGACCCGGCGCTGGTCGGCGAGACGCCGCCCGCCGACGCCGCGTGATCCGCGCGCTCGTCCTCGCCGGTGCGCTGCTCGCGACGGGCGTGCAGGCGCAGGACTATCAGAGCGCGCCGCCGCGCCGCACCGCGGTGGCGAAGGACTGGGGGCCGTGGCTCGGTCCCTATCGCGACCGGCTGGTGCCGGTGCTGATGGAGGATTTCGGCGAACGCTATCTCTACGCCCCCGCCAATGCCGCATTGCCGCCGCCGCGCACCGGCGAGCGGCGCGTCGTCTTCCTCGGCGATTCGATCACCGACCGGTGGAATCTCGCCGGCAGCTTTCCCGGTCAGCCCTATGTCAACCGCGGCATCGGCGGACAGGTCACCGCGCAGCTGCTGCTCCGCTTCTATCCCGACGTGGTCGCGCTGCGCCCCGCCGCGGTGGTGATCCTCGCCGGCGTCAACGACGTGCAGGGCGTGCTGCAGCAGGAAACCCCCGAGCAGATCGAGGAACATTGGCAGGCGATGGCCGATATCGCCGATGCGCACGGCATCGCCGTCGTGTTCGGCGCGCTGCTCCCGGTCAACGATTATACCCCGGCGGCGCGCGACGTGGTGCGCGAACGCAAGCCCGCGGAGTTGCGCACGCTCAATGCCTGGCTGCGCGACTTCTGCCGCCGCCGCGGCTATGCATTCGCCGATTATCCCGCGGTCCTGTCCGACGATCACGGGATGATGCGCCGCGATCTCACCGCCGACGGTATCCACCCGCTCGCCGCCGGCTATGCCCTCATGGCGCCGGTCGCGCGCGCCGCGATCGACCGGGCGCTCGCCCGCCCCAGCACAAGGAAGCCCTGATGCGTTACGCCCTGCTCGCCGCCCTCCTGATCGCCGGCCCCGCCGCGGCGCAGACCAACGTCCCCGGCGATCCCTATGCCGGCGACCCGGTCGGCATCGTCGCCGACCCCTGCCCCGTCCACCCCAAGCCGGAAGGCGCCGGCTGGCAGATGTGGAACCTGCACATGCTGACCCGCGACCACGGCCAGCTCTGCCGCTACCGCGCGCAGAATGCCGCGCTGACCGAACCGGTGCGCGTCGTCTTCATGGGCGATTCGATCACCGACAATTGGATCGGTGCCGATCCCTCGCTGTTCACCAAGGGGCTGGTCGATCGCGGCATCAGCGGGCAGACGACGCCGCAGATGCTGCTGCGCTTCCGCCAGGACGTCCTCGCCCTGCATCCCAAGGCCGTGCACATCATGGCCGGCACCAACGACATCGCCGGCAATACCGGCGCGGCGACGATGGAGACCGTCCAGGGCAATATCGAGACGATGGCCGAACTCGCCCATGCGCACGGCATCAAGGTGATCCTCGCCTCGGTCCCGCCCGCCGCCGCCTTTCCGTGGAGCCCGGACAAGCGCCCGGTGCCGCAGATCGCCGCGCTCAACGGCTGGCTGCGCGGCTATGCCAAGGCGCATGGCTATACCTATGTCGATTATCATGCCGCGCTTGCCGATGCGGCGGGGGGCATGAAGCCGGGGCTGGCCAGCGACGGCGTTCACCCGACCCCGGCAGGCTATGCGGTGATGCGCCCGCTCGCGCTCGCCGCCATCGCCAAGACGCTGGGCCAGCGATGAGCGTCGACCGTCGCGGCTTCCTCGCCGGCAGCGCCGCGCTCGGCCTCGCGCAGGCGGCACCGATCGCGGCCGCCGCCACCCCTTCGCCCTCGCGCAGCGCGCTGCGCGCGGTCAAGGTCGCCGCGCCGGCGCGCTTCACCGCCGACTGGGGATCGCTGACCGCGGGCTATTCCGCCCCCGACTGGTTCCGCGACGCCAAGTTCGGCATCTGGGCGCATTGGGCCGCGCCCTCCGTCCCCGGCATCGGTGACGACTGGTATGCGCGCAACATGTACCTGCAGGGGCACCCGACCTATGACCATCATCTGAAGACCTACGGCCACCCCGCCGACACCGGCTTCATGCAGATCCAGAACCGCTGGCGCGCCGAACATTGGGACCCGGCCGAGCTGCTCGATCTCTACAAGGCGGCCGGCGCGCGCTATTTCATGGCGCTCGCCAACCACCACGACAATCTCGATTGCTATGCCTCGACGCATCAGCCGTGGAATGCGACGCGGATCGGCCCGAAACGCGATATCGTCGGTACCTGGGCGAAGCTGGCGCGCGAGCGCGGGCTGCGCTTCGCCGTCTCCAACCACAGCGCGCATGCCTGGCACTGGAACCAGATCGCGTACGACTATGATCCCGTCGGTCCGCGCCGCGGGCAACGCTATGACGCGGCGACGCTGACCCCGGGCGACGGCCGCGGCCAATGGTGGGACGGGCTCGATCCGCAGCAGCTCTATACCGGCGCGTCGATGGCGATGCCCGACGGCATCGGCTCGCTGGCGGAGGCAGGCGCGTGGCATGCCGCCACCGACGGTTTGTGGAACGAGGGCGTGCCGCCCGATCCCGAATACGCCCGCCGCTGGGCGCTGCGCTGCCGCGAGCTGATCGACCGGTACGATCCCGACATGCTCTATTTCGACAACCACGATCTGCCGCTGCAGCAGACCGGACTCGACATCGCCGCCTATTTCCTCAACCGCAACATGGCACGGCGCGGCGGCCGGCTGGAGGGCGTCGTCACCGCCAAGGAGACCCCGCCGCAGCGGCGCATGGGTCTGGTCGACGTGGTCGAGCGCGGCCAGAAGTCGTTCATCGATCCCTATCCGTGGCAGACCGAGACCTGCCTCGGCAACTGGTTCTACGGCGAGCAATATCTCCGCGACAACAGCTACAAGACGCCCGCCAAGGTGCTCCATACCCTGTGCGACGTGGTGTCGAAGAACGGCAATATGATGCTCAGCGTGCCGATCCGCGGCGACGGCACGATCGACGCGCGCGAACGCGAGATCGTCGAGACGATCGGGGCGTGGATGCGCAAGAACGGCGCGGCGATCTACGCGACGCGGCCCTGGCGCATCCACGCCGAGGGCAAGGGCGAGGCGGGCGGCGGCGCCTTCTCGGAAGGCGGCAACGACACCAGCTATACCGCGCGCGACATCCGCTACGTCACCCGCGGCAAGGCGCTCCAAGCGCTGGTGCTGGGCTGGCCCGACGATGGCGTCGCCCGGCTGACCTTGCTCGGGCGCGACAATCCGGTCGGTCGCGGCGCGGTGCGGCGCGTCTCGCTGCCGGGCGATGGCGAATCGCTCGCCTTCACCCGCACCGCCGACGCGCTGGAGGTGCGGCTGCCCGCGGCGGCCCGCGACCCGATCGGGCTGGCGCTCGTCATCGAAGGGCCGGGTCTGGTCGACTGATGCAGGGAGCGGGTGCGGCAACAGGCCGCCCCCGCGCCCTATTGCACCGCAGCATATAAGGCCGTAAGCGGCACCCACTCACCAGGACCCGGTGCAAATCCGGGTGGCTATTCCGGCCGCCGATCCGCCGGACAACGCAAATCCGCTTCCTAGTCATCCGACGCCGAGTCCGGCGGAAGCGGTCCTGCGGACATTCGATATATGACATCCTTCTCCCGTTACCGCGCCGAATGGTTCACCACCGCCGCCGGCGCGCGCCGCGACATCCTCGCCGGCATGGTCGGCACCTTCGCGCTGATCCCCGAGGTGATCGCCTTCTCCTTCGTCGCCGGCATCGATCCGGAGGTCGGCCTGTTCGCCTCCTTCGTCATCGGCATCGTCATCGCCATCGCCGGCGGCCGCCCGGCGATGATCTCCGGCGCCGCCGGTTCGGTCGCGCTGGTCGCCGCCGCGCTGGTCCATGCGCACGGCCTGTCCTATCTGCTTGCCGCGACGGTGCTCGCCGGGCTGCTCCAAATCGTCTTCGGGCTGTGCAAGCTCGACGTGCTGCTGCGCTTCGTCTCGCGGTCGGTGCGCACCGGCTTCGTCAACGCGCTCGCCATCCTGATCTTCTCGGCGCAGGTGCCGCAGCTGCTCGGCGTCGACTGGCATACCTATGCGATGATCGCGCTCGGCCTCGCGATCATCTACCTTGCGCCGCGCGTGACCAAGGCGGTGCCGTCGCCGCTGATCTGCATCGTCGTGCTCACCGCGATCAGCGTCCTGGTCCCGATGCCGCTGCGCACCATCGCCGATCTCGGCCGGCTGCCCGATGCGCTGCCGCGATTCGGCTGGCCGGCGGTGCCGCTCGACTGGCAGACCCTGGCGATCATCGCGCCTTATGCCCTGGCGATGGCCGCGGTCGGGCTGCTCGAATCGATGATGACCGCGACCGTGGTCGACGATCTGACCGAGACGACGAGCAGCAAGGCGCGCGAGTGCAGCGGCCTCGGCCTCGCCAATATCGCCGCGGGCCTGTTCGGCGGCATCGCCGGCTGCGGCATGATCGGCCAAACCGTCGGCAATGTCCGCTACGGCGGACGCGGTCGGCTGTCGACGCTGGTCGCCGGCGTGTTCCTGCTCGTCGTGATGGTGCCGCTGCGGCCCTGGGTCGCACAGGTGCCGGTGGCGGCGCTGGTCGCGATCATGATCATGGTGTCGATCAGCACCTTCGCCTGGGGATCGCTGCGCGACCTCATCAGCCACCCCAAGACGTCGGGCGCGGTGATGCTCGCCACCGTCGCGGTCACCGTCACCACGCACGACCTGTCCGCCGGCGTCGCGGTCGGCGTGCTGCTGAGCGGCGTGTTCTTCGCGTTTAAGGTGACGCGGCTGATGCACGTCGCGGTCGATTACGACGCCGCGACCGATACCCGCCTGTACCGCGTCAGCGGCCAGATCTTCTTCGCCAGTGCGGAGATCTTCGCCGACCATTTCGATCTGGCGGACGATGCGCGCAACGTCCGCATCGACCTGACCGCGGCGCATCTGTGGGACGTCACCGCCGTCGGCACGCTCGACGAGCTGGTCGCCAGGATGCGCCGCCACGGCATCGCGGTCGAGCTGGTCGGGCTCAACGCGGCGAGCGCGATTCTCATCGACCGGCACGCGCAGGAGATGCGCGTACCGGCCGTCTAGGATCAGGCCGCGGTCGATGCCTTGATGTTGCCGTTGACGCCGGCGGGGAAGAAGCCGCCGCTGGTCACCGCGCCGGCGTTGAGGAAGGCGACGTTGAGGACGTCGCCCGTCGAGCGGCCGTAGACGATGCCGTTATTGTCGGCGAGGACGATGCTGGAGGCCGTGCCGCCGTTGACCGTCACCGGGCTGATGCCGACATCGTCATCGGTCGCATTGTCGATCGTGTCGCGGGCGTTCGAAATCTTGTCCGCGTTGGTGCGCAGCGCCGGCATCGCCAGCCCCTTGCGATACAACAGGGTACGCAGCAGGCCCGAGTGATAGGCCTCCACGGCAAGGATGCCCGCCGCCGCATCGAGGATCACCGAACTCGAGATCAGCGAGGCCGCTCCCTTATAGGCGGTGACGCCGACGTCGGAGAGCAGCATGCCGCCGAGCAGCCAGTTCTCGTCCGACGCATAAGGGTTGAACGTGCCGCTCGTCGCATCGACCACGCCCGCGGCGCGCGCCGCGGCGGTGAAGGCGCCGGTCGCGCTGCCGTCGATGTTGATCGCCGGCATCGCCACCGCCGCCGAACCGAGCTGCTGGCGCAGGAACAGGACATGCTGGTTCTCGTCCGCCGCGATCTCGCGCGCATAAGCGGCGACCGAGGCATCGGCGAACGGCACCTTGGCGCCGCCGGTCACCGCGCCCTGCGTGCCGGTACCGGTCTGCGACGATGCGTTGACGCCGGTGCCGAACGCCGCGAACGAATAATAATTCGCCTCGAGATATTCGAGGTTGAGCGCGAAGTTGAGGATGTCGACGTCGCTGGCGACGAGCGAACTGGTCGGCGTGGGCGTCGGTGCCGGCGACGGGATGGCCTTGTCGTCGCCATTGTTACAGGCGGCGAGCAGGCCGGCGGCGCCGGTCACCGCCGCGGCGGTGCCCGCCATGCGCAGAAAGCGGCGGCGTTCGGTACGGCGACGCTCGGCGATATCGAAGACCTCGAGCAGCGTTTCACGATCGATCATGATAATTCCCCTTTGGTGCCGAGGCTCAGCCGTTGGTCGCGGGAGCGTTGTTGGCGCTGCTGCGGATGGTGCCGTTGACCCCGGCCGGGAAGAAGCCGCCGGCGGTGACCTGCGCCTTGTTGAGATAGACGATGTTGAGCACCTGCCCCGTCGTCCGCCCGAAGGCGATGCCGTTGCCGTCGGTCGGAACGATGTTCGACGTGTCCCCTGCCCCCGAGCTGACATAGGCAAGGCCCTGGTCGAGGTCGGTGGTGCCGTCGAGGCTGTCGCGCGCCGCGGAAACGAGTTCGGTGTCGCCGCGGATCGTCGATGCCTTGAGCCCCGGATTGCCGCCGAGCTGGTCGATGGTCGTGCGGATCATGCTGGCATGATAGGCTTCGGCGGCGAGGATGCCGGCGGCGGCATCCAGATAGGTCTTGTTGGTGATCAGCGCCGAGGCGCCCTTATAGGCGGTGACGCCGACGTCCTCGAACAGGAAGGCGCCATAGAGGAAGGCGAGGTCCGAGCTGTACGGGTTGAACGTCGCACCCGCCGGGATCAGCGTCGCCGCCTGCGCCGCGGTGCTGAACGCGCTCGTCGCGCTGACGCCGATGTCGATCGCCGGCTGTGCCACCGCCGCCGACCCCAGCGCCGAGCGCAGGAAGTTGACGTGCGCCAGCTCGTCCTCGGCGATCTCGCGTGCCATCTCGGCGAGCAGGCTGTCCTGGAACGCGACCTTCTGGCCACCGGTCGCGACGACCGGCGTACCGACCCCGGTGATCGACGTCGCCGGGATGCCGGTGCCATAGACGGCATAATAATAGAAGTTCGCCTCGAGATATTCGAGGTTGAGCGCGAAATTGAGGATGTCTGCGTCGGTGAGCGTCGTCTGCGCCTGGGCCTGCTGGCTGACGAGGAAGGCACCTGCGCCCACCGCCGCTGCGCCCACCGCCGCCTTGAAGAAGGCGCGCCGGTCGCGCCGCCGCTCGCCGTGCGCCGCGAGCGTATCGATCATGTCGAGGTCGGTATTCACGCCGGAACTCCCCTTTTATTTCGGATACAGCAACATAGCTGCCGCATTTCCGTTCCATGACAAATGTGGCCACGCCGAAATATTCAGCATTTTCAATGGAGATCGGTTCCGGACCGGCCATAACACTTCCACGCCAGCAATCAGCGTGCTGCACCGCAGCAGAATCCGTCAGCATACCGTTCATAACGTTAGTAAAGACGTCACCGAAGCGACATCGGCGCTACGCCGGCGTGTAACCTTGCCCCCGTAGCGGCGCGGCCAACGGCATAACGCCGGGGGGAATAACTCATGTCTCGCATTTCGCGCCTGCTCGGCGCCACGCTGCCGCTCACCGTCGTCGCGCTCGCCGTCGCACCCGCCGCTGCGCAGACCGCTCCTGCCGATACGACCGCGACCGACGCCGCGGCGCCGGCGGAGGACGGCGATATCGTCGTCAACGGCAGTTACGCGCGCAGCCTTGCCGCCGGCATCGAGACGAAGCGCCGCGCCGCTTACGGCGTCGATTCGATCAATTCGACCGACATCGGCAAATTCCCGACGCAGAACGTCGCCGAGGCGCTGCAGCTCGTCCCCGGCGTCGCGATCACGCGTCCGCGCGGCGAAGGCCTTTACGTCAGCGTCCGCGGCCTCGGCCCGCAGTTCCAGAACACGCAGCTCAACGGCCGTTCGGTCGCGCTCAACGATCTAATCGAGAATGGCGGCGCCAATGGCCGCCAGTTCCGCTTCGAAATGCTGCCCGCCGAATTCACCTCGAGCATCGACGTGGTGAAAACGCCGACCGCCGACATGAGCGAGGGCGCGCTGGGCGGCAATATCGACGTCAAGACCTTTCGCCCGCTCGAGGTCGGCAACAAGACGACGATCAACATGCGCGGCACCTATACCACGCAGACCAAGGACGTGCGCCCGAACATCACGGTATTGACCAGCGCGAAGAACCGCGACGGCACGTTCGGCGTGCTCGCCGGGGCGCAATATTGGGGCAAGACCGTCCGCAACGACCGTTTCATGAATTTCGGCTGGTTGCTCGACCGCTATACCGGCCCGAACGCCGGCAGCATCCCGGCCGGCCTCTATTCGCCGACCCGCACGCGCCCGACCGTCGAGACCGAGGATCGCAAGCGCGTCTCCGGCATCGTGTCCGCACAATGGCAACCGACGCCCGAACTGCAGACGACTATCGACCTGATGGCGACCCGCCTCGACGTCGCCTATGACGAATTCGGCCTCGACATCTATCCCGACGACAGCGGCGTCACCATCGGCGGCATCAAGACCACCTCGCAACTCCAGCCGGGCTATACCGTCGTCGGCGACACGATCACCAAGGCGACGATCAACAATGCGCGCTTCATGGCGTCGCGCGAATACAGCCTCAATCGCCACGATCTCATCACCGCCGGCCTCAAGCAGACGTGGAACCCGGACCGCTGGCATGTCACCGCCAACGTCAACTGGTCGTCTGCGCACAGCTTCCACCCGGACTATAAGACCGGCACGGTCCGCAGCCGCGCGTATTTCTACGGACCGCTGACCTATGACGCGAGCGGCGGCTATCAGCACATGCCGACCTTCACCACGCCGATCGACGTCACCAATCCGGCCAATTACAAGCTTTACCAGTTCAATATCGCGCCCAAGAACAGCAAGGACTGGGATTTCTACTCGCGTCTCGACGTCGGGCATGATTTCGACGGCATCCTGTCGAAGCTGCAGGCGGGCGGCGAATATCACTGGCGCAAGCGCGACTATTTCCGCCGCGACTATCTGATCGACACCGCCACCAACCAGCCGCTGACCAATCTGGGCGCGGGCGCCTATCAGCAGCTTCCCTACGACAATTTCCTGTCGGGGGTCAGCGGCGATGCCTTCCGCAACTGGCTGGTGCCGGTGACGGACGCCTATGTCGGCTCTTTCTTCACCCCAGCCATCGCCGCCTCGCCGCTGTCGCTGGGCGACCGCCGCTCGGCCTTCGTCGTGACGGAGAAAATCGCGGCCGGCTATGTTCGCGCCGATTACCGGTTCGACGCGGGTCAAATCCCGGTCAGCGGCAATGTCGGCGCGCGTTACGTCCACACCGATCAGGTGGCGAGCGGCACGCTGACCTCGGGCAGCACCTATACACCGGTCAGCTATCCCAAGACGTTCAACAACGTCCTGCCCAGCTTCAACCTGCGCGCCGACCTGACTTCGAAACTCGTCGGCCGCCTCGCGGCGAGCCGGGTGCTGACCCGACCGAACGTCACCGACACCGCGCCGCGCATCACCGTCTCGACCGACGCGCCGACCGCCAGCGGCGGCAACCCGCAGCTCGTCCCCTTCCTCGCCACCCAGTTCGACGGGTCGATGGAATGGTATTTCGCGCCGTCCGGCCTGCTGTCGGGGGCGGTCTTCTACAAGGCGATGGACGATTACATCACCCAGTCGAATACGCAGATCAACATACCGGGCCGCGGCACCGTCCGCCTCTCCAGCTCGGTCAACGGCGGCAATGCCAAGGTGTACGGCGCCGAGGCGGCATACAGCCAGGTCTTCACCTTCCTGCCCGCGCCGTTCGACGGCTTCGGCGTGCAGGGCAGCTACACCCACACAGAAGTGAAGGCGGATTACACCGCCGGGTCGCGGACCATCAAGGATCAGCTGATCGGCCTGTCGAAGAACAGTTTCAACCTGGTCGGCTTCTACGACAAGGGGCCGTTGTCGGCGCGGCTCTCCTATGTCTGGCGCGACAAATATCTGTCGAGCACGGGCAGCACGGTGCAGGCACCGACCTATGTCGCCGCCTTCGGGTCGCTCGACGGCCAGCTGTCGGTGCGTGCCGCCGAGAATCTGACGCTCAGTCTTGAGGGCATCAACATCGCAGGAGCCCATCAGGATACGTATAATGACAACAGCCTGCGGTTCGGCGAGATCAACTATTACGGCCGGACGATCCTGTTCGGCATTCGGGCGGAATTCTGATGCGCACGGTCATCGCCCTGGCCGCGGCGGTCATATCGGTGGGAGCCGCGCTGGCCGCTCCCGCCACGCGCCCGGCGCTGCGGATGAACGACATCCAGGTCGTCGGCTCGCATAATAGCTTCAAGGCGCGTATCCCGGCGGCGGTAATGCGGAGCCTGCGCGCGCGCGATCCGAAGCTTGCCGATGCGCTCGATTATTATCATCTGCCGCTCGCCGCGCAGCTCGACGCCGGGGTGCGCCAACTCGAGATCGACATCTTCGCCGATCCCGCCGGCGGCCGCTATGCCGATCCCAAGGGTGAGGCGATCGCCCGCGCGGCGGGGGAGGCGACCGGCTTCGATCGCGCCGCGATGCTGCGCCCCGGCTTCAAGGTGTTCCACATTCCGGACGTGGATTATATCTCGACCTGCGTGACGCTGCGCCGCTGCCTGGGCGAGATCGACGCCTGGTCGCGCGCGCATCCGCGGCATTTGCCGATCATGGTGACGATCAACGCCGCCGATACGCCCGACAAGGACGGGCGGGTGAGCCCGCCGCTGCCGCTCGACCAGCCTGCGCTGCTCGACGCGCTCGATGCCGAGATCCGCGCCGCGCTCCCCGGCAAGCGGCTGATCACCCCCGACGAAGTCCGCGGCGCCGCGCCGACGCTCCACGCCGCGGTGACGACGCACGGCTGGCCGTCGCTCGCGGCGACGCGGGGGCGCGTCTACGTGCTGTTCGACGTGCGCGACGCGGTGTCCGCGGTCTATCGCGCCGGCCATCCCTCGCTGGCCGGGCGCGCGATGTTCGGCTGGTATCCCGCCGGCGCGCCCGAGGCGGCGATCGAGATCGTCCAGGATCCGATCGCCGATGGCGCGGCGATCCGCCGCTGGGTCGAGGCGGGGCTGATCGTCCGCACCCGCACCGACGCCAACACCGTCGAGGCGCGCGGCCACGATCTGCGCAAGGCCGAAGCCGCTGCGGCGAGCGGCGCGCAGGCGGTCAGCACCGATTATTACCCCGGCGCGCCCGATCCCGCCAGGCTCGCCTTCCACGTCACGCTGCCCGGCGGCGTGATGGCGCGCTGCAACCCGGTACGCACCACGGGTTGCCGGCTCGACCCCTGACGCCGCCGGCGCTGCGTCATTCGTGACGCAGCGCCCAGGCGGGGGCGGCGCGGCTCGCGCGCAGCGACTGGCCGAGCACGGTGAGCACCGCGATCGCCGTCGCGATCAGGCTTGCCGCGACGAAGTAGAGCGGCGACAGCGCGATCCTATCGTCGAACCCCGCCAGCCACGTCCGCATCGCCAGATAGGCGAGTGGCCAGGCGACGAGATTGGCGACCAGCACCGGCCGCAGGAACTGGCCGACGAGCAGCCGCACGATATCGGCGGAGGAGGCGCCCAGCGTCTTGCGGATGCCGATCTCCTTGACCCGCCGCTGCGTGTTGAACGAGGCGAGGCCCCACAGGCCGACGCAGCCGATCAGCACCGCCAGTCCGGCGCCGATGCCGAACAGGCGGGTGGCGCGATCGTCGGCGGCGTAGAAGCGTGCGAGCCGCTCGTCGGCGGTCTTGCCCGCGAACGGCACCTGCGGCGCCATCCGCTGCCACACCTGCCGCACGCGGGCGAGCATATCGCGCGGATCGCCGGTGAAGCGCAGCGCCGCCACCGTGACGAAGTTCAGCTCGAGCGGATCGGGCGTATAGTAATAATAGGTCGCCGCGATCGGATCGTGCGGCGAGACGAAGCGGATATCGGGCACCACGCCGACGATCGTCCGCGGCCGGTCGCCGCCGACGGTCTTGCCGATCGCCTCCTGCGGCGAACGGAAGCCGAGCGTCGTCACCGCCTTGCGGCTGATCAGGATGTTGACGCCGACGCCAAGGTTTTGCTTGGCGCGATTGTCGGCGGCATGCGCATCGTCGAACAGACGCCCGGCGATCGGAGTGATAACATAGGTGTCGAAGAACCCCGGTCCGACATCGACCCAGTTGAGCGACGGCCCTGACCCGGCGACCCCCGGCAGCGGCACGTTGTCGCTGCTTGAGCTGCCGCTGCCGCCGACAGTGGCGTTGGCGGTGCCGATCGCGGTCACCCCGGGCAGCGCGCGCAGGGTCGCGAGGATCTCACGCGCGCGGGCCTTGCCGATCTGTGGGTCGGCGAGCGAGGGCACGATGATCAGCCCCTCGCGCGGATAGCCGACGTCGGCGTTGCGGACGTAGCGAGTCTGCGCGACGAGCACCGCGGTGCCGATCATGAAGGCGATGGCGAGCCCGAACTGGAAGACGACGAGCGCCTCGCGCACCCGCGTCCCCGCACGGCCACCGCCCGGCGCGCGCGCCGAGGCGAGCACCGCCGCCGCCGGTACACGCGCCAGCAGCACCGCCGGGTAGAAGCCCGCGGCGATGCCGATCACCACCGCCAGCGCGACCAGCGCCGGCACCACCACAGCATAGGGGATGGTCAGCGACAGCCCGCCCGCGGCATTGACCAGCGGCAGGCCGAGTTCGGCAAGGATCAGCCCGAGCAGCGCCGCCAGCCCCGCGGTCAGCACCGCCTCGCCGAGGAACTGGCGGATTAGCGCCCCGCGATCCGCGCCGAGCACCTTGCGCATCGCCACCTCGCGTGCGCGCAGGCCGGCGCGGGCGGTGGCGAGGTTGACGTAATTGACCATTGCTATCAGCAGCGTCAGCAAGCCGACCAGCCCGAGGGTGACGACGGTGAGCCGCGTCCCCTCACCGACATTCGGCGCGAGATGCACGTCATCGAGTGGCATCAGCGCGATCGCGATCGACTTGGACGGCGATGGGCCCATGTCATGCGTCGCCCGGCGATCGACGAACGCCGGCAACCTCTGTTCGTAGGCGCGCGCCGCCGCCGGCGTGTCGAAGCGCAGATACGTCGCCAGCGACGTGCTGCCCCAGTGCGTCCATTGCGGATTCGGCGGGTTTCGCGGCAGGCGGATCAGGATCGTCGCCTGCATCTCGCTGTTCTTGGGCAGATCGCGGAAGATGCCGGTCACGCGATAGCGTTGCGGCCCCTCCCCGACGATCGTCATCGTCTGACCGATCGGATCGCTGCTGCCGAAATAGCGTTTGGCGAGGCTCTCGCTGATCACCGCACCGCTCGGCGTTGCCAGACTCTGGCGGCCGCTGCCGCGTACCATCGGCAGGTCGAAGACGTCGAAGAAGCTCGCATCGACCTGCGCGACATCCTCCTGCGTCGCGACGCCGTTGCGCAGCACGCTGCCGCCGTTGCGTCCGCCGCTCCATCGCGTGCCGACTGTGCCGGGGAAATCCTCACGCAATTGCGTGAGCAGATCGCCCATCGTCTCGCCCGACGGACCATTGAACGGGCTCCCCGGCAAATCCCACACCGTCTCGACCAGATAGATCCGGTCATGGTTCGGCAGCCAGCGTTCGAAACTCGTCTCGAACCGCACGTACAGGCCGAGGACGAGGAACACCGCGATCCCCACCGCCAGGCCGCCGATGTTGAGCGCGGCATAGAGTTTGTGGCGGATCAGCGAACGATAGAGCGACAGCAGCGCAAAGCGGTTCATCAAAGGGGCTCCGTCACGGAAGGCGGCGTGCCGCTCGACCCATCGATCGCGATCGACAGATGGCCGGCACGCCCGAAGGAGATCGCGCCCGACCCGCGCCAGCGCAGCCGCACCTCGTCGACATGGACGTGGGCGAGCAGCACAGCGACGGCGACCGCCACGACGATCAGGGCGATGTCGCGCAGCGGGCTGGGCGGCTGGCAGCGGGGGTCAGGGGCGGACGACATGGCGAGGGGCGGGCCGGCTCAGCCGCAGCGCACGATGGCGCTGCCGCTCTTATGGATCGCGCAGCGGCCGCCGCCGCCGATGCGGATCAACCCGCTGCCGCCGGCATCGATATCGGCGCTGCGCGTCGCGGTCGCGGCGATCTCGCCCGATCCGCCCATCGTGACGCGGACGGACGGGGCGGCGAGCGCGCGCGTGTCGATCTTGCCCGATCCGTCGAGCGCGATTCCCACCGTGCCGGCGCGTCCGGCCGCGACGATCGATCCCGATCCCGGCAGCGCGAACCGCGCCGCCTCGGCATCGAGCCCGTCGACGCGCAGCGTGCCCGATCCGCTGATCGAGCCGGTGAAGGTGCGGCCGGTCGCCGACGCGATGCGGATCGAGCCGGAACCGGGGATCGCCGCGGCGCGCAGCTGCGGCACCGTCACGGTGACACGCGCGCCCGTGTCGCGCCAGTTGCCCGGACGGCGGCCGACGCGCAGCGTATCGCCGCGCACGTCGATCGCCAGCGCCGCGACCGCGCGCGGATCGCCGCTGGCGACGACCGAGCGTGTCGCGCCGGCGACGACGACGACGCTGTCCGCCCCGGTCAGCTCGACCGCGTCGAACGCGCCGACGGCGAAGCTGCGCGGCGGCGCATCCTGGGCGATTGCGGGCACGGCAAGTCCGGCGAGGAGAAGGGTGAGACGAGGACGCATGGGGATAGCCTTTCGTTGACGGTCAGAGGGCACGGGCGGCGGAGGCGACGATGCGGCCGTCGAGCATGTCGATGCGGCGCTTGGCCATGTCGGCATGGCTCGGCGAATGGGTGACCATCACGATCGTCGCGCCGTCGTCGTTGAGGCCGGCGAGGATGTTCATCACCTGCTCGCCGTTGCTGGTGTCGAGGTTGCCGGTCGGCTCGTCGGCGAGGATCAGCGACGGATTGCCGACGATCGCGCGCGCGATCGCCGCGCGCTGCTGCTGGCCGCCCGACAATTGGTGGGGATAGTGGCGCGCGCGATGCGCGATGCCGACCTTGTCCATCGCCGCGGCGACGCGTTCGCGCCGCCCCTGCACCGCCTCCTTGCGATAGGCGAGGCCGAGCGTGACATTCTCCTCGATCGTCAGATCGTCGATCAGGTTGAAGCTCTGGAAGACGAAGCCGAGGTGGGCGCCGCGGAACCGCGCCAGCGCCGCCTCGTCGAGCGTCGCCAGGTCCCGCTCGCCGAACAGATAGCGCCCGGCGCTCGGCCGATCGACCGTGCCGAGCGTGTTGAGCAGCGTCGACTTGCCGCACCCCGACGGCCCCATGATCGCGACGAACTCGCCGGCCGCGACGTGCAGGTTGATGTCGTGCAGCGCGGTCGTCTCGATCTCGTCGGAGACGTAGCGGCGCTGGATATTCTCGAGCCGGATCACGGGTTCGTCCTTTCAGCGGAGGTTGAGGAGGTCGCCCTTCACGGACGCCGTCGAGGAGGTGATGATGCGATCGCCGGGGGCGAGGCCGCTGCGGATCTCGACCTGTTCGGCGTTGCGCCGGCCGATCGTGATCGCGCGCCGCCGCGCATGGCCGCCGTCCGCATCGAGCACGAACACCGAACTGCCGCCGGTATCGAGCCAGCCGCCGATCGGCGCGACCAGCGCCGGCTGCGTGCTGCCGAGCGTGATGCGGACATCGATCGTCTGGCCGCGGTTGAGTCCGGCGGGAGCCTGGCCCGCGAACATGAGCTCGACGCGGAAGCGGCCGTCCTTGACCGCGGGCAGCACCTTGCTGACCGTCGCGCGCGCCGTGCCCGCCTGCGCCGACTGGCCGACCGCGACGCGGCCGAGATAATATTCGTCGACATCGGCGAGCAGCTTCCACGCACCCTCGCTGTCGACCTGTCCGGCGGGGTCGCCGGGCTTGAGCGACTGGCCGGGCTGGAGCGTGAAGTTGGTCAGCCGTCCGCCCGCGGGCGCGCGGATCACCAGCGCGTCGAGCCCCGACCGCACCATCGCCAGATTGCCCGACAGCCGCGTCCGCGTGTCGGCGAGCCGCGCCGCCTGCAATGCGGTGATCCGCGCCTCGCTCGCGCCGCCCGCCTGCAACTGCTTGACGCGCTGTTCCTGATAGGCGGCGGCCTCGGCGAAGCTCTTGACGCCCGCGTCGGAGACGATGCCCTTGTCGTAGAGCTGCTGGCGGATCGACAGGTCGCGCCGCGCCTTGATCAGGTCGTAATGCGCCTGCGCGAGCTGCCCGGCACGGTCGAGCCGGTTGCGCTCGATCGCCAGATCCTGTCCCGACACGTCACCCAATTGCCCCGCGATCTGCGCCTCGCGGGTCAGCACCTCGAGCCGCAGTTCGGGATTGGCGAGCCGGGCAAGCGGCTGACCCGCCGCGACCATCGCGCCGTCCTGGACCAGCAGCGTCTCGACCTGCCCGCCGGCGAGCACCCCGACCAAGGTCGTTAGCCGCGGCGCGACGGTGGCGCGCACCGGCAGGTAATCGGCGAAGGGCGCCCGCGTCACCGGGCCGGTCTCGATCGTCGCGGCGGCGATGTCGGTCGATCCCGCCGCCGGCAGCAGCCGCCAGATCGCCAGCGCCGCCAGCAGCGCGACGGCCGCGCCGATCACCACGCGCCGCCGCCACCACGGCCGCGGCCTGGGCGCGACGCGCCGATCCATCCCCGCGCCGGCAGAAGCATTTGCGTGTAACGAGGGTTCGGTCATCATGCGAACAGTGTCGCCGATCCTGTCCGAAAAGCCTAAATCACTATGAATGAACGATTTTCTTCCGATCCCTGCGCGCCCGACCGTTCGCCTGCGGACACAGTGTCCGGCGATGGACAGTCGGATGAGGCGTCAAGCCCGCGCATCCTGCTGATCGACGACAATCCCGCGGTGGCACGGGCGATGGAGATCGCCTTCCGTCTCGCCGGTCATCGCTTCGACGTCGCCGTTGATCCCGAGGAGGGCCTGTCGCGGCTCGCCCGCCACCGCTACGACGCGATCCTGCTCGATCTCAACTTCACCGCCGGCCGCGCCGATGGCGAGGAGGGGCTCGCCTGCCTTGCGCGGATCATCGCCGCCGATCCTGCCGCCTGCGTGCTGGTGCTCACTGCGCACAGCGGCATCCGCATCGCCGTCGCGGCGATGCAGAGCGGCGCGCGCGACTTCGTGATGAAGCCGTGGCGCAATGCCGAGTTGATTGCCAAGGTCACCGCGGCGATCGCCCGCGGCCCGCTCGCGGCCGCCGCCGCGCCCACCGTACCGGGATCGCCGCCGCCGGTGCTGATCGGCGACAGCGCGGCGATGCAGCAGCTGCGCGCGCTGATCGCCCGCGTCGGCCCGACGCCGGCGAGCGTCTCGATCAGCGGCCCGCCCGGCAGTGGCCGCAGCCTCGCGGCGAGTGCGATCCACGCCGCGTCGCGCGATCCGGCGCCGCCGCTGCGCCTCGACCTGCGCGACGCCGCCGACTGGCCGCGGCTCGATGGCGCGCCGGCGACGTTGATCCTGCGCCGCCCCGACGCGCTCGACGCGCAGGCGCAGCAACGGCTGGTCGATCGCCTGCCCGCCGACACGCGCTGCATCGCGATCGTCGACGATGCGGCCGCGCTGATGCCGGCGCTGCGCCGGCGGATCGCGACGCTCGATATCGCCATGCCGCCGCTCGCCGCGCGCGCGGGTGACGCGCTGCTGCTCGCACGCCATTTCCTGCGGGCCGCCTGCGACCGGTTCGATCGCCCATCCGCTCAGTTCACCGAGGCGGCGGCGGCGCTGATCCTCGCCACCGACTGGCCCGATTCGGTGCGCGGACTCGCGCTCGCGGTGGAACGGGCCGCTTTGCTCGCCGAGGGCGACCGGATCGACGCCGCCTCGCTCGCGCTGCCCGAGTCCGCCCCCCCCCCCGCCGCTGCCGCTGCCGCCACGCCGGTCGCCGAGCCGGGCTTCGCGCTGTCGCAGGCCGAACGCGCGACGATCGAAGCGGCGTTGCGCGAACATCGCCACAACGTCAGCCACGCCGCGGCAGCGCTCGGCATCAGCCGCGGCGCACTCTACCGGCGGATGGCGCGCTATGGGCTCTGACATCCCGCGCCCCTTGGCGACCGCGCTCGCCCTGTTCGGCTGCGGTATCGTCGCCGCGGCGGCGTGGCGCTGGCAATTGTGGGGATCGGTCAGCGGCGCGCTGCTCGTCGCGCTCTGGCTCGCGTTGCGCAGCCTCGTCGTCGCACCACCGCCGCCGCGCCACGATGCCCCGCCCGTCGCGGACCCCTTCGCCAACCGGCTGTTGCTCGATGCTGCGCCGACGCCGATGCTGGGCATCGAGGCGGAGCAGGTGCGCGCGCTCAACCGCGCCGCGCGCGCGATGTTCGCGACCGACGACCGGGTGCTGCCGCCGCCGCCCGCGCTGCTGTCGCGCGATACCCGCTATCTGCGCCATGCCGAGCGCCGCTGGCGGATCGACCGCGTCGTTCTCACCGCGCGCGGCGGCGAGCGGATCGTCGCCGCGCTGGTCGACAGCGAACAGGAGGAACGCGTCGCCGAGGCGCGCGCCACCGGCGAGATGATCCACGTCCTCGGCCATGAGCTGCTCAACGGCCTCGCACCGATCGTCTCGCTCGCCGACAGCGGCGTCGCCGCGCTCGACCGGCCCGCGCCCGATCTGCCGCTGCTCCGCGAGATCCTGACGACGCTCGCCCGCCGCACCGAAGGCTTGCAGCGCTTCACCGAAGCCTATCGCGCGCTCGCGCGCCTGCCCGAGCCGCAGCGTCGCGCAGTCTCGCTTACCCCGCTCGCCGACGATCTCGCCCGGCTGTTCGCGGTGCGCTGGCCGCAGGTGCGCCTGATCTGCGACGCGGCGGCGTTGCCCGACTGGTCGATCGACCGCGACCAGATCAGCCAGGCGCTCTGGGCGCTGCTCCAGAATGCCGCGGAGGCGGCGCTGGCGAGCGCGGCCGATCCGCGGGTGACGCTCGCACTGCACGTCGACGGTCGGACGCTGGCCTGCCATGTCGGCGACAATGGCGGCGGCATCGCCGCGGCGGACGTCGCCCGCATCTTCCGCCCGTTCCACACGACCAAGGCCGACGGCACCGGCGTCGGCCTCAGCCTCGCGCGGCAGATCGCCCATGCGCATGGCGGCACGCTGACCCTCGCCTCCGCGGTGCCGGCGCATTTCATCCTTTCCATTCCGTACCTTGACGCGGACGTCCGGGTCGCGAATGATTGCGCTAACAATTAAGAGAGGATCGAGCATGTCACCGACCCGCCGCGACCTGCTCGTCGCTGCCACCGCGGTCGCGGCCAGTGCCGCCACCGCGCCGCTCGCCGCCGCCGCGCCGCTCGCCGCCGCCGTGCCCGACAGTCTCCAAGCGATCGCCGCGCGACGCGGTCTGCGCTTCGGCAGCGCAGTGCCGTGGCAAGCGGGCGGCCGCAACGGCGTGCCGCTCGCCGACCCGGCTTATGCGCGGCTGATCGCGGCGCAATGCGGGCTGATCGTCGCCGAGAACGAGATGAAGTGGCAACATCTCCGCCCGAGCCCCACCACCTTCGCCTTCGGCCATTTCGATGCGATCATGGCCTGGGCGGAGCGCGAGCATCTCGCGGTCCGCGGCCACAATCTGCTCTGGCATCAACCGAAATGGCTGCCGCGCTGGCTCAACGACTATGATTTCGGCGCGCAGCCGCATGCCGCCGCCGAAACCCTGCTCACCACGCATATCCGCACCGTGATGAACCGCTACGGCCGCCGCATCGCCAGCTATGACGTCGTCAACGAAGCGGTGCGGCCGGAGGATGGCACCCTCTACGACACGTCGCTGTCGAAGGCGCTCGGCGGTGCGGAGCCGACGCTCGACCTCGCCTTCCACACCGCGCGCGCCGCGGCGCCCGACGCGCAACTCGTCTACAATGACTATATGAGCTGGGAGCCCGGCAACGCCAAACATCGCGCCGGCGTGCTGCGGCTGCTCGAAGGCTTCCGCCGGCGCAACGTGCCGGTCGACGCGCTCGGGCTGCAATCGCATCTCGTCACTCAAGGGCCCGACGGCACGGCGAGCGCGGCGCAATTGCAGGGCGAATGGCGGCGCTTCCTCGATGCGGTGACCGCGATGGGCTATGGCCTGCTGATCACCGAGCTCGACGTGCGCGACAATCACCTGCCCGCCGCGATCGCCCCGCGCGACCGGGCGGTCGCCGATTTCACCCGCGCCTATCTCGACGTGACGCTCGCCTATCCCAAGCTGCGCGACGTGCTGTGCTGGGGATTGAGCGACGCGCACAGCTGGATCGAGGGGTTCGAGCCGCGCCCCGACCATGCCAAGCGCCGCCCGACGCCCTATGACGTCGCGCTCCGCCCCAAGCCGATGCGTGCGGCGATCGCCGCGGCGCTGGCGGCGGCACCCGCGCGCTGAACGCCGAGACACAGGAGAGACGGATGACAGGACGATACGGACGCGCGGCGCTGCTGCTCGCGGCGCTGGCGGGTGGTACGGCCCTCTCCGCCCAGACGCCGATGGCGCGCTGGGTGCCCGCCTGGGGATCGGCGCAGATGGTCGCCACCGCGGCGGACGCCGAACGGATCGCCGCGATCGGCCCGGTGACGATCCGCCAGGTCGTCCACCTCTCCGCCGGCGGCACCCGCGTCCGCGTCCGCCTGTCGAACGTCGCCGGTGACGCGGCGCTACGCATCGACGCCGCCGCCCTCGCCCGCGGCGCCCCCGGTTCGGCGACGGTACGCGACGGCGCGCCGCTGACCTTCGCCGGCGCGCGCACCACCGTCATCCCGCCGGGCGCGGAGGTCTATTCGGACCCGCTGCCGCTCGCCACCCGCGCCGGCGACGATCTCGCGATCAGCCTGTTCCTCGCCAAGCCGCCGATCCGCCACACCGGTCATCCCGGTGCCCGCGCGACGAACTACGTCACCGCCGGCGATCATGTCGCCGCCGAGACGCTGCCCGATGCGCAGGCGATCGGCGGCTGGTGGGATCTCGCCGATGTCGAGGTGAGTGGCGGCAAGACGGATGCGGCGATCGTCGCGATCGGCGATTCGATCACCGACGGCCGCGGCGTCCGCGACAATGCCAACACGCGCTGGACCGACGTGCTGGCCCGCCGGCTCGGCGGCAATGCCCGCACCGCGCATCTGGCGCTGGTCAACGCCGGCATCGGCGGCAACCATATCCTCACCGACGGGCTCGGGCCCAGTCTGCTGGCGCGCTTCGACCGCGACGTCATCGCCCGGCCCAACGTCCGCTATGCCGTCGTGTTCGAGGGCGTCAACGATCTCGGCGGGCTGACGCGCGAGGCGCCCGTCGACCCGGTGAGCCAGCGCGCGCTCTACGATTCGATCGCCGCGGCCTTCCGCGAACTCGCCGCGCGTGCGCATGCGCATGGCATCACGCTGATCGGCGCGACGATCACGCCGCTGGTCGGGAACGATTATTATCACGCCACCCCGCCGACCGAGGCGACGCGGCAGCGGCTCAACACGCTGATCCGCAGCGGCGGCATCTTCGATGCGGTGATCGACTTCGACGCGGTGGTGCGCGATCCCGCGCATCCTGACCGGCTGCTCCCCGCCTATGACACCGGCGACCACCTCCACCCCAATGAGGCGGGCTATCGCGCGATGGGCGACGCGGTCGCGCTGCGCCTGTTCGGCGGCTAGCGCGACCGCGGAGCGCGACTAGCCCGCCAGCTCGGCGCGAACGATCGCCGCGCCCGCCGCCAGCGCGTGCAGCTTGCCGCGGGCGACGGCGCGCGGCAGCGGCGCCAGGCCGCAATTGGTCGCGGCCCACAATTTGTCGGCGTCGACGAAACGCAAGGCGTTGCGCAGCGTCGCCGCGACCGCCTCCGGCGTCTCGACCATGTCGGTGGCGACGTCGATCGCCCCGACCATCACCGTCTTGCCGCGGACCAGCTCGATCAGCTCCATCGGCACGCGCGAATTCTGGCATTCGAGCGAGATGATATCGATCGTCGAGCGCTGGAGGTTGGGGAAGGTCCGCTCATATTGCCGCCATTCGGCGCCGAGGCTCTGCTTCCATTCGGTATTGGCCTTGATGCCATAGCCATAGCAGATGTGCACCGCGGTCTTCGCCTTCAGTCCCTCGGCGGCGCGCTCCAGCGTCGCGATGCCCCAGTCGTTCGCCTCGTCGAAGAAGACGTTGAACGCCGGCTCGTCGAACTGGATGATGTCGACCCCCGCCGCCTCGAGCTCGCGGGCCTCGTCGTTGAGGATGCGGGCAAATTCCCAGGCGAGTGTCTCGCGGCTATGATAATGGTCGTCGTAGAGCGTATCGATCATCGTCATCGGCCCGGGCAGCGTCCATTTGATCGGCCCGGCGGTCTGCGCCCGCAGGAAGCGCGCATCCTCGACGAATACCGGCGCGGGGCGCGACACCGCGCCGACGACGGTCGGCACGCTCGCGTCATAGCGGTTGCGGATGCGGACGGTGGCGCGCTGGGTGAAATCGACGCCGCGCAGATGTTCGATGAAGGTGGTGACGAAATGCTGCCGCGTCTGCTCGCCATCGCCGATGATCGTGATGCCGGCCTGCCGCTGATCGTCGACTGCGAGGCGCAGCGCGTCCTGCTTGCCCGCGACCAGCGCGTCGCCGGAGAGATTCCACGGCGACCACAAGGTCTCCGGCTGCGCGAGCCATGAGGGTTTGGGCAGGCTGCCAGCGGTGGTCGTCGGCAAGAGGTGGGTCATGTTGGTCTGTCCTTCTGGCATCGGGCCGGTCACAGGCCGCAGGTCGCGGACCAGCGCGCGAGCGTCGCGCCGTGCGGCTCGATCAGATGCTGTTGCGCATAGCGTCCCTGGTCGACGGCGAGGCGGCTGCGTTCCTCGCGATCGTAGACGATGCGCGTCAGTGAATAATCCTGGCTCGACAGGCTCGGCCGATAGGCGGCGGCGGCGACGGCGTTGGCGTTGTAGATCTCGGGCCGGTAGATCTTCTGGAAGCTTTCCATCGTGCTGATCGTGCTGGCGAGTTCGCCATTGCTGTAATCGCTGACCAGATCGCCGATATGATAGAAAGCGAGCGGCGCGGCGCCGTGCGGCGGCAGGAAATAGCGCGCGGTCATTCCCATCTTGGCGAAATAGGCGTCGGTCAGCGACGCCGCCTCGGTCTGATATTCGATGCCGAGGATCGGGTGCAGATTGGCGGTGCGGTGATAGACCGCCTGACTCGACACGCTGAGGCAGATGACCGGCGGTTTGTCGCAGCGGGCGCGATAGCCATAGGACCGCAACAGATGCCGGAACAGCTTGCCGTGCAGATCGCCGAACTGCGGCGGCGGTTCGCCCTGCCCGGTCCGCTGGCGATGCTCGGGCAGCACGACGCTGAAGTCGTAGTCGCGCAGGTAGGAGGAGAAATTGTTGCCGACGATGCCGGGGAGCCGGGTGCCGCTGCGCCGGTCGATGACATGGGTTTCGAGCATCTCGATCAGCGGGAAGGCGGGTTCGCCGGCGCCCAGGTCCAAACCGATCGAGAGGATATCGAGGCTGACACCATAGCGGTCGCCGGTCGGATTGTCCCAGTCCATCAGCGCGTTGAACCGCCGGTCGATCATCATCAGCGTCGCGCGCAGATTGTCGCGGCGCCGCTCGCCGCGCGCCAGATTGGCGAAGTTGGTGGTGATCCGCGTATCGTCGGCGGGGCGATACTCTTCGTCGAACGGAATGCTGCCGAACGTGAATGTGACGTCGCTGTCGGTCATGACTCACCTGCTTGTATCGGCAGAGGTCAAGGCAAGAGCGCACACGGCCGCATCGCTTCGGCGTCGCCGCCGAATCCTGCATCGCGCGCGATCCACCGGAGCAACCCCCGTCCGAGGAACGTTATCGCGTCGGAGGCAGGTCTCCTGGCTCACGGGTCATCACGGTGGTTCCGGCCTTCCCGGGCGCACGCACCCAGTGACACATGAAGGAACCGCCGCTCGCCGCTTACAGTTGCGGGGGCAGCGCCGGATTCTGTCCCGAAGGACACCACCGGCTTCCCGTCTTAGCCCCATCGCCGCGAGCGGAAATGGGGAACCTCGACACGACGGTTCAACACCATCGGGCGGGTGTCGTCAATCCTGACATAAAGATATCTTTATATCTTGATGTCGCGGTGGACGAGGGTGTCTTCGGCTGGACAGCCCGGAACGCACGAAAGCCCCGGGCCGTGGGGGCTGGGGCATTGGTGGTGTTTTGGGATGGTTGCGGGGACAGGATTTGAACCTGTGACCTTCAGGTTATGAGCCTGACGAGCTACCGGGCTGCTCCACCCCGCGACACTGGGTGTTGTGCGGGGTTGTGC